>CBDATB010000015.1:0-533861 GCA_965199745.1 Flammeovirgaceae bacterium | reverse complement strand
AAAGAGGCTTTTGTTACCATTGGCTAACTCCTTTTGTCTTACCCTGATATTTTGCTTTTTAGTTTTCATAAAACTATCAATTAATTTGTCCCTTTTATCCCTCATTTTATTTTAAGAGACAATATGGGAACAAAAATAAGCAAAACATCAATATACTAAAAGAAAATATCTAAAATCAATATGTTTGTAAATAGCTTATTTTAAGCACTATAAGAAAGTACAAGAAACTAACATTACTTTCCAATACACAATTTTAGATATTTGCTATTCATAATTTGAGAGAATAAAAGGATTGAACAATAATACAATTACAAAGATGAATTTCATGGCTCTTTCGGCAAACATAACGCAGAGATTCAAACAACATAATCCATTCAATAAATCTTACACACGGTTATGTCTCTATTTTAATGGTCTTATTTCCGTTGCTTTTTACCCATAGTACTGAAATCCGAAAAATGGTGATCACCAAAAATCACTTTTTTTACAATTTTTTCTTTTTGAAATCGCGAATAATGTATGAGCAAAGGCTTTCAGGTGGCTTTTTTTTACATCAATTCTAACTACTATGTTTGAATATTATAGATTGGGAAACACCACCGATTTACAAATATGCTCAGCATGAATTGCCCGGTTGCTTTAGGAAATTAATAGATAATTAAAATGTGTTTTTAAAATAAAAAACCCTGAATTTAGGAAAAACAGATTTTTTTACTTATCAATCATGAGCGTATGAAAAATATCTTGTGTAAGATAGCATTTTTTTGTTACTCCTAAAAAAGGTATTTTTTTATATTTGAGTACCTATTGTGCTTATAGCAGTTGTTTTTCTGCAAACCTTCTAACTAGCCTTTTCAGTCGGTCATTTTTATTTTCAATCTTTAACGCTTAATTTACGGCAATCATGGCTATGAGTCTCAAAATATATCGCTCCTCTGCCGGTTCGGGTAAAACCTTTTACTCTAACAAAGGAATACCTCAAACTAGCCTTGACCTGTCCTGGCAATAACGGAGTATTTACCCCCCAATATTTCAGGCATATCTTGGCGGTTACTTTTACAAATGACGCAGCTAATGAGATGAAAGAACGCATTATTGAGCAATTAGAAAAATTTGCTCTTTGCAATCAAAACGCACCCGATGAAATGCTGCAAATTATTTATGAAGAAATAAGGCGAGAAACAGATGCCAAATGCACCCTAGAAGAACTTATCCAACGTTCAGAGCAAATCCATAAACACATATTACACCATTATGCTGCTTTGAGTATTAGCACCATAGATGCCTTCACACACAGAATTGTACAATCTTTCAAAAAAGAGTTACACTTCCCATATCACTTTGAAATTACTATGGCGAAAGAACTATTGCTAGAAGAAGCTACTGACAAACTACTGGAAAGCATATCCGATGATAGCAACCAAGCTTTAGGAAAATTTCTCGTCACATTTGCCAGTAGTAAAATTAGCGATGAAAAACCCTGGTACATTGACAAAGATATTCAAAATTATGGTAAAGACCTTTTTAATGAAGAAAAATACCTTTTGATTAGAAAACTAAGACACCTGTCCCCAGAAGATTTTGAACGCTTAAATAAAAAAATACGAAAAAAAATTACCAACTTTCAAGAAAGCCTACAACCTATTGCTCAAAGGGCTTTAGATGCCGTTGCACACCGAGGCCTAGATAAAAAAAGCATTTACTACGGTGATAATGGTATTTATGGTTATTTTGAAAGATACGCCTTATTGAAAAGTGATTTGAGTAAACCGCCCAACAGCTACGTGCGTAAAACCATTGAAGAAGACAAATGGTATGGGGGTAAAGCGTCAGAGTTGGAAAAAGCTGCTATTGACTCGTTAGCCAGCGAACTCAAAACATATTTTCATCAAATCGAAGCTATTAGAAAAAAACAAGGATCTACTTACATTATTTGCAAAATGCTCGCGAAGGAAATTTTTGGACTTGGCATACTCAATGAGTTAGATGCGCAAATGCAGCTGATCAAAGAAGAAAAAACACTGGTACATATTTCGGACTTCAACAGAAAAATCAACCGAATCATAGAAAATGAACCAGTACCCTATATTTACGAACGTATTGGTGAGAAATATAAACATTTGCTCATTGACGAATTTCAGGACACCTCTCAAATGCAGTGGCACAACCTAATCCCTCTAGTGAGCAATAGCCTCAATAATGGCCATTTGAGCATGATAGTGGGCGATGCAAAGCAGGCGATTTACCGATGGCGCGGCAGCAAATCGGAAATGATTGTGAACTTACCTAAAGTACTCACTGCACTGCCTGAATCGCCGTTGACAGAACAGGCGAGTATTTTCCAATACGCTGCTAAAAATAATATCAGAACGCTCAAGAAAAACTTCAGAAGTTATCATCATATTATCGATTTTAACAATCGTTTTTTTACGCATATCATTAACAGCAAAAAAGAATATTCGGCACTGGCAGCCTATTATAATGAACTCGAACAAAAAGAAGCAAAAAAAAGAGGTGGGCAAGTGCAAATTAATACATTACAAGACCACGAGAACAAGGCAACACGCCTCCAAATACATATCAGGCGAATTATTCAGATTATTACTATGCTGACAGAGGAAAAAGGATATGCCTATCGAGAAATAGCTATTTTGTGTAGAAAGAATGATGAAGGAAGTGCTATTGCAGAAAACCTACTTAACGAAAATATTTCGGTTGCTTCTTCAGAGTCACTCTCACTTAACACCTCTCCGGTCATCGGGTTTATCATCGAAATATTACGAATCATCAATCAGATTATTGATGAACAAAGTATTGCTAAAATTTTCTATTTTATTGACGTATATCTACAAAAAAACATACCAGACAGCCAGCATACTGAAAGGCTAATAGCATTTGTTGCAGAGTTAAAAACGGAAGAAAAAAAACAAGCGAAAGACATAATCGGTTTGTTCAATCATACTTTTGGCTATGCTTTTGACATACAAAAATCGGATATACTTTCTCTGGTAGAGCTTGTAGAAGAAATTGTCAGTTGCTTTCACTTAGGTAAAAGTGAGGCACAACAGATTTACTTGCAAAAATTCCTTGATTTTACCCTTCAATTTACTACAGAAAAAGGAAGTAATATCGGTGAGTTTCTCGAAGAGTGGATGCATCAAAAAGAAAAAATTTCAGTTAGCGCGCCTGAAAGTAGCAATTCTGTCAGAATCATGACTATTCATAAATCTAAAGGTTTACAGTTTCCGATTGTTATTCTCGCTTCTGCCGATTGGGATATTTCAGGCAATAGGGTAAAGCTGTGGAAAGCATCTAAAGGCACTGAATTTGCTAAATTAACTGAATTTAAGGAGTTAAAGACACTGATACTTAGCCACAATCAAATCCTTAAAGACACTGTTTTTGAAGATGACTTCCTGAAAGAAGAACAAGCACAAGTCATCGATGTCATCAATATGCTTTATGTAGGACTAACGCGTCCAGAAGAAAGATTATTCATACTAACCGACAACAAGAGTAGTAGTAAAAAAGGCAGTATCGCTTGGCTGCTCAACAGTTTCGTAGAGAAAGAAGAAGAAGAAAAAAATATTGATAAGCAAAAAGAAGAAATATTTATCGAAAAAAAAACTTATACTTACCAAGTGTCAGACTTGTATTCTTGTAAATTTGAAAAAATATCGTGTGAGCAAACCAATACTGTGACAACAGAAAAACATATAAAAAACTTTCTACATCAGCCATCGCGCCACAAAATCATCTTCCGAAGAAACTCGGGCTTGTCTTCTAGTGGAATGAATTTGCAAACTTTACTTAATCCCAGAGTTCGCGGAATACTTATTCATAAGGCTTTTGAATATATTTATGATGTAGACGATATTAGTTTTTCTATCCAAACTCTCATCCAGCAAGGGCTTATCGCAGGACATGAAAGAGAGATTTTTGAGCAGAATATCCGAGAAGTTATTAGCCTACCCGAACTCAACGAGTTTTTCAGCAAAGGTAGTGGCATCAAAATATACAATGAGAGAGATCTATTAATTCCGAAAGGAAAAGAAATGGGTACATTGCGTCCAGATAGAGTGATGGTTCATCGTGATGAGTTAATTATTTTAGACTACAAAACCGGAAAAGAAAAGATAGCACAGCATTTTAAACAACTCGATCGTTATGCCGACTTTTTCGGTGGTTTGCGGTTCAAAAAAATCAAAAAAATGATTGTATATACTGAAATACCAGCGGTGCTATCTAATAGTGATTAAATACTTAAATGATCATCGATTCATGATTCTAAGCGATAAACAAATTATGCAAGAGATCCAACAGGGCAACATCCTAATTGAGCCTTTTCATCCCGAGTGTTTAGGCACTAATTCTTATGATGTACACTTGGGCAGATACTTAGCTACATACAAAGATGGAATATTAGATGCAAAAAAACACAACAAAATAAAAACATTTGAAATACCACCAGAAGGTTATGTTTTATCGTCAAAAACGCTGTATTTAGGCGTCACACAAGAGTATACGGAAACACTTATACATGTTCCTTTTTTGGAAGGGAAGTCAAGTGTGGGCAGGCTGGGTATCGACATACATGCTACGGCAGGAAAAGGAGATGTGGGTTTTTGCAACACGTGGACTTTAGAAATATCTGCCACACAAGAAGTAAGAATATACGCAGGTATGCCCATCGGGCAACTTATTTATTTTACAGTAGCTGGAGAAATTAATAACTACTACATGCAAAAAAAAACAGCTAAATACAATAAAAGAACCATGAAACCCATAGAGTCGATGATGTGGAAAAATAAGTTTTGAGCAATTGTTGATCAATTAATTCTTTATTTGATGGAACACGTACCCCCGATATGGTATAAGGCATTCGAATCGATAGCGAATACCCCTTCAAACTTGATGACAGTATTATATGCAAGTGTTCTTTTGGTGGTATCCCTTATTATAATTAGGAAAAGACGTATCTCGAGACAGAAACGCTTTGCCGACACTGTAATAGCAAATACCGACCTAAGAAATACCATGAACCAACTCAAGAATATTGGTCATCAGGTCAATGAATTGATAAAGGCTTATATGGGTAAAGTAAAAGAAAAAGAAGAAGAATATGTGCAAAAAATTGAAGTGCTTGCTCGCATAGATAAGAAAATTATGCAGGCAAAAGCAATAGAAAAAGATTTGCCCAACATACGCCTCAAATGGATCGCCACTGGCGGACTTTGTGGCTTTATCACGGCTACCGTCATTTTGTATGCTTATTATTATTTTTTTGTCCAAATGTAACTAACAGTTGTGCCTCATCGTGAAACCACAGCACAAACAGCCCTTTTGGTTTTTCTAGTGTTGGCCTTTAGTAAAGAATTAAGTGGTCGTGCCCTTTCAATGAATATAATATAGTCTATGAGGTTTTTTATTTTTTTATTCTTATTTGTCGCTACTTTCAAATCTAGTATCCTATTTAGTAAGTCTTTTAAAAGCCTATCTGCCCAGCACTTAGCAGCCTCTTTCAAATCCCAGCAAGATACTACTACCTTCAGTAGACAGGAATTGAACTTCATGCTTAATTCTTTAGAATATCGCAAGCAAGCTCTCTTTCAAAGAAGGATATCCATTGAAAAGCAAATTAACATATTGAAAAAACGATTAAAAAATTACGACACGAGCAGCCCGCAACATACGACCTTGCAAGACAGTATTTATTCTCTTGAAGATCAGCTCATCAAGAATGAAGTAGACTACGAAGACGTGCAGTACACTTTGCAACAAATCATGAAAAAGATGCAAGTACAAATACAGACAAAAGACTCTTTGAATATGGCTGCCAAAGAAAAGATAGAAACAATTGAACAAGAGAAAATAACCACCAAAAAGGAATTTCAGAGAAAATTGATTGCCTATGGTTTTGTATTGTTTTTTATCCTGAATTTTGCCATTGTTTATTATGTGGTTTTTAACAAAATCAAGAAAAAAAATCAGCAACTTAGGCTAGCTTATGCAGAATTACGCCATACAAAAGAAAAAATTGAGAAGACTTACAAGCAGATTAAATATGTAGAAGAAATTGGCAAAAAAGCTACCAGCAGCCTCGAATATAAAAACTTAGTGGAAATATTATATTTTCACTTAAAGAAGATGATGGATATTCAATCTCTCTCTATCGGAGTTTTAACTGAAGAAAAAGAGACACTGGATTTTGAAGGAAAGTTTCTTTATGGAAAATATATAAAGGGAAAGAAAATTTTTTTACACGACAGCTCTCAGCTTGCAACGTGGTGTATAAAAAATTGTGAGTACCTTATCATTAATGACCTTTTGAGAGAATATAAAAAGTATATCAACCTCAGTGATTTGACGGCTAGCCACACAGCACATTCGGCTATTTATTTACCGCTATTAGCAGAAGATGAAGTTATAGGTGTATTAATTATACAAGCTAATAAGAAAAATGCTTATAAAAATATGGACGAGAAAATTTTGAACGCTTTAGCTTCCTACGCTTCCATTGCATTAGTTAATATGAAGGCCTACAAAAAAATTCAAGAGCATAATGGTAGAATGAACGAGTATTTCTCTTTTGCAAAAAAAATCCAGCGAGCTATCTTGCCACTTGAAGGTGATATAGAATTATGCTTTGAAGACTGTTTTGTATGGTATCAGCCTAAAAACAAAGTATCTGGCGATATGTATTGGTTTGCTCGCATCCCCGTTGAGCATGCTAATGATAAAAATATTATTATTGTTGCAGATAGTACGGGGGAAAGTATTTCGGGTGCCTTTTTATCTGTAATAGCCAGTATGTTGTTACACGAAATTGTAAACGTCCGCAATATTCACGATACCCACCAAATTATATGCGAATTTGACTCCAGATTCAAAAGTATGCTAAAAGAAAAATTAAACCACTCAGAATCTATGGACGTGTGTTTGTGTGGCTTTGAAAAACAAGACGACAGCAATACCTTATTGACTTTTTCAAGTGCTAAACGACCGCTACTCTACAAAAATAGGGACTCAAAAAAACTCGAATACCTCTCTGGCAGCTTGAAGTCCGTAGGAGGATATCACAAGGGTGAAAAAAAGTTTATAACAAAGCGATTAATTTTACATGCACAAGACGAGATATATCTATTTTCCGACGGCATTACCAATCAAAACAGCCCGGACGAAAAAAAACTCAGCAGAAATCAACTAAAAAATATGATAGAAGAAAATATTCACCTAGATATGCAAAAACAGAAGCATGCTATCATGAATGCTTTCAGGCAATACAGGCAAGATAAACCTCAAAGAGATGATATTACCCTAATCGGTATTAGAATCATTTGATGGTGGGCGTCATAAAAATATTTCGGCTTAGCTACTCAAGTACATTGACTTGCCTGATCGGCTTGGCTAAAAAACGTTTGGGACGAGAAAGCACCCTGCTTTATTTACTCGAAATAGATTGTAGAGTGTTACAAGCCTTCGATAACGAACTAAACCCAAATGTTTTTTTGCTTTTGTTGTGTGTGGTTTTTATTCTGCTTGTTCCAAGTCTTTTCGGTATAAGTTTAGCAAATCAAAAAAGTAAGGATAAACTGTATATTGCTTATTTCTCACAAATTGAACTGATAGGGTTTGCAGTAAATCATCAATTTTAAAGTCAGTAGGCTTTTGATAGTAGCGTAATCTGCGGACTTTTATGCTTTTATCCATTGACATTCCCATACTTTTTTCACCAACAGTATAAATATTTTCCGCCTCAGAAAAGTAAATCCGCTCTAAAGCGGTTTTGCTTTCTATAGTTCTTTGGCTTTCATTTTTTTGTGTTGCTTCTGTTTTAAACAAAACTCTTTCTTCTGTATCCTCAATGGCTAGAATTAAACCTCTTGCAAATACTAGATGCATATTTTTCATTTTGACCAATGTCTTTTCTTCATTGCCTTGTGTATAATTGCGTTCTGCAAATTGCTTTTCAAATTCAAACCATTCAATATTCCAATTTTTCAGAAATTCATTACGTTTTTGTTTTTTGCTTGGATTATCCAAATTCAAAAACTGTAAAACGTAATTACTATCAACATACATGAATGTATTTTGATACATATAAGCAAAGTTATTTCTAAGCGATTTTAGATTTAGCAAACAAGGTAATGAATGATTTACCTGCACATCATTGTAAATTGGCAATTTGTCAATAATGTACTTTTTCAATAAAAGTTCATTCAAACAAACACCTAAACGTTGCTTATAGTCCTCAATTTTGAAAGCTTTGTACTGAAAATAAGTATCTGCCGAATTAAAACCGTCTGCTTTATTCAAATTAATATTGAGTGCTTGCATTGGAATTTTACTCGCAAAATTTTGATAAAGTTCTCGTTTTTGGTCTTCGTAGCCTAATAAAAATCCTCCTTTTTCAAAAATCTGTCTTTCAACATCTTGCAATACAAGAATAGCTTTTTTAGTGTTTGCTAATTTTTCTCGTTTGATTTCCGAAAAACTGATTCCGTACAATTTATAGTACTTACTGTTTAGCAACTTAATGTAGTCGTGAAAATTGTTTTCGTTGGGATTAGATACATCTTTTTGGCGTAAATCTAAAACACCTATTTCACCTAATAATTTTAAATACAAGCCTGTGCCTTCATAAGTTTTCTCATTAAACCCATAACCTCCTGCAGGTAAACTTTTCTTTGTATGGTCACCAGACTGTCCCATAGGCACAATCTGGGTCATACAATGTCTTCGTATTTCTGCTACGCCTTCACCGAATACTTCATTATAATAGGCTACTAACTTATTTTGAAAGTTGCGTAATAATTCGCTTCGGCAGCCTTGGAAGATATTTTTATTGGTTTTATGGCTATCATACCATTTAATAGAAGGTCTTTGTGGTTCGAAATTCAAGTTTTTAGCATCTTGAGTGGTCGTATCTCTAAAAATAACATTCAAGTTTTGCTTGCTTTTCAATCGTCGTTCTATTTCACTCCGTTTGAGTTGGCGTAAATATCTTGTGCCTTGTACTTGCTCAAAATAGTTGTGAGAGTTGATATATTTGCTATCAAACTTATTATCTAATTTTTTCAAATAACTCGCCTTTGGCTTTATCTCAAACTCGTCTTTACTTTCTTGGACTTTTACAAGTAAAGCAGTTACTTTCTGTTTATCGTCTTTACTGTGAATATAAAAATAGTCACCTTGACAAGTTCGGTGTGCTTTATGATACCAGCTCGATAAAAACAATTTGGCTAAAATATGTAGATTACTTTTTGTACACAGTTCTCTTATGCTGTAACTTTTTCACCTTTCAGAAAATCAAAACGTAAAGAGATGAATTTTTCGGGATTTTCAGATTTATCAGCTAAAACAAATATACACGCTTTTGGCTTTGCAAAAGAGTAAAAGTAATAAGGCAGTTTTAACTGTTCTTTGTAGGTGTTATGAAGTTTAGCAAACTTGTTTTTGTCTTTTGAGAACCTAAAACTATCAGGCACTTCAATTACAAAAAGTTGATACTCTTCTTGCAGAGCATTAAGATTGATTTTCTCTAAATTGATAACAAAGTTAGTGGTAGGCAGATTGTGTTGTTTAAGTGTAGACATTTTAGCAATTATTTATTTGATTTTTAAGTTCAGAAATAAAATATTGAAAAGCTGGTGAGTAATTTTTAACTCCTCTTACTGATTTTTTTGCTTTAAGCATACTTTGGATGACAATGATTTTTGCTTTCTCAAAATTATTACCCACGTCATTAAAGTTTTCATCATAGTAATTGCTTGGTCTTTCACCACTGCCAAAAGCATTGATATAAATAATTTTACAATCGTCTTGTTGATGAAAGTCTGTTATTATTCCTAACTTATCTTGGGCTTTTTCTTTGAAACTTTCCGCATTGAGTTTTGGATGGAAAAAGTAATCATCTTCCGCTAACTGAAAATGAGTAATGCTCTGTTCGCTATAGTTTTTGGCATCGATGTACCAATTTTTATCTGCTATTCTTAGGTCTATTAACTCAAAAAGCTCGTTTGCAATTTCGTTTTCTGTCAGGCTGATTTTTTCGTGTTGAAAAACAGCTTTTACCGCTTCTTCACCAATTGCCCCAGCCAAAATACATTGATAAAAATAAGGTGTAAAATAAATTCCTTTGCCTGAAAAGCCCTGTTCAAATTGGTTTAAATCGAAATATCCCCTCAAAATTACGTTGTTTCGCACATTTTTAAACACACCATCTAAATTCCATTTTCCAAAACTGCTATCAGGATTTACCTCTTGTGTTACTATGTTTAAGGTCTCTTTTTGTACCCAAAGACACTTATTTTTGTGGTCGTAAAGGTCTGTTTCAAAGGTGCAAGCGTATTTCTTGAATAGCTTGTATTCAAAAGTTTCCATTGCAACCCTTACATTTTTTTCATTCTTTGTTTTCTTATCAATTTCTATTTCTTCAAATTTTGCAAAAGACTGTTTCAGGGCATATTCCCTCAAATTTTGCCACTCTTTGCGAATTTGTCTTGCTCTTTCTTGTGATAACTTATTTTCTCTTACCAAGTTCAATTGTGCTAAAAGCTTTTTAATTTCCGCAATACATCTATTATTGGTAGTCTTTAAGCCCTCCCATTGCACTTGTCTTTGTTGGTATTCTCTACCAAATTTTTTTTCAAGGATATGGTTAAATAGAGTCTTTACATTTTCCGAAAAGTAAGGTCTATTTTGCTTGAAAACTGTAACAAAATCTTCTTTAGTCGCAAAATCTTCTAATTGATTATAGACCTCATTTTCTAAACGAATTACCTGCATATTCATTTCTCAATACGACCTAATGCCTGAATGTAGGTAGAAACACGATTAGAAAGTCTGTCTGGAGTAGAAAGATAATAGTTATTGAAATGAGCAATATCACGAATGTTGCTTAGATAGGTTTTAAACTGCCTTTCAGAAATGATTTTATTCTTTTCTAGCCTCGCCAAATAGTAAATATTTGCTTTTATCTTCTCATTTTTGGTTTGTTCATTATCTTTTTCATAGTCAATCGGATTAAAGAAATAATACGGACTATCTAACAAGTGAATATTTGAAAAATCAGCTTTTTGCGTTTTTTCTTGGTCTTTGTAGAAAAACAGGTTTACGCCATTTCCCGCAGAGGGATAAGTCGTAATGAGTAAAACAGGTAAGCCCTGCAAAAATAATTCATAATAAGTGTTTTGCTTTTTTTCGTTTTGAGCAATTTCTTTTCCTTGACTCGCATCAAAAAATAATATAATAAAGCCTTTGCCTTGAAAATGAATTTGAAAGCAATTTTTGAGAGAATTATTGAGTTCTTCAATACTGTAATCCCTATTATCTGGTTCTTTCCAATCTTGAAAAAGTTTTAAAATATGCTTGTAAGAACTGAAAAATAAGAGGTTCGTATTATTTTTTTTTTTGATAATTATCAGTAACCCATTGCAAAGTAACAAAGAAACGAATAAGTCGTTCTCTGCGAAACTCTTGCCTTTTGCCCGTTTCAAAATCTTGCTGATGTGTATGCACAAAACTATTAATCAATTGAGATATATTGTCTGAAATATTGGTTTCTGCAATTTGTATTTGTATTTGATTTTTCCTTGCATTAAACTTACTTTCCTTGGCTTTTTGAATGAGAGAAGTATCACTATCAGAAATTTCATAGTATTGTTTGCCTAATTCATTGTGCAACCAATCCAAGTCAAAATTTTTAACATAACGGCTTATTTCCGCAGTTGCAGATAATCCGAAAACTAAGTTGTTTTTGGTCAAATGTAGTAAGATGCTTTCAGGCGTAGTAAAAAGTGATAATATTTCAATTCAACTTCTTCACTATTCGTAGCATAACCTAAATTGCAAACCTCGTATAAACCAAAACCATTGTAGTACAATTTACTTTCGTTTGTGCTTACTGCAATTCGACTAAATGGATGTTGGCGAATTCGTTTTAAGATTCGCTTAAACTTATCCGAAGTCCCAAAACAGTGTTCTGCCAAAGCACGATAGATTTCGGGATGTTCAAACTCTAAATTTTTGAAAAGGCGAATAATGGCTGATGTGGTCTGATTGACAATATTCAATAAAACATACGCATTTGCCTTATTTTGCTCATTGGCTATTTCAAGATAAAAAGCATTGATTTTCTTTTTCTTATGGTTTTTCCTATTGTGGTTCAGAAAAATAGGGAAGTTGCCAATGCTGTAACGGGTTTGAAAAATTGATGTGCCTTTTAGCTGAGTATCATTACAAAGAAAATGATTGATTTGTGGGAATGGCAAATCATATTTTTTAGTAAGCTTCTTTATTTCTGTTGTGATATTGTCTAACTCTGCTCGTATTTCAGGATGATTTACCAAAAAATGCTCTCGCGATAATTTGTATTTGGTAAGGGTTATATAAAAATATTCTATGAAACTAAAAGGTTGTTCTATGACGGTATCTTTGCAAATTTGTATAAGTAGGTCGTTTTCCAAAAAATCAAACTCATCGAGAAAAATGATATTTGTTTCTTCTTTTTCTTTATTGTTTTTGAGTTTATAAAGATTTATAATTTGCTTTCCATCAAAAAAACCATAGAACGCTTTTTGCAAGGAAACTAAGAAAATACGTTTTTCGGCAGGATTGCTAATAAAATCCAAATAAGGGAAAAGGGCTTTAATTGTTCGGTTTTGGATTAACTCACTATATGCTTTTTGATTTTTTTCTGCTGACGCACTTTCTCATTTAGGAAGTCCGTAATCGCTACATTAGCAAAGCTATTATTTTCCTTTTTGGCAAATTCTTGAAGCAAGGAATAATTTTGCCTAACAAAATTTACATTTCCTTTATAAAGTTTATTCGTATATTTTTGGATATGAGTATTATTCAAAATAGTCTCAAAATCCTCTTTCCTGATTTTTTTAATAATTTCTCCATCACGTTCTTGCAAACAACAACCAATTTCTTCTTTTTTTAAATCATCTATCATTGCATTAAGCAACTGTAAACGGTTAGCTATATAGAAAAATCGTTTATTTTCTTCTTTATTCTTAATTAACAGTTTCAATGATTCCGCTTGTTTTACCTAAGCCTGTTTCTCCCAAGACTAACTTAAAGCCCATACTCTTTTGTATAATGTTTTGGTAGTATGTTGTGTAGAAAGGCTCGGGCATTTTAGTGCTTTGGTTATAGGTTTGTTTTTTTAACCACACACAACAACTACTTCTGTAGGTGGAAATAGCTCGGTGAGCTAGTGTTTAAATCGGTGAGTTAGTGTTTAAAAATGAAAATTAGCAACAAAAAAAGCGGATAAAAATTTATCCGCTTAGAGTATTACAAACAGTAAGTTATTTTGTCGGCTTTGGCGGATTATTACCTCTTCCTTTTCCCGAAGGTTTACCTGTTGTACTCGGAGCATTATTTGGTCGCTGATTTGATTTCTTTGACATAATTCTAAGTTTTATAAGATTAAGATTAATTATTATAATAAAATACTCAAAAAGCCTACTCCTCTTTTCTCTTTACTTTTACTTTAATAGAAGTAGTAAGATGCTTTCAGGCGTAGTAAAAAGTGAATAATATTTCAATTCAACTTCTTCGGTTATAGTTTTGTTTTTTTAATCACACACAACAACTACTTCTGAGGTGGAAATAGCTCGGTAAGTTTTTGGTAGCGATAGCTAAATATGGCATTTAACCTTCCTCTAACATAAATACTGTTGATAATATTACCGAACAAAGACATAGGTATCTTATAATGCACCAAGTCGGTCATCTCTACACCAGTTGCCACTTCTTTCAAAAAATGCTTGTGATGCCAAAAAGTATAAGGTCCAAACCTTTGTTCATCTACAAAATAATAAGGCTCCTGAACATGTGTAATTTCAGTTACCCAATTTAGTGGGATATTCAAAAGCGGTTTCACCTTGTAAGAAATAATCATTCCTGAATACATTTTTTCTCCTTGATAACCTGAGGTAATATGAAAACCCATGTGCGATGGGGTAATCTCTTTTAAGTTAGCAGGAGATGAAAAGAAATTCCATGCTTTTTCAATACTAATAGGCAAAGTTTGTACTTTTTTTAAAGTATGCATAATTTTTTATGACAAATAGTTTTGTTATTTTACTCTTATAAACGATGCTAAACTGAAATTGGTTTTGAAGAAATAGAGCAAGCCAAGTAAATAAATTTATTCTATTTTTTTTTTGCAAATTTCAGGTTTTGCTACTAAATTCGCCAGCTAATTAGAGAGTTCTCGGCGAGAGTAGCTCAGTTGGTAGAGTACGACCTTGCCAAGGTCGGAGTCGCGGGTTCAAGTCCCGTCTCTCGCTCACAATAATGAGTTGGTTTCTGCCGGCTCATTTTTGTTTCGGTATATATTTGCCGGGATGGTGGAATTGGTAGACACGCAGGACTTAAAATCCTGTGACCGTTTAGGTCGTGCGGGTTCAAGTCCCGCTTCCGGTACTGTGCGGGAACAGATTTTAATTTATTCCCGCTTCTTAAAACCCTCATGATAGCTACATATTCAATATGATATTTTTATATGTACTGAAGCCTCTTGGATAAAAATATCATTTCGCTTTATCAGCGTAACGCAACGGGTATAGAAATAAATAACTCTGTTAGCATGTTTTTTTCAAAGATGTAAATACAATCCTCCTGAAAGCTCTATCGATACGACATATGAATCGATAAAAAACACTATCTTTGCGCCAAAACAACACCTACGCTGCACAAATATGAGCGAACTAATTGAAGACCTAAATATACTAAATAAAACAACCAATCGAGCCTGCCAAATGCAATTGGGCAAACACGCCCTACAAATCGATCGGCGCAAGCTGTATATTGAGAGCTATGGCTGTCAGATGAATTTTTCCGATAGTGAAATTGTAGCCGCCATTATGCAAGAACAAGGCTTTAGTACTACTTCCCAACTTGAAGAAGCTGACCTTGTTTTTTTGAACACCTGTTCAATTCGCGAAAAGGCAGAGGAAACCATTCGCAAGAGGCTCAAACATTTCAATGGATTAAAAAAACGCAAACCCGAACTCACCATCGGCATATTGGGCTGCATGGCAGAGCGGCTGAAGACCCGACTACTTGAAGAAGAAAAAATAGTAGATATAGTAGCCGGTCCTGATGCCTACCGCCACTTGCCGCAATTAGTACAAAAAGCTGACGCCGGCAGTAAAGGCATCAACGTCCTCTTATCGCGCGAAGAAACCTATGCTGATATCAATCCTATTCGATTGAATGCCAACAAGGTAACTGCTTTTATTTCTATCATGCGCGGCTGTGATAATATGTGTTCTTTTTGTGTCGTACCTTTTACAAGAGGTAGAGAAAGGAGCCGCCCCCCATACTCTATTGTGAGAGAAGCCAGAGAATTATTTGAGCGAGGCTATCGCGAAATTACTTTGCTCGGACAAAACGTAGATTCTTACAAATGGTTGACCGAAAGCTGTTTGAAAGGCAAAGCACGCATCGAAAAATCAGGGAAAAGCAATATCATTAATTTTGCCCAACTACTTGAAATGACTGCCCAAATACACGCCGACCTGAGAATCCGTTTTTCTACCTCACACCCCAAAGACATTACCAATGAGGTGCTATATACTATGAAAAAGTATGAAAATATTTGCAAACATATTCACCTGCCTGCCCAGAGCGGCAATACTGAGATATTGCAACGTATGAATCGTACTTATACTCGCGAGTGGTATATTGAGCGCGTGAATACAATTCGCAGTATTTTAGGCAGTGAGTGCGGCATATCTTCGGACATGATTGCCGGTTTTTGCGGCGAAACCGAAAAGCAGCACCAAGATACACTGTCGTTAATGGATTACGTACAGTACGATTTCAGTTATATGTTTTATTATTCCCAAAGACCCCGCACATCAGCAGCTAGAAAATTTAAAGACGATATTTCATTGACGGTTAAGAAGAAGCGTTTACAGGAAATTATTATCAAGCAAAATGAAATATCACTAGCGTGTAATAAGCAAAATATCGGCAAAATTTTTAAAGTGCTTATAGAAGGTTTTTCCAAGCGTTCTGAAAATGATTTACAAGGTAGAAATTCTGCCAATAAGGTCATCATTTTTCCCAGAGGGAAGCACCAAAAGGGCGAGTATGTATTCGTGAAAGTGTATGAGTGCAGTTCTGCCACGCTTTTAGGTGAAGTGGTAGAAATGTAAAATTTTTTATCACAATTTGCTGATAACTAGATAATTGTATCAAAATTATTTTCCCATAATGCAAGATATCATCCCTTATTCACATAAAATACAAGCAAAAGATAGAAACCTTCATAAAGGGCATCACGGACTGGTGGTATGGTTTACGGGGCTTTCAGGGTCGGGAAAATCTACACTGGCAAACCTACTCGAGCAGGTGCTATTTGAAAGAAATATACATACATATATTCTTGATGGCGACAATATCAGAGCGGGTTTAAACAAAGATTTAAACTTTTCTCATGCTGATAGAAGAGAAAATATCCGACGTATTTCAGAAGTTGCTCTATTGATGAAGGACGCCGGTGTACTCACCATCACAGCTTTTATTTCACCTTTTCGGCAAGATAGACAACAAGCACGAGATATTGTTGGAAAAGATCATTTTGTAGAAGTATTCATTGATTGCCCACTTGAAGTTTGCGAAAAGCGCGATGCGAAAGGGCTTTATGCCAAAGCGAGAGATAAAAAAATTAAAAATTTTACTGGGATTGACTCACCTTTTGAGCCTCCAGAACAACCCGATATTATTATTCACACTGACAGACAAAGTGAGCAAGCATGTACAAAACAATTATTGCAGCTTCTTTTGCCTAAAATTAAGCTCTCTTATAAGGACTAATGGAAGGGGAAAGTAAAAAAATTATCATATAAATTTAATCCGATGAGTAACTACGCGCTAACTCACCTCGATGAGCTCGAATCAGAAGCTATTTATGTTATTAGGGAGGTAGCCTGCCAGTTTGAAAATCCTGCCATACTTTTTTCAGGTGGCAAAGATTCTATTTTATTGACGTATTTAGCCAAAAAAGCCTTTTACCCTGCCAAAATACCTTTTCCATTAGTACATGTCGACACGGGACATAACTTTCCAGAAACGATTGATTTCAGGGATCAATTGATAAAAAAATTAGGTGTTAAGCTAATTGTAGGATCGGTACAAGAAAGCATTGATAGTGGCAAAGTAAAAGAGGAAACTGGCTTGCACACCAGCCGTAATGCCCTACAAACAGTCACCTTACTTAGCACCATTGAAAGCCACGGTTTTGACGCGGCGATGGGCGGTGCTAGAAGAGATGAAGAAAAAGCCAGAGCAAAAGAGAGGTTTTTTTCGCACCGCGATGAATTTGGGCAATGGGATCCCAAGAATCAGCGTCCCGAGTTATGGAATCTATTCAATGGTAACAAACAAGCTGGTGAGCATTTCAGGGTATTTCCGATTAGTAATTGGACTGAAATCGATATTTGGCGATATATTTCACACAACAAAATTGATATTCCCATGCTATATTTTAGCCACCAAAGAGCGTGTATCAGAAGGGGAGACACAATTTTATCATACTCAGAATATTTAACACTAAAAGAAGGTGAAAAACCCGAAGTTATGACGGTAAGATTTAGAACCATCGGTGACTTGACCATTACCGGAGCAGTAGAATCGGAAGCCGATACATTAGAAAAAATTATTCTTGAGGTAGCTACCACTCGAAAAGGCGAGCGCGGCACCAGAGCTGATGATAAAAGATCCGAAACCGCTATGGAAGATAGAAAAAAACAAGGCTATTTTTAATCTGCTAATATTCTATGTCTTATTTGCTGCACTTTACAGCATATTGGTAATTTTTAAATACTTTTGTATTAGTGTCAATACTTGTATGCAACTCGAGAATACAGGATTTCTTGCTGTGAAGTAATTCTCTTAATGCTTTTTTAAACGTATTTCTATTGCTTGCTACCTGATAGTATAGTTCGTATTCTTGGGCTAATAACTCGGCATTGCATTTTTGCTGTGTGATAAAATATTCTTTTCCTTCAGGTAATGAACTCGGGCCGTCGATGAGATTAAAAATTATACTTCCCCGATTGTTTAGTAATAGTATTTTAATGTTCTTACCCATATATTGTTGCCAGAAAGCATTGCGATCATAGAAAAAAGCCATATCGCCCGTAATGAGTAAATGTTGTTTTTCAGACACTATCGTATGCCCCATAAAAGTGCTAGTACTTCCATCAATACCGCTAGTTCCTCTGTTAGCAAAGACGGTTATGTGTTTGGAGTTCAGCCCATTCACTAAGTTGGCATATCGAACCGACATACTGTTGGCGAGATGTAGGTGCCAATTCTTCGGAAGAAGTTGAATGGTTAATTGAACAGCCTCGAGTTCGCTGAAGTCCTGTGAGTTGAAAAAATTTTTGTAAAGTTTTTTAATTTTTTTATCATGCTCTGACCATGCTATTTTATAAGACGTATCACCTTGTTTTTTTTCTTTTTTACCAAATATTTTTTTGAAAAAATAATTTGGGGTGGTTCTGATAATATCTGTCAAGGACTGAAAACTGTCGGCGGCTTGTCCGGCGGGCTGTATATGCCAATGTTCTCTTGGCTGATATTCTCTCAAAAACAATTTTAGGTTTTTAGAAATAACAGACCTGCCAAAAGTGATTAATAATTGGGGCTGCAAAATTTTAGCTTCCTCTGTGATTATATTTTGTAAAAAAGCATCTTGGTAGCGGATGGCTTCTCTAATACTGTGTCCATTACCGATAATATCAGACAGGACGGGGTGGGATATTTTATCCAGTGTACGCAAATATGTATTACCATGCCTTTCTTGCTGCCCAATAATAATTAATAGTTTTTTATACTGATTTATTTTTGCCCTTAGCCGTTTAATGTCTTGTTTGGGCAATGTGTAGTTTGGTCGAGTCGCCCGGATGATTTTTTCTTGCCTTTCAGGTATCGGATGGATATCCTTTGCGGGATAAAAAGGTACTCTGATGGGAATATTAATATGCACAGGGCCTGTAGGATATGATAGTGCCATGTCAATGGCTTCACATGTGTTGCGCCGAATGTACCACTGCTCGTCAGGGTGCTTGTAGTTGCTAGGTAAAGAAAAAAAATACTTACAATTATTTTGATAAATATCCTGTTGCTTAATAATCTGCCCGTCTTCTTGACCGATCCACTCTGGGGGTCTATCAGTGGTCATAATAATTAAAGGCACTTGTTGGTAAAATGCTTCGGCCACAGCGGGAGCATAGTTTAAGGCGGCAGTGCCTGAAGTGCAGCACAATATTACAGGTTTATTTTTTTGTTGTGCAATACCTAACCCAATAAAAGCAGCACTTCGCTCATCGCTAATGGTGTAAGTCTCGAACTTGGTATGCCTTGTAAAAGCTAGTGTCATGGGTGCCACTCTAGATCCGGGAGATACTACGGCAGTAGTAACACCCATCTGGTAACAAATATCTGAAATATTAAGTAGGCTTTGGTGGCTATACGCTTCTTTCATTTTATAGAAAGTATCTATGTGAACGATGTTTTATTTTATTTAGAAATATTCCAAATTTAAATTACTTTTTTATCTGCTTATTTGGTTAACAAAGGCTTTAATATCGTGTTTAGTACTTAGTCTATTCTAATTAATTTACAGCAAATATAGTTATCAAAAGTTATGATAAAATCATCAATAAGTTTAAAGACATCATTGATTCCTGAAGTCGAGAAACGTCTTAACAATCAAGTAAAAATAGAGGCTGAATCATCAATGTTCTATTTATCCTGTGCGTCTTGGTGCGAATACAATGGTTATGAAAATGCGGCTGCTTTTTTGCATGGGCATTCCGAAGAGGAGAGAACACACATGATGAAGATATTCAAGTATATTAATAGTTCGGGCGGTCATGCAGCTGCTCCCGAAATCAGATCTATGCGCCATGATTTTGAGAGTTTACGAGAGATATTTGAGTTGCTGATGGAACATGAAATTAAAGTTTCAGTGTCTATTAATGACATGGCTGAATTTTGTTTTCGGGCGAAAGATTTTACCAGCTTTAATTTTTTGCAGTGGTTCATTGCCGAGCAACGTGAGGAGGAAGAAATCTGCCGTAGAGCACTAGAATTGTTTGACATTATTGGTACAGAAGGGCAGGGCTTATGGATGATAGAACAAGAGCTTGCTAAACTGGCACAGAGCAATGATGCAGAGGAATCTGGTGCGAATGCCTGAGAACAATATCAGTTATTTAAACTCTAGCTTTAAAATATGCCGGTAAACGCTGTTGTGGCACTGCAGTACCCTCTGCCCCTCAGCGTATTTTATTTAGTATTTTATGTTTCCGAAACCATCTGAGGTTTCATGCTAGCATATTCGCCGCTGTTTAACTTATGCAAAATACTCTCAAAAGCACCGATTGTAATTTCTACATCTTCTAATGTATGAGAAGCCGTAGGGATAAGCCGCAGCATAATAACATCTTTAGGTACAACAGGATAGATAACCATCGAACAGAAAATATTGCGGTTCTCTCTCAGATCCATAATCAGATTTGCTGCTTCGTTGGTGCCACCGCTCAGCATTACAGGAGTCACCGGAGATTGTGTTTTTCCCAAATTGAAATTACGTGCCTTTAGGCCTCCTTGCAGTGTATGGACAATATCCCAGAGCTTTTCTTTAAGCTTGGGCATTGTCTTAAGCATTTCCAAGCGTTTCATATTGCCGATGACTATGGGCATGGGCAGCGTTTTAGCAAAAATTTGCGAACGTGTATTATAGCGCAAATACTGAATAACTTGTTCTTCACTTGCAACAAAAGCCCCGATAGAAGCCATTGATTTAGCAAAAGTAGAAAAATAAATATCTACTTCTCTTTGTACGCCTAGTTGCTCAGCAGTGCCGGCACCTGTTGCACCCATAGTACCAAAACCATGTGCATCGTCAACTAATAACCTGAAAGAATACTTTTTCTTTAGTTCGACAATACCTTTTAAATCGCCAATATCTCCTAACATGCCAAATACTCCTTCGGTAATTACTAAAATAGCACCACCTGTCTTTTTCACATGGTTGCTAGCTCGCTTTAGTTGGGTTTCACAGTTTTCTATATCGTTGTGTGGAAAAACGTATCTTTTAGCCATACTCATGCGCATACCGTCTATAATACAGGCATGACATTCCGAGTCATAAACGATAACATCTTTGCGATCTGTTAGTGCATCAATAATTGACATGATTCCCTGATACCCGTAGTTGAGTACCATAGCATCCTGTTTGCCCATAAAGTCGCCGAGTTTGCTTTCAAAATTTTCTATCATATTAGAATTTCCCGACATCATGCGCGCACCCATCGGATAAGCTATACCATACTCTTGCGCAGCTCGGGCATCAGTTTTTCTTATTTCAGGATGATTGGCTAATCCTAAGTAGTTATTGAGACTCCAAGTAAGAACTTCTTTTCCTCTGAAGCGCATTCTAGGTGCTATTTCGCCCTCTAGTTTGGGGAAAGTATAATAACCGTGTGCAATCTGAGAGTGTTGTCCTATTGGACCTCTGTCTGTGAGTAGTTTTTCAAATAAATCCACTCTTTAACAAGTTAAGGTGAACGAATCCATACATGTTATTATGTGAGGCTGCAAATCTAATGTATTAAAGTACATATTCAAAAAAAAATGCTGTAATTGGTATTTGACAACCTAAGCCCGTAACTGTGCGGGAGATAGGTCATAACATTTACCATTTATAGCTCGCTTTTGGTATGAATTGCTGCCCATATCATATTTTTTAATGTATTAATACCATATCGCGTAACCGAAGAAATGAAAACAGTAGGTATGCTCGGCAAGTCCTTCTTGATTGCTTTCATTTTCTCTTGATCTATCAAGTCCGACTTGCTTACTGCCAATATTCTTTTTTTGTCTAAAATCTCAGGCTTAAAGTTTTTTAACTCTTCGAGCAGTACTGTGTAGGCTGCTCCGATAGACCCACTATCAGCGGGTATTACAAATAATAATATAGCGTTACGCTCGATATGCCTGAGAAATCTAATACCTAAACCCTTACCCTGTGAAGCCCCTCCAATGATGCCGGGAATATCTGCCATGACAAAAGAGTGATCATCCTGATAAGCTACCATACCTATATTGGGCATCAGGGTAGTAAATGGATAGTTAGCAATTTTGGGTTTGGCTGCCGAAATAACTGAAAGCAAAGTAGATTTTCCTGCATTCGGGAAACCTACTAAGCCCACATCTGCAAGAATTTTTAACTCCATACTTAGCCAAGCTTCCTGACCACACAGCCCGGGCTGTGCGTATCTGGGTGTTTGCTTTGTAGCAGATTTGAAGTGTACATTTCCCAGCCCTCCTTTACCACCCTGAAAAAGAATTTTTTCCTCTTGGTGTGTTATTATTTCGGCAAGTATTTTACCAGTAGCTACCTCTTTAATAATTGTGCCTAAAGGAACTTCCACGGTAACATTCTCTCCGGCAGTACCACTGCGGCACTTACCTTCTCCGGGCTTTCCGTTGGTGGCATGGACGTGTTTACGGTATTTTAGATGAAGTAAAGTCCATAGGTTTCGATTACCACGCACTATAATGTGGCCTCCCTGTCCGCCGTTTCCACCATCTGGCCCTCCTTTATGAATAAATTTCTCTCTTCTGAAATGAACAGCACCAGCTCCGCCACTGCCCGAACGGCAGAATATTTTGATATAATCTATAAAATTGGGAGAGTATTTAGACATATACAACAGAAATTTAGGTTTTTTCACAGAAATAACACAGGACTGAAAATTACCCAAAGATCCCATTTAAAAGTTATCGATCACATTGGTCAACGCTTGAAATATTTCTTCGACACTACCCACGCCTTTTACGCTGTGGAATTTGTTTTGCCTTTGGTAGTAGTGGGCTACTGGTAGTGTTTCTCGCTGGTATACTTTAATGCGTGTACTAATTTTTTCTTCGTTTTGATCGTCTACTCTGGCTGAATTTTTTCCGCGATTCAGCAATCTTTTCTTTAATTCTTCGGATGGAACTTCTAACATAACCACACCTAAAATTGGCGAATGGTACCTATCGAGCAGTCTGTCTAAGGCCTGCGTTTGCAGAACGGTTCGCGGGAATCCGTCAAATATAACCCCACTAGCATTATGGCATTCTTTAATTTTTTCCTCTACCATTCTAATAACTACTTCATCGGGTACCAACTTTCCTTCGTCCATATATTTTTGAGCCATTTTTCCTAAGTCTGTCCCTTCTTTTAAGTGCTTTCTAAATAAATCTCCCGTAGAAATATGAGCTAAGTT
The DNA here is from genome assembly GCA_965199745.1 of Flammeovirgaceae bacterium. GTDB lineage: Bacteria > Bacteroidota > Bacteroidia > Cytophagales > Flammeovirgaceae > CBDATB01. Next base: position 510,549 of record CBDATB010000015.1, on the reverse strand, counting down.
GTACTCGGCTTTAACTTTCTCGCTCTGAGTACCTTTGCCCGCACCCGGAGGACCGAATAAGACAAAATTTAACATAGTGTAATAACGTTATTGACTTTAAACAACAAGAGCAAATGAACCAAATATATTAGAATTGTAGCACTAATTTCAAAACTATCTTATAGTTTTAACAAATGAGCGATTATTCTGACCTTAACAAAACTGCCAAGCGATTAGCATATTTTTAAGAGCAGCAGTTAAAAATTAGTGTTTTTTTAAATCTAAAGTCTATTTATTTCTTTTGCAACAGTTAAAAAAATAAACACGTGTTAGCACATACTTGTTTGTATTGAGTACGGTTGTCAATAAAATGAATTTCACTTTACAATGATTATTAATTCTAAACATATGGTGATGAATAAAAAAAAAGCTGATAAAAATCCTAAAGTACATGACGAGCTAGAGGGTTTCGATATTAAAATCAATTCTTTTGGGGAAATTAGCAGCACACTTCAGGTGGAAAAACTTAATAGTTTCCTTGATAAAAATGTAGTGGATAAAAAGCTCAAAAGCAGGGAAGAATTAGATGTAATTCGCAAAAAGGAGAATGATGCCGATAGTAAAGAATTAGAGTGAGTTCTTATGAAGTTCGGGTTTACTACTCTCTTTCTGTTTGGTCTGTATTTTGTGAAACAAACTGAATATTCCTTACTAAGCCTTCAAACTTGGCTCTTTTTACGGCAGATTTCTTGAAAAGTTTCTGAAAAACCTCTTCGGTGATATCTTCCCACTCTAAACGCTCCATTCTTGCTAAATCAGGGTGTGCATTGAATTCTGGGGTTTGGTGTGGGCGCGAAAATTTATTCCAAGGGCATACATCTTGGCAAATATCACAACCGAAAATCCAGTTTTCAAACTTTCCCTGAACAGTTTGCGGAATGGACTCTTGGCATTCTATTGTAAAATACGAAATACATTTGCCAGAGTCTACGACTTGGGGAGCCACAATTGCATCAGTGGGACAGGCATCTATGCAACGGGTGCAACTACCGCAATAATCTTTCATAGGTACGTCAGGTATTAGTTCCAAATCAAGAATTAATTCTGCCAGCAATACAAAGCTCCCATACTCACGATTGAGCAGCAGGCTATTTTTTCCAATCCAACCTAAGCCACTTTTTTTCGCCCAGGCACGCTCCATCACGGGAGCCGAGTCAACAAACACCCGCCCGTGAATTTCCCCGATTTTTTGGCAAATACTGTTGAGTAAAGTTTTGAGTTTATCTTTAATAACAAAATGGTAGTCTTTGCCATAAGCGTACTTAGCGATTTTGTAGTTATCTTTTTGCTTTGCCAAGTTTTTTTCAGGGTAATAATTCAGCATGAGCGATACCACCGACTTGGCTCCCGGCACTAGTTTAGTAGGGTCGAGGCGTTTATCAAAATAATTTTCCATATAGCTCATGCCAGCATGCATTCTTTGATTCAGCCATTTTTCCAGACCGTCAGCTTCTTCTTCTAAGTATTCGGCTTTGGCAATTCCGCAGTGGTTGAAACCCAACTCGGAGGCTTTTCTTTTCAGCAGGGATGTGTTTTTTTCAAGGATGCTCATCGATAAAAGATCAAAAAAATTTAGTCTAAAGATTGGATATAATCTGCAAATTTACCGTTTACTTCATTTATGAATTTGATAATAGGTTCAAGCCCTTTTTTCTTATGCGCAGAAGTGATAAAAGTGAAAGGTACTCTTTGCCATTCTTTCAATAAAGTCTTTTGATAAGTTTCTGATAGCATGATAGCACGCGTGTTACTGATCTTTTCAGATTTAGTAAAAACAATGGTAAAAGGCAGTTGGTTTTCACCCATCCAACGAAGAAAGTCTAAGTCTTTTTGCTGTGCTTCGTGCCGAATGTCTATCAGCACAAAAGTGTACAATAAGTTTTGCCTATTTCGCAAGTAGCCCGTTAATATTTTTTGAAATTCACGTCGCTTTGTTTTACTGGTTTTGGCATATCCGTATCCTGGCAAATCAACTAGATACCAGTTGTGATTAATTAAAAAATGATTAATACACTGTGTTTTTCCTGGTTTTCCAGAAGTTTTTGCTAAGTAATGTCGTGCTGTTAGAGCATTAATCAAAGAAGATTTGCCGACATTTGATCGTCCTACAAAGGCGTATTCAGGAAGTACGGGCTTGGGACACTTGTTGTAATCTGTATTACTGATAACAAACTCAGCAGTTTTAATAACCATGCTAAATAATTTTCAATGAATGTGCTAATGGTGAAACCTGCATCCCATACCAATTGGCGAACCTGCTGGAGGCTGTAAACTTCTAGGTATCTGATACTGCTCGGGATTTTCTTCAAAGTGCCTAATTTTATGGAGTGTATAGCGGTAGAAATGATTAGAATCCACTTTCTTTAGATGTTTTTTTAAATATTTTATGGCGTCAAAAGCCAGTGCTTTCACAGTAGTGGGAGTTTGTTTGTTAGCAACAAGGCTCATAAGATGTTTTAGAAAGGTATAGCAGTTAATATTATTAACAACATTATTCATTGGTTTATTGTCTTTCGTGCTGCTTAGCCATGTAGCGTTCATTAGTATTTTACACAAATCGTCGAATCCGGGATAGCCTTTATTCCTTGCCTGGTACTCTACCATTCTGGCTGCCCTGTCTGGGTGTAATAGCAAAGAAAAAACCATATCGGCACTTGTTTCTGCCGCACTCAGCGGGTCGAAACTCAAGCCTGTCCTGCGCTTAAAATGTTCTCTTCCTCTATACCATCCATAAGCCTTTGGCGGGATCAGTTGGATGATATTTTCGGGAATAGCCAGTGCCTGTGGATTCACTGCACTGACCAAAGCTTGAATAGCTTGTTGCTGGACTTCGGGCGGAACTAGCTCTGTTACTTTTTGCCCATCGCCCCTCAAAGCATAAGTATAATACATGCCTCCTACTAGCTTAACCGCTGCTTCTATTTGATAGCGATGCATTAAGTATATCGGTACAAATACGTCTTCTAACGAAGACATGGGGGTACCCATAGGTATGTTTTTTTCAGAAAAGCGTGCTATCGTATGTTTTCTTAACTGCATTACTCTGTTGAGCTCATCGACGGCATTATTGCCATTATCCCACAAATGTGCATGGGGGTGTAAACCGCCTTGCGGGCGAGCGTCTGGATCGGAAATAAATGCTATACCCGCATCCATAGATTTTTGTAAAATGGCATCTAACGCTTTTTTCTCATCAGTATTATCGGGAAAATCCTGATATCCATAGGCGATGGCTGTTTTATCCCATTGCCCTATGCCCTTGTCGTAGGCATCGTTCCATTTCAACTTGCCTTCATCATCTAACTTAAATAGAGGATGTGGATAGTCCATGACGGAGGCTCGCTCAGAAACACTAGCGGCAAAGTTATGCGACAAACCCAGTGTATGGCCTATTTCGTGAGCGACGAGTTGACGCAGACGCGCAAAAGCAATTTCACGCATGGCTTTGGTTATCGGTTTTCCTGTTTCATAAGGTGCGATTAAACCTTCTGCAATGAGATAATCTTGGCGTAAACGTAAAGAACCCAGCGTAACATGACCTTTAATAATTTCTCCCGTACGCGGGTCCCTGACCGACGCTCCATAAGACCACCCACGCGTAGCACGATGTACCCACTGCACCACATTATAACGTAAGTCCATTGGGTCGGCACCTTCGGGTAATAACTTTACTTGAAAAGCATTTTTATATCCGGCTGCTTCAAAAGCCTGATTCCACCAGCCGGCTCCCTCAAAAATCACTTGCCTAATATCTTCGGGTACTCCCCTATCTACATAATAAACAATAGGTTCTACCGCCTCACTAATATCAGCTTCGGGATTCTTCTTTTTCAAGCGATGCCTAACAATAAAACGCTTTACTAAAGACTCTCCCATGGGTGCCGCATAGTCGTAATAAGTATGTGGCCAAAAACCTGCTCTCGGGTCAAAAGGACGCAGCACAAAGTCTGCATTGGGTAGTTCTACTAAAGAATGATGCTGACGCACTGTTACATTTTCGGGGCTGGGTGTTACATCACGGATATAATTCCCTTCAGGTTTTCCAGTAAAAGTTAGTAAAGATTCTACCTCGGTATTTTTAGGAAAATTCCTAATCATGGGCTGGTAGAAAACAGAACGGGATTTATCGAGTGTATAACTACCTTGTTTGGCTTCTTTTAAGCGTCCAGATACATCGTGAGCGTCAGACAAATAAAATGCTGTGGCATCTACCAGTACACGCTTGTCAGTTTGTGCACTCACCCGAAAGCCCCAAATTACTGAGACAGCAAAAGCATCGTCTACCGATTGACGCTCGTAAGTATTATTACTTTGGGTTCTAAAGCGGTAGTTGGGTTGTATCATTAATATCTTAGGACCGGAACGTATAAATTTTACGACCCGCGAACGACCCAACTGCCCTCTGTCCAGACCAATGTCATTAGAACCCAGCCCAGCAGGTAAAGATTGCACATATAAAAATTCAGCATTCCAACGGTCTATCTCTAGCCATATTTTCCCTGCCTGCTCATCGTTATAAATAGTGAAATAGCCCACCATTTTTTTCATTTCTTTAGTCTTGTTTTCAATGGTCGGTAAATTTTCTGCACTGCAAAAAAATATAGGCAAGTAGCAGTAAGCTACACATATGAGCAAATAAAAATTTTTCATTGTTTTGTAATATTAATTGTGAGTCAGAAAAAGTGAAAAGTAATGATTAAAAAGGCGGTGAAAATAGGCTTTTGTATTGCGGTTCAAATTTTTGTAAACTTATTATACTTTTACAGCATATTTTACCTTTTTGATTATTTTTGTCGTTAATCTAGTTTTATCGTTCACTTTTGCTCAAATATACAATATACACATGACTGCCATCCAGCAATATATTCAAACGAATAAACAAAGATTCTTAGATGAACTCTTTGAGCTATTACGTATTCCTTCTGTTAGTACAGACCCCAAATTCGTAACGCATCTGATTAAAGCAGCCAAGTTTTTGAGCAATGAGTTGAGGAGAATAGGATTAGAAAATGTGCGACTGTACCCGAGCGAGGGATATCCGGTGGTTTTCGGAGAAAAAATAATTGATAAAAACCTACCAACTGTGTTGGTGTATGGGCATTATGACGTACAACCGGCAGACCCCCATGAACTATGGGACTCTCCGCCTTTTGAACCTATTATCAGAAATGAGAAAATCTATGCGCGCGGTGCTTGCGATGATAAAGGGCAAATGTATATGCACTTAAAAGCCTTTGAGGCAATGATCAATACTGATTCGCTACCCTGCAATGTTAAATTTATGATTGAAGGAGAAGAAGAATCAGGCTCTAAAAATTTAGAGGAGTTTGTCAAAAGTTTTACCCATAAACTCGATGCCGATATCATTTTAATATCTGACACTGCACTTATCGATAATAAAACACCTTGCATTACAGTAGGTTTGCGCGGTATGGCTTATATGGAAATAGAAATAACAGCCGCAAACAAAGATTTACATTCAGGCGTATACGGGGGTGTTGCCCCTAACCCTATTAATGCCCTTGCCGAAATTATTGCCGCTTTGAAAGACGACCAAAACAGAATCACCATTCCGGGTTTTTATGATAAAGTCGTTGAATTATCCACTCAACAGCGGGCAACAATTTCCCAAGCACCTTTTGACGAAGTAGCTTATAAAAAAGAACTTCAGCTTGATGCCTTACAGGGAGAAGCGGGTTATAATCCAATAGAACACACTGGCATCCGGCCGTGCCTCGATGTTAATGGCATTATTGGCGGATACACTGGAGAGGGTGCTAAAACGATAATTCCTTCTAAAGCATCTGCAAAAATTTCTATGCGACTAGTACCCAATCAATCACCAGAAGAAATTGCTCAATGCTTTGCCGATTATGTGCAGGATCTTGCACCAAAAGGTGTAAAAGTAAAGGTTATTCAGCATCATTTGGGAGAGGCTGCACTAATCAGCACAGATTCTGTGGGCTATCGAGCGGCCAATATGGCTTATAAAAAAAGCTTTGGTAAAGAAGCTATTCCAGCCAGAATGGGTGGTAGCATTCCAATTGTAGCGATGTTTAAACATGTCCTCAGATTAGATTCTATCATGATGGGATTTGGACTCAACACTGATAATGTTCACTCACCTAACGAACACTTCGGGGTATTCAATTATATGAAGGGCATTGAAACTATCCCTTTATTTTATCAGTATTTTGTGGACTTATCGAAGAAGTAAATCCAATAATAAACTCAAATATCACAACAGGTCGTTCGGGCTTTGAAGTCTCCGTTTTGGAAGCGGGATTTAGTCGCCTAGTATGCCTCGATGAGATTTCTTTTTTGCGGGTATTTAACAACGCTCTTCTCTTGACGAATTTCCATGCCTCAGCTACTTGTTTGAGTGGCGACCACGATCCAGCCAGAAATCGTATCCATCCCGAAGGGTAACTATGATTTTTAGCTATTTTTGTGAGCAGTGTTTTTCTTTGAATAGTCTGGGTTGCTGTTCAAATTCCTCAATCCTTTCTCTTGCTAATTCACAATATTTATGACTCGTATCAATACCAATTTTTTAAAAGAGGTATTGAAAATTAATAATTACCATGAACCATCTATGATACGAGATGATGGTCAAAGGTATGATAACAATCGCTATTTAGAGAAGTCGTTAAAGAAGTCGGCGAAGCTACAAAAGAGGCATAGCCGTAAAGAGCGAGTATGGGCAGAGAATGGAGGAGGTACAAAACGGAGCGTCAATAGTAGCAATAGAGATAAAAGCAGGATAAAAATAGCAAGGTTGCACGAGCGAATAGCTAATCAACGGTTAGACCATAGTTTAGAGTTATTTCACAAACTTTCTAACCCTTTTTTCCATCTTCCCAAAGTATGTATTATATTTTTTAGTACTTTTGTGTGAAAGGTTTTGCTGTATGAACCCATTTTTTCTTTTTTTAGTCAAATTATTATCTATTGCAAGTAAAGAAGACTCTATATAACTGGATGACATCGAGGTATCTGCTAATTATCAGAGATGAGGATACTTTTGCAGAGAAGAAGACTATTCGGCTCAATTACATGAAAGTCATATTTTTAAGTGGTACACTTTTAGTTTTTTCTATATTACTGAGCTTTGTTATTGTTATCACCATATTGTCCCAATGGCTAGATCCTCGCACCAATTATATGGAACAAGAAAGGCAATTAATAGAATTGGAAGATAAAGTAAATTCTATGATACTAAAAAACCAGATGCAGCAACGCTACATTGCAGGTATCAAAAACCTGCTTACCGGTGATATTGCTGCCAATCAACGCGATATATCTAATAATAATGCTACAGATAGGGTAAAAAACAGCGATATTAATTTTGAAGATACCAACCCAGTAGATTCTATGTTCAGGGAAGAATTTGAAGGACTTGACTACGAAAAACTAGCTAAAAAAAATTTAACTAATGATGCGTTGGCAGAAATTTTCTTTTTTGCCCCTGTCAATGGGGTGGTTTCAAAGAAATTCAATGTTAAAGAAAAGCACTATGCTACCGACATTGTTTCTAATAAAAATGAACCAATAAAGTGCGTTGCCAATGGCACAGTCATCATGGCCTCTTGGACGCAAGAGGCAGGACACGTAATTGGTGTACAGCATAAAAATCAGCTAATTTCTTTTTATAAGCACAATTCCGTACTGTTCAAGGAAATAGGGGATATTGTAAAAGCAGGCGATATCCTTGCCATCATCGGCAATTCTGGTGATTTGACTGATGGTCCCCATTTACATTTTGAATTGTGGTACGATGGTTATCCCGTAGATCCAGAAGGATTTATTGTTTTTTAAAATATATTCACAAGAAAATTAAATAACTAAATCTAGTAATTCATCAAATTTAAAAGCCGAATCAAGGGACAAAAAATATGGGTTTTTTAGTAAGATAAATATACTTTTATCGTACATCCGATTTCCCACCTGCCTGTATAGCAATGGCTATCATTGTATTTTTAGGCTATTTCTTGAATGCAACCCTTGCTTCGCATAACTACTAATCGTTAGCATATGTATCACATTATGGCTTTATTTAACTCTAAAACACAAATAGAAGAAGCGAACGATGTCGCTAATGCAAGTAATAAAATAGGCAAAGGGACTACCTTAAAAGGGGATCTAGAGAGTCAGGGAAATGTTCGTATCGAAGGAAAAATAATCGGTAATATTGATTGCAAATCAAAAGTAGTAATGGGCGAAAGTGCTGTATTGGATGGTAATCTTTTTGCAAAAAATGCTGAAATACAGGGTACAGTAACCGGTAAAGTTGAAATCAGTAAGCTATTATTACTCAAACCTAAGGCCAAGATTAAAGGTGACATTTTTACCCATGAATTTGTCGTAGAGGCGGGAGCTAAATTTGATGGACAGTGTAAAATGGGTAATCTTTCAAATAGTAATGGCTATCATGGAGATGAGTTCACAAAAAACACGGGAAAAGCACCTGACGAGTAAAAAGCTTAAAAATAGTGAATTTTTAAAATACACGAACCTTAGTGTTAAAATGATATGCACTATTTTGGTAGGTGTGTGGCTAGGCTTAAAGTTAGATGAATGGCTGGACGTGAAACAGCCAGCTTTTCTGATTTGCCTAACAGTACTTTCGGTGATATTGGCGATGTACTCCGTGATTAAGGATTTTATTTCTTTGAAATAAGTGCTTAATTTTCAAGCAAAAAGTCAGCTAGTAATTATTATTCGATGCGAATATTTGATGCGAAAAATGAAAAATAAGCTCTCGGCCTCCCAATATATTGATGGTATTTTATCAAACGACAAATTAATGCTCAGCAGGGCAATTACTCTATTAGAAAGTAACTTGCCCGAAGACCAGCGTATTGCCCGAGAGGTTATTAGGCGTACTATATTTAAGTGTGGCAATGCCGTGAGGGTAGGTATTACGGGTGTACCCGGAGTAGGAAAAAGTACATTTATTGAATCTTTTGGTATTTATTTGACCAGTCTGGGAAAGAAAGTAGCTGTGTTAGCTATTGACCCAAGCAGCGAGAGAAGTAGAGGGAGCATTATGGGCGATAAAACTCGTATGCAAAAACTGTCGCAGCACCCGATGGCTTATATACGTCCTTCAGCAACGGGTGGTGCCGTGGGTGGTGTAGCTTGGAAAACGCGCGAGTCTATGCTACTGTGTGAAGCTGCAGGCTTTGAGGTCATTATCGTTGAAACTGTGGGCATTGGGCAATCTGAAGTCATGGTTAAACATATGGTTGACTTTTTTTTGCTGTTGGCTTTGATGGGTGCAGGTGATGAGCTACAGGGTATTAAAAAGGGTGTTATAGAAATGGCTCACGCTATTATCATTACAAAATCTGACATATACAACTTTGATCAAGTAAAGAAAAATCAGAATGTTTATAAAAATAGCCTACAATTTTTAATTCCTGATATCCCTTACTGGGAACCTCGGGTAGGGGCCTGCTCTGCAATAGAAAATAACGGTATTGAACAAATATGGCATATGATAGAATCGTTTTATGATGTTGTGGGTAAAAATGGAGGCTTGGAGAATGTTAGAAAAAAACAACATTTGCATTGGATGCATGAATCTATCAAGCATCTGTTACTAACAGATTTTTACCATCAGCCTGTTATAAAGAAGATGTTGCCTTCTGTAGAAAAACAACTACTCAATCAGGAGTTATTACCTTATTTAGCAGCTGAAGAGTTATTTAAAGCGTATCTAAAAATAATGAATAATTCTGCACAATATGCAGATAATTAATAATTAATCTTTAGCCTCTTAGCTAGTCATTAGTAGCTTTATCGACATGTTTACAGGCATTATAGAATGCGTAGGTACTGTTTTGGGAATAAAAAATGAAGGAAGCAACACTGTTTTTGAAATACAATCTCCTATTTCATCTGAGTTAAAAGTAGACCAGAGTGTGTCTCATAACGGTGTTTGTCTGACAATTACAAAGCTAAAAAACAATATTCATAATGTTGTAGCTATTAAGGAAACACTTATCAAAACTAACCTAGGCACTTTGGCAATAGGCAATCAAGTTAATTTGGAACGTTGCCTTCGAATGAACGGACGCTTGGATGGGCATATAGTACAAGGGCATGTTGATCAGACGGCATGGTGCACCCGACGAAAAGAAGAAAAAGGAAGTTGGTATTTTACCTTTCAATATGATATGCAGGCAGGAAATATTACAATAGAAAAAGGCTCAGTATGTGTCAATGGAGTTAGCTTAACTGTTGTTGACTCGCAAAATGATTGTTTTAGCGTTGCTATCATACCTTATACTTACCAGCACACTACTTTTAGGCATATTCAGGAAAAGAGCATTGTTAATGTCGAATTTGATATGTTGGGCAAATACATACAAAAAATAGTATTGCTCTCCAAACAGTGAATTTTTTAAAAGCTGATATTGTGATTGATACAATCGGAAACACTTATCAAACTAGGATAAATTATATCTTTTCTTTCAAACGCTGCCACCAATTGCTCAGCAATGATTTTTTTTCTATTTCCTCATCCAAATGATAATATTCTGCGCTATTATAATCTTTATGATTTTTATGGGCATAAACAGCGTAGCCATAGTTATATCCGTAATCATCGTAGCTATGCCCATAGCTATTTTGAGAGTTCACAGCGTTGAGAATAACACCTATATTATTGAACTGATAAACTTTTTTGATTTTATTGACGTTTGCGGCAAAAGCTAATTTAGAAAATTTTGCCCGCATCACATAGAGTGGTGTATCAGCTTTTTGCATGGCAATAATACCGTCCGTTACCAAACCAACGGGAGGAGTATCCAAAATAATTTTATCATATTTTTCTTTTAACTGCTCCAATAACTTATCAAAAGCCTCGGAAATAATCAGCTCTGAAGGGTTGGGAGCAATAGCTCCGGCGGTAATAAAATCAAGATTTTTTTCTGATGTCTTTTGAATGCAATCCTCCAGTTTATTTTTTCCAACTAATAAATTTGATATACCTACTGTGTTTTGTGCATTCAAGCCAAGATGTACTTTAGGCTTCCTCATGTCAAGGTCAAGAATGATTACTTTCACATCTGAAAATGCAATAATTCCTCCTATATTTAGCGCAATAAAAGTTTTCCCCTCGCCGCTAATCGTTGAAGTAACACTAATTATTTGTTTATCATTTTTACTATTCAAAAAATCTAGATTAGTTCTGACAGAACGCATAGCTTCGCTAATAACTGCTTTTGGGTTTTTATTAACAACTAATTGTGAAAACTGCATTTTCTCTTTATTATATTCAGGTATGACACCTATCAGTGCCGCATTCAACCGAATTTCAAGCTCTCTGGGGCTGCTAATTTTGTTTTGCATAACATATTTAACAAGAACTAACCCTATGCTCATAATAAAAGCTAATGAGACTCCTATTCCATATATTAATGAAGGTATTGGGCGAATTGGTACTGTAGAAACATGAGGAGGCGAAATTACCTGAAAATCTTGTACTGTTCCGTGTTTAGTGATATTTATCTCTATGGCTTTGCTGGTTATTAGATCGAAATAATTACGATATCTTCTCGTTAGCGATATTAGTTTTTCAAACTCAGGGTCGCTGTTGTTTTCCTTTAAAGTGCTGTTGAGTTTTACTATTTTTTCTTTTAGGCCTCCAAGTTTTTTTTTTAATAGTTTAATTCTAATTTCTAGTAGTTGTCTTATTTGTTGTTTTATACGATTTTCTCTAGATAATACTTGCTGACTAGAAGAAGTACTATTCTTGTAAGAGCCTTTCAATCTGATACTATTTTCCTGTGCTTTTATTAAAAGCGAGGTTAAATTCAGTAGGCTAGCATCTCCGATAGCCATTGCCATAGCTTGTATAAAAGAAGTAGCTGAAATAGCGTGAGCCATTTCTATAGGGACGGAATCTGACAGCTTCCTCACAGAGTCTCTTATCTTGTTATATGTTTGCAATTCTGACAGTAATTCTACCTGCTTTTCCTTTGTTGCTTCAATACTATTAAATATACTATGATAGCCACTGCTATTATAATCTTTACTATTTGTATACTGTATTTCTTTTGGAAATAAATTTATTTTTTCCTCCAAAAAACTAATAGTATCTCTGGTTAGTTTTCGTTGATTTTGCAGATATTTTAAAGAGTTTTCATACTTTCTGTTTTTATTTTCAACACTCTTCTCAGCGTAATTAGCGTTAATTGCCCGAAGTATTTGGATGGCTTTGTTTCTATTAGCATCTATAAAAGAAATATTAATAGTATTGGCAGATAGATTTTCGACGACCACTGTAAGATTCGCCTCAATATATTCTTTGAGATATTCTTTACTATGAATAAAAAAATGATAATTACCCACCAAATTAGCTGTATTGCCATACGCTGTTGGGTACAGACTGATTTCAAGGCTATTTGTACTAATCACCTCGCCAAAACGATGGAGCATTTTATACTCTTCATTATCATAGCCATTGCTATTGAATTGGTAAGAGAGTATAAACTTTTCTTTATCTAATATTTTGACACTAAATTTTTTGTCGTATACAACAGCATTGTGTATTTTATATTTTACTTCAAAAGGAGAGTTGCCAAAGCGTTCGTCGTTAAGTATGTCACCTTCATAGTGATAACTGACACCTAAATTCAATACCTCAATTACAGTATCAAACATTACTGTCGAGCTAATAATGGCAATTTCGCCAGACAATTTAATGCTTTCAACCGGGTCGTTCTCCAGAATATTAACCGGAGAGCGTTTTGTTTCAATTTGGATGGTTGTTTCTGCTTCGTACAGAGGTTTTGTCCATCTAACAACACTGTAACTAATCGATATAAAAACAATAAATATAGTAATAATCCAGATAGACGTAGTTCTTAATATGAAGAATAGTTTCGACTTGTCAATAGTATTGCTGGAGTCATATATGGGTTTCTCTTGATGCGCCAAGTGTTCGAAATTCCTTGTTTTTTTCATCAGTGTTATGGGGATTGATTATTATTAAGCGATTGGATTAGTAAATATAACGTAATTATGGCAGTTACAGTGGAAGCAAATACTTGAATTAGCTGAAAATTACCGAGATCGAACTGTCTTCTTGGTTCTATATAAATCACATCGTTAGGGCGTATGTGCAAATCGGCCTTCAATAACCCTTGCATTGTACTAAGATTCACTACCTGCACGCTAGGCGTTCCGCTTTGGTAACTTCTGATAATTCTGATGTTGTTTGTTTTGAACAAGTTTGTACTAATACCAGTATTGCTACCCAATGGTTGACCACCTCCACCCGCAATGGCCAATACCTCTATTAAGCTAATATCTTCATTTTGCAAAGGAATAACCCTACTACCCAAAGCACCAAGTATAAAAACTCTTTTATTTGTGTATTGCGTTACAACGAAAGGTTCTTTATAATGTGCTTTAAACTTTTCTGCTATAATACTGTCCGCTTGTTTGAGCGTATAACCTGCTAACTTAATGTTACCGATCATGGGTAAAAAACAAAAACCATCTTCATTAACACGGTAATTTTGGGGAATACCTTTGTTTTGAGCGATGGGAGGGCTGGTCAATCCAGAAAAAACATTAAACATATTTGCTTGTGTACCTTGCCTAGTCAAAGGTTGTGTGGATTCTGTTTTGTTCTTCCCTGTTTCAAATTCAAAATTGGGATCTACCAAAATTTCACCTTTATTAGTGAAAACAGAAACAGCAATATAATCAAAAGACGCAATGACATAATTGCCGCTTGCTTCTTTAAGTGCATTCTCAAGCTTAACTTCATTAATATAACCATCAGTAGCAAAAAAGATATTCCGCTTTGAAGGAACACAGCAAGTGCATACAAATAGCAATAATGCTATGCAGAAAAAGGATTTTTTGAAACAAAAAGTAGTTTTTAAACAATTTTTAAGGGTACTGCTAGCTTTCATATAATCATCAAAATTTAGGATATTTTGAATTTTGTACTTTAAAAACCTCGTTAAATAAATAAAATATATGTAAACGTTTTTTCGCGAACTTAAAACAAAAAAAATAATAAAACCGCCAAAAACATATTTATTTCACAGCCTGTCAAGTATTTTGTTTGCCTATTTTTAATTATCAAACCACAGCATTTAATTATTAACAGTATTTAAAATTAGCTGCTGAGCAATTGCTCGAAAAAATATAAAACAAATCAGTATGCAGCTCTTTTTATGATTTCAATACAATCCGCTATAATTAGTAATTGTTTAGTGCCTCTCAACTATATTTTTAAGTGCTTCTGTTGACTGCTAAAATATGAATACCGACACAAATTTATCCGATAAGCCACTGTCAAAACTTTCTGAAGAGAGCATTTTCAGGCGTACACTTTACAGTGCTTATAAACATAACTTTGCTATTGCCTGCTGGAAAAAACCACAGCAAAAAACTTGTCATTTTGTAGTTGACTTAGGCGATAAGCCAAGCAACACAAAACAAAGTATCGATGAGTTGGGTCAAGGTTTTTTAGTTAGTCCTTTTTTGCACACTTATGGGTATTATTTTATTCATGCTGACTTGCACTATCAAAGTGGAGTTGATGCTATCCGATCTAATGATTTTGGCATGCCTATCGCCAAAGAATCTTTTTTTCATACTTTTAACACACAATACCAAGCTAATATTCCTTATGAGAATCTCAAAGTAAAAAACTACGACTGTCAGCGAGACGAATCGATGAGAAAAGATACTTTTTTGCAACTCATACAAAAAGGTATTCAAGCCATCGAACGAGAGAGATTTGAAAAAGTGGTACTTTCAAGATTCAGAAGAGTAGACTTACCCAAAAACTTTGACGCAGTGAGCAGTTTTTTTCGGCTGTGTGAGTATTACCCCAATGCATTTATTTCTTTGGTTTATTTACCTAACGAAGGCATATGGATGGGAGCAACGCCTGAGACGCTTATTCATGTAGACTCAAAACAAATTTTTCGTACTATTTCACTAGCTGGCACACAAGTCAAAAGCCTATTTAAGTATCCTTCGGAAGCAACTTGGACACAGAAGGAAATAGCAGAGCAGGCTCTGGTGAGCCGCTATATCATTAATTGTTTTAAGAAAATTCGCCTGAGAGAATTTAAAGAAAAAGGACCGCATACTGTGGTAGCTGGCGATTTGCTGCATTTATGCACTAGTTTTAGCGTTGACATGAAAGAGGTTAACTTTCCTGAATTGGGCAGTGTGATGCTTGAATTGTTACACCCCACTTCCGCTATTTGCGGTATGCCCAAGCCGGCAGCACTGGATTTTATTAATATTTATGAGCAATACAACCGCAAATTTTTTACTGGTTATTTAGGTCCTGTAAATATCCATGATGATACCCATTTGTTTGTAAATTTACGTTGCATGCAAATTGCCTATGCTCACGCTTTTTTATATGCTGGTGCGGGTATTACTATAGATTCTTCACCCGAAAAAGAATGGCAAGAGATTGCTACTAAAATGGATATTGTAAAGAAATGTTTTTAGAAAAAAACATGCAACGCTACTGACAGTAGGCTGCCAACAAAGTCTGTGCAGGTACATAATTAAGTGCCACAGCTTTTTTGATGTGCCTACAACTTTGTTCAGAGCCTACTTTTTCATTGCTGATTATTGCCAGTGCCAAAGTAAAATGCGCTTCGGCAAAATTCACATCTAGTGCAATACTTTGCTGTAGATCTTTAATGGCGTTTTCCACCTGATTCAACTTCAAGTAAGTTTGCCCTCTATAATAAAAAGGGTATTTATCTGCCACTGAACAATAATCGATAGCCTGTCCTAAGTCGGTAATTGCAGCTATAAGCCTTCTTTGCTGAATGTGACATAAGGCTCTGTTGAGGTAAATTTCATAGCGCGTACTATCTAAATGCAGTGCCCTAGTATAATCTGCGATAGCTTCATCAGGCAAGTTTATTATTCTTTTGGTATTGCCCATGTTGTAAAAATATTTATAATTTGTTGAATCTACCGCTATAGCGCGATTGAAATCGTTAAGTGCTTTGGCTTGTTTGCCCAAGTTTAGGTGGGCAACGCCTCGCATATTGTAGACATCGGCAGCATTTTCGCTAGCACCGAATTTTTTTATCCATTTGTTCAACAATGACAATGCTTCTGCATAACGCTTTTCATTTAGCTTTTCTCGGGCTTGATTCATTAACTCAATTTCTCTGTTCGTGCAAGAAATGATGAAGATCAAAACCAAAAGTGTATAATTTTTCAAGGAATATTTTTTATGGTAAGTAAATGCTTCTGCATGTAGCTTATCGAACGCTTCTATTATCAATGATAGCATAGCCTTAAGAAAATGTTTTGCATTGTGGGGTACATTGTCTGATTTGGTAAATATCCTTCACCGCTGGCTATATAACTTGTTAATATTTTGCCAAAGCTACACGCGTGCACGGTATGCAGAAGCATTGATATAATAATTTTATATTCATAAACTTTACTCGAATGGAATGCGGTATAAAACATGATAGCTAATAATGACTACGCTCAGACCGCCCAAACCGGGCGGGAAAATAGTACCATAACCCGGCATCTCGGCAATTTGTATACTTTGGGGAGCATCGAGCCAGCGAAATAATTTGAAACGTAAACTGGTAGAGATACAAATATTTTTAATGGGCTCTACGCGTACGCTAGTAATAAATTCCACCCAGCTACCTTGCAAAGCATTTTCTGATATACTGCCGTTGAAATTTCCCCAGTAAGTGCTTCTTCCTTCGTAGTCGACACTATGGTTAAAACTAGCTCTTGCATAGCGCAAGCCCAGCGTAATGGCATCATTGCGCGACGATTTTGCAATAAGATTCAAGTCAAGGCCTGCCCGTATAAAATTACCCTTGTTTCGATAACGCAGTGTGTCAAATACCCCTATTCTGTCGGTACTGCTTATTCCCGCCTCGGCTACTACAAAAAACTTTCTGTTAAAACCTACATCGAGCCACAGGGCATGCTGTGTTTTATCTTTATCGAAAAATCTACTGACATAGTTAGAGGCATCCAGACCAAGCGCAACGCTAGTTAGTTTAAAAGTTTTTTTGCGCAAGGCTAGTTGCTTTTTTTCATTCTGAGCACAGACTGTCTGGTAGGCGAAAACAAAGCAACAAGGTAGTATACATAAATATTTTATCATGCTCAAGAAAATGCTTTGCATTGCTGCTTAAATTGTGAAGTGCAATTATTTAGCTGTCTTAATGCTGGCATTTTTTCTCGTGAAAAAATACATCCAAAGTACTCTGGATAGCTTGAAATTGATTGGAGACATAATAAAAATAACTCCAATCATGAATGGCAGTATCCTGGCATCGAACAGGTCATTAAAAAAGAATTGACAAATAACAAAGGTACCTACAATTTGTGCCACAGTTAGTGCATAACTCACATACATTGCGCCATAAAAGAACCCAGGTTCTTTTTCAAACTTGAAATTGCATGATGGGCAATGTTTATTCATTTTTCCAAACCTGAAGAAACCCCTAGATTTATAAATGCTACCCTGTTCACAGCTAGGGCATTTGTAGTTGATCAAAGAACCAATTCTTGACATATCTTTTTTTACAAATTTAGGATAGTGTTATGAAGAAAAAATATTTTTAAGTCTGCTCTATGCTGAAAATAAAACTTTGCCAAGCCCACAAAGATAGAGAAAAGATACCGATAGCAAAGCCCTGTTTGGCTGCCCATTCAAAAAATCAAGCTACCCATACACTTAAAAACTATTATCACTATCTTTTTCTATTTAGGAAAAAAACTTACATTTGTACCAAACTAAAGGTTTTTTAGATGTAGGGAGTGTACCTCCCTATTTTTTTATTTAATAGTTTCCTATGTTTTATGGAATGCTCTATTACTGATGCCATAGCAGCGGTAGCACGAGAAGCCTTGCCCGACGACGCATCTGTATTTTTAATTGATGTAATTGTCAACAAAAAAAAATCAAAAAGCATATCAGTTATTGTTGATGGAGACAAAGGCATAACTATAGGTCAGTGTACGGCTATGAGTCGTCAAATAGCTCAAGCAATAGAATCCCGTAATTTGCCAATAGAGGAATACAACTTGGAAGTATCTTCGCCCGGACTGAACCGACCACTCAAGCTAAAAAGGCAATATGTGGCTAATATAGGCAGAAATTTATCAGTTTCTTTGACTGATGAAACGACGAGGGAAGGAGAACTTTTAAACGTTGATCGAACGCAAATACATCTTAAAGAAGCAATACAAGCGAAAAAGAAAGTTCAGTATAAAGAAACCATCATTGCTTTTAACGATATACGGCAAGCCCTTGTATTACCTTCTTTCAAAAAGAAATCACAGGCCTTATGAAAATATTATATCAAAAGCTGTACTGGCAATTAGTTCTTGTGTTATTTCTAATAATGGACACCTATTCGCAGCAAAATATTAATAAAGATTTTAAGTCCAAACAATTAAAGTATCCTAGAGTAAGAGCAGCTTATGAGGAGAAATATGACTTTTTGCGAGACACACTCCTGCAATGCGGCGTAGGAGATATAGCACAAGAGCCAATGATGCTTTTTTTGCGGCTATTTAAGAGCGAGCAGGAAGTAGAAGTTTGGGTGAAGGCTCAAAACCAAAAGAGATACCGGCAAGTACTTGTGTACCCTTTTTGCGCTTTTTCAGGAAGGCTAGGTCCAAAACGAAAGCAAGGAGATTATCAAATACCCGAAGGTTTTTATCATATCAGCTATTTCAACCCGGCAAGTAATTTTCATTTATCGCTAAAAGTAAGTTACCCCAACCAATCGGATAGAATATTGGGTAAACAAGGAAAACTGGGTGGAGATATATTCATCCATGGTGATTGTGTAACTATCGGATGTGTGCCGATTACTGACGACAAAATGAAAATACTTTATATCTTAAGCCTAGAAGCCAAAGCAGGCGGGCAGCAAAATATTCCAATACACATATTCCCGTTTAGACTGACCTCCAAAGCACTGGTAGCAATAGAAGAAAATACTCCTAACTATTTGACAAACTTTTGGAGAAACTTACAAAAAGGTTATGCTTTTTTTGAAGTAAATAGGCACTTACCCAACGTAGCGGTAAATAAAAATACAGGGCTTTATGTGTATAAGTAATGTTTTGTAGCTTTATCTTCTCGTTAAATACGTTGTTAATTTATTTATTAAATATTTTTCACACTGACAAAAACACTTATGACTAGTGCTGTACTCGCTGATACTTTTGCCGATTTTGCCCGATTAAAAGACATCGATCGGCCCACTATGATACGCATCTTAGAAGATGTATTTCGTACAATAATTAGAAAAAAATTTAATTTTGACGAAAATTTTGACGTCATTATCAACGTTGATAAAGGTGATTTAGAAATTTGGCGCAACCGAGAAATCGTTGAAAATAATCTGCCTGACTTTGATGAAAACCTACAAATCCGCCTGCAAGATGCCGTTAAAATAGAAGAAGACTTTGAGGTAGGAGAGGAGGTTGCCGAAGAAGTGAAAATTGAGGATTTTGGCAGAAGACTAGTACAAACTGCTCTGCAAAATCTGCGACAAAAGGTGAAAGAGTTAGAAAAAGATATTTTATACAATAAGTACAAAGATATGGAGGGCAGGCTAATTACCGGAGAAGTGTACCAAGTGCTCTCTAGAGAGATTGTAGTAATAGACGCTGAAAAGAAAGAACTCTCCCTGCCCCGCCAAGAGCAAATGATACGAGACCGCTTTCGCAAAGGAGAAAATATTAAAGCAGTTGTTCATAGAGTGCGAATGTTTAATAATAATCCTAAAATTATCCTCTCCCGTACTTCGCCTGTTTTTCTAGAAAGACTTATCGAGCAGGAAGTCCCCGAAGTATTCGATGGCTTGATTACAGTAAAAAAGGTAGTAAGAGTGCCTGGAGAGCGTGCAAAAATAGCAGTAGAATCCTATGATGACCGAATCGACCCTGTGGGTGCGTGTGTAGGTATGAAAGGTTCGAGAATCCATGCTATTGTTAGAGAATTACACAATGAGAATATTGATGTAATTAATTATACGGATAATACAGACCTATATATTTCTAGAGTGTTGAGCCCTGCAAAAGTAAATACTGTTAAAATAGATATTGCAAGTAATCGAGTAGCTGTCTATCTCGATAAAGATCAGGTATCTAAAGCCATTGGTAAAAATGGGCAAAATATTAAGTTGGCTAGTCGTTTGGTAGGTATGGAAATGGATGTATTCAGAGAATTAGGTGGTTTTGAGGAAGATGAAGAGGATGTAGAGCTATCCGAATTTAATGATGTTTTTGACCAGTGGATGATTGAGGAGCTACAAAAAATAGGACTCGACACGGCAAAAAGTGTATTGGCAGTTAGCCAAGAAGATTTAGTGAGAAGAACAGATTTGGAAGAAGAGTCCATTGCTTATATAGTAGACATATTGAAAAAAGAATTCGAATAACTTATGCTTAAAAAAGTAGAACATATCGGTATTGCTGTCAAGCATTTCGAGAACTCGCAACCGCTATTCCGTAAGCTTTTTGGAAAGGATGCCCGTAAACTTGAATCGATACCTTCCGAAGGCGTAGATACTTTGTTCTTTCAACTGGGTGAAACAAAAATAGAATTGCTTAAATCGACTAACCCAAATAATGTAATCAATAAATTTATTGAGAAAAAAGGCGAGGGCATCCACCATATTGCTTGTGAAGTAGATGATATTTATCAGGAGATCAATCGATTAAAAGGCGAGGGTTTTATCCTATTGAACGAAACGCCCAAAAAAGGGGCAGATAATAAATTAATTTGTTTCCTTCACCCCAAATCTACCAATGGTGTGTTGATAGAACTCTGCCAGGAGATTATGTAAGCCCCTAGTAAAAAAAAATTACATTATCTACTTTCAGATATTACAATAAAATGACTAGGTTTGCAGCGTTTTTCATGCACAGTAGCCTCCTTAGCTCAGCTGGTAGAGCAACTGACTTGTAATCAGTAGGTCACTGGTTCGATCCCGGTAGGGGGCTCTTTCACAAATCAGCAACACACCAAAGCTATCAGGCAAATTCTCGCAAACAGAATTAGGCATCAAGCTAGGGTTGTTCCCAGTCTGCGCTTTTATATGGACGATACGCAAGAGGTGAACGCCCAAATAGACGAAATTTTCAAAAACCTGCACATTCCACCTGCCGAAAAAAAATAAAATACAACCGTTCTTGCGCGTATTCCTATCCTTGTAATCAGATAGATTGCCAACGGCTTCCATTCCACTTCATCCTCAGAAAAATTGAGCAGATGATCGCGATAGTAGTTGTATTGTTTTTTGCGGGCGGTAAGTTCTGTAAACTTATCGAGAATACGCACAATTTCTTTCTGCACCCGCAACGATGGGATGGGGGTTAAATTTTTCAGTATCAGGTGTTGCTATTTGAGGCATCTGCATCTTGCTTCTGATATTCTGAAAAGACAATTTTTTCGTTTTTACTGAATGTAAAAAGGTGGTCAGTTTGGTTTTTTCGTCGGCGTAAAAGTCAATAATTATTCATAGCTTTGTGTGTGTCCTTGTGATAGTAAATTCTGGTTTATGAATAAAATATTAATAATTGGTGCTGGCGTTGTTAGTAACGTTGTTACTCAGAAGTGTGCGATGGTTCCTGAAGTTTTTTCAGAAATTATGCTTGCCAGCCGCACCCTTTCAAAATGTAAAGCTATCGCTAAGTCTGTTGCGCAAAAACAAAAACGACGGATTCAGGTAGCACAGTTGGACGCCGATAGCAGGCGAGAGACTGTCCGACTCATCGAAAAATTTCAGCCCGCATTAGTTATTAATGTTGCGTTACCTTATCAAGATTTAGCCATTATGGATGCTTGTCTTCACACAGGGGTACACTATCTGGATACAGCTAATTATGAGCCTAAAGACAGGGCAAAATTTACATATAAATGGCAGTGGGCTTATCAGAAAAGATACCGACAAAAAGGCATTATGGCTTTATTAGGCTGCGGCTTCGATCCAGGAGTTACAGGCGTATTTACAGCTTATGCGCAAAAGCATCATTTTGACCAAATACACGAGCTGGATATTGTCGATTGCAACGCTGGCGAACATGGGCAGGCTTTTGCTACTAATTTCAACCCTGAAATTAATATTAGGGAAATTACACAAAAAGGACGCTATTGGGCAAATGGGCAATGGATAGAAGTAGCACCGCTATCAATACACAAAGCAATTGATTACCCTAATATCGGACTCCGCGATTCGTATTTGCTATACCATGAAGAATTAGAATCTTTAACAAAAAATATCTCTCACTTGAAAAGTGCTAGGTTTTGGATGACTTTTTCTAAAGAATATATCACACACCTGCGAGTACTCCAGAATGTAGGCATGACAAGCATAAAACCTATTGCGTACGAAGGCAAAGAAATTATCCCCCTACAATTTCTAAAAGCATTACTACCCGATCCTAGTGACTTGGCTGCAAATTATACAGGGCAAACTTCCATCGGTTGCCAGTTTAAAGGTATTAAAGATGGGCAGCAGAAATATTATTATCTGTATAATAATTGTGACCACGCACAAGCCTACCGGCAAGTAGGTACTCAAGCAGTTGCTTATACAGCAGGCGTACCAGCCATGATAGGTGCCATGATGATGCTTAAGGGAGAATGGATGCGCGCAGGTGTTTATAATTTAGAAGAGTTTGACCCAGACAATTTTATGCAAGCACTTAATCAATATGGCCTACCTTGGTACGAACAAATGAGTTTTTAAACTAAATAAGCAACTGCTGTGGAATTGGCTCTTTTGAATATAAAGACAAAATGATTTTACTTTGTATTTGCTTTCAATATAATAGCAATGGCTATTAAGCGAACTTGTTCAGAAGCCTACTACTTGCATAAATATTTTTAGCTTTCAAGGCAAAATCGCTTTAGATTTTCAACAAGCCAATGAATAGTAAGAGGATTAAAATTAAAGATTTACTACTATCGCCCAAGATAGGCGCAGCAGTGTATATTAGTGGTTGGGTACGCTTTTTCAGAAGTAACCGCTTTATTGTTCTCAATGATGGTTCAACAGCATTGAATATACAGATAGTAATAGATTATGAAAAATATGCCCCTGAGCTGATTAAAAAAATTACTACTGGTGCATGTCTGTCGGTTATAGGTGAAGTGGTTGCCTCACAAGGACAGGGGCAAAAGATAGAAATATTAGCCACTGATCTCAGTATTTTGGGTGAAGCTAACCCAGAAATTTACCCTATACAAGCCAAAAGACACAGTATGGAATTTCTGAGAGAAAAAGCCTATTTACGCTTTAGGACACAAACTTTTGGGGCAGTTTTTCGCATTAGGCATACGCTAGCTTTTGCTGTTCATGACTTTTTTAATAGCAAAGGTTTTCTACATTTACATACGCCCATCATCACTGGGTTGGATGCAGAAGGGGCAGGAGAGATGTTCAGAGTAACTACTATCGACCCTAAGCACCCACCGCTAAACAGAAATAACACAAATGCAATAGATTATACGCAAGATTTCTTTGCTAAAGAAACCCATCTGACAGTATCGGGGCAACTCGAAGCCGAGGCTGGCGCACTTGCTTTAGGAGAAGTCTATACATTCGGTCCTACATTTAGGGCTGAAAACTCTAACACTGCCCGTCATTTAGCTGAATTTTGGATGATAGAGCCAGAGATGGCTTTTTACGAGCTACAAGATAGTATTGAGCTTGCTCAAGAGTTTGTAAAGTACCTAATTAATTACGTGCTTGAGCATTGCTCTGATGACCTGGCACTTCTCGACGAGCGGGCTGCGCAAGAGGAGAAAAGCAAACCACAAAATAAACGCAATGAAATAGGGCTATTGGAGCGACTTAATTTTATTATAAAAAATGGTTTCCAACAGATTACTTATACTGAAGCCATCGATATATTATTGGCATCCAAGCCTCATAAGAAAAGAAAATTTCGGTTTGCCGTAGCATGGGGTGTTGATTTGCAGTCGGAACATGAAAGCTATTTAGTGGAAAAATACTTTAAAAAGCCAGTTGTTGTTACCGATTATCCAGCAAATATTAAGGCTTTTTATATGAAACAAAACGATGATGGCAAAACCGTGCGAGCGATGGATATACTTTTCCCTAGTATCGGAGAAATTGTTGGTGGTTCGCAACGGGAAGAAAGCTATGAAAAATTGATTGCGCGAATTAAACAAATGAATATTTCGGAAAAAGAATTATGGTGGTATCTCGAATTAAGGAAATTTGGTACTGCTCCGCACAGTGGTTTTGGTTTGGGTTTTGAGCGGCTTGTTCAGTTTGTGACAGGTATGTACAATATTCGTGATGTAATTCCATTTCCTAGAACACCGCAACAAGCAGCTTTTTAAACTGTTTATGCAAAGGGCTGAAAAAGCAAAGCTACTCTATATTTTTGCTTGCATATTAAGGTGAGTGCTGGATTAAAAAAACAGTAAGAATAAGCCAAGCAGTATTGGTTATTCAGCACAGCATTTTGTCTGAAATTTTTAATCCTTAATTCATAAATCATAATTTTAATGACTTTGCATATACTCTTGCATAGCTTTGTCTATCACGTGTAGAGGCACAGACCCGTTCTTCAAAAGGGCGCGATGAAAATCTTTCAACATAAATTTTTTACCTAAGTTGCTTTTAGCAATTTTTCTTAACTCCATTATCTTAGCATAACCTACTAAGGCAGCAGGTGCTTTACCTGGCTTAACAATACATTCGTCAACAGCAATTTTCGCAGCTCTCTGCGGCAAGCCAGTTTGTTCTATGAGGTAATCAATCGATTGTTTCCTCGTCCATTTTTCTTTATTGATTTTAATATCGATAATAAGTTTGTAAGCACTTATTATATGGGTATAGTAGGCAAACAACACACTATAAATATCTTCAAACATATCTTCTTCGCAAGCGAGCTTAAGTGCATAAAGTTGCCAACCGTCATTAAAAGCGTGGAAAGAAAAGGCCCGCCTGAAAGTGGGTAAATGGTCAGCTTGTTGCTGTATGCACATTTGGAGGTGTAATCCGGGAAAAATATATCTGACTACTGCGGTGGCTAAGGTATATTTTGCGTGCTGCCATGTATCATAAAAATTAATATAAAAAATTGCAGGTTTGGTGTTTTTCAAACTGCCGGGATAATAGGTATAAAGAGGTAAAAAACGTTCTTGAAAATCCCACATAAAAGCTAAGTGAACAGAGTCTGATATATTTTCAATATCAAAGTATTGAGCAGATAAATTTTTGTATTTCTTAATTAGGCGGCTGAAGTCAGACAAATAGGCTAACTTGCCGTGATTATTGTTTTCGTAAAAAAAAAATCTATTCGTATTGATTGTGTCAAATAATACGTTAGAGTCTTTATCCATAGCTAATTGGTCAGAAATTTTATCAATTTCCCGTTGTGCCAAATCTATCTGTTGCTGGGCTAGGCTTATCAGACTGTCAGTCGTGAGCGAGACAGTTATTGCTAGCTGGTCGACAGTTAAGTATTTCTGCAATAGGTAAGCGTAGAAATATTCACCATCGTCAAATTTCGATACGCCCACTTCGCCTGCATCAATAGCTTCGACTTTAGCTAGCTCTTTAGCCAGATTCAGGAAAGCTGGTATCACGTTGTCTTCTATTTCACCTTTCACGTCATAGAGGTATTCGTTACGGGCTTGTTGCGAAATATTTTTTAGTTGTGATAGCTTTTTTTTAAAATCGTGATACAATATATTTTCATATACTCCCCCTCTGATAAAACGCCTGATTTGTTCAATGCATTGCTTCAAAATAGCTTTTGGTGGTATTGCCCGATACTCTTCTCTAATCAAGATGCCTTGAATAGTTTGCTTGATTTTTTTGCTAACCAGAGATAAACACTTGAGGTAATTTTCAGCATCTTTAATATCATTAATCTGATGATAATGCAGCATAAAAAGAGGGAAATTAACCTGCAAACCTGTCAGGTGGTCTATGGCGTAGTCATGATACAAAAACTGCTGGTGTAATATTTTATCCTGAAAATAATAATCGAGGATTTCTGTGGATAGTTGCTGCTCTTTATTTTGCTCAGCTCTTTTGTAGCTGCTGAGCATTTCAAAATATTTAATGGCTACTTCAAAATCTTTGGTCTGCTGCTTATCAGATACATCGTTCAGTCGGCTATTATGCCCCCCCATGCCAAGTAACTCATAATAGTGTATCTGAGTTAAAAGCTCTGGACGCTCTCTGCCGTATTCTAAAAAGGTGCGTTCGTAGAACAAATTGATATTAAAAGGTTTATACCATAATAAATTGATGACCCAGCCCAAAGCCGACACAATTACTATTAGCAGTAGATACCTGACAGTGGTCCAAAAATACGGCTGCAATTGCCTTTTAGTTTTCAACATAATAAAAATGCTACAGATAGGTAGGAAACCTCTTCGGGCTATTTAAGAGCAACAAATTTGCTAAAATTATTTCTTTCATTTTACTAATTACAGTTTTTTGTTGTTGTTTCTATAAAAGCCATATATTTGACTATTAAGGTTATGCACTAATTCAGCTACTATGGCAGAGAAAATAATATATCAAACAGGTCTATGTCTTTCGGGTGGAGGAGCGAGGGGTATTGCTCACATCGGTGCTTTAAAAGCCCTTGAAGAAGTAGAGATGAAACCCGATGTATTGTCTGGTACTAGCTCAGGAGCAATAGTAGCAGCATTATATTGTGCAGGGCATTCACCACAAAAAATATTTGACTTACTATCGAAACTAAAATACTTACAGGTTTTTGACCCGGCTATTTTTTCCAAGGGTTTATTCACACTAGCCAAAGTAGAAAAAATACTCGCCACACAATTACCCGAAAAGTTTGAAGATTTACAAAAACCCTTATTTGTTAATTGTACAAATATCGAAAACGGTTCTGTCCGCTACTTCAGTGAGGGCAAGCTCATTAAAGTATTAATTGCAGCTTGTAGCATCCCTGTTATTTTTCAGCCTGTAACAATAGCGGGAAATGTTTACGTAGATGGTGGCTTGACAGATAATATGCCTGTAAAAATATTAAAACCGCAATGCAGACAAGTTGTCGGTATAAATACTAACTTTACAGAAACTAACTTCAAAGTACAAAATTATAAAAAGATACTTGAACGAAGCCTAATGATTCTGGTGAACCAAAATCAGCTCGAATCCAGAAGGCTTTGTGATATTCTTATCGAATCGCCAAGAATTTCAGTGCTAAGCACACTTTCTTTCCGTCAAGCAGAGCGACTTTATCAAATAGGCTATCAAGTAGCAAAACAGAAGGTATTGAGGTGTTAAAAAAATTATACTGAACACATACACTTACAAAATTTTAATTATTTATCGCCAATTTTAAAAATGATTCTCAACAATTTATTGACCCAACTCGACAAAGGCTTACTGACGATTACTATCAACAGAGCTAACAAGCTAAATGCCTTAAATAAAGAAACTATTAGCGAGCTAGACACCGTGCTGGGAGAAGTATATGATAACACAAATATTAAAGGAGTAATTATTACAGGTGCAGGAACAAAGGCTTTTGCGGCGGGTGCTGATATATCAGAGTTTTTAAGCCTCAATGATTTAGATGCTAGAAAGCTCTCAGAGAGAGGACAAAAAGTTTTTGAAAAAATAGCTTATTGCCATAAAGTGATCATTGCTGCAGTCAACGGCTTTGCTTTGGGGGGCGGTTGCGAGTTGGCGATGGCTTGCCATATCAGAGTGGCATCGGAGAGTGCCCACTTCGGTCAACCCGAAGTCAAACTGGGCATCATCCCAGGCTACGGCGGTACACAAAGACTCACCGAGCTTGTAGGCAAAGGAAAGGCTTTTGAGTTGATTCTTTCGGGCGAAATGATTAATGCAAGGGAAGCAGAAAAAATTGCTTTGGTCAATCATGTAGTACCAGCAGAAAGAGTCATGGAAAAGTGTCGAAAAATTGCTGAGAAAATATTCACTCAAGCACCTATTGCCGTGTCTCATGCCATCGACTGTATTCATGCCGCTACTAGCGGTAAAAACTACGGTATGGAAGCCAATGCTTTTGCTAATTGCTGTAAGACAAAAGACTTTAAAGAGGGTACAAGTGCATTTCTTGCTAAAAGGAAAGCGAACTTTACAGGAATATAAACTAGCGCAAATCAATAAGCTACTCATATCAACGCCTAAAAGTGTTTCCACCCCTGCGCTTTAATATCTACTGATTGCTTAGCTCTGGTGACTAGCTTGATGCCTTCTTCTGGTGCTGTTGTGTAGCCTATGAAAGAAATATCTTCGTGATTTTTAATTTTTTCATAATCTTTTTGCCTAATAGTGAAAAGTAATTCATAATCTTCGCCGCCGTTAAGTGCGCAAATACTTAGGGGTATTTTGAATTCTTCTGTGGCAATTTGATAAGTTTCTTTATCAATAGGAATTTTGTCTTCATAAATAACAGCCCCTAATTTCGATTGGCTACAAATATGCATGAGTTCTGAGGCTAGTCCGTCAGAAATATCTATCATAGCACTCGGAATAATTTGAAGGGTTTCAAGCATTTTTACAATATCTGTGCGGGCTTCGGGCTTGAGTTGCCTACCAATAACGTAGTCCTTATCAGTTAAATCCGGCTGCATATTAGGGTCAGCTAAAAAAACTTGTTTTTCTCTCTGCAGAATTTGTAAGCCGATATACGCTGCACCCAAGTCACCGCTTACGCAGATAATTTCGTTTTTTTTGGCGGTATTCCTGTAAGTTATATTTTTTTGTAGAGTACTACCCAAAGCTGTGACAGAGATCATTAAATTGGATATAGAGGTGCTGGTGTCCCCGCCTATCAGGTCGACTTGATATTGCTCGCAGGCTTTACGAAAGCCTTTATACAACTCTTCAACAGCTGCTAAACCAAAACGGTTGCTGAGTGCTAGGCTCACTGTGATTTGTTCAGGGTTTCCATTCATGGCAGTAATGTCTGACAGATTAACTGTTACTGCTTTGTATCCGAGGTGTTTTAAAGGAACATACGATAGATCGAAGTGAACACCCTCCAGCAGTAAGTCTGTAGAAACTAATGTCAATAGCTCGCCTTCTCCAATCACCGCAGCGTCGTCACCAATACCTTTTTTAGTACTTTTCTGGTATGTTTTTATATCTTTACTGATATGATTAATTAGCCCGAACTCGCCTAGATCGTTTAATGTTTTGTTTTTTTTCATATCTTTAATAAGGTTTTTTTTGAGTACTGCAAAGATAGTGAAAAGTGAAAAGTGAGAAATTTTTAAGCATTCGAATTGACCTTTTTTGTGTTTTTTATCTGTATTTCTTTTTGCTTGCTTACCTTTGGTGTAGGCATATTATTTCAAACATGCGATAAAGCGTAACCTTCAATGTATTCACTCATCGTCTGTCTAAAGAACTTTATAAAAGACACTTATTCTTTTCCATATTATGGAGCTATTTTTTTGTTTCTGACCTTTTCTGTGTGGCTTAATTATCAGGTCGATCTGGAAAATAGTGTGATTGATAAGGAGAGAAGTGAAGCCTTGCGTTTATTTTATTATATTTTACTGTATGGTAGTGCTTACTACGGTACTTTATGGATTGCATATTTCGCAAAAAGAGACTTTTATTTCAATCGTAATGTGCTGATTAGAAGTGGTATTATCATAATTATATTGGCAGTTTACGCCGGCTATTGGGGACACATGAAATGGTTGAATGTTCATTTCAATACGTCACAGCACTACATTTTTAAGTCCATTGCGCACCAGCTATTTCAGCTACTTGTAGCTTTGATTGGCAGTTTTATTGTTGAGCGAGTATTTAAAGAAAAGGCTCATTTCTTTGGTTTGAGTAACTTACATATCAACTGGAGTCCCTATTTTTATTTATTCGCAGGGGCGGTTTTTATTGCATTTATTGCCTCTTTTTTCGAAGACTTTACCAGTTACTATCCGACTTATAAGGCCAATATTTCTTCTCAATATTATCAACTGCCCGAGTGGCTGTTTGTACTATCTTATGAAACTGCTTACGGAGCTTCTTTTGTGGCTGTAGAGTTACTTTTTCGTGGTTTAATGGTAGTTTGGCTGATGCGCTGGGTGGGTAAGGAGGCAGTGATATCTATGGCAGTTACTTATTGTTTTTTGCATTTTGGCAAACCAATGGGTGAGGCGATAAGTTCTTTTTTTGGCGGGTATCTGCTCGGTATCATCGCTTATTATAGTAGAAGTATTTTTGCCGGAGTAGTTGTGCATCTTACTTTGGCCTGGTCGATGGAGTTTTTTGCATTTTGGCAGAAAATGCATTTTTAAAGCGTTTAAGCTTGTAATACTAAAACTAAACTATCAATTATTTATGGCTGAGTGGCTTACAGTTGGTTTATTACTTACCTTTGGATTGGCCTTGCTCGTCCTCGAAGTGATTTTTATTCCGGGTACTACCATAGTAGGCATCATGGGTTGCCTGAGTATGGGTTACGGTATCTATATGAGTTATAATTACTTTGGGGCAATTATAGGAACATGTACTCTAGGTATTAGCCTATTTGCAAGTATAGCAGCATTTTATTACAGCTTTCACTCAGGGGTTTGGGAGCGTTTCTCTTTGCAAAAAACAATAGATAGTAAAGTTAACGACCAAGAAAGGCAACTAACTATAGGAGAGGTGGGAGTAGCCGTTTCTACTATCAAATCAATAGGTGAAGTGGATTTTGATGACGAACTCAGGGAAGTACATTCGATAGATGGAAATTGGATTGATTCAGGTAAAAAAGTTAAAATAGTACAGATAAAAGGGACTAAGGTATTTGTTGAAGAGTTATCCGAATGAGTAAAGTATTTGTTTTTTGTTTTTTTATTCACTAACTTAAAGTAATTATGGAAATTTTTCTACTGTTGGGT
Organism: Flammeovirgaceae bacterium; assembly: GCA_965199745.1. Classification (GTDB taxonomy): domain Bacteria; phylum Bacteroidota; class Bacteroidia; order Cytophagales; family Flammeovirgaceae; genus CBDATB01. The sequence goes on along the minus strand of CBDATB010000015.1, from coordinate 479,603 downwards.
GGTATTGTAGCCGCCATTGTAGTGTTTTTTGTTTTTTTGCATTATATACCAGTTAACTTATGGATTACTGCTGTTTTTTCTAATGTACGCGTTAGCTTAATTTCTCTGGTGTTTATGAGGCTCAGAAAAGTACCTCCTCGCATTGTTGTAGAATCTTTAATCACGGCAGTTAAAGCAGGTTTGGAGCTCAATACTGCCGATTTGGAAACGCATTATTTAGCAGGCGGTCATGTACCTTCGGTTATTAAAGCCTTAATTTCTGCCGACAAAGCCAATATTGAGTTATCCTTTAAGCAGGCGGCGGCTATCGATTTGGCTGGTAGGGATGTTTTTGAAGCGGTGCAGACTTCTGTTAATCCTCGTGTGATCAATACTCCTTCAGTAGCTGCTGTAGCACAAGACGGTATTCAGTTGGTTGCTAAGGCAAGAGTAACTGTGCGTGCCAATATTGCTAGACTTGTTGGTGGTGCGGGTGAGGAAACTATCCTGGCAAGGGTAGGAGAAGGAATTGTTACTTCTATCGGCTCGGCACAATCGCATAAAGCGGTGCTTGAAAACCCCGACCAGATTTCTAAGCTCGTTTTACAAAAAGGACTCGACTCGGGTACCGCCTTTGAAATACTTTCTATTGATATTGCCGACATAGATGTTGGGTCAAATATCGGGGCAAAACTGCAAATAGACCAAGCCAATGCCGACTTAAAAGTTGCCGAAGCCAAAGCTGAAGAACGCCGCGCGATGGCTGTTGCCTCAGAGCAGGAAATGAAAGCTAAAACGCAGCAATCACGTGCCAAGGTGGTAGAATCAGAAGCCGAAGTACCTCTTGCGATGGCAGAGGCTTTCAGAAGCGGTAATTTAGGTATTATGGACTATTACAGAATGCGAAATTTACAGGCAGACACCGATATGAGAGATACTATTGCAGAATCTGGTAAGGAAGAGGATAGTGGTACGAAAGAGTAGAAATTTACTTCAAAATATAACCATAATAACTGTAATGAGCTCTTAGGTAGAGTTCATTACCTAGTGAGTCTACTCGGTAACTCCTCCTTTTGCCATGCAAACGCAAGCCTTCTATTTGTTGGAAAGACAGGTTTTCGATCCAGTTGAAGTGATCGTCTGACCTAACCCAGTTTGCCATTACATTATAATCATTTGGATGAAAATAATACCTCCATGTTTCAGAAGAGGCATGATTATCAAAGTTCTGAGCATCGTATTTTACTTGAATTTCGTGTGCTTTCACTGCCCCTAATTGTTTTTTCCCGATGTATGTAATAGCTGCTCCTTTATCTAACAGCTTAAAAGGAATGCCTAGCACATAATTAGATGCACTAATAGAAGCTTGCAGTCTTTGCTCATCTGCATGTGTTGACTTACCGTTGATGAGTTGGTAAAAAGTGTTATTTTTCTTCCCAGTTTCAATCTCCACTGAATCATTTTTAGTTGTGCGGATGATAATTTCTGAAGTGGTGTAATCATAATTATGTTTTTGTCCGTATGTTCCTTCCACTTCACCAGAAGCAGTATATAGTGTGAAGTCTTTTTGATAACTTAGCTTTTGTATAGCCTGCCATTGGGCTAGCCCACCATGGAATGCCACAGACTTTTTGATGACTTCGCGTGCTTTTTTGTCTTGAATTCGGTTAAAAACAGATTCTGGTTCAGAGTTACAAGAGATTATTAGAGCTATGCTAATTATTTTAAGTATGAAATTTTTCATTTCAGTTCTTCAATAGCTTTTTCTATCAGCTTATCGTTATTATGGCTGAAACCATAGTCTAGGTCGTTTTTTACTATAATTTTTGGGCTTATTCCTACTTTAAAATATTGTTTTCCGTCTGGATATTCCGTTCTGGAGCTAGTCAGAGTAAAACTCCAACCATTCGATAAATCTTTATGAGTGATATTTCCCGAAGCTCCCGTCGAATTTGAACCTATATGAACAACACTGTCTCTTTGAAGTAGCCCTAGTATAAACATCTCTCCTCCGCTGGCTGTTAGCCCGTTTGATAATAAGGCAATTTTAGCCGTTCTGAACCCTGTGCCTTGCGGCTGAATTTCCCATTGTTTTTTTATAAATGATTCTCCATCCATATAATATTCCGTCATGTAAATTGCTGTTTTATCAATAAATCGTTGGGCGATATACCTCGGAATATAGTTTGAACCACCTGCAGACGAACGTATATCTATAATCATAGATGTAATATTTGTATTTATTAACAGCTGAATAATATCATCAATTTCTCTAATACCATCTGCTATACTCAGCGAACTTGTTCCGCCAACACTCTCTTGAAAAGCCCTGATGTAAATATAGCCAACGTCCATATTTGATGTAATCACTCCATAAGTATAAAAGGGCGTATCGCCTATAATAGACACTTCATTAAAAAGTGGGAATATCTTCTCTAGAGACTCAGATCTGTATTTCTCTACACTTGATAAATCATAAATATCATTTTCATTAAAATATAAATGAGGGTCTTTAAGCTCGTTTTGTATGCTCACTAATACATTGGCCAAAGTAAGCTCTGTGTTCGACATCTCAATTTGTGGTAAATACTTTTGTTTGAGCTCTTGCATAGTAAAATTATGATTGTCGCGGTAGGAGTAATCATTTTGCAGATATTCAAAAAACAGGTCGAAATCACCTCTCGGTGAAGTATTTACTATTAAATCTCTATCGCAAGAGACAAACACAATAGCAAATAATAGTACCAAGTATCTTTTCATATTTTTAAAGTCTATACATCAGCCCTATTGTATTGTTGAATTCATAGCCTTTTTTGATTAAGGGTTGATTTATCTTTTTGTACGATACAATTAAATGATAGTAAAAATTCAATTTGCTTGAAAAATTAGAGAATAATCTAAATGAATTATCAATATACAAGGTGTTGAATGGATGAGAAAATCGTGTCTTTTCGAATGCTGCTGCAATTATGCCTTTTTCTAGTTGTATTTCTTCTGTAGTTAGTTGTTGACCGTTGTTAGGGGAGCGCCATAAAATTCCAAATAAAGAAACACTCATATTGTATTGAAAGATTAATTTCGGGCTAATTTTGCACTGTAGTACGGCATTCATTGCCGTCCCGAAGTCAATATCCCACCCATAAGCGAGCAAGTTTTGTGGAAACCAAACTTCTCCTCTCATATTAATACTACCCCCAATATATAGAGACAACTTGCTATTGCTTACTTTACTAATGTTTTTAAGGTACTCTAGTTTTATGTTTCCTGCATAGTTATTGAATAGATTTCTCTCACTTCCTCTGCTTTTCAGAGTTCCGGTCATAAAATTAAGCTCAGTGCTGATGATTTTAGGCTTGCTGAAATTGGTATAACCCAAATAAAAGAAATGATTAAATCCGTTTTTTACTAATCGGGAAAAGGTTTTATCTATTTTTAAGTTGTATGCCTGCCCATAGGCAAAGAGCAAGTTTTTTGAGTTGATGCCGTAAGATAGTGTATCTTCTGATGAAATATTCTGGGCAAATAATACGTTGAAAGACGATATGGATACGAAAAGTGAGATGTGAATGATTCTCATAAATATTTCCTTTGTGTTTACTACGAAAGTAACTACAATACTGAAAGTATAACGAAAAAGTTATGAAAAATTAGGTATTCAGCAAAAAATAACGAGTCAGAAGGTCAGATTTTTTTAACGTTGTGTGTAAGCACCTGTGCGTAGCATGTCGTTTTTACGACATGCTACGGGCTTTTGCTTTTTCAATAGATGTTCTTTCTATTAGCAATATTTAAAATTAGGATATAAATTTCTTTCTTATTTATTTCTTGAGGAAACGACTTTAAAGATTTTTTAGCTCGCACTCTAAAAACAATTTTATAACTCATATCTTATGTCATCGGCTACCTCTTCAAGTGTATAGGTTTTCTCATCAATATCTTTTTTAGCATCATTATAAAGTTTACAATCATTTTTTCCTCCTCAAGTAATTTAATGAAGTAGTTATAATCTTTTATACTGATTATAGCTTTTGTCTTTTGACCTTTTATATCTGTAATAAACTGTGTATCCATATCTAAAAATAAAAATTATAAGTTCTTTTTAGAAGCAAAATTCCTCAAAATTTTGTCAATACAATATGGTTGCTTCTTTTGTCTGACCTTTCCTTATAGTTAGAGCAGTTGATCCTAATACATTTCTATTGTTATCAAATACTCCAAAATATAATGTAGTTTGAGTACTAAATAGTGTCGCTATCCCGTCACTGTCTGTCACAACTTGTTTATCAGAAAAAGTTGGTGTAAAGAAGTTTGTTGTTGGTCTTTTATTATCATCAAACATATGAACAGTAACTCCCGATTTAGCATTTCTATTTTCTACAACTTTAATTTTAGCTAACTCTTTTTTATTTGCCTCACTATGATAGGGTAAAATAAAGTTTATTGTATTGTCAAGAATGTCAGGATATTTCTTTGAGTTTAGCATATTTCCTTCTGCTTTAATTTCAGTCATTATTCGAAATCTCAGTTTTACCGACGCCTTTATCTGTTTGCTTTAATTTTAATTTTTCTTCCAAAACTTACAACAAAGATTGACTTATTGGCTCTTCTTTGGTAATTGTTTCAAGAAAACTACCATGTATTAGGGCAATTTTCTGTGTTTTCTTACGTTTATTCTTTCCTCTAACAAGGTAAAATACTTCTCTCTCAGGAAGAGAATCTATGTCATTACCTGCGGCTTCCGTTTGTCGCTTTATGATACTATCTTTTCCTGTAATAATATTGGCTATTCGCTTTGTCCCTGTTGGAATAGTAGAATTAAAAGACGCAACCGTATAGCTTTCGCTATCTTTAAGTTCTATTAATTCTCCACCCGTAAAGATTTTAGCATTATGATTTAGCTTGATAGACAGGTCTGGAAATTTTCCTTTAGCTTCACTGGCTAGTAGTGTTCTGTCAAATGGAAACGTATCCAACGACTTTGTCTTTAAGAAAGTTCTCCTGTCTACAATGAGGCTTTTATAGAAATGATAGATAGAGTTCATCTATTTTAATTGAAAAGAGTAGGTATTTGCTGTTGACCAGATGTTGTCAATACTTCTAATTCATGCCCCCAAATCTCTGATATATTTTCAGTATGTATATAATCTTTATAATACTTTTGTACTAAATCAGACTCTTGTATATTTCCTATTCTATTTTTTATAAGTTTGATATTTGTAGGGTCTAGTTCTATTGCTATTGAGTCACGTTGTAATTGCTGTGCAACCCATGATGTCGTCCCCGTGCCTGCAAATGGATCTAGTACCCGTATCACCCACACGAGAAGATGACAATATAATTCTTAGTAATAGGGCTATTGGTGACTGTTGTTTATAGAACACGCTATCCATTTTTATGTCGTAGAGCCTCGTTTCCTGCGAAGAATCCTGAAGTTAGTTCTCTTATATCGTCCCAAACATCGGTTACAAATATGCCTTTTCCCCTTTTGTATTTATAAGAAGCAGGTAGTAATGGGCCTATTCTTAAACGATTGAACACTCTTGCCTTACTGCCTTTGGTCGCATAGACAATCACTTGATAGTGTTTGCCAAATTTGTTAGAACAGGTACGGCAGATGTTTTCTTTTTCCAGATAATAAGATTTTAGAATGACCAACCTGTTTCTCTAAGTGTGCTTAAAACAAACTCGGTGTTTTTTTCTCTTTGCATATCCGCCTTCATTGGTTATTTGAAATATCTGCAAGCAAACCTCTTTCATCATTTGCCAGTAAGCCTTTTCATCCATATCATCATGATGGAATCGATAGTCCTTTTGTTGGTTAAAAGGAGGGTCTAAAAATGTTAAATCAACTTTTTCGGCGTTGCTCTTTAATTCTAGTAGTACGCTTAAGCAATGTCCATTTATTACATTATGTTGCATTGTTTGTCAAATTTTCTTTTTCTAATAATGCCACACAAAGGCTAGCGTAAACGCCTGTGCGTAGCATGTCTTTTACAACATGTTATGGGCTTTTACTTTTTCAATAGATGTTCTTTCTATTGGCAATATCCAAAATTAGGATATAAATTTCCTTCTTATTTATTTCTTGAGGAGACGACTCGCCAACGCACTTTGCCCACGCACGGTAAATTGAAACGGTAGTGAGATAATAAAGGAGGTACACAAACTGCCAACATCAGCTATACGCAATGGCGGTTGAAGTGGTATTTGTAACTTTCATTCTTTTATCATACCTCTGCGCGCATTTGGATGGTGCAGAGCGTTGAGAACGCCACCTCGCATAGCTCAACCGATAAAAAGCACATTTTTATGATTCTTAATCTTATCTTTTTATCTTGACTTTTAAATATAGTTCTCTCGAGAGGATAATCCTATACAAGACGGTATTAGAAGGTTTGTAACTCACCTATTATGAACTAGCTCATCTTATTTTTTTTTCAGTACTTCCTTAATATTTTTTCTCTGATCATCTTCATAAGCCACTATCCAGGCATCTTTAACACCCATTTTACGCATATATTTTTTAAAGGTATTCGCCTCCCAGTAGTCTCTAAAATTAGCAATTGTATATTTTTTCGTACCATCTCCGTCTTCTACCCAAAACTGCCCAGTGGTTTGAAGACTTTTCAGTTTCGGATTTCGGAAAGCACCTATTTGCACCCTATAAACAATTCCTTTCGTGTAGTCGTCTACGGCTGTTGTGGCTATTTTTGTGCCATCCTCGTAATTTTTCTTCAAGTCATTATACTTTTTAGTCATATTTCTCAGCTCACTTTCTGCGTCTGAGAGTGCTTCTTCTGCATCGGAAGTTTGCCTTTCAAGCACCGAAGTCTGTCTTTTCAAGTTACTATTTTCGCCTTTGAGCAGGTCATATTCTTCTGACATTTGTTTGTATTGTAAGGGGTCGAGAGATTTTAGTTTTCTCTTCCATTTTTTTACTTCTGCCTTATCAATTTTGCCTCCATCATCTCGTTTACTCTTACTTTTTTTCTTTTTCTTTTGCGCTTCGCTATCGTGGACAACAGCTAGGCAAAGCACTCCGCAAAGAATAGGGAGTATCATCTTATAAACTTTTGGTTTTTTCATCAGTATCTGTTAAATTTAATGAATTAGGAATTAGTTAATTGTCAATACAGGCTTTAAAAAGTCAAATGTTTTGGTGTTTTCTGCTATTTGGGTTTGTTTTCAGTATCAAGGTGGATATTACTGTAGATTCATTGATAGTTAGCTTTGATCAGTCTACAAAAATATTAATTCTTGATGTCTTTACCTATCTAGCCACCAACTTTTTGTTTTTTAACTTAAACTAACAGTCATTTTTGAGGGTACTACCCATTCGTCGAATTGCTCGCTGGTGAGTAAGCCCAGAGCAATGGCTGCTTCCTTCAAAGTAGTTCCTTCCTGATGTGCTTTTTTAGCAATTTTTGCTGCATTTTCGTAACCTATATGCGTGTTGAGTGCTGTTACTAGCATCAAAGATTTTTCTAGTTTTTCTGCTATCACAGCATGATTAGGTGCAATATCCGTCGCACAATTTTTATTAAAAGAGCTACATGCGTCGCCAATCAGTCTGGCAGCCGTTAGCACGTTAAATACTAGCATGGGCTTAAATACATTCAATTCAAAATGCCCGTTCATTCCCCCTATGGAAACCGCTGTGTCCAAACCAATTACTTGTGCGCAGACCATCGTTAGGGCTTCACACTGTGTTGGATTCACTTTACCGGGCATGATGGAAGACCCCGGTTCATTTGCAGGAATTAGTATTTCTCCAATGCCGCATCTGGGTCCTGAAGACAGCATCCTAATATCATTACCAATTTTCATCAGACTAACAGCTAACTGCTTGAATGCACCAGAGGTTTCTACCATCGCATCATGCGCAGCTAAAGACTCGAACTTATTCTTGGCAGTTATAAAAGGTAGTTTGGTAAAACTGGCAATTTTTTTAGCAACTAACTCGGCATAACCCTCAGGGGCATTCAGCCCAGTACCTACGGCGGTGCCACCCAGAGCCAACTCAGACAGATGTGTCAAAGTATTTTTTAGTGCCTTAACCCCATGATCAAGTTGCGATACATAACCACTAAATTCCATACCCAAGGTAAGGGGTGTAGCATCCATAAAATGTGTTCTTCCTATTTTAACAATATTAGTAAAATCTGTTGCTTTTTTATCTAACGTATCACGTAATGCTAATACTTTGGGAATCATTTTTTCAACAATATACTGATAAGAGGCAATGTGCATTGCTGTAGGGAAAGTATCATTAGAAGATTGTGATTTATTGACATCGTCGTTAGGATGAATTTTTTTCTTCTCGTCCGTAAGTAGTCCTCCCAAAATAACATGCGAGCGATTGGCGATTACTTCGTTAACATTCATATTACTCTGAGTCCCCGATCCTGTTTGCCAAACTACTAATGGAAACTCATCATCATGCACTCCTACAATAATTTCATCGCAAACTTTTGTAATAATATCTGCTTTTTCTTGCAGCAGTACGCCCAGTTCAGCATTGGTTTGGGCAGCAGATTTTTTTAACACAGCAAAAGCTTTAATCACCTCTATTGGCATTCTATGTCCACCGATTGTAAAGTTTTGTAATGATCTTTGTGTTTGAGCCCCCCAGTATTTATCTGCGGGGACTTCCACTTCGCCCATAGTATCTCTTTCTATTCTAGTATCCATGTACATATATTTTTCAAAAAAAAGTCAAACGCCTTAGTACAATTCAAATTTGAAAGTGTAAATATTGAAAAAAAACTTTTTTTAGCAAAATTTTATAAGACGGATCGTAAAACCCAATGGTCTTTAAGCGATGGGATGTAAGCGACTAAGTTTTTTACAAAAAAAACTTTTGCGTATATTTTGCTGTGTCAGTATAAGACTTAAAAACCTCGTCAGGGACTGGCGAGTACATACGTATGTTTATACCATACGTGTGGAGCTAATGTAAAACTCCTCCCCTCTTTTAGAGAGGGTGAGCCAATGGCTGTGAAGCTCGAATCCCAAAAATCTTTAGTTATTTGTAAGTGTTTTCATAGAACCGTTCAATGTGAGTTCTTGTGGGTAGATTTCCGTAAAAAGTACTATGAATCTTTAAGAAGATTTGCAAAAACACTTAGATTTGTAGCTTACAGATTGTAACTAACAAAGAATGTATTTAGGTAAATGCTTCGGCAAAGCCCCTAAGAAAACCTTTGGGGACGCATTTCATTGGCTGAAGAAAACTCGTTGAATGTCGAGGTCACTTTTTTCTGAATCGATAAAATTCAAGGATATGAATTTACCAAAAAGTTCAAGTGAAGAAATATTATCCGATAATTCTACACTGTCAGATTAACTACTTGACTGCTATTATAAATATTATGTTATTGCATGGTTAGCTTTTGTCCAGGTCCTTCAAGAGTATGTCCCCAATTGGAAAATTTTTTTTCAGATGCATTTGCCAGCGGTATCCTGAGTTTAAGCCACAGAAGCCCTGAATTTGTAGCTGTTTCTGAAAAAACTTGCTGCCTCCTACGTGAAAAGCTCCAAATACCGAAAACTTATCGCATTTTTTTTACCAGTTCTGCGACGGAGTGTTGGGAAGTTATTGCCGAGTCATTTATTGATCTATACAGCTTTCATCTATATAATGGAGCTTTTGGTGAAAGATGGCTACAGTACAGAAAAAAAATTATGCCCAATGCTTCGGGGATTCAATTCCATTATAATCGGGCTTTGGGCAAAAATCGTTTTCCGGAATTGCAACAAGCCGAAGGGCTTTGTATTACTCAAAATGAAACTTCTAATGGCACACAAATTAAAGTTCCAATACTTAAGACACTCAGAAAACATTTTGGCAGAGCATTGATCTTTGTGGATGCCACCTCTTCCATGTCAGGTATTACCTTGCCTTGGGAAATAGCGGATATATGGTTTGCTTCAGTACAAAAATGCTTTGGCTTGCCCGCAGGGCTTGCTCTTATGATTTGCTCACCACAAGCTGTAGAAAAAGCACATCAACTCAATCATCGTAAACATTATAACAGTTTGGTATTTATGGAAGAAAAAATGCGGGAATATCAGACTACTCACACGCCTAACGTACTCAATATCTTTTTGCTGATGAAAGTTATGGAAAGCTGTCAAGATATTACCAATATAGACCGCTTGACTAAATACCGTGCAAAAGAATGGTATCGTTTTTTAATTTCTAACAATTATCAACTGCTAATTGAAAACAAAAGATTGCGCTCCGACACGGTGATTACAGTGAAAGGCAAATCTGACTTTATTTGCAATATAAAAGTAATGGCAAGAGAGAAAGGAATTATTTTAGGCAATGGATATGGGCAATGGAAAGACAACACCTTCAGAATTGCTAATTTTCCTGCTATTTCAGATGAGGAGATACACCAGTTAAAAGATTTTTTAATTGAAGTGAGACTTTAATAAAGGCAGATAAAAAATTACTCTTGTAACAGAATGGTAATTTCAGTAATTAATCGGTCTACATCTTCGCGGTTTGTGCCTTTGTAGAAACCTCTGATACATTTTTCTTCGTCAATCAAAATCAAATCATCGTTTTGGAAATCTACAAAATAGCCACAGCTGGCTATGTCATAAAAAGTATTTTTATCACCTGTTACAAACACCCATTTGGTCGAGTCTGCATAAAACTCTTCTGCATAATTCTGAGTAAATGCAAGCGTATCAGGCTTAACAATGTGTGAGAGGATTTTAAGATGAGTATCATGTTTAAAGAACTCTTGTATTCGGAGTAGCTGGTTGCTTATTTGTCGGCATAGCTCGGGATACTCAGCATACAGAAAGCTAGCGATATAAATTTTATTTTTAAAATACTCTTGTGTGATCTGTTTTTGTTCAGAAGAAAAGCTAAAATCGGGTATCCGATGTACTCCATCTACACTATTCAACGTACAATTTATTCCTTCAGGCCTACGTTGTTTTAGTTTTTCGTTAGAAATAATCCCAGTAGCATATCGGTTCGTACCATACAACTTCAGTACCAAAAAAATACAGATAGGTAGTATCAGAGTGGTCAAAAGTATCCCTATTTTTTTTTTGTTATTCATATTATCGGCAGTGAGAGATGCATCCTATCCCCAAAACCGAACAATAGTTTCAGAAATGGCATCTGCCTCACTGATTAGGGCCACAACTAGCCACACAATGAGTGCAAGAGGTCCGACTATTGACCATGCTAGTTTTTTTACTTCATGCTTGAGGTGCATAAATTCGGCAACGATATAGAAGGCTTTTAATAATGTTAGAAGTAAAAACAGCACATTTAAGGTCAATTGCGACCAAGTGTCGGGCCAAGTAAAGGCCAAAGCAAATTCTATAATTGTTACCAACGCCAAGATGCCGGCAACAGTCCAGATTCGCCTTATTTTTTGTTTTTTTACTGCTTTGGCAGCAAGTGATGAGTCCATAGGTTAGTTATCAGTTTTGAATTAACTAAATTTTTAAATCAGGTAAAATAATGTAAATACAAATACCCAGACCAAGTCTACAAAGTGCCAGTATAAGCCTACTTTCTCCACCATCTCATAATGGCCTGTTCTTTCATATACGCCAATGACTACATTATAAAAAATAATGATGTTAATAATGACGCCGCTAAGAACATGTGTTCCGTGAAAACCAGTAATGAAGAAAAAAAGATCGGCGAATGCTGGAGGTCCGTATTCGTTGCGGACTAAGTTAGCCCCAAAAATTTTTGTAGCATCGCTGAGTATGCCTCCTGCATCTGTGCCGTGAATAAAGTGTCCCCACTCCCAAGCCTGACATGATAAGAACGCAATACCGCCTACAACTGTCCAAAGCATCCATTTTTCTACTTCTTGTTGGCTATTTCTGTGGCCAGCTTCCACTGCCAAGACCATAGTAACGCTGCTTAAAATAAGGATAAATGTCATAATTCCGACAAAAACCAAGGGCATATTGATGCCGTGAAAGAAAGGTGCTGCATTGAACACAGCTTCGGGGACTGGCCATCGCAGGTCTACGCCGGTGAGTGCTACCTCCGAAGCCTCATAATAAGAAGGATGTAGGAATCGGATAGTGCCGTAAGCTGTGAGTAAGGCAGAAAAGGTAAAGGCATCTGATAATAAGAAAAACCACATCATCAATTTACCATAACTCGCTTTCAGGGGCGAAGGCTCACCACCTTCCCATACCTCTCCGCCATGCTGGTTTACAACAGTTGCTGTTGCCATCTGATTTTTTGATTAGAATTTAAAAATGAAACTAGCTATTTAACGTGCAAACTACCCGTCTACAGCAGAGCTGATAGTTTGAACGCCGAGGGCAGTAGACTTACCTGACATGTAAGACCTCATTCCGTTTTTGTTTAGTGCTTGATGTTTTAAATAAATTACACTGATAGCCCATGGGGTTAAGCATTTCAAATCATCAAAAAAAAACAGGAACGTAAAACAAGTGTTTATCTATCTATTTAGCAAGAGAAATATCAATAAATATACCCACAAACCACCCAAAAAGTGCCAGTAAGTATTACACATTTCTATAGAGTTGGGGTTTTGAGCGTTTATTTTTTGTCTGAAAACTTGTATAAAGACAATAAAAAGGAACATTATCCCACTAATAAGGTGGACGGCATGTAGCCCAGTGAGCAAATAGATGAAGGAACCTGAAACATTGCCGCCACTAAAATAAACGTCCATACTTACCAAAACCTTCCACCCTTCTAACTGTAAGTAAAGAAACAAAATACCTAATGTGAAGGTAATTGCTGTAAATACCTGTAAACGCCCTGAAGCATTTTTTTGTGCGCTAATCAACGCAAGCTGCATCGTGACACTGCTGAGGGCAATTACTGCCGTACTCCAATAAAAAATTGGAGGAATATCGAAAACAAACCAGCTACCCTCAGCTTGCCTAACAATATAGGCACTTGTCATGGAGGCAAACAACATAACAATACTAAGAATAAACAACCATAAAGCAAATTTCTTTGCATTTATTTTGCCGGGGCTTCCTGAAGATTTTTTCATTGGTTGCGCCAAAGCATTCATTATCTTATATTTTTCCAGTTAAGTAAAGAATGAATAGGACTAAGCTAATTTGATGTACAAAACCGATAAATTCATGCAAATGTTTTTTTTTGGTTTTCCTCAGACTATTGAACAAAACCACTTCAATATTGCTTCTTCAAGACTAGTTATATTCATTTCGGTAAAAAGTTAGAAAATTATGAAGACCGATTATACTATCAATTTTTTAGAAAATGCTTCAGAAATTTTAAGGTCTGTAGCGCATCCTATCCGAATTAGTATCATCAACCTACTTTCCAAAGAAAAACAAATGTCTGTTACACAAATCCATGGAGCATTAAAAATTGAACAAGCCACTGCCTCTCACCACCTAAGAATTCTCAAAGATAAAAACGTTGTTTCTATGCAAAGAAGTGGAAAAAACGCACTTTATTCTCTTTCCCACAGAGACTTCGCTGCCATTATTGATATGATGGATGTAATACTCTGAATGACAAGCCTATTGCCTAATTTGCATTTGTGCGTCTGAAGCACAGATATTACCAGTTATTTTTGATTTCTAAAAATAGACACACTAACTATTTTTATATATCTATATATCTGTATACTTTTGTACAAAAAAATATCTTTTTAACCTTTCGCTTAAATAATTATGAAAAGAAAAATAAGCATTTACTTATGCTGCTCACTGTTTATTTTTTGTTCCTTCAGAGCTTTCGCTCAAGAAGAAACAAAACCAGCACCAGACCATTCCTATAAGCCACTCACTTTAAAGCTTTCGGATGATGGTAAAAAATACATTCGTTTTATTACTTGGCATCAGCTTTGGTTACAAGGAGGAAGTGAACAGACAGGCCCTCTATTTTCTATTCGCCGCTCCCGTTTTTTAGCTTTTGCGCAAATCTCTCCCCGATTCATGATGCTCACGCATTGGGGTTTAAACAGTTTGGGATCTTTTTTAGCTACTGCTAACCCCAACACCCAGACTGCTAACAACGGAAGTTTATTATTTCTACACGATGCTTGGGGTGAGTTTCAGGTAATAGAGAAAAAACTCTATGTGGGTGCAGGGCTACATTATTGGAACGGTATCTCTCGCCTGACCAACCAAAGTACACTTAATATGATGACATTAGATAATCCAGGGCAAGGCACTTCTGATGTCAGGCTGTTTCCGTGGGCAACTATCACGCAAAGCGACCAGTTCGCTAGACACCTGGGCATTTATCTGAAGGGAAGTTTGGGTAAATTCGGCTATCGTGTTTCATTGAACAATGCCAGAGCTAATAATATCAACACGTTGAACTCGGCGACACCGACCTACCAAGTAACTGGACAGGGAACTGGCTCATGGAATTTTGCAGGTTATTTCAAATATGACATTTTTGATAAGGAGTCGGACAAACTCCCCTATTTAGTGGGTACTTATTTGGGTAAGAAAAAAATACTGAGTATAGGTGGTGGTTTTTATGCGCATCCCAATGCACTAGCACTTGGCAATGATTTAGCAACCGCTACCAGAGAAAGCGTGACCCACCTTGCCTTAGATGTATTCTATGATGCTCCGCTGAATGAAAGCTTAGCTATCAATGCACTCGGTGCTTTTTATAGTTTTAATTACGGTAATACTTCAGGCTTTAATACCGGTGGTTTAGTCCCTTCGTCTGGTAACGTGTTTTACGGGCAATTGGGCTTGTTATTTCGTAAAGTTAAGCTAATGCCTTACCTAACTTATAATCTTGCTAACATAGAGTTCACACCTAATAATAGCAATGAAATTACTTTTGGGCTTAATTATTTTGTTAATGAACACTTTGCTAAACTTACTGCTGAGTTTGCTACTGGCACAATAGGAGTAGATGGTGCTACCTCAACTAATATTCTTAGGTTGCAAATGCACATATTCTTGTAATATTCTGATCATAAAATATTTTTTACTTTAATCTAATTAAATTATGTCTGATAAAAACTTAAAAGAGTACTGGAGCAAAAATGTCCGATATGTGTGCATCTTGCTAGGTATTTGGTTTTTGGTTTCTTATGTATTCGGAATCTTTTTGGTTGGTCCGCTTGATAGTATTACTATCGGAGGCTTTAAACTGGGGTTCTGGTTTGCACAACAAGGTGCTATCTATATATTCGTTGCACTCATATTCGTCTATGTAAAGTGGATGAATAAACTCGATAAAGAGTATGGAGTAGACGAGGAAGAGTAGCATAACTTTTACAATTCTAAAAATTATTTTTTTAATATAAATATCATATATCATGAGTGTTCAAGTGTGGACTTTTATTATTGTTGGGCTAACCTTCGCCCTTTACATCGGCATTGCCATTTGGGCAAAGGCAGGTTCAACGAAGGAATTTTACGTAGCTGGTGCGGGTGTGCCGCCCGTTGCTAATGGTATGGCTACTGCTGCAGACTGGATGTCTGCTGCTTCGTTTATTTCTATGGCAGGGTTAATTTCTTTTATGGGTTATGACGGTGCTGTCTTCCTAATGGGTTGGACGGGTGGCTATGTATTACTTGCTTTGCTACTAGCACCCTACCTGAGAAAGTTTGGTAAATTTACTGTTCCTGATTTTATTGGCGACCGTTATTATTCCAACAATGTTGCTCGAACTGTGGCAGTAGTCTGCGCTATTGTGGTATCTTTTACTTATGTTGCTGGGCAAATGCGCGGGGTTGGTGTAGTATTCTCTCGTTTTCTTGAGGTGGACATTAACCTTGGAGTTATCATCGGTATGGTCATTGTGTTTATTTATGCTGTGTTGGGCGGTATGAAAGGTATTACTTACACTCAGGTAGCGCAGTATTGTGTCCTAATTTTTGCCTATATGGTGCCTGCATTCTTCATTTCACTAACCATGACTGGCAATATTATTCCTCAATTAGGTTTTGGTGGTACTATTCAGGATGGTTCTAATATGTATCTCTTAGAAAAACTAGACCAGCTCCATCGCGAATTGGGCTTTGCAGAGTATACTTCGGGGACAAAAGATATGATAGATGTATTTGCCATTACTTTTGCCTTAATGGTTGGCACTGCCGGTCTACCTCATGTGATTGTACGTTTCTTTACCGTACCTAGAGTGAGAGACGCTCGAAAGTCTGCTGGCTGGGCTTTAGTTTTTATTGCTATTCTTTACACAACTGCCCCTGCTATTGCTGCTTTTGCACGGACTAACCTGATTAATACGGTAAGCAACAAAGAATATTCAGCAATGCCAGAATGGTTTACAAAGTGGGAAACAACAGGTTTGATTAAATATGAAGACAAAAACAACAATGGCACCATCCAGTACGTAGCTGACAAGGAAGCTAACGAACTTACCATCAATCGCGATATTATGGTACTGGCCAACCCTGAAATTGCTAACTTACCCAATTGGGTCATTGCTTTGGTGGCTGCTGGAGGTCTTGCTGCTGCTCTATCTACTGCAGCAGGCTTGCTGCTAGTCATTTCCACTGCTCTTTCACACGACCTAATGAAGAAACAAATTAACCCCGACTTATCAGAGAAAGGCGAACTGCTGTATGCACGTATCGGGTCAGTGTTTGCTGTATTGGGTGCTGGCTATTTTGGTATCAACCCTCCCGGCTTTGTGGCTGCCACTGTGGCATTAGCTTTCGGTTTGGCTGCTGCTTCTTTCTTCCCTGCTATTATTTTGGGCATCTTCGATAAGCGAATGAATAAAGAAGGTGCTATAGCAGGTATGGTAGTAGGTATTTTACTCATGCTCTTTTATATGCTTAAATACAAACTACAATATTTCGGTGGCGGCACAAAAGATGATTGGTGGCTCGGTATTTCGCCCGAAGGTTTCGGTACTGTTGCCATGCTTGTTAATCTGACCATTTCTCTTGTCGTGTCGAGAATGACTCCTGCACCCCCCGTTAAAGTACAGGAAATTATAGAGAATATTCGTATTCCTCGCGGCGCAGGTAAAGCTGTAGATATAGATCATTAATACATTATCCACATAAACATTAAAAGCTTCCCGGTAATGGCTGCCGGGAAGCTTTTTATTTGTAGTACGGTTATTTATTCTCGATCAAAAAGTTTTTATTTTTCACGTAGTTCTCAATTGATTTTCTGCTGCGGCTAATTTCTCCTTTCAAGTATTTTTCTATAATGAGGCTAGCCAGAGGTGCTGCCCAACTACCGCCAAATCCTGCATTTTCTATATAAACGGCAATAGAAATTTTAGGATTTTCTAAAGGTGCAAAAGCCATAAAAACAGAATGATCTTTGCCATGTGGATTTTGTGCAGTGCCTGTTTTGCCACAAATATCAATATCTGGCGTGCAGGCTAAAGGTGCAGTACCTTTTATGGCATCGCGCATGGCACGAGCTACAAAATCAAAATATACTTTATCTATGCCCGTCCAGTGTATTTGTTTATATTGGGGTAGAGCTTTTTTTGTTTCTCCAATCTCTTTTACGATATGCGGAGTAATATACCATCCTCTATTAGCGATAATAGCCGCTTGATTTGCCAGTTGCAACGGTAATACAATAATTTCGCCCTGTCCAATGCTAATGGATTGGAAGTTGCCCACTTTCCAGCGATTTTTACCATATTTTTTATTATATAAATTAGCTGAGGGAATCAAACCTTTTTTTTCAAAAGGCAAATCAATACCTAATTGTCTACCTAAGCCAAACTTATTTGCCTGTTCTTTTAGAAAATGCAGGCCGATACTTGTATCTTCGTATATATTTTTTGACTTTTCGCCTAAAATAATCTTTCTAATAGCCCGATAATAATACGGGTTACAAGAGTGTTGTAAAGAGCGATATAAGTTCACAGGTGTTTGATGATTGTGGCATTTTACCAGATTTCGGTCGCACTGATAATAGGTGTGTGCTGTATCAAAGACCCCCATTTGTAGGCCGACTAGTGCGATAAGCGTTTTAAAGGTAGACCCCGGAGGATATGAAGCCTGAATGGCTCTGTTGAACAGAGGTTTGTCGGGATTTTGTGTCAGTTGAAAGTAATCTTTATTCACTTGCTTACCCTTGCCTGTCAGCAAATTCGGATTGTACGAAGGGGCTGTTAACATGGTGAGTATTTCCCCTGTCTCAGGCTCTATGGCTACGATAGCACCCTTTTTGTTTTGCATGAGTGTTTCTGCGTATGCCTGTAAATTGAGATCGATAGAAGTTTTCAATGCATGGCCAAACTGTGGTAAAGTGTCGTATTCACCCTCACTAAAGGGACCTTTAACCACCCGCTTGGCATTCATCATGACATACTTGGTGCCTGCCTTGCCTCTGAGATATTTTTCATAATATCTTTCAATACCACTCACGCCCACCAAATCTCCTTGTTTATAGCTATTGCTTGTGTCTTTTTCTAAAAAATTCTTATCTATTTCTTTTACATAACCCAAAACGTTAGCTAAAGACTTATGTGGATAATCTCTGACCGTATTTGGCACAATTATCAATCCGGGGTAAGCTATTAGTTCATCCTCTATCTGGGCATACTCTTCCAGAGAAATTTGTTCAATAAAAATAAATGGTTTGTATTTTGAGTATTGCCTAGGGTATCTGATGGGTTTCTGTAACTGCTTTCTAAGATAAGACGGATTAATATTCAAAATTTCGCAAAAAACAGCAGTATCTTCAATGGACAATTCACGAGTAATTACTTGTAGTTGGAATACTGGCTTATTTCTAACGAGTACTTTTCCGTTGCGGTCGTAAATCACTCCCCTTAAAGGGGTGAGTTCTATTCTGCTGACAATATTGCTTTCAGCAGCATCTTTATAGCGTGGATTAAAAATTTGCAGATTCATCAACACCATGCCATAAACAGCGGCTACCAACAAAAAACTTATTTGTATATACAATTTTCTTTGCGGCATAATAAATAATAAGGGTAATATCTTGTTTTTTTTAGGTTTTAAATAGGCATTTGCTGTTCTTCGATTGACTTTTTTTGTACGCTTGCTGCAATGGCAATGCTTATCTGATATAGCATAAATATGGGCAGACTAATAAGTATTTGGCTGAATATGTCGGGCGGGGTAACTACGGCACTGACAAATAAAATAACAACTAGCGCATGCCTCCTAAATTTTATCATGAGTTGAGGGCTTACAATACCTATTTTTGAAAGAAAATAAACTACCATGGGCAATTGAAACATCAGCCCACAGACGAGTACCAGCATGGCAATTGTAGAAACATAAGACACAATGTCAAACTCGTTGACAATGCTTTCATCAACTTGGTAATTAGACAGAAAGTTTATAGAAATTGGCGTAACGACAAAATACCCAAATAATACGCCACTCATAAACAACATACTGACAAAAAAAGTAGCTCCACGTATGCTTTTCTTTTCATTCTCATACAAGCCTGGTTCGACAAAACGCCATATTTCCCAGAAAGCATATGGGAAAGCACATATCAACCCAATAACTAAAGAAGAGGTGATATGCATGGTAAACTGACCAGTCATTGTTCTACTTTGGATA
Organism: Flammeovirgaceae bacterium; assembly: GCA_965199745.1. GTDB lineage: Bacteria > Bacteroidota > Bacteroidia > Cytophagales > Flammeovirgaceae > CBDATB01. The sequence goes on along the minus strand of CBDATB010000015.1, from coordinate 460,106 downwards.
ATAAAGGGTAATTTTTCAATACAAAGTACTTGGCTGCCAATCGCAGCTGCCATACGGCACAGTGCTTTGTAGGTAAAAAAATCAGGTCTAGAAGGACCGAGAATGATAACATGAAATACTACTTTTTTAGCGATAAAAGCAGCAATTGCCAATAATAAAACAGCAGCAAATGCTCTGATGAGATGCCACCTGAGTTCTTCGAGGTGGTCAATAAATGACATTTCTTTGTTGCTCAACAAGTTTTATATTTTTGATAAATAAAGCGACATCTCATGTTAGGTTGTAGTATATTTTATAAGGAGTTCAATATTTAAGTACCCATAGACCAGCGTGATCTTTTCGATATTTTTTTAGGTCTTTTAATGCATTAGCCTTGTCTTTGTAGTCTTTCAAAGAAATCCTTATTTTTTTGTCAGATCGAACAATTTTTGCACTGTCATGACCCTTAGCTTTTAGCTCTGCCAAGCGTTGCTTTGCGCTTTCAATATTGTGCAGACTAGATACGATTAGGTAATATTTTCCTGTGGGGCTTTTTATCACTTCAATAATTTCTTTACTTTTTGTAGCACCCGTTTGTTTTACTGTGGTTTTCCCTTTTGTTTTTTCAGTGGTTTGCCCTACAGAATTTTGTGTTGTTTTACTAATCTTTTGCACAATTCGTTTGCCTAAAGAAAAAAATTGTTGCCTAGACTGCAAATCGATAGAGATATAAACACCAAATGCAAATATCAAAATAAGGGGTACTACAATAAGCCACAAGGTACTTTGTTGGGAATGTTTTTTATCTACAAATTTGGTATCTTCAGTTGGTTTGCTTTCTAGTGGTCTGGCTTGTATTTTTGGTAAACCAAAGTGACTGTCTTTGGAATAAATACCTTCTTTTTGTTCAAATGTCAGCTTGCCGTCTTTTTCTTTGGTAAAAATACCAATATCTGCTAGGTCTACTACTTGATCGAGATTAAGTCTCACCTGTGTTTCTTCAACAAATTTATTTACTTTTTGCTGAGCATCTTCCTGCGTAATTTTCTCTTTATGTACGATAAAATAGATCAACTTTTCTAGCTCATGATCATCAATATATTCTGAAAAATTAATTTCGCTACTGGGCGGAATAAGAATATGACTATTTTCCTGCTTGGCACTTCCTTTCGGTATAGAAGTGAGGGTACCCAGACCAGGTATTACTGCCTTTCCGTATTCGAAAAAGATTACTTTAATATAGCTACTCAACATCACACCGTATCAGTTAATAAACTTATGGCAAAGGTATTGATTAGATTTTATTTGATCGTAAATTTTACTGGATATTATAAACACCATTGAAAGCTATCTGAGAAAGCAAATTTATCTGAATTAATACTTTATTTATCTTTAATTTTCAAAATTGCTTTTTTAGATTTGCAAAGTTTTGCCTTATTGCTTTCAAATTAATACAAAGAAAAAAAATATTCGATATGGAAAACAAAATTAAAATTGCTGTTGTGGGCATCGGTAATTGTGCAAGTTCTCTAATCCAAGGTATTTATTATTATAAGCCCAAATCTGAAAATGCTATCGGCTTAATGCATTGGGACATTGGTGGTTATAAACCTTGCGACTTAGAGGTAGTGGCAGCTTTTGATATCGATAAGCGTAAAGTTGGGTGTGATGTCAGTGAAGCTATTTTTACTAAACCTAACTGTACGGAAGTTTTTTGTAAAAATATTCCTGCAAGCGGCGTACAAGTGAAAATGGGTAATGTACTCGATGGCTTTTCTGAACATATGAATAATTATGATGAAAAATATACTTTTATGCTTGCCGATGAACCCTCGGCAACGCAAGTAGATATTGTCAAAGCTATTCAAGATTCTCGAGCAGAGGTTTTAGTTAATTACCTTCCTGTAGGTTCGCAAAAAGCAGTTGAGTTCTATGCATCTTGTGCTTTGGAAGCAGGTGTGGGCTATGTGAACTGTATGCCAGTATTTATTGCCAGTGACCCCGAGTGGGCTGGGAAGTTTAAGAAAAAAAATCTACCGATTGTCGGCGATGATATCAAAGCACAGCTTGGTGCTACCATTACTCACCGTACGCTCACAGACCTATTTAAAAAGCGCGGGGTGAAACTAGAACGCACTTACCAAATTAACACAGGGGGCAATACGGACTTCTTGAATATGCTCAATAAGGACCGCCTCAATTCGAAGAAAAAATCAAAAACCGAGGCAGTGCAGTCTGTAGCAGCTGAAAAGCTTGAATGGGAAAATATACACATCGGCCCGAGTGACTATGTGCCGTGGCAAAAAGACAATAAGGTGGCATTCATCAGAATGGAAGGAAAACTTTTTGGCGACGTACCTATGCACCTTGAAATGAGGCTCTCGGTAGAAGATTCACCAAACTCTGCCGGTATTGTTATCGATGCAATTAGGTGCTGTAAAATAGCACTCGATAGCGGCGAAGGCGGTATTTTATGCGGACCCTCTGCCTACTTCATGAAGCATCCACCGATTCAATATACTGATGCAGAAGCACACCGCATGACAGAGGAGTTTATCAAGAAAAGAACAGTAGTAGAAGTCTAAGGGTATAAGTATGAAGTGTTTGATCATTGCAGCTGGTCAAGGATTACGCATCAAACAGCGAGGAGACTCTAAGCCTCTCATTACTTTGTTAGAAGTGTCCTTAATAGAACACAATATACTCACCGGCTTGTCAGCAGGCATCAAAGATTTTATAGTAGTAACTGGTTACAAGCATGAAAAAATACAAGAACACCTAAAAAAGATAGCCAGTAAATACAGTGTTGAAGTGACGGTTCTTCACAATCAAGAGTGGAAAAAAGAAAACGGAATTTCTGTGCTAACTGCTGAAAAATACCTGAATAACTCTTTTATCTTGTTAATGGCAGACCATGTAATTAGTGCTAATACTATACTTTCACTCACTCAAAAACCTATTAAAAATAATGAAATCATACTGGCTGTTGATTTCAAGATGAATAACCCAATGGTAGACATAGAAGATGTGACCAAAGTAGCCACAGAAGGCGGGCTAATTCGGCAAATCGGCAAGCACTTGACCCATTACAATGCTTACGATACAGGTACTTTCTTCTGTTCCCCCATTATTTTTGATGCCCTTGTCCAAGCGAAGAGACAAACCGGTAGCTGTAGTTTATCTAGTGGAATACAAGTGCTAGCCGCACAGTCTCAAGCAAAAGTATACGACATAGGCAACAGCTTCTGGATTGACGTAGACACCCCCGAAATGCTAGATAAAGCAAAAACTCACTTAGCTGGCAATGCCCTTGTCAATATTATCGCTTAAATTGAAGAAACTCTTCTAAATTTTCAATGTGTTGTTTGATAATGATTTTAAACCATTCGGTAAATTTATGTGGTTTCTTACTTGTTTGTAGTTGAATATTTTCAACAGAAAAATACTCCCATTGCTGTACCTCAAGGGGATTCGGTTTGGGTATTCCGTTGTAGCTTCCTACATAGATATGATCAAATTCGTATTCGATAAAACTATTATTCAGTGTTGTTCTGTAGATAAATTTGAATAAAAATTTTAAGGAAGTACTAATCATTTCTTCCTTCAGTCGGCGGTGTACAGTGGTTTCGGCTGACTCGTCAGCATTCTGGTGGCTACAGCAGGTGTTTGTCCAAAGCCCACCCGAGTGGTATTTTTCCCTAGCCCTTTGCTGCAAAAGCATTTCTCCCCGATGGTTAAATAGGAAGATAGAAAACGCCCTGTGCAGGTATCCTTGTCGGTGTACCTCCATCTTTTCGCAAGTGCCAACTACTTTGTCTTGAGCATCAATTAGTAAAATTTTTTCTTCCAATTGTTTGACATTTTTCCCCTCATGTACAAATAGTTTAATGTAAACTGAGGTTTACTACCGTGTTATTATAAACCGGGCTGACGAGTTGGAGGTCTTTTAATGATTATTCACCTGAAGCTATCTAAGGTTTTATACATATTTTACTCGTAGGCAGTGATTTCATCATAAAAAGGCTTCGAGATATTTCCGGCAGCATCTTGAAAAATGATATATATTTTTTGTAAACCAACTCCGGAGAGCGTCCAATTCTTTTCAGAAAAATAAGGTACCCAGTCAAGGTTGTCCATCAATGGCTGATTAGATATTTTCATTTGTTTTACATCTTTAACTTTCGTGTACAAAGTTACTCTAGTGCCGTCAACTGCAGTGGCTCCCCTATTGATTTGTATATAGTGAGGAATAGGTGCTTCGGTATCCAGTATAATATTGTTTTGTACGGGTTGGGTTTCGTTGCCGGCTTTGTCTCTAAACTTCACGTAAATAATTTTATTGCCATCGGGTAAATTAAGGTACCATTTCTTCTGTAGTGCAAAAGTCTCCCAACGGGCAGGGAATATGAAGTCGGGCTTCATGCTAATCATCATTTCACTAACTTCACTTATACATTTAAAATCAAGGGTTACTTGCTGTTCATTAGTAAAACGATTGTCTTGATTAATGACGAATGTATTTTCAGAAGATATTTTTCTGTCCAGAGTAATTTTTTGCCTAAAAGTCTCTGTTTGGTTACCTGCTTCATCGGCAAACTTCACGTATATATTTTTTAAGCCGTCTCCACTGCTCAATTTCCAGTTTTTATAATTATCAGCATATTTTATCCAGGTGGCATCCTCAAAAGTGCTATAATTGCTAATTATCATACGGGTAGCGGCGTTGGCATGCAGAGATAGGTTTACACTGCGATCTTGGCGGTTGCAGTATTTTCCTTCACGGATACAAAACGAGGCATTTACGGGTTTTTCTGTATCGAGTGCTATGCATGTTTCTACAATTTTCGATGTGTTTTTCTGTTCATCTCTAAACTGTATAAACACAGTTTGCATTCCCTGCTGACTATCCAACTGCCAAGACTTTACTTCTTGATAGTTTTGCCACGGGACAGTTTTTAATATTTCTCGACTATTACTAATACGCATTTCTTTAGCTAGATGAACGTTTATATTTAAGCTTACATCAGGACTATTCACAACCTTCACTCCCCCATTAACCAACACTTTATGTTTTGTGGGGGCAGACAAATCGAGGTTGATACTTTGAGATATTACCTGTGAGATATTTTCGTAGTCATCTTTAAAGCGCATATATACGGTTTTCTTACCTTGCCCAGGACTCAAGGTAAAAGTAAAGGGCAAATTACTATAATAGAACCAACGTACATTTTTAAAATCAGCAGATTCACTGATTTGCATATAGCTTGCTCCTTGTGTAAAGGGGGTCAACTCAACACAGTAGGGGCTAAAGCTATCTTTCAGACTCATATTAAAATTAATGTCGGTGGGAGGCACTCGATCCAATACTATTTTGTCACGACAGACTACTGATTCTGTTTCAGTATGACTCCGATATTTTACATATACTGTTTTTATACCGTCTTTTCCGGAAAGCACCCATTCTTTAGTAGCTCGGTAAGATTCCCACTGCACCCCTCTAAAGTCGGCAGTTGGACTAATCATCATTTCGTTGGCATACACTGCAAATAGGCTTAAAATTACTTTTTTTTCGGTCTGATTACAAAATTCAGCACCATGATCTATACGCACACTTGCGCGAACAGGCTTAATAATATAATTAATCGTATGCTCTTGTATGTCAGAAATATTGCCTGCTGCATCTTTACATCGGATATATATATGTTTTATCCCAAACCCGTTACTCAACAACTCCCAATCAAAAGCATCTGTGTGGTAAGTACGCCAGGGTACGCCTTTAAAAGATTTTTTTTCACTCACCTGCATTGCGGATGCTCCTTGTGCTTTGACTTCAAGTTTTATATGAGGGACAGCTGTGGTTTGTTTTCCCTTATTAACAAGCATATCTACCGATTGGGGTGCTTGCGTATCGAGGATAATTTTTCGGGTAAGTGTGTCTGTCAGGTTATGTGCTTTGTCGGCAAAAATAATATATACAGTTTTCAAACCTTGCCCCGAACTCAATGACCACTCTTTGGAAGGAGTGTAAGGCTCAAAAGTAGCACCCGAAAAATCAGAATTTTCACTCAACATCATAGCTTTGGCTTGGCGGGCTAGCAGTTCGAGTGTAACCGTATTTTTAGTAGTATATTCAGCACCTTTGTTAATATTGATGCGAATTACTTGGGGAGGTTCAGTATCTATAAAAATAACATCTTGCGCCAATTCCGAAATGTTTTGTGCTTTGTCTTTAAACCAAACATATACATGATGCATACCTTGCCCACGATTATCTATTTTCCAATGAGGAATGCTTGGCTGATAGTTCATCCACCGGGCAAAGAGCAAGGACTTTTGGTTGTTAATAGCCATATACTCTGCATCTTGTGCGCTAATTTTCAAACTTACGTAATCTTTGTTGGGATTAAAATACTTAACTCCGCTCACAGAATCGTAAACAATTTCTTGACTTTCAATAGACAGACTGACATTTTGAGGGGGGGTCATATCAAGTAGAATATCGCGCGTATAAGTCTGCGAAATATTACCAGCTTTGTCTTTCATTTGTATGTATATGGTCTTTTTTCCTTCTCCTCCTTCCAGCGACCAAGGAATTTTATCGACAAACTCGAACCAGCTTGAGTTGTGAAAATTGTTGCTATTACTTACTCGGATATAATTTGCTTGATCAGCAGCGAATTTAATTGTAACATTGGTTTGATTAGTATAAAAACCCGTTGCAATATCAACAAAATGTATGGTAGGAGGTGTAAAATCTAGTGTTATTTCTGCGACACGGTTTTTAGAAATTTTTCCGTTTTCATATTTGAATTTAAAGTAAATATAATGCTTACCCTCCCGACCTGTTAAATCCCAAGAAACACGCCTTCTAAAAGTTTTCCATTGCGTAGTATTATTGATAATATTATCACTAATAATCATATGGCTAATATTAACACCGCGAAATTCTATGGGAATTTTTCTTTGGTTAGTATGCTGGTTACCTTCGTTCAAAATAATGCTCTGCGCAGTGCAAAAAAAGCACAAAGTATTCAGAAGCAAGAAAAGCAGTAATCTCTTCATATGACTAATTCGTATATTAACGCCAGTATTACGCATATATACTGCAATAAAGTGAAAAAAAGAAAGCACACGAGCTTCTGATTTTTTTTCCAATAAGCTGAAATCTGTGTAAAAGACCTCCGAGTTAGGAGCAGTATGTGTCAACGCGTTCAAAAAATTGTATAATCCATTGCTCTGTTTTATTTTTATATACGATCGAACTGGTTCTCTTCGTTTTTATATAGCAACTAATTATTTGCTGAATTTGCCCAGTTTCAATAATGATAAATTTCCACTCAACAATAATTTTTTTCATGAAAATGCTGTGATAATTTATATAGGTTTGTTTCTGTTAATGAAAAATATAGTATATTTGCTTTATTATAAGTACGTGCTATACTATTTTTGATAAACTCAAAGTTGAAAGATAGCCCAAGCACTCGCCTCGCTTGTGAATAGATATTCAATTAAGCGATAGATTAGAGAAGACATTTTTTACAAGAAAAAAATCTACTTCAGAGTTTATAACATTATAATAGATTGGAAACAAATACTGTTCGAGAACTCATCACATCTGCCAAGGACTATTGCGATCATGAACACTTTCAAGAAGCCATTCACGAACTACAAAAAATCCCTAATGCAGACAAAAATGGTAAAGCGTATCAGTTATTAACTGCTAGTTATGTTAAACTGGGAGATATTGACTCTGCTATGAAGAATATAGAGCAAGCTGTTGCCGAAGAATCGGGCGAACCTATTTATGCCAGCTTATTAGCTGAAGTACAAGAGCTACTAACAAAACGCAATCTAGCAGTTACTCAAATTGAGGAAGGCAGACACAATAGCGAGGCTATACAGTTTGCGAAAGAAAACAGCAAAGAGTTAATTGAAAACTGCTGCTTCGATGCAGCTAAAGATCAATTAACTCTATTGGCCGCTGCCAGAAAAGTAAAAACTACCAATATCTTATGGATCGGCAATTACCTCAAAGATATTTATTTTCATCCGAAAGCTGCTTATATTAAAGAGCATTTCAGCCGCCTATTACTCAGCGAAATAACTTTCTATTATTTGAAAGCTTGCAAACTCTTCGAACCTGAATACAAAGAGATACAAGAAGCTTTAAAGAAAGTAAAAGAAAGCAAAAGAGAAAAACCTGAATGATATGAAGTTTGCTGTAATTGTCTTTCCAGGATCTAATTGTGATGAAGACGTTTTTTATGTACTCCGGCATATTCTTGCACAAAATACTGTAAAAATATGGCATAAGGATGCTGACCTGCAGGGTTCTGACTTTGTCGTGCTGCCCGGTGGTTTTTCTTACGGAGATTACCTGCGCTGCGGTGCTATTGCCCGCTTCTCCCCAATTATGGAAAGTATTATTTATTTTGCTGCGAAAGGAGGCTATGTTGTGGGCATCTGTAATGGTTTCCAGGTACTCACTGAGTCAGGGTTACTTCCCGGTGTGTTATTGCGCAATACCCATCAGAAATTTATTTGTGCCAACCAGTATGTCAAACCAGCTACAAAACGCACTGTATTAACTAAAGGACTTGAGGCTGAGAATACTTATAACATTCCCATAGCCCATGCAGAAGGTCGCTATTATGCCTCTACAGAAACGCTCAAAGAACTCGAAGATAACGATCAAGTATTGTTTCATTATGTAAATAAGCAAGGGGATTTTGATGAAAATGCTAATCCAAACGGCTCATGCAATCATATTGCAGGCATTTGTAATAAAAATGGTAATGTGATGGGTTTAATGCCGCACCCTGAACGCGCTTCTAGTGAAATATTGGGCAATATTGACGGCAAATATTTATTTCACTCTATTTTGGACTATGCTTGAGTATATGCTTTAATTATTTTCCTGCTTTTCATTGATATTAATATTAATATCTAATAATTCCCAGTTAGCCTTTACTGTAATTTTATCGGGAAAGAAGTAAGCGGGTTCAGCTTGCGTTTTTTTTTCAAAACTTCCTGTATCCCATACTCTATTCGCGTTGCTATCCTCAATAACACGAATATACACATGTCCGGGGTATACGTAATTAAATACATAAAATTCTCTGTTATAGACTGTATCAATTACTTGGTATCTTGCATTTAATAACTGAACAATAAAAGGCAGGCTATCACTTATAATATTACCTGCGACAATGCCATATTTCTCTTCTTTTTTGAGGCTGTATTGAAGAGATATTTTTTCTAAAGTATCATTTTCTACTGATATAAAACTTCCTTTTTTAAATAGAAAAACAATTTCTTCATTTATTATTACTTCAGGGATTACCCATTCAGTTCGGTTCAGATTGGTAATAAAATTTTGTTCAAATTTTGTTGTATCCTCACCGCTTACCACACTTACACTGTCTTTTTGAAAGTATTTTACCGGTTTGCTGAACTTAAATTTAATGTCATACTTATTCTTAGGTATCCAAGTGCTTCCGCTTTGTGGATCGGTTTTTATTTTGAAAGGTTTTTTTTCTTTTTCTTTGAAAGGCTTAAATACAATCTTTATCGTATCCGACACTGTTTGCCCGATAGAATCTATTACTTGAATAAATGTTTTGATAGAGTCTGTCTGTTTTTGTGTTTTATAATATAGCACGATACTTTCTTTTTCTTTCCAGTGCTTAATATTATTCTTCCAGCTTGTATCGGCATAGTTTACTTGGTAATCGACAAAATTTTTATTGAAATTAATTGATATATACTGACCTTTAGTTCGTGTGTTTACATAGCGGAAAATTTTATTGTCATAGCTATTTAACTTCAGGTTAAAATTTGTGATAATCGTATCTAATACTAAGATAGTGTTGAGAAAAGCAATACTTTCTTCGCGTTCGCTGTAGTGAAAGTTATTATCTTTTTCTTTTAGGGCATACAGTTTATAATCACCCCGACGAATATTTTCAAATAAATAGATACCCTTTTCATTACTTTTAATAAAATAAAAAGGAAAGCCATCATTCAAATCAAAAGTATCTTCAGAATCATAGAGCATAACAGTTGCATTTTGCACAGGCTCATTTGTTATTAAGTTTTTCAGCATTCCCCCAACACTTAAAGAATCGATTGTCTGCCCTGTGCTAAAAAGTAGACGCAGGTTTTCTGCCGGGTTTTTTTCTGTTATATCCACAATACTTTCTATAAAATAAATACTGTAAGTAGTATTCTTTTGGAAGGGATCTTCAAACTTAATAGTTAGGTTATTTTTCTTTATTTCAGCAGTATAAGGATTCTTAATGTAAGGAGAAATAGTGAGTTGCTGTTTGAGGTTCTTAGCCTCAATGCTTTCGTTGAAAGTAAGTTTTAGGATTTGCCCAGAAAATTTTACGGCACCTATGGCGGGGGTACTTTTGACTAACTCAGGCGGTGTTTTGTCTTTCGGACCGCCGGTAGGGCTAGCTACCTGAGCGCATGCGCTGAGGAATGAGATAATAAATGTGCAAAATAGTAAATCCTTCATTCATAGTTTTTTTTAAAACAGTGGAGCAAGCACAAAATTATTTAATTGATTGAATATAACAAGTCAGATGCCCCTCTTGATTATTTAAGCGTGCAAACAAAATATTTCTCTAAATGCTTAACAATGATGCACATATTATCTATATCACCCTATCATGTGCCAAAAGTTACCTAAAGGTAATAATCGATTTTCTCTCATATACCAAACGGTTGTCACGATTTTATCCTTTTGTTCAAATAAAAATAATACAGACAATGAACAATTTTACAGCCTATTTGATTTTTTACAGTAATTTTGTCTACGTCTTTTTCTGTACAAATACCCAAGAAAATAAATTTACTTTCTATGAAAAAAGTCATCTTATTTATCGTTTTGCTCGTTCGTATTTGCCAAGTGCAAGCAGCATATATTATGCTCCCAATGGACGAGAATCAGAGTAACCATTTAAAAGCCTATGGGCTTACCTATTGGGTTTTGCAGCAAGAGGTAGAATCCGAGTGGCTATTAAACTACCGTGGTGGGAGCTTTTTATTTAAGTATTTACAAAGCTTTGAAAATGAGTTAGTTATTCGGGGTGTAAGCTATGAAATTGTGTCAGACGCCGAAGTAGTCGAGATCAAACGATTTATTGCTAGTCCAGAGAGTAATATGGATATTGTCAAACTCGAAGTAGCCCCGAAAATTGCCGTATATTCGCCTAAGTCAAAACAACCTTGGGATGATGCAGTAACGCTAGTACTCACTTATGCTGAAATCCCTTATGAAGTGGTTTTTGATGATGCAGTGATGTTTGATAAACTCCCACAATACGACTGGCTACACCTGCATCATGAAGATTTTACTGGGCAGTATGGAAAATTTTACCGCAGCTATGCCCACGAAGACTGGTATATTAAGCAGCAAAAATATTTTGAAGCCTCCGCTAAAAAACACGGCTTTAAAAAAGTATCACAACTTAAATTAGAAGTTGTTAAAAAAATAAGAAACTTTTGTGCTGGCGGCGGTTTCTTATTTGCCATGTGCTCTGCTACCGACACTTACGATATTGCCTTAGCTGCCGAAGGATTAGATATTTGCGAGCATATGTATGATGGCGACCATGCAGACCCTCAGGCACAGGCTAAATTAAATTTTGACAATACTTTTGCTTTCAAAAACTTCCGTTTGGTTACCGACCCTCTCCAATACGAATATTCTAACATCGACAATCAACCTTATGAACGCGGACTAACAGAACGAAATGATTTTTTTAAATTATTTCAATTTTCTGCTAAATGGGACCCGATTCCCACCATACTCACCCAAAATCATCGATACTTAATTAAAGGATTTATGGGTCAGACAACAGGTTTCAAAAAGAAGCTCCTCAAAGATGAAGTCATCATTATGGGCGAAAGTAAAGACCTAAGAGAGGCGCGTTATATCCACAGCACTTATGGCAAAGGCACTTGGACTTTTTACGGTGGGCATGACCCCGAAGACTATCGCCACCTAATAGGAGAAGAACCTACCGACCTGAATCTTCATCCTAATTCACCCGGCTACCGGCTCATTCTGAATAATATTTTGTTTCCTGCCGCAAAAAAGAAAAAGCGAAAAACCTAAGCCTTTTGTAAAGCCATCGAAAAGGAATAATTTTGCTCTTTACAAGCTGCTAGTTTGTAAGAATATAAAGTCAAAGAGCAAAAAGATACCGCACAGTTAGTAAAATCCATAAAACCCGCAGCTTGTATGAACTTGTGGGCTTTATTTGTATTTTTTTTATATTTTTGTATCAAATAATCACTTTTTATCATTTTTTATTAGGAGGAAAATATGGGAAGAGGTCGCTCTCAATTTATTGGAACAGCTGGGTAATACTATGTTTCTTATGGCTTAGCTGTCAGAGAAATACATGCTAGCATAACAATTGGCAACGCACCATCAGTTGATATTTTGGTTGCATCAGGTAGTGGTGAAAAATCTCTGTCAATACAAGTAAAAGCATCTCGAAATTCATATAGAGCTAAAAGATATGGTAGTGAAGGCTATGAATGGGATGTAGGAGGAGGTGTTATTGGAAAATGTCATGAAAGTTTATGGTATGCACTTGTTAATTTACAAGAAAGAATTGACGGATGGAATCCAGAAGTATTCTTTGTTCCTCCATTATGGGTTGGTTCATTTGTAAAACCAACTTTTTCAAGAAAAATTTATTTCTTACCAACTACAGCACATGATATTACACACGAAAGATGGGATTTATTACGAAAATATTTAAACAGCGAAGAAGCAATATCATGGGCAAACACTTGGCCTGAAGATAAATTAGTAAGATGGGGCGATAAAACCTCCTAACAAATCACTCCACCTGACCGCTTTTCCTCTTCGCTTCAAAGCTTCAAGTGAGTTCGATCGTTCATGCCGTTTTCTAAAATGGGATGTAAGTAGAGGAGATTCCCTTGGCTCTACTTTGGAAGCGATACCTTGCAAGTGAAATTCAAGAGTTTTTCTCACCTTGCAAAGCATCTACTTGTAAAAGAATTCTGTGCTTCGCTGTCCAGAATCTTTGCAGTATCTCCTTTACTTTCATCTCAGAAAAGCGTTTTTGCAGGTCTCTTAATTTTTCCACCAGCAGCAGTACTTGATGGGATATCTTGTTAGAAAATAAAGAAACTATGGGTTGTCTATAACAACGCCACTTTGATTGCATCATACACAGCAAAGGATTAAAAATTCACGAATAAAAAACCCATGCAACTCGTTACCAACGAATATCAAATCCAAGGTGTCAGCATCCCAAAGATATGCCATGAGTTTGGTACACCCCTGTACATTTACGATGCTGAAAAAATACTAACACAATATGAACGCCTAAAAAAATCTTTCGAAGGTATTGATTTGGCGATAAAGTACGCAGCCAAGTCACTGACCAATATCAATATCATCAAACTGCTCAGAAAAGCAGGGTCCGAACTCGATGTAGTGTCAATACAAGAAGCATATTTAGGCTTGAAAGCCGGCTTTGAGCCCCAGCAAATACTTTTTACACCTAACTGCGTGTCTTTCGATGAAATTAGAGAGGCGGTCGAGCTAGGTTTAGTCATTAATATCGATAATATTCCTACTTTAGAAAAGTTTAGTAAAGCATTTGGCCATAAGGTAGCCTGCTGCATTCGTGTAAACCCACATATTGTGGCAGGTGCTAATAAAAACATACAAGTAGCTCATCCCGACTCTAAATTCGGTATTTCTATTGAGCATATAAAGCAAGTTTTACGGCTAGTGGAATCACAACAGATTAAAGTAATTGGCTTGCATATGCACACCGGTTCTGATATTCTTGATAGCTCATTATTTCTCGAATCTGCGCAGGTGCTTTTCAATATTGCGCATCGTTTTAAAGATTTGCTTTTTATGAATCTTGGCAGTGGCTTTAAAGTGGCTTACAAAGCAAATGACATTATGACCAACATTGAAGAATTAGGTAAGCACATGCGTGAGGCTTTTCAGAATTTTTGCGCAAGCTATGGCAAAAAACTTGCTTTATGGTTTGAGCCCGGCAAATTTATTGTTAGTGAGAGTGGCTTATTTGTAGCTAAAACCAATGTGGTTAAGCATACGCCCACTTCTACCGTACTCATCGGCTTAGATTCTGGATTCAACCACTTGGTCAGACCCATGATGTATGGCGCTCATCATGACATTTTCAATCTGTCTAACCCTGAGGGGGTTGAAAAGCTTTACACCGTGGTTGGTTATATTTGCGAAACCGATACTTTTGGCTCAAAGAGGAGACTCCACGAAGTCCGTGAAAATGATCTGATAGGTTTTAAAAATGCTGGGGCTTACTGTTTTAGTATGTCTTCAAACTACAATTCCCGTTACAAGCCTGCCGAGGTATTAGTTATGGGTGGAAAAGCGAAATTGATAAGAAAAAGGGAAACTTTTCAAGACTTGATTCGGCATCAGATAGATATTTTTAGCCAGGATTAAACTTTGTAATGTTTTGGACAAAAAAATCTCTTAAGTTCACCGACGAACAAACTTTATTCCCTACACTGATTTTTTGGTAGAAGTTTTATTATCCATATTCGAGCAATTTTTAATCAAAAAAGAATTTTTAAGAATCAGCATATATCTTTAAACTTTATTGAAGTTTTTAGGTTAGGCATGAAGTAACTCCACAACCCAAAGGACTAAATGACCCCCCAAAAAACAGGTGTATTGCTAGTTAATCTTGGTACGCCTGATAGTACCAAAACTTCCGATGTTAGAAAATACCTCCGCGAGTTTTTAATGGACGGCAGAGTAGTTGATGTCCCTTTCTGGAAACGCTGGTTGTTGGTAAATTTGATTATCGCCCCTTTTCGCGCACCGAAATCTGCTAAGGAATACCGCAAATTATGGACAGAAAAAGGTTCGCCCTTACTCAGCTATAGCTTAGCACTCAAAGAAATGGTACAAGAAAAACTAGGAGAAAATTTTGTGGTTGCTTTAGCTATGCGCTACCAGCAACCGAGTATTGCTTCAGTATTGAAAATGATTTTACAACAACACCCAAACCGCCTCGTTGTGCTACCACTTTTTCCTCAATATGCTTCGGCTACCAATGGTTCGGTGTATCAGAAGGTAATGGAGTTGCTGAAAAATAAGTTGGAAATACCAAGCCTTCACTTCATCAGCAGCTTCCACGACCATCCTAAAATGATAGAGACCTTTGCGAAAAGAGGAAAATATTATCTGAACCGAGAAGATTACGATCATATCCTTTTTACTTACCACGGTTTGCCAGAACGGCAACTCATCAAGGCTAATGCCAACTGTTTGTACAATGGGCAAAGTTGCTGCAATACGCTACATGAAAAAAATAGGCTCTGCTATCGTTTCCAGTGTTTTAGTACATCAAAACATTTGGCTAAAGCACTCGATCTATCAGAAAATGATTATTCGATTAGCTTCCAGTCGCGATTGGGAAAAACTCCTTGGATAAAACCTTATACCGATGAAACATTAGTACAGTTGGCTGCTAAGGGCATAAAAAAAATTCTGGCATTTTCACCGTCTTTTGTAGCGGATTGCCTCGAAACTAATATTGAAATAGGGCAAGAATACCACGAACTTTTCCGAGAGAAAGGTGGGGAAAAAGTGCAGCTCGTGGAAAGCCTGAACACTCATCCACTGTGGGTAGAAACAGTTTGCGATATAGTGTGCGAGCAGATTAATTGCTGCAACACTTGAGTATATCATATTTTATCTGCTGCCAAAATGGCGTGGGTTGTTCAGATGTTTTTATCGCAGGTAAAAAAACTACTCCCTAAAAAGCACTACCTTTTAGAGACTACTTGCGCTTTTGTCCAATAGGATCCTCTACTTTAAAACGGATGTACTGGACAATACTTTCTCTAGCCACTAAAAGTCGAAGATCCTTATTTTTTTTACCTTGTAAGAGGGTAACTACCTCGTCGAAGCGCATGTTGAGAGTGCTCAGTCCATTGATTGTACGGATATTATCGCCCACTTGAATACCAGCTTTTTCAGCAGAAGAGCCTTCTCTTACCCTAGCTACTTCATAAATATTAAGGCCTGGAACGGGTGTAATTACCTCTATGCCGCTCATATTATGGTGAAATGATTTGCGGAAAAAGCGGTTAGGCCTCAGAATTATTTCCTTGCGGCTATAATCAAAAATAACCCGGTAGCGTTTGAGTATCTCACCACCCAGACTACCGTTTCTGCTTTTGTTTTGATTCAATATTGTTGTAATAGCTTCTTTGTTCGGAAAGCTAGCGATCGGCGCTGCCAGCCTGGAAGACCCTATTTCAAAACACTCAAGCAGCCCAATATATCCATGAATATCTCCGCTGAGTCCCACACCTAAAAAAGAGGGAAAAGAGGCTTCTGGTATGTCAATGTGCTCATGTGTGTCGGAAAATAGAGACATGGCATGGCTCGCCCCTGAATCAATAAGTAATTTGACCTTTATTTTTTCTTGCCTGTTTCCGCAAATTTTCGCATATACGTAGGGTTTGCTATTTTCCACCATGAGAGGAATAGCAAATCTGTTTTTTTTAATTTTTGGTCTTTTATAGCTTTTAGGCTTGTGTAATCGAATTTTACTATTTACATAATCTATTTCTACGACAAAACTTCTAAATAAATCATAACCGATAAGCCCGTGAATAGGAACACCTAAATTAGCAGATAAATTTAATATATCATCTGGCAAAGCGATTAAATCCAATTGTTTACCTTGAGCGTGGTGCAGATCGATATAGTTATTGACAGAAACAAGTGCTTGGATGGGTTCTCCTAAACCAAGTCCCTGAATTTTAATATGTCTGGTATATTTAAGATCGAAATTTTCTATACCCAATAAAGAAGTAATTAATGTAGTACTCGCTCCCGTATCGACAATAAAACGCATCGTATCTGAGTGGTTAATACTTACGGGAATAACCATCAGATTATTGATGAGCTCAAAAGAAATAACCGCACTTTTTTTGTCAGATCTAGTAATGGTAAATTTCTTATAGTGCTGCTGCTGAGGTTTTGCCTCTAAAGCATAAAAAAAAGTAAGGCACCCGATAGCACTTTTGAAATATATGCCGATAATATTTTTTAAAAGATAATATATATACATTGTTTTTTATAGTCAAAATAAAAGATTAGTACGTATGTCTTAAAAAATACTTGCATGAAAATCAGATTTTTTCAATAATTTTGTTTCAGGCACACACTAGCACTTGTAATGATGAACTTGGCTTTTTGTTTTTTATTCAGCACTGACTGACTGACTGTAGATATAGTAAAGAAAGCATGTAATAATAATAATACAAAACAATAAAATATTTCAAATAAGTGAAAAGATGCATATAGACATTGCTACTTGTTTACCGAAAATCTTGGAGAGTCCCTTCAATCAGTCTATTTTAGACAGGGCGCAGAAGAAAGGACTTGTCCGTGTTGAAGTGCATGATTTACGTGATTATACCACTAATAAACACAGAAAAATTGACGATTATGCATACGGACACGGAGCAGGCATGGTACTACTCGTTGAGCCAGTTATTCGTTGTATTGAAGCTTTCGCATTGAAAAGAAAATACGATGAAATCATATATATGACACCTGACGGGGTAACATTTAGCCAGCAGATGGCTAATCGCTTATCTTTGCATAAAAATCTGTTCATACTCTGTGGACACTACAAAGGTATTGACCAACGAATAAGAGACCATTATATAACTTGTGAAATAAGTATCGGTGATTACGTATTGTCTGGCGGCGAGTTGGCAGCGGCTGTGCTTAGTGATGCAATTATCCGTTTAATTCCCGGTGTACTTTCTGACGAAACCTCTGCCCTGGCAGATTCTTTTCAAGACCAATTGCTAGCTCCTCCAGTATACTCCAGACCGGCAGATTATCGAGGCATGAAAGTACCCAATGTACTGCTTTCAGGAAATCAAGCTAAAATAGATTCTTGGAGGAATGAACAGACCCTACGACTTACCCGCGAGAGAAGACCATATATGTGGGAAAAAGTGATGAAAATAAAAGACAATCAAAACAAGTATTAAATACTCATAACTGATAAATCCTTGCTTCCCACGCAGACAATGCCATTGTGTTTTTCTGATGGCTTTTATTTGGGTAATTACTCATTACTATTTTCCGACGGTCGATATTTTCTACCGGAATAGATATAGTCCTATTTTCAGAAGAAAAATTCAATACTACAACAAAATGCTTCTTGTTGTCCCAACGTTCATAAGCAAAGATGTATTTATCCTCATCTAAGAAAGAGCGGTATTTACCGTAAACAAGTGTTGGTTCGGCTTTTCGGAATTGTATTATTTTACGGTAGTAGTTCAAAATAGAATCCCGGTTATTTTCTTGTGATGCGGCGTTAATTTGAAGGTATGCCGGATTGACTTTTATCCAAGGTGTCCCTATAGTGAAGCCTGCATTTTCTTGCGCATTCCACTGGAAAGGTGTGCGGGCGTTGTCTCGTCCTTGCTTATGTACTGCCTGTATAAAAGCCTCAGCATCTCGGCCCTGTGCTACTACTTCGCGATATGCGTTGTGTGTTTCTATGTCTTTGTAGTCTTCGATGCACTCAAAAGCCACATTAGTCATACCTATTTCACTGCCTTGGTAAATCGTGGGAGTACCTCTCAATGTAAAAAGTAAGGTAGCCAATAATTTGGCAGCCTGTTGGTGATATGCTTTGTCGTTAGCAAAGCGAGAGACCATGCGCGGGAAATCGTGATTATCAAGGTAAATAGCGAGCCAGCCTTCCTCGCTGATTGCCTCATACCAACGGTTAAAAACCTGCTTAAATTTAGGTAGTTCACAGGGCTTGATGTCAAATTTTCCACCTTCACCATGATCGATAAACATATGGTCGAAATGAAAAATCATATCGATCTCTTTTCTTGATTCACCTACGTAAAGGTTAGCCATTTCTGCCGGAATTCCTACACCTTCGCCCAGGCTCAACGCATCATAGTGAATGAATACTTCGCGGTGCATTTCTTGTAAAAATTCATGCACTCTAGGGCCGTTAGCGTATAATTTTTGAACAGTCTCGTTAAAGCTATCATAGCAAATATCGGGTAGCCCTTCACGTTTTGAAATTAGCGGCATAACATCCATGCGAAAGCCGTCAATACCTTTCTCAAACCACCAATGCATCATTTTATAAACTGCCTGTCTGACTTGCTCATTTTCCCAGTTTAGATCAGGCTGTTTTTTGGTGAAAAGGTGTAAATAGTATTCTGCTGTACTTTGATCCCACTGCCAGACGCTACCACTGAAAAAAGACTGCCACTGGTTAGGTGTTTTTCCTTTTTTTGCAGGTCGCCAGATATAGAAATTGCGCTCAGGGCTGTCTTTGCTTTTTCTGGAAGATTGAAACCATTCATGTTCATCAGAGGTATGGTTTATGACCAAATCCATGACCAACTTTAAGCCACGCTGATGAGTGCCTGCCAATAGTTGGTCAAAATCTTCCATCGTACCAAACTCATCCATGATACGATAATAATCACTGATGTCGTATCCATTATCATCATTAGGCGATTGGTAAACAGGGCTGAGCCAGATGATATCTATACCTAGTGCTTGCAGATAGTCAAGTTTTTCGATAATTCCTCTCAGGTCGCCGATGCCATCGCCGTTGCTGTCATTGAAACTACGTGGGTATATTTGATAAATTACTCCTTCTTTCCACCACTTTTTTTTCATTAGATATTTTTTACTAGTTGAAATTTAAAACATATTTTCAATAGACTAGCAAAGCATTGATTTAGTTATTTAGATTGCATACTTTACAAATACCAACAGCTAGCAAATTAGTTTCCTGAATTTTATACTCTTTAGGTAATGGGGGGGAGGGAACGGGAATTTCATCAAAGCAGTAAGTATTGCTACATACCTCACACTTAAAATGCAAATGGTTATGGCAGTGTGACTCTGGGGAACATTCGCGGCGACAGATTGCATATTTTACAATATTACTATCATCAATAACTTTATGCAGCAGGCGTTTTTTGCAAAATGTACTCAGCGTACGATAAATAGTTACACGATCGTATTTGTTTTTGAGCGTTTCTTCCAAGTCTTTTTCCGATAAAGCAATATCACTATCGCCAAATATGTTTAGTACGTCAAGGCGAATGCTTGTGGTACGTAATTGATAATTTTTTAGGCAGAACTGGGCATCCATTTTAAAATTAAATATTAACTATGAAAAACATTTTTTATTCTCGCAATCATTCAAATAGCAAAATCAGTGAGTCTCGATTATAAGCATTAATTTGGCTACTTACTTTTTTCTTTCGACAAAATAAGTTGTCAAGTGCATCAGAGCGGTTTTATACGGTGAGTCTTTAAAAGTATTGAGTAAAGCACGTGCTTCACACATATAATACTCCATTTTCTGGTGTGCGTATTCGAGTCCTCCCGATTTTTTAACAAACTCGATTACCTCTGCTACCTTTTTATTTTTCTTATTGTTGTTCTTAATTTGGTAGATAATGTGCCTTCTTTCAGCTTTAGATGCTCTGTTTAGAGCATAAATTAAAGGTAAAGTCATTTTTTTCTCCTGAATATCAATACCGAGCGGCTTACCTATTTCTTCAGTGCCATAATCGAATAAATCATCTTTAATTTGATAAGCTATGCCCACTTTTTCGCCAAAATACTTCATAGTTTTAGCAATTTGCTCACCTGCACCAACCGAGCATGCCCCTACTTCACAGCAAGAGGATATGAGTGTTGCTGTTTTTTGTCGGATGATTTTTAAGTAAACATCTTCTGTAATATTGAGGGATCGCGACTTTTCAATTTGTAGTAATTCCCCCTCACTCATTTCTCTCACAGAGTCAGAAACAATTTTCAACAAGACAAAATCATTATGATCGATTGACAAAAGCAGTCCACGTGAGAAAAGAAAATCACCAACTAACACGGCGATTTTATTTTTCCAGAGGGCATTTATGGAAAAAAAATCGCGCCTATACTGCGCAGTATCTACCACATCATCGTGGATTAGCGTTGCCGTATGCAACAGTTCTATCAAGGATGCACCCCGAAAAGTTGCTTCTTTGAATTCACCACAAAGCTTGGCACACAGAAAAACCAACATAGGTCTGATTTGTTTGCCTTTACGTTTGACAATAAAATTCATGATAGCATTTAATAGCGGCACTTTACTTTTCATTAAAGCTTTGAATTTATGTTCAAATTCAATCATTTCTCGCCTCACAGGCATTTGTATTTGTTTAATGCTGGCAGTCATATCAATCTATTTGCTCACAATAATACAGACTGTTTTAAATAATAACTCAACAACAGACGGGCTAAATCAGCGTAAAAATCAGAAGATTGCTGGGAACATATTTTTACTTAAAAAATACATAAGCAATAAATATAGCACTAATAATTCCTGCTAAATCGGCTAATAATCCGCAGGTGATGGCATAGCGTGTTTTTCTGATGCTTACCGAGCCAAAGTATAGTGCTAGTATATAAAAGGTTGTATCAGTTGTTCCCTGCATGGTGGCAGCTAATTTTCCAACGAAGGAGTCTACACCATATGTTTGTATAGCATCTACCATCATTCCTCTTGCGCCACTACCGCTTAATGGTTTCATGAGTGCTGTGGGTAGTGCTTGTACATAATCACCACCTAATCCAACAAAACTCATGAGCCATCCGATACTGTCTACCAGCATGTTCAAAGCACCAGAAGCTCTGAATACGCCTATGGCTACTAATATGGCTATTAAATAGGGTATAATTTTGATGGCAACGCCAAAACCTTCTTTGGCACCTGCTATAAATACTTCATACACATTTAGCTTTTTGTATGCACCTAAAATAATTAATAGGATAATCAGGCTTGTGAGAGTCATATTGCTCAGCAAGGCTGATACCTCATTAAGTCGTTTAGATTCCATCTGTGTGAAGAAATATATAGTACCCGTTAAAAAAGCTAAAATCACTGCCAGATAAATTAAAATAACCGGATCGAGTAGGTTTATTCTCTGGTAAATAGATACAACAACAAGCCCTGCTAGGCTAGCTACCAACGTGGCTAGTAAAATAGGCAAAAATACTTCTGCTGGGTTAGATGCACCCAATTCCGCGCGATAAACCATTACACTGATAGGAATAATAGTCAGACCTGAGGTATTTAGCACCAAAAACATAATCTGTGCATCAGATGCTGTATCTTTTTTGGGGTTAAGCTCCTGCATTCCTTCCATAGCTTTCAGGCCTAAAGGTGTGGCAGCATTGTCTAATCCAAGCATATTAGCCGCGAAATTCATCAGCATAGGAGTCATTACTGGATGTTTCGGGGGTATTTCAGGAAATATACGACGGAAGAAGGGGCCGATAACTTTAGATAGTATATGAACTAAACCCGCTTTTTCTCCTATCTTCATTAAACCCATCCATAAGGACAGCGTACCGGTGAGGAACAAAGCAAGTTCAAAAGCTGTTTTGGCTTGTTCAAAAGTAGCATTGATGATACCAGAAAAAACTAAGGCATCACCTAAAAATATTGATTTATATAGCCCGATGAGAAAAGCAATAAAAAAGAAATTTATCCAAATGTAATTAAGTACCATGAAGCTTGGTCATTTCCTAATTTTATAATATTCATCTATTCGATTGGCTTTTTTAATATATAGCTCAATGGCACCTGTCATAGAAGGTGCATTGGGCAGGGGTGCCTCTACATGTAGTACTAGGTTTTTTTCTCTCACTGCTTTTGCAGTCGTAGGACCAAAGGCTGCTATTCTGGTATTTTTTTGCTCAAAATCAGGGAAGTTTTTAAATAAAGAATCTATTCCCGAAGGACTAAAAAATGCAATCATATCATAATTTACATCAGCCAGATCGCTTAAGTCTGTTGCTACCGTATGGTAGATAACTAATTCTTTAAAATTATAATTGCGTTCTTTGAGAAAACTGGGAATATCATCTCTCCTAACATCTGAGCAGGGGAATAAAAATTTTTCTTTTTCATGCTTTTTGAGTACGCCCAGCAGGTCTTGTGCAGTTTTTTTACCGACAAAAACTTTTCTTTTCCTCATAATAATATATTTCTGCAAGTAGTTAGCTGTTTGGTCAGATACGCAGAAGTACTTCATGTTGGCAGGCATTTCTGTTTTTATTTTTTTACAAATAGCAAAAAAATGATCGATGGCTCTTCTGCTAGTAAAAATAATCGCTGTATAATCCAGCGGGTTAGATTTTTGCTTTCTGAATTCTTGCATACTCACCGGTCTGACCTCAATGAAAGGCTTAAAATAAATACTGAGATCATACTTTTTCTCCAAATGATAATATGGAGATTTTGGGTTAGTCGGTTTGGGTTGAGACACAAGAATGGAGTTAATTGGTTTGAGTGCATTTTTACTTTTTACCGCTTCTGTGCTTATATTTTCCATAGTTTTATCTCTTTTTAGGAAGTATTTGGGGAACAATATCGAGGACGACTGATTATAGAAAAATACATAACTTTGTAAAAAAAATATTTTAGTCTTGCTCTGAAGGCAGAAAAATAAAGTACTTAATAAATATAAAGGGCAATATCTCTGTAATGCAAAAATAAGAAAATAAATACATATTACTAAATCTTAGCTGCTTATATAAACGATAAATAATGATTGTCGTTCTTGTAAATAGGCTAAAAATAAGTACAAACTTTATTTTATTGCTAGAAATAGACCATGGAAACATCAACCAAGAGCATATCAGAAAAAGCATAAAAAGACACCATAAATTCCCTATTTTCACTATCTCGTAAAGGTGGTTGGCAAACAATCCTTCGATTTGATATAAACTGCTTAGTAGTCTTACAAAAGCTAATTGAAAAACCATCAAGAGAAGAAGCAAACCCCATGAATAAATGATGAAATTTTGATCTGACTTTAAATAGGTTTCCTTTTCTACACATACAACTATATGAGTGAGTACTGTTGAAAAAAACAAAAGATATAAGCCAACTTTGAAAATACTGATTTTAGCACCGCTTTCTCTGTAAAAGAAAATTGAATGAATAAGCTCTTGAATAGATTGAATTTTTGCCCTGTAGCTTTTATTATAATTAATAGCAGCGAAAAACAATATACATAAGCCAAATAACAGCAGCTTATCTCGCACAAAATTCTTATGAATGGCTAAGGGAATAAAGCTGTTTTTTTCAATGATCGGCGTATTAGGTATGTTATTTTTCTGTACTCTATCCTTGTAAAAAACAGTGTATACTTGTCTTTTAAAACCTTTTGGGTTATAAAGTGATAGCAGGGCTTTATTGCCTTTTGTATGTTTGAACAAATCGTTGCTTGCCAAATAAAATTCTCCCTGATTAATCTTTGCTGAGTATCGATGGTTGATGAACAAATGGCAAGACTCCTGCACTTTGATAGTGATACGCTCGTTATAATATGTTGAAGGGTTGATAATAAAATGAAGCAAGTTACTGTGGTGACTTTTGGGTGTAAAAGGCTGAAAAGCTTTGTCTTTTTCGTTGTATACTTGCCAAGTATTTATGTCAGTGGCTTGTAGATGGAGGCTGCCAAAATCAAATATTAAGAGCAATAAAACAAACTTAAGTAAGCAACTTAAGTCCTTTTGGGAGGGTATCACGCTATTAAACATAAAAAGTTAGCTCAATAATGAAGTCAGGGTAATAATTCTAACAGGGTAGAAAGAAAATTAAAAGTTTTCAAGATAGCCCTTAGATTTGTGGCTAGACTTTTAATTTTTATTCAATTTTTTTGCATATTTAGTCATCTAATTTCAAAACTCCATGATATTACGATATGAACCAATTATTGATTAGAACTCTGAATAAGTTTAAACTTTTACATTTCATTAATGTTTGTGGAATAATTCAACTAAACAAAAAGAAATTTAAAATACCAATTTTACAAAAAACAGGTTTACAGAATTTATTACCCTCAGAACTTTGGATGATTGATTTACTTGAAATTGTCTTGAAAGTTTCCAGTAAAGGATTTATTGATGTTGGTGTAAATATTGGTCAAACCCTATTAAAACTTAAAAGTATCCTACCAGAAATTCAATATATTGGATTTGAGCCTAATTCTCAATGTGTATGCTACACCGACAAATTGATCACTAAAAATAATCTTGCTAACTGCCAATTAATTCCTGTTGGCATATCTACATCTTCAGATATTAGGGTGCTTAATTTTATGACTGATTCAATAAGTGACAGTACAGCATCAATCATTGAAAATTTTCGTCCTAATAATAAAATCTATCGGAGAGCATTTATTGCTCTTTTCAGTATTGAACAAATAAAAAAGAAAATTAATTTAAGTGTTTTTTCAATTCTTAAAATTGATGTCGAAGGTGCAGAATTAGAAGTAATTAAGAGCTTTTACTCAACCATTGAAAATAATAAGCCAATCATTTTGATAGAAATTCTGCCAGCATACAATGAACAGAATAAATTCAGAATTAAACGACAAGAGGAAATCCAACAAATCTTATACGGGCTTAATTACACTTTTTTCAGCGTAAGAAAAGAGAATGAAAATTTAATTGATATAGTCGAAATAAATAAAATTGAAATTCATTCTGATTTAAATAATTGTGAATATGTAGTAGTCCACAATTCAAAAAAAGACGATTTTAAAAACTGCTGTCAAGATTTTTTTTTAGACTCTGGGCAAAGTACTTTTACCCATGTTAAATAGGGTTGTTAAAATAAGTAAATATACAAATCTATGGTGGTTTGTTATTACTCTTTTAAGAGCTTAAGAAAAACTACTAATGTTTGTCCGTATAGTTTTGAAAACACAAGGCCTGTTTTAAATTTGTACCCTACCGACAAACAAAAAATAACGATGGAAATTCCCAAGACATATGATCCTAGCCGAGTAGAGGAAAAGTGGTATCAATATTGGCTCGACAATAAGTATTTCTCTTCTAAACCCAACGCTAAAAAAAAATCATACAGCGTAGTTATTCCACCGCCTAACGTAACAGGTATTTTACACATGGGGCATATGCTGAATAATACCATTCAGGACGTGTTAGTTAGAAGAGCGCGTATGCAGGGCAAAGAGGCCTGTTGGATACCGGGTATTGACCATGCCTCGATTGCCACCGAAGCCAAGGTTTTAAAAATGCTTAAAGAAGAAAAAAATATTGAAAAATCAGATTTGAGTAGAGAAAAATTTCTTCAATACGCTTGGAAATGGAAAGACAAATACGGTGGTATTATCCTCGAACAACTCAAAAAACTCGGCGTGTCTTGCGACTGGAATCGCGTCCGTTTTACTATGGAAGACGAACTCTCTAAAGCTGTTAGCAAAGTATTTATCGACTTATACGAGAAAGGATATATTTACCGCGGTGTACGAATGATTAACTGGGACCCGCAGGCAAAAACTGCTGTTTCTGACGAAGAGGTAGTACATAAAGAAGTACAATCGAAACTATATTACATCAAATACCTAGTCAAAAATACTAAAAATACATGGGTAACTATTGCTACAACCCGACCTGAGACTATTCTTGCCGACACTGCCGTTTGCGTTAACCCTCATGATGAAAGATACAGCGACTTAGTGGGTAAAACGGCAGTTATCCCGATTATCAACCGCGAAGTACCTATCATTGCCGATGATTATGTTGACTCCGAATTTGGCACAGGTTGCCTGAAAGTAACACCCGCCCATGACATTAACGACTATGAAATAGGCTTACGCCATCAACTCGACGTAATAGATATTATTGCTGACGATGGCAGGCTCAATGAAGAAGCTGGTTTTTACGTTGGCGAATATCGTTTTGTGGTAAGAAAACGCATTGCCGAAGATTTGCATCAGATGGAGCAGCTAGTGAGGGTAGAAGAAGTAACCAATAAGGTGGGTTTCTCAGAAAGAACTGATGCAGTGATTGAGCCAAAGCTTTCTGCTCAATGGTTCATGAAAATGAAAGAACTATCAAAGCCCGCACTGGAAAATGTCATGAATGACACCATCCGCTTTTATCCACCAAAATTCAAAAATACTTATAAGCATTGGATGGAAAATGTACGCGACTGGTGTATATCACGACAGTTGTGGTGGGGGCATCGTATCCCGGCCTATTACTTGCCCAACGGCAGCGTCGTAGTTGCTCAAACACCCCAAAAAGCCTTAAAAAAAGCACAAAAAGAAAACAGTGCTATCCGAGAGGAAGACTTGCGCCAAGACGAAGACGTACTTGATACTTGGTTCTCTTCGTGGCTGTGGCCAATTTCTGTATTTGACGGAATTACTCGACCCGATAATGAAGATATTAATTACTATTACCCCACTGACGATTTAGTAACTGCTCCCGAAATTTTGTTTTTCTGGGTAGCCCGTATGATTATTTCAGGCTATGAATATCGCGGAGAATATCCATTCAAAAATGTATACCTAACCGGGATTGTACGCGATAAATTCAGAAAAAAACTCTCTAAGCAGTTTGGTAATTCACCCAACCCGGTTTTGCTCATGCAGCAATATGGGGCAGATGGCGTACGCATAGGCATGTTGTTTTGTTCGCCAGCAGGTAACGATTTAATCTTCAACGAAAAACTTTGTGAGCAGGGCAGAAACTTTTCTAATAAAATATGGAACGCTTTTCGACTAATTAAAAGTTGGTCGGTGGGTGATGAGCAGAAAAAACAAGAGAACGCGTTGGCTACCAAATGGTTTGATTCCCGCCTTAATCAGGTTTTGCTCGAAATAGAAAATTATTACAGTAGGTACCGTATTTCCGATGCGCTTATGGCGGTTTATAAACTCATCTGGCATGACTTCTGCTCTTGGTATCTTGAAGCTATAAAACCTGATTACGGAAAAAAAATTGATGTTGAAACATTTGCTAACACAGTTATTTTTCTCGAAAAACTCATGAAAGTCTTGCATCCGTTTATGCCTTTTATTACTGAAGAGATCTGGCAAAATATTAAAAAACGGAACACACGGGAAGCCATCCTAATAGCTCAATATCCGCTTGCCGGTAATGTAGACAGATCGCTGTTAAAAAATATGGAAATAATATTGCGCATAATTTCCCAAATTAGAAACATACGGAACAAGCAACAAATTGCTCCTAAATTGCCTCTGGTACTTTTTATTAAATCGGAAACAAAAAACATTTTTAGCCCCTTTATCACACTCATACAAAAAATGGCCTATTTGGAGGCTGTTAATTTTACTGAAGAGGAATTGGTAAGTAGCGTTCGGTTTGTAGAGCAAGGGAATGAATTTTTCTTACCTTTGGAGTCAAAAACTGATAAAGAGAAAGAAAGAAAACAACTACAAAAAGAACTGAATTATTTGCAAAGTTTTTTAGTTTCCATAGAAAAAAAACTGGCTAATAAAAAATTCATGAGCTATGCGCCGCAACAAGTAGTTGACAAGGAAAAACAAAAGCAACAGGACACAATACAGAAAATTACCACTTTGCAAGCAGCCATTAAAAATTTATAAGCCTTGAAAAAATATTTGTATTATATTTTATTGTTTGTCTGTGTGCTTGCATTTGGTTCGTGTAAACGAGAGTTGAGTTTTTTTCGTGTTAAAGCTTCCCATCTGGTTGTTGATACCTTTCATCCCGAGCAACTGGCACTGAAAGCCAAGCTCAACGTGGAGAATGAGCAGCAAAGTGCCAAGGCTGTACTCGATATTAGGTTAATTACTGATAGCATACTTTGGGTGTCGTTGCGCTCGGGTTCAGGCATTGAAGGTTCGAGAATGCTGATTATACCCGACTCGGCGATTATCCTTAACCGAATTAGTAAAACCTATGAAGTATACAATTATGAAATGCTGAGTGAAAAACTACATATAGTCCTTAATTTTTCTATTCTACAAGCTATCATATTGGGTAACCCTCCTTGGCTAATTGGCGAAGCTAAGCATGACGAAACACCAACACATTTTGAAGTTCATTTTACGCAGGGAGACTGGGCAATAGATTATAGCATCGGCAGAAACACCCATAAAATCGAAACTTTACATGCATACAATAACTTAACCAAGGCGCAGATCACCGTTGCATATAGCGATTTCCAGCCTATAGGCTCAGATTTATTTGTAAGAACCTTGAAAGTTAATGAGACACACCAACAAAATGGACAAGTATTTAACAATCTTTTTTTAATTAATTTCGTTAAAGCAGATACCACAGCAAAGCGACTGAAACTAAACTTTAAAATACCCTCTAAATATGAAAAGAATCAACTAAAATGAATATTGCTATTGGCGCAGACCATGCGGGTTTTATATATAAATCTAAACTGCTTGATTTTTTGCACCAACAAAGTCATCGGGTAAAAGACTTCGGTTCTTTTAGTACAAATTCGTCAGATTATCCCGACTTCGCTCATCCCTTATCTTTAGCAGTATCTTGCAGAGATCATGATTTGGGCATACTCCTTTGTGGCAGCGGCAATGGTGTAGCAATGACTGCTAACAAATATACAGGTATCCGAGCAGCACTCTGTTGGAATAGGGAATTAGCCCAACTGGCACGCCAGCACAATAATGCTAATGTGTTGTGTGTTCCTGTGCAATTTGTTTCCTTACAAGAATCATTACAACTGTGTGATGTATTCATGCATACGCCATTTGAAGGAGGAAGGCACCAAAGACGTATAGACAAAATTGATATCAGTTGACTTAGTTTATCAATTCAAATTTTAGAACCGCATAATATCAGTAAATAAAATTTATAACAGTCATAGTTTCTAATACTTATAATAAGCATTATCAATACAAAACTTCTTTTTTGTTTAATTCTATAAAGACGCGTGTCTAAAATCTTTATTGTGAAGATTCTGAAATTACTGGAAAATCGATACAAAACGCACCTAGCGATGCTAAATTTAAATGGAAAAATATTAAGCGGCTTAATTAAGTATTTTCCCATTTACTGCCTATACTCTGCTAAAGCAACGCTGCAGCATACCATTATCATTGGCACTACTTTTGAGCTACCACCCTGTCTAAATTGTCAAAAGAATGGGTATTAGGCACTTTCATCTATTATTCTTTATTTTGTTACTAATCACTAGCAACTCTTGCCGAAGGTATGTGTGTCCAACTTACCAAAGCACCTTTATGCTTGCAACTACCCCTCAAATAAAATATGCTGCTTTCCCTGCAAGAGATAGCATTCCTTTCGGTAGCGATGAACGCATGATGAGTACTCCGAAGATATTTTCACCTTTTGAAAAAAGTGATACTTCCTCTCAAATAGTACCGAAAGGAAATAGAATATTAGCGGGCGGAAGGCGAAAAAAGAGACTATGGGGGCGAGTGCAGTACACACTTTTTGGTAGAAAAAGCCACAGGGTAAGCAGTGAGGAGGTTATTGTTGGCACAATTAAAAAGTGGAACGGTCTTATTGCTAGAAACAAGCCTTTGTTATTTTCAAAGCCACGACTTCAGGAAAAAAATACACCTCATCTGATTTGGGCAAAAACCACTTTTCCACAGGAGATACCACAGATGATTGACTCAAACACCTCGCTTGTGCTTAACCCTCCCAAGCACAATATAGAACAAAAAATGTATGAAATAGGATTTAAAAAATCATTAGTAGCGTGGGAAAAACTTGGAGAGTCTGGTTTTATTTCTACAAACGATTCTTTACTTGAATTGACGGAAAATGAAGAACAAGATGAAAGCAGCCAGCTTGATCTATGGAATGACAACAATGATTTTTTAGAAAATTTTGAAGATTTTACCGAATTCGATGAACAGGAATTACAAGATAAGCCTGAAGATACGGAAAATTTCTCAGAAGAGAGTGTAGAATCTGAACAAAAAACAAAGAAAAAAAGACGATTTTCTTTATTTAAAACAAAGAAAAAAAATCGTGATAATGCAGAAACACAAGAAAATGAAGGTAGCAATTGATTTTTACTAACTAAAAACTAATAACTCAAGATGGCATTTGGTTTTTTTAAAAAGAAAAAAAAAGATTCTTTGCACTACGACCCTGCCAATATCAGGCTAACCGACCTCAGGAAAGGCTTTGTATTGGATTATGATCTAAAAACTTGGCTAGTTAAAGAAGAGTATGAGTATGATTGGGGAAATAATTACTTTTCCTATGAATACAAGTTGCTCAGTAGCGATGACACGTTATTTTTGTCTGTAGAAAACGATGATGAATTGCTGTGTAACTTGTCGAAGAAAATAAATTTTGCTCTTTTCGATGAGTCAATAGAAAAAAGGATTCAGAAAAAAGGAAAACCTCCCAAAAAGATTACATTTAAAGATAAAATTTATTACAGAGGTGACGAAAGACCGGGTTTTTTCCGAAATGTAGCAATAACTGCTCATGAAGATTCCGAAGAGTTTTTGAGTTGGGAATATGTAGATAATTCAGGAAAATATACACTAACTATAGAGCAATGGGGCGAAGGTGAGTTTGAGGCTTCTCTGGGTATTATCATTGATGAAACTGCTTTTTCCAATATTTTGCCTGGTGGTGATTAATTTTCTAAACTACCATGAAGATCGCTTATCTTTCTACTTTTTATCCTTTTCGGGGAGGTGTTGCACAGTTTAACGCTTCGCTATACCAAGTAATTGCCAAAAAATACGATATAAGAGCTTACACTTTCACACGGCAGTACCCAAAATTACTTTTTCCCGGAAAGACACAATATGTTGCCTGCACAGATAAGGTACAGGTTGTTCCTAGTATTCCGGTGTTGGATACAATTAATCCATTGACCTATTTTAAAGCAGCCAGTTGTATTGCTTGCTTTCAACCAGATATTTTACTAATGAAGTATTGGATGCCTTTTTTTGCTCCGGCTTTGGCTACAGTGTCTTCTCGTCTGAAAAAAAGTGTGAAAATTGTCAGCATTTTAGATAATATTATTCCGCATGAACGCCGCCCTTTTGATATACCTCTAACGAAGTATTTTTTAAAGCAGCACGATGGTTTTGTAGTAATGAGCGATGCAGTTAGGCAAGATTTACTCACGCTCTCTCCAAAGGCCCGATATATAAAAAAACAGCACCCCTTATACGATCATTTCGGTCAGGCACCGGAAAAATCCACAGCCAGAAAATACTTCAATATCAATGCAAATGCAAAGGTTTTACTTTTTTTTGGTTTCATCAGAGACTATAAAGGCTTAGACATATTACTCGATGCTTTTACTGAACTCGACGAGAGCTATCGTCTTGTAATTGCCGGTGAAACTTATGGTAGTTTTGATATTTATAGAGAGCAGATAGAAAAATCGGGCAAATCAAATAACATACTCGTTTACAATAATTATGTCAGTGATAGCCAAGTGTCTTATTTTTTTGCAGCTGCTGATGTTTGTGTATTGCCTTACAAATCTGCCACACAGAGTGGTATTACTTCCATTGCTTATCATTTGAATACGCCCATGATTGCTACTGATGTGGGTGGTTTAAAGGAAACTATTTTGCACGAAAAGACCGGTCTGATAGTTGAGCAAAGTCGACCTGAATATATTGCTAAGGCAGTTAAAAAATATTTTCAAAAAAACTTAGCGATACCTTTTCAAGAAAATATTACACAGTTGAAAAAAAGCCGCTCGTGGGCTAATTTTGCTCAGTCTATCATTAATTTTTCTGAAAGTTTACCTAAAAAATAATGCTTGAATAGGATTTATGTTTAAGTTAAAAACGCAATCAAAAATGGCAAAAAAACTATTTTTAACACTCGCACTTAGCCTATCGTATTTTTTATTGTATGCTCAAGTGTTAAAACCTATTTCGTGGCATACCGCCATCAAGCCCAAAGAAGTAAAAGTAGGTGAAACAGTTACGTTAAACTTTCAAGCAGATATTGCAGAGGGCTGGTATCTTTACGCTACTAATTTCGATCCCGATTTGGGTCCGATGGTAACTACTTTTTTGTTTGAATCTAACAGTACTTATCAGTTGTTGGGCGACGTAGTTTCTGTCGATCCTAAGAAGAAATACGATGATTTATGGGAAGGAGAGTATACCTATTTTAGCAAGAAAGCTCATTTTACTCAAAAGCTAAAAGTGCTACATAGTGATTTCCATGCACAAGTAGCCGTAGTATATCAAGTATGCACTGAAGTAAATGGTAAATGTATTCCTTTAGAAGATGAATTTACATTTGATGATGTTGTAGTAACGAAGGGTGAGAGTTTGGCAGTACTAGATCGAGAAGTCGGTATAAAAAAAGTAGGTGATAGTAGTTTGTTGGGGTTTATGCTATATGCATTCTCACTAGGGCTTATCGCGATTTTTACTCCCTGTGTATTTCCTATGATTCCGCTAACGGTATCTTTTTTTAGTAAAGGCAATCAATCGGGTGGTTTTAAAGGAAAAATAAGAGCGACCTTGTATGGGCTTTCTATTGTATTTATTTACACTACTTTCGGTTTGGTTATAGCACCTGTGGCAGGTCCCGCTTTTGCCAATGAAATCAGTACGCACTGGCTGCCAAATATTTTATTTTTCATTGTTTTTTTTGCCTTTGCACTTTCTTTTTTCGGTATGTTTGATATTGTCCTCCCTAGTAACTTGGTTAATAGAGCAGATGCTGCTTCGGAAAAAAGCAAAGGTTTTATTGCTATATTTTTTATGGCTTTAACTCTAGTATTAGTGTCGTTTTCTTGTACCGGACCACTTGTCGGCAGCCTGTTGGTCGAGTCGGCAGGAGGTGAGTTCACTAAGCCTGTGGCAGGTATGTTTGCTTTTGGTATGGCTTTCGGTCTGCCATTTTCCTTATTTGCTTTTTTTCCTTCTCTAATGAGTAAAATGCCGCAATCAGGTGGGTGGCTTAATGCTGTCAAAGTAACGCTTGGCTTTATAGAGCTGGCTTTGGCTTTCAAATTTTTGAGTATTGTAGACCAAGTATACCATCTGGGCATACTAGACAGGGAAGTAAATATTGCTATATGGATAGCCATTGCCACTTTCATGGTGCTATACTATTTAAATAAAATTAAATTACCCCACGATAGTCCTTCCGATAATATTTCGGTCTTCAGATTGCTGTTGGCATTACTATGCTTTTCTTTTGTGGTCTACCTCATTCCAGGTATGTTTGGTGCTCCTTTAAAAGCCTTGTCAGGTTATTTGCCTCCTCAAACCTCCCATAATTATGATTTAGGTGCCATTATTAGAGAAGAAACAGGAAATAGTAGAAGAACTGACAAATCTAACCATACAAAAATAAAGTATGGCAATAGGTTCAAGCTACCCCATGGTTTGAAAGGATACTTTGATTTGAAACAGGCTCTTGTGGCTGCAAAGGCACAAAACAAACCCATATTTATAGACTTTACCGGCCATGCTTGTGTCAATTGTAGAAAAATGGAGGAGTATATATGGAGCAATCCGGAAGTACTCAGCAGGTTGAAAAAAGACTACATCGTAGTGGCACTTTATGTAGACGACAGGCAAAAACTACCCCGAGAAGATTGGAAACTTTCCGTCTATGATAATCAATGGAAAAAAACTATCGGTAAAATAAATGCTGATTACCAAATCAGTAAGTTTAACAATAATGCACAGCCTTTTTATACTTTAATAACTGCTGAAGAAAAACTATTGGTTGCACCCAGAGCGTATGATTTGGATATAGGAGGATTTATTGCCTTTTTGGATAGTGGTTTGAGTGCTTTTCAGAAACTTTAGTGCTGCGGATATTTTCAAATACACCATTAAAAACATAGATCAAATACTGTTTTGCAAATAAGAAGTGCATTCTATTGATGAAGAAAAAGATAAAAAATAAATTCTTCTTCACCGAGGCGACCCAAGAAGAAATAGTCTCGGTGTATGGAGCAAGAGAGAATAACCTGAAAAATATAGATTTGAGCTTTCCGCGTAATCGTCTGGTAGTAATCACAGGAATTAGCGGAAGTGGAAAATCTTCACTTGCTTTCGACACAATTTATGCCGAAGGGCAAAGGCGCTATATGGAGAGTTTCTCAGCTTATGCCCGTTCCTTCATCGGCAATATGGAGCGTCCTGATGTAGATAAAATTGAGGGATTAAGCCCTGTAATTTCTATAGAACAAAAAACTACTTCCCACAACCTGCGTTCTACGGTAGGAACACTTACTGAAATTTATGACTTTATACGTCTGCTCTTCGCCCGTGCCGGAGAAGCCTATTCTTACGTGACTGGCGAAAAAATGGTACGCCAAACCGAAGATCAAATTCGAGATTTGATCCTCAGTGAGTACGAAGGTGAAAAGATGGTCTTACTAGCACCAGTAGTAAAAGGCAGAAAAGGACACTACCGCGAGCTTTTTGTACAGATCAGAAAAATGGGTTTCTCTAAGGTGCGTGTAGATGGAAAAATTGTAGAAATAAGTGCTAGAATGCAGTTAGACCGCTATAAAATTCACGACATTGAAATTGTCATTGACCGCTTCATCGTAAGAAAAAAAAATCAAAAACACCTAGTAAGGTCACTCAAAACAGCGATGCAAAAGGGTAAGGGGATTATGATGGCACTTTTTCCCGACAAAACAAATGTGGATGGTAAAATATTAGTTCGTTATTTTTCAAAATTTCTCATGTGCCCTACTTCGGGTATTGCCTACGACGAACCCGCTCCCAATGCTTTTTCCTTTAATTCTCCCTACGGAGCATGCCCCCAGTGTAACGGGTTGGGTACTATTGAAGAAATTACAGAAGAAGCCATCGTACCCAATCCAAAACTAAGTATTAAAAACGGTGCTATTGCACCGCTGGGTGAATACCGCGATATATGGATTTTTAAAAAAATAAAATCCATTCTCGATTGCTATAAATGTTCTTTAATAACACCTATAGAAAAAATCCCCAGAAAAGTATTAGATAAGATACTGTATGGAACAAATGGCAAAATACTGATGGCACCGGCTGAGTATGCAGGCGTTAGTTGTCCTACACAATACCAAGGGATTATACATTTTTTAGAAGAGCAAAAACAATTCGGTACTAAAAAAATGCGCAACTGGGTCAGTGATTTCACTAATACAACCAAATGTCCATTATGCCAAGGAAATAGGTTAAAAAAAGAGTCCTTATACTTTAAAATCGCTGATAAAAATATTGCCGAATTAGTTAAGTTAGATATTAATCATTTATGTACGTGGTTTAACAATCTTGAGAAGAAACTATCGGGTAGACAAAAGCAAATCGGCAGCGAAATACTGAAAGAAATTAGTAAACGCCTCGGTTTCCTGAAAGATGTTGGGCTAGATTATCTGATTTTAGACCGACCACTCAAAACCCTCTCTGGCGGAGAGGCTCAGCGCATTCGACTGGCCACGCAGATCGGGACTCAACTTGTCGGCGTTTTATATATCTTGGACGAGCCGAGCATCGGACTACACCAGCGCGACAATACTAAACTCATTAAAGCCCTGCAAAATCTCCGTGACTTAGGTAATTCGGTAATTGTAGTGGAGCATGATAAAGATATGATGTTACAATCGGACTATATCATGGACATCGGACCCGGTGCCGGACTGCATGGTGGCACAGTCGTGGCTGCCGGCAAGCCCAAGCAATTTATTAAACAAAAAACTGCCACTGCACACTTCCTCAGCGGAAAAGCACAAATCCAAGTACCCGCAATACGCCGCAAGGGTAGTGGTAAATACATTGTATTGGAAGGTGCCAAAGGACACAATCTCAAAGATATAACTGTACCATTTCCTTTGGGTAGAATGATTTGTGTAACAGGTGTGTCGGGTAGTGGAAAATCTACGCTTGTCCACGATACACTTTTTCCGCTGCTCAGCAAATATTCTTACAGAAGTCGCAAAACAGCACTCAGCTACAAAAAAATAAGCGGTATAGAGTATATTGATAAAGTAATAGAGGTAGACCAGTCGCCTATTGGCAGAACACCGCGTTCTAACCCAGCCACTTATACAGGTATGTTTGCTGAAATTCGGTCTATTTTTTCCGATTTGCCCGAATCTAAAATTAGGGGCTACAAGCCCGGAAGATTCTCTTTCAATGTAAAAAGCGGACGCTGTGAAGTTTGTGAAGGCAACGGTAAAAAACTCATAGAAATGGATTTTCTCCCCGATGTATATGTCGATTGCCAAACATGCCGAGGTAGAAGATACAACAGCGAAACTCTGGAAGTGTGCTTCAAAAGTAAATCTATTGCTGATGTATTGGAGCTAACCGTATCGGAGGCAGTACGCTTTTTTGAAAACCACCCTAAGATACTCCGAAAAGTAAAAGCCCTTGACGAAGTGGGTTTGGGTTATATTACCCTAGGGCAACATGCTACTACATTGTCGGGTGGAGAAGCACAACGTGTTAAACTCGCCACAGACCTCGCTAAAAAAGACACGGGAAAAACTTTTTATATTCTTGACGAACCAACTACCGGCCTGCACTTTCAGGACATCCAACATCTGCTCAACGTGCTAAATAAGCTCGTAAATAAAGGCAATACAGTGTTGGTTATTGAGCACAATATGGACGTAATTAAGGTTGCCGACCACATTATCGACGTCGGACCCGAAGGAGGTCATAGCGGTGGGAAAATAGTTTGCCAAGGTACG
Organism: Flammeovirgaceae bacterium; assembly: GCA_965199745.1. GTDB lineage: Bacteria > Bacteroidota > Bacteroidia > Cytophagales > Flammeovirgaceae > CBDATB01. Next base: position 422,538 of record CBDATB010000015.1, on the reverse strand, counting down.
CCCGAAACAGTTGCCAAACATACCGAAAGCCACACAGCAGCATTCCTCAAACGAGAGCTATTAGCACATGAACCTCAAGCAAACACCCTATAAGTGAGATTGCAGCCTGCTATCAAATATTTTTAACAAAATATTTATTTCTTTATTGTTGTTCCTAACATTTTTTACTACATTTATGTACTCGAGAAGTGGCTAAATCTTATTTGTATTTCCACATACAAAAATGTGTACTACCTCCCTCTGCCACAATATTTTATTATACTTTATTATATCATTATTCATTTTAACCTTTATATTCGGCAAAACGAAAACTAGAAAAAAAGAAAAACGAAAAGTATAATTTTAAACACTTATTAAACGTTATTATTAGCCCTAATAATTTCAGCATATATGCAATGCAATTCATGAAATTTTTAACTTCACTGTGGAATTCAAATCATTGACATCTTCCTCTCCCGATTCACCTTTGTTTAATTTTCCATTCATCTTGCCAGAGACTTCATAATCTTTGTCGGCAAAACCAGCTTTCACCGCTTCATTCAACTGTATGCTCAAACCATCTTTTGGCAGATCCGCATGCTTTAATTTTAGATCAGAAATACTCCAATCGCTGAGATTACCTAGCAAATCATTAACGCTCAGTAACTTTAAATTATGTTGCTTTGCTATCAGTGTTAGCCCTCTAAAATACATCTTGTTAGGGTAATGCAAGCGCAAGCGAAAACTGCCGACCACTAAGTCTGAAAGAGGCTTTTTTTGAGTTTCATCAAAACCCGCATCAAATTCGCCACGCATGTTGTTGTCTACAAAAATGATTTTATTGAAAGCAGAGAAAATGCTATATTCTACCGATCCTATTATAAAGTACAGATAGCACCCTGCGCCTATTTTTTTGTTCTCATCTACAGGAGCGTTAAAATCACTATCTAAAGAAAACTGCCCAGTGCTATTGTTCACGCCAGTAAACACATTTCTTAAGTTAGAAAAATTGCCTAAAAGCTGAATTTTGTGTAATCTAGCACCCGATACATTAATAATAGGAGTAGTGTACTTGTTCTCAAAACTAGGCTGCCAAATGAGCTGCTCCTTGCCATTACTGGTCACATATATTCTATAAAAAGCAAAAGAGGCATCGCCTATATTTCCCGCATTTTTGCCATTCCAAAAATGCGGAGAGCTTTTTGAAACAGAAAAATCGCCTTCAGAAGTATTATTGAACTGCGGGTCGGCACTAATTGAATGATTTGCAGTCGTACCTACTGCACCTCCATAAGCGTTAAAATGGCGACTCTTTATTCGCGCTTATACGCGTTGTTTTCAATCGGGTAGGCATTTATTTTTTTATACCAATTGAAAGTGAATGCCACCGAACCTTCAATGCCGTTTTTATCATAACATTTGATGTTTTTTAAATTGCAATTAGTGAATATATTATTAGATGTATCCAAAGGGTTATACAGACTAAATACGGGGGGAGAGCGTTGCGACTATTGCTCAAATGACCCGAATCCCTCAACGCTTTCACAAGTACATATGCTTTAATAAAAAATGTACTTAATTTTATTTCTTTTTCAGTTTCGTTTATCAGTTTCACTATGCCTTTAAAATATACTACCTACTCGTATATACTTTCTTCTAATTCTCCATCAGTTGACCCATTTAAACGTTTATAAAGTTGAAAAAATGCTTATTGTAGCTTGTTTCAATGCTTGAATTACCTAATTTGTTCTAAACAAAAGAATCTATTTATAATACTTTTCTGTCAATTTTTGCTATATTTTTATATTACTTTTTTTGCTCGGTTTGAACAGGTATTTTATGTCGTTTTTCGGAGCTGAGAGATGAAATTTCTTGTATTCTACATTCTGAAAGTGAATTTCAGAGGCGAGGCAGGTATATTTGAACTCGGCAAATTACAGCAATTTAGATAGAGCTGCGGCATTTTTTCTACTCACTAATCAATCCTTTGTAAGTGATTTGACTTCTTTGGGGGTTTCAAGGTACAAACGTCAATCAGTTCGTTTCATGAACAAAAAAGAAGCATTCAATGAAATCTATTTGAAGAGGCTTGAAAATGCGCAGATATTCTGCAGAGATGCTTTGGGTGTAATTTCGAAGACGGATACAAAAAATACTTTATTTTACTTGGACCGCCATATTTCAACTCAACTATGAAGTACCATGATGGCTACAGTGAAAATGATTTTGAAATCCTTTTGGTATTGTTAGGAAATTTGAAGGGTAGATTTGTACTTAGCAGCTATCCTTCTGATATATTGAGTGGATATGCTGAAAAAAATGGCTGGAAGCAAATTTCTTTTAAGACTAAAGTGAGTGTTGCAACTGTTGATAACCCAATGAAAACAGAGGTAATCAGCATGAATTTTAGCCCTGATAATAACGTTTAATAAGTGCTTAAAATTGGATAATTGGTTTTTCGTTTTTAGGTTTTTTCGTTTTACCGAATATATATATATATGCCTGATATTGTTCCTTGTGTTCATTGCTTTTTTTCTTTTCAACAATACCTTTAGAACTCCTCATCTAATGAAAATTTTGCTTGTTTATTTTCTGAATTGACACCTGCTTTTTGATACTCAGATACTCTTTTTTCAAAAAAGTTAGTTTTTCCCTGAAGTGAAATCAATTCCATGAAATCGAAAGGATTTTGGGTATCGTAGTGTTTCTTGTATTCCAAAGATACCAATAAGCGGTCGGCAACAAACTCTATGTATTGAGACATCAGTTTAGCATTCATCCCAATTAGGTCGACAGGCAGTGCCTCTGTGGTAAACTCTTGCTCTATAGAGACAGCATCTGTAATAATTTCGCGTACCCTTTCTTCAGGCAGTTTATTTTTTATGTATTTAGTATAAAGCAGGCAAGCAAAATCGCAGTGCATGCCTTCATCTCTAGAGATTAATTCGTTGGAGAAGCTCAAACCAGGCATTAGCCCCCGTTTTTTCAACCAAAAAATCGAGCAAAAGCTACCCGAGAAAAATATACCTTCGACGGCAGCAAACGCAATGAGCCTTTCGGCAAAATGCTCACTATCTATCCAGCGAAGTGCCCAGTTGCCCTTTTTTGCCACACATGGTACAGTTTCAAGAGCATTGAACAAGTGGTCTTTTTCAGCAGAATCTTTGATATAGGTATCAATGAGCAGGGAATAGGTTTCTGAATGGATGTTTTCCATCATAATTTGGAAGCCATAAAAACATTTCGCTTCTGGTATTTGTACTTCTTTCACAAAATTTTCTGCTAGATTTTCATTGACAATACCGTCGCTAGCTGCAAAAAATGCTAACACGTGCGAAACAAAATGACGCTCTCCGTCATTGAGGTGTTCCCAGTCACTAAGGTCTTGCTGCAAGTCAATTTCTTCTGCCGTCCAAAAACTGGCTTCAGCTTTTTTGTACATAGTCCAGATATCGTCATATTTAATTGGGAAAAGAACAAATCTACTTTTGTTTTCTCTTAGTAAAGGTTCTGCGTAATTTTTTTCTAACATGTTTAAAAGTTTTAAAAATAAATGAGAATAACATATGTTTTTTTGATATTTAAAGCAATAAACCACTATTCATTAGCTGCGGAGCTTTATCAGATAGTGCTACGAAGTTTTTATCGAAAAATGTTAGGTTTAATGTCGTGTTTAGCTTGCATAAATTTCTTAGTCAATTAGTCAGTCAAGTGGAATATTACCACAATTTTCAATAAGCACCTGCTCAGTCGGTACATCATTGAAGCCTGTCTTGCTATTTTCTATTTTTTGTATGGTTGCTATACCTTCGAGTACTTTTCCAAAAACAACATGCTTACCGTCTAACCAAGGAGTTCCTACACAGGTAATGAAAAATTGTGAGCCATTGCTATCGGCACCCCTGTTAGCCATTGAAAGCAATTCGGGACCGGTATGGCGCAATTCAAAATTTTCATCGGGGAAAATATCACCGTATATTGACTTACCCCCCGTACCATTTCCTTTAGTAAAATCTCCTGCTTGTATCATAAAATTTTTTATAACTCTATGAAAAGAATTTTTTTTATACCCAAAACCGTTTTGATGTGTACACAATTCGTAAAAATTTTGGACAGTTTTAGGTACTACCTCACCAAACAACCCAATCACAATTCGCCCTGCCTGTTTTCCTCCGATTGAAATATCGAAAAATGTTTTGTGTGTAACGTTAATCTTTTCCATATTTTTTTATAAGTTGACTGTATTTTATAGACAAGTTAGTAAAGTATAGTAAGTTAGGAATCGTTTCTTATTATCATGCTTATAAAGTAATTATTTTTTGCCCAAAGCTATGCACGAGTAGAATAATATAATAATTTTATATTCATAAAATTTATCTATATAGTCTTAACTAAGTATGATGCTGACCAAAAGAATATACTTTACTTAACAGGGCAAATATTTTTTATTCGTTTAAGTATTATTTTACCAATCATTTACCACGAACAGCTTATGAAAATATTATTAGGCTTATTACTGTTCTCCTGGCATTTTTTTTTACTAGCACAGGATTTTAATTTTAAACCTACTGCTCCTTGTTGCATTAGTCAGCCTGGTACTGTTTGGCATAGTAAAGAGTCGATTATCAGTTCGGAAAAACTCGCAGCACTGTGTGCACCAATTATTTGGTACTCTCCTGACGAACCCAACCTATACGGCAAAATAGGTAGGCAAATCAATATACCAGATGCTTTCCCTTTTCAAATAAAAGCCGATAGCCCAGTGGTCTACTACCGCATCAAGTCCATTTATGCCAGCCGAAAGCATATAGATAGTGTGTATATTGGTAAACAAATAGATAAGAAATCTTTTATATTCGATCTGAGTAAACTCGATGCTCTTGATATAGATTTCTTTTTTTACTACCCTACTGAAGAAGGTTTAGGTAGCCACCTTCATGATTTAGAATCAGTTTTTTTTAAGCTACGTATTATCAAAACGGATAGTTGTAGTCAATGTCGTTACGCTATTAAGGTTAAAGAAATAATCGGCAGAGCACATGGTTTGCCTTGGTATGACAACCATCTGACGATCGACGAACATGTAAAATTTCCTATGAGTATTCTTGTAGAAGAAGGCAAGCATGCTTGTTGTCCTGACAAAAATGCTGACGGTATTTATACGCCCGGTTTTGATGTAAACAAGCGAAAAAATGATGCTTGGGGTATTCGGGATGTTATCCGCTCGGGCAGGCTTTTTTCGGGTAAGTTTCAGAGCTTTATGATTAAGAAGAGAACACCCTGCACACTTATTGTGCCGCCTTTACCGAAGGATAGTCCGCTTTATGATTATTTTTTAATTGACGGGCGATTGCTCACACAAAAAGCCACTTATACACTACGGCCATTTCCCAGCTCAAATCGCTGCGGCAATCATAAAAATATTCAGCATATGATCGAAGAAAAAGGCTCATCCACTTGGCCACGTGCCTACAAGGTGGTCAATGGCAATATCCAGCGGTGGGAAAATGAAGAAAAGGTATATCGTTCTATCTCAGTTGCTTATCGTTATGATGGGCAGCAAGGCATAGTAGTAGCTTTTCCGCTACTGCTTTTCAAAAATGTAGAAGTACCTATTTCAGGTGGCTGGCTAACACAAAGGCTATACCTTAGTAATAATAATCGTTTTCTCGGACATGGCATATTATATACTAGCTCGGCTTCACGTTGGGTTGACCATTATATATTTATGGGCTATGAACTAAGCGACGATAACCTCAGTGATGGAATTAACTTTGTTAGTACTGATTTTGTAACAGAGTTTGGGCTGAAACTCCGTTTCAATATCAATTACACGCCTTTTCGATTTCTCAGGAAGCTCGGTACTGATTTTTGGGGTGTGCGTGTCGGTATTAGGAATATTGGTTTTGCGCCTTTTAAAAGTAGCGGCATAGTGATAGAAATCGGCTCAGGGGTTTGGTGATTTTTAATCGGCTAAATCATGTTCCACGTGGAACATGATTTAGCTATTAATTAGTAATGCCCTTACAAAAAAATCCATTTGAATTATTTAGCTTCGCAGCGTTTTTTAATATTGAATTTTTATTTAGGATCACTAAAAAAATAAATTGTAAAAATACGTGTCATTATTTTTTGACCCGGTAATGAAGCATGTTCCAATAGTGTTGCTGTGCAAAGGTTTTTCGGTGCTTGAGTAGGAAAAAGAATAAGTGAAGTTTTACAATTTATTTTTCAATGACCCTTAGTATATGTTCCACGTGGAACAGCAAAATATATTTACAATGTATACAGTATATGATGTCATTGTAGTAGGGGCAGGACACGCTGGATGTGAGGCAGCACATGCAGCTGCAAACTTAGGTTCTCGTGTACTGCTGATTACCATGAATATGCACACTATTGGGCAGATGAGTTGCAATCCCGCTATGGGTGGTGTAGCTAAAGGGCAAATCATACGCGAAATTGATGCACTGGGGGGCATGTCGGGAATTATTTCAGATAAATCAATGATTCAGTTTCGAATGCTAAACCGCTCCAAAGGGCCTGCTATGTGGAGTCCAAGGAGCCAAAATGATCGCATGCGTTTTGCTGAAGAATGGCGTTTGGTACTAGAAAAAAATAAGTATATTGATTTCTGGCAGGAAACGGTTAAAGAAATTGTTCTAGAAAAGAATAAAGCAGTAGGTGTGAAAACAACCATGGATATTGTGTTTCGTGCAGAAGCAGTCATACTTACTAACGGTACCTTCCTAAATGGATTAATTCATATTGGTATGAAAAACTTTGGTGGAGGAAGAGCAGGTGAAAAAGCTGCTAAGGGTTTAACAGAACAACTAAGTACTCTAGGCTTTAAGAGTGGTCGTATGAAAACAGGAACACCCCCCAGGGTAGATGGTAGGAGCTTGAACTATGAGACCATGCAAGAACAACCCGGAGACACAAAACCACAAAAATTTTCTTTTTCAGAAGAAACAAAAATACTTACAAAGCAAAAAAGCTGTTTTATCACCTATACTAATGCTGCTGTACACGACACCCTGAAAGAAGGCTTTAATCAATCACCGATGTTCAATGGAAGAATTAAGGGAATCGGTCCTCGTTATTGCCCTTCTATTGAAGACAAAATCAATCGATTTGCCGAAAGAGACAGACATCAGATATTCGTAGAACCCGAAGGATGGCGTACAGTAGAAATATATGTAAACGGTTTTTCTACCTCTCTACCCGAAGACGTACAATATAAGGCTTTGCAGCAAATACCTGGATTTGAGCAAGCAAAAATGTTCAGACCAGGATATGCTATTGAATACGATTTTTTTCCACCAACCCAATTAAAATTATCGCTGGAAACTCATTTGGTTAAGCATCTGTTTTTTGCCGGTCAAATTAATGGTACAACCGGCTATGAGGAAGCAGCTTGCCAGGGATTAATAGCTGGCATTAATGCCCATCGTTTAATTAAGGAACAAGATCCTTTTATTCTCAAACGCTCTGAAGCATACATTGGCGTACTAATTGACGACCTAGTTAACAAGGGGACAAATGAACCCTATCGTATGTTTACCTCGAGAGCAGAATATCGTATTTTGCTGCGCCAAGATAATGCAGACACTCGCCTAGGACATATGGCTTATAATTTGGGCTTAACAAATAAAAAGCACTACGAAAAAATTCAAAGCAAAAAGCAAGCTACTGGCAAGTTATTAAAATACCTGTCTGAAAAGAGTATTAGCCCAGAAGAAATTAATCCTTGTTTACAAATTTTGAACTCAGCACCTTTGAGTCAAAAACTAAAAGCAGCTCAGTTGGTCAAACGCCCAAATATCAGTATCAGGCATATTCAGGAAAATAACTCATCGTTCAACAACGTAGTTAAGCAATTTGATGGGTTGGTAAAAGAACAGGCAGAAATATTATTAAAGTATGAAACTTATATCGAAAAAGAGCAAAAGCTGGCTCTGAAATTTAGCAAATTGGAAAATATGCTTATCAGAAAATCAATAGACTATCAACAGATAAGGGCATTGTCCAATGAAGCTCGCGAAAAGCTAACTGCGATTAAGCCCCAAACCTTAGGACAAGCATCTCGAATCAGTGGTGTTAGCTCTGCTGACATTGCTATCCTGATGGTTTATCTGGGTTTGTAAATGTAAACTGTGACGACATCAAAATTAACAATTCAACCGTAATAAATGTGAATGATTGATTGTTGAATAAACCTACGAGGTTTTTAAAACCCCGTAGGTTTGCCCAACACACTAATCAGCTGCCTTAGTCAGCGCATTGCCTGCGGAATTTAGCTATACACTTACTAATTATTTATGAGGCTAATTTTCTCCTGCACTTTATCCATAAAATTGTGTAAATAATTTGGAATGCTAGATTTTCTTAGGTCAATTCTCCAGCTTTTCACAGTTCCATTTTCTGCATACTTAATCAATAATCCACCTTGATCTGCACAATCAGGACACCCAAAAATATCAGTGTCATTGGTTTCACTGAGCAGGTCTTTTGGGAAAAAGTCAATTAAGTCTTTAGTTTGTTCAAATTTGTCTTCTCATAATTCAAAGAACTGAAAATTTTGACCTTCGTAATCGTCAATAGCGTCCTCAAATAATTTTTTATCAGTCAGCATAAAAGTTTCTATGCATGTTTCTCCTGCAACGCATTTGCCAATAAAGTATCCAAAAATCAAAAAATTCTCTTCCTTGATTCCGTTATTGTCTGTATTGCAGCTCACTAAAAACATAAGCCCACTGCAAATGATTAGTTTTTTATACATGATTATTATTGTTTTACAAATGTGAATGATTGATTGTTGTTTTTTCCTATTAGTTTGAGGATATAAGCAGCTGGCTTTAGGTCAGAAACATCAAGCTCTAGGTAATGGGAAGTCTGGTCTTCAGCCTCGAGAATAATTTTGCGTTGGGTAGCACCGCCTAGGTCAATAATTTCTACTAAATCATAATCTGATAAGCTATCTTGAAGGACAAGGTGTAAAGTGCCTGACGAGGGGTTAGGAAAAACTAAAGATTGCGCTAATTCAATTTCTTCTTCGTCAGTTTCTTGTCGCAACAGGTCGTCAGTAATGCTGTTGGGACAAACAAAGCAAGGACCTCCGTTGAAAAATGAGTTTATCACCAGCTGATAATCTGTAGCCACTTGCCCATCGCTTGCACTTACTCTCAGCCTAACATGCAGGTCTTTATCGGTAGGCATCGTGTAGCTAAAGGAGCTAGCGTTAGCTACAGATGGTACCCTGTGCCAATATCCACTTGCCATCTGTAACTAACAAACCCTTGAGGAGCATTACTCACACCCGAGTTGAACTGCAAAAGATCTCTGTCTTCTGCTATAGAGGGTCCATAGATTGAGGCAACCATATCGGGCTGCGTAAACCTATAATCGCAGATCTCCCAGCCGTTTACGTTAATCACTCTGGCGTTAAATCGCTGACCTGTTATGCCCGTTACTTTTCCTTGATGGGTTTTATTTGGATTGGAAAAATGCAGCACTCGGTCTTTCGGGCCGCCAGAGACCATAATAGAGCGATAATTTTTTCCAAAAAAACCAGCCAGTAGACCATCTATGTGCATCCCCTGGTACTGGGTCGTTATCATGCCTTGCCCCAAACAGATGCCCTACTTCATGTATCCAGGTAAAACTGGAGGTAGCGTAGGCAACCTGAACAATAGCATGAGCATTACTTTCAATAATAGCGATTGTATCCACATATCCAGAAAAACTATTATAATTTCCCTCACTACCATTGGCAAACAAAAGCATTAAATCGGCTTCAAACTCATCTCTGAGTTGTTGGGCTACTAAGTTATCACGAAATTTATCTACATCGAATAGATCAATCCGGTTTGTTTCGTTAAAATCAAGCTCTTGCACTCCCACAATTTGCAGGTTTGTTCGCACGTTGCTGTTTATTTGGGCAGTTAGCCACTGGTTTCTAGCAGTTTTTGCTAGGTCTGTCAAATTCATGCCAGTAGCGGCGGCAGGTGGTAAATAAGCAAAACACTCTGGCAAGAGGACTTGAACCTCCTGAGGTGGTTCCGTGGTGTTCTTTTCCTTTTGCTTGCTTTACCTTATTATTTAGCTTGGCGGCTTGAGAGGCTATATGCCTCTGCTGCGAAGAACAGCTCAGTTTGTTGAGCTTTTCCATATTGTATTCGATGAGCGTGGCATAACCATCTTCAAGATATTGGATATCGAATACCCTTCCGTTTAGCCTAAGTTGCCCATTAGGTTCTTCCGTTTTCATGGGCGAGCGGAAAGTTTCCTTTCCCATTAATTTCTCCGTTCCAAACAAAGTTTGATTCAGATTGATAGTCCAGATTTTTGGTAGTGGCATTTGCTTGACCAATTTTGGCGGGCAAGTCAAAAGAGACTGTCCCTTTCCTAATTTCAGCGGCAATGTCTCCAATTTTAATAACACTTACACTGAGGTAGTCGTCAGACTGCTCGAGTTGCCGAAGAAGGCTTTGTTGCTCAAGAGATAAGTGCTTCTCACCTGTGCATGCTAAGCTTTTCTTAGCACAGGCTTTTTTGTGCATAAAGTACAAATTGGATGCTCAAAGTGAGCATAAGCAAAAATAAATTTTTCATAATATTTTAATTTGAAGGTATAGGGGGTAGAATAACCATTGTACTTATAAGGAAGAAACGACATAATCCCAAAAAGTATTGAAAATTACCTACTTACGCAAAAATGCTTACATATACCTCATACGCCCAACTTCAAAAAGTGAACCTTAACGGTACAAAATTAATACTTCCACAAAGCGATTTTAGTCCTTTACAGCCACTAAAAGCCACTTTGAGTTGAAAAAATGCTTATTGTAGCTTGTTTTAATGCTTAAATTGTTCAACCTTTGGGAACGTAGAAAGATACCCGTCCTCTCTTTTTCAACTTTAAACGGTTTAAATGGGACATTTTTACTGATGGAGAATTAGAAGAAAGTATATACGAGTAGGTAGTATATTTTAAAGGCATAGTGAAACTGATAAACGAAACTGAAAAAGAAATAAAATTAAGTACATTTTTTATTAAAGCATATGTACTTGTGAAAGCGTTGAGGGATTCGGGTCATTTGAGCAATAGTTGCAACGCTCTCCCCCCGTATTTAGTCTGTATAACCCTTTGGATACATCTAATAATATATTCACTAATTGCAATTTAAAAAACATCAAATGTTATGATAAAAACGGCATTGAAGGTTCGGTGGCATTCACTTTCAATTGGTATAAAAAAATAAATGCCTACCCGATTGAAAACAACGCGTATATTGGCACGGTGGTAGATGGCAGCGGCGATACAAGCGCGAATAAAGAGTCGCATTTTAACGCTTATGGAGGTGCAGTAGGTACGACTGCAAATCATTCAATTAGTGCCGACCCGCAGTTCAATAATACTTCTGAAGGCGATTTTTCTGTTTCAAAAAGCTCTCCGCATTTTTGGAATGGCAAAAATGTGGGGAATATAGGCGATGCCTCTTTTGCTTTTTATAGAGTATATGTGACCAGTAATGGCAAGGAGCAGCTCATTTGGCAGCCTAGTTTTGAGAACAAGTACACTACTCCTATTATTAATGTATCGGGTGCTAGATTACACAAAATTCAGCTTTTAGGCAATTTTTCTAACTTAAGAAATGTGTTTACTGGCGTGAACAATAGCACTGGGCAGTTTTCTTTAGATAGTGATTTTAACGCTCCTGTAGATGAGAACAAAAAAATAGGCGCAGGGTGCTATCTGTACTTTATAATAGGATCGGTAGAATATAGCATTTTCTCTGCTTTCAATAAAATCATTTTTGTAGACAACAACATGCGTGGCGAATTTGATGCGGGTTTTGATGAAACTCAAAAAAAGCCTCTTTCAGACTTAGTGGTCGGCAGTTTTCGCTTGCGCTTGCATTACCCTAACAAGATGTATTTTAGAGGGCTAACACTGATAGCAAAGCAGCATAATTTAAAGTTACTGAGCGTTAATGATTTGCTAGGTAATCTCAGCGATTGGAGTATTTCTGATCTAAAATTAAAGCATGCGGATCTGCCAAAAGATGGTTTGAGCATACAGTTGAATGAAGCGGTGAAAGCTGGTTTTGCCGACAAAGATTATGAAGTCTCTGGCAAGATGAATGGAAAATTAAACAAAGGTGAATCGGGAGAGGAAGATGTCAATGATTTGAATTTCACAGTGAAGTTAAAAATTTCATGAATTGCATTGCATATATGCTGAAATTATTAGGGCTAATAATAACGTTTAATAAGTGTTTAAAATTGATAAAGTGATATTTTCGTTTTTTCTAATTTTTGTTTTGCCGAGTATAAATCGCTTTATGGAAGTGTTAATTTTGCACTAGTAAGGTTCACTTTTTGAAGTTGGGCGTATGAGGTATATGTAAGTATTTTTTGCGTAAGTAGGTGATTTTCAATACTTTCTGAGATTATGTCGTCTCTTCCTTATAATGGCCTTTTGGATCTACCCCTTATAAATGGTATTTTTATATGGTTGTAGAAAAATTATGAGTTTATAATAATTCAAGCAAAGCAATCATAATCATCTGAATTTATTTTTTTTCAAAGAGGCTATCGCAAAAGTATATCTTGCTATCGAAAAAATGTCTGTGCAAAACAAATCCAGTATCTGAAGCTATTATTTCTATTTCTTTTAAAGTGTATTTTTTTGACAACTCGGTAGCTATTAACTCATTTTTTTTAAAGCTAATTCGCTGCCTGATAGCGTTCATGCAAACTGTCTGTTCTACCAAACTCACTAGGAAGCTTCTTACTTCTCCTCTCGAAGGGTCGTAGTGGGTGTAAAACTCAAATTGATTCAGATTAAAGTCCGCACCTAACTCCCGGTTGATTCGTGTTAACAGATTCAAATTAAAGCGTCGGGTAATTCCACGCGGGTCATTATATGCTTTCAAAATAGTGAAGGGGTTTTTTACCAGATCAAAGCCCAGCAATAATTTGTCTTTTTTACGCATATAAGTACCTATAAACTGTAATAAAGACAAGGCTTTGGCAGGTTCATAATTACCAATATTAGCACCCAAAAATAAGAACAAAGCGGATTGTCCATTCAAATCTAAATGAGTAAGTATTTCAAAATAATCTCCAGCAAAAGGTTCGATTATTAAGTTAGGTAAATCGGCTTGCAAATGTTGCTTAAGTCCAGTTAAAGCCTCGGGAGAAATATCGATAGGGTGGTAAATAAAATCCACCGGCAGGTTGGTGAGATGCTGTAATAAGGCTTTGGTCTTTTTACCATCTCCAGCACCCAGCTCTACGATCCTGAAAGGAGTACGAAAACATAAGGACTCGCTGATGTTAGGGGCTTGTCCTCGTAGGATTCCATACTCGCAGTTGGTGAGATAATATTCGGGCATCTGCATAATTTCCTGAAAAATACGACTACCCTTATCGTCATAAAAATACTTTGAAGGTAAGTATTTTTGTGGTGCGGTCAGACCCTTTAAAATATCTTGCTCAAATATAGCCATTACTTTTTTACTAATCGTATTCCTGTACATTGCCACTGTGAGTGTGGATGAGAGAAATTGCGGTACGTTTTGCGGCTGTGCTTTGTAGGAGTAGCTGTTGAGGCACCGCGCAGCACCATTTGATTAACCATAAATTTACCGTTATATTCACCGATGGCACCGCTGACTTTTTCAAAGCCCGGATAAGGTAAATAAGCACTGTTTGCCCATTCCCACCGAAGACCCCACGGGATTCGTTCGGAGGCTACTTCCCATTCAAATTCGGTTGGCAACCTCATCTTCTTCCATTCAGCAAAAGCCGCTGCTTCGTAAAAGCTAATATGACACAATATAGCCTTGGGGTCTATTTTTTTCAAGCCACCGAAAGTATAATAATACCATTGATGGTCTATTTGATGCCAATACAAAGGGCTGCGAATAGCATTTTCATTCACCCAATTCCAGCCTTCATCTAGCCAAAGATCGAAACGCTCATAGCCCTTGTCATTGATAAACTCAAGGTATTCGCCATTAGTAACGAGTGCTTGGCACATTTCAAAAGCCTGTATGTATACTTTGTGTCTACCCAGTTCGTTATCCCAACAGAAACCCTCTAGTTCAGCACCTATCTCATAAATACCTTCGGCAACAGTTATTTCATCTACTTGCTTGTTATATTGCTCTACCAAAGAAAAATCTTTACAATAGACAGGAAATAACGGATTGTGTCCAAAAATATATTTTAAATCTGTAAGTAGTAACTCTTGATGTTGTTGTTCGTGGTTCAAACCCAAAACTATCAATGATACTACTTCCTCTTGTGTTATAGGCCCTTTATCTAAAAGTATTCTCATGTGCTTGTCGACATAGGCTCTATAATCATATATTTCTTTCACCTGTGGGCGTGTCATGTTACCGCGATTACTGCGCACTACTCTATCACCTGCGACGTTATAATAACTATTAAACAAATAACCGAAGTTAGGATGATACACGCAGTAATTGGGCATGTACTTCTTCAAAACAAACTCTTCGAAAAACCAGGTGGTATGTGCTAGATGCCACTTTGGAGGGCTGACGAAGGTAATGGGCTGCAGCGTGTAGTCTTCTGTACAAAGTGGAGTACATATTCCTTGGGTTTGCTTGCGTATAGACAGGTAAGTGCCATAAAGCTGAGCATAGGTGTCAGTCATTACGGTTTGAGGTACAGTCATATAAGTTGTATGTAATTATGGAAATATAATTTTTTTTGTTGGAAAAAGCCTGAAGAGTAACCCTCAATCTTGTTGTTCGTTGGTCATTTTCATCCAAGCTGCATTATGGCAGCTCGACTCGACAACAGTTTCTATGAACCTCATCCCCCTAATGCCGTCATAAATATTGGGAAACTCCACTGCATCATCTATTTTTTTGTCATCAATATGCGCGTGTACAGCTAGGGCAAAATTTTTATAAATGTTGGCGAAGGATTCTAAATAACCTTCAGGATGACCAGCAGGAATGCGGGTATGAGTCTTGGCGACATATGACAAATAATCATTGCCGGGTTTAAGCACCTCACGAGGCTTTTTTAGCCATTTCAGTGTGAGTTTATTTGGATCTGACTGCAACCATTCCAAAGCACCTTTTTCGCCATATACCCTAATAGATAGTTCATTTTCTTCTCCCGCTGCTATTTGGCTTGCCCATAATATTCCTTTAGCTCCGTTTTCAAAGCGCAATAACACGTTACCATCATCATCCAAGGCCCTACCTGCTACAAATATATTCAAATCGGCGGCCAACTCATCAATAGCTAGCCCGGTGATATATCCTACCAAGTTCTCGGCATGGGTGCCAATGTCTCCCATACAACCTGCAATGCCGGACTTTGCAGGATTAGTACGCCAAGCGGCCTGCTTTTGATAGCCATCTTCTATTTTTTCTGATAACCACCCTTGCGCGTATTCCACAACTACTTTTCTAATTTCTCCTAGCTTACCTTGCTTGATGTATTGGCGAGCCTCTTTCACCATAGGATAGCCAGTATAATTATGAGTAAGGCAAAAAACTAGCCCGCTAGACTCTACTAATTTTTTCAAAATCATAGCCTCTTCCAAATTCATACACAAGGGCTTATCGCACACTACGTGAAAACCGTTTTCTAAAGCCATTTTTGACGGACCAAAGTGCACATGGTTTGGCGTTACGATAGAAACAAAGTCCATACGCATATCTTTGGGAAGTTCTTTTTCTTTCCTAATCATCTGTTCGTAGGAGTTGTAAATCCTGTGGGGGTTAAGACCTAAAGCATCGCCAGAAGATTTTGATTTTTCAGCAGTACTACTCAGCGCACCACAAACCAGTTCGACGCCTCCATCGAGCAAAGCTGCCTTCCTATGTACATCTCCGATGAAAGCACCTAAGCCTCCTCCTATCATGCCCATTCTCAATTTTCTTTTTGTCATGTTTAATACGGTATCATGTCGAGCATACTATCATGTCGGAAGTAAAAGTAAATGGAAATAATTAAAAGACAAAAAGCATTTTCCATTTTTAGCCATAAAGTTCTAATTTTAGCGTCCCGAGGACAAGCGCATAAAAATTGTTAAATTCTTTTTAAGATGAAGATTAAACTGATCAAGAACCGCTCGGATATAGGAGGGGGAGCCAGAGGAGCTCATATGGGTATTGATGCTATGGAAATAGCGGCTATCAACGCAAACAATGATTTTTTTAACAGGGTACCTTTCATTGATATTGATACCGACAATAAAGCAATATACTATAAGGTGAATAGTTTTTTTGCTAAAAGGATATGCTATGTAGTAAAGCAGTGTGGAAGGGTTTGCCAAAATGTACATCAGTCTTTACGAAACGGAAATTTTCCCTTAGTACTTTCCGGAGACCACTCCTCAGCCTTAGGCACTATTTCAGGAATAAAAGCAGCTGACCCACATGCCAGATTGGGCATCATTTGGATAGATGCTCATGCTGATTTACACTCTCCGTATACATCGCTTTCAGGAAATATCCATGGTATGCCATTAGCCGCTGCGCTAAACTTTAATAACACAGACTTACCCGATAGGTATAAAAATAGCCCCCAAGAAGAAACTCTAAAACATTGGAATAGTTTAAAACAACTAGGCACTAAAGCAGCAAAATTTCTACCTGAAGATTTGCTTTATTTTGGTGTTCGCGATACCGAAGAAGCTGAAGACATTATCATCAAGAATAAAGAGATAAAAAATTATAGTGTTCCCGAAATAAGACATAGAGGGATTCAAGAATGCCTTCGCGAAGCCATTGAGCAACTAAAAACATGCGATGCGATATATATCACATTCGATGTTGATAGCTTAGATTGTGATTTTGTGTCACGAGGAACAGGTACACCGGTTTCTTTTGGCTTTAGTCCTGAAGAAGCTAAAAATATTATTACAGGTTTTTTAGATACAAATAAAGTAGTTTGCATTGAGTTCGCAGAAATCAATCCCCTATTAGATGATAAAAGAAACAAAATGGCCGAGATAGCTTTTGAGATTTTGGATTATTGTTTTGGAAAATACATTACATAGCTTGCCTATTATGTTTTTATTCAAAATGTGTGGCAAGATATATCGATTCCTCCACAATAGCTCGGTTGCACTCTAAAGTGGCAGCATCCCATTTAAAAGCTCGATGAAAATCCTGTAGGATTGGCAAGTATATTTTTTTCACACTTTCTATATCGAAAAAGTAACGACCAGTTCTGCGCATAAAATAATCCATTGGTGTAAAAACCATTTCGTTTTCGAGTGTGTAATTTAGTTCTGCTCGGGCTAGTAAAACCTCTGGGTTATCGTTTGCTTTTTCGGGTATTTTAGCCAGAATATCTTCCGATTGTTTTCCAAAGTTACTCACCAAATACCGCGCATGATGAGTACTAAGGCCAAAATATTTCGTTTGTCTTTGAATATCCTGGGTGTATTGCGTAACTGCATCAGCATCGGTAAAAGGATTGCTACCCCCTAAATGAATTTTATCAGTATAACAAGATTTGAATGCTTGATTGTAGTCTTTCTCATGGGCTTTGTTAACTATATTGACGATTTTTTGTGCCATTTTGCGGTAGCCTGTTAGTTTGCCGCCTGCAATAGAAATGAGCCCAGCGGCAGAAACAATTACCTGATCTTTGCGCGAAATCTGCGAAGACGACTTTCCTTCTTCAAAGATCAGTGGTCGTAAACCTGCCCAATTAGAACGCACATCTGCAAAAGTGAGTTGAACACTAGGGAAAGCATGATTGGTAGCATCAATTAAGTAGGCCACATCATCTTTATTTGCACACACATGATTTATATCACCTTTGTAATGCGTATCGGTTGTGCCAATATAAGTTGACTTTCCACGGGGTACGGCAAAAATCATCCTGCCGTCGGGTATGTCAAAATAAATCGCCTGTTGTATGGGAAAACGTATGTGATCGACTACTATGTGTACTCCCTTACTCAAAAACAAGCGTTGCTTACTTGTTGCTTCGTCTTTTTTACGCAGTTGGTCTACCCAAGGTCCTGTAGCACTGACTACATATTTAGCACGAATACACCAGGTTTTATTGCTGTTCATATCTTGTGCTTTCACACCGGCGATACGCCCTTTTTCATAGATAAAATTTTCTACTTGCACATAATTTATACAATGAGCTCCATAAAGAAAAGCCTTTTTGATCACCTCAATCGTCAGACGGGCATCGTCAGTACGATATTCGGCATAAAGTCCTGCTCCTTTGAGAATATCCTGGCGCATGAGAGGTTCTTTTTTCCGTGCCTCCTCCTCGGAAAGCATCACATGTCGATCTCGATCTTCTACGCCAGCCAGTAGATCATAAACAAATAGCCCGACGGATGTCATGAGTTTGCTATAAGTTCCATCTTTAATGAGTGGAAGTAACATTTTTTCTGAAGTAACTAAGTGCGGTGCCAAGCGATGGATAATCACCCGCTCGCGTCCTACTTCGCGTACTAAAGCAATTTCAAACTGCTTGAGGTAACGCAAACCGCCATGTATGAGCTTAGTAGAACGGCTGCTAGTTCCGAAAGCAAAATCGTTTTTTTCTAGCAAAGCCACCTTCATTCCTCTGGAAGCGGCATCTAAGGCAATACCTGAGCCTGTGATTCCACCCCCTACCACTACTAAGTCATAATATTGGATGCTTAATTGCTTTATCAGATGTGGTCTGTTGTAAGAAGAAAGAAAATTCATTGGCATTAAAAATTAGCAAGTATAGGCTAAAAATTGGCTTGTATTTCAGCTTTTAACTCTTTGTACAGCTACTTTCCAGCCTTCATATAAATTCTCTCTTTGCTGCCGATCTATCTGTGGTTTAAAAATTTGTGCTAGGGCTGGCTTGTTGCAAATATAATTCTGGTCCCAAATACCCATCGTGATACCGGCTAAGTGGGCTGCACCAGTTGCTGTAGATTCTATTGATACGAGTCTTTCTACATTTACGCCCAAAATATCAGCTTGAAATTGCATAAGTACATTGTTGGATGCTGCTCCACCGTCTGCTTTAAGCGTTTGTAGTTGGAGGTCTGCCTGCTGCTGCATCAAGTCCAATACATCTCTGGTTTGGTAGGCGAGCGAATCGAGAGTAGCACGAATGATGTCAGCTTGTGTAGTACCTCTAGTGAGTCCAAACATAGCTCCTCTAGCATACATATCCCAGTGAGGAGTACCCAAACCGGCAAAAGCGGGTACTACATATACTCCGTGGTTGGGCTGTGCTTGCTGGGCAATTTTTTCCGAGTCTGCTGTATTGCTTAAAATCTTCAAGCCGTCTCTTAACCATTGTATAGCCGCCCCTGCCACAAATACACTGCCTTCGAGTGCATAAGTTACTTTTCCGTTTAAGCCCCAAGCAATGGTGGTAAGCAAACCGCTGTCGGTGTCCATCATCTTTTCGCCAGTGTTCATCAGCATGAAGCAGCCTGTGCCATAAGTGTTCTTTACTTCTCCCGCATCGAAACAAGCCTGCCCGAATAATGCTGCCTGCTGGTCACCAGCAATACTAGCTATGGGAATATCTGTTCCTAGGTAATTAAAATAGCCAAAAATGCTTGATGAAGGTTTTACTTTGGGCAGCATACACTGGGGTACGCCAAAGATTTTCAATAACTCCTCGTCCCAGCAAAGTTTAACAATATTATACATTAGCGTCCTGCTTGCGTTGGTGTAGTCAGTTACATGCATTTTGCCTCGTGTCATATTCCATACCAGCCAGCTGTCGATAGTACCAAATAGCAAGTTACCGCGGTCGGCTTTTTTGCGGGCATTTGGTATATTATCTAATATCCACTTTACTTTAGTTGCAGAGAAATACGTATCAATGACCAAACCGGTGGTCTTTTTGATATGAGCAGTGAGTCCATCGGTTTTGAGTTGCTCACAAGTATCGCTTGTGCGTCTGTCTTGCCAAACAATGGCACGATACACAGGTTTGCCAGTATTTTTATCCCACACTACCGCAGTTTCGCGTTGGTTAGTCAACCCGACAGCTACAATATCTTTTGCAGCTAAGTTGTTTTTTAAGCAAAGCGTTTCGAAAACTTTGAATTGGGTTTGCCATATTTCCTCAGCGTTATGTTCTACCCAACCGGGCTTGGGAAATATTTGGGTAAATTCTTTTTGTGCAATATCAAGGCACTTACCTTGTTGATTGTACAAAATGGCTCTGGAACTAGTCGTACCTTGGTCTAAAGAAATAATGTATTTCATACTTTATTTATATCGGGATTCAATTTGTAGCAGCTGTCTGATTATGGATTTAGCCTGTTTTCATACAATCTAACCACTTTTTAGGTTGGTTGTTTAGCTCATTTCGTGCCTATGCTACATATTTCTAAACGGCAGGTGAAGGTTAAATATTTATCTACTCAGAAAGATATTTATTTTGATTATAAAAATTACTTTTTTACTTTTGTGCCGATTGGGTGTGTCTTCTTGTTATTGTTGTTTCAGGTGAAACTGAAATAGTACTAGCAAAGGAGAGACACATATTATATTTCACGTTAATACTATCGTTTCATGTATTTAGATAAGGAAAAGAAAGCTAATATCTTTAAACAATATGCTTACAAAAAATCTCCGTCCGATACTGGCTCTCCCGAATCGCAGATAGCACTTTTTACCCACAGAATTAATCACCTGACAGAACACCTGAAGTCAAATAAAAAAGACAATGCTACCAGACTTGGACTGATGAAGTTAGTCGGTAGAAGAAAAAAATTATTAAAATATCTACAAGATAAAGAAATCAACCGTTACAGAAGGATTATTAAGGAACTAGGTATTAGAAAGTAAATTTCCAGGTCATTCAATGTTTTTTTAAAGTTTATTGACTGCCAAAACTGCCTAAATTTCCTTATTACACACTTTGAAAATTGCCTGTCATTGCTTCTCAAACAGACCGAAATAGGAGAAACTTCTGTTAAGTAGTATACGTGAAATAAATACTTGAAGTAATTACGTTTGCGTTTCGGTAAGGTATCATCAAAAATAGGCTACGAATGTGAAAATAAAATTATTACACTAACCCCCAACAGATATGGGTTTCAACCGAATTGTTAAAACTATCGAACAAACTGATGGTCAAATTATTAGTATAGAAACCGGACACTTAGCGCGACAAGCTGATGGTGCCGTTGTATTAAAAATGGGTAATACCATGGTTCTTGCTACAGTGGTATCTGCAAAAGAACCATGTAAGGACGCTGACTTTTTTCCACTATTTGTGGACTACCAAGAAAAGTTTGCTGCTTGTGGAAGAATACCCGGCGGCTTTCTGAAAAGAGAAGGTAAACTGGGCGATCATGAGGTACTTACCTCTCGGCTAATAGACCGAGCCATAAGACCACTTTTTCCCGAAGACTATTTTCATGAAACGCAGGTTAATGTTTCCTTAATATCTGCCGACCAACAGGTACTGCCCGACGCGCTGGTAGCCTTAGCATCCTCATCGGCCCTAGCAGTTTCGGATGTTCCTTTTCAAGAGCACATTTCAGAAGTAAGGGTAGTATTACATAAGGGAAGCTACAAGGTCAATCCCAACCAAGAAACCATTGATGGTGCTACACTTAACATGATTGTTGCGGGTACTTCTAAAAATATATTAATGGTAGAAGGAGAGATGAAGGAAGCGTCTGAAGAGGAAATGATTGAGGCTATCAAAGTAGCACATCAAGTAATTAAAACACATTGCACAGTACAGGGGGAACTGGCGAAAGAACTAGGGGTGGAAAAACGAGCTTACACTCCTCTCATACAAGAAAATGAAGACCTTAAAAAAGAAATTAATGATGCCGTATACGCTGAGATGTATCAGGTAGTTGGGCAACAAATAAAAAATAAAAAAGCAAGAAAAGAAGCACTCAATGCAATTAAAGAAGTATACTGGGCTACTCTTGCCGAAGAAGAGAAGGAAAATAAAGAAAAATATACTTTGATAAAAAAATACCTGAACCTTGCTGAAAAGTGTGCCTGCCGAAACTTTGTACTCAACGAAAACATCAGGATGGACGGTAGGAAGACCGATGAAGTACGACCCATTAGTTCAGTCATAGATTATCTTCCTTCTGCTCACGGTTCAGCTGTTTTTACCAGAGGTGAAACACAATCGCTTACCTCTCTTACCTTAGGTACTAAGCTAGACGAGCAGATCATTGATCGCGCTATGGTGCAGGGAACTAATCGTTTTTTGTTGCACTATAATTTTCCTGCCTTTTCAACGGGGGAAGTGAAACCGAACAGAGGGCCAGGCAGAAGAGAAATTGGTCATGGAAACCTTGCACATAGGGCATTAGCAGGGCTGCTGCCTTCCCATGAGGAAAACCCCTATACTATCCGAATTGTCTCCGACATATTAGAATCTAATGGTTCTTCCTCTATGGCTACAGTTTGTGCAGGTTCTCTAGCTTTAATGGATGCAGGTATAAAAATCCGTTCGGGTGTGTCAGGTATTGCTATGGGCATGATTTCGGATGCCGAAACGGGTAAATACGCCATCCTTTCAGATATACTTGGCGATGAAGACCATCTAGGAGATATGGACTTTAAAGTTACTGGTACAAGCAAAGGCATCACTGCCTGTCAGATGGATATTAAGATTGATGGGCTTTCTTATGAAATACTACAAGAGGCACTTAATCAAGCTAAAAAAGGCAGAATACATATCCTTGAAGAAATGCAGAAAACTATTGCCGCGCCTAGAGAAAACCTCAAAGCACACGCCCCGCGGTTTGAAGTTATAAAAATACAAAAAGACTATATTAGGTCAGTTATCGGACCGGGAGGGAAAGTAGTACAGGAAATACAGAAAGAAACCGGTACCACTATTACTATAGAGGAAAAAAATGATTTTGGGCTAGTGAGTATTTTTGGTTTCAATAAAGACTCATTAAGTAGAGCCTATCAGATAGTTAAAGATATTGTAGCTGTCCCTGAAGTAGGAAAAATTTATCGAGGTGTAGTTAAATCTATTACCGCCTTTGGAGCTTTCGTAGAATTCCTCAAAGGGAAAGAGGGTCTGCTGCATATTTCAGAAATTAGCTGGAGTAGGCATGAAAATATGGACGGTGTGCTGCAAGAAGGGGAAGAGGTAAAAGTGAAATTAGTAGATATAGACAGCAGAAGCGGAAAGTTTAGGCTCTCTAGAAAAGTACTTCTGCCAAGACCCGATAATATGGCTGCACCTAAAAAAAAATTTCGTAGACCCCCTCACTCAGGAGAGAAATAAATAGGACGATATGTGCGAATTTTGCCTTTTATTTAGGAAGTATACTCGTGTGGGTTGTAAATGAGTATTGGACTTTTTCCACAACGAAAATGTGAACTGTTCAGATGAAGTAAAACAGGTAAATATTGATAACAGCTATCATACATCAAGAAATGAATAAGAAAAACGGCACCACTTTTTAATGGCAAAGGCTCTAATCTTTCCACCTCACCCTAATTCAGATAGGAGGAATAACTACTCATCAATGAGCGTGTGATAGACATTGTCTTGCTTTGGATATTCCCCCGTCAATCACTGTAATGTTCTACCGTTCAATTCTTTAAGTCAAATAACTACCTCGTACTTCTTTGATTGGAGTTAAAGTTTTTTATTGAACATAATAACTGTCAGCCTTTTTATGTATAAGGGGTAGATCCAAAAGGCCATTATAAGGAAGAGAAGACATAATCTCAGAAAGTATTGAAAATCACCTACTTACGCAAAAAATGCTTATATATACCTCATACGCCCAACTTCAAAAAGTGAACCTTACTAGTGCAAAATTAACACTTCCATAAAGCGATTTTAGCCCTCTACAGCCACTAAAACCCATTTTCAGTTGAAAAAATACTTATTGTAGCTTGTTTCAATGCTTGAATTACCTAATTTGTTCTAAACAAAAGAATCTATTTATAATACTTTTCTGTCAATTTTTGCTATATTTTTATATTACTTTTTTTGCTCGGTTTGAACAGGTATTTTATGTCGTTTTTCGGAGCTGAGAGATGAAATTTCTTGTATTCTACATTCTGAAAGTGAATTTCAGAGGCGAGGCAGGTATATTTGAACTCGGCAAATTACAGCAATTTAGATAGAGCTGCGGCATTTTTTCTACTCACTAATCAATCCTTTGTAAGTGATTTGACTTCTTTGGGGGTTTCAAGGTACAAACGTCAATCAGTTCGTTTCATGAACAAAAAAGAAGCATTCAATGAAATCTATTTGAAGAGGCTTGAAAATGCGCAGATATTCTGCAGAGATGCTTTGGGTGTAATTTCGAAGACGGATACAAAAAATACTTTATTTTACTTGGACCGCCATATTTCAACTCAACTATGAAGTACCATGATGGCTACAGTGAAAATGATTTTGAAATCCTTTTGGTATTGTTAGGAAATTTGAAGGGTAGATTTGTACTTAGCAGCTATCCTTCTGATATATTGAGTGGATATGCTGAAAAAAATGGCTGGAAGCAAATTTCTTTTAAGACTAAAGTGAGTGTTGCAACTGTTGATAACCCAATGAAAACAGAGGTAATCAGCATGAATTTTAGCCCTGATAATAACGTTTAATAAGTGCTTAAAATTGGATAATTGGTTTTTCGTTTTTAGGTTTTTTCGTTTTACCGAATATACATTATACAGTCTTATGATAGCATCTTTTCAACTAAAAAGGCATTATTTTCTGCATTGCTAAGTGATTTTTTTAATCGAAAAAGGACTGCCCTGCGCAATTTGGCGATAAGTTGCTTGCTTTTTTTCTTTGAAATGAATTAACTCTACAAGGTCAAACGGTTTATGTAAATTGGTTTGTAAACTTCATAAAGACGTTTTACCTGAAAAGTTCAGGCTAAACTGCTGCCGTGCAACATCGGTTACAAAGGTGTTATAATATGCTCAAAAATAACTACAGAGCTAGTTTACTATCCTTTGTTTTAATAATTTTTTTTATCTTTCTTTGAGGCAAATTAGTTATTCTCTATACAAACACTCTGAAAACAAAATGCTTACTCTTACTATTAGTCGACTCATTAACGATTTATCTAAAAAGCTAGTGCCGAGTATTTCTCCTAGTAAATCGTTGCCTTTTTTATTTTTTGCAAGCATGCTGTCTATAGGTGCATTTATATGGGGGTGTCTGTGTCTGTATTTCAATCTCAGATTTGCCGCACTAATCCCTTTTGGTTATATAATTCTCTGGCTTGTCAACCTACTCTTACTTAATAAGAGGCTGTTTATTCATGGTGTAGTTTTTGTTCAGGGGCTTGCCAGTATATCACTTCCATTTATTTTTCAGGCAATTTTAGGGGGCGGCATCTATACCGGCATGGTTATTCTATGGTCTTTATTGACAGTGGTTGCCTGCCTAACTTTTTACGAAGGCAGATATGTATTTGGGTGGTTAGCTATTTTTTTAATCTTTACCGTACTTACGATTCATCTCAATGATTTTTTTGCGCAATTTGCCCCCGCGCAGTTAAAAAATAAAAATATTCAGGAGGGCTTATTTCTGTTTAATTTTTCTATGGTTGGAATAATATTTTTCTTTTTAGCCAATTATTTTATCAATCAACAACGCCAGGCAATTTATGCAATGAAAAAAATGAATCAAACCCTACATAAACAGAAAATTGATTTAGAAAAAGCACAAGAGGAATTAGTAGAAAAAGAAAAGATGGCTTCTTTAGGTGGTCTTATTAGTGGTATTGCCCATGAAATCAATACCCCTTTGGGTGTAATTAACGGTTCAATAGTCAACCTAGAAAATGTAGTATCTTTTGTTGTTAATGATTTACCTAGCACTTATAAAAACCTGTCAAAAGATATTGAAAATATTTTTTTTTCTATGATAGAACATATTGTGAAAGGGGTGAATTCTAAAAAAATATTGTCTACGCGAGAGGAGCGTATCTGTCGGAAAAAAATAGATGCCCAATTGAAAGAATATGGTATTGAAAATACTCGTTTATTGGCACAAGAACTAGTTAGAGTAGGTTTGATCTCGGACTTAGAAAAATATCGGCAAATATTTGAGGACCAAAACCGTGACGAAATGCTGAAAGCGGTAATACAATTAGGGAAAATTGGCACTAATACAAACAACACAAAATCTGCTGTTAGTAAAATGCAAAAGATTGTGTTTGCCTTGAAAAATTATGCCTACCATAGCAATCAAGAGGATATGATGAGGTGTAACGTAGTACAAGGCTTAGAAACAGTGTTAACCCTGTATTACAACCAGATGAAGAAAGGTATTGTATTAGAAAGGAACTTTTCAGACAGTGAGGGTAGTATTATAGTGATGGGTTTACCTGACCAGTTGGATCAAGTATGGACCAATATTATCCAAAATGCCATTCATGCGATGGATTATCAGGGCAATTTGAAGATTAACATTTTTAAAAAAGCAGAAAAAGCAGTGGTAGAAATCATCGATTCGGGTAGTGGCATTGCGCAGGACTTACAGGAAAAAATATTTGAACCTTTCTTTACAACTAAAAAACAGGGAATGGGGTCAGGCTTGGGCTTGGGTATTTGCCGTAAGATTATCAAAAAACACAATGGTGAAATACGTATTGAGTCTAAACCGGGACACACATGTTTCCGTGTTGTGCTTCCATTGGCTGCTGCGAGTGAAAAAATCATGCAGATGGCAGGTACTCGCATGTAAAATGCTAATACATTTTTCTACCTTTATTGATTAAAAAAATCTTTTAGTTTAATTTTATTAAAAATATACACTAAATCCCTCTCTATCGAAGAAATTATTTAAGAAAAATGAAATGATGAAAAAAGCTATTTTGTGTGTAGATGATGAAAAACCAATATTAGACACACTTGAGCAACAGCTCATAACTATGTTTGGCGATAAATATCTCTACGAAACTGCCGAAAGTGCCCAAGAAGCACTTGAAGTAATTGAAGATTTGCTTGTAGATGGTTTTAGTATCGTTCTATTGATTAGCGACTGGTTGATGCCCGGTATGAAAGGAGACGAATTTTTAGTTAATGTACACCGAAAATACCCCCAAGTACGAAAAATACTATTAACTGGGCAAGCCCCCCCCCATGCAGTAGATAACGCCTATAAAAATGCCGATTTGAGTTCGTATATTCAAAAACCTTGGAACTCCCAGCATTTACGAGATAAACTAAACTTATTAGTAGCCTCTTCAGAGGAGTAAGCACTTGTTCTAACCTAAAATGGTCCATTCTATTTTGTTTATACGAGCAAATGCTTTGCACTTAATGCAAAAAACCTATGCTGCGTCCTATTATATTATGTGTAGATGATGAAAAATCAATCCTCGAAACATTAGAAGAAAATATTCTTAGGGTATTGGGTGATGATTTTGATGTTGAACTGGCTGACAATGCTCTTGAAGCCCTAGATCTGATCAAAGAATTGGAACAAGATAAAGACTCTGAGCTAGCAGTAGTAGTAACCGACCAACTCATGCCCAAAATGTCAGGCGATGAACTGCTGATAGAAATTAATAAAATAAAACCCGAAGTTCCTAAAATATTATTATCGGGGCAAGCCAGCTTGCAAGCCGTGCAAAATGCCATTAATAGAGGTGGGCTATATCGCTATATAAGCAAGCCTTGGCAGCTCGAAGACTTAATGCTCACGATTAAGCAAGCAGCACAAAGCTACATTCAGAAAATTCAACTTTTAGAATCGCACAAAAGTAACCAAATCCTCAAATCAATTAATCAAGCTACACAGGAATTATCTTCAGAAATTGATTTTGAACCGCTGATCAACTGCTTTGCTAATATATTATACAAAAGTACCAATATAGAACGCACACACATGGTGCTGTATGAAACAGTATTTAAAAACCAAAAATATTTTACATTACGAAAAGTAAGTAACACAGCAATTTTTCAAGAAGTTTTACATAAAATAATACATATAGACAGTTTTACACAGAGATCATATAATGCCTTACTTTCACTAAAAAAATCAGATATAATCTTTGGATATATTTATCTTGAGAATGCCTACTCAAAAACACCAATTGATGAAACAGAACTTTACATAATAGAAATTCTAGCCTCTCAATTAGCTATTTCTATTAACCATGCCAACCTATATGCTGATTCACAGCAACAGAAGACACTTCTCGACAGAAAAAATCAAAATATTACTAAAAGTATTAATTATGCCAAGAGAATACAAGTAGCCTTATTTTCTCATGAAAAACTATTAAAAACAAAGTTACCCTGTTCCTTCATTTACTACCAACCCAAAGACATTGTAAGTGGCGATTTCTACTGGGCTGCTGATATGAAGGACAGACAAAAAGGCATCGATAAAACAATACTCGTGGTAGGAGATTGCACAGGTCATGGTGTACCGGGTGCCTTCATGACCATTATGGGAAGTATATTTCTTAAAGAAATAGTTATTGAAGCCAAAGTAATCAATCCAGGAATAATTTTCGCACAATTAGACAAAAAAGTATCAGAAGCCTTGCGTTCAAGCGATGGGAAATATGAACTACAAGGGGGAATGGACGCCGGCATCGTCGTATTTGATCATATCAATAAAGAATTGTTATATGCAGGAGCCAAAAGACCAATTTATTTTGTCAATGCAGAAGGCGTAAAACAAATAAAAGGTTCACGCTCTGCCATAGGATATACCAGATACGATAAAAAATAAAACTTTTGAAGTCCATCGTATGCGTATGCAAACACAAGGTACCTATTATCTTTCTTCTGATGGCTATGCAGACCAATTCGGCGGCTATGGTAGTAAAAAAAAGAAATATATGATCGGCAGGTTTAGAGAACTTATTGGGCGTATTGGGCAGTTGCAAATAGACAAACAAAAACTACTACTGGCAGAAGAATTTAAAAACTGGAAAGGTGATGAAGAGCAAACTGACGACGTTTTGGTGGTTGGTTTTTGTGCATGATCTACTACATAAGCACACAAAGCGATAGTGAGTCCGATTTGAGAAAAAATACTTGTCTTCTCTTGTAAAATCAAAAGTTTAATCATTATGCTTGCGTGTCTTGCTCCCGCTTGGTATAAGAGAAAGCCATTTATGCCAAACTGAAATTAAAAATTATTTTTTATGCTGCTATTGCAAAAAACTGCCTTTCTATCCAAAGCTTAGTCAGCGTATTATGACCGAGCAATACTCCAACTCAAGTGTTTGACCATACTCAAAGCATAGTAAAAAGTGTAGACGGAAGAAGAAAGATGGCACTAATGCCACACGGTACTTGTAGTTGCCGACTGTACAGGACACAGCGTTCTGGGAGCATTTATGACTATGAAATGGGAAGGTAGTGCCGAGCAGACAGATGCTATCTCAGTAATAGGTTTTCGTGTATAGTTTCTATAATTGCTGTTACTGTTGATTAAACTCGCTTAATTTAATTTCTGTAAGTTTCTTTTTGGTGTGGAGTGCAAAGTCATTTTTCATTATCCAGTCATAATATTGTGGCTCTTTCCTTAACACTTCTAATACGGGTTTATTCTTATGCTTACCAAAATTAAATACTGGCACACCTTGGCTGTTATAAACCATTTTTCCGGGCAAATCGACCAAGTTTGACATAGTAATTTCACTAAGTGCCTTCATATCGTTCTTAATCGGTTGGTGGGGTTGGTTATTTTTATCATTGATGCTAGTGTTTTCGTACTTGGCAATTTGCGCATTCAACACCTCAAAACTAGCTAATGCATCGGATTCGGCAGAATGGGCATCTTCCAGTGTTTTTCCACAATAAAATTTATATGCTGCCGATAAGGTACGCGGCTCCATTAAGTAAAATATTTTTTGTACATCCACCATTTTACGATTTTTTACTTCAAAAGCAATATTAGCCCTCAGAAATTCTTCTACTAATAGCGGAATATCAAATTTTAGGATATTGTAACCCGATAGGTCGCAGCCTTTGAGCATCTGGGCTACTTTGTGAGCTACTTGCTTAAAAGTAGGCATATTTTTTACGTCTTTATCATAAATACGATGAATATCACTACTTTCCTGCGGAATAGGAATAGTAGGGTTTATTTTTTGAGTATATACATGTTTGTCACCGTTGGGCATCACTTTGATAATAGAAATTTCAATAATTCTATCTTTAATAATATCAGTGCCTGTGGTTTCTAAGTCAAAAACGGCCAATGGATTTCTTAGATTTAATATCATTTGTGTACGTATTTAATCACATAATTCAATATTAATTTATTTTTTGTAAACGTGTACTCATGCTAGCCGGGTGAAAACTTGGTAGCGGTGTGCATCCATTTTAATAAAAATAAAAAGCAAAATAGTAAAAGCCCACAAAGAAGAACCGCCATAACTGAAGAATGGCAAAGGTATGCCGATTACAGGCAATAAACCAATGGTCATACCAATATTAATGGTAAAATGCAAGAATAACAAAGCAGTTACTCCATAGCCATACACTCTGGCAAATCGGGAGTGCTGCCGTTCAGATAAATGAATTAAACGAAACAGCAGTGTAGTAAATAAGGCGATAAGTACCACACTACCCACCCACCCGCTTTCCTCGCCAATGGTACAAAAAATAAAATCGGTGGTTTGTTCTGGTACAAATTCAAATTTGGTTTGTGTGCCTTGTAAAAAGCCTTTGCCAATTAGACCACCCGAACCAATAGCAATTTTCGATTGGGTAGTTTGGTATCCATAACCTAAGGGATCTAAACTCGGATTAATGAACACTTCAATTCTTTTTCTTTGATGCTCTTTCAATACATCTGTCAATATAAAACTAAAGGAAAAAACAAAAAATAGTCCTAAGGCTGTTGAAGCAGTAATTAGCAATAATTTATTCCAGCTTTGCTTTTGCAAAAATACCATTACCAACATACCGATTGCCAATATTGCTCCCACCAAGTAAGTAAAATACTTTTCTAGCAAAAAGAGAGTAGCTATAAAAATGATAATCAAGAAAAAACCAAAAAACATAAAAAAAGAGGATAAACCCTCGCGATAAAATACAACAATGAAAGCAAAATATATTAAGGCAGACCCCGTATCTCCTTGTAAAATAATTAAAATAATGGGGGCTGAAATAATAAGGAAAAGAAAAAGGTAATTTTTTGTTTTTTTGACTTTTATACTCGGATCTTCTAAAAAACGGGCGATTGCCAAGGCTGTGGCAAATTTGGTAAACTCGGCAGGCTGCATTCTAATAAAACCCAAGTCAAACCATGATTTGGAGCCGGCCACTTCCTTACCAAACACTAAAACTAGGATGAGCAGCAGAATAAAAAAAATGTATATGGGGTAAGCAAAAGAATTATAAAACTTCAAGTTACTCAGTGCAATAATTAAAATTAAAAACAAGGATCCAATAACCCTGATAAGATGCTTACCTGCATAGGTACTCGTATCAAAAATACTTTTCTGTGTTTGTGGGTCATAATCGGCAGCGTAAATACTTACCCAACCGAAAATAACCATAGCAAAGTACAATAAGACGACTGCCCAATCTGTTGTGTGCAGTGAGTTATCTCTTTGACTCATTTTTTGACTTTTAGCTTAACTGATATATCAGCACACGATCATGCTATTTATTATTTACCTGCTTGGAGTTGCTTTAATCTGAACATTGCTTTGGCATAAAAGCTACCTACAGGATATTTTTCTATATATCCTGTATAAGCCTCAACACTATCTGCCACTTGTGCTTGTATCTAATCTTCTTGTTCTTTTGATTTGATTTTATTTTTTAAATCGTTGATTTTGGACTTGGCTTCATCCCAATGATACTTTAGTATACTGCTGTTAAGATAGCTATAATTCATTAATTTTGTACTGATTTAAGTCTTTTGATTCAATTCCTGTTCAACAGCAGGTATGTAATCATATGCTGCAGTGGTTTTTGAATTACTTTCAGCGGATACCTCAACATTTGTTTTTGGGTCGTTAATACCGCTTTCCCCTGCTAAAGTGTGTTGGTTTTTCAACTTATTTATCATGTAAAAAGCATCAATAACATACTTTGATTCTTCCGTATTATCCAAATAGCTTTTGTAAGCTTCTACCGTATTTTTCTCTTGAGCAATACGCCACATTTCTTCCTCACTGACAATAGGCTTAGATTCATTCGCTGTTTGAATAAGCATTGTTTTATTTTTATCTACCTGCGGTATTTTAGTGCTGATATTTTCAGGGCTAAGCCCTGTTTCATTGATATTTTTCTGCTCCGGCAGCGTTTCGGTATTCTCCGAAGTGGGTAAACGCCCTTGCGATGTACCTACTTGCAGAGCAGATGCACTTTTGGATAGTTCGTCGGTTATATTTTTTGCTGGTGCGAATATATGCTCAGACGTATCTTTTGTTGTGGTGCTTTGCGCTACTACTTTATTTGCTTTATGTTTTTGTTTTAACTGCTCAATTCGTTTATTCACTTTTGCAACATACATCCCTGCTGGATAGAAATCCAAGTAAAACTGGTAGCCTTCAAGCGTATTCCACAGTGAAGCTCTGTTCCAAAAAGTATTTTCAAAAACTTTTGCTTGCTCTCTTTTTATTTTTTCGGTAAGTTCTTTTTGCATTGCTTCATTGACGGTTGCTTTTTGCTGATGTGCTTCTTTATGTGTATACTCACTTTCAATCTGCTTTCTTAGCTTTACTGTCAAGTTTTCTCGGATTGCCTCTTCTTTTGCTATAAATAGCTCGCAGGTATTCTTACGTTGTACCACCCGGCTGTCTCGATAAATATTAAGTGCTTCCAAATAGTACCCACGTGCTTTTGCGTAATCATCTTTAAAATAGCAGGCATCGCCTCTATCTACCAAGCTGTTATAATTAATTTGACGATCGCAGGTAATAATCTGATGTTCATAATTCTTATCATCAGGTTTTAGTGTTGCCAAGTTTTGATAGATAATTTTAGCTTGATCGTATCTTGAGTGTTCAAGTAAATCTTTAGCAATATATTCCATACAGATGCATAGCTTTTCTTTGACCAAGTCAAGCGCAATTACTCGCTGGGCTTTTTCATAAAAAATTTTTGCTTTGGCAAATATACACTTATCAAAATACTGCTCTGCTTTTAGAAGAAAATTCAAAAAAGTCAGTTTTTTCTGAATATCTTGGGTATCGTACAATACTTGTGCTTCTTTGTAGAAGGTAAGTGCTCGCTTGAAATTATGTTTTTTAAAAGCTATCTCAGCTTTTTCTATTAGCTTATTAAAATTGATATGCAGGCTATTATGTGCTACATTAAAGTCAATGTTGAGTGAACGGTTGCTAATAAGTATATCACTTTGATTTCCTGCTTGCTTAAGCTCCTTATTTACTGCTTCATATAGTTCTTTTAGCGTAATGGCATCTTTATTGTTTTTAATACCCGTTTGCATGATTTTTACTAAAATTTTGGTAAAATATGCTGGATTGACTTTATCCTGAGCGGCACTACCATTTATTTGGGGTGAAGTACTGATAAAGTGCATACCTTCTATTTCACAACTCATTTTTTGTAGAAAACTATTAACAATTTGCTTATCCTCTTGGCTATCCTCTTCACTGCTAAAGTAAGCGTCAAAAATGAGGAGCTTCGTGGCTGCGGGTGCATCTTTCAATATATCGGCAATATGTGTCAAAGAGATTCCGTTGACTTGTATATATTGTTTTGTAGAGATAGGCGTTGCCAGGTAAAGCGCATTCTTCTTAAGAAGAATGTGACCTGTATAGTAGAGAATAAAAGCACTGTTTGACGCTTCAGAACCAGCCGCAATATGTTCTTTTATCTTAATGTTATCTTTTTCATCCAATAATTGGACAATACTTGATTCAGGTATACCTACTAGTTGTTTATTTTTCAATATAGCTGCCAATTCTATTAAATTAGCAGCTATATTTTCAGGCGTAATAATACTACTGTCTTTGATAGAGCCACTGGTACCTAGAAATAAAGTATAAGAATTGTCTGTATCAATTGATAATGGCATAATTAGATATATTTTTATGTATTTGCTTGAACTTTCTAAAATAATAGAACAAAAATAGTAAATAAAACAAACTAGTATTAATTAAAAGGAAATACTTACATACTTTTATCAACTTCCCTAGAATTTCGTATTTGCTCACAGGATTTGTGTGGGTAGAAATCTCAACGTTAAAAAGGGAGGTACGCAAAATACTGAGAGTGTTCTTATTCTCAATGTGTTTCGTTAGCTGTGTTACGAAGGAAAGCGTAAAAATCAAAAAACAAGCTCAAAGAGCTATCAATTCTTATGAAAATACCATTAAATTCTAGGTAGGCTATTTTGCTATTTGCATTAATTGGGGGTTTGTTTGTGTTTTTTCTAGTTAAATCCTATTCTATTTTCATGCTGCCCATATCTAAGCTTAAAATTATAGAATTAGTTATTTATGGCTCACACCTATGAACATATCATAAAAAGTCTTGAAAAAGGAACATATGACACCTGCTATTTTTTGTGTGGAGATGAACCTTTTTATCTCGATCGTATTACTGCCTATATTGAAAAACATCTGTTGAGTAAGATTGAAAAAGGTTTTAATCTACATATAGTATATGGCAAGGAGGTTTCGGTAAGTCAAGTAGTTGAGCTGGCTGGTAAGTTTCCCATGATGGCAAAACGACAAGTAGTTATTATTAAAGAAGCACAAGAAATACAAGATATTCATAAAAAGGAGGCGCAGAGTTTATTATTGAACTACCTGAATCGACAGCTTAGCTCTACTGTGTTGGTGCTGGTTTATAAATCTAAAAAACTACCTTCAGGAAATGATTTTCAAAAACAAATTAAAAAACACACCACTTTTTTTCTCGCTAAAAAAATATATGACAATCGCCTGACAGCTTGGATTATCCAATATTGCCGCCAAGAAAATATTAAAGTAACAGCACCTGCTGCCACCGTGTTAGCTGAATATATCGGCAATGATTTATCGCGAATTATACATGAAATTGACAAAGTATTAGTCGGTAAAAACAAAGCTCAATTTATAATAAATGAAGATTTTGTATCAGAGCATATAGGATCCAGTAAAAAGTATAATATTTTTGAACTGCAAACTGCATTGGCTCACAAAGATATACTCAAAGCCCACCGTATTATTTATTATTTTGAAATGAACCCGAAGGATCATCCCGTCATACCGATGGTAGCCTTGCTGTTTAATTATTTTATTAAAATTTTACTCTTACATCAAAATAGTGGTAAATCTGAAGGTGAGTTGAAATCTATTACGGGTTTGGATGTACACAGCCCTTATATTATCAAAGATTATATTACTGCTCGAAAAAATTATTCTCTGTATCAGGTATTAACAATTATCAGCTATCTTCACAAGGCAGATTTATGTCTAAAGGGAATAGGCAGCGTAGCCAGTCCAAGCCAAATATTGAAAGAATTAATTTTTAAAATAACCCATGTTTAGCATGCAAAAATTTTTTCTTATTATCCTAATTTATTCGTTACACTACGACAGGTTTGCTATAGCTAA
Source organism: Flammeovirgaceae bacterium (assembly GCA_965199745.1). Lineage (GTDB taxonomy): Bacteria > Bacteroidota > Bacteroidia > Cytophagales > Flammeovirgaceae > CBDATB01. The sequence goes on along the minus strand of CBDATB010000015.1, from coordinate 387,071 downwards.
CCCTAGTCAGGAGCGAGTGCAACTCAGCTCGCCTTACCATTCGGTAACAACTCATTTGAAGTTTTTGCAATACGACAATTTCCATCCTGATATAGCTGCAAAAACCCTCGATGCGATGAGTCTTTCCAAAGAAGATAAAATCCAACGGGCTATTCAGCTAAAGCAAATTTATGATGGTAGTCATTATTACATCAACACTGCACTTATCAGTAGGGACTCCAATTACATGGATTCTATCAATCACCTGCAGCGATATATTGTTGCCGAGCAGTTTCCAGAAATTTACCTGATCAAAAAAGGTGACCAATGGCTGTATGCTCGTGAGAGTGTTGATGCTATTCCGAAGCTATTTAGAAAAGTCTATCCTTTTGGTACGGATAAATTCGTCAAATGGGCTTATAACCTAAATATTAGCAAAAAAAATACAAAATACTTGGGACTATACGTATGGCAGCATATAGCCATGCTTATAATTGTGATTTTTGGTTTTGTAGGCTACAAACTACTAGCCATTATTATTCAGCATCTGATTCGTCGCTTGCTCATTAAGAAGAAGTATCAGAAAATAGCTGATACGGTAATTACACCCGTTGCCAAACCCTTGAGTGTATGCCTAATGATCGCTTTGGTTTCTTTATTTATTAAAGTTATTCAACTGCCAGTAGCGTTTTTGCAGTATATATTTTTTGCTTCTGGTTTATTTATTCCGCTGCTAGTTCTTGTTATTTTTTATCGATTGATTGATGTATTGGCTCATTACTTACACCTTGCTGCCTCTAAAACCGAGAGTATTTTAGACGACCAGCTAGTTCCTTTAATCCGAAAATCACTCAAGCTGTTTATAGTAACTGCGGGGGTTTTGTTTATCCTACAAAATCTTGATTTTAACATCACAGGTTTGCTGGCAGGAATTTCTATTGGCGGCCTAGCTTTTGCTCTGGCAGCGCAGGATGCCATCAAAAACTTATTTGGCTCTTTAATGATTTTTATTGACCGACCCTTTCAGGTAGGCGACTGGGTGATTGCGCAGGGTGTTGATGGCACAGTAGAAGAAGTAGGCTTTCGCTCAACGCGTGTGAGAACTTTTCATAATTCTGTTGTTTCTATTCCAAATGGTAGTATTGCCAATATGGCCGTAGATAATATGGGTATACGCGTATATCGCCGCTTTAAAACAAGTATTGCTGTTACTTACGATACCCCTGCCGATTTGATAGAAGTTTTTGTGCAGGGGCTGAGGCAAATTGTGGCAGATCATCCACATACGCGTAAGGATTATTTTGAAATTCACCTCAATAGCTTTGGTACGTCTTCTTTAGATATATTATTTTACATATTTTTCCATACGCCCGATTGGCCGAGCGAACTAAAAGCTCGCCATGAAGTAATGATTGCGATTATTCGGCTGGCTGAAAAATTAAGCGTTAGCTTTGCTTTCCCAACACAAACAGTATTGATAGAATCTTTTTCTGAAAAAAAGCCTCTCGCATCGGCTTACGATCGCATAAAAGAAAAGTAGAGGCATATGATATAAAAATCTTTATACATGACTTTATGTAATATGTTTGGAAAAATTTTGACAGAGGTCAAGTCTCAAAAATTAATCCAGTGAGTTATTTTATTACCGGATGTAACGGGCTGGTAGGTGCTTATATCGCCAGAAAAATTCTTCGGCAAGGCGGAGCTATTCAGGCATTAAAACGCCCGAATAGTGACCTGTCTTTTATCACAGACATTCAGCATAAAATCCACTGGGTTGAAGGTGATATTTTTGATATTGAACTATTAAATAACATAATCAGAGAAAGCGATTATGTTATTCATGCTGCAGGTCTAGTATCTTTCGCACCCAATATGCGGCGGCAATTGATGCAAGTTAATGTAAGAGGTACAGCAAATATTGTCAATGCTTGCTTGGCAGCTCCTAGTATTAAAAAATTATGTTATATTAGCTCAGTAGCTGCCTTACATACTGCCAAATCGCATAAGCATATAAACGAACAGACGAAGTGGGAGCAGGAAGGCTATTTTTCACAATATGCACTTTCCAAATACTTAGCTGAGCAAGAAATCTGGAGAGGAATAGCAGAAGGTTTAAGCACTGTTATTGTGAATCCTTCTATAGTACTCGGCGTGTCAGATTGGGGCAGAAGTAGCGGGCAGTTGTTTAAGTTTGTGTGGCAAAAAAATAAATTTTATATAGATAGCCATATCAACTATGTAGACGGTGAAGACCTTGCTACTCTTGTATGGGATCTGCTGCACCACCCCATTGAAGGTGAGCGATTTATTTTGAGTGCTGGATATATTACTTATCGCGATTTATTTACCCGAATTGCTGAGGCTTTTAATATTGCCCCACCTAGTAGGAAAGCCAGCTTTTGGAGCTTAAAAATGACCATGTACACAGGAAGAATTTTAAATATTTTCAATAAAAACGCTGTGCCTATCTCTAGTGAGATGTACAAAGAAGTAACTAGTAACACTAAGTTTTACGACAATACTAAAATATGCCAAACACTTGGTTTTCAGTTTAAGCCTTTAGAACAAAGCTTAGCAGATATTTGTCCGCAGATACTTGCGGTAAATACGTGAAAAATATGCTGAGGCTCGTCTTAAGGATAATAAAAATATTAAAATAAGCTGTTAGTTGCAAATGGTTAATTGTTTTTACCAAACAAATATATTAGTTTAGGAACGTGTTTTAAGAAGTAATATAGCTTTAACTACCTTAAAAATTCATTCGAATGCCCGCATTTGACAATGATAAAAACAAACTTGCTCAGAGCCTCCAATACTACGAGTCGAGCCTTGAAAAAGGCAGAGTTCCTTTTTTAGACGAACAGACCTACGTAGAGCTGATGAATTATTATTATGAAGAGCATAAACTTACCCAAGTTGATGAAGTGTATGAGATTGCTAATGGTCAGTACCCTTACTCTACGGAAATTCTACTTTGCAAGGCAAAAATATTTACGGCAATCGGAGAAATCGACCAAGCATTAGATTTAGTTGACAAAGCAGAAAACCTCTTGCCCAGTAGTACGCAAACTCTTCAGATGAAAGCTGATATTTTGCTCCTAAAAGGCATATACGACAAGGCGCGTCTTTATTTCGAGCAAGTTATTCGTCAGACGGGGCAAAATACTCTTGCCTATTATGGTATGGGTAAAGCCTATTTGGAGCAGCGGCGCTATAATGAAGCCATCAAGTTCTTTAAATGGATCCTTCTTAAGGATATGGAACACGAAGAGGCTCTCTACGACTTTGTAACGTGCTGCCGCTCACTTAAAAAAGACGACTATTGTGTCGATTTTTTTAACCAATATATTGATGAAAATTCTTATGATAAGGTGGCTTGGTATAATTTAGGTTCTACCTATTTGATGCAAAAACGCTATGAGGAATCGGTTAAAGCCTATGAATATGCCGTATTGATAGACGATCAATACACCCGAGCTTATTATAATATCGGCAAAGTACTGGCGATACTTAAGCGTTACCGGGAAGCCATTGAGATTTTTCACAAGATACTGCTACTCCAAGAAGCTGTACCCAGCATATACTGCCGCTTAGGGTGCTGCTATCAGGAATGTAATGAAGATAAAAAGGCACTCATCTGCTTTCAGCAGGCCATTCAAATTGATGCTAGCTATGACGAGGCTCGCTTTCGGATGGGACAGATATTTGCTAAGCGGAAGGAATGGGCACAAGGGATTCACTCTGTTCAAAAAGCTATCAAATTCAACGACCAAAAAGCTGATTATTGGCTTTTGCTTGCTGAGTTGGAAGCTAAGATGGGTAACCCAACTTCAGCACACGAAGCTTTTGAAAATGCCGCCACTCTGGAAGGAAAAAATGTAGATATATGGTTGAAATGGTCTATGTACAAATATGAAGAGGGCGACGCCAAAGCTGCTACAGAAATCCTTGAATGTGCACTAGAAGAAATCTCTGAAAATGCTCGCATATTATATCGCATGGCTGCTTACCTGTTATTGCAGGGAAGATATCAGGACGCTTTGCATTATTTAGAATACGCCTTGTTGCTCAACTATGATTTACATATTGAATTATACGATTTTTTCCCCAACCTGCAATCACAAAAAATACTCTGCCAAATCATTGAACATTTGAAAGACTAATTTATTGGACATTCTTATGAATTCAAACAAAAATTACCAACTTAAAAACCTCCCCAAGCGTACGATAAAACCCAGAGATTTCGGCTTTACAATGGCAATGGATAAAGGACTCTCATTAAGAGAAACAGAAAATTTTCTCGAAGTAGCCAGTGATTATGTAGATGTTGTAAAACTCGGATGGGCTACCTCTTACATCTACAGGAAATTAAAAGAAAAAATTCAATTATATAAACAAGCAAATATACCTACATATTTTGGAGGGACTCTGTTCGAGGCTTTTACCGTCAGAGGTCAGTTTAATGATTTTCGCAAAGTGCTAGACAAATATGAAATGACTTTTGCAGAAGTATCTGACGGTTGCATAGATCTCCCACAAGACAAGAAATGTGGATATATTAGCCAGCTTGCCAAACAAGTAGTTGTTTTGTCGGAAGTAGGCTCTAAAGATGTCGAAAAAATCATCCCTTCCTATAAGTGGATTGAACTCATGCAAAGCGAATTAGACGCAGGTGCTTGGAAGGTTATTGGTGAAGCCAGAGAAGGAGGAAATGTAGGTTTATTCAGATCTTCAGGCGAAGTAAGGTCCGGATTAGTACAAGAGATTATTACTAAAATTCCTTCTGAAAAAATCATCTGGGAAGCCCCCCAGAAGACGCAGCAGGTCTGGTTTATCAAATTGCTTGGTGCTAATGTCAATTTAGGAAATATCACCCCCAGTGAAGTAATACCACTTGAAACTATACGACTGGGTTTAAGAGGTGATACTTTTTGTCATTTTCTTAATTAATTTCATATACTTTAGTGCGTCAGTGTAGAAACGTCTTTTTTCATTAAATCATAAACACCAAAAAATAACTTACCTCTATACGGCCGGGCTTAATGGGAATTTTGCTGTTGATAGATATGAGAAAAGATTTATCCATTGCTTGCTTGGAAAGCGAAACGAAAAAACAGCGGAATATTTATTCAATCGTATAATTCGATTATATGGAAATAGGGCTGTTTAGAAACATAATTTAATTACTAGAGTTTGCGAGTGTGAGATTGCCGTAATTACCATATATACGCGTAGCTTTATGTAAGCTTTTTCACAAACTCTATTATCGTTAGTGAAATAGTGGATATTATTTGAGTTATTTTTTTCTCTTTAATTGAACTGTACATGCCTGGAATGGAAGTTTTTAGTGCTGAAGAGCGCAAGCAAGCAAGCGATGTGTTAGCAACAGGGGCTTTGTTTCGTTATAACCACGAACATATTAGAAAAGGTATGTGGAAAGCCAAGGAGTTGGAAGAAGCAGTCTGTGAGTTTACTAAAGCAAAGTATGCACACGCTGTGTCAAGTGGCTCAGCAGCAGTAACAGCCGTACTAGCAGCAGCAGGTATTGGTTTTGGCGACGAGGTGATAGTGCCACCTTTTACTTATGTTGCACCTATTGAGTCGGTATTGCTAGCTGGTGCTTTGCCTTTGTTTGCAGACATTGACGAGAGCCTGTGTTTGAGTGCTGAGGGTATTGAAAAAGCGATTACGCCTCGTACTAAAGCAGTACTTTTAGTACATATGTGTGGTGCAGCCGCCAATATGGATGCAATCATGGCTGTTTGTAAAAAATATAATTTACTGCTCGTAGAAGATGCCGGCCAGGCCTTAGGGGCTTTTCATCGAGGAAAATCAGTAGGGCTTTTTGGTAAAGCTGGTGCCTTTTCTTTTGATTATTTTAAAATTACTACTTGTGGCGAAGGGGGTGTTTGCATCACAAACAATGAAAAAAAATATCGTCTAATAGCGCAAATGACTGACCACGGACACTCACATATTGGCGATAATAGAGGCATGGAAGCACACCCGATACTAGGTTTTAACCATCGTATTGGAGAAATAAATGCTGCCATAGGCTTAGCACAAATGCACAAGCTAGTTGATATTCGCACACAAAAGAAGGCGAATAAAACCTACCTGAAAGAACGTCTCTCAGCCTTTGATGGTATTACTTTTCGCAACCCTATAGATGTCGTAGGAGACTCTGGCACTTTTTTAAATTTCTTCACACCCAACATAAAACTAACGCAAAAATTAGTAGCACAATTTGCTAAAGACAATATAGGTGGAGTGGCATACTGGTATACCAATATGTATCATTTTATTAATCAGTGGGACCACATAAAACAGTTGAAATTTCCTGCCAAGCTAGCTATTCACCACTTGGGTGCCCCGCAAAATTATACAAACCTTTCATTGCCTCGTGCACAGCAAGTTGTGGGAAGATTAATTTCTTTGGTAATATCCTGCACGATAAAGATGTCAGATGTCGAGGCTTTTACCGATAAAATAGCGGTAGCTATTAAGAGAGTACTCTAAATACTAATCCGTATAAATATTTTTGCTTACTCTACAGGTTGACAGAAAAACAAATAAACATCGCCGAAGAAGCCAGTGCTGAAAGACAATTTGAATAAGCAAGTGTAAAAATAGTTAAGCAATTAACAATTTATGATGAAAAGAAGAAAATATTAGGCTACTATCAATTATATTGGCATCGGCTTTGCTATGTTTATCGAAAAAAAATTTAAGACATATATTCGTAATATACTTTTCTCTGAAACTGGGATTATGTAGTTACAAAATTTTTATAATAATTTGACAATACAGTTACTTTGATTTTTGAAAAAATCAGACGCATAATGTCAGTAGCAAATTAAAATAGCATAACTATGAAGCCAGATCGATATATTACAGGCATATTCTTTCTCACAATTTTTATGTATCCTGCTACGGGGTTGGCACAATATGAACAGCTTTATAACCCCCATTCTCTCCGACCGGTAAGAAAAGATGATATTATGTTTAAAAAATCATTATGGTTTAGGATAGATATGCGCACTAAATTCAACAGTGCCTTTTTTGCGCAAGACACCGAAATATCGAGAATACTCATCAAAGCAGTAAAAAATCGCCAAATTATTCCCTATAAAAGTGACTCGCTAGAAACTAGAATGAGTATAGAGGAATTTCTCCAAAAACTAACTATTCCTGACCCAGCAATAGAAACTCTTGAATTTCAACAAGATACCTGGAACAATGAAACGTGGATAGATAATAATAACAACAAACAAGAGACCAGCATAGCAGAAGATAATGAGTTTTTACCCCGCCAACTGTACCTGATAGAGCTAAAAGAAGATTTAATTTTTGACAAAAGGGAATCCCGAATGAAACACGACTTGCTGGCAATTACGCTAATCATTCCCTCCGAGTACAGCCCAGCAGGCATTGAAAAAGAGTTGGCGTCTTTTAGTTATAAAGAATTGGTACTAAATGCGGTTTTCAAAAACAATCCCGAAGCCATCTGGTACAATTCGGCCAACTCTGCAGAACATCGGTCTCTTGATGAGGCTTTTGATTTAGGTTTATTCCGCGGGCGACTCGTTAAATACGAAAACCCACAAAACAACATGATAGTAGATATGTATTCCAATAATAAAAGAGCTTTGCAAGCCTCAGAACAAGTGTTGTATAAATTATTGGAATACGAATATTTGCTCTGGTCATACTAGTATCCAAGCTTCTATGACGGAAAACTCTTCTGTAATTACCTTTTCCTGCTTTATGCTAGTTTGTGCTTGTCAAGACACACAAATAATGAATAAGGCATCTGCTATAATAGCTCTACTTATCAACAGGTTTGCTTGCTAGTTGGTTGCTTTCATAATCATAGGGATATACATGAAATACGATAAGCAATTTCTTACTCTTCTGCTGCTATTCACGGCAATAGGTATGGGTATATTTTATTCATTTACTAATTTCATACTCAAAAATGGTGTTCCTGTGGTTTGCTATTTTCTATTTCTCTATTTTTTCTTAGTAAGTGCTTTTTCCCACTTCCGTATTTTAAAGGCTAATCAAGAGAATAGCAGCCGTTTTGTTACTGCTTTCATGGCTACTCTGGGCATTAAAATTGCTATTTCTTTTTTGTTAATACTTTTACTAGGTCTTTTGTTTCGAGCCGACTTGCTTGTGATAGCACTTACCTTTTTAGTCTTATACTTTGCGTACACGGCTTTTGAAGTAGTAGCTATTGTGAAGGTTGTGAAGAAAACAGAAAACTAAATAGTCAATAAAAATTGGGATAATCTAACTTTTTCGCAATGCGATAGGCAGCATTTACCTGCCCCACATGGCTGTAAGCCTGCGGGAAATTTCCCCACTGGCTGCCGGTTTGCGCATCAACATCCTCGCTAAGTAGTCCTAAGTAATTACTGTATTTGCTTAGATTTTCAAAATATTCTACTGCTTCATCTATTCTACCCACACAAGCCAGTGCTTCCACATACCAATAGGCACATATCAGGAAAGTTGTTTCCGGCTTTCCAAAATCATCGGCGTGTTTGTAGCGATAAAATAGACCTCCTTCGGCTTTTAGCGTTTTTTCTATTTCTTTTAAATGTTGATGCGCTTCTTCGGAATTAGGGCCTAAATAACGCATCGTAATCAGATGCAAACAACTAGCGTCGAGGTGTTTTGAGCCTATGGCTTGAGCATACGCGTCTGTTCCGGGAATTTTGCAAGAGTGTATCTTTTTGGCAGCAACATCACGTAGTTTCATGGCTTTTTCCATCAATACCCTATCCTTGAAAGCACTGGCTATTTTATAAGCTGCTGAGCTACCCGCCCAGTGAAATAGCAAAGTGTAGCAGTGTACTTGAGCAGTATTTCTAAATTCCCACAGTCCTGCGTCTTTCTCATCCATAGTGTCTTTTATTTTCTGTAAGGCATGTTCGACCAATCGAAGAGAGTACACTCTGTCGCGAGAGATAAAGCGTTTATCGGTATAGAACGGAAGCAGGGATACTAATACCTGACCATATACATCATTCTGGATGTGAGTATAAGCATCATTGCCTACTCGGACGGGCTGGTTGTCCAAATAGCCAGGAAGATAATCGAGTATTATTTCTTTTATTTCTTTTTTAGTATCAACTCTGTATAGAGGCTGAAAGCGATCATTTTCGTGGCGGGTTACATTTTCGATATAGTTAAAATATTTCTTCATTTCTTCAAAATGCCCGATATTATTGAAAGCTGTGAGCGTGTAATAAGTATCCCGCATCCAGCAATAGCGATAGTCCCAATTACGTGTGCTTTGTGGAAATTCGGGCAAGCTGGTAGTGGCGGCTGCAATAATGGCACCCGTATCTTCGTATTGATGGATTTTTAGTACTAAGGCAGAGCGAATGATTTGTTGCTGGTAAAAAGTACCAATGCTGGTAGTAGTTACCCAATCGTGCCAATATTTAATGGTTTTTTTTAGAAAATCTTCTGCTGTATATTCCAATGAAGTTTCTAGCGGAATACCGTAAGTAAGTACCAAATATTTAGGTTCATTCAATACAAAACTCTCATGTTCCATAATATAATTGAGCGAAACGTTGGTCGTTAGCCTCACTTGCTGCTCAAAACCCAAGTACATGATATGATTGCTCCCCATAGCGGTAGTGGGTTTTAGCTTGCCATAATTACCCACAGGCTCGCACTTAATGCGAATAACGGGCATATCACTCATGGGTTCTATCTTTCGGATGAGCATTAAAGGACGATAGTAGCGATAGTTTTGCTCAAATCGCGGTGCAAAATCTGTTACTTTATATTTTTCTCCTCCACCCGTTTCAAACTCAGTACACAGCACGTTGGTATTTTCTATATAATATTGGCTGGTAGCATAGTCAGACTCGGCGGGTAGAATACTAAATTCGCCGCTGCCGCCTGCATCCAGCAAGCTGCCGAATATAAAGCTACTGTCAAATTTAGGCCAACACAACCATTGAACGGCTGCATCTTTGTTGATGAGCGACAGGTAAGCACAGTTACCGATGATGCCGAGTTCATATTGATGTCTATTTTTTATGGGCAATCTGGGCAATCTTTGTATATTTTTAAATGAATAAAAAACAGTTTGACAGCCGCAAAATTATAAACCGTTAACAAAATATTATAATTGATAACTCACATTAAGTGAATCAGTATAACGTTTTTTAAGCAAAATTTTGGTGAGCAATTAGCAAAAAAAGTTGTACAAATGAGAGCCGACCATTAGTTTTGCGTTCATTAGAAGTGATGGCGTCTGTAGCTCAGTTGGTTAGAGTACCGGGTTGTGGTTCCGGGGGTCGTGGGTTCAAGTCCCATCAGTCGCCCAAAAGCCTATTTAGAGGTTCAGCTGCGATATATTCTCGATCCTATTTGTAAAGCATGAAAACATGAACCTGCTATGCCCTTAGCGAAAAGCAACAAGAAATACCAAACTAAAAAGCACACTAAAAAAAAACGAGCCGATACGAAGCCTAAAAATGCTTTAAGTATTTCACCGCTTCACTACTTGGACACTGTTCGCCTAAACCGCTATATTGCTAACTCGGGTGTTTGTTCTCGAAGAGAGGCAGACAAGCTAATTGCTGAGGGTCTTATTCGAGTGAATGGTACTGTTATCACCGCCATGGGTTACCAAGTGAATCCTCACAAGGACAGAGTAAATTATCGGGATAAACTGATATACCCCGAGAGAATGACTTATATTTTATTAAATAAACCCAAGGATTATATCACTACTACGCAAGACCCTGAAGGGCGGAAAACAGTGATGAACTTGGTCAAAAATAGTTGTGAAGAGAGAATTTACCCTGTTGGAAGACTAGACAGAAATACCACCGGACTTTTGCTCTTTACCAATGATGGAGAGCTAGCTAAAAAATTAGCTCATCCTTCGGGAAGGGTAAGAAAAATATATCTGGTAGAGCTAAATAAACCAATCACCGAAATGGATTTTCAGAAAATTACAACGGGCTTCGCCCTGGAAGACGGCCCGATTGATCTTGACGGCATTTCTGTGGTGTCGCCAGATAATAAATCTCTGGGCGTTGAGTTACACTCGGGAAAAAATAGAATTGTCAAAAGAATATTCGAACACCTAGGCTACGAGGTGGTTAAGCTCGATAGAACAGTGTACGGAGGACTTACTAAACACAGACTGCCCCGCGGTAAATGGCGTACGTTGACGACGAAGGAATTAAAACAATTCAAATCATAAAAAAATAAAAATTTTAAAGTAAAAAATACTTATGAAGCCTCGTAAATTTTTTCTAATTATTTGCCTTTTGAACTTCTTTTTTACTGCATTTTCTCAAGATACTGTCAATGTATACAAAAAAGGAGATCATTACTATTTCGATCATATTGTCAGACCACAAGAAAATTTATATGGAATTAGTCAGAAATACCATATAAAGACAAATGATATAGTAAAAAAAATACCCAATAATCGTGCTTTAGTAAAACCCGGTGATAGGGTTTCTATTCCTTTTAACAGTGAAAATATTCGGAAATATAGATTGATTTTTCGGTATGAAATCAATGAAGGTGACAATTTGTATAGAATTTCAAGGCTTTTTAATGTAGATCAAGATGAGATTATTCGCCAAAACCAGCTCAAGTCTAAAAATTTGTATGTGGGTATTTCGCTGGCGATTAATTTACTGTCTGCAAAAGCGAGTACTGAGCAAGGCACGGCAGTTGAGTCGGCAGCGTTGTCTGCTGATATAAATAAACCACTGACAGATAAAGCTACTGGCACGCGATACAGATATGAAAATATTCACACGGTAAGCCAAGGAGAGACGCTTTATTTTATCGCTCAGCAATATGGCATTGATATAGACAGTTTGAAACACTGGAATCACCTAGTTGAAAACACTATTAAACCTGGACAAAAACTAACTATCAAGCACAACGATCCTGACCTAGCATCACCCAAAGCTGAGGTAAAAAACGACGATGCTGAAGAGGCTTCTAAGGGTTTAGATAAAAAAAAGGGATTGGCTTTTCTTGAAAATATCAAAACTAAAAGAATTACCAACAGAAAACTTGCTTTACATCCTAGCCTTCCTGTAGGCACTTATATTAAAGTAGTCAACCCTGAAAATAGTTATACTACTTTGGTAAGGGTTGTGGGTAGGATTAAAAAAGAGGCTACCGACAAGGGGGCTATTATTCAGCTAAACGCAGAGGCTTGCAAGGCTTTGGGTGTAGACCGCCCCAGTTTCTTCGTTGAACTTATTTACAGCGATCCTGACTGATCAGGCGGCAGCGCAGCATATAAATATTTATCCTACTTTCTTAAACATTTTACAAATATTTCTGCCGAGTTTTCTTTCGCTCCATACCTCATCCATAATTTTTCTAATCAAATTTATCCCCATCCCACCCGGCGAGCGTTTTTTTACCACCTCCTTCATATCTGGAGGAACCCAGCTAGCAATATCGAAAAAATCACCTTCATCGCTTATCTCTACAAAGACGTAACCGTTTTGATAAGAAGTAAGCACCTGAATTTCTTGTTTATTGTTGTTTTTAAACGTGTGTACGATGCGGTTAGCGCATACTTCATCTACAACCATGACAATAAAATATGCATCTTCTGTGCTGATAGGATATTCGGCGGTAACCTCACGCATGAAATCCCTCACTTTTCGTAAGTTATCCGTATGACTATATACAATTTTTTTGTGCATTAATATATTTTTTTGCATCGTATTCAGAGTTTACTATTGGCAGTAGCTGATTGATACCTAAAACTTCAAAAACATTATGAACTTTTTTGTTTAGTCCATACAATACGAATACTAGCTTACCACTTCTTGATTCTTCTATATGAGAAGCAAAAACACCAATACCTGTAGAAGATATATAACTCAAATCGACACAATCAAAAAGAATATTTTTGTACCCTTTTTCAATAATTTTTTGTATTTCTTTATCTAACATTAATGCGCAGCTAGCGTCTAATTCACCTTCGAGACTAAGAGTACAATAATTTTCTTGTTCAGTAGTATTTATATTCATTTCTGTATATCATCATTAACATTATGAAATAATTTATTCTTCTTTCATATATTTATTTAACTGCTTGTAGGCATCTTTCAAACTTATACAAAATAAAGGGATTAAACTAAAAACTTATTTAAATTGTCTACCAAATAAAAAATCAAGAGATTTATTTTTTCCCCTTTGCTTTGATAGAGGTCATGGTAGTTGCCAGCAACAAATTCTGACATGGTTAAAGGTGAGCCTTGCCTCTCGGTTAAATAATTGACCACTTAAGTTGAGCATTATATGCGACAAAACGTGCCTAATGATTTTTTGCTATAGATATGGCGATTGTTGAATATGCTTTGACTTTTGGGTACTTTGGTTTAGTTTTACCTGTCATATTTAGTTGATGTGTATGCGCTGACAAAAATACAAAACAAATTATTACTTGGTTCTTTTCACAGATTCGATATAATGTGTTATAATCAAAAATTCAATTAAGGCAGTATGAAAAATATAGCAATATTTACTTCTGGGGGCGATGCGCCCGGCATGAATGCCGCGATCAGAGGGGCGATTAGAGGAAGTCTTTATTATGGGCTTGACGTGTATGGTATAGTTAGAGGATTCAAAGGCATGATAGAAGGTGATTTAAAGAAGATGAACTCAAAATCAGTAGGAAATATTATCCAAAGTGGTGGTACAGTCTTAAAATCAGCACGCTCAGAGGCATTCAAAACTGAAGTGGGCAGAAGGCAGGCTTTTGAAAGTTTAAAAAAGCGTCAAATAGAGGGTCTTGTAGCCATCGGAGGAAATGGTACTTTTACAGGTGTAGATATTTTTTATAAAGAATACGGCATACCGACCATCGGCATACCCGGCACCATAGATAACGATTTGTACGGTACGGATTATACCATTGGTTTTGATACGGCAGTGAACACTGCTTTGGATGCAGTAGATAAAATTAGAGATACCGCAGACTCTCACGACCGTGTTTTCTTTATTGAGGTGATGGGTAGAGATTCGGGCTACATTGCCATACAAACCGGAATAGGTGGGGGAGCAGAGCTGGTGATGGTGCCCGAACTTCCCGATAGCTTTGATGGAGTAATTACTACGCTAAAAGTACGTACTAAAAAAGCAACGCGTTCTTCTGTAGTTATTGTTGCTGAGGGGGAGGAAATAGGAAGTGCTGCTTATATTTCTAAAAAAGTAAAAGAAGTTATCCCCGATATAGACATCCGTGTAACAACATTAGGCCATATTCAACGCGGCGGTACGCCTACTGCCTTAGATAGAATTTTAGCCAGCAGAATGGGGCTAGCAGCTATAGAAGGACTGCTGGATAATAAAAGAAATATGATGGTAGGCGTTGTAAACGACAAAATAACATTTACGCCTATACACGACGCCATCAGTAAAAAGAAGCCAATCAATACCGAGTTAATCAAAATGGTCAATATTCTGAGCGGCAATGAGTTGAGATAATTGAAAATTACCTCCTTCGGTACTCTATGATAAAATAACCGTATACAAGTATGTATTCTATGGCTACCAAGCATAAATTTTCCTGATAATCTTCGGTCATATAAGTAGCATATGAAAAAAAGCATAGCGCAGACCACAAAATAGGAAAACGATAATTTGACAAAATACCTAATACAACCAATGTACTAACATACCAAGGATGTACAACACTGGACATAGCCAAATAAGCACTAAAGCTAAACAAATAAGCAGCATATCTTTTGAGATGATTTGTTGCTGTACTTTCAACACTTGCACTAATGAGAATATAGGCAGCCGTAATAAAGGGTAAAACTTTCCCTGCCACAGCAATAATATTGTACCCAGCCCATTGATAGCCCAACCACCTGACCAAATAATAAACACTTGCATTGAATTCAAACTTGTCAAAATACAAATGTACGCTTGCGAGCATATTATTTAAGGTAGCAATATCAAAAAAAGGCGAAAAAAGCACCACAAAAGTAATTAACACTATTGCATAATATAGAAGGGCTTGCCTAAGACCTATTCTCCTGAGTAGAAATGGTAGCAACATGAGCGGAATTAGTTTAGTAGCAACAGAAAAAGCAAAACATATAGCCGAAAGTGTTTTTCTATTTTTATCGAGCAAATAAAAAGATGCTAACAAAAAGCTAATCATTAATGTCTCAAAATGCAGATTTCCGACCAACTCCACAACTATGAGTGGGTTGAGTGCATAAAGCAATAATATACGCGAATGGATGCAGAGTTTTTTTAGCAGTTCGTGTAAAAAGAAAAAATTTAAAACCTCAGCGATTAAGAAAAGAATCCTCATAAGTACAAGGCTGAGAATTATATCGTCAGTCTCCTGTAGGGGCAGTACGGCATACCTGAAAATAAACTGACACACGGGCGGATAGACTGTAAAATAATGTGGCGAGTTAAGCTCCTCATATAGCTCACGGCTCAGTAAAAGAGGGGGCCTATCTTGCTCGATATAATACTCGGGAATGTGCGCAAACGGATTGATACCTTGCCCACTGAGTATACCATCCCAAATAAAGCGATAAAAATCGTCTGACAAAACTGGAATGCTAAACAAAAACAATAGCCTAAAACAAATAGCTACAAATATCAACAGATCTAAAGGCAAGCTACTGCGATAAGCCGCTACATAACATCCAAAAAGTATAATGATAAAAAATAATAACTCATAAAAACGGCTTCTGTCAGAATAATAACCTATTTTTAGGTAGATTAATCCTGTCAGTATTAATAAAAAATACTGAACCTTTTTTAAACGAAATATTGCTTGCATAAGTAAAAACTACACTAACTTTGTCTAAAGATATTTCTGATAAAAATATTGCCCAGCAAAGCCTCTGAAAAAGTACTTTTTCAATATGGAGTTTTGTATTAGCTCTAGCAGAGAAATTACCACATTAAAAAAATAATCAAACAACCTTAGAAGTTATGCAAAAGTTAAAGCTTACACAAACTTTAACGCAAAAACTATCACCACAGCAGATTCAATTTATCAAGCTTTTACAAGTACCGACAATAGAGCTTGATGCAAGAATACAAGAAGAAATTGAAATTAATCCCGCCCTAGAGGAGAGTCGTGATGAAGAAGTCTTTAAAAATGAGGAAAATGAGGTAGATGACCAATTTGAACAGTATGAAAACGACTCGTTAGAAGAAATAAATATTGAAGAATATATCCACCAAGACGATATTAGTGGCTATAAAATGCAAGGAGATGGTCCGGGTTCAGATAATGAAGATAAAGAATTTCCCATTGCTACTACTCAATCACTAACCGACAGTCTAATAAATCAGTTAGGTTACCTAGCACTGAGTGAGAAAGAATATCTCATCGGTATGCAATTAATCGGTAGCATTGATAGCGATGGGTATATCCGCAGAGAAATAGAATCTATTGTAAACGATCTGGCTTTCTTACAAAATATTAGCACCAATTACCGAGAAGTGAAAGAAGTATTGAAAAAGGTACAAAATTTTGAACCGCCCGGCATTGCTGCCCAAAACCTTCAGGAATGCTTGCACATTCAATTACTGAAAAAGCAAGAAACAGGGGTAAAAATTGCACAGATAGCTGTTAAAATAATTATGCTTTGCTTTGAGGCTTTCAAGAAAAAACACTACGATAAAATACAAAAAAAACTAGATATATCAGAAGAAGATTTACGCGCAGCTATCAGCCTAATTACAAAACTCAACCCCAAACCCGGCAATTCAGGTCAGCCTTCGCTAAAAGCACATTATATCATTCCTGATTTTGTTGTCAAAGAAATAAACGGTAGGCTAGAAGTATCTTTAAACGCAAAAAATGCTCCTGATCTTAAAGTAAGCCGTTCATACAACGAGATGTTAGAAACCTATGATAAGAGTAAGAAGAAAGATAAAAAAATGCGGCAGACCGTTAGTTTTGTCAAACAAAAGCTCGATGCGGCCAGATGGTTTATTGATGCCATCAAGCAACGCCAAGAAACGCTCTTGAAAACTATGAATGCTATTGTTACCTACCAGCACAGCTTCTTTCTTTCCGGTGATGAAAGTAAGTTAAGACCTATGATTCTTAAAGACATCGCCCTAGAAATCGATATGGATATTTCAACGGTTTCGCGCGTAGCTAATAGCAAATCAGTACATACTGACTTCGGGCTTTTTCCGTTAAAGTTTTTCTTTTCTGAAAGTATCACTACCGAGAGCGGCGAGGACGTGAGCAGCAAAGAGGTGAAATACACACTCAAACACTTCATTGAGAGAGAAGACAAAAAAAAACCGCTCTCTGATGATAAACTTGAGAAGCTACTAAAAGATAAAGGCTATAATATTGCCAGAAGGACGGTAGCCAAATATAGAGAGCAGATGGGAATTCCAGTAGCACGCTTGCGGAAAGAGATATGAAAGTAAAGCATTATTATATTTTTGGGCTTGTTCACACATTTACATGCCTCTCTGCATGATAAGACGAACGTACCAAAGGTCCTGATTCTACATACTTCAAGCCTCTTTTTAAGCCCTCTTCCTTGAAAAATGCAAACTTTTCTGGGTGGACAAATTCTGCTACTTCAAGGTGCATTTTCGTCGGTTGTAAGTATTGCCCTAGCGTTAGGATATCTAAGTCATTAGCTACTAAATCGTCTATTGCCTTAAAAAGCTCATCATCTGTTTCTCCTAACCCGAGCATGATGCCTGATTTTGTTCTTTTACCGGCTGCTTTGGTTCGTTTGATTTGTTCGAGGCTGCGGCTGTATTTTGCCTGTGGACGCACCTTCTTGTACAAACGCCCGACCGTTTCCATATTATGCGAGACGACTTCTTGCGTCCCTTCGATCATTCTATACAATGCTTGCCAGTTATTTCTCACATCGGGAATAAGTGTCTCAATGGTTGTTTGAGGAGATAAATTTTTCACTGCTCTCACCGTTTGATACCATATTTCAGCGCCGCGATCTTTCAATTCATCACGATTGACAGAGGTAATTACTGCATGTTTTACTCCCATGAGTTTAATTGCTTCGGCCACCCTGTGCGGCTCTTCCCTGTCATACTCACTAGGGCGACCAGTAGCTACTGCACAAAAAGAGCAGCCCCTCGTACACACATTGCCTAGTATCATAAAAGTGGCTGTACCGCTCCCCCAGCATTCACCCATGTTAGGGCAGTTTCCACTTTCGCAGATAGTATGCAGTTGGTAAGTATCGACTAGCTTGCGGACTTTTCTATAGGCCGGACCTACAGGTAGCTTCACCCTCAACCAATTAGGCTTCTTTTTCTTACTTACTTCTTTGGCAGTGATAGTAGGTAGTTCGATCATAACAGGAATAGCTTATGTAGAAAAACTTAAGTTTTTAGGTTCAAAAATTGTTAGAAGTGAGGTGTTTCAGAATAGCAGTAAGTATTAACATTAATAAATAAAAGGTACTTTTTTATTACTCATGACTGCAAGTGAGTCTTGCACTGCTTTATATATGGCTTCCAACTCTTCTATGTGTTCCATATAATAATCATAGCTTTGCGAAAAAGTGAGGCTGTCAGTTTTGTGTCGCTGGTATACGTACTGCAAAAGTTCAGCTTGCAAAATATTAGATTCTATAGCAGGCAGTGCTTGCCGTTGTACTTTGGCTTCCATCAGGTGTATATCTAGCACTATACCGACCATCTCTTCTTGAGAAAACAGATTTTTGGGCTTCTCGTTTTTTTGCTCTATGCAAGCCCAGAAAAAAACCATGATTGCACAAGATAAAATCGCTATCTTCATAGCTCCAAAATTACTGCTAAAATGTAACTATTCAGCAATAATTTTGTAAAATTATAATTTGAACACTAATTTTTATGGTGCTTCTGCTCATGAGTATGTTTTATGCTCTCTGGTGTTGAGTTAGATAAAATATTTAACCCTCAAACATTATTCGCGCGATATAAACAAAAATCTCAGCAGCGAAATACATGCTACCGAGATTTTTGTTTGCCAGCTGCCAGCTCCTAATTTTTGGGCAATCTCAAAAGAAAATTCTGTACTGCGGCACGGGAAATATCCCTAGCTGATACTCGTTATTAACTTCTCCAGTTCTTTCATTGAAGACTTCTCTGAAGACATTTTTTCTGTTGGTGACGTTTTGAATATCTATGCCCCATTCGTGCGTAGTTTTGGCCAGGTTCATTCTGAAAAAGATCTTTAAATCAGTACGGAAATAGCCAGAGTAACGGTCGGCAAGTGTCTCTGTTGATTCTCTTGCCGTATAGTATCTACCGCCTGCAAATGTTGCTTTCCAATCGATAGATAGCTCATTGGTTTTGCCAATGGTAAAGGTTTTTCCTCCCAAAAAGTTTACAACATAATTACCGTTGAAGGCAGTGTTGCGCCACACGTTGTCAGAGGCGCGATATTTAGCCTGAAATAGTGAGGCAGTCAGCAGAAAATAATATTGCTTGCTGTAAAATTTTTCTAAGGTGAATTCTATGCCATAATTTCTGCCTGCTCCTTCATTCACTAAATTATCTTCGTAATCATCATTAAAATCAGCACCTATGTTCAATACAGAGTAAGTACGTAACTGATTTGAGATTGGAACATTGTAAAGATACTGATAATATCCTTCTACTTTCAAACGAAAATCTGGGCTAAATTGATAATCATAGGTGAGTGCAAAATGGTGGCTGGCAGTAAAGCCTAAATCTTCGTTGGTGCTTAAAAAGCTACCATCGTCCTGCAACTCTTGGGCAAAATATACAGGTAATAATTGCAATTGATGATGTAAACCATAGCCAAAGCTGAATGAACTGTTAGCATTTGGTTGGTAGAGCAAGCCGACTCTAGGTCCTAAGCCGTTGCTATTATTCAATCCGAAATTTTGGAAATGCAAGCCCAAATTAAGTGTTAGTTTCGTGTCGAATTTGTGTTGCCAAGTACCATATACCTGCGTTAGAAAACTATTACCTGCTGATTCTGCAACGTTTCTCCATCCATCAGAAGTTAATATACTATCTCCCAATACAGAATTATAAATAGTTGATATACTACCAAAAGACAGCGTGTTTTTTGCGTTGAGTTTAGTATTAAAAAACAGGTGTGCGATGTATCTGTTTTGTGTGTTATTGATACTGATATGGCGTGTAAGTACGGAGCGGTCTACGATGCTTACAGAGTCTATCTCAGTGTCTACAAGCTGGTGTGTACCTGCTAAGGTGAGGCGATACGAAGTATTTTTATTGAAGAAATAGGTATGTGATAGACCGACAATTCCGGTACGCGATCTGTTGTAGATATCTTGGTTTTCATTACCAAAAAGTTCTGATTCATTAGTATTATCAATATCTGCTTCGCTACCGAGCAAGTCAATACTACTCACACCTCCTAGTCCAAATATTTTAAAGGTACCTGCTGATTCTGTTGGTATATCTACTTTAAAAGACACGTCTTGATAGAATGGAACGGCTGTTCCCGTACCAAAATCAGCACCCAGTGCCTTAAACAGGCCTAAAGTAGAATAACGATAGTTGATTAAATAAGTAGCCCGACTATTTTTAGAAAAAGGACCCTCTGCTCCAATCTCAACGCCATTAAAGCCAACTTGCCCGGTGTACTCTCGTTTATTGGCATTTCCCTTACGCATACTCAAGTCGAATACACCGGAAAGTGCGTTGCCATAATTTGCTGGAAAAGCCGCTGTAATAAAGTCTGATTTCGCCAGCGTATTATTATTCAACATCCCCACAGGACCACCCGTGCTACCGAAGCTGGCAAAATGGTTGGGGCTAGGAATGTCAATACCTTCCAAACGCCACAACAAGCCGCTTGGCGTATTGCCTCTGACAATAATGTCGTTACGAGAGTCGTTAGCACCGCTGACGCCGGCAAAATTTGCAGACATACGCGCCGGGTCGTTTCGGCTACCTGCGTATCTACCAGTTTCTTCCGTATTAAAGGAACGACTACTTACCACTGCCAATTCATTATTTACTTGAACTTTCTCAACGCTTCCTTTTACCACTACTTCTTCGAGGGTTGTAAGAGATTCGGAAAGCTCAAAATTAACGATGAGTTCTTTTCCTGAAACTAACACTAAATTTGACTGTGCAGCATTTTCATAGCCGATGGCAGATACTTGCAGTGCCAGCCTGCCTATAGGAATATTTTCCAGACTAAAAGTGCCGTTAATATCTGTTACTGCCCCAATGAGTGGGTCGGAGCCTACTAACACTACGTTTGCTCCGATAATAGGGTATTTAGAATCTTTGTCAATAATAGTACCACTAATATTTTGCCTTTGTTGCGCATGGCTTTGCGTAGTGAAACACATAGAAAGCAGGCAAGAGATTGCAAAAACATAGATGAAGCTAATGGGCTGAAATATTTTATTTTTCATTTTTTTTTTTTGATTTAGGTGATTAATTAATTTTTATTTAATAAGTACAAAAGATAGATAATTATAGTTTCAACACGGAGAACAATTTGCATGGAATAGTGACTTTTTACATTAAACAGGGACGAATAGCAAGTAGGTAAAAAGAGAGAGAATAATTAAAGATTTATTTTTTGAACACAGCATTGAATTTATGTATCAAATCTTTTAATGCAATCAGTGAGGGAAGGCTGAATTTTACTTGTGATTTCAGGGCTTACGCAACGCCTTACAAGCTTAGGGTTTGATTAGTTACTGACCCCTTAAAAGATAGCTTTTTGCCAAACCAAAAATATAATTATTCACTTTTCTGTTGCATTTTTTCCTTTTACCTTCGCCTAAGAAATGCCTTCGATCAAATAAGAACAAAACAAATGCCGCTACTTTCTGCTGTAATCACTACCTTGAACGAAGAAAAAAATATTGGCCGATGCCTAAATTCTTTGCAAGATGTGGCAGATGATATTGTTGTACTTGATGCTTTTTCAAGTGACCAAACCGAAGCTATTTGCTGTTCTTACCCAAGAGTTAGGTTTTTTCAGAGAGATTGGGAGGGCTATTCGGCAGCTAAAAACTATGCAAATCAACTGGCAGCACACGATTACATATTTTCATTAGATGCCGACGAAGCCTTATCTGATGAACTCAAAATGCAGATTGCAAGCATTAAAAAAAACTACCAGTACGAGGCTTACTCTTTTAACAGGCTCAATAATTACTGTGGGCAATGGATTTATTACTGTGACTGGTATCCGGATAAAAAAATTCGCCTATGGAACCGCCAAAAAGCACGGTGGGAGGGAGCTATCCATGAGTCGCTCGCTTTTGAAAAAATGCCTACTAAAAAACATGTTACAGGTGATATTTTACACTATTCTTACAACAGCATAGAACAACATATTTCGATTGCTTGCAAATATTCTGAGTTGGCAGCTCGCGAGTTAGTTAAAAAAAATAAAAAAATCGGTTTTGTTAAACTATGGTTCAGTCCTTTCTGGCGTTTTATCACTATTTTTTGGCTCAAACAAGGTTTTAGAGATGGTTTTTATGGGCTTATTATTGCCATGACTTCTGCCTATGCAGGCTTTTTGAAATATGCTTTGGTGAAGCACTATCACAAGCAAAAATCGCAAAGTTATGATTAAACCTAATAAAGTTGTTAATATTGGCATATTATGCACTTCTATGTCCTGGGGAGGCTTAGAGATCAATACATTCAAGCTTGCCTGTTGGCTCAAGCAAAGAGGGTATACTGTACACGTATATGGAAAAAATAAAAATACGCCTTTAGTTACTCATTGTAGCAAAGCAGGAATCACTACCCATTCTATTGGTAAAAAGCTAAAATATGGCGACCTAGTGGCTATCTGGCGTTTGCATAGTTTGTTCAAAAAAACAGCAATAAAATTGGTATTTGTTGTCGACTCTAAAGATATCTATCTGGCAATATCTACCAAAATGCTTGGACTAAATACACTGAAAGTAGTTTACCAACAACATATGTATGTCGGTGTTAACAAAAAAGATAGCATACATACTTTTATGTATCAGAGGTTGTTTGCCTGGATATCCCCTTTACCTCAGCTAAAAGAAAACACCCTATCAAAAACTAAAATTCAGCCTGACCGAATTCATGTTATTCCGCTGTGTATCAATACAGAATACTTTGCTAGCGCACGGCAGCATAAAGCAGCAGCACGTCAATCTTTTGGCATTGGTATAGAGAAAACAGTGGTGGGTGTGATTGGGCGTTTAGATCCTGGCAAAAATCAGGCAGTACTCATCCGTGCAGTATACGAGCTGAAAAAGCAAGACAAAATAATTTATGCACTGATCGTAGGAGAGGAATCTAGAAACGACCCACGACAGTATAGAGAGGAACTCATCAAGTTAGCCAAAAAACTTAATGTGGCGGAGCAGGTGCATTTTATCGGCTATAGAGCTAATCCTTTGTTGGCTTTTGCCTGTCTCGATATATTTGCCATGTGTTCGAATGATGAAACTTTTGGCACAGTGACCATTGAAGCCATGGCTTGCAGGCTACCTATTCTCGGAGCAAAAACTGGAGGTACTCAAGCAATTATTAGCCATAGGCAAAATGGTCTGTATTTTGAGCCAAATAATGAGCAAGACTTGGCAGAGAAAATCCTTACCTTACTAAATAACCAAAGGCTCACCTCACAAATAGCGGCTAAAGCCCAAAAAGAAGCACAACAAAAATACTCACATCATATTTTGTGCGATAAAATAGAAGAACTCATATGTGCAGCAGCCCAATAAAACATATCATTATTAGTCGCACCGATAATATGGGTGATGTAGTGCTTACTCTTCCGCTGGTAGGTTTCTTAAAAAAACAATTAAAGGACGTAAAAATTACTTTTCTGGGAAAAGCATATACTAAGGCTGTTATTGAGATCTGCCAGTACGTAGATAATTTTCTGGATAAAAAAGAAGTAATCGAGAACCCAAAGTTATTATCTGCACAAAGAGCACAAGTTATTGTATTCGCTTTTCCTGACAAAGCAGTAGCAAGAGCAGCTTACCGAGCAAATATTCCTTGCCGTATTGGCACTAGCCATCGGTGGTTTCATTGGTGGTATGTAAATAAGCAGGTAAATTTCAGTAGAAAAAAATCTAACTTACATGAAGCACAACTTAACTTCAAACTGCTCAAACCCTTAGGGATTTCACAAGTTCCCGACACAGCAACACTATGCGACTACTACGGATTACATGTGCCAACCGCCCCGCAAATAATCACCGATACGAAAAAGATCAATTTGATTATTCATCCTAAATCAAAAGGAAGTGCTCGTGAATGGGGTTTGGATAACTATTCAAAGCTTATTGGTTTACTTGCTCCCAAAAAGTTTAATGTGTATATTACAGGTACAAAAGAAGAAGGCAAAAGCATTAAAAAAATAGCCCCTGCATTTTTTGAACCAAAGCATGTAAAAGATAGGACCGGAAAGTTTAATCTCAAAACATTGATACAATTTATTGGGCAAGCAGATGGCTTAGTAGCAGGCAGCACAGGTCCTTTACATCTTTGTGCGGCACTCGGAAAATTTGCCTTAGGTCTATATACTCCGATGCGTCCTATCAATCCGGGCAGGTGGTCGCCTATTGGCAAAAAAGCAGCTTACCTGTGTAAAGATATTATTTGTAAGGCCTGTAAAAAATCTAATAACTGCTCCTGTATACAAGAAATTAGCCCTGATGAGGTTTGGCAAAAACTACGAACTACCATTTAGCACCTCATCATGCTTTTACGCACTTTTCCCATTGCCATTAGTTATGAAAAAAATGGACATATATTCAAATAGAGATACGCTCAAATGGATCATTGTAGCGGTAGCTCTGCTGATAGGTGCCTTCACCCTAATGTATACCCGACAACTTGTGCAAGACTTGCGAGAGCGTGAGCTTAGAGAAATTTATCTTTTTGCCAAAGGCATAGAAGTGGCTGCCTCACCCGAACGCAGTGATAATATGAATTTTCTCATTACAGAAATACTAGGCGAAAACCATTCTGTGCCAGTAATTTTAACGAGCGAAAACGGAATACCACAACAGCATCGCAACATGAATATGCCCAATGATCTGACAGCAGAAGAGCAGCAAGAACTCTTGCTACGCGAAATTAAAATTATGGAACAGGAATACAAACCCATAGAAATTAATCTAGATCATGACTGGAAACAATACGTTTATTATGAACACTCTCCACTAATTACAAGACTACAGTACTACCCCCTCGTACAACTGGCGGGTGTTACCATCTTTGCCACACTTGCCTACCTAGTTTTTAGATCGACCCGTCGTGCTGAGCAAAACAAAATCTGGGTAGGACTTGCTAAAGAAACCGCTCACCAGTTAGGTACGCCTATTTCTTCCCTAATTGCTTGGCTAGAATATTTCAAAACCGATCCTAATTTTGATAAAAGTATTATTGCAGAAATGAATAAAGACGTCAAACGACTAGAAATGATTACTGCACGCTTTTCTAATATTGGTTCAGTAACAACTACCAAAGTCAAAGACGTAGAAAAAGTAATAACAAATATTGTTGTTTACCTACAAAAACGTATTTCATCTAAAATACAAATAAAAGTGGTATCTAAATTTGGGCAGAAATTAGTAGCTGGTTTAAATGTACCACTTTTTGAATGGGTGATTGAGAACCTGTGCAAAAATGCAGCAGATGCCATCGAAGACAGTGGCAGAATAGAGATTTACATCAAAAATACCAAAGATAATAAAATGGTTATGATTGATGTACACGATACGGGTAACGGTATTCATGCTGCCACACTAAAAAGCATTTTCCAACCCGGCTTTACTACTAAAAAACGCGGCTGGGGCTTGGGACTAACATTAGTAAAACGAATTATAGAAGAATACCATCACGGAAAAATATTCGTCCGCAAGTCAGAAGTCGGCAAGGGTACAACATTTAGGATATTACTTCCTAAAGTAGAATATTTGCCACATAAGGCTACTTTTAGCAAGTAAGTGAAGAAGGTTTTTAGATAAGATAAAAAATTACTAACCTACCCGTCAAACAAAGGAAAAGTACCCATCCATTCATTAACACTTTGCTTAATGGTCTTGATTTTTGTTTCGCTTCTTCTGTTGATGAGTACCTCGTCAATGTAGTCAACAACCATTTGCATATCCTGCTCTTTGAGTCCTCTGGTGGTTATGGCTGGCGTACCTATACGCATACCCGAGGTAATAAAAGGAGATTTATCGTCAAAAGGAATCATATTTTTATTGATAGTAATATCGGCAGTAACGAGTATATTTTCTGCTTCTTTACCAGTAATACCTTTGGGACGCAAATCGATGAGTATGAGGTGGTTGTCTGTGCCACCCGAGATAATTTGATAGCCTTTTTCTATGAATGCTCGTGCCATGGTACGCGCATTTTTCTGTACCTGTCTGATGTAAGTTTGGTATTTTTCCGAGAGTGCTTCTTCAAAAGCCACCGCCTTGGCAGCAATCACATGTTCGAGTGGGCCTCCTTGCGTTCCGGGAAATACGGCGGCATCTAATAATGCAGACATCATTTTCATTTTACCTTTGGGTGTAGTCAGTCCCCAAGAGTTCTCAAAGTTTTTTCCCATTAAAATAATACCTCCTCTCGGTCCGCGCAAAGTTTTATGTGTTGTACTAGTAACGATGTGGCAGTATTCTAACGGATTATTAAGTAAACCTCCAGCAATGAGTCCGGCAGGGTGTGCAATATCAGCCAGCAGCATAGCCCCTACCTTGTCAGCAGCTTCTCTAAGTACTTGGTAGTCCCAATCTCTTGAATAAGCAGATGCCCCACAAATCACTAGCTTAGGCTTTTCTCGTATTACTTTGTCGGTCAGCTGATTCCAGTCAATTTCTCCAGTTTCTTTTTCTACACCGTAGAAAGCGGTTTGATATAATTTTCCTGAAAAATTGACCGGTGAGCCATGCGTCAGATGACCGCCATGTGCTAGGTCAAAGCCGATGATTTTATCGCCAGGGTTCAAAATAGCCAGCATAACAGCGGCATTGGCTTGTGCACCCGAGTGGGGTTGTACGTTTACCCAGGCAGCACCGAAAAGCCTTTTCAGGCGTTCGCGTGCTAAATTTTCTACAATATCTACGACTTCACAACCACCGTAATAACGCTTACTGGGTAATCCTTCGGCATATTTATTGGTTAGTACACTTCCGGCAGCTTCCATGACTTGCTCCGACACATAGTTTTCTGAAGCGATGAGTTCAATGCCTTGAGTCTGGCGTTTTTTTTCAAGGTCAATTAAATGAAAAATATCTCGGTCTCTTTTCATGAGTGTTTTTTTAAGTTATATAATAATATTGTCAATAAGCCTGGCTTTTCCTAAATGAGCAGCAATACAAATAGCCGCTCTTTTGTCGCAATGATAACGGTTGATTGGAGAAAGTGTTTTTGTATCTACAATTTCTATATATTCCAGTTGGAAATCACTGTTAGCGTTCAAGAAATTTCGCCCTATATTTTTTGCCTCTTCGGGTGTTTTTTCTGCTTGTAATGCTGTTTTTACACACAACAAAGTTTGATATAAATTGCCCGCAATAGCGCGTTGTTTTGCTGTGAGCCTTGTATTTCTGGAAGACATTGCTAGACCGTCCTTTTCCCTAACAGTAGGCACAACAACCACTGAAATCGGAAAAAAAAAGTCGCTCACCATTTTCTTAATAATAAGCGATTGCTGTAAATCTTTTTGCCCAAAATAAGCCTTATCAGGATTAATAATATTAAAAAGTTTAGCAATAATAATACCTACTCCCTCAAAGTGTCCTGCTCGATGAGTACCTTCCATAGGTTCTTTTAGCAAACCAAAATCAATTTTTGTAAGCATTTTTTTACCGTCAGGATACATTTCCATATGCTGAGGAGCAAATAAAATATCGCAGCAGGCAGTTTTTAACAAATATTCGTCTCGCTTAAAATTCTGCGGATAAGCATCAAAATCTGCCAAATCGTTAAACTGCGTGGGATTGATGTATAAGCTGCACACAACAACATCATTTTCTTTTTTTGCCCGATGAATCAATGATAAATGCCCTTTGTGCAAGCTACCCATTGTCGGAACAAGTCCGATACTTTTATTTTTTTGTTTACGGGTGCATACAAACGAACGTACAGAAGGTATATCAGTAAAAATTTGCATGAACACTTTTCAAAAAACAGATAATAAAATAGTTTCTGTACCTGCAAATGACAAAGCTATCAAATTTCCTCTACATAACAAACCGGCATTATGTAGTTGTAAAAAAAGTACTACTCCCTGCCGTTATTGCGTGCCGAAGTACTCGCGCGCTTACACTTGTGCCATTTACCGTAATGCTTTCATAACTCGTACCACGATAAGTTAAGCCTGCGGCATTTTTAGTTTGAATACGTATGCTGTACGAGGATTTTGTCTCATAATCAAAGGCTGTGGCGGTTTTTAAATTACTACCGTCAATGATAAAACTGATGTTATTGGCACTTCCGCTGCCACTGACCAAAGTGGTAGGTATGGCTGTCGATCGCATAAGGGTGGTTGCCGCTTAGCAATATATCGGTTACTGTACAGTCTTTGTAAGGTAGCTCCTAGCAGGAGCATACCGAATGTGTCTATTATATATTTTATAGTGTTCGTGATAGTTATGTTCATCATAATTGTAAGTGCTAATTTTTTTGAAAAATTAATGTATGTTTATTTTTTATGTTATAGTTTGGGAGCAGGGTCTATCTTGTAGCAAAGATTAATAGCAAAAAATAGGAGTAGTATTTACATTAGAGGTGCTACATTTTAAAAACATTGTTTATGATTATTTGCTAACTAAGATAATATTTATATTTCATAAATAATTTTTACTTTTGTAGGTATTCGTCTGGTTTAGGGACTAAGTCGGATGCAAAACAAAAACAGGTCGAGGCGTTATCATTGAGTAAGTCTATGAAACCTGAAACCTACCCATCAGCTTCGCTGTGGGCGAGTAGTTCGCTAATAACAAAATCTACCTATTCGTGTTTAAAACAAGATGAAAATTCATTTTATTGCCATCGGCGGAAGCATCATGCATACTTTGGCGGTTCATTTAAAAAAACAGGGACATCAGGTAAGCGGCTCGGATGATAAAATTTTTGAGCCTTCTAAAAGTATTTTACAAGAGAATGAATTATTACCCGAAAATATGGGCTGGTTTCCAGAAAAAATTACGCAAGATATTGAAATCATTATTTTGGGTATGCACGCCCAAAACGATAACCCTGAGTTGCTGCAAGCCAAGAATTTAAACCTAAAAATATATTCATACCCCGAATATATTTACCAACAAAGTCGGCATAAACAGCGAATTGTGGTGGCAGGTAGTCACGGAAAAACAACTGTTACTGCGATGGTTATGCATGTGTTAAAAGCACAAAATAGGACTTTCGATTACTTGCTTGGCGCTGCCCCCAAAGGTTTCAGCAGTAATATTTCCATTACTAAAGACGCACCTATTATAGTGTTAGAGGGCGACGAGTACATTTCTTCAACAGAAGACCCGAGTCCCAAATTTTTGCACTATCAGCATCATATAGCTGTTATTACAGGTTTGGCTTGGGATCATATTAATGTATATCCAAGCTATCATTCCTATATCGAAGCTTTTGAAAAACTCATCCGAGCAAGCAAAAAATCTAGCAACGTTATTTATTGCAAGAAAGACAGGGTCTTATCGAAACTAATAAACAAATATAAACATTTAGCCGATGTCAATTTCATTCCCTACCTGTCCCACAAAAGCCGAATAAAGAAAGGGCTTACTTTTATTACTAGCAATAACCAAAACAAAATACAGTTAAAAATTTTTGGTGAGCATAACCTCCAAAATCTAAATGCAGCCAAAAATGTTTGCAAACAATTAGCCATTTCAGAAAAAGACTTCTATGAAGCAATAGCCTCTTTTGAAGGAGCATATATGAGAATGGAAAAGCTGGCAGAGTCGAAAGATTTTTATTTTTTTAGAGATTTTGCCCACGCTCCCTCCAAAGTAAGTGCTGCTTTAAAAGCCGTACACAAACAATTTCCGAGAAGAAAATTAGTTGCCTGCTTTGAGTTACACACCTACAGCAGCTTAAATAGAGATTTTGTACAAGGCTACAAAAACAGCATGAAACCTGCCGACCAGGCTGTTGTGTTTTACAATTCCGAAGCGGCAGCAGCAAAACAAGTAAAGCCCTATACTGTAAAAGATATTTGTAGTGCTTTTGGCAGAGGTGATATGAAAGTGTTTAGTAGAGTAGCTGAATTGGCCAATTATATGAGAACTATCAACTGGAAAAACACAAATTTATTGATGATGTCGTCCGGTGATTTCGGCGGACTAGATATTAGCAAGCTGGTAGTCAATTTAAGAGGAAAATCTTAGAACGTTTTGAAGATGAAACTATTTTAATACGCATGGTGTCTTCGTAAAGTGCTGTGAGTTCACTATCTGCTCACGCAACCCACTTCCACAATACTATGAAAAAAGTCGTTCTTTTCCTGTCAATAAGCGGTATTCTTTTGTTGAATAGTTGCAAAGACAGTAATCAAATTAACCAAAACAGCAGTGCAGTCAATATCAGCTTTGAGCATGTAGTAGGCAATCAGCCGCTGATTCTCGAAAATACTACATACACTAATGCGCTAAACGAAAATTTTACTGTCAGCACTTTTAATTATTACATCAGCAATATCAGATTATTACATGCAGATGGCGTGGAGTACATTTATCCGCAAGAGAAAAGTTATTTTTTAGTGCGAGAGGAAAATACTAATAGTAAAACTATTGTACTGGAAAACATACCCGCTGGTTCTTACCGAGAACTCATATTTACTCTAGGCATTGACAGTGCAAAAAGCACAGGCAACCACAGCGAATTTGAGGGTACTCTCGATATAATCGCTCATGCAGATATGCACTGGAGTTGGAATGCGGGCTATATTTTTTTGAAGCTAGAAGGAAATTCACCACAAGCACCTGTGGATGCTGCGGGCAATCAAAAATTCCGCTACCATATCGGCGGCTATAAGGACGTTATTAACAATCTAAAGACTGTTTGCTTACCTTTTAGTAATGAAATGAATATCACCAAAAACGATCCCTTATCAGTTTGTATTGAGGTGGATTTAGCCAAAATTTTTGACAGAGAAAGCACAATTAGTATCGCACAGAATCATAATGTCCAGTTAGTTCCTTTTTCTATAAATATTGCCAATAACTACGCTGGCATGTTCTATATGACTGAATAAAAACTAAAAATTCTCTCCATTGCAACACAGGCACTTTATACATATGAGCAGACTATTTTTTTTATCAATGTTTTTTATTCTTTACTCCTGTAAAGAGGCTACAGATCTTGTAAACCCTAGCCCTACAGGTGAAAAGATTATTTTTGAAGTCCCTGAAAATTTTCCACCAATAGTATACGATTTGACTAAAAACCCAATCTCTGAAGAAGGTTTTGAGTTGGGTCGTGCTCTGTTTTACGATGGGCTTTTATCGCGCGATGGTACTGTTTCTTGTGGTACTTGTCACCAGCAGGGAGCAGCCTTTACACATCATGGACACGATTTGAGCCATGGTATTGAAGGTAGACTAGGAGCACGCAATGCATCGTCTCTTCAAAATATGGCTTGGCAAACTAGTTTTTTCTGGGATGGCGGCGTTCACCACCTAGATTTACAACCCATATCGGCAATAGAAAATCCAACAGAAATGGATGAGGACCCGCAGAATGTGTTAGAGAAATTAAGAAATCACCCCGATTATCCGACAAAATTTCGGCGGGTTTTCGGAGAAGAAGGTATCAATACAGAAAATTTTTTAAAAGCCCTTTCACAATTTACTCTGATGCTCGTTTCGGCAAATTCTCGCTATGATAAGTATATCAGAAATGAAACAGAAAACGAATTTAATGAAGACGAGTTGGCAGGTTTAGCCCTTGTAAGACAAAAATGTACACCTTGCCACAACACAGATTTATTTACCGACTTGAGCTACCGAAATAACGGCTTGGATACGCTTAATAAACAAGATAGAGGAAGGTATGAAATTACCTTTAACCAGCAAGATCGTTTTAAATTTAAAGTACCAAGCTTACGCAATATAGCTAGGACTGCCCCCTATATGCACGATGGTAGGTTCAACTCATTACAAAAAGTACTCAATCATTACAGCCATGAAGTAACAGATTCACCTACTTTAGACCCTTTGCTTAAACAAAACAAGCAATTGGGCATTCCATTGAGTGAACAGGAGAAAAAGCAAATTATTGCTTTCCTTCAAACCCTCACCGATTATGAGCTACTTGAAAACCCTATGTTTTATGAGTTTAACGCCACTATCAACTAAATAAGGAAAGTATAAGATATTATGAAAGGATTGGTCTATTATTTAAGCTTGCCATTTATCTACTTTATTTCCATTTTACCTTTTCAGCTGCTCTATTGTTTTTCAGACATACTCTACCTATTGATCTATTATTTGATAGGTTATCGCAAAAGAGTAGTAATTCAGAATCTCAGCAATGCTTTCCCTCAAAAAAATAAAGAAGAAATTGAAGCAATCCGGCAAAAGTTTTATCGATACTTTTGCGATATGATTGTAGAAATAATAAAAATATTGACAATTTCTCCCAAGCAACTAAAAAAACGCGTGTCTTTTAATACGTCAATATACGAAAAATACCAGGCACAAAAGCAGAGTATTATAGTAGCAGCAGGTCATTTTGGTAACTGGGAAATGGCAGGTGCAAGGGCGAGTGTTGCTAACATTCCTCTGCTTTACGTTGTTTATTTTACACTAAGCAATCCGTATTTCAACCGTTTAGCACATCGTATGCGCACAAGGTTAGGAAGCAATCTTTACCGTATGCAGGACGCACTGCGCGGCATAGTAAAAAATTGTGATAAGCTCACTATTAATGTTTTTGTTGCTGACCAAAGTCCTTCCCCAGAGTATGCTTATTGGACTGAGTTTCTCAACCAAGATACACCTGTTTTTGTAGGAGTAGAAAAAATCGGAAAAAAAATGAACTTTCCTATCGTATATTTTGCCATGAAAAAACTTCAACGAGGGTTCTATCAAATAGAGAGTGAAATACTCGTACCTTTCCCACAAAATACCAAAACTTATGAGATAACAGAAGCCTATATCAAACGGCTGGAAAAAGACATTATTGAGCAACCAGAGTTTTGGCTATGGACACATAAGCGCTGGAAGCATCGGCGTGCAGTACAATAATACTACTACTCGTCAGCAAAAAATGGGGCATATCTTCGCCCATACTTTAAAAGAAACATTCTAAGTAGAAGTGATATTTCATCATTTTCTCTCTTATTCACCTAAACTCAACAAAATAAAGCAAAATGAATTTTAATTTCGCTGCCGGTGAAGTACTATTGTTAGATAAACCTTATGAATGGACATCTTTTGATGTGGTAAAGAAAATAAGAAATGCCATTGGTATGAAAAAAGTGGGGCATGCAGGTACTTTAGATCCGCTTGCTACAGGCTTGCTAATTCTTTGTACAGGAAAGATGACTAAACAGATTCAATATATCCAGGCAGAGGAAAAAGAATATATCGGTGAGATGGTGTTAGGTAAAAAAACAGCCTCTTTTGATCTGGAAACTCAAATATACGAAGAAAATGACTTCAGACATTTGCAGGCAGAAACGATTAATAGTACCGCCTGCCGCTTTGTAGGGCAAATCATGCAAACCCCCCCTGTGTTTTCTGCTGTTAAGATTAAAGGTAAACGCGCTTATAAACTAGCAAGGGCTGGAGAAAAAGCTGAAATAAAAGCCCGTCGTGTGCAAATTAAAGTGTTTGAAATAAGCGAGTGCTCATTACCTTGCCTGCGATTTAGAGTGGTGTGTGCCAAAGGAGTATACATCCGCTCCTTAATTAGTGACTTTGGTGAAAAACTTCGTGTAGGTGCTTATATGTCTGTACTAAAAAGAACCAGAATAGGAAAGTATAAGTTAGAAGATGCACAACAAATTCCAGATTTGATCGAGCAAATCAAGAGATGATTACCCTGTTGGAGTAGCAAAGCATATCATTCATTCTCAAAAAATATGCTCACTCTTTAACAATTCAATAACTTTTTTGTTTTCATAACAAGTATTTATATACCAAAAAATCCAGATGCTGACCAACTCCGCCGAGCTACTCACCCGCATTGACGATCCGAAAGATTTGAGACGATTATCGCCACAGCAGCTCCCCCAAGTTTGTGCAGAACTCCGCCAGTTTATTATTGACATGGTCTCAGTGTATGGAGGACATTTTGGTGCCAGCTTAGGAGTGATAGAACTGACCACTGCTATCCATTATGTCTTCGATACGCCAAAAGACCTGCTTGTCTGGGATGTAGGACACCAAGCCTATGGGCATAAAATACTCACGGGCAGAAAAAAAAAATTTCACACCAATAGATTATACAAAGGCATTTCTGGTTTTCCCAGAAGATTTGAAAGTCCCTACGATACTTTTGGAGTAGGGCATTCTTCTACTTCTATCTCCGCAGCTCTGGGTATGGCTATTGCCTCCAGGCTCAATAACAACCACAGACGCCAGCATATTGCTGTTATTGGTGACGGGGCTATGACTGCCGGACTGGCCTTCGAAGGAATGAACCATGCAGGTGTTTCCAATGCCAACTTGCTTATCATCCTCAACGACAACTGCATGTCGATAGATCCTAATGTGGGCGCTTTGAAAGATTATCTGACCAATATTACAACCTCCCATATATACAACAAGGTAAAAGAAGACACATGGAACCTACTCGGTAAGATCAACAAAATCGGACCGCAAGCCCGCGAGTTAGTTGCGCGCCTCGAAAACGGACTGAAAAGTGTGTTGTTACGCCAGAGTAACTTATTCGAAGCGTTGAACTTGCGTTATTTTGGGCCTATTGACGGGCATGATGTTAATCATCTCGTAAGTGTAATGACTGACCTGAAAAATATTCCCGGTCCAAAACTCCTTCATTGTATTACCACCAAAGGAAAAGGCTTTTCTCTTGCTGAAAAAGATCAGACCAAGTGGCATGCACCCGGCAAGTTCGATAAAATTACTGGAAAAATCAAAAAGAAGCATCATACCGAGTCCCAAGCATCCAAATACCAAGAAGTATTTGGACACACTTTGATAGAACTCGCCAAAAAAAATAAACAAGTAGTCGGAGTAACACCTGCCATGCCTTCGGGGTCTTCTATGAACATGATGATGGAAGTTATGCCTGGACGAGTCTTTGATGTAGGCATTGCCGAGCAACATGCCGTTACTTTTTCTGCAGGACTCGCCTGTGAAGGCAAAATACCTTTCTGTAATATTTATTCTAGTTTTATGCAGCGCGCTTACGATCAGGTAATCCATGATGTTTGCATTCAAAATTTGCCTGTAGTTTTTTGTTTAGACAGAGCGGGCTTTGCCGGTGCCGATGGTGCTACCCACCACGGGTCCTATGATTTGGCTTATATGCGTTGCTTGCCAAATATGATCGTTGCCGCGCCAATGAACGAAGTTGAATTGCGCAACCTAATGTATACTGCACAACTGGCCCACCAAGGTGCTTTTTGTATCCGCTACCCACGTGGACGGGGCGTAATGCCCGAGTGGAAAACCGTGATGGAAGAAATACCAATCGGTAAAGGAAGAAGAATAGCAGCTGGTGAAGACCTTGCCATCCTCACTGTTGGACACGTAGGCAACTATGCCGCAGAAACCTGCAAAGCTCTGAAAAAAGTAGATATATCTGCTGCACATTACGATATGCGCTTTATTAAACCCCTCGATTGTCAACTCCTAAAAGAAGTGTTCACTCGTTTCGATAAAGTGTTAACCGTTGAGGATGGCTGCGTTATGGGCGGATTCGGGAGTGCCATATTGGAATGGGCGGCAGACAGAGGTTATCACGCACAGGTAAAACGATTAGGTATCCCCGACAGTGTTTTTGAACAGGGCGAGCAAATAGAATTACAAAAAGAAGCTGGCTTCTGCCCCGACGGTATTTTCCATGCTGCACAAAAAATGCTGGAGGTTGTAGAGGCTTAGAACGGCTTTCGAT
The DNA here is from genome assembly GCA_965199745.1 of Flammeovirgaceae bacterium. Classification (GTDB taxonomy): domain Bacteria; phylum Bacteroidota; class Bacteroidia; order Cytophagales; family Flammeovirgaceae; genus CBDATB01. The sequence continues at coordinate 351,020 of CBDATB010000015.1, read as the reverse complement.
CTTTGAAAGAATTTTTAATTCGAGCGTGTTTACTTTTTTCTGTGGTAATTTTTTTGAAAAAAATATCTATCAACAAAAGTTCATAATTACAGTGTTAAGCCTGGGAAAAGAGAGATTACTATTATTTCTTTAACCAACCGAGCTAATATATCATTTAATTTTTTAAGAGAAGCTATGTTTGAAAGGGTAACTGGCTCCCGAAAAAATCATTATTCTGACAGAGTTACACCTATATTTTACATTGCTTATAACATGACATGAAACCTCAGACACTCGGTGACGTTAACTCTTGGATATAGCCAGAAATTTATTTGTATTAAAAAATAATTGTTTGTCGTGAAGTTTTAACCACTCTCAACACATGGGTAATACCAATTTTTAAACAATTACTCAAAATAAATATAAACACTAAACAAAGCAAAGATATGCCAAGAAATAACGAAAATCAGGAAAAGCTAAGATCACTCGAAATAGCTATTGCCAAACTTGAAAAAGACTTCGGTAAAGGCACTATTATGAAACTCAATGACAATGCTGTAGTGGAAGTACCTGTTATTTCTACTGGCTCTTTGGGGCTGGATATTGCCTTGGGTGTAGGTGGTGTACCGAAAGGAAGAATTGCAGAAATCTTCGGTCCTGAATCTTCGGGAAAAACAACACTTGCTATGCACTGCATCGCCGAATCGCAGAAAGAGGGTGGTGTGGCAGCCTTTATCGATGCCGAACATGCCTTCGATAAAATTTATGCCGAAAAACTGGGTATTAATCTCGATAAGCTGCTCATAGCACAGCCCGATCACGGAGAGCAAGCACTCGAAATTGCTGAAAGTCTCGTCCGATCAGGTGCTGTCGACATTTTGGTTATTGATTCAGTAGCAGCACTCGTACCCAGAGCCGAACTCGAAGGTGACATGGGCGATAGCCGAATGGGTTTGCAGGCACGTCTCATGTCACAAGCCTTACGCAAACTGACTGGTTCGGTCAATAAGACTAATTGCTGCTGTATTTTTATCAATCAATTGCGGGACAAAATAGGAGTTATGTTTGGTAACCCCGAAGTAACCACCGGCGGCAATGCACTCAAATATTATGCCTCAGTACGCCTCGATATCCGCCGTATTGGACAAATTAAAACATCTACCGGTAGCGTAATTGGCAATAGAACCCGCGTGAAAATACAAAAAAACAAAGTAGCTCCTCCCTTCAAACAGGTAGAGTTTGATATTTTATACGGTCAAGGTATTTCCAGAGCAGGTGAAGTATTGGATATGGCTGTTGATTTTGACATTATCAAAAAATCGGGATCATGGTTTTCATACAACGGTGATAAGCTCGGTCAAGGACGCGAGACCGTTAAAGATACAATTCATGAAAATACTAAGATGATGCGAGAATTAGAAAGAAAAATTAAACTCAAGGTAGCAGGAGAAATCTTGCCTGAAGAAAAACCTGTCACTCTCGATAATCTTCAAGACACAGCCAAAAAAAAACAATAGATCATTTTCTAGTTAAAGATATTAAAACAGGTTAAACCAGCCTATATGCGCTACTATTGTAGGCAACACTATAGATAATTTTTTTAAAAATGATATAAATAAACTGTGGTATGTTAAAAATAGCCTATCACCCCGCTTATACTCATACTCTTCCTAGAGGTCATCGCTTTCCAATGATGAAATACAAGCTACTTCCCGAACAACTTCTTTATGAAGGTACGGCAGAGCAAGTATCATTTTTCGAACCCAAGCCTGCAAAAGAGTCGCATATACTCCTAACCCACACGCAAGTTTATTGGCATCAGCTGAAGAATTTAAATCTGACCAGAAGCGAAGAACGAAAAATGGGTTTTCCATTATCGAGAGAACTCATAGAACGAGAGCTAATTATTTCACAAGGAACAATAGATGCTTGTGAATACGCACTTAAATATGGTATTGCTATGAATATTGCTGGAGGTACACATCATGCTTTCAGCAACAGGGGAGAAGGGTTTTGCTTGCTCAACGACCAAGCAATGGCCGCCCGCATATTGCTCAAAAAGTATCATTTTAAACAAATATTGATCGTAGATTTGGATGTACACCAAGGCAATGGCACCGCCGAAATTTTTCATGATGAGCCAAGAGTATTCACTTTTAGTATACACGGGGCTAAAAATTATCCTTTACAAAAAGAAAAATCCGATTTAGATGTTCCGCTACCCAACAGCATAAATGATAAAATCTATTTAGAATTACTCAACATGTACCTGTCTGAATTAATTGACCAGCTCTCGCCTGAATTTATTTTTTTTCAATCCGGTGTCGATGTACTCGCAACCGATAGGTTAGGTAAACTGTCTTTAAGCATAGCAGGTTGCAAGCAGCGAGATATGATCGTTTTAGATCTATGCAAAAAAAATAATATTCCGCTAGTTGTTTGTATGGGCGGTGGCTACTCAGCCGAACTACGCCATATTATCGAGGCACATGCCAATACTTATCGTTTAGCTCAGGAAATTTTTTTTTAATGGCATCATTAAACACAAGCTTATTTGGCAGGTAAATAGCCTATAACTGTCCTTTGTTAAATACTCTTATTTAATTAAATTGTCACTTTTCTCTATCTTTGATATTCACAATGCAACGATACAACGGTTTATTGGGTCTTAATTATAAGTAAACACGAGTAAAAAATAATTTTCTTTCTTTTAGCCAATCCGGCGAAAACATTTGTCAAACTAGCAACTAATGTATTATGAAATATCTATTGTTAATACCTTTCTATTATTTATTCTGTAGCTCATTTGTAGAAGCGCAGCAGAATGCACAATTCAGTCAGTATATGTTCAATCAGCTATATTTCAATCCTGCTACGGCAGGAGCAGACGAGACAGCTTCGGAAATTTCCCTATTACACCGTTCTCAATGGCTTAGTTACGACCCTAGCTTTGACGATGGCGTTGCTCCCACTACCCAACTAGCTAGTATTAACATACCTTTTCAGTTCAAAGAAAATAGATTAGGAGTAGGTGTATTCTTTCTCAATGATAATTTGGGTTTGCAAACCAATATGGACATCAAGCTATCATTAGCTTATCATATCAAAATGAAAGTAGGCTTGCTTTCTTTTGGTTTCGCCGCCGGATTTTATAACCAAAGAATTGATTTTGAAAGGCTGAGATTCAGAGAACCCAATGACCCGCTTAATTTAGGCGGTACGCAAAATAACAACGTTGTTGATTACGACTTTGGTATATATTTCAACTCGACATCTTTTTTTATGGGCGTGGGTATTAGCCATCTTCTCGAACCCGCTACCAATTTCAGTTTGGTAACGGATCAAAGTAAGCTCAGAAGGCACTTCAACTTCATCGCAGGCTTAAATATTGATGTAACAAGAGATATTAAGTTCACCCCCTCTATATTAGTAAAATCAGATTTAAATAGCTATTCTTTTGAAGTGAGTGGCATTGCCAACTATAACGACAGAATATACGCAGGTGTTTCTTTAAGAGAAATAGAGTCAGCAGTTATTTTGCTAGGTATATACCCCATCAAGAAAGGAAAAACCTCAAAAAGACTCAGAATAGGCTATTCCTTTGATTATATTATACAGCAGCAACGCGCTAAAACTGCTACTTCTCACGAAATTACACTTTCGTACAGAATACCAGTACTTTCAACAGGCACAACACAAATTAAACCACGCACACCTCGTTTTAGACATTGAATAGAGTAAATAAGGTTTAGATTGGCTCTTTTTTTCAAGCATCGATTATAGACTTAGTAGCTTTCTGCGTCTATCTGTCTTTTTTTCTTGTTGAACTTTATCTTTGGCTGTGGGCATAAAGCCGGTGTTTTGTTACACATGAAAAAAGCACAAAAAATCGATTATTTCAATGCTACTATTGAGAAATTGGATTTATTTTTGTCGCATCAGAATGTCATATTCACTCATAGTTCTTGCTCTTTGTACTCGGGCTAGAATACTATTTGTTTAGACATCCGTATAGCCTAATCAATAATTTCTCTGAAAAAATGATTGATAGGCAATAATTAATGAATGATTGGAGCCATTGGTATGTTATTTGATACAATAGACGTAGTTTTGTGGTCCTATCAAGAAAAAGTAAACTAAACCAGATTGTGTTAAAAATTAATCAAATTATGAACAAATTTCATTTCGTCAAGCATGTTGTTGCAATCTTCTTACTCAGCTTCGCCATGCAAGGCTGCTCTTTCTTATCAACTGATTACGGAGACGGAGGTGAACTGGTAGGTGTTCAAGGAAGAGCTTGGGAACAACAAGTAGTTCCTTACGGAATGACTTTTATACCCCCTGGAACTTTTCATATGGGACAAGCAGATGAAGATATTACTTCCTCTAAGATTAATATGAACAGGCAAATTACTATTGGTGGCTTTTATATGGACGATACTGAAATTACTAACAACGAGTACAGGCAGTTCGTAGAATACATGATCGAGGCATCCGACACTAGCGAAGAATGGGTGCTGGAAGATGTAATGGAACAACTCTACCCCGATACAACTGTTTGGGTAAGAGATTTTGCGTATCATTTAGGAGATCCGATGACACAGTATTACTTCTTTCACCCCGCATTTGACAATTACCCTGTCGTAGGAGTAAATTGGTTTGCAGCAGCAGAGTTTTCTAAATGGCGTACTTACTATTTGAATGCTTTCAGGCAAGAGCAAGGACAGTTCGCTTTACCCAATTTCAGATTGCCTTCGGAGGCAGAATGGGAGTATGCTGCCAGAGGCGGCTTGGACATGGCAAAATACCCTTGGGGCGGACCCTACATCAGAAACGGTAAAGGCTGCGCTTTGGCCAACTTTAAGCCGGGCAGGGGAAATTATTACGATGACGGATTTCAATACACAGCTCCTGTGGCTTCTTACTTTGCCAACGGCTTTGGGCTATACGATATGTCTGGTAATGTATCCGAATGGTGCGAAGACGCCTTCCACCCTGCCAGCATGGCTGTTGTCTGGGATCTGAACCCTACTTATTTTGATGAAAATGAACCGCGAAAAGTAATTAGAGGTGGCTCTTGGAAAGATATTCCTTTTTATGTAGAGACTGGTACGCGCTCTTATGAATATCAAGACACAGCCCGCTCGTACATTGGTTTCAGGTGTGCTATGACTCACTTGGGAAGATCGTCAGGATATGAATTTTGATTTTTTTAAAAATATTCTGACTATCCGCATACAGTCAAAAGAGGTAGCTAAAACCTACATCACCGAAGCGTTTTTTATTTATTTTGTCATAAAATATAGCATAAAATCCAGAAAGATTTACCTTCTGTGTAACTCATTTCAGTTAGTTCCAAATTTTAAGCATTAAACCAAAAGTCAAATTAAGATGAAACATCAAGAATCAATGATAGAGCAATTTAATCGTGTTTTAGTACCTAAGATTACTGCTGTAGGATCCTCCATAGTAATTGTTGGTGCGCTATTTAAAATACAACACTATAGCGGTGCTAGTATTATGCTGATAGTAGGTTTGCTTACAGAAGCTACTATCTTCTTCCTGGGTGTATTTCAACCAGCTCCTCCTCCCGAAAAATACTATAACTGGGAAAAAGTTTATCCTGAGCTAGATGAAGACACCTCCCCTGCCCTTGCTAAAAAAGATGATAAAAAGTCTTTAGCTGCCATAGCAAGTGTTGATAAACTAATCGGTGAAGCCGGACTATCCGCAGATACTTTTAAGAATTTTGGCGAAGGAATAGAAAAGCTTAATAGCTCTGTTACTCAAATTAAAGATATCAGTAATATAAGTGCTGCTTCAAATCAGTATACAAAGAACTTACAACAAGCTTCTGGCTCTATTACCACACTAACACAGTCCTTTGGAGCTGCTTCAAGTGGTATAGATAAAATAGCACGAGCCAGTGAAGGTGCTCAGGAGTATCATCAGCAAGTGCAGTCGATGACAAGAAATATAGGTGCTTTAAATGCTGTTTATGAAATGGAATTAAAAGATGCTAATAGTCATTTGAAAGCAATGAATAAATTTTATTTAAATCTGACTAATGCCATGGAAAACATGTCTGACGCTAGTAAAGAATCTGCACAATTTAAAAATCAAGTAGCCGACTTGACCACTAACTTGACTCAATTAAACAAGGTATATGGTAACATGTTGGCTGCCATGAAAAGCTAGAATTAATTAATTATTTAGTTTAATATTATAAATTATGGCAGGACCAAAACTAAGCCCTAGGCAGCAGATGATCAACATGATGTACTTAGTACTTTTGTGTCTGCTCGCCTTACAAGTGAGTAATGCAGTATTAGACAAATTCATTTTTATTGACCAAAGCCTACTACACGCCGTTGGGGTTACGAGAGAGAAAAACGATGATAAAATTCATGCGATAGAACAACAAGTGGAAGATAAAGGCAATAAAGATCTTGATGTAGATGTGCTTAACAGAGCTCATAAGGCTCATGATTTGACCCAAGATATGATGACTTATCTGTCTCAGTTCAGGAAAACTCTTGTGGAAAAATCAGGTGGACGTGACACTGAAACTGACAAGCTCGTAGACGCATCTGGTTATGATAAACAGATGGCTTGGACACTAGGTCCGACAGGATCTGAAAGCGGTTCAGCATACGAGCTAGAAGACAAACTCAATAATTATGTTAGAGAAATTAACTCCTTACACGACTCCTTAAATTTGCCTCTATTAGCCTTAGCCGCCAAAGATATACCTGAGTTTAAAAATGATGACCACCAGAGAAATAAGGACTTTGCTCATCTTAACTTTGACCATACCCCAACAGCAGCTTGTTTGGCAGTGTTAAGTCAATTCAAATCTGAAGTTGCTAGGGTTGAAAGCCAGGTTTTAGAGCGTTTAGCAGAAGATGTAGGTGCCGCAGAGTTTAGATTCGATAAAATCATTGCTGTTGTAAAGCCTGAGTCTAAGATAGTTGCTGCTGGTACCAAATATAAAGCACAAATGTTTTTGTCAGCTTCATCTTCTACCGTAAAACCAAGAATGACTTTCAACGGTAATTCCATAAAGGTGGAAGAAGGCATAGGTCAAATTGAATTTTCTACCAGCGGAGGTAAATATAATAAAGAAGGTAAAATCTCAAAACGCTGGAAAGGAGAAATCACTTTCAACGGACCTTTTGGTGACACTACTTTTTATGTAGATGAAGAGTATATTGTAGCAAAGCCTGTTGTGCAAATACAGGCAGCTGCAGTGAGTGCTTTATACCTTAATTGTGGTAATGAATTGAATGTACAAGTACCCGCACTCGGTTCGGCTTATGATCCTAGTTTTACAGCAACAGGCGCACAAGTAATCAAAGGTGCTAAAAAAGGTTTTATTACAGTTGTTCCTAATAGAGGCAAGGTTTCCTTGAATGTTTCTAGCGGGGGTAATAGACTGAGTACTGAAAACTTTAAAGTAAGGCGTGTTCCTATTCCTACCATTAGATTTACTTCAAGAGGTAGAGAAATAGACTTAAAGAACGGTGTGAGTGCTAATAATATTCGTAGTTTAGAAGCCAAAGCAATACCTGATAAAAGTTTTGCAGAGTTTTTACCAAAAGATGCCCGTTATAGAGTGGTTCAGTGGGAAATTACCTTGGCAAGAGGTAAAAGAGCTGTAGGACAGCCAATGCGGGTAAAGAAAGAAAAAGTTAGTCTCGGAACACTTACCCAAAAAGCCAAACCTGGAGATCGCATCGTAATAGAAGTCAAAAAGGTAAAAAGGCAGAATTTTCAGAATAAAATAGAAGACGTGAAAGGACTGGGTATCATTGTTGTTACCATACCTTTAACTAAGTAAACTTTAGCTAAAAATAATCAAAACTATGAGAAAGACGTTAAAAAATCTGTTTAGTTACTTGATCTTACCCTTGCTCTGTTTTGCAATGGTAAATGCACAAGAACTAGATCAAAACACTTATAATTCTAACTCAGTAAGACCTATTAGGCAAGCCGATATTATGTACAAAAACACGGTGTGGCTCAAAATGGACATCAGAGAAAAGCAGAATGAACCATTCTTTGCTCAGAATGACGAGCTATCTAAAGTGATTATTGATGCGGTGAAGAACCAGATCCTACGTCCTTTCAAAAATGATTCTCTTAACACGCGTATGAGTTTGCAAGAGTTTTTAGAAAATCTCAAAGTACCTGGAGCAGATGATGGTGATGATAATGCTGGAGGTGATGATTGGGACGGCGGTGGAGGCGACGAGGACTGGGGCGGCGGCTGGGACGATAGCAGCGGCACTGATGATGGCGGCGATAACGATACAGAAGGTACTGAAGAATTTTGGCCTAGCCAGATTACATTATTTCAGTTCAAGCAAGATATATTATTTGATAAAAAACGCTCAAGAATTTACTACGACATACAGTCTGTAGAGTTAATTATTCCCGGCGAACTTTTGCCTACAGGCCTGGATAAGGTATTAGCTGTGTTTTCGTATAAAGAATTGGTTGAAAATGTTTTTACAGACAACCCCTACGCTGTCTGGTATAATCCAAAAAATATTGCTGAAAACAGAAATTTTGCCGACGCTTTTGATCTGAGGTTATATTCTGCAACACTTGTAAAGTACGCTAATCCCAAAGACTTGTATGTAGTGGATATTTATAATAACAACCAAAGACTTGCTCTAGCCAAAGAATTAGAGTATGAACACAAACTGCTGAATTATGAAGCAGAGCTTTGGTCTTATTAAAAAAATATACATCTGTTATATTTTTATCCTCAAAGAAAGCTATCTACAGATAGCTTTCTTTCTTTATATATATGACTATTGTAATTACCTTTGGCCTTCCAACTAAATAAACTAATGAAATATAAACTAATAATAGCACTAAACTTTTTACTAATCACTTTTTGCAGCTATGGCGGTGGTGGCATACCTGTTGTTCTTAAAATTGCAGTTGTGAATGAGCTGGGCAATCCCGAGCCGGAAGCCACAGTAAAGTTATATACGTCTAAAAGTGACTACCTCACTGATACAAAATCGATAAAAACTAAAGTATCAAAAACTAATAAAAGAGGTATGATTACCTTTAAAAGTCTTTCTTCTCATACTTACTATATTCGTGTAGAGAAAGGTAAAAGAAATAATAATGGAAAAGGGGTGAAAACCCCTAAATTTGATAAGAAGCTTTTTTATAAAATGATAATAGTTATTTCTCCTGAATAAATTCAGTATTGATTAAACTGTATTAAACATGCTCTATCACAGAGAACTAGGTTGTGGTAGACCAGTTATTATATTGCATGGCTTGTTCGGTAGTTCTGATAACTGGCTTTCGCTTGCTAAATTACTATCCTCTGACTATAAAATATATCTTGTAGATCAGCGCAATCACGGGAGGTCTTTCCACGATGATTCGTTCAATTATTATGTAATGGCAGAAGATCTAAGACAATTTATCAATAGTCATTGCATAAAAAAACCGATTTTAATAGGTCATTCTATGGGAGGAAAAGTAGTGATGCAATTTGCCGAGCAGTATCCAGATTGTCCGGCCAAGCTAGTGGTGATAGACATTGCACCCAGATCGTATGCTACCCACGAACATCAAACTATTTTAAACACTTTGAATAAGCTTAATCTTAAAAAGATAAAAACGCGCAAACAAGCAGAGCAAGAGTTAGCTAAGTTAATTCGTGAAAATGGGGTACTTCAGTTTTTATTAAAAAATCTTTACAGGCAATATCAAGTCTTTCACTGGCGTGTAAACCTTATTTCACTTACAAAAAATATAACTAACGTGGGAGCTGCTCTACAGCTACAGAAAGCTCACAAATGTCCTACTCTATTTATCAAGGGTGGTAAATCTGGTTATATAAATGCACAAGATATGCAAAAAATAAAAAAATATTTTCCGTTATCTCGTGTTGAAACTGTTCAGAACGCTGGGCATTGGGTGCATGCAGAAAAGCCTGTTGAAATTATTAACATTATTAAAAATTTTATATAGCAGACATGCATCAATATAATATACTTTGGGCAGATGATGAAATAGATTTGCTAAAGCCCCATATTTTATTTCTCCACAAACGAGGATGTAATGTAACGGCAGTTAATAATGGTGCTGAAGCATTAGAAAAATGTACGCAGGCATACTTCGATATTATATTCCTCGATGAAAATATGCCGGGCATGAGCGGTCTGGAAACACTCAGTAGAATTAAATCTGTTAAGCCGAATATACCGGTCGTGATGATTACCAAAAGTGAAGAAGAGTATATTATGGAAGAAGCAATAGGCTCTAAAATTGCAGACTATTTGATTAAGCCAATCAATCCTAATCAAATTCTTCTCTCTTTAAAAAAGAATCTTGACAAAACACGTATTGTCTCGGAGCGAACAAATTTGAGCTATCAGCAAGAATTCCAAAAGATTACTATGGCACTTTCGGACTATGTAGATTATAACGACTGGATAGAGATATATAAAAAAATAGTACACTGGGATTTAGAAATTCATAATACCGAGTACAGAAGCATGAGAGATATTTTAGAAATGCAAAAAACTGAAGCTAACACATCGTTTGTAAAGTTTATCAAATCGCATTACGAAGACTGGTGTTGTGCTGATAAAAATGCTCCTACACTTTCTCATCAGATAGTCAAAAAAATGGTCACTCCTCATCTTGATAACTCAGGGGTATTATTTTTAATTGTTATAGATAATTTGCGTTACGATCAATGGAAAACATTAGAGCCTACTATTAGCAATTATTTTAATGTAAAAGAAGAAACCCCGTATTATTGTATTCTCCCAACTACTACTGCTTATGCACGTAATGCTATATTTGCGGGTATGATGCCGCAAAATATAGCCAAGCATTACCCGCAGTGGTGGTTAAATGATAATGAAGAAGGTGGTAAGAATGAATTTGAATACGAACTCTTACAAGCACAGCTAAAAAGACTGAGGATTAGTGCAAAAACCACATACCACAAAGTGATTCAGGCTGCTCATGGTAAAAATGTCCTTGATAATATTCCCAATATGCTAAATAATAAGCTCAATGTAATTGTGTATAATTTTGTAGATATGCTCTCTCATGCACGCACTGATACCAATATGGTGCGTGAGCTAGCACCTGACGAACCTGCCTACCGCTCAATTACTCGTTCGTGGTTTGCCCATTCTTCTTTATTAGAAACACTAAAAATATTGAGTGAGAAGAAAGCAAATGTAATTATTACTACCGACCACGGTACGATTAGGGTAAATCGCCCTACTAAAGTAATAGGGGATAGGGAAACAAATGCTAACCTAAGATACAAACAAGGAAAAAATCTTTCTTATGCAAAGAAAGATGTATTTGTGGCTAAAAACCCCGAATACTTTCTTCTGCCAAAGACAAATTTATCTTCTAGTTATATATTTGCTACTGAAGACTATTTTTTTGCTTATCCAAATAATTATAATCATTATGTGAGGTACTATAAAGATACTTTTCAGCATGGAGGAGTTTCCTTAGAAGAAATAATAGTGCCTTTTGTTATATTGACACCCAAATGATAGTACTCAAAAACACAGTTAAGTATTTGTTATTAGTGAGTCATTCTTTGTGTCTTTTTTATGCTGCGAAAGGGCAAGAGAAAACACAGACTAGAACACTGCATGTAAAAAAGCAAAAAATGAAATCATTTTAGATGGGCAATTAACAGAGCAAGATTGGCAAGAGGCAGATGTTGCCAAAAATTTTTATCAAAACTTCCCTTATGACTCTTCAGCTGCCCTAGCCCAAAGTGAAATACGAATTACTTTTGATGATAAATTCATCTACATAGGCGCAAAAATGTATGATAGCATTCCTGGTGCTTACATTGTACAATCTCTCAGAAGGGATTTTCAAGGACCACAGATAGACGGCTTACATTTAATTTTCGACACCTTTGCCGATCTTAACAACGCTTTTAACTTTTCTATTAATCCCTATGGCGTGCAGAGAGAAGGTTTAATATCTAATGGAGGAGCCTTTGGAAGTACAGATGTATCTTGGGATAATAGATGGTTTTCCAAAGTCAGCCGGAGTGAAGGATACTGGATGGCTGAATTGGCTATTCCATTCAAAACAATTAGATATAAAGAAAATACTTCTAGTTGGAATGCTAATTTTTTCAGATTAGATAATAAGCAAAACGAACGCTCGGTTTGGTCTCGTATACCTAGGGGGTTTCGTTTATCCACTTTGGCTTTTGCTGGTAGAATTATTTTTGATGATCCGTTGCCTAAAGCAGGTGCAAATATTGCCTTTATTCCTTTTATAACAGCCGGTGCTACTAAAGACTACGAAGAAAATACAGCAACAGATATTAACAGAGGAATTGGAGGGGATATAAAAGTGGGCATTACACCATCACTCAACTTAGACATTACGGTGAATCCCGATTTTTCTCAGGTCGAGGTAGACAGGCAGCAGACTAATTTGAGCCGGTTTGAGCTTTTTTTTCCCGAAAGAAGACAGTTTTTTCTTGAAAACGCCGATTTATTCGCTTCTTTAGGTATGCGCAGCAGTCATCGCCCCTTTTTTTCGCGCCGCATAGGCATTGGTACAGATACCTCAGACACAAGAATACAGATTCCTATTGTTGCAGGGCTAAGACTCAGTGGCAAATTGGATAATAATTGGCGTATTGGTTTGTTGAATATTCAAACTGCGGAGAACGATGCAAGCCGTTTACCCTCTCTTAATTATGGTGTTGCGGCTGTGCAAAGAAAGTTGTTTATCAATTCTAATATTACTGCCTTTTTTGCCAATAAGCAACCCATGTTCAATAATACAGATAAGCAGTATTTGTATGATTTAGATAGCCTAAACCGTGTGGCAGGTATAGAGTATAATTTGCGCTCTGCCAATGGTCAGTGGAATGGAAAAGTTTATTATCATCAATCTATCACACCTGGTATTAACACGGGGCAGGGTACTGCCGGCGGATTCATAGCTTATCGCATACCAAAGATTAATTTCTTTATTTCGGCTTATACCATTGGAGAAAATTTTAACGCAGAAGTTGGTTTTGTGCCACGTAAAAATGTGCATAGAGTTGCAGCCGGGTTTGATTACAACTTTTACCCCAATACAAAAACAGTTAATCGGCATGGGCCGGGCTTATTTGTAGAGTATCAATGGAATAATCAGTTTAGTGTAACAGACGCCGTTGTTAATATTGATTATGAAGTGAGGCTTCAAAATTCTTCTTCTTTGAGTTTGGGAGGAAGGTATATTTATACTTATCTCTTTGATAGCTTCGATCCGAGTGGGACAAGCGGAGCAGAGTTACCCTCCGATACCGATTATCATTACGGCGGTGTAGGCTGGGAGTATAATTCAGATAGAAGAAAATTATTTTTCGTTGAGTCTTCAGGATTTTATTCAAAATATTTTAATGGAACACGCTTCAACGTGCAGGGTAGCATCAATTATCGCATACAGCCTCAGATGGTTTTTGCCCTGAGTTATAATTATAACCGTATCAGACTCCCACATCCTTATAACGACGCTGATTTGTTGTTAATAGGACCCAGAATTGATTTTACTTTTACGCGCAATTTGTTTTTGACAGTATTTATCCAATATAATAACCAAGATGGCATTAGTAACTTAAACGAGTCTGGAAGTCAGTTTCGCAGCAATAAACCAAGTAGTATGAATATTAACGCCCGCCTACAATGGCGTTTTAAGCCTGTTTCTGATTTGTTTTTTGTATATACAGATAATTATTTTTCAGACATTAAGAATCCTCTGGGAATAAAAGGTCGTGCTGTGGTATTAAAACTGACTTATTGGCTAAACCTTTAATTACGGACCTATGGCTGAGAAAGTGCTATATGAACACCATAAGATTATTGTAGATCCGAAACAGTCCTACCTCAGGATAGATAAATACCTTTCTAGTAAGTTGCCGGCTACCTCTCGTACAAAAATACAGCAGATAGTGCAAGCAGGTTACGTATGGGTTAATGGTAAAACTACCAAAGCCAACTATAAAATACGTCCTCATGATGAGCTAATCGTTGCCTTAGATACGCCCGTACTTATACCTCCTGACATTATTCCCGAAGATATAGCCATCAATATTATCTATGAAGACGAAGAGCTTTTAGTAGTAGATAAGCCATCAGGTATGGTAGTGCATCCTGGTTATAGTAATTGGACAGGTACGCTCGTGCATGCATTGCTTTATAAATTTGGACAATTACCCAGCAACTCAAATGGCAAAGACAAACCTGGCTTAGTACACAGAATAGATAAAAACACTTCGGGCTTGTTAGTCGTTGCGAAAACAAACTGGGCGATGAATTATTTGGCAAAACAATTCGCTGCTCATAGCATCCAGAGAAGCTATTATGCACTGGTTTGGGGTGAACCTATCGAAAATAAAGGTACAGTGAAAGCCAATATCGGGCGTAGTTATGCAGATCGCAGAGTTTATACTGTTTTTGAGGATAGAGGTAAAAACGCTGTTACTCATTACGAAGTAATTGAAAGACTGCGTTATGTATCATTGCTGAAGTGCCACCTGGAAACTGGTCGTACCCACCAAATTAGGGTACACATGAAACACATAGGGCATACACTTTTTAATGATAATAGCTATGGAGGCGATAAGATTTTAAAAGGACACAAGTTTTCTAAGTATAAATCTTTTGTAGAAAACTGTTTTAACATTATTCCTAGGCAAGCACTCCATGCAAAATCTTTGGGTTTTATACATCCTGCCACAAACAAGTATATGCAATTTGAGAGCAATCTACCAAAAGACTTTCAGCGGGTTCTTGAAAAATGGAAACGCTACGTACAATGCAATTAAAAACGCCTTTGGCAAAGATTAGCTTTCAAAAAACCGCCCTGCAAATGTCCTAAAAAAACAGCAATGATATATTATTTACTAATAAGTGCTGCATAAGCAGCTTTATCCATCAAATAATCTAAAGAAGATATATCCTCTATACCAATTTTAATAATCCATGCACTGCTATATGGGTCTTTATTGACTAGTTCGGGTTCGCTCTCTAGGGCTTCATTTATTTCTAAAACAGTTCCGCCAATAGGCATATACAAGTCAGAGACGGTTTTAACAGCTTCTATCGAGCCAAACGTATCTCCTCGTGCCAAAGTATGCCCTTGAGTCTCGACCTCTACATATACAATGTCGCCTAGCTCTTTCTGGGCAAAATCAGTAATGCCAATGTAGGCAATGTCTCCTTCTACTCGTATCCATTCGTGTTCTTCTGTGTATTTTAATTCTTTAGGAATGTACATATTAGCATTGATTTATACGTATTAAAACAGTATTGTGTTATTTTCTTATCACTGCAACAAAAATAAAAGATACTGTTGGAAAGATAAAAATGTATTGTGAATATTTATTGAACCATTTTATTGACTATTTGCCATGAAAGACTTTATTTAGTAGCACTCAAAATAATAATAAAAATCAAAAAAATATTAGAACATGCTTGAGAAAATAAAAAAAGCTGTAAGCTATATCCAACAACGTACTGATTATAATGCTGTTGTAGGAATTATATTAGGTACAGGATTAGGATCATTAGTTAAAGAAATGACTATTCATCACA
This sequence comes from Flammeovirgaceae bacterium, assembly GCA_965199745.1. Taxonomy (GTDB): domain Bacteria; phylum Bacteroidota; class Bacteroidia; order Cytophagales; family Flammeovirgaceae; genus CBDATB01. The sequence continues at coordinate 335,415 of CBDATB010000015.1, read as the reverse complement.
AGATTGCCTATAAAGATATTCCACATTTTCCCATATCAACAGTAGAAAGCCATTCTGGTCAATTAATCTTAGGTGAGTTATCCGGTAAGAAAGTGGTCGCTATGCAAGGGCGATTTCATTATTACGAAGGCTATTCTATGCAGCAAGTAACTTTTCCTGTGAGGGTGATGAAGATGCTGGGAATTACCCATCTGTTTATCTGTAATGCTGCAGGGGGTTTAGACCCTGCATATAAAAAAGGGGATTTGATGTTTATTAAAGACCATATTAACCTGCAATACGAAAATCCGCTGGTAGGCACACACACAAAAGAGTTAGGTGATAGATTTCCTGATATGAGTGAGCCTTACGATTTATCTTTATTGCACAAAGCGAAGCAAATAGCAAAATCTGAACAAATTCGGGTGCATGAAGGAATATATGTTGGCGTGCCAGGGCCAAATCTCGAAACAAAGGCAGAGTATAATTATTTGCGCTTAATTGGCTCCGATGCAGTGGGCATGTCCACAGTATCTGAAGTAATCGTGGCGGTGCAGTCTCACTTGAAAATTTTTGCTGTTGCAGCCATTACCGACCTATGCTCACCAGGGAAAATTGTAAAGGCAAATATTCCCGATATTTTGGCTGCTGCTGCTGCTGCCGAACCAAAAATGACTTTGATTATCAAGGATTTAGTAAAGCTGATAGACGATTAAAAAAACAACACAGAATATATGAGATATACTAAACGTTTTTTAAATAAATTAGAAAATATTTCTTCAGAGGCTGATTATATCTTGCGTTATGAAAAAGGTAATTTTCAATCCGGGTACTGTCTTCTGAAGAACAGTAAGGTAGTTGTTATTAATAATTTTCTACCCTTAGACGGAAAAGTACAGGTACTCATGGATGTTTTAGCACAAATAGCCACTGACCCCGAAAAACTGTCTGAACCTGCCAAAAAAATCTTAGATAAGCTTTTTAAAGAGAAAGCAATAAAGGTAGTAATCAACGATTTGGAAAAATAGTCATTAATTTTTTGTAAGTTGAAAATAACTTTTTTGGGTACAGGTACTTCGCAGGGCGTGCCAATTATTACCTGCCGATGCCCTGTGTGTACATCTACAGATGCACATGACAACCGGCTACGCTGTTCTATACACATTGCTACCGACGACGGTCAGAGCTTGGTGGTAGATACAGGTCCTGATTTTCGACAACAAATGCTGCGTACACAAATTCAAAAACTCGACGCCGTTTTACTCACACACCAACACAAAGATCATACAGCAGGTATGGACGATATACGTGCTTTTTATTTTGTACAGCAAATGCAAGATATACCTATTTACGCCAGAAACAGCGTTATTGAGCAGCTTAAACAAGAGTTTGCCTATATTTTTGCCAAAAAGAAATATCCCGGTGTTCCTTCCGTAGCTATTAATTATATTGAAAATAAACCTTTCAAAATTAAAAATACTGAAATTATTCCTATCGAAATATTGCATTACAAACTACCTGTCTTTGGGTTTCGTATTGGCGATTTTACATATCTCACTGATGTTAATTATATTCCTCAAGAATCTTTTGAAAAAATAACAGGGACTAAAATCTTAGTACTAGGTGTTTTGCAAAAAGAAGATCATATTTCTCATTTTAATCTAGCAGAAGGTTTGGAAGTAGTGCGAAAAATAAAACCTAAACAAGCCTATTTTACACACATTAGCCACAAAATGGGCTTGCACAGGGAGGTCAACCGGGAGCTATCCGACAATGTTGCTCTGGCTTATGACGGACTTTGTTTGGAAATGTAAGTATAGGGGTAATTTTTCTTTTTCTACATTATTCACCATACGTTCGTATTTGTGGTGAACGTTATTGCAACAACGCTTTTGTAGTGTACAAAAATATGCACCATAGCAATATGGCAGGGTCAAGATGCTATCTATCTTTAAGACCGTTGGTAATTTTCTCCGCAATCTCTAGGCAATAAACTCGCCTGACACGAGAACCCACCGCTGTCAACATTTCATGAGGGATGGTATCATTTTGTTTTGCTTGTTTTAAAATCGGAAGGTTTTCACCAAAAACAATCACTTCATCTCCTTCTCGGACATCTATCGCACTAACATCTATAACGGTCATGTCCATACATACCCTACCTACTATCGGAGCAATTTTACCATTTGCTAGCAAATATGCACGGTTGCTCCCTCTTCTGCTAATACCATCGGCATATCCGGCAGCAATAGTGGCAACTTTGCTTTTTTTCTTTGCTTGCCAGGTTCTTCCATAGCTCACGGAATCACCCGGATTTAAGTGGCGAATTTGTGAAATAATAGTTTTAAATGTGCTTACAGAAAATAAATTTTTTTCGTGGGTTGAGTCCACTCCATACAAACCAATACCTAACCTAATCATATCCATTTGGTAGTTAGGGAAAGCAGCAATCCCCGCTGAGTTAAGTATATGCTTGCTAAACGAATAACCCAGTACTTTTTCCAAACGCTTAGTAAAATCTTTAAAAGCAAAGATTTGCGATTCGGTGAAGTTTTTCTCTTGCGCATTATCGGCTGCTGCTAAGTGAGTCATTACACCTTCGAGGTGTATTTGAGGATATTTTTTCAGGGTATTTAATAATTTGTCAAACGAGGTAATCTCAAGCCCTAACCTTTTCATGCCCGTGTCAACTTTCAAATGGACACGAAGTGTTTTGTAGCGATCATGCAAGTTGACTTGTTTGCCAAAAGCATCCAGCTTAGCTAAGCTATATATTTCAGGTTGTAGGTCATACGTTAAAATATCACCTAATTCATGCACGGAGGGATTCATAATCAGGAGAGGTATACGGATACCTGCTTGCCTCAGGCTGATCCCTTCATCTGTATAAGCAAGCGCAAAAGCATCGATGCCTTCTGCCTGCAAAAAACGACCGATAGCAACAGCACCATGCCCATAGGCATTAGCTTTCAAAACGGCCATGAGTCGCGTGTACTTAGAAAGTATAGAACGATAAAAGCGAATGTTTTTTTGTAAGGCTCTTAGGTTTACAGTAATTTGTGTAACGTGAGTACTTTTTTGGAAGAGTTGTACGGGTAGGTAGTTATCTGAAGAAGACAGCGGATTAAATAATAATATGGCTTCGCTATCAAAATTTTTCATTTGTATATCCTCTTGCAAAAAGGCAGATGCGTTAGAATAAAACTTTTTATTTGCCGTGTCAAATAAATGCATGTGAGGCAACAAACCTTTGCCAATACCTATGAGCCTTTTTATACGAAACTCATTGAACAAATTTGCTGCATAACGGCAAACATCCTTTACTTCACCTGCTTGGAAAGCATCGTAGGATATAATGACTGTTCTGTCGAGGTCAGCACTTTGGGTAACTAAAAAGTGAAGTGCAGTATTCAAGCCACTCTCAGTATGGGGGAGTTTACCATAAAATAGCAAGCAACGGTGAATGCCTTCTTCTAACGTAATGTACATCAGACAGGATGGTAAAAGGTGTGCCAAATAGTGTAGAAAAATACAGTGCCGAAGCCAGCAAAGAGCATCAGGTGGAAAGGAAAAAGCCCAAAATTATTCAGGGCGAAAGCAGTACACATGCCGTAAAAGAAATAGGCAGTTAATCCGGCTTCTAGCAAGGCAGGAAGTCGTATTTTTTTGCTTAAATATTTTCTGCTGTGCCACTCGTCTTTTGGCGATACAATATGAAATTTAGGTGTCCTTACAAAAGGGGTTTTACGACCGATGTAACCTTCAAAAACTGCAATGGCATTGTGCAGTGCGAGACCCATCGAAACAGAAAGAAACAGAAAAAACTGAATAAGAAAATGCGGAAGTACTCGCCAAAAACTCGGTCGAGACTGCCTAAATGCGTTCCAATAAAAGATAACAAGTGATACGAAGCTCAGCAGAAAAAAGCTAGAAGCATAAAAATAGTTTTGCAAAGCCAGTACAGCATCTTGGATATAGAGCATAGGAATACTCAGCATAGCACAAGTAAGTACAAAAATAAAAATACTACTGTTGAGCAAATGAAAAACTGCATGCATTTTGATCCTGAGAGGCAAGGGAGATTTCAGGATAGCCGCTAGATGTTTTCTTAGGCTTTCGGCAGCACCTTTATTCCATCGGTACTGCTGCGATTTTAGTGCATTCATTGTTACAGGAAGCTCAGCAGGAGAAATGGTGTCTGTAACGTATTGAATTTTCCAACCTTTCATCTGTGCCCGATAGCTCAAATCGAGGTCTTCGGTTAAAGTATCGTACTGCCAGCCGCCGGCATCTTCAACGCAGGTTTTTCTCCAAATACCAGCCGTGCCATTGAAATTGAGGAAAAAGCCACCGAAATACCTGCCCGTTTGTTCTATCATAAAGTGTCCGTCTAAACCAAAAGCCTGCACTTCGGTCAGAAAAGAGTATTCACGATTCAGATGCCCCCAGCAGGTTTGTACTGCACCCGTATGCTTATTTTTAAATATAGGCAATGTGTTGAGAAGAAAGTTTTTGGGAGGAACAAAATCGGCATCGAAGATAGCCACAAACTCTCCTTTAGCTGTTGCTAGTCCTGCAGCAAGTGCTCCTGCTTTAAAGCCCTCTCGCGAGCTGCGCCGAATGTGTTGAATATCTATGCCTTGATTTTGCTTTTCGACTACTTTCTTAGCAATAATGCTCACTGTCTCATCTGTAGAATCATCGAGTACTTGTATCTCCAATCTGTTTTTGGGGTATTGTATAGACGATACTGCATCAATCAAGCGGTCTACTACATACATCTCATTATATACGGGTAGTTGTACAGTAACGTAGGGGTAATCATCTAGCTCTTGGGCATTTTTTTTCCGTACTCGTACCCGATAAGCATTACGTGAAAGAAAAACCAGATGGAGCTGTATTAGGCTATAAAAGAAAATGCATGTTAGTGAAAACGTATACAAAATAATTACAAGTATCTGAACAGCCGTCATATATTTGTTTACTTTTAGCTAATGTGCAAAAATAAGGATTGTATTTGTTTAAAAAAAAAAGAAAAAAATTAGAGTAGGCAACAATCATTCATCATTTGCAAAGATACCCTAAGTCCAATTTAAACATATTTAAAAATTGTCCAAAGAATTTTGTAACCAGCCATGATAGTTCCTTTGACAGTCCCCGAAACTTTTGAATAACCGATTCTTTTGCGGTAATTTACTGGTACTTCACAACATTTTAGTTTTTGTTTAGCCGCTTTGACTTGCATTTCTACTGTCCAGCCATAATCTAGGTCGCACATATTGAGTGCGTTGAGCTGCTTGAGTTTAATAGCCCTGAAAGGACCTAAATCAGTAAATTTTGCTTTATATAACCAAAATAGTAAAGTGGTGGCGAGCCAGTTGCCAAACACTTGCGGAATTGTCATAGAACCTCGCTGGCGTTCACCCAAAGCTCTCGAACCAATAACCATATCATAACCCTGCAATACAATAGGTTCAATCAAGTAAGGTATCTGCTCAGGATAGTCCGAATAATCGCCATCAATAAATACTACAACACTCGGTTTTGCCGCCCTGCTGTTTACATAGCTAATACCGTGCAAGCAGGCCGAGCCATATCCTTGCCTATTTTCTTTTAATACAATAGCACCTGCTGCTGCTGCCACCTCAGCCGTCCGATCGGTAGAATTATTACTAACAACGATAGTTTGCTTGACAAAATCAGGAATTGCAGCAACTACCCGACCGATAGACTTTTCTTCATTAAAAGCAGGGATAATGACAAAAATCTCCATATGATTGCTCCTTGTATACTCAAAACAATATGTTAAATGTTACTGTCAACTATTGTAATGATTGGTTTGCAAAAATAAATCTTTGAAAAAGCTTTTTTAATGATAAGCATTTATTTTTGCTGTATTCAGAAAATTTTACCTGTGCATATAGAAATGGAAAAAGATACCAACCACCAGCTAGCTCAAGAATTAGGCTTATCGAAAGAAGAGTTTGAAAAGATTATAGAGGTATTAGGTAAAACTCCTAACTTTGTAGAATTGAGTATTTTTTCGGTTATGTGGTCAGAGCATTGCTCTTATAAGAACTCTATCCACTGGCTGAAGAAACTCCCTAAAAATTCAGACAGAATGTTGGTGAAAGCAGGTGAAGAAAATGCCGGACTAGTGGACATTGGCGATGGTTTAGCTTGCAGTTTTAAGATTGAATCTCATAACCACCCCTCGGCCATAGAGCCTTATCAGGGTGCTGCTACAGCTGTGGGAGGTATCAACCGCGATATATTTTCGATGGGGGCTCGCCCTATTGCACAGATGAACTCACTGCGCTTTGGCGATATTCATTTGGGCAAAACACAGTGGCTAGTAAAAGGAATAGTAAAAGGTATCGGAGATTATAGTAACTGCTTCGGTATTCCTACCGTGGGTGGAGAGGTGTTTTTTGATAAAAGCTTTAATATCAATCCATTGGTCAATGCTTTTTCTGCTGGTATCGTCGCACACGAAAAAGTTGTATCAGCAATTGCTCAAGGGGTTGGTAATCCAGTATTTATTGTTGGCTCGGCCACAGGAAAAGACGGTATTCACGGGGCTACCTTTGCCTCATATGACATTAGCGAAGATTCTGCCGAAGAACTCCCTTCAGTACAAGTAGGCGACCCGTTTCAAGAAAAACTCTTACTGGAAGCCACGCTCAAATTAATCGACACGGGTTCTGTGGTTGGTATGCAAGATATGGGTGCTGCCGGCATTATTTGCTCTGCCTCCGAGATGTCGGCCAAGGGTAAGCATGGCATGGAAATATGGCTCGACAAAGTACCTATGCGCCAGCAAAATATGAAGGCTTTTGAAATTTTGCTTTCCGAATCACAAGAAAGAATGTTAGTTGTTGTAAAAAAAGGTACAGAGCATATTATTAAAAAAGTATTTGATGAATGGGATTTGTATTGTCAGGCAATTGGCGTAGTTACTAATACAGAACGTTTGCATTTTTACTATCACGGAAAACAAGTAGCAGATGTTCCTGCACACGCCCTCGTATTGGGGGGAGGTACACCCGTTTATGAAAGGGAATATAAACCACCTGCTTACCGTGAAAAATTCAAAAAATTTCATATCCATCAGATTCCCTCAGCTAAAGATTATCACCAAATAGCCAAGCACTTACTTGCCCACCCCAATATTGCTTCCAAAGCGTGGATATACCGGCAGTATGACTCTACTGTCGGAACAATTAATGCCACTACCAATGCCCCTTCCGATGCCGCATTAGCACACGTGAAAGGCACTGATAAGTACTTGGTCCTAACAGTCGATTGCAACTCGCGCTATGTCAAGGCCGATCCGCAAGAAGGTTGCGCTATGGCAGTAGCAGAAGCCGCACGTAATATTGTTTGCACAGGCGGAGAACCACTAGCCATTACCAACTGCCTCAATTTTGGTAACCCTTATGTACCCCAAGTGTACTGGCAATTTGTAGAAGCTATTAAAGGAATGAAAAAGGCTTGCCAACAGTTCAATACGCCCGTTACAGGTGGCAATGTCAGCTTTTATAATCAATCTACCGACAAAGGTCCTGTGTTTCCAACCCCTACTATCGGCATGATGGGCCTGTTGGAAGGACTAGAAAACCGTATGACCCTCGATTTTAAACAAGCAGGCGACCTGATTTACTTAATTGGAAAACCGCAAGAGTGCATTGCCAGCTCCGAATATTTATACTCTTTCATCGGAGAAGAAGCCTCAGTCGCACCGTGGTTTGATTTAAATTATGAATACCAAATGCAGGCAGCATTGAAAGAAGCCATTGCTAAAAAATGGGTCAACGCTGCACATGATGTATCGGAGGGTGGACTCTGGATCGCACTAGTAGAAGCAGCCATGCCCCGAAGTTTAGGCTTTGCCATTGCTACGGCAAAAAACATGAGAAAAGATGCTTTTTTATTTGGAGAAAGCCAGAGCCGAGTAGTTGTGTCAGTTGGCTTGGAGAAGCAAGTAGTTTTTGAAAAAAATATCAAAACAGACTATTTACTTTTGGGGAAAGTAACCAAAGAACCATCTCTTCGGGTAGACGATGAGATATTAATCACTGAGCATGCAGCAAAAGAACTATATGAAAATACATTGCCGACGTACCTTGAAAAATAATTTTTTAAAAACTTATATTCTAATGTGTTTGTTGGCTTTAAAAATATACCTTTAGCTTTACTTAGTGCCTATCTTTGTGGTAGTCAAAAAAACTAAATACCTCAAAAAACGTTTTAGTTTCACAAGACTCTTTTTATAGACAAATAAAAAAACTAATGAATACTTTTATTGAAGATTTTAGAAGTGCATGGAATAAGCCTAATAATACCCTTATCAGGCTAATTATTATTAATGTTTTTCTATTCGTTGTCATCAACTTGATTTATTTTTTTGGCAATTCCTTATTCTTAAACAATTATATTATCAATAATCTGGCAGTACCTTCCGCTATTGACCAACTTATTTTTAGACCTTGGACGCTATTTACTTATTTTTTTACACACGAAGACCTTATGCATATTTTGTACAATATGCTGTGTTTGTATTGGTTCGGTATCATACTGAACGATTTTCTCAATGGTAAGAAACTGCTGGCTTTGTATATCCTTGGAGGGCTAGCGGGAGCTTTGTCTTACATATTTATTTATAATGTTTTACCCTACTTTGCAGGTGCTAATGCACATATGATAGGTGCTTCTGCAAGTGTTTATGCCATCGTAGTGGGGGCAGCAACACTTGCCCCCGATTATAGGATATTTCTGATTTTTATCGGACCAGTAAAAATCAAATATGTTGCCTTAGTGTATGTGTTTTTGTCTTTCATTAGTACGACGGGAAGCAATGCAGGTGGGAATATTGCTCATCTGGGTGGCGCACTGCTTGGCTTTTTGTTTGTTACACAATTAAAAAAGGGAAACGACTGGAGCAAACCAGTTACCAATATCACACAATTTTTTGAAGACTTATTCAATAAAAAAAACCACTTAAAAGTAATACGTAGAAGGAAGGCGAGTACGAAAAAAACACCTACCCGCAACAAAAAGACACCTAATGATAACCAAGAGACAGTTGATGCCATCTTAGATAAAATCTCGGAGTCTGGCTACGAAAAACTCAGTGCTGAAGAAAAACAAATTCTTTTCGAAGCAAGTCAACGAAAGGGGAGTTGATGCATATTTCTGGCAGTATTTAATCTGCTGCTTGGAGCCGCCGAAGTATAGTCTGAAATAATATGCCACTCACCTTGTATTTTTTCCAAAACCAAAGAAAAAATTCCCGACAGTGCTTCATCACTTCTTTTGAGGTGAAAATTTCCGATAAGTAAAAAAACTTTATCTCCCACAGGATTCATGTGCTGAACATCAAAACTTAACAATCCTTGAGGAGATTTATCAGGATAACGTTGTTTATATCATTGTAATGTTTTTTGCCAGCTATACTATTCCAGCGCCTCCTATGAAAGTCAGAGAATCCGACTGCCAATAAGCCTGCATGAAGGCATCAGTATTATCTTTATTCCAATCTCGAACCTGCCGCCGTAAGAGCGTACGAATAGCAGCTTTATCTTCTGGAGTATTTTTCCTACTGTTTTCGCAAGAAAATAACGGGCAAAAGAAAACGGCAACAAGTGGCAAAAAGATATTTTTCATAAATACTGAGGTTGCTCAACAAAAAAACTCATCTCTGTTTGCGAAGCTTGTCCAGCAGGCACAGCAACTCTTTTTTGGCTACAGCTAAAATAAATGCCGCTAGTTCTTCTTTAAATTTACGTAAAACAGGGTTTTGTTCCTCAGTGGCCAGCAGTGAGCTGTTAGCAGTATCTTTAGCAGGTCGGAGTACTTTTTTTAGGACAGCCGCCACAGTATATGCACCAATGCCAAAGGCGAAAATCAATAAAAATATATTCTTGCGTTTACTTTCAAAATACTTCGCAGCAGACTCAAAATCCTGTTTTAAAGCCCGTTGATATGCTTTGTGCTGGGCTACCAGTACTTTTTTGTCTTTTATGCCGAGATGCTCGAACTCTTTCATTGTGATTGGGTTAGGGCTTGTTTAGTTAACAAGTCTATTTTTTTTTACCGATTGGTGAATTGCTCGACCAATGATTTTATCTATTTTTATATGTATTTTACTCTTGCATAAAAGTAGGATAATAAAAAAGACAAGATAGACTAAAGCCATAAACAACAACCCCCAATAAAATGCTACAGACATTGCCTCACTGAAAGCCAAAGCTCCTGCCAAACCAATAAATAACAGAAAAAAACTGATAAACAAAATAAAACCTGCTGCCAAAATAATCAATGCCACCGCACCCGAAAGCCCTGCCTTAAGTTCCAATTCAGTAATTTTGATATAAGTTTTGGCAAGCCCCGTCAGATTACGGACAACCGAATTGATATACTCTTTTAGTCTTTTATCCCTCTCCATAAATAGTTAAACAAAAGCCCAATAAAAAACCAAATTTAGTATATTGCCAAGAAGAAGAATAAATTTTATAATTCTTTTTTCTTATTTCTTTGTTTTTTACAGCATTTTAGCCACTAATTGTACCAAGCACAAGAAAAGGACTACCCCCTCGACAAAAACAGGAAAATACATGACCTTACCAGAATACATCGACAACTTAGACCAAAGGTACAGGCTCGGAAACACTACCGAACACACCTTCCGGGGCGACTTGCAGCAACTTTTGGAAAGTGTGGTGCCGACCATCATAGTGACCAACGAACCCAAAAGGCAAAAGTGCGGAGCACCTGACTACATTCTCACAAAAAAAGACATTCCTATTGGATTTATAGAAGTCAAAAACATTGCAGACAGAGACCTCGAAGGAAAAAAGAAAACAGGAAACAAAGAACAGTTTGACCGATATAAAGCATCGCTGAACAATCTAATTTTTACCGACTATATCAACTTCTTTCTCTATCAAGAAGGTGAGTTTGTTATCAACATTGCCATCGGAGAAGTTATAGAAAAGAGAATTAAACCTTTACCTAAGAATTTTGGGTGTTTTGAAAACCTAATCAAAGACTTCTGTACCCACTTTGGGCAAACCGTCAAAAGCCCAAAGAAATTAGCAGAAATGATGGCGGGAAAAGCACGACTTCTTGCTGATATTATTGAAAAATCCTTGATGAGTGATGAAGAAAATCAAGACGATAGTACACTAAAACAACAAATGCTGGCTTTCAAAAAAATTCTCATTCACGACATCACAGCTCAAGGTTTTGCAGACGTTTATGCCCAAACTATTGCCTACGGCATGTTTGCTGCCCGTTTGCACGACCCAACCCTAAACAGTTTTAGCCGACAAGAAGCCGCCGAACTCATTCCAAAATCCAACCCGTTTTTACGAAAACTATTTGGCTACATCGCAGGGCCAGATATTGACGACCGCATTAAATGGGTCGTTAAAAACCTCTCAGAAATTTTCCTGGCTTGTAACATTCAAGAAATTATGAAGAACTACGGGAAAGCCACCAAAATGGAAGACCCGATTATCCATTTTTACGAAACCTTCTTAGCCGAATACGACCCTAAATTGAGAAAATCAAGAGGCGTTTGGTACACACCACAGCCTGTTGTTAACTTTATCGTTCGGGCAGTTGATGATATTCTCAAAACTGAATTCGATCTGCCACAAGGATTGGCCGACACCAGTAAAACAACCATAAAGGTAAATACCCAAACCGCCGACAAGCATTCGGCAACAGGCTACAAACAAGTAGAGCGGGAAGTACACAAAGTACAGATACTTGACCCAGCCACGGGGACAGGGACTTTCCTGGCAAAAGTGATAAAACACATCCATAAAAAATTTCAAGGGCAACAAGGTATTTGGAGCAATTATGTAGAAACTCATTTATTACCACGCTTGAACGGTTTTGAGTTGCTCATGGCAAGCTATGCAATGGCACATTTAAAGTTGGATTTACTCTTGACCGAAACAGGTTTTAAACCCACCTCAAACCAACGACTCAGAGTTTATCTGACCAACAGTTTGGAAGAACAGCACCAAGACACAGGAACATTATTTGCCAATTGGCTAAGTGCAGAAGCCAATGAAGCCAACCGCATAAAAAGAGATACGCCAGTAATGTGTGTAATCGGAAATCCACCGTATAGCGGAGAAAGTGCCAACAAAGGCGAGTGGATTATGAACCTGATGGAAGACTATAAAAAAGAACCAGAAGGAAAAAAGAAACTAAAAGAAAAAAATCCGAAATGGATAAATGATGATTATGTAAAGTTTATAAGATATGGGCAGCATTTCATTGAGAAAAACGGCAGTGGTGTTTTGGCATTTATCAATCCTCACGGATATTTAGACAACCCAACTTTTAGGGGAATGCGTTGGCAATTGCTTAAAACTTATGACAAAATTTACACGATAGATTTGCACGGCAACAGTAAGAAAAAAGAGACTGCACCTGATGGTAGCCCAGATGTAAATATTTTCGACATTCAACAAGGCGTTTCGATTAATATTTTTGTTAAGACGGGAAAAAAGAAATCCAATGAATTAGGCAAAGTGTTCCACTACAACCTGTATGGTAAACGAGATTTTAAATATGATTTTCTTAGCAAGAACTCATTAAATGATATTGATTTTAATGCCTTGCCAAAGGTTGAACCAATGTACTTTATGGTGAAAAAAGATTTTGAAGCTCAAAAAACTTACCATCAAGGATTTAAAATTAATGAATTGTTTCCTATTAATAGCGTTGGAGTTATTACCTCAAGAGATTCATTCGTAATTGATGAAAACAAATCAAACTTAGAAAATCGGATAAAAGATTTTTTTCAGGTAAGCAGAGAAGAATTATTTGCCAAATATGGATTGAAAGAAAATAAAAGCTGGAAAGTTGAAGAAGTGAAAAATGAAGCGGAAGACTTTGACGGCGGATATTTAAACTCGATTTCATATCGTCCTTTTGATAATAGATTTATCTATTACCATGATTATTTTATTGAAAGAAGTAGAACAGAAACTATGCAACACTTCCTCAAAGGTGAAAATTTAGGATTGGTTTCAATTAGGAGATCCAGAAGTTCGCAAGGTTGGAGAGAAATTTTTTTTTCTAAAAACTTGGTTGCGGGAGCCACCTTAATCTCTTCTTTGGATATAAACTACGTCTTCCCTCTTTATCTCTACCCCAAAGACGAAGAACAGCAAACCATTAAAGAGTCAGCAAAAAAGAGTCCCAATCTCAAGCTAGCAATGGTCAAGCAGATAGCCGAGAAACTGGGCTTAACTTTTACCGAAGAAAAAGAAACCACTGCGGATACTTTCGCACCGATTGATATCTTAGATTATATCTATGCGGTGTTGCATTCGCCCACCTATCGTGAGAAATACAAAGAGTTCTTAAAAATTGATTTCCCCAGAGTGCCTTACCCAAAAGATCAAACACTTTTTGGCAATTTGATTAAACTAGGCAGAGAGTTGCGGCAAATTCATTTATTGGAAAGCCCAACCGTTGAGAATTATATCACGCAATATCCAATAGATGGAGATAATGTGGTCGGTAAACCAAGCTACAAAGACGCAAAAGTTTACATCAACGATACCCAGTATTTTGACAATGTTCCTCAAACGGCTTGGGAGTTTTACATTGGGGGTTACCAAACAGCACAAAAATGGCTCAAAGACAGAAAAGACCACAAATTGGAGTTTGACGATATTATGCATTATCAAAAAATAATAGTCGCCCTAAGCGAAACAGACAGGCTGATGAAGGAAATTGATAAAATAGAAATAGTATAAATCAAAGGTCGGTGCTATCGGACAGTTTAATGGCTTGAAGCCCGCTACTGCTCATACACAAGACCGATATTTGAACAAATCAGAAAAATCAATTATGTGTGGCATTACAGGCATTCGCTCATTTAACGAAGTGGGTAGAATCTTTTCCATCAGATTACATCATGCGATGCAGACGCTCGACAAACGAGGTCCTGACACAAGTGGTTCATTCCAACACAAACACACTTCACTTGGGCATTGTAGGCTTTCCGTGATTGACCTATCGCATGCAGCTAAGCAGCCCATGCAAGACCCGCAGCAGAGATATGTTATTGTGTTTAATGGTGAAATCTACAATTTCCGACAAATAAAAAAGAATCTACAGAGTCAAGGAGTTACTTTTCAGAGCAATTCCGATACTGAAGTTTTACTACAACTGTATATTCATGAAAAAGAAAAATGCCTTGAACAACTCAACGGTTTTTTCGCTTTTGCCATTTACGACAAAACAACAGAAAGTCTTTTTATTGCCAGAGACAGAATAGGTATAAAACCCCTATGGTATTATGTGGACGAAAACAAATTTATCTTTGCTTCCGAACTGCAAGCCCTACTAGCCTACAATATTCCCAAAGCAATAGACTATACTAGCTTGTATCAATATTTTCAGTTGAGCTATATCCCTGCTCCCAGTAGTATTTTCAAAAATGTACATAAACTTCTACCGGGACACTACCTGTATATTCAAAACAATGAAGTGATTATCAGAAAATTCTATGAAGTAAGTCCGCAAACACAATATGAGAATATTTCTTACGAGCAGGCACAAAGCCGGCTTATTGACTTGTTGTCAGATGCCGTTTCTTTACGCCTGGTTTCGGATGTACCGTTAGGTGCCTTTCTCAGTGGTGGTATTGATTCCTCTCTCCTTGTAGCGCTTGCCTCAAAGTTTACGCCACATCTGAATACTTTTTCTATCGGCTACAAAGACGAACCCTTGTTTGACGAGACGCACTATGCCAACGAAGTAGCAGAAAAATACCGCACTAACCATACAGTTTTTGAGTTGCACAGGCAAGATTTCTATGACCACTTATTCAGTCTGCTCAACTATATGGGCGAACCCTTTGGCGACTCTTCTGCTATTCCCACCTATATATTGAGCCAGCACACACGCAAAAAAGTTACTGTTGCCTTGTCGGGAGATGGTGCTGACGAAATTTTTGGTGGATACAATAAATATATGGGTGAAATTAGGGCTAGGCAAAGAGGAATTTTAGCGCAAGCAGTGGCACTAGGCTTACCGCTTTGGTCGGTTTTACCCAAAACACGCAATAATTTTATGGGCAATAAAATTCGGCAGCTACACCGTTTTGCCAAAAGTATGTATCAAACACCGAAGGCACGCTATTGGTATTTGAGTAGCTGGCGCAGCGAAAGCCAGACCTACGCTATGTTTAGCAAAATGACAGCTAAAAAACTGATTAAAACGACATATTTACAAAGAAAAAAATTACTCACTCAGCACATACAAAACGAAAGCTTAAATGAAGTGCTTCGCGCAGATATAGCTATGCTCTTGCCCAACGATATGCTCCATAAAGTTGATGCCATGTCTATGGCAAATAGCCTTGAGGTAAGAACCCCTTTTCTCGACCACCGACTAGTCAATTTTGCCTTCAGCCTGCCTGCAAATTATAAGATTGACACAAAAATGAAGAAAAAAGTACTGCAAGATGCTGCTCGGCATTTGCTGCCTAAATCACTTTATAAACGACCTAAGCACGGCTTTGATGTACCTCTGGTCGATGCATATAAAACAACGCTAAAGCAGTGGATAGAGAAAGAATTATTAGATAGGGATTTTGTGCAAGAGCAAGGAGTTTTTGACACTGATTTTACCGAAAAACTAAAACACAAGATATTTAATACAAAAAACTTCGATCAAAACCAAATTTGGGCAGTTTTAGCTTTTCAACATTGGTGGAAAAAAATATACAGCCGCCAAACAAACTAATCGTTTAGCGGCTACTATCAGCCCTCAAAGTTAAGATATAATCCTACTTTAAGAGTAGTAATTTTGCTGATTTGTTGAGTAAATTCATTTGATATACCAGTACCCAATATATCCTGAATGCCATGGCTAAAACGAATTTCTGGGGCAAAACTTACATACTTCTGAAAACTACTTAGCCCGAAACCGTAAGTAATTTCAAAATTAAAAGATGCATAAGGAATACTATCGTCTTCGTTACCCTCCACTTTGGTACCTACCCTAAAAGAGGGTACTAAACCGGCTATTATGTACATACGCTTGTTGACTCGGCGTTTCGACTTATATTTTAATAACACAGGTATCTCCAGAAAATACGTCTCACTACTTTTTAGGATTTGCTCACCTGTGAGTATATCTTGGAAAGATATTTCGCGGGCGTAATAAGCAAAATTAGGTAAAATTCTGAAATTCCAGTATACGTCCCAAAGTGCGACATTTAGGATAAAACCAATGGAAAACCCCGGATTAGAGACGTCAATAATGTTCATCGTATCTTGCTGGGCAAAACTAGCACTAGGCGTGATATAGCCATAAGAACGGTAGAGTCCTAGCTGAAGGCCATAATGCAAATTTTTCAAATCGTAATTAGGCAGCTGAATGGTTTTTTGTGCTTGACTTTGCATAGGACAAAGCCAAAAGTCTGCTATCAAAAAGGTAGAAATTATTATTTTTCGCCTGTGTAAATAGAGCTGATACCAAAAGTTAGGGGTATACATGTAACTGAGTGAAATCCTATGTTAATCAATTGATCATTGAAGTGCTTACCGTCAGGAAAAGCCTGTACAGACTCTGGCAAATAGGTATAGGCTGATCGATCTTTAGAAATAACTCGCCCGATAAGGGGTAGTATGTATCTAAAATAGCAGTTATATAATTGCTTGAAAGGAAAAGTCGTCGGTTTAGAAAATTCTAGCACAACTAACGTTCCATTTTTTTTCAACACTCTATAAATTTGCTCTAAACCTTTTTCGAGGTTTTGAAAGTTTCTCACGCCATAGGCAACAATCACCGCATCGAAACTCGCTGTTTCAAATGAGAGGTTCTCGCAATCGCCAGTGCGTAATTCAATAGTATTTTCAAAACCGTATTTAGCTATTTTTTTTCTCCCCTCTGCAAGCATTCCCTCCGAAATATCAATACCGACGATCTTGTCTGGTTGGAGCGATAGGGCTTCCAAAGCCAAGTCGGCAGTTCCTGTTGCTACATCGAGTATATTTTTAGCTTTTTTATTTTTGAGCAAAGCAATAGCTCGTTTTCGCCAATACAAATCAGTACCCAAACTTAATAGATGGTTCAAAAAGTCGTACTTTGCCGAAATATTATCGAACATTTGGGTAACCTGTATCTTCTTTGGTTTTTTCTCTTCTTTATAAGGGACAACAGACATATTCAATTAAATTTCCTAGCAAGTAGTAGTAGTTTATCATTTATTACCTATCTTTGCACTCGTGTAATTATTGCTTATTTGCAAAAGTTGTGTGTAATTACTACATCAGGCATATTTCTCATTTGGACGCGCCAAACCACATTCGTAAGCAAAGTGACCATGAATAGCGAGGAGAAATTATTCTTGCTCATAGCAAATTGATGTAAAATAATAACCTCGAAAATTTCTTATATGTTTAAAATAATAAGAAACTGCGTATTTCGTAAAACTGTTTTTGCGCTTGAAATGCTGCTCAATAAATTTTGAAAACAAGCATACTAAACTATGAAAAAAAGGCAAGTTACCATTGTATTGATATGTATATTTATTCTGGGTGGTTCTCTTGTGGCATCAACGCAGTTGTCTAATATGAAAGAGGAGCCCAAAAAAGTAGCCAGCCCTGAGAGGATCAAATTTGTGAAGACTTCACCTGTGTCTTATGGCAAGGTGTCTACTCGGGTCATTGCTTTCGGAAGGGTTACTTCTTCCTTGCCACTTGATGTAATTCCAGAAGTGCAAGGAAGGATTACAGGCGGCGATATTCCATTAAAAGAGGGGCAGCGTTTTTATAAAGGGATGATTTTGTTTAAAGTAGATGATACAGAAGCTCTGCTCAATTTGGTTTCAGAACGCAGTAGCTTTTTGAAAGACTTAGCTTCTATTTTACCGGATTTTAAAATAGATTTTAGCCAAAGTTTTGAAAAATGGAAAAACTACTTTGAGTCTATTGATGTAGAAAAACCTTTAGCCGAATTGCCAGCAGTTTCTTCTTCTCAAGAGAAAACCTACTTGGCTACTAAAAACATTTTCACCAATTACTATTCTATCAAAAGTAAAGAAATAAATTTGACAAAACACACCATTAAAGCACCCTTTAGCGGTACTATCTCGCAAGTTGACTTTCAAACAGGCTCTTTTGTCAATCCGGGTACGAAGATTGCCAAAATTGTTGAAACAGGAAACTTAGAGCTGAAAGCAACAGTCAATATCGACGAAATAAAATGGATAGATAAAGGCAAAAAAGCTATTATAAGCACCGAAGACCAAAGTCGCCAATGGGAAGGAAAAGTGGCGCGTATCGGTCAGGTAGTAAATCCTAACACACAGTCTATTAATATATACGTTAGCATTCGGTCCAACAAATATCCTGTTTATGAAGGCATGTATCTTCGGGTAAGCATTCCGGGTGAATCAATAGACCGTGTGATGGAAATAGACAGAAGAGCCGTAATCAATACAAACCAAGTATACACTGTAGAAGATAGCCTGCTGAAAACACAAGAAATTAAGATACATAAACTCAATGCAGAATCTGTTATCATCTCCGGATTAACACCAGGTACAGACTTAGTTATCGAACCGTTAGTTAACGTTTACGAAGGCATGAAAGCAGTAAAATTGAAACTTGATGATGAGTGATGATTACTGCTAAACTACCATCTTGTCCTTTTAATTAGTTTACTGCCAAAACACTCCTAATTTTATTGTCCATAACCTATATTATGAAAAAATGATTCGCCATATAATAGCTTATTTCATTAAATACAGCATCCTGTCAAATATTTTAATTGCCGTGCTAGTTGCAGGAGGTTTATTAGGTTTTTTTGCCCTAAAAACGTCTTACTTTCCCGAAACAGAAGTACGCGTTATTAACGTTTCTATTGCCTACCCCGGTGCATCTCCAGAAGAAATGGAGGAAGGTATTACCCTAAAAATAGAACAAGCAATAAAAAATATAGCGGGTATCGATGAGATTAGTTCTACTTCTTCAGAAAATAGTGCCGACATAAGAATTAGTGTACTCAAAGGCTACAACCTAGACGAAGTATATACGGAAGTAAAAAATGCAGTAGATAGAATTAACTCTCTACCTGTTGATGCTGAACGCCCAGTCGTTTTCAAACAAAAATTCAGAAATTTAGCACAATGGGTCGCACTGAGTGGCGATGTAGATTTAGCTACGTTGAAAAGATATGCAGAAGACGTCAAAGACGAATTGCTTGCCGAAGGCGTTGTTTCACAAATTAATATAGTAGGCGTGCCAAACACGGAAATATCTATTGAAGTGTCTGAAGAAAATCTGTTGCGCTACGGCTTGACTTTCGACCAAGTTGCCAGCGCAGTCAAAAATAATAACAAAAATATATCAGCTGGTTCAATTAAGGCTTCTAGCGAGGAGCTGCTTATCCGTTCAAATACCAAAAAATCGGAGGCTGATAGAATCAGTGAAATTATTTTGCGGGCTAATGCCGATGGTGGAAACTTATTACTAAGAGATATTGCCCAAGTGAAAGAGCAATTTGAAGAAGTACCCAATTATTCTACTCTCAATGGCAAAACTGCCATCTTTATTCGGATAGAAAAGCTCATTGAAGAAGATTTAGGTCGAATTTCAAAATATATGAAGGAATACACCAAAAATTTTAATGCTATCCATCAAAATATTCAGATGACCGTTGCCTTCGACTCCATGAAAATCCTCCAACAAAGGCTTGATTTATTGATTAATAATGGCACGGTGGGTTTAATTTTGGTACTAGTTTCTCTGGGCTTTTTCTTAAGTTTACGCTTATCGATGTGGGTAGCTTGGGGTATTCCGGCTTCCTTTTTAGGCATGTTTATGATCGCCGGTGCATATGGCATCACCATTAATGTTATTTCATTGTTTGGCATGATACTCGTTATCGGAATTTTGGTAGATGACGGTATTGTTATTGCAGAAAATATCTTCTCACATTTTGAAAAAGGGAAACCCCCCCATCAAGCGGCTTTAGATGGAACTATGGAGGTATTGCCAGCTGTAACGACTTCAGTAACCACGACTATCGTTGCTTTCACACCACTTTTAATGCTGAGCGGAGGCTTTGAATTTTTATTTGAAATGGCTTTTGTGGTTGTTTTTAGCCTGATATTTTCGCTCATAGAAGCGTTTTTAATCCTTCCTTCACACCTAGCCAGCAAACACATCCTCAGGGTTCGTAGCAAAAATAATGTCCTTAGGTATTCGCTCGATACTACGATTAATTTCCTGAAAAATAATCTCTACGGCAAAGCCTTGCAGTTTACTATGAAATATAAGTGGGTATCTGTGGCTTGCTTGATAGCACTTTTTCCCTTAACTATAGGTCTTATGCAGGGAGGATTTATTAAGACTACTTTCTTTCCAGATATTCCTTTCTTTAATTTCGATGTCAATCTGATCTATAAGCCCGGCACACGCGAAGAGAAAGTGGCTACTAAACTAGAAGAATTTGAACGAAAAATTTGGGAACTTAACCAAGAACTCAAGCAAGAATTTAATGATACTACCGACTACATCGACTTTACTTTTGCTTTTGTGGGTGGCACAAACGACGGATCGGAAAGTGGAGCACACGCAGGATCTCTTTCTCTGTTTCATCGCGAGTTTGAAAAAAGCGACCCGATTAGTGCACGTGGCTTATTGGAACGCGTCAGAAAAAAAATAGGTAAAGTACCCGAAGCTGAAAAACTCACAGTTGGCTCTGGTGGGCGATGGGGCAAACCGGTTTATATTCGCCTGCAAAGCAAAAATACCCAAGAACTTACCGAAGCAAAAGAATTTCTTAAAACCGAACTCGAAAAGTTTGCCGAACTCAAAGAAGTACAAGACGATGCACACGTGGGCAAGCGAGAATTGTCCATCGACCTACTACCCAAAGCTTATTTTCTGGGACTTAGTCAAAATGAAGTAGTCAAGCAAGTTAGGCAGGGCTTTTTTGGAGAAGAAGTCCAACGTCTACAAAAAGGTACTGAAGAAGTAAAAGTATGGGTACGTTACCCGAAAAAAGGAAGAAAAACGCTCGGGCAATTTGAAGACATGAGGGTAAAAGTAGGAGCAAAAGAATACCCCATGCAACAGGTGGCAGATTATCGGGTAAGCAGAGGAATAGCAGACATCAAGCACTACGAAACAGCTCGCACCGTAGCAGTAGAAGCAGATATGATAGACCCTGAAGGAGATGTAGCTAACTTACTGGCAAGAGTAAAAGAAGAAATCATTCCTGTAGTGCAAAAAAGGTATAATTCTGTCAAAGTCAGCTACGGAGGTCAAGCACAAGAAAGCTCGCGAGGATTACAAGAGATAGTACAGTATTTTGGTACGGCTGCCTGTGTCATAGCAATACTAATTATGATACACTTTAAATCTTTTTACCAAACTGTAATGATTTTAGCTATGATCCCCCTAGGCTGGATAGGTGCCATTTTAGGGCATGGTATTATTGGCATTCCGGTGTCTATTCTGAGTTTTTGGGGGCTAATTGCACTTTCAGGAGTTATTATTAACGATGCTGTCGTCTTTCTTGACCGCTACAATCGCAATTTACTTAGAGGCATGAAAGTATATGATGCCGCCTATGATGCTGGGCTTGCTCGTTTCAGGCCAATTATTCTTACTTCAGTTACTACAGTACTAGGCCTCTTTCCGATTATCTATGAAACTACTTTTAGCGCACAGTTTCTCAAGCCTATGGCGGTAGCCATTGCTTTCGGCGTATTGATAGGTACTTTTGTTATTTTATTATTTTTTCCAGTCATTATTCTCTATTTCAATACAGTCAGATTCTATGCCAAATGGCTATGGGTGGATGAGAAACCGATACGCGAAAAGGTAGAACGGGCAATTATTGATATCGATAAAGAATCTTTGTTGCAAGAGAATGAGTATACCAATGCTATTGAATTAGAAAAAAAAGAAACCGTATATGATTGAAAATCTATCCGAGTTTTTCATCGTATTTTTAAATTTGGGAGAGGTAACTTTTATAGCTAAATCAAAAGTCTGAATAACAAAAAAATAAAATAATGAAAAGAACTTTTACGCAAATTATCTTTGTACTCATGCCTTTCGGGCTGATGGCTCAGGAAAAACTGACTTTAAAAGATGCTATTCGTATCGGGATGGAAAAAAACTTCGATATTCGCATACAGACCTACGATGTGCAAACTGCAAAAAATAACAATAACTGGGGTGAAGCAGGACGTTATCCGAATGTTAGCTTTAGCATCGGACAGAATAATAATAACTCAACGAGTTTGCCAGCCTCTCCGTTTCCTGTCCTGACAACCTCAAACTCCCTTGTCACACAACCCAACTTATCTGTCCAGTGGACGCTATTTAACGGACAAAAAGTAGTTTTATCTAAAAAAAGACTTGAAAAATTACAAGAACAAAGCGAAACAGATGTACGGATAATAATAGAGAAAGCTATTCAATCAATTGTTCAAAACTACTATCAGTTAGTGCTTGAAAAACAAAAACTAAACGTTCGTAGGCAAGTGCTTGAACTCTCTAAAGACAAATATGAATATGCCCGCTTACAAAAAGAATTGGGTACAGGAGGAAGTTTTGAATTATTACAGCAAGAATCTAACTATTTAGCAGACTCTATTAGCCTGATCAATCAGTTATTAGCACTCAATAATGCTAATAGAGTACTCAATCAAGTAATTGGAGAAAAAGCAGTCAATAAGACTTATAACCTTTACGAAACACTCCATATTACTAGTCCAAAGCCATATGATCTGGAAGAACTTTTTGAAAAAACCAAAAGCAGCAACTATACGCTCAAAAAAGAACACATCGCTTTGCAGCTCTCATCTTATGATTTGCGTATTAGCAAGACAGACTTACTACCCAAGATAGACTTAAATGCAGGTTATAGAGCCGATATTACAAATAACATTGGTGATTACATAGGGCCTGACCCTGAAGATACCACTGGCGGCTTTGCATTACTAAACGGACACCAAGGAGGATATAATTATGGACCTTACCTTAACCTCACTGCCAGTATCATGCTATTTAGTGGCGGCAAGCTGAGAAGGGCAGTAGAAAATGCAAAACTCAAAGAAATTCAAAGCAGAGTAAGAATAGAAAAAATAGAACAAGATTTGTATAAGCAGCTGTCTGACGCTTTAGATTTATATAATACACGCCGCCAACTTTTCAACCTCAACAGTAGAAATAAAGAAGTAGCTAAAACCAATCTAGAATTAAGCGAGCAAAGATTAAAAACTGGTACTATCAACTCCTTTGACTATCGTCAAATTCAGACAACCTATTTGAATGCTGCTTTGTCTGAGCTAGAATCTGTTTTTAATTTGATTACTGCCGAAACAGATTTGTTTCGCTTGAGTGGGGGATTGCTGGGTAACTATGAATAAAGGAAAGAAATGAGCAAAACCTTTACAATATCATAAAAAAATACTCCAAAAACAGTTGAATACAGCTGATATGGTGTGTTTTTCTGCCTATCAAAATAATGCAGTTTAAATTAGGTAAAATAAATTATGTGCCGACATGGTGCTGTCCGCACCTTATATGTAAACCGTTGTAATGAGAAAAAATATACGAACTGTAGTGAATTGAGGGTCTAAAATATTTTAGGTTTTTTGTGATTTTCATTTATATACCATATAATTGCATCGTCAAATGTCAGAGTATCATCTCTCGATGAGAGATTAGTGTCAAAACAAACCCGCTTAAGGACACGCTAGTGCAAATCAAGGAAAACTTTACAATTTGAGTAAGACATTTTTTTTGCCCTCGCTTCATAAACAATAGATCTTGTCCGAAGCCCCCCTTCGAGCTACTGTCAAATGCTTAATTTTATTAACATCCCTTAGTTATTTATGTATACGATTGAAGAATTAGAAATCTGTTTGCTTTCAGAGTTGAAAGTTATTGCAGAAAAACTGGATTTAAAAAACCATGCGAAACTGGCTAAAAAAGAACTCATCTACAAAATACTAGATCAGCAAGCAGTAAACCCGGCGGTAGCAGAAAACATCAGAAAAGACACGAAAAAAGAAAAAAAAATATTGATAAAAGAACCAGAAAAGAGACCTAGTAAGGTGAAAAGAGAAAATGTTAAGCAGCAAAGCTCAAATAATACGCCTACCGCAAATCATAGAGATGCTTCCAACAAAGTACTAGGATCTAGTATCAAAAATAAAGAAACTTATGTAAGTCAGGAAAACGAACATAAAAAAAAGCCAAAAGATTCCGGTGTGCAAACCAAAGACTTTGATGGTGTTATATCTAATGAAGGAGTGTTGGAAATTATGCAGGATGGTTATGGTTTTTTGCGTTCTTCAGACTATAATTATCTAGCAAGCCCAGATGATATTTATGTGTCACCATCTCAAATCAAACTGTTCGGTTTAAAAACGGGAGATACGGTGCAAGGTCAAATCAGACCGCCGAAGGAAGGGGAGAAATACTTTGCTTTACTGAGAATAGAACTCGTTAACGGCAAAACCACCGATCAAATTAGAGATCGTGTTCCTTTTGAATACTTAACCCCTTTATTTCCTAATGAAAGACTCAACCTAAGCGCAAAATTTGATAGCTATTCTACCAGAATACTCGACTTATTTTCCCCTATTGGTAAAGGGCAGCGCGGGATGGTTGTAGCACAACCCAAAACGGGCAAAACAGTGCTGCTAAAAGAAGTAGCCAATGCCATTGCTAAAAACCATCCCGAATGCTACTTGATTATACTACTTATTGACGAACGCCCCGAAGAAGTTACCGACATGGCAAGAAGCGTACATGCAGAAGTGATTTCTTCTACTTTTGATGAAACAGCCGAAAGGCATGTAAAGGTATCTTCCATCGTATTGGAAAAAGCCAAAAGAATGGTAGAGTGTGGCCATGATGTAATTATCCTACTAGACTCTATTACTAGGCTAGCCAGAGCACACAACACGGTAGCACCTTCTTCAGGAAAGATACTTTCGGGTGGTGTGGATGCCAACGCATTACACAAACCCAAAAGATTTTTTGGTGCCGCCAGAAATGTAGAAAACGGCGGTTCATTGACCATACTTGCTACTGCACTTATAGAAACAGGCTCTAAAATGGACGAAGTAATCTTTGAAGAGTTTAAAGGTACAGGCAATATGGAGCTACAACTCGACAGAAAACTCTCAAATAAAAGAATATATCCGGCTATTGATGTACCGGCTTCCGGCACGCGAAGAGAAGAATTATTACTCGATAAAGACACATTATCGAGAGTATGGATATTAAGAAAATATATGGCAGATATGAATTCTAACGAAGCTATGGAGTTCTTGCTAGAAAATATGAAAGGAACAAAAAACAATGATGAGTTCCTTATATCTATGAACAGTTGAATAATAAATTGCTAAAATATACTACCCTGAATAATCATTTGGTCAGCTAAGAAGTTGATTAAGTCAGCAATATTATTAAAAACGACAAAAACAAATTATGCTAGATAAGGAATTGTATCTCACACCACGTCAAATTGTTGATACACTTGATAAGTATATTATAGGGCAAAAAGAAGCTAAAAGAAATGTTGCTATTGCGTTGCGCAACCGATGGAGACGCATGAATGTCACAAAGGATATCCAAGCAGAGATTATGCCCAACAACATACTTATGATAGGTGCAACAGGTGTTGGTAAAACAGAAATTGCCCGGCGGCTAGCAAAACTAGCAGATGCTCCTTTCACCAAAGTAGAGGCTTCCAAATTTACAGAAGTAGGATATGTAGGGCGAGATGTAGAAAGTATGGTGAGGGATTTGACAGAGCAGGCCATCGGTATGGTTAAAGAAAAAAAGCAGGCCGAGGTACAAGAAAAAGCTAATGAAGCAGTAGAAGAAATTATTCTATACGCATTAATTCCTCCTTTGAAAGAAGAGCAAACCGTTTTAGATGGAAAAGACCATAATACAACCAAACGTGAAGTGAATGGTAAAACCAGAGATTACTTTAGGCAAAAAATAAAAAATAAAGAAATAGAAGATACTAAAATAAAAATAGCCATAGAAGACAATAATTCCTCTCATATTGGTATCGTTGGCGGAGGTATCGATGAGTTGTCGATGATGAATATACAGGAAATGATCAGCGGAATGATGCCCAAAAAGAAAAAAAAGCGTAAAGTGAGCATTAAAGAAGCACGTAAATTGCTTCAAGAAGAAGAAGTTGCCAAGCTAATTGATATGGAAGAAATTAAAGAAGTTGCTATTAAAAAAACTGAAGATACGGGCATTATATTTATAGATGAAATCGACAAGGTAGCATCTTCTAACAACAAAGCAGGTAGTGCTGATGTGAGCCGAGAGGGCGTACAGCGCGACTTACTGCCTATTGTGGAAGGCAGTGCAGTTAATACCAAGTACGGAATTGTACGTACAGATCATATCTTGTTTATTGCCGCAGGTGCTTTCCATGTTTCCAAACCTTCTGACCTCATTCCAGAGCTACAAGGCAGGTTTCCCATTCGAGTTGAGTTGAACTCTTTGAGTAAAGACGATTTCTATCAAATATTGAAAGAGCCAAAAAACGCACTAACCAAACAATACACAGCACTTTTTGAGGCAGAGGAGATATCACTTTCATTTACAGATGAAGCACTTAGGGAAATTGCTGCCGTCGCATTTCATATTAATGAAGAGATAGAAAATATCGGAGCCAGAAGGCTACATACCGTAATGAGCCACCTGCTCAATGATTTTCTCTTCGACGTTCCAGATGAAATAGAAGCTAGTTCAAGAATTTCTATTACCAGAAAAGCAGTAAAAGAAAGGCTAGAAACGCTGTCTACTAATAAGGATTTGAGCCAGTATATTCTATAGTGAAAGGCGAACGGTGAGTAAAGTACCTTCTTGATTTTTTTGACTCATCACCAACGGAAACTCATCCAAAAGATATTCAATCTTTGATTAAGCTTATTTTAACTGACCTTTATAAGTACGAGTACTTCAAAAATTCATCATACAAGAACACCTCTGAGAAAAATATTAATTTATTGCTGTATTAAAGCTAGTAAATTTACTTTTACGTACACACATATATATTAAATTAAAGCCATTTCCAAAGCTGATGCCATTTGTTCCTGTATTTTCCTTGCAGCCTGTAGGCTAGCTTTGCCAAAATATTTAGTGTTATCTGCATAAATGATACTGCGAGAGGCATTGACCAACAGGCCTCCTTCTTTGTTCAAGCCGTATTTTACAACCTCTGCCAGACTACCACCTTGCACACCGATACCGGGTATGAGCAGGAAACGATCTGGAGCAATCACCCTGATACGCTCTAAACTTTCGGCTTGTGTAGCCCCGACCACATACATCATCTTATCGGCATCAGCCCATTGCATACTTTTTTCAAGGACTTGTTCAAAAAGTGGCTTGTTGTTTTTATCGTGAATGCGCTGAAAATCGCGGCTGCCAGGGTTGGAAGTTAATACTAGTAAGATAGCCCATTTATTTTCAAACGCCAGAAAAGGCTTAACCGAGTCAGCACCCATATAGGGTGTAACAGTGATAGCATCAAAAGTGAAAGTTTCAAAAAAAGTTTTAGCATACATTTTGGCAGTGTTGCCAATATCTCCACGTTTGGCATCAGCAATAGTGAAACATTCATCAGGAATATAATCGAGAGTCTTTTGCAGGCTCTGCCAGCCCTTTATTCCCAAACTTTCGTAAAAGGCAATATTAGGTTTGTAAGCAATGCAATAGTTGGCAGTAGATTCAATAATTTGCCGATTAAAAGCAAAAATAGGGTCTTCTTCTGAAAGCAAATGAGGGGGGATTTTTGTTAAATCAGCATCTAATCCTACACACAGAAATGATTGTTTTTTTTGCATCTGCCGAAAGAGTTCTTGTTTGTTCATAGTTGTTTACAATTTTTATAAAAACTCGCTAATTTTATCCCAAAAGTGATAAAAATTTATCTGTATTCAACATGTTAAGTTTAGAAAAAAGGAAAGAAGTATTTATTCGTTTGGGTAAAAAAATTGAACAACTATCACCGGCTGTTCAAGAGAAAATAATTCACCAGGCGCAAACACAGAACGGCTGGTTTAGTAGAGCAAGTATTTTAGCTGCTTTTGAAGGCTTAAAAATATATTTACATGCCCAACGATTGCATAAATGGTTAGCGTTATATGATTTTGCTAGAATAAAAGCGAGTAGAAAAATCGGTGTAGTCATGGCGGGTAATATACCTATGGCGGGTTTGCACGATTTTATTAGTGTTTTAATAAGTGGTCATACGATTTGTGCCAAATTGAGCTACCGAGATAACGTACTATTAAAAGCAGTGGGCGGATGGCTCGTCGAAATAGCACCTGAATTCCAGAAGTATATTTATTTTACAGATCAGCTAAAGCAAGTAGATGCCATTATTGCCACGGGTGGTAATTACAGTACCCGGTATTTCGAATATTATTTTTCTCGCTGTCCGCACATAATCCGTAAAAACAGAATAGCTTGCGCTATTATTAGGGGAGATGAATCTTTTAGTGAGTTAGAAGAGCTAGGGAAAGACTGTTTGCTATATTTTGGCTTGGGTTGTCGCAATGTAGCCAAAATATTTACTCCAAAATACTATGACTTCACACAGTTTTTAGAGGCTTTACAAACAACAGGAAAAACTGTTCGACAAAACCATAAATACATGAATAATTATGATTATTTGAAAGCTGTTTACCTGATAGAAAAAACACCTCACCTAGACAATGGACATCTGCTTCTCAGTGAAAATACAGACTTTGTTTCGCCAATTGCTTCTCTGTATTACGAAACGTATAGCCAAGAAAGTGATATAAAACAAAAGCTAGATAATAATCAAGAGACAATACAGTGTGTTGTCTCTTCGCAAGGATGGTGGGAAAACAGTATAGCGTTTGGCAGGGCACAATTTCCACAAATTACTGATTATGCCGACAAAGTAGATACTATCAATTTCTTAATAAGCTTATAAAAAAGGCCGGTTTGGGTTGATTATTTGGTCATTTGAAAAGAAAAGTCCTGCTGCGTCAAATCTCTATCTTCAGGATTATACCATCTTTCTACAAAATTTACTTTCCCTCTATAGCTCACTCGAATGATAGCAGTGCTTACCGTGCCGTATATTTCGGTTTCTATAAATATAGCAGATAATAATTTTTCCTGTTCCTTGTCAATACCGGTATTTGGCAGATCTTTATCAGGAGCAAACTCTTTATTAGATGCCATTTCAAACAAAGCTGCATTGCCAGATACATTATGCTCAATATACTGCTTCAGTTTACTTTTCAAATGCTCTACCTTATACCAGGGTGTATTGAGTAGGTGATTGCTCAAACCATAAATTCCGGACTCAAGTCTATACACCTTTCGAGAGATATTAGAAAAATAGTACATATTTTCTACATCACTTGCCAAAAGATTAAAAGCGTTGTACTGAGAAGCCTCAGGTGTCAAGGCACGGAGATACTCGGCAGGCGACATGCTACCATCAAGGTAGTTTACAATAAGATGCCCCCGAGAGCGAACATTTTCTCTAAAACTTTCCGGGTTTCGATAATTAGTAACGGCTGCTGTTCGCCCATTTTTAGCTACTCCACACCAAGTCCCACCGGATTTCAAGTCTTTGCCGGCTAATAAGTGCGGGCGGTTTTGCCAAAAATGTGCTCTTTGCGCAGGCCGACCATAGAATTCATCGCGGTTTGCCACCATGAGTAATTGATATTTCGGATGCACTTTCCAAGCGAATGCTATCAAACACATATTAGAGAATAATTGATTTTGGTGATTTTTCACAAAGCCACAAGCAGGCTGTTTTACAGCCCACTTACGTCACCTGCTATAAAATCTTGTAAATACATATAGCGTTTGGTAAGTTTACCTCGTCTGGCAATAGTGGCTCGTTCAATCATGGCACTACGTGTTTTTTTTAGTAATTCAGGCAGCACATGCTTGATTAATTGTCTGCCAAAACTTTCCGAAGAATCTCTAGGTAATTCATTTGGTAGGTTATCTATTGCCATTACATTTACATGCTTTGTATCGCTAAAAGCCGCTTTAATAACTTCATTTTGTGGGTCATAATCATAAAAAGGTGCGGCAATAGTGGAAGCTCGTTTAGTTGATGGAATGGAGCCTGCTATATCGCAAGTAATATCAGCAATTGTTCTGATACTAAAATCAGGTTGTTTCATCTGTTGAGCAGTAAATAACACTGGTGCTTTAGGATGCCAGTAAGCTGCGGCAATCAGAATATTGGTTTGCTGTGTAAATGCTGAAAAAGTACTCTCGTATTGCTTGGGGTTTTGATAAAAATGCTCTATTTCAAAAGCCTGACCATCCTTCCTGCGATTATAATCTTTGGGGTTCAATTGTACATATACAGCTTGTTTGAAATCTTTCGCAAGAAAATCTTTTGATGAAACACTTTCAATTTGTAGGCTATCCAATATTTGTATTACTCCTTTAGCTACTCTGCCTCCCCCAACAACTGCAATTTTTATAGACGGAATGACCACTTGAGGAAGTTGCTCCCATACTTCTTTTAAGTTATGGCACTGATGTGCTGGTATGAGGTCAAAAAGTTTTGTTCTCATACCATAGGCTCTCATAGCATTATAAGCCCCCACCAAACCGGCATATTCTCCGAATGCAATCAGCCGAAGACCGCGGCGGTCGGTCAATATTTCATAATCAATAAGTGTGATATTTTTTTTCAGTATATTGATTAGCAAATCGCGGTTGTAGGGTTGTGACTTAATAGTATGAGAAAAAAAACAATAAGTTTTGTGAGCGAGCAATTGGGCAATTGGTACTTCCTTAATGCCCAACAGTATATTACAATCGCTTAACTCTTGCTTTACGGTAATACCTACTTGCCGGTATTCTCGGTCTGAAAAGCAGCGCAAATTACTTGACTGTACTTGAATATTTACTTCAGGAAATCGCTCTTGAATTTCTTTACACTGCTCGGGGGTGAGTGGGGTTCGCTTGTCGGGAGGGCTTTTTCCCTCTTTGATAATGCCTAAAGAAAACATAAGTAATCAGCATTTCTAAAAAAACAAAAAACCTCCCCAGATAGGCTCTAGGAGGCTTTGTCGTGGTGATGAGTGGACTCGAACCACCGACACACGGATTTTCAGTCCGATGCTCTACCACCTGAGCTACATCACCACACAAACTCGTTAATCAACTATTCACTAGAACAGCACAAAAGTAATAAATAATTCATGATATTCAACGCATAATAAATATATATATACATGCGAATTAGCCGTTAAAAAAAAAGTAGATATAAGTCATAGATCTTAGTTAGCTTTGCGCAGGCAAAAACAATAGACCAACGGCAATGTCTTATGGAAATAATCACTGTCTTTAAGGTCTACTGGGCAATTAAAAATAAGCTACTTAAAAGAGCTAAAAAACACCTCACTTTTCTTATTATTTCAATGGGCATACGATCAACACTTAGCAAGCCATTGGCATATTATACGATACACGCACAAAAAAAATGGACATCTAAACCTGTTGACACGCAGCAAAAAATATTCAAATATCTAATCAGAGAAGCCAGTAAAACGCGCTTTGGGCAAGATCATGGCTTCAGTGAAATACGTACTTACGAGGATTTCAAGCGGCAAGTACCTATTAATGACTATGAAGGCCTACGCCCCTATGTGGATCAGCTTCTTGCCGGTAAAAAAGATATACTCTGGAAAGGCAAACCCATTTACTTTGCCAAAACTTCAGGTACTACTTCAGGTGTAAAATATATTCCAATTACTAAAGAATCTCTACCCAACCATATCAACTCGGCACGCAATGCCTTATTGTCCTACGTGTACGAAACGGGTAATAGCTTATTTCTCGACAAAAAACTTATCTTCCTATCGGGCAGTCCGACACTAGACCAGAAAAACGGGATTTATGCCGGGCGCTTATCGGGCATTGTCAATCACCATATCCCTAATTACCTACGCAACAATCAGATGCCCAGCTATGCGACCAACTGTATGGAGGATTGGGAAACAAAACTCGAAAAAATTATCGATGAAACCATCCACCAGCCCATATCATTAATTTCAGGTATTCCACCTTGGGTACAAATGTACTTCGACCGCATTAGAGAACGTACCGGCAAACTCATCAAAGATGTTTTTCCTGATTTTTCATTATTTGTACATGGGGGCGTTAACTTTGAGCCTTATAGCAGTAAACTATACAATACCATCGGCAAAAAAGTAGATACAATCGAGACCTATCCTGCTTCGGAAGGCTTTTTTGCCTACCAAGATATGCAGTCGGAAGAAGGCTTATTGCTGTTGCTCAATAGCGGAATATTTTTTGAATTTATTCCTGCAGATAAAATTTTCGATCAAAATCCGCCTCGCTTGTGTATAGAGGAGGTAACACTTGAGAAAAATTACGCAATGATCATTAATTCTAATGCAGGACTTTGGGGCTATTCCATCGGCGACACGGTGAGGTTTGTCTCCAAAAACCCCCACCGCATAGTTGTCGCTGGTAGAATTAAGCATTTTATCTCTGCCTTCGGAGAGCATGTAATTGGCGAAGAAGTAGAAAAAGCCTTGCAATATGCTGTTTTAAAACACACTGAAGTAGTAGTTATAGAGTTTTCCGTAGCACCACAGGTAAACCCGGCAGAAGGATTACCATACCATCAATGGCTGATAGCCTTTGAAAACCCACCCAAAAATATAGTGAATTTTGCAAAAGATATAGACAGCAAGTTACGCGTACTGAACAGCTATTATAACGACTTGATTTCGGGCAATATTTTACGCAGTTTAATCATCACCCCGCTGCAAAGAGATGCCTTTCAGCAGTATATGCAATTGATTGGCAAGTTGGGTGGTCAAAATAAAGTGCCTCGCCTGACTAACGATCGTAAAATTGCAGACAGACTCATACGATGGTCAGCAGCAGATAGATAGCTTTTTAGCATATATTTGAAAAATATTTATCCTCTTTTTTCATCAAATTTAATAAAAACATTATGAACATAATTCTATTTCTTCTCATTTATTCTGTCCTGTCTACAACAATCACCACAGGATTTACACAGAATTATTCGCAAAAAATTACTTTGGTTATTCATGGAGGCGCAGGGACAATTAAGAGAGAAAATATGAGTGATGAAGAAGAAAATGCTTACAGACAAAAATTAACTGAAGCACTACAAGCGGGTTATGCAATACTCCAAAAAGGTGGCACGAGTGCTGATGCAATTACTGCAGCAGTTATTATTATGGAAAATTCCCCACTGTTTAATGCCGGAAAAGGGGCGGTCTTTACACATGAAGGTTTCAATGAATTAGATGCTTCTTTTATGGATGGCAAAACATTGCAGGCAGGAGCAGTAGCTGGAGTAAAAACCGTTAAAAACCCCGTACTGGCCGCAAGAGCGGTGTTGATGCACTCTCCACACGTGTTATTAACGGGAAAAGGAGCAGAAACTTTTGCTCAAAAGCAGGGCTTGGTCATTGTAGCTCCTGCTTATTTTCAAACAGAAAGACGAAAGAAACAACTCGAAAAGGTTAAAAAAAAAGAAAATACCCAAGGGTCTATTGATAAAAAATATGCTGACTATAAATTTGGCACCGTAGGAGCTGTAGCACTCGACCGCTATGGCAACCTAGCAGCAACTACTTCTACAGGTGGCATGACTAATAAAAGGTTTGGGCGTATTGGCGATTCGCCCATCATCGGTGCGGGCGTCTATGCCGATAATAATAGTTGTGCCATTTCGTGTACAGGGCATGGCGAATATTTTATGCGTGGCTTAATCGCTTATGACGTGGCAGCTAGGATGAAGTACAAGAAAATAAAACTAAAAAAAGCTGCCCAAGAAAGCATTTATAAAAAACTTACTAGCATGGGCGGTGGTGGTGGACTAATTGCCATTGATGCCAAAGGAAATGTAGCTATGCCTTTTAATACAGCAGGCATGTACAGAGGGTTTATCAAAGCTGACGGAAAGGCAAAGGTATTTATTTATAAAAGGTGAAATGAAATAATAATTTTTGGTTAAAAAAAATAAAAAACTATTTATTTCAATAATTCATCAAATAGCTTTGCAAGCTAATTTAAGCATTAAGTATTGGAAATATTAAAAGAAAAAATAGATGAAAGCAGCTAACTTATTGCAGCGTAAAATCATTGACTTAGTAGATCATGATTATACATATGCTAACATTCTACATTTTTTTGGAATACCCTTTTATGAGGCAGCTGATAAAACACTTGCAGATATTTGCCAGGAAAAAAACATAAATATCTACCCAATCATTAGGCAAATGGAGTGTGCGGTAAGCAGCGAAGCAATTGAATATCCGGGTGAGAAATACCCGATAGATATTATCATTGCTTATTTAAAGCACGTCCACGGCGTATTTATTAGGCATAAGCTACCTTACATCGGTGAGTTGATTAGTGGTATTGCTCTCAATCATTTCGATAACCCAAATGTCGCCAATGATCTCAAATTCGTTTTTCCTTTATTCACAAAAGAGTTCATTGCACATATTCACGAAGAAGAAGATACTTTATTTAGTCACTGCCTACAGCTGCAATCCATCGTCAGCAAGCAGCAAAAAGTTACAACACTACACTTTCACTTAAATAAGTTTAATATCAATGCTTTTGCAGAGTACCACCACGAAGAAGATGATGTGATGCAAGGCATTAGACTACTTACTCAAAACTATCGGCTTACCCCTTATTCTACTACTTATACAAAAGTAATCTACCAAGAATTACAGGCTTTTGAAAATATGCTAATGGTACACGCTAAGGTAGAAAATAATATTTTAATGCCCAAAGCCGTCGAACTTGAACAAACAGCCCGTGAATTGCTAAAAACGTACAGTTTGTTGAATTAAACGATTATTTAATTTCATTTGGTTTGCTCTCTTGTATTTTTTGCCAACTTAAAATAATAGTACACAACAATCATAATAATTAGTAGTGCCATAAACTGAGAGTGAGAAAGGTAGTTATCAATAATGAATCCTCTTTGTTCATCTCCTCTGAATACTTCGATAATCGATCTCCCGAAGCTATACAGCCCCAAGTACATTAAAAGTATTTGCCCATCAAACTGCTGTTTTATTCTTATTGTTAACAATATCAGAAATATGGCGAATATCATGCCGATGCTGTATAATTGTGTCGGGTGCAAAGGAGTGTTTAGCGGTGCGCTACTCAAGGCATGGGTAAAAGTAATTGCTAGCATACCATCGTGAGGTTTTCCGTAACAACAACCAGCCATAAGGCAGCCTGTCCTGCCAAAAATATGTAAAATACATAAACCCATCATGATAATATCAAACATCTCCAGTATGGGTAGTTTATAATATTTTAAGAAAAAATAAACGCAGGGAATAGCAAAGATTAAAGAACCTAAAAATACAAATCCATTAGTGAAATTACTGAAGATATCTAAGGGGTGAGCCAAGTAATGCGCAGGGTTTTCTAAATAAAAAAGTATTTTCCCTCCGAATATAGAAGCAAAAATAATAATTAAAGCCAAATCATTGATACGCTCATAAGAGACCCCCAAACGTTTCTTCGCGTGATGCGCAATATAAAAATAAGACGTAATTACGCCGAGCATAATAGAAAATCCGTAGCCATATATGGTAACTTGCTCAGCAAAAATTCCCTTGAGGGACTCAGGCATATCGAACTGGAAAAGTACAGGATTCATGTTGCTTTTTTAGTCAGAAAAACTTAGTAATTTTTTAAAAATACTCTATTGTGTCAATACCTTTTTAGGTACCTTTACTCATTCTCTGACAATATGTTTAAAATAAATTAAATTCAATCAGTTCATAGAACTAATCTTTTCCACGCATACTTTGAAATCAAATGACCATGCAGCGGTTAATACATTTGCTTAGCCTTTTTTTATTTGCCACTTTCTGTGCTGACTTAGAGCAACCAACGAAAGTTCAAAAGCAAGTAATTGTCGGTGCAGAAAGGATAAACGCCTACCTACCCACACTCAGAAACAAGCGAGTCGCACTAACAGTAAACCACACGTCTATGCTAGGAAACCAGCACCTAGTCGACACACTATTAGCAAAAGGAATTCAAATAAGCAAAATATTTGCTCCCGAACACGGTTTCAGAGGCAAGGCAGATGCCGGAGAAAAAGTTGATAACCAGCAAGACCCTCAAACAAAGCTACCTATTATTTCCCTGTATGGAAAAAATAAAAAACCCAGTAAAAAACAACTTGCTAATGTAGATATTGTAGTATTTGATATACAGGACGTAGGGGTACGCTTCTACACTTATATCAGTACTATGCACTATCTTATGGAGGCTTGTGCATCGGCAAAAATACCTTTTATGGTATTAGACCGCCCCAATCCTAATGGCTTTTATGTAGACGGCCCTGTGTTAGATACTGCTTTGCGTTCTTTTGTAGGCATGCACCCCATCCCTATTGTACACGGACTTACAGTGGCTGAGCTTGCCCAAATGATCAATGGAGAAAACTGGTTATCTGACAATATGCAGCTAGATTTGTGCATTATTCCCTGCCTGAACTATACCCACAGTGTGCGCTATTCCGTGCCTGTAAAACCATCGCCTAATCTGCCAAACGACCGAGCCATATACCTGTATCCTTCGCTATGCCTCTTTGAAGGTACTAACATCAGTGTAGGAAGAGGGACAAAAAAACCCTTTCAGATTATTGGAGCACCTGGTTATGAAAACTATACTTTTACCTTTATACCACAAAGCATGCCCGGTGCTAAACACCCCAAGCACAAAAAAAAAATATGCTTTGGGAAAGATCTGAGTGGCAATAACTCTTACAAGTATCATTTTTTCTTGCAGGAATTAATCGATTTTTACCAAAAGGCACCCGATCGAGAGGTTTTTTTTAATGATTTTTTTGAAAAACTGGCAGGCAACCGTACGCTAAGAAAAAAAATAGAACAACAACTGTCGGAAGAAACCATCAGGGAAAGCTGGCTGCCCAGATTAGCCAATTATAAGAAAATAAGAAAACTGTACTTACTTTATGAAGATTTTGAATGAGTTGTACTAATCCGCATAAATATTTTTGATTATAAAAGTTGTTTTAGGTTTTAAGACTAAAGATAAGTGAAGCGAAGAAGTTGAGCTCTAGCCAATGCTGTGCCTTGTTTTCATACCTAAAACGGCTGGCTTTAAAACCGTCTAAGCAACCGAATACTTGCTGTATTTTCCATCTTTTTAGGATAAAATCTTAAGTTATTGGATTGACTGCACAGGGGACATACTCAGAAGTTTTGAGGGATAACCGCACCATAAAAGCAAATGCTATCATTAGAAAAACGCAGTCAAGTCCTTAGAAACAATAGTAAAGATTATACAAGTGAGATGCTTAAAGCAATTAGAACATTATGGCATCCGTTACCACCTATGAATGGCAACTACGGCACGAATTATCTGAAAAATTCAGACAAGAGAAATACCCACTTAAGGGATGTGAATTTTATTTAGTTCTTTGGGAATTGATGTTCCCCTCTTGAGGGATAATAGTATATCCGTCTATTAGGATAAGGGGGGAGTAACAAACAGTAGAAGATAGAAGCGGGGGCAGGATTTGAACCTGCGACCTTTGGGTTATGAGCCCAACGAGCTACCAACTGCTCCACCCCGCAATAATTCTTATCGGATGCAAATATACAAACATTTGTATGTATTTATCTACACGTAGGTGAACTACCCAAAAACTAAAGATTTTTGGACTTCGAGCTTCACAGCCATTTGCCCACCCTCTCTAAAAGAGAGTGGGAGTCTTACATTAGCTCCACTCGTGTACTCGCTAGTTTCTAAACGAGGTTTTTTTAAGATCTTACACTGACGTGAGCAAATTTAATGTTTAAGTGCATGGCATGCAAGTTTTTTTCAAAAACTTTATCGCTTACATCCCATCCACGCCAAGGCGATGAATGGGTTTTACACGCTGTCTTATAAAAAGAGTGTAAAACCCACAAATCTTTAGTTTTTGGGTAGTTCACATAAAAAATTAATCACTAACTATAGTCGCTTTTCTGCCACACAAAAAAAGTCAAAAGCACTGTCTGCATCTTGTGTTAGATGATAATCTGCCACACTGACCTTACTCACGAGCTGGTTATTTTGTTTGAGCAGCTTTTTTCGGTTAATTCTATTAAGCAAATCATAAGGCAATTGTAATAACTGACGCGGCAAGCGATATTGTAGATTCAAAATATCCCAGCGTGTAACTTTTGCCACCGAAGCCTTGTTGTTTTCATAATAGTCCAATATTTTACGACTACCATATATGCCTTGCAAATGGTTTTTTACAAAATATTTTCTCATCAAGGTGTTGAGTGCATGGGCTGTATATTCTCTGGTATGCCAAGGGTTGCGTGTTAGTGAAAGCTTGCGGTTGGGAGTGCTAATAATTGCTTTTCCGCCCGGTTTTAACACACGGTGTATTTCTGCTACAAACAAATGATCGTCTGCAATGTGTTCTATCACCTGAAAGCTGACA
This sequence comes from Flammeovirgaceae bacterium, assembly GCA_965199745.1. Taxonomy (GTDB): domain Bacteria; phylum Bacteroidota; class Bacteroidia; order Cytophagales; family Flammeovirgaceae; genus CBDATB01. The sequence goes on along the minus strand of CBDATB010000015.1, from coordinate 296,853 downwards.
ACATAATCAAATCTATTATCATCTATACCGCTAAAAGGGGGAATTGACTGTTGTATGAAGTGATATTTTGGATAGGTTTCTCTCAGCCGAGAGAGCAGTTTTTCATTTTTATCAACAGCAGTATAATTGTCGCAGGAAGGGAGTATCGCTGATAAACCTCTACCTACTCCGCACCCCACTTCAAGTACGTCGCCGGAAATAAGTCGTGCAGCTTCGACGTAAGCGTAATACAAACGCTGATGTATTACATTGTCGCTAATATTTTGGTGAGAGGTGATTTCTGTAGTATTAAACATTGATAACTTAGATAATATTAAAACTTAACACCTAATTTCTTCAAAGTACTTTTAGTGTTATTTTTCACTGTTTCTTTAATTTTAGTTTTGATTTTTTTGCCCGTACTTTCTTGGGGTCTGTTTTTAAAAACGGTATCGTGGTAGGGCACGGCGTCTTCGCGTTCGTCGGTGTAAAAGTAGGCAAAAAACGACTTTCTGGTAATGTTTTCAGGAATGCTAATTTTGGCGTATCCGTGATAGGAAATTTCGTTAGTTTCAAATATAACACATCTGTTGAAGGCTGGCAGAACCATTTTTTCGCATCGTGTCATATCCGCATTCCACATTTCGAGATGACCACCACAGGATTCCTGCCAGTTTTTCTCCAGATAAATCAACATATTCAGCCGACGATGTACATTTTTAATATGGTGGATATTGAAATCGATATGCACATCTAAAAAACTTCCGTTAACTCCTTGGTGTAAGCCAGCACCCATGTAGTCGTCAGTAATAAATACGTCTTTAATACCAGTTATTTCTGATACCCACCGGTAGAAATCTTCATTAAATAAAGATTTTTTTAACTGCGCAAAAGACTCGTGGAAAATATCGAAATCTGAACTTTCCGATTTTTTCTCATTTAGACCTCTCCATTGTGTTTTGAGGGCATTTGCACTAGGGAAGTGTTCATACAACTGCTGGACTAAGTCGTCACTGAGAAAATTATCAATGATGATGTGCCTATAAGGCTCTTGCCTGTCAAAATCTTTTTTTGATTGCGCTTTAAAACTTGGCTCAAAAATAACCTGATTGAAAGTGTTCATGATATGAAGGTGTTTTAACTTTTAATAAACTTAATCCAATGAATGTAATCAAACCGTTGATTAGCAAGAGTAGATAGCCAAATTCGAAGCCATTAAACCATACTTCCGAACAAAGATTGAGCAAGTAGGCAAGCATAGGTGATAAGATACAAACTACGGGTACCCATTTATCTCGGAGTTTCCATTTGGTCAGGATACCGAAGGCAAATAAACCGAGCAAGGGACCGTAGGTATAGCTAGCTACTTGAAATAAAGCATCGATAACCGAACGGTTATTTAGGGCTTTAAATACGAGAATGACTATTAGTAAAATGAAAGAAAACATCAAGTGCATCTGTATTCTCTTCATTCTTTTGCGTGCTTCTCCAGTTTTGATTTTATCAAAGTCAAGAAAATCTACACAAAAAGAAGTAGTCAGTGCTGTCAGTGCCGAATCTGCACTTGAATAAGCTGCTGCAATGATACCGAGCAAGAATACAGTACCACCGAAAATTCCCAGATAGTCTTTAGCAATGAGTGGATATAAATCATCACCTGTAACAGGAATAGCATATTTTTCTGCGTAAGTATACAACAAAGCTCCTAAAGTCAGGAATAACAAATTAACAAAGACTAATATTATACTAAACCAAAACATATTTTTTTGTGCCTCCCTGATGTTGCGGCAGGTCAGGTTTTTTTGCATCATATCTTGGTCTAAGCCTGTCATGACAATAGCTATCAACGCACCTGAAAAAAACTGCTTCCAGAAATAATCTGGTCGCTTGAAATCCCAGAAGAACACTTGAGAATAAGTACTGTTTTGCACGGTCTCTATCATTTTTCCAAAAGATAGAGATAAGTCTCCTGCGACCAATATGATAGTAATGATAACAGAAATCAGCATAAAGAAAGTTTGTAAAGTATCTGTCCATACAATGGTTTTAATACCTCCGCGAAAAGTATAAAGCCAGATTAGGGCTAAAGTTACAAACACGGTAACGCCAAAAGGAATATGCAGCCTCTGGAAAAGGAAAAGCTGCAAAACGCCCGCTACCAAAAATAAGCGGCAAGCAGCACCAATCACCCTAGATATTAGGAAAAAAGAAGCACCCGTTTTGTAAGACCAAAATCCAAAACGTATTTCTAAATAGCTGTAAATAGAAATTAACTTCAACTTATAATACAACGGCATTAGCATGAGTGCTATCACAGCGTAGCCCAACAGGTAACCAAGAACAATTTGCATGTAACCAAACTTGCTGGCAGCTACCCAGCCAGGTATCGAAATAAAAGTAACGCCCGACAAACTAGTGCCAATCATACCAAAAGCAACCAAATACCAAGGTGACTCTCTGTCAGCATTAAAAAAAGCAGCCGTAGTAGCCCCGCGTATAGTGTAATGAGCAATCAGAAAAATAACAAAGAAGTAAAATAGTATAACAGCAGATACCCACGACACGCTCATAGTGTTAGGTTATGATTAAAAAATTGACTAAGCGAGCTAGGAGGAAACATTTTTTTGACCTAAACAATTCCTCTTAGGGAGTGCTTTTGGCAAAGCTAAATGTTTTTTTAGGATTTTCATGGGGTAGTGCTGTTAATATTGAATATTCCTTAATTCTTTCCGATATTTTTTAAAGAATTTTTGCCACTTTTGTAATAACCCTGTTTTTTGCTGCCATGTGTAAGTAGTTTGTCGTAGTGATATTTTGCCTGTTGCAAATCTTGATCTTTCTCGGCATACTGACCCAAATAGTATAAAGAAAGTAAATAATACCCTGAGCCAAAAGCCTCACTTTTTTCAGCATACTCAACCGATTTTCTCAAATGATATATTGCTGCTTCCTTTTTACCGCTGCCTCTGTATCGGCTTCCCAAAAAAAAACTGGCATATCTTCCGCTGGTTTCTTCATAGCCTTTTACTTTCTTATCAAGGCGGTCAAGTATGGCTGTCGAGGCTTTTTCGAGTTCTTTTCCTTTAGACATTAAATATAGCATACGAGCGTAGTAGCGATGGAAATAAGGATTATTCGGGTATTTTTTGTGCAACTCACGGGCAATTTTTAGTGCTTCGGGACGCCTGCCCTCTCCATCGTACATGCGCATGAGGTAAATTTGACCTTCTACCCGTGTATAAAAAGCCTCGCTAACCACAGTTTCCAGTTGTTTGATCCCTAATTTTTTATTCCCTTTATTAAAAAACCACAAGAGCATTCGCAACGATCGGTAGTGTTCTCTTATCCAAACACTGTAATAATTATACAGTGCGTGACCGAAGAGAAATTCTATACTCAAATTTTCTTTTTCTTTGCTGTAATTCAGGTACTGAAGCGATTTTTTTCCAGAAATTGCTGCTTTCATCCATAATTTACGCTCTCCTCGTAAGCACCCCCTAAAACCATAAGCAGCAGAGAGAAAAAAAGTTGCTTCTATATTCTCTTTATCTTCTTTAAACAATTTATTCGCAAAATAAATAGTGCTATCGAGGTAGTTATTAAATGCTTGATCATACTGCTCGTTGGCTAAATTGGGCATCATTTGCCACCACCGGTTTAAGGCGAGCAGAAAGTAGGGTAGCGGATGTGAAGAGTAATATTTCTTTAACCAACGAAACTGACTCTCTGCCCGACTGAATTGAAAATTGTACATATCATCGATGCCTGAAGTGATTTCTATTTGCAGAGCCATATTTTCTAATAAAATATTTACCTGGTCTAACCTGGGCAAGATTTGCGTAGGCTGGGCGTACGATGAAAATAAAGCAACAGTAAAAAGTAATAAGGCAATGAGGAGTCTGTGCATAAATTTCATGATTTATTCGAGTAATAAGCAACAAAAATATGCATATTATGTTATTAGCGCATGTTTTTGATTGAAGCTTTAACAAGGTTCAGGGGTTCTATTTTTAATCACTATAAAAAGACAGTATGTGCCATTATTGTTGCGCGTACCTATTTAATTTGTTGCAATTTCGCTAGCTTTGAGCTACGGCGGAACAAAATTCATGTCCGATTTCGGAACTAGTCCATATACAAAAACGTTGGGACACGTGCAGAAAAAGGCAAGGGATAGATTAATACTAAAAGACTTAGTGCAGTTTCAAAGATAATATCGAATCAATCAGGCAAAAAGGCTACGGTTTTAAAAGCACGATGAATCGATAAAAGACGCATGTCAGTCATAATATTTTTTAGATAAATTGTAGCAGCTTTTGTTCATTTGCTTTTACTTTCATCATTTACCAGCATTCATGCATTCTTCAATTTCTTCTGCTTCTACGGGAATATTTTTCATTAGGTCAATAGGTTGGCTGTTTGTTACTAATATATCATTTTCTATTCTTACGCCTAAAGATTCTTCGCGAATATAGATTCCCGGTTCGCAGGTAAACACCATGTCTGCCTCGAAAGGGCGGTACATATCTTGCCCATAATCGTGTACGTTTAATCCTAAGTGGTGTGAAGTACCGTGCATGAAATATTTGCTGTATAAAGGTGTGTTAGCATCTTGTTTTGCTACATCTTTTTTATTGAGCAAACCCAGATCAATTAACTTGCCTTCCATTATTTTACCTACCTCTTGGTGATACTCTTCTAAAGTATTGCCCGGACGCAGCATATTGATAGCGGCTTTTTGTACGTTTAACACAGCATTATACACATCTCGCTGTCTTGCAGTAAATTTACCACTGACGGGAATAGTGCGTGTTAAATCGGCACAGTAGTTGGCATATTCTGCACCAAAGTCCATAAGTAAGACGTCGCCACTTTGGCATTGTTTATTATTCTTTATATAGTGTAGCACACAACTATCAAGCCCCGAAGCAATGATAGAATCATAGGCAGGACCTCTGGAGCGGTTGCGAATAAATTCATGAAATATTTCCGCTTCTATTGCATATTCCCAAACTCCGGGTTGTACAAATTTCAAAACTCTTCTGAAGGCTTTTTCAGTAATATCACATGCCTGTTGGATTAAAGCAACTTCGGTTGATGATTTTATTGCGCGCAAGTGGTGCATAATTGGCGCAAGTCTTTCGTAACGATGTAACGGGTATTGCTCCATACACCACCTGAGAAAACGCTTGTCGCGCGTTTCTACTGGGTTGCTGTTGCGCAAGTGTTCATTAGTATTCAAATAGATTTTTTCTGCTCGAAAGGCTAATTCACTAAATACACTTTCAAACGCATCTAACCAATAAACCGTTTGAATACCCGACACTGCCTGTGCCTCGTTTTTAGTTAGTTTAGCACCTTCCCAAATAGCTGTTTTTTCATTTGTTTCTTTTAGAAATAATATTTCACGGTGTTTTTCTGCTGGGCTATCGGGATACATTAGCAAAATGGATTCCTCTTGGTCAATACCGCTGAGATAAAAAATATCTGAATGTTGCCGAAAGGGCATAGTGCCATCGGCACTGGTAGGCATGATATCATTAGCGTTGCATACGGCAATAGCTTGAGGCTTTAGCTGCTGATAAAGACGCTTTCTGTTTTCAATAAAAATCTGGCTGTCAATAGGTTCATATTTCATCGGTATATAATTTTGGTAATTATCATTTGTTTCTATTTAAAATTAGTTAGCACCCTCATAAAGATGCTCGCTAAGGTAATACTATTTGTTAGTACTTCCCAATCTGTAATATTGAAACGCACCGAAAAGGCAATAAAGAATTTTTTTTAAGATAACTGTTTTTTAAATATTTAACTAATTTCGTGCGTTTTCCATCCCTAAAACCTTCAGGAGGTAAATAATATTAAAATAATTTTGCTTGATACGATAAAAATAGGGTTTGAATTATGAAAAAAATATTTGTTAATGAGATTCGTTTCAATCCTCAAATGATAAGCATATCGGGCGGTAGCTTCTAAGTAGGTGGTCGCTGGGAATTCATTGCTGGGAATGTGCGTGCTGCTAGTCGCAGCAGCAGTACCCCTCTATTAGCAGCGGCATCATTGGCTTTCGGTTAGCCATTCCTTAGTTCAGAGCGGTTATTCATCTTTGGCTCTTGAGCTACAATTTTGACCTATAATATAAAGCCCGTTCATAAAGTCTAATTAATTATGGTTGATAAAAGAAAATACTGTACGCTGGAGTTACTCAACTATATTGAAAATAAAATTAGACATATTTGTGAGCCAAGAGAGTCCCGACAAATAACTATAATGTTATTGGAAAAAAATTTAAACATTAACTGCACCCAAATCTTAGCTAATTTTGAAGTCTATGTAAGTGCAACAGTGGCAGCAAAAATCAACGATATTATCCAACGTCTGCTAACACACGAGCCTATCCAATATATTTTAGCAAGTACTTGGTTTTATCGCCGTGAGTATTATGTTGATACTCATGTACTTATTCCCAGACCAGAGACAGAGGAGCTCGTGGATTTGGTTATTCGAGAAAATATGCATGTACGGTCTTTAAAAATTTTGGATATCGGCACAGGGAGTGGTTGCATCGCCGTTAGTTTGGCATTGCATTTAAAAGACAGTAAGGTTTTTGCTCTAGATATCAGTGCTGAGGCATTAAGTGTTGCACGAAAAAATGCCGCTGTCTACCGGGCGAACATCTATTATATACGAGCCGATATTTTAAAAGATAGCTTAGGTTATTTACCCCAATTTGATATAATCGTTAGCAACCCTCCTTACGTAAGCCAGGCAGAAAAGCCGCTGATGCAAAAAAATGTCTTAAACTTTGAGCCTGCTCTTGCTTTATTTGTAACGGAGGAACAACCACTCGTATTTTACCATCAGATTGGCAAACTAGCAAAAAGCAAATTAGTTACAGGTGGCAAAATATATCTCGAAACCAACGAGCAATTTGCGCAGCAAACCCGTAAGGTTTTCAAAAAAATGGGCTTCTCAGCAATAAAAATCATCCGTGATATGGCTAATAAAGAAAGAATAATGACGATTAATCGTTAATAAAGTTTGGAACAACTTTAATATTTATGAGTTTAAGAAATAACAATACTCCATATATTGAGACCTGGTAAATAATTAATCCCATGCCGACATTTTTAAAATACATCTTAGTTTTTTGCATCATTAGTTTGTTGGTAGTAGATGTTTCTTTTGCACAGAAAAAGGATAAGAAAAAGAAAAAAAAATCTCGGGTAACCTATACAAAAAACACCAGCCACAAGTCGCTATCTTATGAGGAAAAACAAGAAGCAAAATTACTGTTTATTGGAGGAATAAAACATTATATACTTAAAGATTACGAAGAAGCATTAAAAAGCTTTTTGGTAGCCGAAATAATAAATCCTTCTGAGGCGGCTATTAAGTTTTATATAGCTAACAGCTATATGCACTCAACAAAATTTGACAAAGCAATACAGTATGCCGAGCGAGCGGTAGCCCTAGATAATAGTAACATCCACTACAAACTATTACTCGCCCAACTGTATGGAAGAAAAAAATATTTTACCAAAGCCATTCAAGTTTATGAAGATATTGTTGAAGATCCGCAAAGCAGCGAGGAAGACTTTTTGTACATGGTAAGTATTTGCAAAAATACAAATAAGTACGAACAAGCTATTGAAGTGTTGAATGCGGCAGAAGATAAATTTGGTGTTAGCGAAGTTTCTAATATAGAAAAACAAAAAATATATCTTACCATTAACAAACCGGCAAAAGCACTAGAAGAATGGAAAAAATTTAGTAAAAATCATGAGATAAATACTGAATATGCCCTGGTTTTAGCTAAAAATCTACTGGCAAAAGATCAATTAGCTTATGCAGTAATTGTTTTAAACAAATTGAAATCATACGCCTCCACGGCTTTGGAAGCACTTTTATTGGAAGCAGAAATTCTGAAGAAAAAGGGAGAAAAAGACGCTTACCTAAAAGCAGTAGAGAAAATATTGGTCAACGAAGATATAGCTTTCAATGAAAAGAAAAAACTGCTTTTCGATTTTCTCAATCAAAGCTTGGACACGGAAAAAGTAACTTCTCTGATTAGAAAAATGATTGACATCCATCCAGAATCCCCTCGGCTCAATAGAGTTTTTGCCGATTTTCTGCTTGGTAAAATATGGCTCGAAGAGGCAAGGACATATTATTTAAAAACAGTGCAATTAAATCGAGATGATTTTAGCCTTTGGAAACAAATTATTCAAATAGACTGGACACTCAACAACACAGATAGCATCATTGTCCATGCCGAAGCAGCACTAGAATACTTCCCCAATCAAGCAGAATTATATTTTTATGCAGGCTCTGCCCACTATATTGACAAGAGCCACAAAAAGGCAAAAGTGCTACTTGAACAGGGCAAGTCGCTCAGCGGCGGCTCTATTATGGAAAATGACTTCAATGCACAATTGGGCGATGTATACCACTACCTAGAAGAATACAGCAAATCCGATGATGCTTTTGAGGCAGTCCTTTCCGCTGACCCCAATAATGTACGTGTACTTAATAATTACAGTTATTTTCTGTCGCTTAGAAAAGAAAAGCTTGAGAAAGCCAAGAAAATGTCTAAAAAGCTCATTAGCCTAGCTCCCAAAAATGCTACCTACCTCGACACGTATGGCTGGGTACTCTATGTAAATCAAGAATTTGAGACAGCTAAAATACCACTAGAAAAAGCAGCCAAAACTGCTGAAAATGGTACTATCACTGAACACTACGGAGACGTACTTTTTAAGTTAGGACAAAAAGAAGAAGCAATCCGAGCTTGGCAGAAAGCACTCGAGCAGGGCGGTAGTGAAAACCCTGACTTATTGAAAAAGAAAATACAAATGGAAGATCTGATAGACTAATATTGTTTTTTTAATGCTTTTTCATTTTTTTATAGGCGTTGATCAAACCGTTGGTTGAGCTGTCGTGCCTGCTAATAATCTGGTCGTTTTTTAATTCGGGCAATATCTTATTGGCTAGTTGCTTACCTAGCTCAACACCCCACTGATCGAAACTAAAGATGTTCCAAATAATGCCCTGCACAAAAATTTTGTGTTCATATAGTGCTATCAAACTGCCCAATGTGCGAGGAGTGAGCGATTTAAATAAAATACTACTGGAAGGCTTATTACCGTCAAACTGTTTAAAAGGTAATAATTTATCGATCTGTTGCGGTGTTTTGCCCGCCATTTGTAGTTCTTGCCGTATTTGTTCTTCAGATTTTCCCATCATCAGTGCTTCGGTTTGGGCAAAGAAGTTAGCCAGCAATTTCTCCTGATGATCTGCTCTTTGATAAGGGCTACGAGCTGCTGCCAAAAAATCGCATGGGATTAGCTTAGTACCCTGATGGATGAGTTGGTAAAAAGCGTGTTGCCCGTTGGTGCCGGGTTCACCCCAAATAATCGGCCCTGTTTGGTAAGTTACTTTTTTGCCAGCCCTGTCTACGCATTTTCCGTTACTTTCCATATTGCCCTGCTGAAAATAAGCAGCAAAACGGTGCATGTGTTGGCTGTAAGGCAAAACTGCTTCTGTTTCTGCTTTAAAAAAATTATTGTACCAAACACCAATCAAGGCAAGTATGACCGGAATATTCCGCTCGAAAGATGCTTCATTGAAATGCTTATCCATTGCATGTGCTCCTGCCAGTAACTCGGTAAAATGTTCAAAGCCGATAGTGCAAGCTATCGAAAGCCCAATAGCTGACCAGAGTGAATATCTACCACCTACCCAATCCCAGAAAACAAACATATTTCTTATATCAATACCAAAAGCCTGCACGCCTTGCTCATTAGTAGAAATCGCTACAAAGTGCTTTTTTATATCCTGTTTTTTTGCACCTCGCTCAAGAAACCACTCACGTGCCGTATAGGCGTTAGTCATAGTTTCTTGCGTGGTAAAAGTTTTAGAAGCGATCATAAACAAAGTTGTTTCAGGATTGACCCGACTCAGTGTATTAGTGATGTGCGCACTGTCAATATTAGACACGAAATGCACCTGAATATTATCCTTTTTATATGGATATAACGCTTCAGTAACCATCAAAGGGCCTAAATCTGAGCCGCCAATACCTATATTGACAATATCTGTTATGGCTTTATCAGTATAACCTTTCCATGTGCCGCTAATAATGGATTCAGAAAAATCTTTCATTTGTGCCAACACGGCATGAACAGCGGGCATTACATTTTGTCCGTCTGCATAAATGGGGGTATTACTTTGGTTTCTTAATGCCACATGTAAAACAGATCTGTTTTCAGTTTCATTGATTTTTTCACCTTCAAAAAGTTTTGTGATAGCATCCTTCAGTTGAATTTCTTCACATAAGCCCAACAAAAGACGAAGCGTTTCTGAGCTAAGTATATGTTTAGAATAATCGACAAGTATTTCTTCAAAACGGATATGGAAACGCTCAAAACGATGTGCATCAGTTTTAAATAAATCCCTTATTTGCACGTTTTTCATAGCACTAAAATGCTTTTCAAGCACCTTCCATGATTTGGTCTGGGCGGCATTAATATTTTGTAGCATAGGCTCAACAGTTCGTAAGGTTTTTCTTCAAAATTGATAAAAGTATCTGTAGGGCAAATATTGAAAAAAATACCTAACATCACCAAATAGTAGTTTGGTTTTATGATACGTCTGCAAAATATGCTACAAAACTCGCAAGTCTCTGCAATTTTTATATATTTTTGCACTCATCGATACAAGAAATAAAAACTCATCAGCAAAAGGTTGAGAAGTACTAAGCCCAAAAATTTTTAATCTTCAGGTAGTTCACATTCATAAATACCAAAAATAACATGTCAAAAGGATTCTTTCAAGTACCACCTGCCATTAATGAGCCGGTGTTAGGCTATCGGTCTGGTTCTCCCGAAAAAAAAGCTACTAAAGCAATGTTCAATAAAATGCTTGCACAAAAAGCGGACATACCTATGTATATAGGTGGAAGAGAAGTTCGTACCACCCAAAAAAGTACGATTCATCCCCCTCATAACCACAAGCATTTATTAGGGTATTTTCATCAAGGAAACCGGGCACACGTTCAGCAGGCTATTGATGCTGCTTTAGCTGCTAAGGCGCGATGGGCAGCCCTTCCATGGGAACACCGGGCAGCAGTCTTTTTGAAAGCAGCTGATTTAATTGCCGGACCTTATCGAGCAAAAATAAATTCGGCCACTATGCTCACTCAATCAAAAAATATCTTTCAGGCAGAGCTAGACGCTGCTTGTGAGTTGGTAGACTTTCTCAGATTTAACGTACGGTATATGAGTGAGATCTATGCCGAGCAACCTGAGTCAGCACCTTTAATTTGGAATAGGTTAGAGCAAAGACCACTTGAGGGTTTTGTCTTCGCTATTACTCCCTTCAATTTTACGGCTATAGCTGCCAATTTGTCCTGTGCTCCTGCTATGATGGGCAATACGGTGGTTTGGAAGCCGGCTTATACGCAAATTTACTCGGCACAGGTGGTCATGCAAGTGCTTATTGAGGCAGGTTTGCCCGAAGGTGTAATTAACTTGATCTATGTAGACGGTCCTGAGGCCGGGGAAGTTATTTTCAAACATCCCGATTTTGCGGGTTTACACTTTACTGGTAGCACCAACGTTTTCCGACAACTATGGAAAACCATCGGGCAACATATCGATTATTACAAATCTTATCCGCGTATTGTAGGCGAAACAGGCGGTAAAGATTTTATTGTTGCCCATCATTCTGCTCATGCAAGAGCATTAGCTACTGCTTTGTTGAGAGGTGCTTTTGAATATCAAGGGCAAAAATGCTCGGCTGCTTCACGGGCCTATATTCCCAGTAGCCTCTGGGAAGAAGTCAAGCGGTATTTGTTAGATGATTTGGCTACCATAAAAATGGGAAGCCCTGAAGATTTTACCAATTTTATCAATGCCGTGATTGATGAGCGGTCTTTTAAAAAAATTACTACCTACATCGAGCAGGCAAAAAAAGATAAAGGGGTTACACTGGTGGCAGGTGGTAATTACGATGCTACAAAAGGCTATTTCATAGAGCCAACAATTTTTCAGGTAGCCGATCCTAAGTACACAACTATGTGTGAAGAAATATTCGGCCCCGTACTTACTGTTTACGTTTACTCGCAGGCAGCTTTTGAAGAGATACTTAGCCTAGCAGATACTACCTCGCCATACGCTTTAACAGGTGCAGTTTTTGCCCAAGACCGTTACGCTATTAGCTTGGCAAGCCAGAAGCTAGAAAATGCTGCTGGCAATTTTTATATCAATGATAAACCGACTGGTGCAGTGGTAGGGCAGCAGCCTTTTGGCGGTGGAAGGGCTTCGGGTACCAATGACAAAGCCGGTGCAAAACTTAACCTGCTGCGCTGGCTCAACTCACGAACACTTAAAGAAAACTTTAATCCTCCTCTTGACTATAGATACCCGTTCATGGAGGAGCAATAATAATGAGACGTCATGCTTAAATTATTGAATTTTTTCCAACTACTTATTCTAGTTTGTATTTTCCCCACTGCTGCAAAAGCACAAACAGGTTTTATAGATCACTGGGAAACAGTGGTGTATGCGTACGATGCTTGGTACTATTTCGTAGGTACTCTAGAACCTAATCCAAAATGGCGTAGTTTGTCGTTCGATGAAAGCCAATGGACACAAGGAGTGGGTGGATTCGGCTATGGCGATGACGATGACCGTACTAAAATCCCCAAAACACTCAGTGTTTATCTGAGAAGAAGATTTACGATTTCCGATACTTCAAAAATTGAGCAAGCTATCTTACATATGGATTTTGATGATGCCTTTGTTGCTTATATCAATGGCGTTGAAATTGCTAGAGCCAATATTGGGACGGCGGGAGACCATCCCGCTCACAACGAGCCTGCCTTATACTGGCGAGAGGCACATTTATATCGAGGGGAAGTACCTGAAAGTTTTATTACTCAAAAAACAGTATTGAAAAATTTTTTGAAACAAGGTGAAAACGTACTGGCAATACAAGTTCATAATGAGAGTCTTAATTCTTCCGACCTGTCTTCGGCTGCTTATTTTTCTGTGGGTATTAACGACAGTTCTAGCAATTATGGAAACGTACCCGAATGGTTCAAAGCACCTGTATCAGTAAATTTTACAAGTTTTCTGCCTATTGTTGTTATCAATACTAATAACAATCAAGCTATTCCTGACGACCCTCGTATTGTGGCACACATGGGGGTTATTGACAATGGTAATGGTGCGACCAATCGTCCGACAGATAGCTTTAATGGCTATGATGGAAGAATTGCTATTGAACTCAGAGGAAAATCTTCGCTAGATCTGTTTGAAAAAAAATCTTACCGTTTAGAAACACAGGACAGCTTCGGGGAAAATAATAATGTTTCGCTCATGGGTATGCCAGAAGAAAATGATTGGATACTATATGCTCCTTACAGCGACAAAACATTGATGCGAAATGTAATTACCTTTCAGCTAGATCGCAATATGGGTAACTACAGCTCAAGAACACGCTATTGTGAATTAATACTCAATGGCTCTTATGAAGGAATATATGTGCTGATGGAAAAAATAAAGATAGATAAAAACCGTGTAGATATTGCTACGTTAGCCACAAAAGATATTTCAGGAGATGGTTTAACAGGGGGTTATATTCTTAGAGTAGATAAACCCGACGGGTCGGGCTGGTACTCCACACCTCATCCGGTTTTTCAGAACGCCCGTCCTATATTTTTTCAGCACGAAGATCCTAACCAAAATGAGTTGCTGAGCGTTCAGCGTAATTACATACAAGATTTTATTTTATCTTTTGAATCTGCACTTACTAGCCCCAATTTTGCCCATGAACTTACAGGCTACAAACCTTACATTAATATACAATCATTTATCGACTATTTCATTATTATTGAACTTACAAAAGATGTTGATGGCTACCGATTCAGTACTTATATGCACAAAGACAAAGACAGTAAAGGGGGCAAACTGACGATGGGACCTATATGGGATTTTAATCTTGGCTATGGTAATGTCGATTATTTTGATCCTTCTTTGCGAGTTGACGGCTGGATTTATAGAGAATCATCTAGTCCGAATTTGGGTTATATGTACTGGTGGAGTAGGATGATGCAAGATGAAACTTTCAGAAATCAACTCAAATGTAGGTGGGAGATGATCAGAGAAGATATTTTAAGCAATAAGTACATGACTGATTATGTGGACACATTAGCAAAATCCCTAGATGCAGCTCAGCAAAGGAACTTTCAACGATGGGACATACTGGGTATTTATGTATGGCCTAATTCATTTCTTGGTAGCACCTACCGAGAAGAAGTCGATTGGCTAAAAAACTGGATAACTAACAGGTTAGACTGGATGGATGCCAATATGCCTGGCACTTGTCAGAATTTAGTGACGGGCTCGGACGCTGAAACCTCTGATATAAAGAAATTATCAGTTTTTCCTAATCCTTTTTATAGCCAAATTACTTTTCAATATACTCTGAGCCAAGCTAAAACGGTAAGTGTTAGTGTTTATGATACACACGGAAAAATTATTAAGGTTTTTTATCATACGCCACAGAAGGCAGGGGTTTGCAGAGTTTTGTGGGATGGCACTGGCTATGGAGAAAAAATTATCTCTAAGGGTTTATATTTTTATAAGATTCAAACCGCAACATCTGTTTTACAGGGTAAGTTTATAAAATTATAAGAATAGGGAGGAGATGGTCGGAGAAAAAAATATTTTTTAAGCAACAAATACAGTGGATAGTCATTGAATGCTCTGATTCAAAATATTTTTCGTAAAATCTAATTTGCTAGGCGTGCTTTGTGATGGTGTATGAATTCGTACAGTATAGTGAGGAAATGTCCGAGATATGGGATAATTTTTTGGAACGGTGTAAAAATAGGCATTTTATGTTTTCACGGCTTTATATTGCCTACCACAGAAATCTTTTTATCGACTATTCCCTTATGATATACGATCAAAAGCGGCTTGTGGCTTTAATACCTGCTGCCCGAGAGAATGATATTTTTCATAGCCATCCAGGACTAAGCTTCGGAGGGCTATGCTATGCGCAAGGACTGACGATGGAGTACATACTGCGTATTGTTAACCAATTGGTAATGTTTCTGAACCGGCAAGGTTTCAAAAAGCTAATCTATAAATCTCTTCCCCATATTTATCATACGCTTCCTGCCGAAGAAGATCGATATGCATTATTTCGCTGCGGAGCAAACATATTCAGAAGTGATTTAGCTACTGTGGTAAATTTAGCAGCACCTCTAAAATACCGAAGAGGTAGGATAGAAGGTATCAGAAAAGCGAAGAATAATCGTTTGTTTGTTGAAAAATCTTGTGAATACGGTACCTTTTGGCAACTGCTAACAAATGAATTAAAAAAAAGGTATGACGCTACACCTACTCATTCGCTAGAGGACATCCGTTCTCTTGCCAGCCTTTTTCCCGACAATATTCACCTGTATTTATGCAAGCAAAACAATGAAATACTGGCAGGTGTAGTTATTTTTGAAAATATTAGTGTTGTTCATGTACAGTACATGCAGGCCAATGAAAAAGGTAGGAAACTCGGCGCACTCGACCTACTCGTCATCTTGCTCATTAAGCAATTTGCCGAGAGCAAAACATATTTTAGTTTCGGGATTTCTACGGAAAAAGCAGGTACGTACTTAAATACTTCACTCATAGCCTTTAAAGAGGGATTTGGTGGGCGAGCAGTGGTTCATGATTTTTATGAATTGTCCTTCGGCACATAAATATACTAATTTGGTTATTCATATGACGTATAAGAAATGGTCATCAGATGCCTCTTTTTACTCCCCAACGGCCGCATTTAGCAGTTGGATTCAAGTATTTGAAAGAATATTTTTTTTTCTAATCTTTTGCTCCCATTTCCAGGCGGCAGCCATGGCATCATCCAGAGTAAGCTTTGCTTTCCATTCAAGCAGGCTCTCGGCTTTTTTGGTATCTGCATAAGCTATGGGTATGTCTCCCTTTCGGCGTTCTACAACTCTCCAATTTATTTTTTCTCCACTTACTTTTTCAAAAGAATTAATAACATCTAATACAGAATTTCCCATTCCAGTACCGATATTGAATATTTCAAAGTTACTTGTATTTTTTGCTTTAAACAGGTGCTTTATAGCAGCAACGTGTGCTGCTGCCAAATCAACAACATGAATATAATCTCTAATACAGGTGCCATCTTTTGTAGGGTAGTCATCACCAAAAACCAATAGCTCTTTTCGCAAGCCAATAGCCGTTTGTGTAATGAAAGGTATTAAATTTTGTGGTACCCCCTTGGGCAGCTCTCCTATTTTAGCACTTTGGTGAGCACCCACAGGGTTGAAATATCGCAGTACTATACCTTGTATTTTTTCGTTAGTGTAGCAAACATCGCGAATGATATTCTCTCCAATTTGTTTGGTATTTCCATAAACAGATGAAGCTTTTTTTATAGGATCATTTTCCTTTACCGGCAGTATATCTGTCTGACTATAAACAGTACAAGAAGAACTGAAAATAAAATGAGTGTTCTGCTTAGCACTCATTTGTTGTAGAATATATATTAGTGTATGTAAATTGTTTTCATAATACAATAAAGGCTTTCTTATGCTTTCATTAACAGCTTTTGAGGCAGCAAAATGGATCACACCTTCAATATCTTGATGATGTTTAAAAAAATCTTGTACCAGTATTTTATTTCTAAGATCAATATTTTCAAAAATAGGTATTTGTTTTGTGATAGCTGTAATACCACTAAGAACACTTTCTGAAGAATTGGACAAATTATCAATAATCACTACTTCAAAGCCCTCATTTTGAAGTGCTACCACTGTATGCGAGCCAATAAAGCCCAAGCCACCTGTTACAAGAATTTTCATTATTTTTTTAAAAATACCTACAAATACAAAAAATAATTACGGCAAAGCTATTAGAATACTTATTACTTACCAAGCTAAAATTGAGCAGTGTATCACATGTATAATGTTTTTTATTATGAAGAAATTGATCTGTAAATAATTAATGTTCGTTTTTAGTAAGAGGGTATTCAATATGGAGAAGAAAAAATATTTATCAGTGTTGTGAATTATAGGATTCTGAGTGTTACCCTATTTTCTGGGACTGAAGAAATAATATAGAGCTAACTATATAGAAAATCACATGTAATTTATTTGCCTTAAAGAATGATTTCTATTTCTTTGTAGCTATAAAGTGTGATTCATGTGCTAAGCTATTGAAAAGCATACAAACCAGGCTAACCTACAAATTAAACAATAAAAATGGACAGATATTTTCACTGTGCTAAGTTCGGTATTTTGATTTTTTTAAGCACTTCACTACTTTTCGCTTGTGATAGTAGCAAGGAGCAAAGAGGCGGTAAAAATTCTCAATCAGCTATAGAGCATAGCGAAGAATTATGGAATGACAATGAAAAAGAAGTATCTTTAAACGAATTATTAGACAGTATATTAGACAACTTACAGCACCTGGAGAAAAAGGCTTTCGCCTCGGAAAAAGAAAAGATAGAAGGTAGTAAAAAACTAGTAGAGGAAATTAAACTTACTGTCAGGAAATACAACAGAAAATTGCTCGATAGCGTTGTACTTTACCAAGCAAAAATGCAGGCAGCAGCTTATACTAAAGGTAATCTAGATAATTTGGAGGCGATGGAAAAGTATGATTTTGCTACCTTACAAATGATTAATGCTATTGAAAAATTAGCAATACAAATTCCCAATTTTACCAATTACCAAAGGGCATATATTCTCTATCAGGACATCATTACTGCCGACAGGAGCGACTTTACTATCCGAAAAGATTATAACAGTTATGCCAGCACACTTAACGCACTATTGCAAACACAAAGAAGTGCCATTGAAAATGAGGGAATAGACTATAAAAACATACAACAGGTGAAGTTATTTTATGGAAATCCGGACTCTTGAGATAACATCCGTGAAATTTTGTATAACTACTTACCATAAAAAATTACACTGTGCTTCCACATTATATTACGCAGGAAAAACTACACCGTTTTATTGCCATGTCCTTAGAAGAAGATATAGGTACAGGAGACCATTCTTCTTCGGCCTGTATTCCGGCTAGTGCGCTACACCACTTTAGCGTAATAGCAAAAGCACCGGGAGTTTTGGCAGGTGTTGAGCTTGCTGTTGCTATACTACACTATCTCGACAAAAAAATTTGCATAGAAATATGTAAGCAAGATGGAGAAACTATTGATGTAGGCGAAACTATTATGCATATTCAGGGGGCTACCCTAATGGTTTTGCAAGCCGAGCGCTTGTTGTTAAACTGTATGCAGCGTATGAGTGGCATTGCTACTTATACCCGCAAATTGCGAAATATAATTCACGCAGTAAATCCGCACACCCGCCTTTTAGATACCCGAAAAACCACCCCTAATTTCAGAATGATAGAGAAGTGGTCAGTAAAAATTGGCGGCGGTGAAAACCACCGCATGGGGCTTTACGATTTAATCATGCTCAAAGATAACCATATAGATACTGCTGGAGGCATTACACAGGCTATCTGCCGCACACAAACCTACCTAAAGGAAAAGCGTTATCATCAGTTGAATATAGAAGTAGAAACGAGAAATTTACAAGAGGTAGAGGAAACCATCAATGCTGGTGGTATTTATTGCATTATGCTCGATAATATGCCAATACCTGTCATGCAAAAAGCAGTAGCTATGATAGCCGGTCGGTATAAAACAGAAGCCTCAGGGAATATTAATGAAAAGACTATTGCATCCGTTGCCGCTTGTGGTGTCGATTATATTTCTGTAGGCACGCTCACGCACTCTGCTAAAAGTATAGATATTAGCCTTTCGAAAAGGAGCGAGTACGGAGAAAAAAAATAGCTGCTATTAGCCTCTCTGAGAACCTAAAAAATATTGCTATGTATTTTGATTGCCTTCAGAATTACTTGCTACTATCTTGCCTTGTGCAAAGCAATAGCTGCATAAGTGTTCAGCTGTTTGAGTTTCTTGAGGTGAATTTTTGTAAAGGCGTTTTTATTAAAACTTTGCACGGTAACAATGCCGAGTTTTTTATTATTGACACTCAAAGGCAGAAAGATTACCGAGGCAGGTAATTGCGAAGTGGGTGGTTTTGGTAGTTGAACTAGGTCTGTAAGCGCAGTGTACTCAGTAGCGTAGTTATTAAATAGTATCTCTTTCTGGTTTTTGAAGCAGCGTACGGCAAGGTATTTTTCATCAGTGAGTTTGTAGCTAAAGTCTTTGATAACTTCATTTTTTTCTCTAGCTTGTGTAAAACGTAGGCATTGATTTTTGTTGTCGTACAAGCCGATAGCAAAATAAGAGCTGTCCATAGTCATGCGGATGGCTCGGTAGGTGGCATCAATAATTTCAGATGTTGAAAAGCAGGAGGTGATTTCTTTTGTCAGCGTATTGAGTAAAATAAGGTAGCTATTTTCTTTTTCGAGTGTTGCTGCCCTTTTCGCTAGTTCTTTGTTTCGCTCGTATACTTGATTTTCTTCTTTTTTAGTGCTATCCTCAAGCATTGTGTTCAGTGCTTTAATTTGGCTCTTCAGTAGGCTTGTCTCTTTGGTATATCCTAGTAAAAGTGCTAGGTTTTGCAAGAAGTATAAGTGATGATTTTGATACTCTCCCTCAAGTTTTGCTCTGACAGAAAGGATGCCGCAAGATTTGCCTTGAATATAAATAGGTGTGTAGATAGCAGAGCCTTCAAAGTCGTCTTCGGCTAGGCTAAGGTCGGGAATAAAGCTACCTATTTCATTTTGGTAATGATTAATTACAACCGGGCAGTCGTTTTGTAGTGTCCATACCTTCATCGAGCTTTGGTCTTGCATAGATAAACTGACTGTGGTAGGCTTGTTGTTGAATGTTTCTACCTCTATGAGATTCAGGGATTCTTCTTCTTCTTCTGCGAAACCCCATGATAGCTGGTCGATATTCATCACTTTATTGAGCGAAGCATAAATCAGCTCGGTCATTCTTTTAGGTTCACTGTTTTCGCTAATCTCTTTTTCTAGCAAGGTTAATACTTTAAAGTTTTCAAAAGTTTCGTTCGTACGCGCTTTTTCCCGGCTTAGGATTGCGGCATGAACTTCTCTGAGCAGCTTTTCATAAGCGAAGGCATTGTCTATAGAAATAGCTATTTGTTTATTCAGGATAGGGTTACAACCAAAGTAGGTATTTTCAAATTTTGGGTTTTTATTGCTGCTTTCAAGATAAAAAATAGCTTTTAGTTCACCATTGCGTACCACGGGGTAGCAAATGATAGCATGCGGGCTATGTGATTTGATGTAATGGTCATTGAAATATAGCCCGCTATTGGCAGCATTTTCTAGTTTAATAATTTCCCGTGTTTTCACGGCACTGTTTAGCACACTGAGGGCTAACATTTCGTGGTTGAGTGCGTTTTCTTTTTTTAACTCTACTATAATAACTTTTTTAGTGCTTTTTTCCATATAAGCAGCCGCGTCGAAGCAAAGGTTGCGATAAATAAAAAAATAGCCCTTATCGGCTTTAGTATGTTCAATAATTACTTGTAATACTTTTGTCATCAGCCCTGCAATAGTAAGCTCGCTAGTGATAGGTGAAATGTCATTATAAGTTAAATTGGTCATGGTAGATACTGAGCAATATTAAAAGCATTATGTTAATTTGAAAACTATATGAAAATTAAAATTAGCATGCATCATGCGATTGTCGGCTGTCAAAAGTATTAATGAATTTTAAAAAATACAATTTAATTTCTTGCGTTTTTCGGTCATTGACAAACCATTTTTTTTATAATACTTCTATCCGCGCCATCTTTTTTCAGTAAAAAAGCAACATATTGGGCTAAAACAGATACGAGAATATTTTTTGTAAGAGAAAATACTA
The DNA here is from genome assembly GCA_965199745.1 of Flammeovirgaceae bacterium. GTDB lineage: Bacteria > Bacteroidota > Bacteroidia > Cytophagales > Flammeovirgaceae > CBDATB01. Next base: position 275,967 of record CBDATB010000015.1, on the reverse strand, counting down.
TATTTGGCTATTTGTTTGTCAGATATAAAATTTTTATAAAATGAAAACAGTGTTAGTCTGTGGGGCCGGAGGTTTCATTGGTAGTCATCTGGTGAGTAAACTAAAAACAGAGGGGTTTTGGGTAAAAGGAGCAGATTTAAAACAACCTGATTACTGCCAAAGTAAAGCAGATGAATTTGTTATAGGGGATTTGAAGAATATCGATTTATGCAAAAAATTGTTCGATCGCTCCTATGATGAAGTGTATCAACTTGCCGCCGATATGGGAGGAGCAGGATATATTTTTACTGGCGATAATGACGCTAATGTTATGCACAATTCTGCTACCATTAACTTGAATATAGCCGATATATCTGTGCGTACAGGTGCAAAAAAAGTACTTTATTCGTCTTCTGCTTGTATTTACCCAGAGAGAAATCAATTAGACCCTGACAATCCTAAATGCAGCGAAGAGTCTGCCTACCCCGCTGACCCTGATAGTGAATATGGCTGGGAAAAGCTCTTTAGTGAGCGTTTATACTTGGCTTATCATCGCAATTATGGTTTAAATGTGAGAATTGCAAGGTTTCATAATATTTTTGGACCCGAAGGCACTTGGACAGGCGGCAGAGAAAAAGCCCCTGCTGCTATTTGCCGCAAAGTAGCACAGGCATCTGAAAACAGTACTATTGAAATTTGGGGAGATGGTAGGCAGACCCGATCTTTTCTTTATGTCGATGAATGCCTCGAAGCTGTTAGGAAGCTCATGGATAAGCAATTTATCGGTCCTGTGAATATTGGCTCAGAAGAAATGATTAGTATTAACAACTTAGCAAAGATGGTGATAGGTATATCAGGCAAACAAATAGCTATCAGAAATATAGATGGACCTACTGGTGTGAGGGGCAGGAATTCTGATAATAAGCTGATTGCAGAAAAGCTAAATTGGCAGCCACAACAAAACTTAGAGACAGGCATGAGAAAAACCTATTCTTGGATAGCAGAGCAAGTGAGGCAGCAATTTTAAATTTTGCTTTTTAAGCATACAATTGAAAGTAATTTTCTGCCTAAAAAGCATAACCCATGAAGTTGTTTCCAAAAGTTACTGTTATTACGGTAGTATATAACGCAGTAAGTGATTTAGAAAAAACACTACAGTCGGTAGTGTCACAAGACTTTGTAGACTTAGAATATATTGTTGTAGACGGTGGTTCTACCGACGGAACACTAGAGGTAATTAGCCATCATGAAGACAAAATTACCCAATGGGTAAGCGAACCCGATAAGGGAATATACGATGCCATGAACAAAGGCGCAAAAATGGCAAATGGAATGTATATTAATTATATGAATGCCGGCGACTGCTTTGCCGAAAAAGATGTTCTTTCGCACATGTTTGCTAAAGCACCTGAAAATGTAGATTTTATTTATGGTAAATACCTGTTGTTCTATCCTACCTTTACTAAATACAGAAAAAATATTCCTATGGCACAAAGCTGGAAAATGATGCCTTTCTCTCATCAGTCTCTTTTTGTAAAAACATCTATCCAGATCGCCTACCCCCTAAATGATACTTATAGTATTGCTGCCGATTATCATTTTATTTATAATGCTTATAAAGATAATTATCAATTTTATGATACTGACATAACAGCAGTACACTATATTGCCGGAGGACACTCCGAAGTGAATGCCCTTAAAGGAATCACTGAAAATTTTATTATTGTTACAAAAAGAGATAAGCACTTTAAAATATACATTTACTACGCCTGTGTATACACTAAACAATGGCTCATAGAATCGTTGAAAAAAGTGCTGCCTATTGTCTTTTTTCAATACCTGATGAAGTTAAAAAATATATTGCAGGGAAAATCTAGATAAATACTCTAATAATGAAATGCTTAATCATAGAAGAGGTACACCCGTCTTTGATGCCACTTTTAAAAGAACTTGCTATCGAACCTGATTATCGGCCTCAAATCAGCAAAGAAGAAGTATTAGAAATTATTGGAAACTATGAGATAATTTTTCTCAGGAGCAAAATAAAGATTAATTCCTTGTTTTGTCAAAAAGCCGCTAAACTAAAAATTATTGCTCGCTCTGGTGCAGGAATCGACCAAATAGATGAACAGGTCGTTGCCAAAAATAAAATTACTATCATTAGTGCCCCCGAAGGAAACAGAGATGCCGTTGCCGAACATACATTAGGCATGATATTGTGTCTGCTAAATAAAATACATATTGCTGACTGCCAAGTGCGCCAGCTGCAATGGAAACGAGAACAAAATAGAGGAATTGAATTGCAGGGCAAAACTGTAGCAATTATCGGTTATGGCAATATGGGGCAAGCTACTGCCCTCAGGTTTTCTGGCTTTAAGTGTCAGGTCATCGCATACGACAGTTGCAAACAGGATTATGGAAATGCCTACGCCAGAGCAGTCAGCCTTGAGCAAGTATACGAAAAGGCTGATATTGTCAGTCTTCATATTCCACTCTGGCAGCAAAACCGCTATTGGATTAATGACGAATTTATCGGAAAGTTTAAAAAAAATATCTATTTGATTAATATGGCAAGAGGCGAGTTAATCTGCCTGAAAACAATCATAAAGGGCATGGAAAGTGGAAAAATACTGGGGGTATGTCTCGATGTGTTAGAAAATGAAAAATTACATATGTTCACAGCCAACCAGCGCAAATCTTTTGATCATTTGGCTGCTTCTCAAAAAGTACTGTTTACGCCGCACATAGGCGGTTGGACTCATGAATCTTACCAAAGACTCAATGAGGTGTTGATAGATAAAATAAAACGAATAATAAAATAATTGCCACAACAACAAGAGACTGTCAAAACCTTATAAACTTTACGCATCCACATGAACTAAAATGTATTTGAATTGGCTAGCTCTTTTTCTCGGCTTGTTTGATAAGCATTGCTTAAAAATGGACTCAAATAATTTGTAAAATCCACCAAAATAGTAGAATATTGCCCGCAACGTGGGTTTTAAGGCTTTAGTTGAGTAATTATTATCTGGCAGTATCTGGCAAATATAACCAAGTGCTAAAACGCTTTTCTTATCCATTAGTTCGACGTATTGAGCTTTATATTTGACTGTAGGCATAAAGAATACATTTTGTTACTGACAGAACAAATACAAAATTATTAGAAATCTTTAATCCTGCTCTTTTGCCTTGCAACAACGCCCTTAAAAAAACCAACTTGCTGCTACATAAAACCACATTTGTAACATACAAATTTTTGATCCGCCAAAGGCCAGTTATTGATTAAATCATGTATAAAAATTTTAAAAATGTTGAAAAAGTTGTTTTCGGAAGAGGGTCTTTTAATCAACTTGAAGAAATATTGAAAGAACAGCGTCAGGCAAAGCAACGTTTTATAACATTTATCATTGATTCATATTTTAAAGGAAAATATCTCGAAAAAGATCTGCCTCATTGTAATAAAGACATTGTTTTTTTTATAGATGTTGACACGGAAGAACCCACCACAAGTCAAGTAGACGAAATCAGAGATAGAATTTTAGAGGAAAGAGGCATTCCTGCCTGTGTAGTGGGTATTGGTGGCGGCAGTGTGCTAGATATTGCCAAAGCCGTAGCACTGATGATGACCAATAAAGGTTCCTCTGCTCTGTATCAGGGCTTAAATTTGATTAAGCAACAAGGTGTATATCACCTCGGTATCCCTACGGTTTCAGGTACTGGTGCAGAATGTTCTATGACGGCAGTCCTTACCGGTCCGAAAAAAAAGCTAGGCTTAAAATGTGATTGGACAGTGTTCAATCAAATAATCTTAGATCCCAATTTAACAGCTACTGTACCCTTGAATCAGTGGTTTTATACTGGCATGGACTGCTACATACACTGCATAGAGGCTCAAAGTGGTATTTTTTATAATGCTTATTCCAAAGCCTACGCAGATCAGGCATTGCAATTGTGCCGAGAAGTATTTTTGTTTGAAACAAGTGGGCAAAACCTACAAAACGATGAAAAACTTATGCTTGCATCACTTTTTGGCGGGCTTAGCTTAACCTATTCCGAAGTTGGTGCTTGCCATGCTTTATCTTATGGCTTATCAAAGGTTTTGCAGATGCGCCACGGCTTTGCCAATTGCATAACGTTTAATCATTTAGATTCTTTCTATGGCGATTCGGTAAAAGAATTTAAGCAAATGATTGAGAAACACAACATCTATTTGCCACATAATCTCTCTACTCAATGGAGCGAAGAAATAATTGCCCAAATGGCTAAAGTAGCCTACAAACTGCCACATATGTGGACACACGCCTTAGGTCACGACTGGAAAGAAAAATGGTCAGAACAAGATATTATCAAACTATATCAGAGCATGTGATTTTAACGCGTAATATATTTTAAATTCATTATCAACGATATTATTATTGAGACTAATTGCCACATTACAAATATTTTCTCACCCGAAAAAGCCAACTATAATGAAGGCAAATAGCAACTCAAAGGTATGGCTGTGTAAATCATCCGGTGATATGTGTTAGTTGATTTGGAGCGTTTGCCTGCCGCCAGTTGGGTGGGAATACGCAGCACGTGGGCAATAACAGCAGCCCACAAACTGACCCTGTAAGTGCTTTTACAGGCTCGGTCTGTGTGTTATGCGGGGGCAGTTGTTAGTACTATGCTAGGTATAGCACAGAAATGACAGCCTTACGACTACTTTAACGTTGGTTTCTCACAATACAAAATCCTCCGTTTTTATTTGCTCTTTGCTTCACACCATTGGTCGATCAAATCGGTAATTAAACCCGTCCAGCCAGTCTGATGAGAAGCACCTAAGCCTCTTCCATTATCTCCATCGAAGTATTCATAGAATAAGATATAATTTTTGAAATGGGGATCCTTCTGAAGCTTCTCATCCTTTCCAAAAACTGTGCGCAAGCCTTTGTCATCTTTTTTAAAGATATTGATGAGTCTTCCAGTAATTTCGAGAGCTATCTCTTTTAGTGTCATCATATTTCCAGAGCCAGTTGGGTAATCGATTTGCAGCTCGCTTCCATAGAAATAGTGAAATTTGTGTAGTGCTTCTATGAGCATATAATTAATAGGAAACCATATAGGACCGCGCCAGTTTGAATTACCACCAAACATAGCCGACTCGGACTCTCCCGGAATATAAGTCACTTCATACTCATGGCCATTGACCTGCATGCGATAAGGGTGCTTTTGGTGGTACTTTGACAGTGCTCTAATACCGTATGCTGATAAGAACTCATTTTCGTCTAGCATACGAACTAACAAACTTTTCATTCTTTCCAAACGTACTAATGAAAGCAAGCGGCTGCCTTCTTTTCCAGATGTAAACCATTGAGAAATAAGTTTTGCTTGTTTCGAGCGATTGCGTAAAGCGTGTTCGAGGCGGCGAGTGAAGTGTTGGTTTTTCATGAGCAAGCTACTGGAAAAAACTTCTACGGCAAGTAATGGCAACAAGCCTACCAATGAGCGAACTTTTAATAAAGTATTGCTTTGGCTGGGATGTACCATGACATCATAAAAAAAATTATCTTTTTTGTCCCACATATCAATGCCTTCACCACCGATATTGCGCAGTGCGCCGGCAATCATTAAAAAATGCTCGAAAAATTTGGTAGCCATTTCTTCATAATAATTGTCCTCTTTGGCTAATTCTACGGCTATTCTGAGCATATTGAGTGAATACATTGCCATCCAGGCAGTTCCATCTGCTTGCTCGGCAGTACCTCCTGTGGGCAGCGGGCTACTTCTGTCGAATACACCGATATTATCCAGACCTAAAAAACCACCTTCAAAAAGGTTATTTTCATTTTTGTCTTTTTGGTTCACCCACCAGGTGAAGTTGATAGTTAGTTTCAAAAAAACTCTTGCTAAGAAAGTCATATCCCCTACACCATTATTCAATTCTTTATCAATACTGTATACTTTCCAAGCCCCCCAAGCATGAACAGGCGGATTCACATCGCTAAAACTCCATTCGTAGGCGGGGATCTGCCCGTTGGGGTGCATGTAATATTCGCGCAACATGAGTAGTAGTTGGCGTTTAGCAAAATCGGGGTCTATCTTTGCTAGTGGCACACAATGAAAAGCCAAATCCCAAGCAGCATACCAAGGGTACTCCCATTTGTCTGGCATCGAGATGACGTTGGCATTGACCAAGTGCTTCCACTGACTGTTGCGTCCTTTTTTTCGCACTTCGTATATTGGTGGCAAATTCGGATCACCTTGTAGCCACTCGTTAACTTGATAATTGTAAAACTGCTTATTCCACAACATGCCTGCGTAGGCTTGCCTCTGTAGCATTTTCATTTCGGGTTCAATAACTTTTTCCTGTACTTTTTCGTAAAAAGCATTGGCTTCTGCAATGCGTTCTTGAAAAACATTTTCAAAACCTTGAAAAGCACTAACATATTTTTCTTTGCTCAAACGAAGTCGGATGCATTTTGTTCCTTTTGGCCCTACTTGAAGTTTATAGCGGAGAGCCATTTTTGTACCTACCTTTGCCGGATTTACGGCTGAGGTTTCTTTGTCGATTAAATACTGGTGGATACCGTCTTTGGAATATTTTTTTTCTTTGAAACTTGTTTTACTTCTGTATTTTTCTGGCATATATTCTTCCCGGCTTTCATTGTCGCAAAAAAGGAGTTCGGGAGTGCCTTCATAATACAGGTGGTAAGTACCCAAATATTTGTTTTCGGCAAAAACGGGGGTTCCCTCTGCTGAGTAAAGTACTGACCGGTTTTCGGCATGCCCCCACGACCAGGTATTCCGAAACCAAAGAGTAGGAAGTAGGTCGAGTTCTGCTTTTTTGTCGTAGCGGTTATATATTTCAATATTAATCAAAATGTCTTCGGGGCTAGCTTTAGCGTAGCTAACAAATACGTCGAAGTAGGCATCTTTGTCGAAAATACCCGTGTCCATCAACTCGTATTCGGGTTTTTGTTTATCTCTCTTTTGGTTTTTTTCTACCAGTTCGGTATAAGGAAAAGCCGATTGTGGGTATTTATACAGCATTTTCATGTAGGAATAAGTAGGTGTGGCATCTAGGTAATAGTAGTATTCTTTAACGTCTTCGCCATGGTTTCCTTCAGGGTTGCTAAGGCCGAAGAGGCGTTCCTTAATAATGGGGTCTCTACCATTCCACAGAGCTAAAGCGAAGCAAAGATTTTGCTTATTATCGGAGATACCAGCAATTCCATCTTCGCCCCAGCGATAGGCGCGCCAGCGTGACATATCATGAGTAAAAAACTCCCAAGGGCGGTGGTTTTCGCTGTAGTCTTCTCGGACCGTCCCCCACTGCCGCTCAGAGAGGTAAGGCCCCCACATTTTCCATTCTCTATTGTCAATTGTTATTTTTAAACGGATTTTTTCATCATATGCAGCTGCCTTCATAATGACAAATATAGGAAGGTGGTAGGTTGATTACAACAGCAATAGCCTATTAATTTTTGGTTTTAAGTGTTTGATTAGTTTTACTTTGTTGAACTAAAATAGAAAGACATTTATGAGCTGACAATACCTTTTGGCAAAGCAAAATAAAAAACATTTTTTTATTATTTTAGTTTAAAGGCTACTCGTCTCGATTTGATCGCTAATAATAATATTTGTCATTTAGTATACTTGAAGTCACCAGATTGAATACTTATTCTATCAAAGATATAGCACACCTTACCGGTATTAAAGCCCATACGATTAGGATATGGGAGCAACGCTACAATATTGTTAGCCCTAAAAGAACCGATACTAATATTAGATACTATAACCTTCAAGATTTGAAATTAATACTCAACGTTTCTTTACTAAAAAACAAAGGTTATAAAATCTCAAAAATTGCCTCCCTCAATGCAGATGGAATATGTAAAGAAGTTTCAAAAGCACTCTACTGTAGGGATAACTACCAGACGCAAATCAACGCACTTACACTGGCGATGATAGATATTGACCGTGCAAAGTTTGAGCGTATTATGCATAATAGTATCAGTAAATTTGGTATGCTAGACACTATGCAAAACATTATCTATCCTTTTCTGGAAAGAATTGGCATCTTGTGGTTGGTCGGTAATATTAACCCTGCTCAGGAGCATTTTATGACCAACCTGATTCGTCAGAAGTTAATTGCTGCTACGGATGCCCTTTACAGAAATAGAAGTATCAAAAAGCAAAAGACCTCTTTCTTATTATTTCTTCCTGAAGAAGAATTACATGAAATTGGTCTACTTTTTGCTTCTTATATTATGCAGTTGAAGGGCTTTTCTGTAACTTATCTCGGGCAAAGCGTACCGCTCCGCGATGTTTTCTCTGTACATAAACTCCATCCGACTAATTATATTTTTTCCATTATTACCGCCTATCCAGAAGCAGCGAACTTGCAGGCATATCTCGATGCGCTTAGCACATCGCTTCCCAATACTAAAATCCTTCTTTCAGGTGTTCAGGTCAATATGAGTTCTTTTAATAAAGCGGCTAACATAACTATTTTGGAGAGCCTGAATGAAATGATTACTTTATTAAAAAGTTTACAGAAATAACTAAAAAATATTGAAGTGAAAATTTCTAAAGTATTTGGGTAGGAGAATCAAATTCAGCACTCTCACGTTACATTATAAACTTGCTCTGAGAGCCAGATAAAAATTTCTACCAGGAGCACTAATTCCCCAGGAGTAAGGCCTGTAGTGTTTATCAAAAATGTTTTCTACTCCAGCTTGCAGCGTAAATTTTTTTTTAAGACGATAAACGGTTTTCAAGTCCATGACCCACCAAGAGGGATAAGCACCATTAGCGTCGGTAAGAAATAGTTTATTACTAATAGAAGGAGCCAAGTCTTTTGCTAAAATAGCACTTGCATAACGCAAAGAAAGTTCAACAGCTAAAGATTTGTGTATATATTTTAATACGTGCTTACCGAAAGCAGGTACCACATGGCGGAGTGGTAAATCTTCTTCGGTATCTCTACCTGCTGTGTAATTATAAATACTGTGAACCTTAAGACGCTGTCCTATATTTGCTGATAATTCTACACTAATACCCGAAATGTACGCACTTCCGGTATTAGTCAAAGCCTGTACTCTACTCAGCACGCCATCATAAATAATAGAATCTTGATCATCGAACTGAAAATCTCGCCTGACCATTGCATCTCTCAGAATTGTGTAATAACCACTTAGGTTTAATTTAATCCAATTAAAGAACACTTTTTGTATGCCTACGTCTGCATTATAGGCATACTCGGGACTCAGGTTAGCATTAGGTACTATCACATTACCGGGTTCAGAATCAAATATTTTTCCAATATCATCTACATTGGGTGTGCGAAAACCGCTGGAAAAATTGAGATTTAACTGCCATTTTGCATCGGGGCGCATGACCAATCCTAAACTGCCATTAAAGGCGTCCGACTCATTATTTAGTGTAGAAAAAGGAAAGTTATAAAAAGTCTTATCACTAAAATCTGCCTGCAGTTTGGTATAATTCAGGCGTAGACCTGCTACAAAAGTGCAATATGAGTTGATGTACCACTTATAACTGCTGTAAAATGCGGCAATAATCTGTTGGCTTCCGCGCGAAGGATAACGGGTAGCAAGGAGCTGTGTTGCTGCATTTTCAATATTAATTGCTGAAGCATCTGAATGAACGTTGTTTTGTACATATTCTAAGCCGTAAAATAATTCATGGTGCTGAGTGCTGAGTATTTTATAAGCATCTAGGTTAAAAGTGTAGACATTCACGCGCTCTGTCCGCGTTCTCAGCCAGTTGTTGCCATTTTTTCTGTCATTACGCTGCTCGTTAATGAACTGATGAGCGAGCGTAAAGCGCAGTTGGTGTGTTTTCTCTGACAGGTTATTATAAGTTATTTTTAGAGCATTCATAAGCCATTTTTGGGGTCCGTAATACCATTCGGCAAATTTTAATTCGTCTCCATTGTATTCAATTAAACGGTCGTAACGGGGTATATCTGAGGAGGTCGTGCCGTTGAGCATATAGGTAAATTTTAACTGTTTATTGGGCTTGAAAACAAATTTCTGTAAAAGGTTTGCCTGACTGTAGGCGGAAAATACCTGTAAATTCTCATTGCTATTCTTTGCGGCTAGGTCTTGTCCATTTCTTCGGATAATGTATTTAGGTCGCTTACCCCACTGGTTGTTGACAGCACTGCGCACACTACCAGTTTGGAGGTGATCGAAATCGCTAAAACTCAGAGAAGTGTTAACCCCCCAACACTTACTGGCATAACTAAAATTTGCATGAGCTGTTTGTTCACTATTGGCACTTGAATAACGAATCAGAAGGTTTGCTGAAATATTACGTTTGCTAGTATCGCGGGCGAGTTGTGGGTCTTTGGTATGAAAATCTATTACACCGCCTAGCGCATCGCTGCCATATATGACTGAACCCGGTCCGAATACTACTTCAACAGACTCCATGCTGTTTGGAGTAAGCATAATAGTGTTTTGTAAGTTACCACTCCTAAAAATGGCATTGTTCATACGCACGCCATCAATAACTATCAATACAGAATTAGCAGAAAAACCGCGGATAATTGGGCTTCCTCCGCCAAGTTGGCTTTTTTGAACAAATACTTTTCCGCTGTTTGCTAAGGCATCGGCACTTGTTTGAGGGTTGTGAAAACTAATCTCTTTAGCAGAAATACCTAATATTTCGCTAGGGATATGTTTTTTGTCTTGTTCCCATTTATTAGCTGCTACCAATACTTCCTGAAGGTTAATGGCAGACGGGTTTAAAAAAATATCTCTATTTTTCAGCAAGCTGGAATAATTTTTTTGTGCTGTATGGTAAGCAGTATGTTGAAAAAAAATAGTTTTTTGTGTTTTAAAAATATTTATATCGGCCTGTCCGCTATTATTTGTAGTAGTATTTATACTATCGGTGTAAATAAGGACACGGGCTATAGGTTTGCCAGTATCTCTGTCTTTGACGGTGATAGTTTGCGCCTGCAGTAGCATACAAACTCGAACGGTCATTATCAAAAAAACCAATCTTTTCATAGCTGACTATTTAGCAGTGTGTTATTTTTAGTTTTATTTTAGGATATATTCAAAATAGCTTATCTAAGCTACCATTAAGTTACATCCTCTCAAGTCAGCATAGTCGAACCTGCCAACTACCTTAAAGCCTCTTCCATTGCAGTGAATCCCAATATCTTGGGTGGCAATGAACGAGCAACTATCAATATTTGCTAAATCAATGATATTAATACCTCCGCGCTGGTTTTTTTGGCTGACACTAAATGGGTCATTTATTTCTCGTAATAATACTTTACACCAAGGGGGTGGATAAAATATTTCATCTCCTAAAGAGTAACATTGAGAGAGTATTTCGGTCATGCCATATTCTGCATGAATATTTGTTACGTTTAGTTTTTTCTTTAGTATTTCATGTACTTCTTGGCGAATCATTTGTTTTTTCCGTCCTTTCATACCTCCCGTTTCCATTACTATTACGTGTGATAGGTTAATATTATCTGATGCTGCCAAATCCAACAAAGCAAAGGTAACTCCTATTAATAATACTTTTTTATTGGTATTGGCAAGCACTTGTAGTTGCTTTAATAAATCATCAGTATTATTCAAATAGAAACCCGATGGCTGAGTACTTTTACGCATAAAATACTCTGTCATATACACTAGAGAAGCATTAGATCTTTCGAGATAGGAAGGCAGCAAAGCAAAAATATGATAGTCAGCTAAAGGACCGTAGAAAGATTTGAAAATTTGTTCGCTTACTGCTCGGTAAAAAAACTCATCGGCAATATAGTGGCTACTTCTTTCCGACCCTGTCGTGCCGCTGCTTTCAAAAACTCTTGTCGCTTGAAGACCTTTACAGAGTACTTTTTGTGTTTTAAAAAAACGGATGGGTAAAAAAGGGATCTGACTAATTTTTTTTATATCATCAATTCGTAGTCGCAGATAGTCAATGTATTTTTTATAAATGGGGTTGTGAGCTGCCTGAAAACGAAATATTTTTAATGCTATGTCTTCAAAATATGCTTCTTCTAATAATAATATATTTTTTTTTAATTTGCTAACATTCATTTTTTTCTAATTAAAGACAAACCATCTCTCACGGGTAAGATAGTATTTTCTACGCGTGGGTCTGCCTGTATTTTTCTACTAAATGCGCGTAAGGATTCTGTATTTATATCCTTCACCCGTTCATCTATTACTTTCAAATCCCAGAACACATTGTCAGCTAAAATAATACCTCCTGGCCTGACTTTATCGAAACAAAGATCGTAATAATTGCTGTAATTTTTTTTATCAGCATCAATAAATACTATGTCAAAAACCATATCGAGTTGTGGGATAATATCTACTGCATGACCAATATGCTGCACGAATTTACTTTCCAAGCCGGCTTCACGCACATATCTGCCAACCATTTCTTGTAATTCTTCATTAATATCTATCGTAACGATTTTTCCTTCAGCACTGAGTCCTTGCGCCAGGCAAATAGTGGCATAACCAGTATAAGTACCTATTTCTAAAATAGCCTTTGGGTTCATCATTTTAGATAAAAGGCTTAACAGCCTGCCTTGCAACATCCCCGAAATCATATTAGGCTGAGGTACTTTCAAATAGGTTTCTTTATAAAGTTTATTTAATAATTCATTTTCTTGTGTGGTATGCTGTTCAATATAAGCAGTGATTTCAGTGCTGAGAACGTCCATAAATGTAGTTTTTTCAAGTAAATAATATAGTTATGCTTTCAATATGATCTTATTAGGTCAAGGTATACTTGTATTTTCATTGCCAACGGAATACCGACCTGTGCTAAAGCAACGGTGCTTTCAGATTTCATAGCTTTCCTCAAAGCTAAGCGATGCATCTGTTTTTTTATAAAAATAAAACAAAACAATATGACATTAAAAAATAGTTTTTTAATTGCTTTAAAAAAAGTTGTACACAAGCTCTGAAAAGCCATCCGCACAGTCAAGCACATTTCATTTTGCTCGTGCCTCACAAAATAAAAAGAGCTTGTCTTTTCCAAACACTTATCGAAAAATAAGTTTTGATATCTGAATTAGTTTACTATTCTTGCTAAATATTAGCAAGTTAATAAATAGCAAGTCTAAAAATGGCAACATTTGGTGAGTTTTTAAGAAAAGAACGCGAAAAAAAAGGTCTGAATCAAAGTGAATTTGGTCAAAAAATTGGAATAATAATGACTGATATAAGTAAAATTGAGAACGGTCGTAAAAAATTCCCTTTTACAAACCTTGAAAAGCTTGCAAAATTTATCAAAAAAGGAAAATTAAAACTATAATGACAGATATTAATTTTGCACGCGTAGAGGACACGCGTCCACCAATATATACTGCAATGAAGTATTGGGGAAAAAATCCTCGCAATATCTGGAGAGAATATATTGAAAATTGTACTCCAGAAGATGGTATATATTTAGATCCTTTTTCCGGCAGTGCAATTAGTGGTTTTGAAGCAGTTAAGGCAAATAGAAAAGCAATTGCATTTGATTTAAACCCTTTGACATCTTTTATTATTGAAGTTTTTTCTTCAAAATTCAACCTCGAAAAATTTAAGACTGCTGTTGAGAAAATAGTTGAAAAACTAAAAAATGACAAAATTTTTCTAAAATACTATTCAACCGATTCGAGAAAAATAAACGAAAGAGCTATTGTTCAAAGTTTTAAATGGGGAGATAATGAATTATATGAAATAGGAATTAATTATACTGATTCTGAAATTTTTGAAGAAACAAACGGACGACCTACTCAAAGAAAATTTCGTTACGTAGCTGAACCAAACAGTAGTGATGAAAAATTAGCTAAAGAGCAATCCAAAATTGAAATAAGTACTTGGTTTCCTGATGAACCTTTTATAAACTCACCATCATTTAATGCGAATTTTATTAATTGCGTTGGTGGAAACAATTTTTCAAACCTTTGAACAAGAAGAAACCTATACGTTCTTTCTAAAATATATGATTTAATAAAAAATATTGAAGACAAAGACCTTCAAATTCAATTACTATTTGGTTTTATTCAGACACTACATTTAACAACTAAAATGAGTGTCCCAAGAAGAGCAAGTGCCAACAGACCATTTTCAACAAGTTGGGGAAGATCAGCATATATATGTGCAAGCAGAAAAATGGAAATGAATCCATTGTTTGTTTTTCAAGGAAGTTGTCTTGGTAAACAGTCAGTAGAGAGTTGTCTAAAAGATGTAGAGTAATATGTAGGAAAAATTCCAAAAACTTTAAAAGTTCGTGAAAGTCTTAAAAACAAAGATAAATTAAGCGGATTTGACTTAAAATATGGCATTGTAGATATTAATACAATAACCGATTATTTACCTGAAAAATCTATTGATTTTATAATGACAGATCCACCATATGGTAGTTTAGTTCAATATTTAGATTTATCTTCTATTTGGCTTAATTGGCCCAAAAATATTGATTCAAAATACACTCCAAATTACAATGCCGAAATTACAATCAAAAATGGCGTTATTGACATCAATTTATACCAACAAAGATTTACGAATGCATTAAAAAATCTTCGCATAGTTTTAAAAAATGAAAATGAAAATCAAGAAAGATATGTTATTTTTCCATATGAAAAAATAAACGGAAAAAATCAAATAATAAAAGAAGAAAAATTAAAAAAGAGATTTCCTTTAACTTATAAATATTTTTTAGAAATTAAAAAAGAATTAGACAAAAGAGATAAGGGAAAATCAAACCCAATTTGTTTTTATACTTTTGGAAGAAACCACGGATTAGACAATACATTTGGAAGCAAAATTTTAACTTCTTCTATGAATTTAAGACCTAATTTTATAATTAATGAAAATGAAGAAACTACTTTTTATGCTGGTTATTGTATAAAATATAAAGGAGATTTAAAAGAACTTCAAAATGCTTTAAATTCAAAAGATATGGAGTTTTATATAAATAATATTTCAAGAGATTATCAAAATAATTGGAAATCCTACGCCAAATCTTTTATTGAAAATTTTGGGATTTCTAAATTATCATTTAATATAAAGAAAACTATTTTTGATTATTGATATTTTATCAATTTTAGGATAGTGCCTGCACATATAACCGTAGCGTGTCTTTAGTTCTATATTGTTCATCAATACAAAAGCAGATATAAGCCATATATGCTTTTGTGAGTCTTGCTTGGCATTACTAAGAAATAAATGGTCTAAGATTAAAGAGTAATTTTTTACTCCAAAACAGCAATTTTAGCTACTAAACCTGTTCTGCCATCGGTAGTAGATAAAAAAATGAGGTAAATACCAGTTTTTGCCCGTCTTCCATTATAATCTCTCACATTCCACGTAGCGGTGCCACCCTCCGAAAAAGTCTGCCAGATAAGTTGTCCTGATATATCTGTTATTTTAACTTCAGAGCCTGCTATTAGACCCGAAATACTTACTAAGCCACTAAAACCGGGATAAACAGGATTGGGAAAAACTTTTACTGTGGCATAATTATTTGCTCCTGTTGTTGCTGTGCCACGATAAGAAACAATGCCTTTGTTGGTGGCAAAAAATACTTCGCCAGTCAGTTCGTGTACCTCGATATCGATAATGGTATTAGCAATTAAGGGGCTATTTTCTTCCGTAAAGTGCAGAATTTGTTCTGAGCCATCAGCACTAAAAAGCCAAACGCCGTTTTCGGATCCTATCCACTTTCTGTTGCCTCCATCTACAGCTATGGCAGTAATTTTTTCATCATTCAATAGAGGTCGTCCTTCAAAACGAGGTAATATTCCTTCCACGGGTGTGCCTTCAAGTATGTCATTTGCATTAAAAAATGTAATTAATCCTGCACCTGTGCCTAACCATACAACATTATCATTATCTATTGCCATGCTGTATACATTATTGTCTGGCAAGACTCCCTGTCCGGCTGCTTCAGAAAGCATTCTTTGCCTGCCGTCATTGTCAAAAACGAAAATGCCACCGCCTAAGTTGGGACTCAATCTAAGCCATTTATAATCGAAAGCGTCGATGAGGATATCTAATGGATTATTCACTCCGTTAAAAGAGAATGAAGTCCATATATTGGTAGAGCGTTCTAGGCGGTGAATGGCACTTTGTCCGGAACTTACGCCGTGGTTACTTACCCACAAATTTCCTTCAGCATCAAAAGCCAAGCCACTTACGCGTGCTGTGTTGGCAGTATTGCTGCTCAAAGGTATATTTATCAAAGAGTCAAAGGTGTTACTTATCGTATTCCAAGCTAGTAAACCATCCTGAAAAGAGCCTATGTAGACAGTAGTGTCCATGCCCAAAGCAACCGTATTCAAATCGGAGAGTGTAGGAATTACCCTAGCGTTAATTTCATTATCTTCAGCTGTGTAGTTCGTCCATACACCATTTTCAAAAACATAAAAACCACTGAGGTTATTTTGCGCAGTGTAGTTTGATAAATTATAGCCACCCGAAATTGCCAAGAGCTTATTTTGGAAATACGCCAAGCGAAATACCGACTGGTCATATACACCGGAAGGGAAATAAGCTTGCCTCTCGCCATTATTAATATTGACTAAACCCGAAGCCTCGTCTGCTACCCATATATTTTGCATGTCCAAAAAAATTACATCGTTAGGAAAGGGCAAACCCGAAATGGTAGTATATGATAAATCGCTATTAATGCAATAGATAGTGTCTACAGTGCTAAGTATTAATTGCTCTGTTGCTGCCTCTAAGTTACGATAATTTTTAGAAGGTGCTATCGCTAACCCTTCTATCTGATGATCAAAGTAGTGATAAAGACTATCATCGTCAATGGTAAAAAATAGTTTACTGCCCAATGCAGCTATATGGCTAATTGGTGCATTATTAACCGTAGTTAGCTGCCAGTTAGCAAAATCTAATAAGTTAACGCTTGGGTCTAAAGAAGCTCGTAATAAGCCAATATTTGTAGCCAGAAAAATACTATCCCCTAGCACAGCAGCTTGCGCAACGCGTACTGGTGTACCACCGGGTGCAATATTGGTATAGGTTTCTCGTATTTGCTCATTGACAATATCGAGTCTGACCAAGCCAAAATCTGTCGATAAATAGACAAAAGAACCATCTACGAAAATACTGTTAATTTTTTTATTATTGATGGGAGCATTCAGGATAGAGCGAATATTAACGACTTGCTCGGGTTTAATCAAATCAATATTTCCAGTCTCATAGGTAATAATCAGTGTTTGAAATTCTCGGTGGTAGTACAAATCTGTGATACGCACATCGCTGAGTCCATCTATTTTAGTAATAGTTTGCAGTAGGCCTTCAGATATATCAAGAGTAAATAAACCATTGCCCGAAGAACAATAAATAATATTATCAGCTATAGTAATTTTACGTGCGTCATGGTAGGTCAGGTGTGAGCGCCAAGTGCCGAGAGGAACATCTTGTTGAGCAATATCGGCAAAGCAAAAACTATAAAAAAATAAAAGATAAACACACCTCATGAGTTATTAAAGTATTATAATTCAACAAAGTTAAGCAATATTGCTATTTTATCGTTGTAGTGAAAATAAAAGAATTTGTACTTTTGCAAAGTAAGCCAAGACTGTTGATTATTTACCAAAACGCACAAAATTAAAGAATAAATGCAATGAAAAACCGTGTTAAAAATTTAAGTGATTACCCTTCCTCAGTTAAAACACACATCCCAAACATGCAAATTGGTATTGTTGTATCTGAATATCATAAAGAAATTACTAGTAGACTTTACCACGAAGCTTATAATACTTTGGTGAAAGAAGGTGTGCCAAAAAGAAATATTGGGTCATTGCTTGTACCCGGTGCTTTTGAGTTACCTTCGGGAGTACAACAGTTAGCATCGATCGTCAGAGTACATGCCTTTATCTGTATAGGCTGTGTGATACAAGGAGAAACAAAACATTTTGATTTTATTTGCCAAGCAGTAGCACACGGGCTTACAAAAGTTTCTTTACAACAAGAAAAGCCCGTAATTTTTGGCGTATTAACACCCAACACGTACCAGGAAGCATTTGACAGGTCGGGCGGAAAATACGGCAATAAAGGCACAGAAGCGGCTATCGCTGCTATAAAAATGATACTAAACAAGTACTCCTCCTACTAAATTATGTGGCATAAAATAGCAAACTTTATTATTAAGTATCGCCTTTACCTGCTCGTTACCTTAGTAGCCCTTACGGCCTTTATGGCTTACGTGGGGCAGTATGCCAAATGGACTTATGAAATATTAAAAACTGTCCCTGAACACGATCCCGAAATAATATATTTTCGCAAGTTCCAGAATACTTTCGGCGAAGATGGCAATATGATGGCAATCTTCATGAGAGACAGCAGTGTTTATCGCCTGAAAAACTTTAGAAAGTTAAGTGAACTAACCGATGATATTAATAAAATAGAGGGAGTTACCCGGGTGGTATCTTTAGCCAACATGCTATATTTATATGCGAATAAAGAAGCGAAAAAATTTGAAAGTAAAAAGCTATTTGAGCATATACCACACACACAATATCATTTAGACAGTATTCTATTATTCATAAACAAAGTAAAAATATATGAAAATCGCCTCATCAACAAAAATAACGGTGCTATGTTGATGATTGTCAGCATAGATGACGACTACCTGAATTCTTCAAAACGGCAAAAAGTAGTCAAACGCATTGTTGCTTTGGGCAGACGTTTTAGCTTCGATACCAATATCAAGATTCATTATGCGGGCTTACCTTTTGTACGCTCCTTTATGGATAGCTGGGTAAAAAGCGAGGCTTATATGTTCCTGGCTTTCTCAATTGTTATGACTATTTTAGTTATGTATCTGTTTTTTCGCTCTTTTTCAACTGCATTTTTTCCCCTCTTGCTAGTCGGTATTATGCTACTGTGGTTGAAAGGAATCGTTTTTCTATTAGGCTTTAAAATAACGGTATTTATTGCACTACTACAAACCATTCTGGTAGTTATTAGCATTCCAAATTGTATTTACCTGCTAAATAGATATCACCAAGAGTTCATGGCTACTCGAAACAAAAGAGAAGCAATTTACCGAACCATAAGAAAAATTGGAGTTATTACTATGCTGACCAACTCGACCACCGCCATCGGTTTTTTTGTGTTGGTTTTTACAGATATTCGTATGTTACAAGAATTTGGTATCGTGGCTACTATCAGTATTATTTCAACTTTCTTTATTAGTATCATCTTCATCCCCAGTATATTTTTGTATTTGCCCAGCCCTAAAGAAAGGCATACTCGCCACCTACATTTTAAACCGACCAATTATCTCATCAATCAGTTTCAAATGCTCATCAACAAACGAAGCAACTGGATTTTTGCTATTAGTGTGTTATTATCTGGTCTTGCCTTTATCGGTAGTATGCAGTTAAAAGCACTCACCTATATGGTTGATGACTTACCCAAAGAAACGGCAGTTATGAAAGACCTAGTGCTTTTTGAAGAAAACTTCGGAGGGATTATGCCGCTTGAAATTATTATCAACACAGGCAAGCCAAAAGGCATCAGAAAGTCTTCGGCACTTAAAAAAGTCGATAAAATAGAAGAATATCTTAGCGAATTGCCAGAAGTAACGGCACCACTTTCTTTTGCCACCTTCATTAAATCGGCAAACCAAGCATACAATAATTACAATGAATACAGCTTTAAGCTGCCCAGCAGTCGAGAGAGGCCTTTTATTTACAGGTATTTAAAAAATTCTGATACCGAAAATCCTTTAACAGATTCATTTATCGATTCCACCGAGCAATATCTTAGGGTATCTATGCAGGTAGCTGATTTGGGGTCAGAAAAAATAAATACATTAGTCAATCAAGAAATTCGCCCGCGGATAGATGACATACTCATAGGTAGCAAGATGGCAGCTAACGTTACTGGCACAACTATTATATTTAGCAAAAGTAATTACTATTTAATTAACAATTTGAAAACAACCATGTTTATTGCTTTTGCCTTAATTGCCGCAGTGATGGGGTTCTTGTTTAAAAACGTACGCATAGTTATTATTTCGCTTATTCCTAACTTTGTGCCTCTGCTCGCTACTGCAGGCGTAATGGGTTTTCTGGAAGTACCACTCAAACCCAGTACAGTATTAGTATTTAGTATTGCTTTTGGCATATCTGTGGACGACTCTATACATTTTCTTGCTAAATATAAACAAGAATTAGTAGCCAACAGCTATCGGACTGCAGATGCCATCCGGATTAGCTTACAACAAACAGGCATGAGCATGCTATATACTTCTATTGTTTTATTCAGCGGGTTTGTTATATTCACCTTTTCTGATTTTGGTGGTACAGTTGCTTTAGGTGCTTTATCTTCTTTTACTTTGTTGCTAGCTATGCTCACTAACCTAACACTCCTTCCCGCCTTATTGAGAGTTTTCGATAGGGAGCCAGCGTAGAGCCAATAGATTGATTATTTCGTTTTTGTGACTATATGGTTAAAATTCTTCTTCAAAAGAATCTTCATCACTGTCCACGATTTCTTTAATTTCATACTCGCTGAAATCTTGGGTAGCAGTCAGGCCAAGTCCATGGAGTATCTGATTCGGAGTGGTGATTTTTACTGTAGTATCTGTATATATTTCTTGTTTACTACCGCGCCAGTTGAGGAGCGGGGTTTCAAGTGTATTTTCTTGCAAGATATTGGTAACAACAACATTACCACTCACTTGGTAAGTGTCTTTGCTTTTAATGTAATGACCTTTATCAGCTCTAAGTGTAGTGGTTTTCATGCCTTTCTCATTGTATAGTTCCATCTCAATACCTTCGGGGTATTCTTCATTACCGTTTTGTTTTCTTATCAACTTAGGTACATTTCTTTTAATTTTTGTTATGGCATCTTCACTGTAAACAGAGTGAATATTTTCAAATGAAAAATAAGGCTTAAAATTTTCTGGAAGGTTATCAACAGCTTGGATGTTTTCAGAACAATTTAGCAAAGGTAAGACGGCAGATACTAGTATGGCAAAGAAAAATTTATATTTACTCATCGTGAAAGGTTAAAGAGATTATAAACAATTAAGCATGGATAGTTAAGCTGTCCATACTTAATTGCCAATGAATATTTTTTATCTTTTTCTAATGATGGTCTTTCCTCCTATCCAGCAGATAACGTCAATAGGGTCTCCCTCATTTAAGTTTTGCGTAAAAATATCTTCGATACTAGGAAACTGCTCTTTAGCTCTTGCCATACTTTCTTTATCTCCAGCTTTTTGGAACATATCGTAAGCAGCTAAGTAAATAGTCCGTGATTTGACGGGATTGGAATCTTCACACTCACTACCACTTATCATATACAGATTACCAACGAGTGTGTAAGCCTTATCAGCTTCACTTGCATCCACCTCAATAGCTTTATAGGCTTTAGTTCTAGCCTCTTTCTTTTTGCCTTGCTTGGCCAACAGAGCTGCAATATCTAAATGAAGGTTTGCCCTTATCAAGGGGTCTTTTTCTGTCACAGAGGAGTCTTTTTCAATCAAATCTATAGCTTTTTGCTTCCACTCGATAGCTTTATCATAATTTTCTAATTTGATATATTGAGAAGAAATTGTCTTGGCTAAGCCGAGTGCGGGTTCAAATACAAAAATATTTTCGCCAACTTCAAGAAAAAGTGGGTTATCGAAGCACTTTGCAGTAATTAAATATTTCAGTGCGCGTTTTTGAAGTTTCATGTCTTGTTTTTTGTTTCGTATATCTTCCAACATTCTTTTTTCAACATGCTCGCAAGTGATATTGGTTATTTTGGGCAAAAAACCGTCTATTTTACTTTGTGCTTGTATCCATTTTTGCTGTTTATCGTCCGTTGTATTGGCTATATTATAATCAAGTACTTCAGTAATTTTATCATACACTGCCAAGGCTTGCTCTTCGGTAATAAATTTATTGACCTTTGCATTGATATTAGTAATCATCAGGTAGGTTAGGTTGTAAGTTTTTGTTTTATTACCATTGAGTGCTAGAATACGTGAATATAAATTGAAGAGAGCTTTCTTCTGAGTGGTATCCTTTTTAAGATAGCTGTATGCGATAGCTCCTTTGCGTTGTAATACATTGGCTTCGGCCCCGTAGCAGGCAATACGGATGTCGTACAAATCGAGTTCTCTCTGTCTATATTTTTGTAAATTTTCCGTATCTTTTTCCTTCTTGGCTTTTTTAACGAGTTTATTATATATCTTAATGCCATTGATATAAATAGCTTTATTCAAGTTAGGCGTATTAGCCAATACCCATTCGAGTGGTTCGACAGCGATTTCATAATCTTTTACTTTCAGCGCATCAGTATACAAAGCATTTTTCTCTCTTGCCGTACCCGGATCGCTGCCCCAACACCATCCTTTATCATAATTTTCTGCGCATGGTTGACAAGGGGAGTTATTTTTTTCTGCTGTTTCTGTACTACTAGTTTCTTGTCCAAAAACACAGTAAGGCATTAAAGCCAAAAACCCAAAAAGTGACAATACCAAATTTTGCCATTTCATTTTTCTTAGACTTTTAAAGTTAAATTAATTGAATTTTCTTTTTATAAACCAACGGTTATTCACAACTACGCCAAAGCTTAATCGTACATATCGTATATCTATGAAAGTACTACTACTAAGCCTTTCGTGGTAGCTGATTGCATAGCTTAGCAGTGAGAAATTCTGTAAAGGAATGCTAAAACCAATACTAACTGAAAACTCTTTCACTTGTTGTCCGTCTATGTTCCAAGGCAGAATTCCGTAAGAGAAACCTGTCCGGTAGGTCATCTTTTTAAACAAGCCAACGGCGTAAACATCGGGTGTCCATTCAGCACCAAAATTAATTCTATAAGTATTAACACCATTTTGAGCATTGCTAAGTCCTTCAAATACTGACCAATTTTCTAAAATTACATCTACCCCAACAGTATACTTGAGATCTTTGGTCGTACTCAGACCAAAAGCCCATTTCGCAGGTAGCTGCACACTGCCCTGATTATCATCGATGATAGTATCGGAAAATAGTAGCACATCATCAATACGTCTTCTGTTCAAGCGTTGTAAGCGCGTGAAGTTGTGTTGAAAAGAAGGTTGGTAAGTTATTCCTAAGTGAACTGTGTTTTTATCTCCAAAGCTACCGCTATATAAAAAGCCAAAGTCAAAAGCTAATTTTCTAAAGCCAGTGCGTGTTTCGCGTCCTACTTGGGTATCTCTTGCGCCGTCAATCAATTCAGATTGCTCATTTCTGGTGATTAATCCGAAGTTGTAGATAATATCAAAACCCAGCGAAAAATTTTTCGATAGGCTAAGGCCTGTTCCCACGTAAGCCTGCCTAATGCCTCCCGTACCATCAAAAACATATCGTACGAAGGCAGGACTGCTGGGTATTCTTTCCAAAGAAGTCGATCGGTAATCTACGCTTGTTGCCGACCTCAAGCCTGCCGTAGCTGTTATGCGGGAAGATATGGGAAAGATTAAATTAAAATGATTAATATTAGCTGTATAACCACTGATTTGCTCTTGGTCATTTCGTAGATTTATCCATTCGCTGCGAGCAGAAAAGTCAAAGAGCGTTAATTTATTGTAAGTAAGGGTGGCAGGGTTTTGTAAATTGCTATAAAAAGGGTGTACAGCACTTACTCCAATACCTCCCATACCCATATTTCTTACTCCCCCGATAGGATTTGCTTCTCCCAAACCAAAATTAGAGTAGGGAAGAAAGCCATCCTGCGCCCTGGCTGCCAAAGTTGAAAGCAAAGAAAATACAAATAATCTAATGAACAAAAATAATCTACTCATTCCAGTTAAGAATTTCATTCAAACCATAAAGAGTTAAATTTGAATGGGCAAATATGGCAGCTTTTATTTTAGTTTCAAAATAAATCGCATCTCCACCACAAAGGAGTACATTCAGAGGATGATATTTTTTTGTATATGCGCTAATAAAGCCCTGTAATTCTAATCTAACGGCATAGATAACACCACTGCGGATACAACTGACGGTAGTATTGCCGTGTAGATCGACATTAGTAGCTCGTTCGACAAGTGGTAGGCGGGCTGTAAAATAATGAAGCGACTGCAAACGCATCGATAAACCAGGGGCAATACTCCCCCCCAAATACACCCCATTTTTATGAATGAAATCGCAAGTAATACAAGTACCCATATCTATTACCAGATTGTGTTCATGTGGATACAAGGCAAAAGCACCGACTACTGCCGCTAGCCTATCTGCCCCCAAAGTTTCGGGAGTCAGGTATTGGTGTTTTATAGGAAGTGGCGTGCGGTAGTTAAAATCTAGTACACCATACTTGCGAATCAGTTGAGCATATAAGCTGGTATTTTTTTTCCCCACATTGCTAATAATTACCTTTTGTACATCAAAGGTTTCGAGTATTTTGATAATTCTCTCAGCAGGTACTTGATTTCTACATGCTACTAATCGGTTTTCTTGAAAAAAACCGATTTTTGTACAAGTATTCCCCACATCTATGGCGGCATTCACTATATTTGAATTATTTCAGAATGGCAAAAAGCAAAATTATGCATTTCAATCTGTAATTGTAAGAAGATACTGGCAACAATAGCTTTGAGTATTCAACACATTCTTAACCCAAACGTTATATTTTTTAGTAAGACCATGAGTAAAACATCGTTAATAGTATTGGTTTTATTTGCTGCTTGTCAAAATGCCCCTCAAACTCATACAGCAAACCAACAAACAGCTACTCTTGATGAAATGATCGGGCAAATGATTATGGTCGGTTTTAGAGGAAAGAACACTTCAGAAAATCCCAAAATACAAGCAGATATAAAAGAAAGGCATATCGGCGGGGTCATTTTATTTGACTATGATATTAATTTAAAAAAATCTCGTAATATCAATAGCCCAGAACAGGTAAAGAGTTTGACACGTTCATTGCAAAGGCTTGCCAAAACACCTTTGCTTATCGGCATCGATCAAGAAGGCGGAAAAATTAATCGCCTCAAGCCCAAGTATGGCTTTTCTACCTCGGTGTCAGCGCAATATCTGGGAAATATAGATGTAGTGGACAGCACACAGCACTACGCTCTCAAAACTGCACAAACGTTAAAAGACATTGGTATTAATATGAATATGGCTCCGGTAGTCGATGTAAATATTTCTCCTGAGAATCCGATTATCGGAAAATTAGCCAGAAGTTTTTCCGATTCTCCACAAAAAGTTACCACTCACGCTGCTACTTTTATCGATGCACACCACCGGGAAAATATCATCACTACGTTAAAACACTTTCCCGGTCATGGCAGCAGTCATCAGGACTCGCATCTAGGTCTGACCGACGTAACGCACACTTGGCATAAACAAGAGCTGATTCCTTATCGTAGACTGATACATGCAGAAAAGGTAGATGTTATTATGACTGCACATATTTTTCATGCAGTACTAGACAGCGTGTATCCGGCCACTTTATCGTCAAAAATTATTGGGGGCTTGCTCAGAAAAGACTTAAAATTTGATGGGGTTGTCATTTCTGACGATATGCAAATGAAGGCAATCAGTACACACTACGGGCTAGAGGTGGCTATACAAAAAGCCCTTCTTGCCGGGGTAGATATATTGCTTTTTGGTAATAATTTGTATTACGACCCTGACATTAGCCAGAAAGCAATAGCTATTATTAAAAAACTGCTTGCTCAGCGAAAGATCTCGGCGGAAAGAATACGTATTTCTTATCAAAGAATTATGGCACTTAAAACAAAGTTCAAACGATAAATTTATTCAAATTGATGATTATTCTTCAGAATGGTGAGGGTTTATTTTGGTCCTTGTTTCCTGACAAATCACTGTTCACACTGCTTTGCATGGTATAACTTTCATAAGCACCTTGGTCATCCATATAGTCTCTTTCATGCCAATCAGCAAATTTAGTATATTGGGGAATAAACTTGATTTTAGCTGTACCCAAAGAGCCATTCCGCTGCTTAGCGATCATTATTTCAGTAAGCCCATCGACGGGGTTTCCATCTTGGTCTTCGGTAATATCGTAATATTCGGGTCTGTAAAGAAACATCACTATATCGGCATCTTGCTCTATTGAGCCTGATTCCCTTAAATCAGATAGTTGGGGTCTTTTGTCGCCACCCCTAACTTCTACTGCTCTACTCAACTGAGAAAGAGCTAAGACTGGTATGTCAAGTTCTTTGGCTAGTTGCTTCAAACAGCGCGATATATGGGCAATTTCTTGTTCGCGGTTACCGCTTTTGCCGCTATGCTCGCCCGACATCAGCTGTAGGTAATCCACAATAATTAATTCTATGTTGCGTTGTGCTTTCAGGCGACGGGATTTTGCCCTTAATTCAAGAATAGAAATGCTGGGTGTATCGTCAACAAAAATCGGAGCTTGCGTTACAACAGCTGTTCTAGCAACCAACCGCTTCCATTCCTGTTCCGACATTTTGTTAGGTGTACGAAATTTGCCGCTTTCAATTTCCGATTCGGCAGAATAAAGCCTTTTCATTAGTTCTATGGCAGACATTTCTAGAGAAAAAATTACTACAGCTTTTTTAAAATCAACAGCAGCATTTCGCATAGCCGAAAGTATAAAGGCAGTTTTACCCATGCCAGGTCTTGCCGCGATAATCACCAAATTAGCGCGCTGCCAGCCGGCAGTAAACCTATCCAAATCGGTAAAACCACTAGGCACTCCAATCAAACCATCTTTTGTGTCTTTCATGGTCTCTAATTCTTGCATGAGTTCCTTACCCAAAGACTCGGATTCGGTATAGCTTTTACGAATATTAAACGCTGATATCTCAAAGAGCTTTTGCTCAAATTTATCCAACAGCACAAACACATCTGTTGTTTCTTCGTAAGCCTGTTTTAAAATTTCGTTAGCTGCTTCAATAATTTCTCTTTTAATAGTGTACTGCAGCAGTATTCTCGCGTGATATAAAATATTAGCGGCAGAATTTACCCGTGCTGTTAGCTGAGATACGTAATAGGCACCCCCTATTAGCTCGAGTTCGCCATTGGCTCTCAAGCGATTACTGACAGTCATAATATCTACAGGTTCTCCATTTTCAAAGAGTTGGACAATAGCCCGAAAAATTTTTTGGTGTGCTTCCTTATCAAAACTCTGTAAATTTAGCATTTCTATCACTTCTGAAAGCGCATCCTTCTCGAGCATCATAGCACCCAATACTGCTTCTTCTAGCTCATAGTTATAAGGGCGTTTTTTGCCCAAGCTCCCGCGTGTTAGCACTTTATCGAGCAAACTTGCTTTGGAGGAAATACTCCCGCGTGTCGGTGTATCTTTTGAAGCTTCCATAATTGGAAAATACAAGGATTAAATAAAGGCTAAAAGTAGATAATATTAGATAGAAATCTAGGCAAAATACATGAAATAATCTAAGCTACTAGCATCTGAAAGTAACTATGCAGATTGTTCCGTCTAGTAGAAAATGACTTAACATATCGTTTACTACTTTTACGACTGCTCAGGTAAGCACAATTTATTGAAAACCCTAATTTTTTTATTATTTTTGCACTTTCTTTTTTTGCAACCATCGGCAAACAGATATATATGATTGTTAATTATTAATTATCAATTAATACTTATGTCAGCAACATTCATGGCTGTTTGCATTTCAACTTACTAGTTATTACCCTGCTTTGTTTTGCGTTTAAAAAATCAACCAAAATATGTCAAAATTGAAAATTCTTTATGTAGCAAGTGAAATCGAACCTTTTTTAGAAACTTCGGAAGTAGCTCAATATGTGCGGAGGCTTCCGCAGTCTATGCAGGAAAAAGGCATGGATATCAGAATTATTGTACCGCGTTTCGGTTTGATTAATGAAAGAAGGAACAGGCTACATGAAGTGGTACGCCTGTCAGGTATTAATATTACTGTTGGAGAAGAAGAAAAGCCACTAACCATTAAAGTTGCTTCTATTCCCAAAGCTAAGCTACAAGTATACTTTATTGATAATGAAGATTATTTTCACAGAAAGTCAATATTTACCGATACAGAAGAAAATTTTTATCACGATAATGATGAGCGAGCGATTTTCTTTTGCAAAGGTGTAATAGAAACAGTGAAAAAACTGGGCTGGCCACCAGATATTGTACATTGTAATGATTGGATTAGCAGCCTGATACCAATGTATTTAAAAACCAGGTATAAAAACGATCCGATATTTAAAAATACCAAAAGTGTGTTTACTATTTATGATACCCAATTTGAGCATAAATTTGACAGTATGCAATTGATTGCTAAAGTAAAAATGACAGATATTGAAGATGGCATGTTAGCCCACCTTCAGTCTGCCGATTATGAAGGTTTTATTAAAACAGGTGCTGCCTATGCCGACACAACGGTAAAGTCTAACAATCACTTAAATACTAAACTAAACGGTGTTTTTAAAGAATTTGAAAATATAAATATCATTGAACCTACCGAAGAATATATTGATTCTTATTTTAAACTCTATAACGGGCTATTGGAATAGCTATGTAACGTAATAATTGGATACTCTTACTTTTAAATTTATTGCAATTGACAAAATATATTAATGCCCGATTTGTGCTAAGCCGATTAGCAGTAGCTTCGACTTTTTTGTGGGTGTTATTAGACTTATTTTCGTGTAGCGATAAAGATATAACACTGCCTATTGAAGTAGTGGAAAATATTATCGGTTCACGCTTGGATACATTACCCATTAGTACTTCAGTAGTATTGATGGATTCTGTTAATACCACTTTTAATAACCCGAGTGGTGGACAAATACTGGTGGGCAGAATTCAGGAAAAAGACTTTGGCATTACCGTCGCATCAGGTCATTTCAATTTAGCACCCACGGTGCTACCCGATAATATTTTTACTTCAACTTCTACATTTTTTGATTCTGTTGAAATGATATTTGATTTTGGTTCTTACCGGCTGGGAGATAGTACTAACACACAAGAATTTTCTATTTTTGAACTATCCGATAGCATACGATTAGGAACTTCTGCAGCCCCGTATATTTATTATCAGTTTGATCAAATAGACCCGCTTCCAAACGAAATAGGTCGCTTTTCTTTTCCGGCTACTCAATTCGATACGGTCTCTGTTGATACTTCCTTCACCGTTAATGCTTCTGGTGATACAACAGGCTCCACTATCAACGTAGATAAAAACCCCCGTGTTACGTTGAGTGCTGCCTTCGGACAAAAAATATTTGACCTGAGAAATGCCTCTGCTACAGGCCCTTTCTCCAGCCAGTCTGCTTTTGCGCAAAATATTGTGCGGGGAATAAAAATAATTCCTACATCACCCGACAATGAATTAGTACTCAGTATTATCCCTCAGGAGTTGCGCATTTATTATACCCACCCTATAGGCTCAAGGGTTTACACTATGTCTTTTGGTAGAACCTTCACGGGTATCGAGTCCAATTTCACCAACAGTGCTTTCCCCGCTGATTGGCAGCGAGGAGAAGAAATACCCACCGAAGACCTCAATGATGTAGCCTATGTGCAATCGCTTACAGGCATTGCTACAAAAATTAGATTACCTAATATTAAGGCTTTCCTCGACAGTAATAACGCAGTGTCGAACAGAATATCGCTGGTGCTGAACCCAACACAACAAAGCCTCAACGCTGAGGTAAGCCCATTGGCAAGCCTAGAACTTTACAGAGCGCGTGACGAAAGCTACAATCTCACAGCGAAAGATGTAATAATTGCTAATAGTTTTAATACGGCTACTTTGGCACAAATTAGAGCTAGCCTAGCATCTAGCAGTATTCCTAATTTAGTCCCTTTGAGCAGTCTGTATAACGAAAACGGTCATGCTTACCAAGATATGCTGCTTACTTTTTACTTTGACCCAATAATAAAAGGTGATACAGAAAACCTACCCTTGTTTATACTCCCAATCGGCAGCAATAATAACACACTAAATGGAACAAAGATTGGTACTCTAGGTTATGAACAAGGGCAAAATATGAGCTTACTCATCCATTATACCATTTTTGAATGATATATCAATGAGAAATATCAAAACATGCCTTCTGCATCTGGTTTTATTTATTGTTACATTCATCACTACCACACTTTGCGGTATGGAATGGACTATCAACAAATATCTATTTCAACATACTTATACCCATGATGATTTAACCATTGGCTTGGCTTTTTCTTTTGCTTTTTTAGGAATTCTTACCGTACATGAATTTGGGCATTATTTTACTGCCAGGTTTTATAAACTCAAAGTTACCCTACCCTATTATATTCCTTTTTACTTTTTCGGCCAACTGCCGAGTTTGGGTACTTTTGGGGCGATTATAAGCATTAAAGAAGCTATTAATTCCAGAAAAAAATTTTTTGACATAGGTGTTGCAGGACCTTTAGCAGGCTTTTTCGTTGCCCTCTGTGTGCTATACTATGGTTTCACACACCTCCCTTCGCACGAATACATTTTTCACTTACATCCTGAATACCGACAATATGGGCTAGATTACCCTAAATATGTGTATACTGAAGGCATTGTTATGGGTACAAATTTACTGTTAACCTTTTTCATCAGCTTTGTAGCCGATACGCAAGCCATACCCCATTATGAACTCATACATTCTCCGTTTATTCTGGCTGGTTATTTCGGCTGTTATTTTACTGCACTCAACCTAATTCCTTTAGGGCAATTAGATGGTGGCCACATCTTATATGGCTTGTTGGGTTACGAAAAAAGCAAAAAAATTTCCGTCGTCTTATTCATATTACTTATGTTTTTTGGAGGGATGAACCTATTCTCTTTCGAACAAAGTACACAAAAAATCTTGGTCTGGGGCATAGCCTATTTGTTTTTTTTGTATTTTACCATGCGAAAAGTCTGGAAAAATAAAATGACTATATGGTCTATTGCTTTGAGCATATTCTCCGCACAGCTATTATTGACCTCTTATATTCCACAAATAAAAGGCTTTCCAGTATTACTGATACTGAGCTTTATCTTAGGAAGGTTTTTAGGTATTTACCACCCAAAAGCAACAGAAGACCAGCCGCTTAGCTCAGGTAGAAAAATACTTGGATGGCTTGCGTTAATTGTCTTTATACTCTGCTTTTCTATCGAACCCATTCGGGTGATTTCCAAGTGATTAAGCCGTTTTATCTATTTCGTGCCAAGTTAAAGCAGCTGCCCCCAAAACCGCCGCGTTGCCGCCTTTCATATCTGAAACTAAGAGCTTAACTTTATTTCTGAAAATGTTCATATTATATAGCTCCATATATTTTTTTGCAGGTTCAAGCAGTAAGTCTCCAGCGTTTGCCAAACCGCCAAATAGAATAATAGCTTCTGGACTCAGTAAAGCGATGAGGTCGGCAAGTTTAACACCAAGAGTTTTTGCAGTGTAATCAAAAGTACGCAAAGCAATGGAGTCACCTTTTTGCGCAGCTAGCGTAATATCGGAAGCCTGTAGGTCTCGAAAAGAAATATTTCTTAGTTCGCTGGGTTCGATGCTTTTTGCCAATAACTTAAAAGCAGTCCTTTTGATGCCTGTTGCCGATACATAGGTTTCCAACGAACCCTGCCGCCCGGTTGTATGTTCTCTTCCTTTAATAAAAACTGTGGTATGACCCAATTCACCGGCAAAGCCGTCATAGCCGTATACTAAATCCCCATTCACCACAATACCGCTCCCCAAGCCCGTCCCCAACGTAATCACCACAAAATTTTTCATTCCTTTTGCCACACCGAATTTCATTTCTCCTAAGGCAGCGGCATTGGCGTCATTAGTAATTTTTACGGGCATTTTATATTTTTGCCTTACCGTCTGCACAAACTCAACAACCTCCCCCCAGTTCAAGTTAGGGGCTTGTTCTATAGTACCTCTGTAGTAATTTCCGTTAGGTGCACCAACGCCAATACCCTTTAGGTCAAAAACTCCTTTGATTTTATTTTGTATATCATCGACTTCGCGGTAGAAATTACTTAAAAAAATTCCGACGGGCAACTGTGCCTGTGTGGGAATGCTAGTTGCTTCAAAGCAGTTTCCTTGCCTATCCACTAAGCCAAATTTAGTATTTGTACCACCTATATCAACGCCCAATATAACTTCTTTCTGATTCATTCGTTACTATATATTTCGCAGTCTGTTTAATACGCGAATACAAAAAAAAATTAATTTATAAAAAACGAAAATACATGCTAAACAAAAAAAAACAAAAATCCGATCGGGAATGGAGAGAGCAACTTTCAGAAGAAAGCTACAGAGTTACCCGTCAGAAAGGAACGGAACTACCTTTCACAGGCAAATATAATCAATTTAAAGAAGAAGGGGGTTATCAATGTGTCTGTTGTGGTATCCCGCTGTTTGAGTCGGACACAAAATTTGATTCGGGTACGGGCTGGCCGAGTTTCTCGGATGCAGTTAAAGAAAATGTAGCTACCCAGACCGACCAGTCGCACGGCATGGCTCGTACAGAAGTGCTTTGTAAGCACTGCAATGCCCACCTAGGGCATGTTTTTTCCGATGGACCCCGCCCCACTGGTTTAAGGTATTGTATTAATTCTGCTTCTTTGAGCTTTAAGGAAAAGTGAACTACCTCTAAACTAAGGATTTTATTGCAAAAAAATACAAAAATAAGGAGCGTAAAATCTATTATTGAGTTTTACGCTCCTGTTTTTACATTAAGCACTTGAACGATGATGTTTATTTCATTACTTGACAATGCGTTTAACTGCCCGGTGCTCGCCTATTTTCAGCTCCATCAGGTGAGTGCCTCTCGGAATTGTCCTAATATCTAGCTCAATATGATGAGTACTGCTTTGCTTGACACTCGTATGATGGCTGAGTAACTGACCCGATGAGCTGTATAAATATATCTCCAACAAACCGAATAAGTCATTTACTACAGAAATATGCAGCTTATCAACCACAGGGTTAGGATATACGCTAACAGCATCTGAAATATCATTGAAGTCTATGGCGGTCGGACCATCATCTCCATCTGTGATGTCAATAGTAAATTTTCGCTCAAGTATTCCGCCATTGCCGTCGTCTACTCTCACACGGATAGCATAACTGGCTTTTGTCTCAAAATCAAACTCTTGAGCAGATAATAGCTCATCGTTATTGATACTAAAACTGCTATTGTCCGTATCGCCGGTCCCTGCTACCAAACTATAAGTATGTATGTCTGTTGCTTCTATGTCGATAGTAATGAAAGTGCCCACGCTCGTGCCGGAAGGTTCATTTTCAGCAATCGTGGTATTACTTAAACTAATAGCAGATGGTGGGTCGTTAACGGCATTCACCGTTACGTTGAACGCGTCATTTACGGCAGTGCCATTGCCATCGTTGGCATTGAGGGTGAGCAGTGCTGTGCCGTTGGCGTTGGCTGCAAAACTCAGGTCTAGGTTATCTTCCGAATCTATTGTGGCTGTTACCAACCCGGTGTTGGTATTATCCACCGTAAAAGTCAAGTCATCGCCATCGGGGTCTGTAAAGATGCTGTTCAGGGCAGCATGGTTATTTATAGCAGCAGCATCTTCGGCAACAGTTAAATCGGCAATGGCAATGGCTACTACTGGTGCGTCATTCACGGCACTGACTGTTACGTTGAACGCGTCATTTACGGCAGCGCCATTGCCATCGTTGGCATTGAGGGTGAGCAGTGCTGTGCCGTTGGCGTTGGCTGCAAAACTCAGGTCTAGGTTATCACCTGCGTCTATTGTGGCTGTTAGCAAACTCGTGTTGGTATTATCCACCGTAAAAGTCAAGTCATCGCCATCGGGGTCTGTGAATACATTGTTCAGGACGGCATAATTGTTTCTAATATCTATATCTTCGGCAACAGTCAAATCGGCAATGGCATTGGCTACTACTGGTACATCATTCACGGCATTCACCGTTACGATGAATATATCAAAGGCAGTATTACCGTTTCCATCGTTGGCATTGAGGGTGAGTTGTGCTGTGCCGTTGGCGTTGGCTGCAAAACTCAAGTCTAGGTTATGACCCGCGTCTATTGCAGCCGTTACCAAACTCGTGTTGGTATTAGCCACGGCAAAAGTCAACTCATCACCTTGTGGGTCTGTGAAGACACTATTCAGGGCAACGTAATTGTTTCTGGCAGCAGCGTCTTCGGCAACAGTTAAATCGGCAATGGCATTGGCTACTACTGGTGCGTTAACAGAAATAACTGTTACGGAGAAAGTATCCTGTGCTGTGCCGCCGTTGCCATCATGGGCGGTAATAATAATCTGCGCATTGCCGGCGGAATTAGCAGCAAAACTCAGGTCTAGGTTATCCTCCTCGTCTATCGCGGCTGTTACCAAACTCGTATTATTACTTGCCACTGCAAAACTCAAGTCATCGCCTTCTATATCTGTAAAGACACTATTGAGTGCAACGTAATCGTCTGTACTGGGAGCATCTTCATCAACGGTTAAGTCAGCAATCGGATTGACTACTGTGGGGGCATCATTGAGGGCATTCACTGTTAGGTTAAAAGTATCGCTTACCGAAGCACTCGAAATGTCAAGTGCCGAGACAATAAGTCGTGCTGTGCCGCTGCTGTCGGGAGCATAACGCAGGTGCAAAGTATCATTACTCACTTGGGCGAGCAATAAATCAGTATTGTTATTGACTACGCTAAAGGTCAATGGGTTTTCTTCTGGGTCAGAGAATACATTGCTCAGTACAATAGTACTTGGGTCAGCATCTTCGTCCACACTTAGGTCTGCTATTGCATTAGCGACTACGGGCGGCTGCGTACGCGGTTGGAACAGGGTAAAATACATACTGTCAGGCAAATTGACATCGGCAAAAGTCAAGATATTAGTAGCAGCGTTAAAGCTTCCGCTGAGCGTATGGTCTACGGAAGCGAAAACACTATTAGCACTGAGTGCCAGGCGTATATCACCGCCAGCCACTGCAATGCCCGACAAATCAAAGCTCATGTTGATGCTGCCAATATCTGCGTTTGCTTCACTCACGCGCCACACCCTGCTCAGCCTATTGCGAAAACCTGTAGGAACATCTGAAGTTTCAGTAAAAGCTGCCGCCTGAGCATTATCACCCCAAAACAAAAAAGTACTACCCGACGGGGCTGTACGCCTACCCACAGAAACAATACCCGTACCTCTAGCCTCCAGCACAGCACTGCCATCGGCAGCAGCACCGATGCCGGCTACGTTGAAATCATAATTGCCGCTAGCCGCATTGTCCATCGTATACAGGTCGTTGGCTGTTAGAGGGAGACCGTATTTTGCTGACAGGTAGTTTTCTGCTATTATCCTTTGCGCAGCAGACAAAGTATCTCCATACACAAGCACTTCGGCAATATCTCCATCAAAAGCGAGGTTACTAGCACCGATGGCAGCTATTTGCAAAGGACTCGATGCCTCAGGAGCATGGTTCGAAGTGAAGGTATTCTGCAAATTACCAGATACATACACGGCACTGCCACCCGCAACATCTTCCTGATGAACTACTGTAGATAGAGCATAAGAGCCTGCGACAGATGAGTTGTTGACAGCAACAGAACTTGTACCATTAGAAACCGAGCCATTAGACAGAAACCTGTCGGACCCCCCCTCGTTTTCACCCCAAACGGCCCCTGCATTATTCACTCTCGGCCGATACACCGACAGTACCGCTACTCTGGGTACCCTGCCCGCATTGATACTCAAATTAGTAGTGAGAAAATCACCTGTGCCATCAAAAGTAATCGCATCTATACCGTTCACAGAACTTGCATTCAGCGCAGGGTCGCCCCCCACAGTGAGCGTTATGCCATTGCCTGATTGGTCTGTTACGTTTGTAATCGGTGCAGTGCCTGTGATGCCTGCATTGGCGTCAAACCACAGTGCTAAATCACTGTTGCCATCGGTAGAGCCAATGCCGCCGGGGCCTGTTATCAAACCGCCTGTCACGGCCAGCGTAAAAGTATCGGTACCTGTCAGGGAAGCATCGCTGGCTAGGAGTACTAGTTCTAGCGCACCAATATCGCTGCTCAAAGGAACACCCGAAAAAGAAGGGACGGCATCATCGAAACTCAGCCAAGCGGGTAAGGCACTGCCATCGGCTAAGGTCGCAGTATAAGTGATGGCATCGTCTTCGGGGTCAGCAAAATTATTGTTTAAAGCTAAAGTAAAACTGCTCCCTGTACTAACAGATACATTGGCAATAGGGCTAACTAATCGGGGCGCATCATTGAGGGCATTCACCGTTAGGTTAAAAGTATCGCTCACAGAGCCACTCGAACCGTCAAATGCCGAGACAATAAGTCGTGCCGTGCCGCTGCTATCGGTAGCATACCTCAACTGCAAAGTGTCATTACTGACTTGGGCAAGTACTAAAGAGGTATTGCTATTTATTGCGCTAAAGGTCAATGGGTTGTTTTCTGGGTCAGCAAACACATCGCTGAGTATAATAGTATTTGGGGCGGCATCTTCGTCAACAGTGATGTCTGCTATGGCATTAGCCACTACGGGCGGTTGTGTGCTAGGTTGGAATAGGGTAAAATACTGCCCATTACTCAAATGCACATCGGCAAAAGTTATCGTATTGCTGCCAGCATCGAATCTTCCCCTGACAGTATCGTCTATGGAAGCGAAAACGCCATCATTATCGAGAGCTAAACGTATATCAGCACCAGCCACCGCAAAATCGATGTCCGCCAAATCAAAGTTCATGCTTATATTTCCAAGATCTCCAATTACACTCACGCGCCACACCCTAGCTAGCCTGCCACCAAAACCGGTGAGTACATCTGAAGTTTCAGTAAAGGCTGCTGCCTGCTCATTATCACCCCAAAACAAAAAAGTACCATTCGTCGGGGCCGTACGCCTACTCATAGAAACAATACCCGTACCTCTAGCTTCCAGCACCACACTGCCATCGGCAGCAGTGCCTATACCGGCTACGTTGAAATCATAATTGCCATTTGCTGCATTATCCATCGTGTAGAGGTCGTTGGCTGCTAGAGACAAGCTGTATTTTGCCGACAGGTAGTTTTCTGCTATTATCCTTTGCGCAGCAGACAAAGTATCGCTATATACGATCAGCTCGGCAATGTCTCCGTCAAAAGAGACTCTGTTCGCACCAAATGTAGCTATCTGAAAGAGATTCGATGGTCGGGGAACATGGTTCGAAGTGAACGTACGCGCTAAGCGACCATCCACATACACGGCACTGCCACCCGTAACATCTTCGTGATGAACTACCGTAGATAAAGAATACCTACCCGTTACGAACAAATTGGGGATATTGCCTACAAACCCTGTACCACTAGAAACAGTATTATTGGCTCGAGGAAGAAAAGGGCTATCGAGAAGAAACCTATCGAAATTCTCAGCAGGATCATTTTCACCCCAAACACTCCACGCGCCGTTCACTCTTGGCTTATACACCGATAATACGCTTAGCCTAGGTGCATGAGCCACATTGATACTCAAATCAGTAGTGAGAAAATCATCAGTGCCATCAAAAGTAATGGCATTGATACTGTTGACAGAAGCCTCGTTCAGCGAAGGGTCACCGCTCACTGTGAAAGTTACGCCATTGCCCGATTGGTCTGTGATGTCTGTAATGGGCGAACTGCCCGCTATACCTGCATTGGCATCAAACCACAGGTCTAAACTACTCCTGCCATCAGTGGAGCCAATGCCACCCGGTCCTGTTATAGCTTTGCTCACGGTCAGCGCGAAAGTATCGCTGCTAGTAAGAGTACCATCGCTTGCTAGGAGTACTACGTCTATCGTTGCAACATCAGTGGGTAGGGGAACACCTGAAAAAGAAGGGACGGCATCATCGAAACTCAGCCAAGCGGGTAAGGCACTGCCATCAGATAAATTCGCAGCGAAAGTGAGTGCATCGCCATCTGGGTCAGCAAAATTAGTGCTTAAATTTAGAGCAAAAGTACTCCCTGTAGTGGTAGAGGCATCGGCAACGGGTCTAATCAAGCGGGGCGCATCACTGAGGGCATTCACCGTTAGGTTAAAAGTATCGCTCACAGAGCCACTCGAACCGTCGAGTGCCGAGACAATAAGCTGTGCTGTGCCGCTGCTGTCGGCAAAATAGTTCAGATGCAAGGTATCATTACTGACTTGGGCAAGCAGTAAATCATCATTGCTACTCACAGCACTAAAGGTCAATGGGCTGTTGTCGGGGTCAGAAAACACATTGCTCAGCACAATAGCCTGTGGAGCAGCATCTTCGCCAACAATGATGTTTGCTATGGCATTAGCCACTACGGGCGGCTGCGTACGCGGTTGGAATAGGGTGAAATAAATACTGTCGGGCAGGTTGACATCGGCGAAAGTCAAAGTATTGGTGCCACCATTGAAGCTACCCCTGAGCGTGTCATCTACGGAAGTGAAAACATTATTAGCACTGAGAGCTAAACGTATATCAGTACCAGCCACTGCTAAATCTATGCCCGACAAATCAAAACTCATGCTTATATTGCCCATGTCTCCAATTACACTCACGCGCCAAATGCTAGCTAGCCTGCCACCGAAACCGGTGAGTACATCTGAAGTTTCAGTAAAAGCTGCTTCCTGCCCATTATCACCCCAAAACAAAAAGGTACTATCTGAGGGCAAGGTAGTCCTACGAATAGAAACAATACCCGTACCTCTAGCTTCCAGCAAAGCACTGCGGTCGGCAGCCACACCAATACCGGCTACGTTGAAATCGTAATTACCACTCTCTGCATTATCCATCGTGTAGAGGTCGTTAGTTGCCATAGGGATATCGTATTTTGCCGATAGGTAGTTTTCTACTGTTATTCTTTGCAGCGTAGACAAAGCACTGCTATACACAATCACTTCGGGAATTTCTCCCCCAAAATTGGGACCGTTGACTTCTTCAATATTATTACCAATGTTAGCTATCTGCAAAGGATTTGAAGACCGCGAGGAACTGTTCTCAGTGAACCTATGCGCTGTGTCCCCAGCCACATACACCGCACTGCCATTGTTAACACGGTTTTGAAAAATTACTGTCGAAAAAGTCAAAGTATCCGACGGAATCAAACCGTCGACTGGGAGTAAATCATCACCAGATGAAACAACATCAAAATTACCTCTCCAAATATACCTATCAATACTGTCCCTACTTGATTGATCTTCTTCACCCCAAACAGATGCAACTGCATTTGCAATATCTTCTCTCAACTTATAAACTGACAGTACGGTCAGCCTACGTATACTGTCGGCGTTGATACTCAAATCAGTAGTGAGAAAATCACCCGCGGCATCAAAAGTAATCGCATCTATGCCGTTGACAGACCCTGCATTCAAAGCAGGGTCACCGCTCACTGTGAAAGTTACGCCATTTCCCGATTGGTCAGTTACGCCTGTAACGGGTGCAGTACCTGTGATGCCCGCATTGGCATCAAACCACAACTCTAAATTACTGTTGCCATCGGTAGAGCCAATGCCGCCGGGGCCTGTGCCGCCTGTCACGGTCAAAGCGAAGGTGTCGCTCACAGAGGCTGAGCCATCATTGGCAATAACTACGAGGTCGAAAGTACCGACATTTTCGCTGAAAGGAATACCCGAAAAAGAGGGTACGGCAGCATTAAAATTGAGCCAAGAGGGCAAAGCACTACCATCGGCTAAGTTGGCAGTGTAGGTGAGTGCGTCTCCGTCGGGGTCAGTAAAATTGGTACGTAAATTCAGTGAAAGAGCTGCGCTTCCAGAGCTAATAGATACGTCGGCAATGGGCGTAGCCAGCCGAGGGGGGTCGGCTAGAGCGGTGGGGCTAAGGCTTGAGAAGAGTAATAAACAGGACAAAAAAAAATAGCGTGCTTTGCCAGGAAGACACGCGGGGGGGGGGGGGGGGTACAGTCGCAAAATACTTTCTCAGGCGATTGATAAACAGCAGTGTCATAGGTATTTTTATTTAGAGTAAATATTAATTTTTTGTTTGCTTATACGGAACATGATATAAAAAAGTTCTTGCCGCGTTTCGGCGATACAAAAAACATAATTGGGAAATATCGGCTAAATTTAGAGCAAAGATGAACAAATAGTTGCAATTATACCGATAAAATACAGATTTGCATTGCTGAAAAACATATATTTTTTGCGTTTTAATTGCAAATAAATACAAAAATAAGGAGCGTAAAACTCAATAATAGGTTTTACGCTCCTGTTTGTACATTAAGCACTTAAACGCTGATGCTTACTGCACTACTTGACAATGCGTTTAACTGCCCGGTGCTCGCCTATTTTTAGCTCCATCAGGTGAGTGCCTCTCGGAATTGCCCTAATATCTAGCTCAATACGATGAGTACTGCTTTGTTTGACACTCGTATGATGGCTGAGCAACTGACCCGATGAGCTGTATAAATATATCTCCAACAAACCGAATAAGTCATTTACTACAGAGATATGCAGCCTATCAACCACAGGGTTAGGATATACGCTAACAGCATCTGAAATATCATTGAAGTCTATGGCATTTGGATCTTCGTCCTCGTCGGTGATGGCAATAGTAAATTCTCGCTCAAATGTTCCGCCATTGCCGTCGTCTACTCTCACACGGATAGCATAACTGGCTTTTGTCTCAAAGTCAAACTCTTGAGCAGATAATAGCTCATCGTTATTGATACTAAAACTGCTGTTGTCCGTATCGCCCGCCCCTGCTACCAAACTATAAGTATGGCTGTCTGTCGGTTCTACGTCGCTGGTAGTGAAAGTGCCCACGCTCGTGCCGGAAGGCTCATTTTCAGCAATCGTGGTATTACTTAAATTAATAGCAGATGGTGCGTCGTTAACGGCACTCACTGTTACGTTGAACCCGTCATTTACGGCAGTGCCATTGCCATCGTTGGCAGTGAGGGTGAGCAGTGCTGTGCCGTTGGCGTTGGCTGCAAAACTCAGGTCTAGGTTATCCTCCGAATCTATCGTGGCTGTTACCAACCCGGTGTTCGTATTAGCCACCGCAAAAGTCAACTCATCGCCATCGGGGTCTGTAAAGACACTGTTCAGGGCAGCATGGTTATTTATAGCAGCAGCATCTTCGGCAACAGTTAAATCAGCAATGGCATTGGCTATTACTGGTGCATCGTTAACGGCATTCACCGTTACGGTGAACACGTCATTTACCGTACCGCCATTGCCATCGTCAGCAGTGAGGGTGAGCTGCGCTGTGCCGTTGGCGTTGGCTGCAAAATTCAGGTCTAGGTTATCACCTGCGTCTATTGTGGCTGTTACCAAACTCGTGTTTGTATTAGCCACCGCAAAAGTCAACTCATCACCTTCTATGTCTGTAAAGACAGTGTTCAGGGCAGCATAATTATTTCTAGCAGCGGCATCTTCAGCAACAGTTAAATCGGCAATCGCACTCGACACTACTGGTGCATCGTTAACGGCACTCACCGTTACGATGAATATATCAAAGGCAGTATTACCGTTGCCATCGTTGGCAGTGAGGGTGAGTTGTGCCGTGCCATTGCCGTTGGCTGCAAAACTCAAGTCTAGGTTATCATCGGAGTCTATCGCCGCCGTTACCAAACTCGTGTTGGTATTAGCCACGGCAAAAGTCAACTCATCACCTTGTGGGTCTGTGAAGACACTATTCAGGGCAACGTAATTGTTTCTGGCAGCAGCGTCTTCGGCAACAGTTAAATCGGCAATCACATTGGCTACTACTGGTGCGTCAACAGAAATAACTGTTACGGCGAAAGTATCTTGTACTGTGCCGCCGTTGCCATCATTGGCAGTAATAATAATCTGTGCATTGCCGGCGGAATTAGCAGCAAAACTCAGGTCTAGGTTATCCTCCGAATCTATCGTGGCTGTTACCAAACTCGTATTATTATTTGCCACTGCAAAACTCAAGTCATCGCCTTCTATGTCTGCAAAGACACTATTGAGGGCAGCGTAATTGTCTGTACTGGGAGCATCTTCATCAACGGTTAAGTCAGCAATCGGATTGACTACTGTGGGGGCGTCATTGAGGGCATTCACCGTTACATTAAAAGTATCGCTCACAGAGCCACTCGAACCGTCAAGTGCCGAGACAATAAGTCGTGCTGTGCCGCTGCTGTCGGGAGCATAACGCAGGTGCAAAGTATCATTACTCACTTGGGCGAGCAGTAGATCAGCATTGCTATTCACTGCGCTAAAAATCAATAGACTGCTTTCGGGGTCAGAGAATACATTGCTCAAGATGATAGTATCTGGGTCAGCATCTTCATTAACGGTGATGTCTGCTATGGGATTGTCTACTACGGGCAGTTGTGTAGCAGGTTGGAATAGCGTAAAATACATACTGTCGGGCAGATTCACATCGGCAAAAGTCAAGATATTAGTAGCAGCGTTAAAGTTGCCCCTGAGCG
The DNA here is from genome assembly GCA_965199745.1 of Flammeovirgaceae bacterium. GTDB lineage: Bacteria > Bacteroidota > Bacteroidia > Cytophagales > Flammeovirgaceae > CBDATB01. The sequence goes on along the minus strand of CBDATB010000015.1, from coordinate 233,695 downwards.
TATTATCTACGGAAGCGAAAACGCCATCATTATCGAGAGCTAAACGTATATCACCGCTAGCCACTGCAATGCCCGACAAATCAAAGCTCATGTTGATGCTGCCAATATCTCCTGCAGCTTCACTCACGCGCCACACTCTGCTCAGCCTATTGCGAAAACCTGCAGGAACATCTGAAAGCTCAGCAAAGGCTGCTACCTGAGCATTATCACCCCAAAACAAAAAAGTGTTATCTGGCGGGGATGTACGCCTGCCTATGAAAACAATACCCGTACCTCTAGCCTCCAGCACAGCACTGCCATCGGCAGCAGCACCGATGCCGGCTACGTTGAAATCATAATTGCCGCTAGCCGCATTATCCATCGTATACAGGTCGTTGGCTGCTAGAGACAAGCCGTATTTTGCCGACAGGTAGTTCTCTGCTATTATTCTTTGAATAAGAGACAAAGTATCGCCATACACAAGCACTTCGGCAATATCTCCATCAAAAGCGAGGTCACCAGCACCGATGGCAGCTATCTGCAAAGGATTGGAAGTCTCAGGAGCATGGTTTGAAGTGAACGTACGCGCTAAGCCACCCGACACATACACGGCACTGCCACCCGTAACATCTTCCTGATGAACTACTGTGGATAAAGAATAATTACCCGTTACGAACAAATCGGTGATATCACCCACAAACCCCGTACCACTAGAAACACTATTATTACCAGCAGCAGCAGTCGGATGATCTTGAAGAAACCTATCGAAACCGCCGTTGTCTTCTCCCCAAACGGCCTGCGCACCATTCACTCTTGGCCGATACACAGCCAGGACGCTTAGCCTAGGTATACTGTCCGCATTGATACTCAAATCAGTAGTGATAAAATCACCTACTATATCAAAGGTAATCGCATCGACACCATTGACAGAACTTGCATTCAGTGCAGGGTCTCCGTTCACAGTGAGCGTTACGCCATTGCCCGATTGGTCTGTGATGCTTGTAACGGGTGCAGTACCTGTGATTCCCGCGTTGGCATCAAACCACAGGTTTAAATCGCTGCTACCATCAGTAGTGCCTATTCCTCCGGGACCTGTTGTAGCTACAATCACAGTCAGGGTAAAAGTGTCGCTGCTGGTAAGAGTGCCATCGCTGGCTAGGAGTACTAAGTCTAGCGCACCAATATCGCTGCTCAGAGGAACACCCGAAAAAGAAGGGACGGCATCATCGAAACTCAGCCAAGCGGGTAAGGCACTACCATCGGCTAAATTCGCAGTATAAGTGATGGCATCACCTTCGGGGTCAGCAAAATTATTGTTTATAGCTAAAGTAAAACTGCTCCCTGTATTAACAGATACATCGACAATAGGGCTAACTAATCGGGGCGCATCATTGACGGCATTCACCGTTAGGTTAAAAGTATCGCTCACAGAGCCACTCGAACCGTCAAGTGCCGAGACAATAAGGCGTGCTGTGCCGCTGCTGTCTGCAGCATAACGCAGCTGCAAAGTATCATTACTCACTTGGGCAAGTACTAAAGAGGTATTGCTACTCACTGCGCTAAAGGTCAATGTGTTGTTTTCTGGGTCAGAGAATACATTGCTCAGTACAATAGTACTTGGATCAGCATCTTCGGCAACAGTGATGTCTGCTATGGCATTAGCCACTACGGGTGGTTGCGTACGCGGTTGGAATAGGGTGAAATAAATACTGTCGGGCAGGTTGACATCGGCGAAAGTCAAAGTATTGTTGTCAGCATTGAATCTACCCCTGAGCGTGTCATCTACGGAAGTGAAAACACTATTAGCACTGAGAGCTAAGCGTATATCACCGCCAGCCACTGCTAAATCGATGCCCGACAAATCAAAACTCATGCTTAAATTGCCAAGATCTCCAATTTCACTCACGCGCCACACCCTAGCTAGCCTGCCACTAAAACCGGTGAGCACATCTGAAAACTCAGTAAAAGCTGCTGCCTGCCCATTATCACCCCAAAACAAAAAAGTACTATCTAAGGGAACCGTACGAATACCAATAGAAACAATACCTGTACCTCTAGACTCTAAAACAAAACTGCTACCGACAGCGGTGCCTATGCCAGCTACGTTGAAATCATAATTACCATTCGCACCATTATCCATCGTGTAGAGGTCGTTGGCTGCTAGAGGCAAACTGTATTTTGCCGATAGGTAGTTCTCTATCATTATTCTTTGCACCGTAGATAAAGCACTGCTATATACAAGCAGCTCGGCAATTTCTCCTGCAAAAAGATTATTGCTGTTACCAAACGCACCTATCTGCAAAGGATTTGAAGACTCAGGAGCATGGTTCGAACGGAATGTACGCACTAAGCCACCAGAGACATATACCTCACTGCCACCCGTAACATCTTCCTGATGAACTACCGTAGATAAAGAATAACGATCTCTTACATACAAATTGGGGATATTGCTCGAAAAACCCGTACCAGTGGAAACAGAACCACCAAAAGCACCAAAGAGAAACCTATCGAAGCCGGCGTTGTCTTCCCCCCAAACAGCCCCTACAATAAACCCTCTTGGCCGATACACCGATAATACCGTTATTCTGGGTACCCTGCCCGCATTGATACTCAAATTAGTAGTGAGAAAATCACCCGTGCCATCAAAAGTAATCGCATCTATACCATTCACAGAACTTGCATTCAAAGCAGGGTTTCCGCGTACAGTGAGCATTACCCCATTGCCCGATTGGTCGGTTACGCCTGTAACGGGCGCAGTACCTGTGATGCCCGCATTGGCATCAAACCATAATTCCAAAGCACTACCGCCATCAGTAGAGCCAATGCCGCCAGGGTCTGTTACCAAACCAGCTATCACAGTCAAAGCGAAGGTATCGGTGCCTGTCAGGGAAGCATCGCTGGCCAGCAATACTATGTCTAGCATACCAGCATCGCTGCTCAGAGGAACACCCGAAAAAGAAGGGACGGCATCATCGAAACTCAGCCAAGCGGGTAAGACACTACCATCGGCTAAATTCGCAGTATAAGTGATGGCATCGCCTTCGGGGTCAGCAAAATTAGTGCTTAAATTTAGAGTAAAAGTACTCCCTGTAGTGGTAGATATATCGGCAACGGGGCTAATCAAGCGGGGAGCATCATTAACGGCATTCACCGTTACGTTAACGGTATCGCTTACCGAACCGCTCGAACCGTCAAGTGCCGAGACAATAAGCCGTGCCGTGCCGCTGCTGTCGGCAAAATAATTCAGATGCAAGGTATCATTACTCACTTCGGCAAGTAATAAATTCTCGTTGTTATTCACTGCGCTAAAGGTCAATGGGTCGTTTTCTGGGTCAGAGAATACATTGCTCAGTACAATAGTACTTGGATCAGCATCTTCGGCAACAGTGATGTCTGCTATGGCATTAGCCACTACGGGCGGCTGCGTACGCGGTTGGAATAGGGTGAAATAAATACTGTTGGGCAGATTGACATCGGCGAAAGTCAAAGTATTGTTGTCAGCATTGAAGCTACCCCTGAGCGTGTCATCTACGGAAGTGAAAACACTATTAGCACTGAGAGCTAAGCGTATATCACCAGGTAATGCTAGGTCTACGCCTGACAAATCAAAAGTCATATCTATAGCACCTACATCGCTGCCACTTTCACTCACGCGCCAAACTGTAGCTAAGCTGCTAAAACCGGTGAGAACATTTGTAAACTCAGCAAAGGCTACTGCCTGCCCATTATCACCCCAAAACAAAAAAGTACTATTTGCTGGCATCGTAGACCTGCGGATAGAAATAATACCCGTACCTCTAGCTTCCAGCACAGCACTGCCATCGGCAGCTACACCAATACCGGCTACGTTGAAATCATAGTTGCCACTCCCTGCATTATCCATCGTGTAGAGGTCGTTGGCTGCTAGAGACAAGCCGTATTTTGCCGACAGATAGTTTTCTGCTATTATTCTTTGAATAAGAGACAAAGTATCTCCATACACAAGCACTTCGGCAATATCTCCATCAAAAGCGAGGCCACCAGCACCGATGGCAGCTATCTGCAAAGGACTCGAAGCCTCAGGAGCATGGTTGGAAGTGAACGTACGCGCTAAGCCACCCGACACATACACGGCACTGCCACCCGTAACATCTTCCTGATGAACTACTGTGGATAAAGAATAATTACCCGTTACGAACAAATCGGTGATATTCGCTACAAACCCCGTACCACTAGAAACACTATTATTACCAGCAGCAGCAGTCGGATGATCTTGAAGAAACCTATCAAAATCGCCGTTGTCTTCTCCCCAAACGGCCTGCGCACCATTCACTCTTGGCCGATACACAGCCAGGACGCTTAGCCTAGGTATACTGTCCGCATTGATACTCAAATCAGTAGTGAGAAAATCACCTGTGCCATCAAAGGTAATCGCATCGACACCATTGACAGAACTTGCGTTCAGCGCAGGGTCTCCGTTCACAGTGAGCGTTACGCTATTGCCCGATTGGTCTGCGATTCCTGTAACGGGCGCAGTACCTGTGATGCCCGCATTGGCATCAAACCATAATTCCAAAGCACTCCTGCCATCAGTCGAGCCAATGCCGCCAGGTCCTGTCGTAGTATTTATCACAGTCAAAGTGAAGGTATCGCTCACAGAGGATGAACCATCATTGGCAGTAACTACCACATCTGAAGCAGCGACATCCTCGCTGAATGGAACACCCGAAAAAGAAGGTACGGCAGCATCAAAACTCAGCCAAGCAGGTAAGGCACTACCATCGGCTAGGTTCGAAGTATAAGCTGCATCGCCATCGGGGTCAGCAAAATTAGTGCTTAAAAATAAAGTAAAAGCACTCCCTACACTAGCAGACACATCAGTAATGGGGCTAACCAGGTGCAGAGCATCATTCACAGCATTCACCGTTAAGTTAAAAGTATCGCTCACAGAGCCACTCGAAACGTCAAGTGCCGAGACAATAAGCCGTGCCGTGCCGTTGCTGTCGGCAGCATAGTTCAGATACAAGGTATCATTACTCACTGCGGCAAGCAATAAACCGGTATTGCTATTCTCTGTGCTAAAAGTCAATGGGTTGTCTTCAGGGTCAGAGAACACATCGCTCAGCACAATAATATCTGGGTCAGCATCTTCGTCAACACTGATGTCTGCTATGGCATTAGCCACTACGGGCGGCTGCGTAGCAGGTTGGAATAGGGTGAAATAAATACTGTCAGGCAGATTAACGTCAGCGAAAGTCAAAGTATTGGTGCCAGCATCGAAGCTACCCCTGAGCGTATCATCTACGGAAGTGAAAATACTATTAGCACTGAGAGCTAAACGTATATCACCGCCTGCCATTGCTAAATCGATGTCCGACAAATCAAAACTCATGCTTAAATTGCCAAGATCTCCAATTTCACTCACGCGCCAAACTGTAGCTAAGCTGCTAAAACCGGTGAGGACATTTGTAACCTCAGTAAAGGCTACTGCCTGCCCATTATCACCCCAAAACAGAAAAGTACTATCTGAGGGCAACGTAGTCCTGCGAATAGAAACAATACCCGTACTTCTAGCTTCCAGCACAGCACTGCCGTCGGCAGCCACACCAATACCGGCTACGTTGAAATCATAGTTGCCACTCCCCGCATTATCCATCGTATAGAGGTCGTTGGCTGCTAGAGACAAACCGTATTTTGCCGACAAGTAGTTCTCTGCTATTATCCTTTGCGCAGAAGATAAAGTATCGCTATATACAAGCATCTCGGCAATATCTCCATCAAAACGGCTGCCACCATTACCACGTGCAGCTATCTGGAAAGGATTCGAAGTACGAGGAGCATGGTTCGAGGTAAAAGTTAGCCGCGAAACGCCATTCGAATACACCTCAGAGCCACCGGTAACATCTTCTTGATGAACTACCGTTGATAGAGAATAACTACCGGTTACGAACAAATTGTTGACCGTTAATTGATTCGTGCCATCAGTAACCCTGCCATTAGCACCATTAGAGGTAAGAATTCTACTATTACTAAGACCACGATCTTCCCCCCAAACGAACCCTCCAAATACTGTTGCCCTCTGAACTGTCAACACAGTTAGTCTAGGTACACTACCCGCGTTGATACCCAAATTAGTAGTAAGAAAATCACCTATCTACAAAAGCTATCGCATCCATACCGTTTACAGAGCCACCATCCAAAGAAATGCCTCGAACACTACCATCTATTGTAATACTCACCCCATTGCCCGATTGGTCTGTTACGCCTGTAATTGGTGAAGTACCTGTGATGCCTGCATTGGCATCGAGCCATAGTTCCAAAGCACTATTGCCGTTGTTAGCACCCACGCCGCCAGGGCCTGTTACGGCGGCTATCACGGTCAAAGCGAAGGTATCGCTCACAGATGCTGAGCCATCATTGGCAATAACTACGAGGTCGAAAGTACCGACATTTTCGCTGAAAGGAATACCCGAAAAAGAGGGTACGGCAGCATTAAAATTGAGCCATGCGGGTAGGGCAGCACCGCTGCTTAAGTTGGCAGTATAGGTGAGTGCGTCTCCGTCGGGGTCAGTAAAATTGGTACTTAAATTCAGTGAAAGAGCCGTGCTTGCGGCACTAACAGATAGGTTGTCAATGGGTGTAGCGAGTTCAGGTGGGTCGGCTAGAGCGGTGGGGCTAAGGCTTGAGAAGAGTAATAAACAGGACAAAAAAAAATAGCGTGCTTTGTCAGGAATACACGCGGGGGGGGGGGGGGGGGGGGGGGTTACATTTGCAAAATACTTTTTGAGGCGATTGATAATAGATAAGGTTGTCATGAGCATCATAATTTTAGATTAAATAATTTTTAGTTTGGTTATAATTATACGGAATATGATATAAAAAGTTTCTTGCCGCGTTTCGGCGATGCAAATTAGAGCAAAGATGAACAAATAATTGCAAATATACCGACAAAAACAGATTTGCATTGCTGAAAAACATATATTTTTTGCGTTTTAATTGCAAATAAATACAAAAATAAGGAGCGTAAAACTCAATAATAGGTTTTACGCTCCTGTTTGTACATTAAGCACTTAAACGCTGATGCTTACTGCACTACTTGACAATGCGTTTAACTGCCCGGTGCTCGCCTATTTTCAGCTCCATCAGGTGAGTGCCTCTCGGAATTGTCCTAATATCTAGCTCAATATGATGAGTACTGCTTTGCTTGACACTCGTATGATGGCTGAGCAACTGACCCGATGAGCTGTATAAATATATCTCCAACAAACCGAATAAGTCATTTACTACAGAAATATGCAGCTTATCAACCACAGGGTTAGGATATACGCTAACAGCATCTGAAATATCATTGAAGTCTATGGCGGTCGGACCATCATCTCCATCTGTGATGTCAATAGTAAATTTTCGCTCAAGTATTCCGCCATTGCCGTCGTCTACTCTCACACGGATAGCATAACTGGCTTTTGTCTCAAAATCAAACTCTTGAGCAGATAATAGCTCATCGTTATTGATACTAAAACTGCTATTGTCCGTATCGCCGGTCCCTGCTACCAAACTATAAGTATGTATGTCTGTTGCTTCTATGTCGATAGTAATGAAAGTGCCCACGCTCGTGCCGGAAGGTTCATTTTCAGCAATCGTGGTATTACTTAAACTAATAGCAGATGGTGGGTCGTTAACGGCATTCACCGTTACGTTGAACGCGTCATTTACGGCAGTGCCATTGCCATCGTTGGCATTGAGGGTGAGCAGTGCTGTGCCGTTGGCGTTGGCTGCAAAACTCAGGTCTAGGTTATCTTCCGAATCTATTGTGGCTGTTACCAACCCGGTGTTGGTATTATCCACCGTAAAAGTCAAGTCATCGCCATCGGGGTCTGTAAAGATGCTGTTCAGGGCAGCATGGTTATTTATAGCAGCAGCATCTTCGGCAACAGTTAAATCGGCAATGGCAATGGCTACTACTGGTGCGTCATTCACGGCACTGACTGTTACGTTGAACGCGTCATTTACGGCAGCGCCATTGCCATCGTTGGCATTGAGGGTGAGCAGTGCTGTGCCGTTGGCGTTGGCTGCAAAACTCAGGTCTAGGTTATCACCTGCGTCTATTGTGGCTGTTAGCAAACTCGTGTTGGTATTATCCACCGTAAAAGTCAAGTCATCGCCATCGGGGTCTGTGAATACATTGTTCAGGACGGCATAATTGTTTCTAATATCTATATCTTCGGCAACAGTCAAATCGGCAATGGCATTGGCTACTACTGGTACATCATTCACGGCATTCACCGTTACGATGAATATATCAAAGGCAGTATTACCGTTTCCATCGTTGGCATTGAGGGTGAGTTGTGCTGTGCCGTTGGCGTTGGCTGCAAAACTCAAGTCTAGGTTATGACCCGCGTCTATTGCAGCCGTTACCAAACTCGTGTTGGTATTAGCCACGGCAAAAGTCAACTCATCACCTTGTGGGTCTGTGAAGACACTATTCAGGGCAACGTAATTGTTTCTGGCAGCAGCGTCTTCGGCAACAGTTAAATCGGCAATGGCATTGGCTACTACTGGTGCGTTAACAGAAATAACTGTTACGGAGAAAGTATCCTGTGCTGTGCCGCCGTTGCCATCATGGGCGGTAATAATAATCTGCGCATTGCCGGCGGAATTAGCAGCAAAACTCAGGTCTAGGTTATCCTCCTCGTCTATCGCGGCTGTTACCAAACTCGTATTATTACTTGCCACTGCAAAACTCAAGTCATCGCCTTCTATATCTGTAAAGACACTATTGAGTGCAACGTAATCGTCTGTACTGGGAGCATCTTCATCAACGGTTAAGTCAGCAATCGGATTGACTACTGTGGGGGCATCATTGAGGGCATTCACTGTTAGGTTAAAAGTATCGCTTACCGAAGCACTCGAAATGTCAAGTGCCGAGACAATAAGTCGTGCTGTGCCGCTGCTGTCGGGAGCATAACGCAGGTGCAAAGTATCATTACTCACTTGGGCGAGCAATAAATCAGTATTGTTATTGACTACGCTAAAGGTCAATGGGTTTTCTTCTGGGTCAGAGAATACATTGCTCAGTACAATAGTACTTGGGTCAGCATCTTCGTCCACACTTAGGTCTGCTATTGCATTAGCGACTACGGGCGGCTGCGTACGCGGTTGGAACAGGGTAAAATACATACTGTCAGGCAAATTGACATCGGCAAAAGTCAAGATATTAGTAGCAGCGTTAAAGCTTCCGCTGAGCGTATGGTCTACGGAAGCGAAAACACTATTAGCACTGAGTGCCAGGCGTATATCACCGCCAGCCACTGCAATGCCCGACAAATCAAAGCTCATGTTGATGCTGCCAATATCTGCGTTTGCTTCACTCACGCGCCACACCCTGCTCAGCCTATTGCGAAAACCTGTAGGAACATCTGAAGTTTCAGTAAAAGCTGCCGCCTGAGCATTATCACCCCAAAACAAAAAAGTACTACCCGACGGGGCTGTACGCCTACCCACAGAAACAATACCCGTACCTCTAGCCTCCAGCACAGCACTGCCATCGGCAGCAGCACCGATGCCGGCTACGTTGAAATCATAATTGCCGCTAGCCGCATTGTCCATCGTATACAGGTCGTTGGCTGTTAGAGGGAGACCGTATTTTGCTGACAGGTAGTTTTCTGCTATTATCCTTTGCGCAGCAGACAAAGTATCTCCATACACAAGCACTTCGGCAATATCTCCATCAAAAGCGAGGTTACTAGCACCGATGGCAGCTATTTGCAAAGGACTCGATGCCTCAGGAGCATGGTTCGAAGTGAAGGTATTCTGCAAATTACCAGATACATACACGGCACTGCCACCCGCAACATCTTCCTGATGAACTACTGTAGATAGAGCATAAGAGCCTGCGACAGATGAGTTGTTGACAGCAACAGAACTTGTACCATTAGAAACCGAGCCATTAGACAGAAACCTGTCGGACCCCCCCTCGTTTTCACCCCAAACGGCCCCTGCATTATTCACTCTCGGCCGATACACCGACAGTACCGCTACTCTGGGTACCCTGCCCGCATTGATACTCAAATTAGTAGTGAGAAAATCACCTGTGCCATCAAAAGTAATCGCATCTATACCGTTCACAGAACTTGCATTCAGCGCAGGGTCGCCCCCCACAGTGAGCGTTATGCCATTGCCTGATTGGTCTGTTACGTTTGTAATCGGTGCAGTGCCTGTGATGCCTGCATTGGCGTCAAACCACAGTGCTAAATCACTGTTGCCATCGGTAGAGCCAATGCCGCCGGGGCCTGTTATCAAACCGCCTGTCACGGCCAGCGTAAAAGTATCGGTACCTGTCAGGGAAGCATCGCTGGCTAGGAGTACTAGTTCTAGCGCACCAATATCGCTGCTCAAAGGAACACCCGAAAAAGAAGGGACGGCATCATCGAAACTCAGCCAAGCGGGTAAGGCACTGCCATCGGCTAAGGTCGCAGTATAAGTGATGGCATCGTCTTCGGGGTCAGCAAAATTATTGTTTAAAGCTAAAGTAAAACTGCTCCCTGTACTAACAGATACATTGGCAATAGGGCTAACTAATCGGGGCGCATCATTGAGGGCATTCACCGTTAGGTTAAAAGTATCGCTCACAGAGCCACTCGAACCGTCAAATGCCGAGACAATAAGTCGTGCCGTGCCGCTGCTATCGGTAGCATACCTCAACTGCAAAGTGTCATTACTGACTTGGGCAAGTACTAAAGAGGTATTGCTACTTATTGCGCTAAAGGTCAATGGGTTGTTTTCTGGGTCAGCAAACACATCGCTGAGTATAATAGTATTTGGGGCGGCATCTTCGGCAACAGTGATGTCTGCTATGGCATTAGCCACTACGGGCGGTTGTGTGCTAGGTTGGAATAGGGTAAAATACTGCCCATTACTCAAATGCACATCGGCAAAAGTTATCGTATTGCTGCCAGCATCGAATCTTCCCCTGACAGTATCGTCTATGGAAGCGAAAACGCCATCATTATCGAGAGCTAAACGTATATCAGCACCAGCCACCGCAAAATCGATGTCCGCCAAATCAAAGTTCATGCTTATATTTCCAAGATCTCCAATTACACTCACGCGCCACACCCTAGCTAGCCTGCCACCAAAACCGGTGAGTACATCTGAAGTTTCAGTAAAGGCTGCTGCCTGCTCATTATCACCCCAAAACAAAAAAGTACCATTCGTCGGGGCCGTACGCCTACTCATAGAAACAATACCCGTACCTCTAGCTTCCAGCACCACACTGCCATCGGCAGCAGTGCCTATACCGGCTACGTTGAAATCATAATTGCCATTTGCTGCATTATCCATCGTGTAGAGGTCGTTGGCTGCTAGAGACAAGCTGTATTTTGCCGACAGGTAGTTTTCTGCTATTATCCTTTGCGCAGCAGACAAAGTATCGCTATATACGATCAGCTCGGCAATGTCTCCGTCAAAAGAGACTCTGTTCGCACCAAATGTAGCTATCTGAAAGAGATTCGATGGTCGGGGAACATGGTTCGAAGTGAACGTACGCGCTAAGCGACCATCCACATACACGGCACTGCCACCCGTAACATCTTCGTGATGAACTACCGTAGATAAAGAATACCTACCCGTTACGAACAAATTGGGGATATTGCCTACAAACCCTGTACCACTAGAAACAGTATTATTGGCTCGAGGAAGAAAAGGGCTATCGAGAAGAAACCTATCGAAATTCTCAGCAGGATCATTTTCACCCCAAACACTCCACGCGCCGTTCACTCTTGGCTTATACACCGATAATACGCTTAGCCTAGGTGCATGAGCCACATTGATACTCAAATCAGTAGTGAGAAAATCATCAGTGCCATCAAAAGTAATGGCATTGATACTGTTGACAGAAGCCTCGTTCAGCGAAGGGTCACCGCTCACTGTGAAAGTTACGCCATTGCCCGATTGGTCTGTGATGTCTGTAATGGGCGAACTGCCCGCTATACCTGCATTGGCATCAAACCACAGGTCTAAACTACTCCTGCCATCAGTGGAGCCAATGCCACCCGGTCCTGTTATAGCTTTGCTCACGGTCAGCGCGAAAGTATCGCTGCTAGTAAGAGTACCATCGCTTGCTAGGAGTACTACGTCTATCGTTGCAACATCAGTGGGTAGGGGAACACCTGAAAAAGAAGGGACGGCATCATCGAAACTCAGCCAAGCGGGTAAGGCACTGCCATCAGATAAATTCGCAGCGAAAGTGAGTGCATCGCCATCTGGGTCAGCAAAATTAGTGCTTAAATTTAGAGCAAAAGTACTCCCTGTAGTGGTAGAGGCATCGGCAACGGGTCTAATCAAGCGGGGCGCATCACTGAGGGCATTCACCGTTAGGTTAAAAGTATCGCTCACAGAGCCACTCGAACCGTCGAGTGCCGAGACAATAAGCTGTGCTGTGCCGCTGCTGTCGGCAAAATAGTTCAGATGCAAGGTATCATTACTGACTTGGGCAAGCAGTAAATCATCATTGCTACTCACAGCACTAAAGGTCAATGGGCTGTTGTCGGGGTCAGAAAACACATTGCTCAGCACAATAGCCTGTGGAGCAGCATCTTCGCCAACAATGATGTTTGCTATGGCATTAGCCACTACGGGCGGCTGCGTACGCGGTTGGAATAGGGTGAAATAAATACTGTCGGGCAGGTTGACATCGGCGAAAGTCAAAGTATTGGTGCCACCATTGAAGCTACCCCTGAGCGTGTCATCTACGGAAGTGAAAACATTATTAGCACTGAGAGCTAAACGTATATCAGTACCAGCCACTGCTAAATCTATGCCCGACAAATCAAAACTCATGCTTATATTGCCCATGTCTCCAATTACACTCACGCGCCAAATGCTAGCTAGCCTGCCACCGAAACCGGTGAGTACATCTGAAGTTTCAGTAAAAGCTGCTTCCTGCCCATTATCACCCCAAAACAAAAAGGTACTATCTGAGGGCAAGGTAGTCCTACGAATAGAAACAATACCCGTACCTCTAGCTTCCAGCAAAGCACTGCGGTCGGCAGCCACACCAATACCGGCTACGTTGAAATCGTAATTACCACTCTCTGCATTATCCATCGTGTAGAGGTCGTTAGTTGCCATAGGGATATCGTATTTTGCCGATAGGTAGTTTTCTACTGTTATTCTTTGCAGCGTAGACAAAGCACTGCTATACACAATCACTTCGGGAATTTCTCCCCCAAAATTGGGACCGTTGACTTCTTCAATATTATTACCAATGTTAGCTATCTGCAAAGGATTTGAAGACCGCGAGGAACTGTTCTCAGTGAACCTATGCGCTGTGTCCCCAGCCACATACACCGCACTGCCATTGTTAACACGGTTTTGAAAAATTACTGTCGAAAAAGTCAAAGTATCCGACGGAATCAAACCGTCGACTGGGAGTAAATCATCACCAGATGAAACAACATCAAAATTACCTTTCCAAATATACCTATCAATACTGTCCCTACTTGATTGATCTTCTTCACCCCAAACAGATGCAACTGCATTTGCAATATCTTCTCTCAACTTATAAACTGACAGTACGGTCAGCCTACGTATACTGTCGGCGTTGATACTCAAATCAGTAGTGAGAAAATCACCCGCGGCATCAAAAGTAATCGCATCTATGCCGTTGACAGAACCTGCATTCAAAGCAGGGTCACCGCTCACTGTGAAAGTTACGCCATTTCCCGATTGGTCAGTTACGCCTGTAACGGGTGCAGTACCTGTGATGCCCGCATTGGCATCAAACCACAACTCTAAATTACTGTTGCCATCGGTAGAGCCAATGCCGCCGGGGCCTGTGCCGCCTGTCACGGTCAAAGCGAAGGTGTCGCTCACAGAGGCTGAGCCATCATTGGCAATAACTACGAGGTCGAAAGTACCGACATTTTCGCTGAAAGGAATACCCGAAAAAGAGGGTACGGCAGCATTAAAATTGAGCCAAGAGGGCAAAGCACTACCATCGGCTAAGTTGGCAGTGTAGGTGAGTGCGTCTCCGTCGGGGTCAGTAAAATTGGTACGTAAATTCAGTGAAAGAGCTGCGCTTCCAGAGCTAATAGATACGTCGGCAATGGGCGTAGCCAGCCGAGGGGGGTCGGCTAGAGCGGTGGGGCTAAGGCTTGAGAAGAGTAATAAACAGGACAAAAAAAAATAGCGTGCTTTGCCAGGAAGACACGCGCGGGGGGGGGGGGGGGGGGTACAGTCGCAAAATACTTTCTCAGGCGATTGATAAACAGCAGTGTCATAGGTATTTTTATTTAGAGTAAATATTAATTTTTTGTTTGCTTATACGGAACATGATATAAAAAAGTTCTTGCCAGATTTGAGGGTGGAATAAATATAACTAAAAACACTCAATTTAAATAACTCTCAAAAGAAGCACGGGCAGTGATGCGAAAAATACGAAGCTATAAAATGTTGTAATTGAGGGGTTGAGTGCATATTTTTGTGCATGAAAATATACACAACATTCACGTACCCACAATGCAGAAGCACAAAGATAAGAAAAAAACGGAGAGAAAAACATGTGTTGAGTAAAATTATCATTGCAAAATTTGTAAAAGACAATTTATAATTAATTCATCATTATCGATTATTAATCAACCCATGCAGAAGAAAGTAAAGATTGCCATACAAAAATCGGGAAAGCTGCAAAAAGAGTCGGAGAAAATATTAAAAGACTGCGGCATCGAGTTTAATAACATGCTGAACACTTTAAAAGTTCCTGCCAACAATTTTCCTTTGGAAGTATTACTATTAAGAGATGATGATATTCCTCAGTATGTTGCTGAAGGAGTTGCTGACATCGGAATCGTCGGAGAGAATATTGTGCTGGAAAAACGAAAAAAAGTAGCTGTTATACATCACATGGGTTTTGCCAAATGCCGCTTATCCATTGCGCTGCCCAGAGAGTACAATTATAGAGATATTACCGATTTGAACGCTATGGAGATAGCTACTTCCTACCCGAATATATTGTCTGATTTTTTAGCAAAAAAAAATATTCAGGCAAGTATTCGCGAAATTAGCGGCTCGGTAGAGATTGCTACGAGCATTGGTTTATCAAATGCTATTTGCGATTTGGTGAGTTCGGGAAGTACACTTTTTATGAACGGTCTGAAAGAAGTAGAACCCATCCTACATTCGCAAGCGGTGATGATAGCACACGAGTACTTGCAAGCAGAACGGCAGCAAATACTCAATGATTTACTTTTTAGGATGAGTACTTTGCAAAAAGCAAAAGATTTCAAATATATATTGCTGAATGCACCCGAGCATAAATTGGATGATATTATTGCCATACTACCGGGCATAAAAAGTCCCACAGTATTGCCTTTGGCAGAGGCGGGCTGGAGTTCGGTACACAGCGTTATTGGTGAAAATGATTTTTGGGAAATTATTGCTCAGCTAAAACACTTGGGTGCACAGGGTATATTGGTAACGTCTATTGAAAAAATAGTCGTTTAGTGAACTTTTCAACAATATTATTAAAGAACTACCGCAAAGTGAACACTACTTAAACACTATCAATTTGGAAGTTATTAAATATCCGCTAAAGAAACAATGGCAACGGTGGCTGCAAAGGCCTACCACCGATATGAAAATGCTAGAAAATGCCACCCAATCCATCCTAGACGAAGTAAAGTTTTATGGAGATGAGGCTGTTTTGAAATATACTCTTGAATTTGATAAGGCTAAAATTAATCGCCTTACAGTTAGTAAAGCAGAAATAGCGGCGGGTATTTCTCAGTGTCCGCAGTCTTTGCAGACTGCTATCAGAACGGCTGCCCACAACATTCATATCTTTCATGAAACACAAAAAGAAACAAGCCGCAAAATAGAAACTATGCCCGGCGTATATTGCTGGCGCAAGTCAGTAGCTGTAGAAAAAGTAGGTTTATATATTCCGGCAGGTACTGCCCCGTTGTTTTCTACGATTTTGATGTTGGGTATTCCGGCAAAAATTGCTGGATGTAGTGAAATTATTTTGTGTACACCTCCCAACCGACAGGGCGAAATACATCCTGCTATTTTATTCAGTGTACATTTATTAGGTATTGAAAAAATTTTTAAAGCAGGTGGTGTTCAGGCTATTGCTGCAATGAGCTTCGGCACCGAGTCTATTCCTAAAACCCATAAAATTTTCGGACCTGGCAACCAGTATGTTACTTGTGCCAAGCAACTGGTGAGCAAAGCGGGTGCTGTCGCTATTGATTTACCGGCTGGTCCTTCAGAGGTAGCCGTAATTGCCGATGAGACGGCTAAGCCTGCTTTTGTAGCTGCCGATTTACTTTCTCAGGCCGAACACGGAGAGGACAGCCAGGTGATCGTGGTTTCATCTAATGAAACGATCGTAGAACAAACCATAGCCGAAATAGAAAAACAGTTGGATACTTTGCCCAGAAAAGCAATTGCTTCTGCTGCTTTGGCAAAAAGTCGTGCTTTTCTACTAAAATCACGGGCAGAAATAATCGATTTAATCAATACCTATGCGCCAGAACATCTGATTATTGCTTCTGAGAACTTTAAAAAATATAGTGACCAAATTGCCAATGCCGGCTCTGTATTCTTAGGAAACTATACGCCTGAAAGTGTTGGCGACTACGCTTCAGGCACTAACCATACACTGCCGACCAACGGCTACGCCACGGCCTACAGTGGCGTTTCTTTAGACAGTTTCGTAAAAAAAATTACCTTTCAGTACCTCACCAAAGAAGGTATTCGTCAGATTGGGGCAACTGTGGTAGAAATGGCTCAACATGAACAACTGGTGGCACACCAACGCGCAGTAGAACTCAGGTTAAAGAGCTGTATGTGAGGTATAATGTATTTTGATATGCTGTTTTTTTGCTTTTTTAGTCTGTTCACTCAAGGCTTACACAGGGTAAAAGCGGGTAAGGACAATTTTTTTCAAGCCTTTGTTTGAAAAAACAATAATGAATAACTATTTTTGCCACCTGTTTCTACTGAGCTCATTTAGCTACGGGTGTAGCTCAATTGGTAGAGCATCGGTCTCCAAAACCGAAGGTTGGGAGTTCGAGCCTCTCCGCCCGTGCTTTTAGAACCAAGGTTTTATATTGGTAATTTATGATTAACTACTGTTTTTTGTCGTGAAAAAGCTAACGCAATTTTTCAAACACTCTTACGTTGAGATGCTACGCCATGTAACTTGGTCTACTTATTCGGAATTACAGCAAAGTTCTGTATTGGTTCTGATAGCCTCTGTTGTGTTTGCTTTAGTGATAGGCTTGATAGATTTCTTATTTAATGGTGCTTTAGAAGCCTTTTATTATTCTTTCTAATATTAAATTAAAGAGAGATGAGCGAGTTAAAATGGTATGTTGTGCGGGTAGTCAGTGGGCAGGAGAAAAAAATAAAATTTTATCTTGAAAAAGAGATTGTCAGCTCTAAGTTAGAATCTTACCTTCCTCAAGTACTCACACCCTCTGAGAAAGTGTATCAAATTCGTAAGCTCAAGGATGGAAAGAGCAAAAAAGTGGCTATTGAGAAGAATTTTTTCCCCGGTTATGTCATCATACAGGCAAATTTAGCACACGGTGAACTACTACATACAGTAAAAAATATTCCCGGAGTGATAGGTTTTCTAAACAATGATACGAAAGACCCAAATAAGCTGCCGCAGCCCATGCGAGAAACAGAGATTAATAGAATTCTCGGTAAAGTAGAAGAAATGGACGATTACGAAGTAAAAGAAGCCTTGAGCTACATAGCTGGGGAAGTTATTAGAGTGATAGACGGTCCTTTTAATACCTTCACGGGTACGGTAGAGGAAGTATTTGAAGACAAAAAAAGGCTAAATGTAATGGTAAAAATTTTCGACAGAAATACCCCTGTAGAATTGAATTATTCACAAGTGGCAAAGCAAGAGTAATTTAGTAAAAAGTAAGTAATTTGAATTTGACAAAAAAATGGCTAAACAACCTGTAGGATTTCTTAAATTACAGATTAAAGGAGCAGCGGCAAACCCTTCCCCACCTATCGGACCGGCATTGGGTAGTAAGGGACTCAATATTATGGATTTTTGTAAGCAATTTAATGCTAGGACTCAGGACAGAGCAGGTGTGCTGCTGCCCGTGTTAGTTACTATTTATGCTGATAAGTCCTTCAGTTTTGTCATCAAAACCCCCCCAGCAACAACCATGTTGATGGAAGCTGCTAAAATTAAAAAAGGCTCTCCAGAACCAAATCGCAACAAGGTAGCCAGCGTTACTTGGGTTCAAGTGCGACAAATTGCCGAGACTAAAATGCCCGACCTGAATGCTTTTACAACAGAGTCGGCTGTGAAAATGATTTCAGGGACAGCTAGAAGTATGGGCATTACCGTTAGTGGTGATGCTCCAGCACAAAATTGAACGAAGTGTTAATGCGGTGGTAATAATCGCTGTTTATCCCGATATGATAAAGCAAGAAATAAATACGCGATCTGGCTGTGGGATTCCGTCGGATAAAAAACAAAACAGGATGAGGTTTTGCTGTCAGGTGAGACTATAAGCCCTGAAGACCTACCCGTCGGCTCTGTTGCGGGTGGGTAGTTCACCAAATAATTAATAAATAAGATAAATGATAATGGCAAAGCCAACGAAAAAGTATAAAGACGCATCGGCAAAGGTCGATAAAACAAAAGAATATGCCCTGGAAGAGGCCTGTAGTTTGGTCAAAGAAATTACCCGAGCTAAGTTTGATGCTTCCGTAGACCTCGATGTTCGCCTAGGGGTAGACCCCCGAAAGGCCGACCAGATGGTGAGAGGGGTAGCCACCCTGCCACACGGCACGGGTAAGCAAATACAAGTACTGGCCTTGTGTACGCCTGATAAGGAAGAAGAGGCAAAAGCAGCGGGAGCCGATTATGTGGGTCTGGATGAATACATAAAAAAAATAGAACAAGGCTGGACAAACATTGACGTAATCATTACAATGCCCACGACTATGGCAAAAGTAGGTAAATTAGGACGTATTTTAGGTCCTAGAGGCTTGATGCCTAACCCTAAATCGGGTAATGTAACTAACGAGGTAGGAAAGGCTATTCAAGAGGTAAAAGCTGGTAGAATTGATTTTAAAGTAGATAAATTTGGTATTATTCACGCCAGCATAGGAAAGATATCTTTTGGTGCTGATAAGTTAGAAGAAAATGCGACTGAACTAGTACAAACACTTTCTAAACTAAAACCTGCGGGTGCAAAGGGTATTTATTTCAGATCGGTGAGTTTATCGAGTACTATGAGTCCTGGAATTAAAATAGATAAAGCAACCATAGCTGGTATTTAATCATGACTAGACAAGAAAAAGAAACATTAGTAGCAGAGCTGAGTGAAAAGTTGGCGAAAACGGATTATTTCTATATTACTGACCCTTCAGACATGAGTGCGGTAGAAGTCAATGACTTCAGAAAAATGTGCTTTGAGCAGGGAATAGAGTACAAACTATTCAAAAATACATTAATTCGTAAAGCGTTAGACACATTAGATACCGATTACGATGCCTTTGCCGATGAGGTACTCAAAGGCACTTCGGGAGTTATGATCGCACTGGGGTCAGGCAGTGCTTCTGCTAAAGTATTAAAAGAGTATAAAAAGAAAAACCCCAAGGCAGAAAAGCCACTTCTCAAGGGTGCTTCTATAGACTCAGACCTATTCATAGGTGCCGAGCATCTCGATATGCTGAGTGTATTAAAGTCTAAAAAAGAGCTAATAGGTGATGTAATCGCCCTATTACAATCTCCTGCTACGCATGTAGTGTCTGCCCTAAAAAGTGGCAGCAACACGTTGGCAGGACTTATTAAAACATTGTCTGAAAAAGAATAAAAGCAGTTACGTACAGTCCTCTTAATCGAGGGCTTATAGCTTCCAAATTGTAGGCTTACAATCTAACATGGTAGATTAAGGGGCATGCGAATATTCGTTTTTTTTAAAATTTTTAAAATTTATTTATATACATACTAAAATGGCAGATTTAAAAAAATTCGCTGAAGAGCTGGTTAATTTAAGCGTAAAAGAAGTAAATGAACTGGCTACTATTTTAAAAGAAGAACACGGCATTGAACCCGCTACGGCTGCGCCTGTTGCAGTGGTTGCGGCTGAAGGCGGTGATACGCCCGTTGCTGAGGAAAAAACGGATTTTAATATTATATTGAAATCAACGGGTAGTGCAAAACTCAATGTGGTAAAACAAATGAAGAGTTTACTCGGCTTAGGACTCAAAGAAGCTAAAGAACTAGCCGACACGGCACCTTCTACTCTTAAAGAAGGAGTACCTAAAGATGAAGCCGAAGGCTTGAGAAAACAACTCGAAGAAGCAGGTGCTGAAATTGAACTGAAATGATATTTTGATTAATGTTTCATTAAAGTCCTTAGAATTTCTCATTGCTAAGGACTTTTTGTTTTTTTTAGTTCAGTCGAGTTTTAAGACTGCCATAAAAGCCTCCTGTGGTATTTCTACACTACCCACTTGCCGCATTCTTTTCTTACCTTTCTTTTGCTTTTCGAGTAGCTTTCTTTTTCGGGTGATGTCTCCGCCATAGCATTTGGCAGTTACGTTTTTACGTAAGGCTTTTACCGTTTCGCGAGCAATAACTTTTTGCCCAATTGCTGCTTGTATGGCAATCTCGAATTGCTGTCTTGGGAGCAAGTCTTTAAGTTTTTCACAAATTTTTTTCCCCCACTCATAAGCCTTCTCGCGATGAACAATTGCTGAGAGTGCATCGACTGGCTCTCCATTAATCATCATATCAAGTTTTACTAGCTTAGCAATTTGGAAACCGATGAGTTCGTAATCGAGTGAGGCGTATCCTTTTGAGATACTTTTGAGCTTATCGAAAAAATCAAAGACAATTTCTGCCAATGGCATTTCAAACTTTAACTCTACTCTGTTGGTCGTGAGGTAGACCTGATTTTTAATTATGCCTCTTTTTTCTATGCACAGTTTGATAATCGGCCCGATATATTGGGCAAGAGAAATAATTGACGCAAGGATGTAAGGTTCTTCTATATATTTTATGTTATTAGGGTTTGGTAGCTCGGAAGGTGCGTTGATAGTGAGTTTTTCATGTTTGTTAGTGATAGCATAATACTGCACGGAAGGCACAGTGGTAATTACAGTCATGCCAAATTCTCTTTCGAGCCTTTCCTGTATGATCTCCATATGTAACATGCCGAGAAAACCACATCGGAAGCCAAATCCCAGGGCTGTAGAGCTCTCTGGTGTCCAAACTAATGAGGCATCATTGAGTTGTAGTTTTTCTATTGCACTTCTCAATTCTTCAAATTCTTGTGTGTCTACTGGATAAATACCAGCAAAGACCATAGGCTTAACGTCTTCGAAACCTTTGATCACTTCTTGGCAAGGATGTTCAGCATGTGTAATTGTATCGCCCACTTTCACTTCTTTGGCTATTTTAATGCCTGAAATAATATAGCCAACTTCTCCTGTTTTTAGGCTTTTTCGTGGCTCTTGTTTGAGTTTTAATACACCTATTTCGTCGGCGTCATAGATTTTATCTGTTGCTATAAATTTTACTTTATCGCCGAGGTTAATACTGCCATTTACTACTTTAAAGTAAACTTCTATACCGCGGTAAGAATTAAATACCGAATCAAAAATGAGTGCTTGTAAAGGTGCATTCAGGTCTCCTTGTGGGGCGGGTATATTGTGTACTATTGCCTGAAGTATTTTTTCTATACCAATACTTTCTTTAGCACTTGCATGAATAATATCTTCTGCAGAGCAGCCAATCAGGTCAATAATTTCATCGGATACTTCTTCAACACGCGCACTTGGCAAGTCGATTTTATTGAGTACGGGGATAATTTCTAAATCGTTATCGAGGGCGAGATACAAATTAGCAATTGTTTGGGCTTCAATGCCCTGTGCCGCATCGACAACCAGTAAAGCGCCTTCGCAGGCAACAATGGCGCGCGAAACTTCATAGGAAAAATCAACATGTCCGGGAGTATCTATGAGGTTTAAAGTATAAGTAATACCTTCTAAATGGTAATTCATACGGATAGCATGGCTTTTAATAGTAATGCCCTTTTCACGCTCCAGATCCATATCATCGAGCAACTGC
The DNA here is from genome assembly GCA_965199745.1 of Flammeovirgaceae bacterium. Classification (GTDB taxonomy): domain Bacteria; phylum Bacteroidota; class Bacteroidia; order Cytophagales; family Flammeovirgaceae; genus CBDATB01. Next base: position 211,620 of record CBDATB010000015.1, on the reverse strand, counting down.
GCTTGCATTTCTCTTCTTGAAACAGTTTGCGTACATTCCAGCAAACGATCGGCAAGAGTACTTTTCCCATGATCAATATGGGCGATAATACAAAAATTTCTGATTTGCTCCATGGCTACAAGTTTACATTAGTGAGTTGGCAAAAAATAAAAAAGTACGAATAATACATTTTTAAAAAGTTTGTTTGTATTATTTTTGCACCTTTGTTAAACCCAAATGTCATTTGATTGTTTCATATAAGCACTTGTTATGCTAGGGTATACTCTTTGAAGTAATTTATTCGTTAAAATATTGTTAAAGGTTATGATTAAAGTTACTGAAAATGCACGATTACACATTATTCATTTGCGCCAGCAGGACGACAAAGGAGAGGGTTATCATATTAGGGTATCTGTTAAAGGTGGGGGGTGTTCTGGCTTGATGTATGATTTGGATTTTGATAACCAAATCCGAAAAGAAGACCAAGTTTTTGAAGACAGAGGTATCAAACTATTGGTTGACAAAAAAAGCCTGTTATATTTGTTAGGTACTACACTTGATTTTTCCAGCGGTTTAAACGGAAAAGGTTTTCAATTTATTAATCCTAACGCCACGCGAACCTGTGGTTGTGGCGAGAGTTTTGCCGTTTGAAAGCGTCATTTGGGTTGTTTGAGCTAATGAAGAATTGGCAAAATTTTCACTTTTCAGGATTTTTAACCGAACAATAGCCGAAGCAAAGAATAATACACAAGGAATAATATATTCTGCGGCTAGTTATAAGAAATATCGGTAGTATAATAATCAATACTCGTTTACTTCAAATCTACCCTCGATAATTTCATCTACTACTTCGGCGTTGAGCAAGGTAGATACGTCGCCCAAGTTAGAAGTGTCTCCTTCGGCTACTTTTCTGAGGATCCGGCGCATGATTTTTCCCGAACGCGTTTTGGGTAAACCCGATACAAACTGAATTTTTTCAGGCTTGGCAATAGGTCCGATAGTTTGAGCTACTAAGGATAGAATTTCAGATCGCAATATATCCGCATCTTCAGGAGCTTTATAACAGGTAACGTAGGCGTAAATAGCATTGCCTTTCACATCGTGCGGGTAGCCCACTACTGCTGTTTCACAAACATTTTTGTGTTCATCGATAGCACTTTCTATTTCTGCCGTACCCAGATTATGTCCGGAAGTAATAATAATATCATCCACGCGACCGACAATGCGGTAATAACCTTCAGCATCTCTTTTGGCACTGTCACCTGTAAAATATTTCTTCTCAAAGTTAGAGAAATAAGTATCTTTAAAGCGCTGGTGGTCGCCGTAGATAGTTCGGGCAATAGAGGGCCAAGGAAATGTAATACAAAACCTACCTTCTACATTGGTGCCAGTAAGCTCCTTACCATTTTCACCCACAATGCAGGGTTGGACGCCGGGCAGCGGCAAACCAGCATGGGCAGGCTTAGTAGGTGTTATTCCTGAGATAGGAGAAATCATGAAACCACCCGTTTCTGTTTGCCAGTAGGTATCTACCACTGGACATCTATTACCGCCGATATGGGTATTGTACCAATGCCATGCTTCTTCGTTAATTGGTTCTCCAACCGTACCTATTGTTCTCAGTGAAGAAAGATCATGTTTTCGAGGAAATTCTGCCCCTGCTTTTTCTAAGGCACGAATGGCGGTGGGTGCCGTATAAAAAATATTAATTTTATGCTTTTCTACCACTTCCCAAAACCTACCCATATGCGGATAAGAAGGTATGCCCTCAAACATAACGGTAGTAGCACCCGATGATAGCGGACCATACACGATATAAGAATGACCTGTAATCCAGCCTATATCAGCTGTACACCAGTATATTTCATCCGTCTGGTACTGAAAAGCATTCTGAAAAGTATAAGCCGTATACACCATATAACCGCCACAGGTATGCACCATCCCTTTGGGCTTGCCAGTAGAACCTGAGGTATATAAAATAAAGAGCATGTCTTCGGCATCCATTATTGCCGGAGAGCAATCGCTATCTACCTTGGCGGTTTCTTCGTGCCACCATAGATCTCTACCTGTTTGCATATACACTTCATTTTTTGTACGCTGAAGCGTCAGTACGGTTTCCACACAATTGCAGGATTCCAAAGCTTTGTTGACAAGACTTTTCAAGTCCAATATTTTCGCTCCGCGATAAGCACCGTCGGCAGTTAGTACTACTTTGGTAGTGGCATCATTAATTCTATCTGCTAGGGCAGAAGATGAAAAGCCGGCGAATACGACCGAATGCACCGCACCAATTCGAGCACATGCAAGCACGGCATAAGCCAACTCTGGTACCATAGGCATATAAATACATACTCTGTCGCCTTTTTCTACGCCATTATTTTTGAGTGTATTGGACAAACGACATACTTCTCTGTGTAAGTCCAGATAGCTGATATGCTGTGCGGGTTCGTTTGGGTCATTAGCTTCCCATATAATGGCCGTTTGGTCTGCTCTATCCGTCAAATGCCTGTCAATACAATTCTCTGTGATGTTGAGTTTTGCTCCTTCAAACCATTTTACTTCTGGTTTGGTAAAATCCCACGTTAGTATTTTGTTCCAGGGTTTATACCAAATAAAATCTTTCGCTTTCTCTTCCCAAAAAGCTTCCGGATTTTCTACACTGCGCAGGTACTCCTGCACATAATGATTGAAATTGTCAAATGTTCTTTTCATACGATATAGGTATTTAGCTAGATTTTAGCGTAATAATTGATTTATCTCAGCTTGTTAATTTTTCATTTATCAGCATTTTTAGCTCATCTAACACACTTATATCTTCAATAGTAGAAGGTGGGCTAAAAGGTTGTTTGTCGGCGATTGCCCGTATAATTTTTCTTAAAATTTTTCCAGAGCGTGTTTTGGGTAGTCTATTCACACAGACAGCTTTTTTGAAAGAGGCGACCGGCCCGACGGTTTCTCGTACCATCTCAACCAACTCTTTCTCAATAGTTATCTCGGGTATTTGGATTCCTGCTTTCATAATAAAGAAACCGACAGGTACCTGTCCTTTCAAAGCATCAAAAGTACCCACGACTGCACATTCGGCAACTGCTTGGTGAGAAGCTAATACTTCTTCCATTTGTGCAGTAGATAGCCTGTGTCCTGCTACATTGATAACATCATCTATTCTACCCGTAATAAATACGTAGCCTTCTTCGTCTTTGTAGCCGCCATCTCCAGAGAAATAATATCCGGGAAAAGGTGTTAAGTAAGAAGATTTAAAACGGGCAGTATCCTGCCAAAGATTTGGCAGGCAGCCGGGTGGTAAAGGGTATTTAATAGCCACGGCACCTTCTTCGTGGGCAGGCAATAATTTTGCATCAACATCTAAAATGGCTACCTCAAAACTACTAACGGGCTTACCTGCCGAGCCGGGCTTTATTTTTAGCAATTCTACCCCAGCCATATTAGCCAACATAGGAAAACCTGACTCTGTCTGCCACCAATGGTCAATAACAGGAACTTTGAGTATTTTCTCACACCATTCTAAAGTAGCTATATCTGTGCGTTCGCCTGCTAAAAATAAATATTTTAAACTGCTTGTATCGTATGGATTTCTGAAACTACCTTCAGGATCTTCCTTTTTGATAGCACGAAAAGCAGTAGGTGCTGTAAAAAACACTTTCACCCGATATTCATTAATAACTCGCCAGAAGGCACCCGGATCGGGTGTTTTGACGGGCTTTCCTTCAAATAAAACGGTCGTGCAGCCATAAATGAGCGGGGCATAAACAATGTAAGAATGACCCACTACCCAGCCGACATCGGAGGCAGCCCAATAAACATCACCGGGCGACACATCGTAAATGTGTTTCATACTAAAATACATAGCTACTGCATGCCCTCCATTGTCGCGTACAATGCCTTTAGGTTGTCCGGTAGTGCCAGAAGTGTACAGAATATACAATGGGTCTGTTGCCTCTACGGGTACGTAATCTTGGGGGGAGGCTTTAGCTCGTAAGGTTTCCCAGTCGTAATCTCTGCCAGCTTGCAGGTCTGCCTGTACGAAGTTTCGCTGATATACTACACAGACTTCGGGCTTGTATCTAGCTTTTTCAATAGCTGCATCAACAATGGGTTTGTAGGGTACTATTCGGTCAATTTCCAAACCACCACTAGCCATCAAAATGACCTTGGGCTGCGCATCATCAATTCTCAGTGCTAATTCGTGTGCGGCAAAGCCACCAAAAACAACGGAATGTATTGCTCCCAGACGCGCACAAGCCAACATAGCAAAAACTACCTGTGGTATCATAGACATATAAATAATTACGCGATCCCCTTTTTGGACGCCAAGGTTTTTTAGAACTCCGGCAAAGCAGGCAGTTTGATCCAATACCTCTCGGTAAGAGTATTCTGCTTTTGTGTGGGTTACAGGCGAGTCATATATGAGAGCAGTTTGCTCGGCACAACCATTTTTAACATGATGGTCTAAAGCTAAATAGGCAGTATTGAGCTTTCCGCCCTTATACCACCGACAAAGCCCTTCATCATCTTGGGATAAAATTGTTTTGGGAAACTCAAACCAGGCAATGGATTTTGCCTGTTCTTTCCAAAAATCCACGCCACTGTCCTTGAGACTCTGTTCGTAGTGTTGTTGATAAGTCATTTCTACGGGCTAGTAAAACGTCAATAGACAATCTGAAAAGTGTTGCAACAAATTTAGATAATATATTTTAATATCTATATATATCTATAAATATTTATTTTAGACTAAATTCGGCAGTGAATAATTATTTGTAATTAAAAAATTAATCTGCTCACTCTCACCTGAATACAGCGGCAGAATGTATATCTATTTTTGAGAAATTCAATGTGGTCTACGTGAGTCCGCGTTTCTGCGTTGTACACTTTGTGATTGGATTAGCTACTTCTATGGGCCAACATGTTGAGAATACTGTCTACATATTCACGGTTATTAGACAGGCGCGGTACTTTGTATTGCCCTCCTAATTTGTTGCGATTTTTCATCCAAAGATAAAAAGTACCTTTAGGTACATCGTGTATTTTGGGCATAACGAGTGCCATATTTTGATAGCGCTTGGCATCGTAATCGGAATTAACTTCTCTGAGCTTACTATCAACAATTTCTGTAAACTGCGCTACACTTTTCGGTAATTTTTCAAACTCTATTATCCATTCATGTCCGCCTTTCTTATTGGTTTCCAAATAGATAGGGGCTACGGTAAAATCGGTAATAACAGCATCGGTTTGTTGGCAAGCAGCAGATACGGCAGTATTTGCATTTTCTATTATCACCTCCTCACCAAAAGCATTGATAAAATGCTTTGTTCTGCCCGAAATTTTTATCCTATATGGCTCAAGAGATGTAAAGCGAATCGTATCGCCAATTTTATAGCGCCACAGCCCGCCATTGGTACTAATGAGTAAAGCATAATTTTTGCCTATCTGTACTTGAGCCAAGGGACATACTGGCGGATTTTCATCGTCGGCGTTTTCTAGCGGAATAAACTCATAATACACTCCATGGTCTAAGAGCAGCAGCATTTCATCAGCGGCATCTGTATCCTGAATAGCAAAAAAACCTTCTGAGGCATTATAAATTTCCATATAGTGAAAATCATCTTTAGGAATCAGCTGACGAAAAATCTGACGATAAGGACCGAAAGCTACGGCGCCGTGAGAAAACACTTCAATATTAGGCCACACCTCGAGTATATTTTGTTTACCCGTAATTTCTAGAGTATGCCGTAAAAGGACAATAATCCACGTGGGTACGCCAGACATTCCGGTAATATTTTGCTTACTGGTAATCTGTGCCATTTTCCTAATTTTCTCTTCCCACTGAGCCATTAGAGATACTTTTAATTTGGGTACACGAAGGTACTCTGCCCAAAAAGGGAGATTTTTCATAATAACAGCCGAAATATCACCACAAGTAATAGCAGGCATATCAGGGTTTTTCTGTAGACTACCTCCGACACTAATATTTTTTCCCTTAAGGAAACTACTTTTGGGATAGCGGTTCAAATAAATGGCAATCATGTCGATGCCCGCCTTAAAGTGTCCTCCGTTCAACGACTCTTTAGAGATAGGTATGTATTTACTTCTGGCATTAGTAGTGCCAGAGGACTTGGCAAAGTTACTAATTTTAGTAGGCCAAAGTACGTTTTGTTCACCGTAAAGTTGACGTTTTATGTAAGGAAAAAGCTGCTCATAGGTGCTGATGGGAATTCTTTCTTTAAATTGCTGATAAGTCTTAATTTCACGGTAGCCAAAACGCCGCCCCCAAGCAGTGGTACTGGCAGTTGTAATCAGGTGATTAAAAAGTCGCTCTTGAGTTTCATGTGGATGATACATAAAACCTTTGATGCGTTTTATTCTTCTTTTGATAAGATGTTGGATCAGCTGAGTGAGCATCTACGAGTTTTTTTTACAATGTCTTTATTTGGATTACTGCCATGTTTTTCTCTTAAACTCATAATGCTGACCGAAGTATGCTTTCTTGACTTCTTCATCGATAGCCAGTACTTCAGGTACGCCTGTACGGAAAATCTTCCCTTCTGACAAAATATATACTCTATCTGTAATAGATAGTGTTTCGGTTACGTTGTGGTCTGTAATAAGTACACCGATATTTTTTTTCTTCAAATTATAAACAATTTTTTGAATCTCTTCTACAGCGATGGGGTCTACACCTGCAAAGGGTTCGTCGAGCAGTACAAATTTGGGATCTACTGCAAGTGCTCTGGCAATTTCGGTTCGTCTTCTCTCACCTCCTGAAAGCACGATACCCAAGTTTTTTCGTACTTTCAGGAGGTGAAGTTCTTCTAATAATTGTTCTGTTTTTACTTTTCGCTCATTTTTTGGGAGGTTACTCATCTCTAGGGGAGCCATGATATTTTCTTCTACTGTAAGTTTCCTAAAAATAGAGGGTTCTTGAGCTAGGTAACCTATTCCCCTTTTTGCACGCTTGTACATGGGAAGAGACGTAATATTCTCATCGTCCAGATATATATTGCCTTTGTTTGGCTTAATTAAGCCAACAATCATATAAAAAGTGGTGGTTTTACCGGCTCCGTTTGGTCCGAGAAGCCCAACGATTTCGCCCTGCTTTACTTGAACAGATACTTGGTTCACTACTTTACGAGACTGGTAGAGTTTGTCGAGTTGATTGGCTTGTAGAGTGCTATCGGACATGGTGTGTTTTCAGCAATTTTAAACTAGATAAAACGAATAGAATTTTTAATGATATTATAGGTGAATCACCTCATCATAAGCATCGGCTGTGGCTTCCATAATAGCCTCTGACATGGTCGGGTGAGGATGCACAGATTTGATTATTTCGTACCCGGTAGTTTCTAGTTTTCGGGCTACAACGACTTCTGCGATCATTTCCGTTACGTTAGAGCCAATCATATGAGCACCCAAGCACTCGCCATATTTAGCGTCAAATATTACTTTGATAAAGCCTTCCTTTGCGCTGCTGGCACTTGCTTTACCAGAAGCTGAGAAAGGAAACTTACCTACTTTGATTTCGTACCCCGCTTGTTTTGCTTGCGTTTCTGTATAACCTACGGAGGCAATTTCGGGGTGGCAGTAAGTGCAGCCCGGAATATTATCATAATCTAATGGCTCTGGATTAAGGCCGGCAATTTTTTCTACACAAATAATACCTTCTGCCGAGGCAACATGAGCCAAAGCAGGCCCCGATACAATATCGCCAATAGCATAAATACCAGAAATATTCGTGCGATACTGTTCGTCTACAAGTATTTTTCCTCCCTCTGTAGCTACACCGGTTTCTTCCAAACCAATTCTATCAATATTCGTGTCGACCCCTACGGCAGAAAGCACGACATCGCAACCAATGGTTTGATTGCCTTTTTGCGTTTTTACACTCACTTTGCAGTTCTTTCCTGAAGTATCTACCGATTCTGCCATTGAACTAGTCATGACTTTTATACCATTTTTTTTGAAAGACTTTTCCAGTTGTTTTGAAATATCTGTGTCTTCAAGCGGTGCGATTTGTGGCATATATTCTATTAGGGTTACTTGTGTGCCAATGGTTTGATAAAAATACGCAAATTCAACACCGATAGCTCCTGAGCCTATTACTACCATGCTCTTAGGTTGCTTCTCTAGCACCATAGCTTTTCTATAACCGATGATTTTTTCGTTATCAATACAAAGATTGGGGAGATCTTTAGAGCGGCTGCCGGTAGCCAGAATGATGTGTTTTGCTCGGTAGTTATTTTTATTGCCGTCAGCATCTATTACCTCCACACTATTGGCGGAAACCAGTTTACCAAAACCAGCTATTTTTTCAATTTGATTTTTTTTAAATAAAAACTCAATACCTTTGCTCATGCCCTTAGCTACATCCCTGCTGCGCTGAATGATCTTTTTAAAATCAATAGAAGATTCTACCACTTCGATGCCATAATCTTTTGCGTGTTTAATATATTCGAAAACTTGTGCACTTTTTAGTAGTGCTTTTGTAGGAATGCAACCCCAGTTTAAACATATTCCACCCAATTCAGCTTTTTCTATAACTGCCGTCTTTAAGCCCAATTGTGAAGCCCTAATGGCTGCCACGTAGCCGCCCGGGCCGCTACCTACTACGATTATATCAAATGTATTGCGCATATTTTTTTCTCAACATATGGTAATAAAAAACGTAATGATAAACAACGCTGCAAAGTTAGTCCGCATTTACGAAAATTGCTTAAAGTAAATAGCAAAACTTTGAGCGTGCCAAAAATTCAATACTTTATGAATAAGAAAACAATCGGTCACAGCAGGCAACTCATAATATTTGCTGCTTTTATCGTTCCTGTCATAGCCCTTACATTTGCACCTATCTTTTCATATTTGTTTGAAGGAGAAAAAATAGTTCCTCAGTTTGCCCTTCATGACCGCTACGCCCAACCTGATTCTATTGTTATTATTGCTGCCAACTCATTTGCCGATATCAAAAAACCTATCATCATCGGTGTTGAAGGGGTGCGTTTTCCAGAAATTTTACCCCTAAAAAATACTGAGCCAACCTGTTGGTTGTTAGACTTAACACAGCATGAAATCCTAGGCTTTGAGGATAAAAAAGGCTATTTACTCGAAATAGGTTTTTGGGAAACAGGCTTTGCTGATTCTTTAACTGTCTATATAGAACTTTAGAGTTGAGTTATTGCATAACTGGATTAATTTTATGATTTTTGCAGCAAACTATGCTTTCTCATTGAATCTTAAAAAGTAAAAATATCTCATAACGACAATGTAAAATGGCTAGAATTAAATACTATTACGACACGGAGACCTGTCGGTATGAACGGGTAAAAACTCCTATTACAGATGTAGTAATGAACACACTGGGTTTTGTGTTTATATGTATCATCTTCGGATTCGGTTTTGCTTATGTACGCTATAAATTCTTCCCTTCAGATAGAGAAAGAGAACTCATGAAAGAGAATAAGGATTTACTGTATTCTTATCAACTGATAGAAAAAGAAATTGGTGACATGCGTCAAATGCTGGGCTACTTGCAGCACCGCGATGATAAAATATATCGTGTTATTTTTGAAACCGACCCCATTCCACCAGAAATTAGGGCTGCTGGTGCGGGTGGCAGTCGAAAATTCCAGCAATTAATTGATAAGAAACTGTCAAAAGAAGAATTGGTACTTTCCACAGTCAAAAAGATAGACTTGCTTAAAAGACAAATGTATATACAAACCAAGTCTTACGACGAGTTGATAGAGCTAGCGAAAAATAAAACTGAGCTACTCAAATCTATTCCTGCCATTCAGCCCGTTGCCAACAAAGAACTAATGCGTTTAGCTTCTGGCTTTGGTATGAGGATGCACCCGATTTATAAAGTGCGTAGAATGCATCATGGTGTTGATTTCTCAGCACCGCGCGGAACACCTATTTACACTACTGCCGATGGTAGAGTAACTAAAGTTGAGTACAGCAAAGGCTACGGTAGGCAGGTGGAAATTGACCACGGGTTTGGTTATATTACTAAGTATGCGCATATGTCTAAATGGGATATATACAAAGGACAAAGAGTTAAAAGAGGGCAGAAAATTGGCGAGGTAGGTAGCACTGGTCTCTCTTCGGCACCTCACTTGCATTATGAGGTTATTCACAATAAGAAAAAAGTTAATCCAATTAATTATTTCTTCAATGATCTCGCACCGGAACAATATGCAAAGTTACTGCAGCTGGCAACGGTAGAAAACCAATCTTTAGGATATTGATTTTAAGTAATTTGTGCTCTACAACATGGGTCGGAAACTCAAAACTACCTCTACGTCTGTCAAACAAATTTTGTCGGAAAATATTAGTCGAGCTTTTCGTGTATTATTCACTGCTGACCTACCCGCTAGCGAAATCAGTTTACAGCCTACCAAAAAAACATTTGTCGGGCATTACACTTTTATCACTTTTGCTTACGTAAAACTCAGCGGCAAAAAACCCGGAGAAATAGGCACTCTTGTGGGTAATTATTTGAAAGAAAACGTAGGGGCTATTAAAAGCTTTAACCTTATCAAGGGCTTTCTAAACCTTGAAATTACCGATAGTGTGTGGGTTGACACATTGGCAGATCTGCAGGTTAATGCTGGGCTTAAGCTTTTTCCCAAAAACGGTAAAAAAGTAATGGTAGAATATTCTTCACCCAACACTAACAAACCCCTTCATTTAGGACACCTTCGCAATAATTTTCTAGGGTTTTCAATAGCTAGAATCATGGAGGCAAGAGGCTATGAAGTAATGAAAACCAATTTAGTTAACGACAAGGGCATCCACATTTGCAAGTCGATGCTCGCTTACGAAAAATTCGGATATGGAGAAGTCCCCTCTAAAGACTTGAAGGGAGACAAACTGGTAGGAAATTATTATGTAAAGTTCGACCAAGAGTATAAAAAGCAAATCAAAGAATTACTCGCACAGTATCGGCAAAAGTATCCCGATGCTAAGCTCGAACAACTAAAAGAAAAGGCAGAAAAAAATGCTCCCTTGCTGTTAGAAGCTCAAGCTATGCTAAAAAAGTGGGAAGCCGGTGATAAAGCAACTAAGCGATTGTGGCAACAAATGAACGCATGGGTATATGCGGGTTTCGATACCACTTATCAAGCCATCGGGGTATCTTTCGATAAGATTTATTACGAGTCACAGACCTATCTTTCAGGAAAAGAAATTTTGGCAGAAGGTTTAGAAAAAGGTATTTTTTACCAAAAACCTGATGGCTCAGTATGGATTGACCTTTCTGCGCAAGCTTTGGACAAAAAATTATTGCTCAGGGCTGATGGCACTTCAGTTTACATCACCCAAGACTTAGGTACAGCCGATTTAAAATATCGAGATTTTCCGATGGAAAAGTCAATTTATGTAGTAGGTAATGAACAAGACTATCATTTCAAGGTTTTGCAATGCATTATGGCGAAATTGGGCAGAAACTACTCATCGGGTATATATCACCTCTCTTATGGCATGGTAGACTTACCGAGTGGTAAAATGAAATCGCGAGAAGGCACTGTGGTAGATGCTGATGATTTAATACTTGAGATGGTAGAAACGGCAAAAGCTCGTACAGCTGATCTAGGTAAAATTGATGATTTTACCTCAGCCGAAGCCCAGGCACTCTATCGGGTGTTAGCCTTAGGTGCGCTTAAATATTATCTGCTGCGCGTAGATGCTCAGAAACGCATTTTGTTTAATCCAGAAGAGTCAATCGATTTTCAGGGTAATACGGGTGTGTATATTCAATACACTTTTGCTAAAATCAATGCTATTATTCGCAAAGCAAGTAAAGACAGCATTAAATACCACACTCAAGCCTATCAGCTTGTCGATACATTACTGCCTGTTGAGGTAGAAGTGATTATGTTTTTAACGAAATACCCTGATAAAGTATGTGAGGCAGCCGAGGACTATTCAACTGCCGTATTAGCTAACTATGTTTATGATTTAGCGAGAATTTACAGCAAGTTTTATGCAGAAGTCCCCATTTTTAAAGATGAAAACCAGGCACTAATCAGCCTGAGAATTGCGCTGTCGGCCCAAGTGGCAAACGTGCTGCAAAAAGCCATGGGACTTTTGGGTATAGACCTTCCTACAAGGATGTAGAACGGCAAAAGATTTGTCGCAAGAGAACGCTAAATAGCTGTGAGTAGTAGTTCGCTTCTTACCCACGGCCAGCAATTATTCAATTATAATATGCTTTTTAATATTACACATAAAAATGATGAGATCGAAGAATCCATCGACGAAAGAGTAGGTAGGGCTTTTTCTGTACTAAAAGCACTCAAATACGGTAGTATTGGTTCGCGCAGGATGTTGATACAGGAAATGAGTACGGGGCTACAGCCCGCAGAAAAGCGTACGTCAGGATTGCAATATGGTAATATAGAGCTTAGACCCAAAGGTATTATTTTGCATATTAATAAAGGCGGACAGATTTATGCTTGGATAATTCCTTACTATCGTTTATCGGTTTTTATGTCTGATACTTTCACCATTCACGCAGAAGGAGAGTTTATACGTTTCAATAAGGAAAAAACTTTGGCAGAAAACAACAAATTTATCAAGAAAATGATGTTGCTTAAAGCTGAATATACTGTGTGATTAATTTTATATTTTTTAAAACTAGAACTTCATTCTCGGTAAAGGAGCAGCGTTTTGTTCGGCAAACTGCCCTTCTAAATATTTATAATGCCCAGCCATAGCTACCATAGCAGCATTGTCTGTACAATATTCAAAAGCTGGAATAAACACCTGCCAGCCGTCTTTGTTTCCTTTTTCTTGAATGGCAGTTCGCAGGGCTGAATTTGCCGATACACCTCCGGCGATAGCCACTTCTTTGATTTGATATTTTTTTACTGCTTTGTTGAGCTTTTGCATGAGCAAGTTAATAAGTGTGTGTTGCATAGAAGCACATATATCGGGCAAGTTTTCTTTAATGAAGTGAGTATCTTCTTTTTGCTTGCGTTGTAGAAAATACAAAAATGCTGTTTTGATACCACTGAAAGAGAAGTTTAGTCCTTGCACGCGCACATTTGGGAAATTAAAGGAATCGTTCTTACCCTCTTGGGCATATTTGTCGATGAGTATGCCACCCGGATAAGGTAGACCTAGCATTTTTGCGGCTTTATCAAAAACTTCCCCAACGGCGTCATCGTGGGTTTGACCCACTACCTCCATATTGAGGTAGTCTTTAACGAGTACAATTTGTGTATGCCCTCCACTAGCAGTTAGGCAAAGAAATGGGAATTGCGGTTTGGGGTCTTCAATGAAATGTGCTAAAATATGTGCTTGCATGTGGTTGACTCCAATGATCGGAATATTCAGTGCTAAGGCAAGAGCTTTTGAAAAAGCCACACCCACGATCAAAGCACCTAATAAACCGGGTCCGCGTGTGAAAGCAATAGCACTTAATTTATCTGTGGTTATATCAGCCTCTTTAATAGCCTTATCCACCACAGGAATAATATTTTTTTGGTGTGCCCTTGACGCTAGTTCAGGCACTACACCTCCGTATTGTTCATGAATAGCTTGCGTAGCAATTATGTTGCTTTTTATCTTTGCGTCAACCATAACAGCGGCGGCAGTTTCATCACAAGAAGATTCTATAGCTAATAAATTAATATGCAAAATTTGGTATACGAGAATCAGTTAGTAAAATAATACCCAACTCACAATAAAACGTATGATCTTTGCAAAGGTAAACTAAGTTTTTTATGATTATCGTTTATTTTTCTTATATTACTCGCAATAGTGTGCTACTGCAAAAGATTTTAAAATCATACTCTAAAAATCAACTAAAGCACTTATTTGAACACTCAAAACTCACATAGCAACTTTGCGCGAGGAAAGACAGCCCTGTCGGCTTTTATGACAAAAGCTGGCCGTTCGGCTATTACCTCTTTTCTGTTTATCTTTGTGTTGTTGAATTTATTGCTCGAACATCCAAAAGTACAGACTTACCTTGCCCGTAGTGCTTCGGATTATCTGACAAAGTTAACAGGTTTTCCTGTGTCTGTAAAGAAAGTAGATATAAAAATGGTTCATCTGGTAATGGTGATGGATAGCGTTAATATCTATGATAACCAAAAACATCAGATGATTAATATTGCCCGTTTGCAGGCCTACTTCAATCTTGCTTCCCTTCTGAAGGGCAGAAAAATTAATATTAAAAATCTCGTCTTACAAAGACCCAGCGTAAATCTGATTCAGCATCGAGATACCCTGAATATCAACCGGTGGATTAGTATTTTAAATACTTTCAGTACAAAGAACACCCCTACCCCCGATTCTTTAACGGATCCTTTACATTTTAAAGTCGATGCCGCTGAGATAAGAGATGGATATTTTACTTTTCGCGAGAATAAACCTATTATTAGCGACAGTGTGCTGTTTTATCCAAAAGATATTGTTATACAAAATATCTATGCTCGTATCACTGACCTTCGGGTAGTAAAAGATACCATAGAACTATACGTACATGGACTGAATGCAAAAGAAAAACATAGCCAGCTACATATTTGCCAACTCAATACTTTCTTTCACTTTTCTAAAAAGACAATGCTATTCGGTAGGCTCTATGCTGAAGTGGGAGAAAGTATATTGAGAGATTCAATAGCATTGCACTTTGAACGAGGACTGAAAGACTTCAATAAATTCAATGAAAAAGTTTATATGAATGCCCATTTAGACAGCAGCATTATTGTACTCAGAGATGTAGCACCTTTTATACCAATACTTTACCAATATCCTGATGTTTTACGTTTATCTGGAAATTTTAAGGGAACATTAGCAGATTGCAACGTAGAAGATTTACAACTTTCATTTGGTAAGAAAAGCCATTTGGCAGGAAAAGCTAGCTTTATAGGTTTACCAAAAGTTATAGAAACCTTCATGGATCTAAAGTTGAAAGAAAGTGTTGTCTCTGCACTCGATATTGCAAAGTATATTCCCGCTCAGCACCAAAAGGTGATGGAAAAATTTACAGCCGTCGATTTCGATGCGAGATTTTCGGGTTTCCCAACTGATTTCACTGTAAAAGGCGACTTTCAAACAGGTTTGGGTTCACTCAAAACTGATCTTAGTCTCAATACTAATCATAACCGCTATGCAGGCGATATTGCCACAAAAAACTTTAAGCTGGGTCAGCTCAT
Organism: Flammeovirgaceae bacterium; assembly: GCA_965199745.1. Taxonomy (GTDB): domain Bacteria; phylum Bacteroidota; class Bacteroidia; order Cytophagales; family Flammeovirgaceae; genus CBDATB01. The sequence continues at coordinate 196,465 of CBDATB010000015.1, read as the reverse complement.
CGATACCAACCCAGCCATCGGTCAGATAGATATGAAAGGTTATATTGAAGGAAAAGGCTTAGCCCTTGACCGAGCAGATTTTATCTTAGATGCCAGCATCGACAAACTGGAAATACTGGGTTACCCTTATCGAAATATTAGCACTAGGACTCACTTGCGAAAAAAACTATTTAGAGGCAAGTTGACAGCAAAAGATAAAAACCTAATGATAGGTATAGATGGAGAAGTTAATTTTGAAGACACAACGTTTAGGTTCACTGCCCACTTAGATACTGTCAACTTCCTTCCCTTAGGTTTTACTACTTCCGAGCTGACACTTTCTACCAAGTTGGTAGCAGATTTCAGCGGTTTAACACCCGAACGCATCGACGGTGGAGTGAGTTTGCACAAGTTTGCATTAAAGCATGAAAAAAACACGCTGAAAATAGACTCACATTTTTGCAACACCAAGCATTATCCTGTTCAAGACGTGAGAAAATTTGCTATTTATTCCGATATTTTCGACTTTTCGGCATCCGGTAATTTTAATTTTAAGAGTGTTGCAGATCATGTTAATAGATTGTACAAAGAGTATACATACTCATTGCCGTATAAAGATTCGGTAGCTGCCGAGTATTATGCCACACTACAAGATACGTTTAATACCGATAAACTGTCCATCTCTTTTAGCATGTACAACTCTCGCCCACTCTCGGCTTGGCTCGGTCGTGATATTATTATCTCAAGTGGTACGAGCGTAAAAGGAAATATCGTGTTAGGAAATTTTTCGGATATTTCTTTTGAGGTGCAATCGGATACTATCACTATTGGTGAGGCTTTTAGTTGCTATGACAACAATATATTACTATCGCTGTCGAAACAAGCTGATACCAGTTACTTTTACCATGAAGCATATTTCAACTCGAAAGAACAAAAAATAGGTGGCAGGCGTACAAAAGACTTTACAGGGCTTTTCTATAGGGAAAATAGCAATTTCGTATTAGATACTTATATACACCACGCCGATTCTGCCGACTATCTGAACCTGAAAGCCTATATGACTATACTTAGTGATTGTTATGAATTAGATATATCTAATTCAAGATTTGTATTTGGCAAAAACTTTTGGAAAGACAGGACGAAGGGTCAAGTCATTATTTACCCTGATGGGAATATATTTATCGAGGATATTAATTTTTCGAGTAATGAGAAAAGTATAGGTATCAGCGGCTCATTATCTGCCGATTCAGTTAAATCCTTGAATGCCTATTTAAAAAATATTGATTTGAGTGCGTTCAATGCTTATTTAGGTAATCACCGTCTTAACGGTAGAGTGAATGCTGATTTATCTGTCGAAGAAATTAATGATAACTTGCACATTACGAACAATATTGAAATTAATGATATTGCATATCAGGATTTTCCCTTAGGCGACTTAAAAGCGGAAGCAGTATGGAATAGTACTGATGGCAACCTCGACCTTAACGCTAAACTGATTAGGGAGCAGGCTACGCTAATTAGCCTTAAAGGTTTATTGAATACAAATAGCGACACGAGCAAAATTAATCTGAATGCTCTTTTAGAAACAGCTCCGCTAGATATAGCAACACCTTTCTTAAAAGGTTATATTTCCCATATTAAAGGAGTAGCTCTAGGATACTTAGATATATCAGGCACTTGGAAAAAACCTAAAATGTATGGTGATATATTTATTGATGACGGGCAGATGCGAATAGATTATTTCAATACAACTTATTATCTCAATGATAAAATCAGGTTCCGGGAAGGAGATATATTAATTAGAAAATTTCGCTTAAAAGATGAAAACGAAAATTATGCTTATCTGACAGGTAAAATAGATCTAGGGCGTCGGCAAGGAGCTTATGTCGATATAGAAGGCAGTGCTGAGAATTTTTTGGCAATTAATACTTCCTCTCGAGACAACTCCCTCTATTATGGTAAAGCTATCGTTACTGGCGATTTTACAATGAATGGTACTTTTGATAATATGACTATGCATATTGAAGCACGAGGTGAAAAAGATACTAAACTTTATATTCCACTCGAGCAAACCGAACAAGCCAAAGTAAAAGACTTTATTACATTTTTAAAACCTGAGTTAAAAGATAGTACGCAAAAAGTGCTGCTAAAGGATGAAGCTTCCGACAAAAATGCCGTTCTAAATGTTAATATGAATCTTGATATTTCTCCCGATGTTTATTGCGAAATTATTCTTAATAAACAAACAAGAGATATTATTCGAGGTAGGGGAGAAGGCGAAATTAAGATGAATATAGATACTAAAGGAAAATTTGAAATGTACGGAGCAGTAGAAATACAGCAAGGTGATTACAATTTTACCATGTTCAATATTGTCGACAAAAAATTTGACATCGTACCCGGTTCCCGTATTACTTGGGATGGCGACCCTTATCAGGGCAAACTTAATATGACTGCTGCCTATAATCAATCTGCCTCCTTATCACCCATTGTAGATACCAAAGGCGACAGCAGTGTCATACAGGTGGCAGATATTAAACGCAGGTATCCTGTAGCTGTGCTGCTGAAAATGAAAGGTGCTATGCTACAACCCGAAATTTCTTTTGATATTGATATTGAAGATTATCCGGCTACGGTAGTTACGCCAAATGCAACGGTTTCGCTCGAAAGCCACGTAGCTGCTTTCAAACAAAACATTGCCACTGACGAACGGGAGTTGAACACACAAGTTTTCAGCCTCATGGTTTTGAAAAAATTCTCACCTACTGGTTCTTTTGTGGGCGTTTCGGCAAGTGATGCCATCAGCAGTGTTGGTGAGTTACTGACAAACCAGTTGAGTTATTGGTTTTCTCAGGTAGATGAAAACCTAGAAGTAGGTATTGATTTGGGTACAATTGACAGAGATGCCCTCAATAATTTTCGCCTTAACTTAAGTTATACTTTCTTTTACGGCAGGTTGAAGGTAAGCCGCAATGGCACATTTACCGATGCGCAAGACCGCTTTTTATTTGGAGATATTACATTGGAATATCTACTCACCACTGAAGGCAAATACCGCATAAAAGTCTATCGCAAGGAAAATCCTAATAATTTTGAAACATCTGGTGCTGGCATTCAGGGCGTAACGGGTGGTGCTAGTTTTTTGTATACTACTTCTTTTGATAGGTTGTTTAAGAAGAAAAAAAAATAAAAATCCTCCAATTTATCCACCAACCGAAAACCGAGAAGAACACTTACACCAAATAGACGACCTGAAAAAATGCTCGGACAGCTTTAGACCTTTTGACAAAGACCAACTCAAAAATTTAGAAGCATATTATGAGATTTTATTTCTCAATAGCCATTTTTAAGTCAGCAATTAAATCATTAGTGTCTTCAATGCCCACACTCAAACGGATGAGCGAGTCTTTTAGTCCGGCTTTTTCTCTGGCTGCTTTGGGGATACTTGCATGAGTCATAGAGCTGGGATGCCCACACAAAGACTCTACACCGCCCAGCGATTCGGCAAGTATGAAAATCTTCAATTTTTCCATGAGTCGGAAACAGGTATCTATGCTATCATCTTTTAGTTCAAAAGAAATCATGCCGCCAAAATCTTTCATTTGTGCTTTGGCAATGCTATGATTTGGGTGGCTGCTGAGACCAGGCCAATTGACTTTGGCAACTTTTGGGTGAGTTTGTAAGAATTTAGCTATTTCTTTGGCATTTTCACAATGCCTTTGCATCCGCAGGTGTAAAGTTTTAATTCCTCTGAGTGTAAGAAAGCAATCTTGCGGACCGGGAATAGCTCCGCAAGTATTTTGCAAAAAACTTATTTTTTCAGCTAGTTCCTCATCTTTTACAACGATAGCTCCTATCACTGTGTCAGAGTGGCCAGCCAGGTATTTTGTAGCAGAATGCATGATAATATCCGCACCCAAATTGAGAGGTTGTTGTAGGTATGGTGAGGCAAGTGTATTGTCTACTGCTAATAAAATTTGATGTTTCTGGGCAATTTTCGCTGTGTTAGCTATATCAATAATTTGCATCAGAGGGTTAGTAGGAGTTTCTACCCAAATCATTCGGGTATTTTTATTGATATAAGCAGCGATATTTTCTGTATTTTGCATAGATATAAAATGAAAAACAATACCGTAGTTTTCAAATACTTTAGTAAACATCCGATAGGTGCCTCCGTAGAGGTCATTAGTAACAATTACTTCCTCGCCCGGGTTAAGTAGTTTGGCAATGATATCGACAGCGGCCATGCCCGAGGCAAAACAAAAAGCATATTTTCCGTCTTCTAGTGCAGCAAGGTTTGCTTGCAAATAATCGCGGGTGGGGTTTTGTGTACGAGCATATTCGTAGCCTTTATGTACTCCAGGAGAAGATTGTACATAAGTGCTAGTTTGGTAGATTGGGGTCATAACAGCACCTGTTGAAGGGTCTGGTTTCGTACCGGCGTGGATAACTTTAGTATTAAATTTCATGGTATTTTTGTAGCTGTGGGCATTTATATTTGGGTAAAAATCATCTTTTGCAACCCTTGTAAGGATTGTAGCCGTTGGGCGTGGTGGCATAATAGCCTTCTGTATTGTAGGGGCGTTTGTCCGGTGCTTCTTTACACTTTTGTGAGCAAGTGCCTTCCATAGCAAGCATACACGATTGGCAAATGACTGTGTGAAGGTTGCAACTGGCATTAGCGCAGTTAACTACGTGGTTACTTACTTTGTTGCATACATGGCAGCGGCTGATAATTGATGGATTTACCCGATTGACTTTGGTTTTAATTCTATTATCAAATACATAGCACTCTCCTTCAAAATCTTCGCCGCCAACCTCAATGCCGTATTTAATAATACCGCCGTGCAACTGATAAACATTTTCAAAGCCTTGTTCTAATAAATAGGCACTAGCTTTTTCGCACTTGATGCCACCCGTGCAGTAAGTAATAATTTTTTTGTCTTTATAGACTTCTAACTCGTTTACTTTCTGCGGTAATTCCCGAAAGTGTTCAATATTTAAGGTTATTGCCCCTTTAAACTTACCGAGCTTGTGTTCATAATTAGAACGCACATCTAGTAATATGACATCAGAATCATCCTTCACCTGCTTGAAATCTGTGGGATTAAGATAAGTACCCGTTTTTTTATTTAAGTCAATATGTATTAAATCGGAATGAACTATTTCAGATTTATGGCGTACATTGAGTTTTTTGAAAACATGTTGCTCGTGTGTATCTACCTTAAAGTCAGTGCGGGCAAAACGCAAATCAGATCTTAATGTATCCACATATGTTTGACAGTCGGTTCTCAAACCCGATACTGTGCCGTTCAGCCCTTCGTGGGCTACAATAATTCTACCTCGTAAATTCAGGTTGAGGCAAAGTTTGTGGTGTTCTTCTCTGAACTTCTCCGGGTCTTCGATGCGGGTATAGCAATAATACAACAATATGTAATATTCATTTTTGATTTTCATTTTATTTGCATTGCTTGCATTTGTTCGTAAAGAATAACAAATGTAAAAATCTATACTAGTTTTGCACTGCTCTATCGGTAGTTTTTTAAAGTGAAAATATGCAAAATATCAGAAAAACTTACTATTACCTCAACAGGCCTACGCTTCAAAAGCTGGTCATCGGCGATGTACTTTTTGCTATTCCGAGATTAATATGTGGTACGCTATTAACAATAGATTTTGGTGCAGATAAGTTCGGTATGCCTTGGTCGCCTGCTGACAAAAATCTCGGTTTATTCGAGGTAATCGATTGGTTTGTGCAAGATGTTGCTAATTATGGCGGTATCCTTGCAATGTTTCCTTTATTCTTCGCTTGGATGGGTGCTTTCAGCGAAGCTGTTGGCGGTATGTTTTTGGCACTAGGGTTTAATACTAGAGTTGCTGCCTTCCTGATTGCTTGTACTATGCTCGTCGCCATATTTGCGCAGAAGTGGCAGCAAGGCGTATGGGGCATGTTGCCTGCTATGGGTTTCCTGTGGGTAGCCATGCAGCATTTAGTGCTAGGCTCGGGCAGGTTTGGTTTAGACAATATTGTTGACAGGTCTTTCCGATAAAACATATCATATCAATCTTTTTACTTTTTCTGTAAAAACTTCTCCGCGCAGCCGATAATTATCAAACAGATCGAAGCTGGCACAAGCGGGCGACAGCAATACCACGTCTTTTGGCTCGGCCAGCTTGTAAGCATATTCTACCGCCACCTCCATGCTTTGCGTTTGCTCAATAAGGGGAATGTGTCCATAAAAAAAAGACAACAGTTTGCTATTATCTTTTCCTAAACAGATCAATACTTTCACTTTTTTTTTCACCAGAGCTAAGATCGTATCATAATCATTTCCTTTATCAGTGCCGCCAGCTATCCAAATAAGGGAATTTTCAAAACTATCCAAAGCATAATAAACAGCTTCTACATTAGTTGCCTTAGAATCGTTGACAAAATCTATTTCGTTTAGCGTGCGTACTTTTTCGAGCCGATGCGGTGCGTTTTTAAAAGTACCAAGTGCTTTTTGTATGTCGTTGCTGCCAACTCCTAAAAACATGGCTGTTTGTACGGCTGCCGTCATATTAAGTGCATTGTGGTAGCCGTTTAGGGGTAGGTTGTAGAAAAATGTGTTGAGGTTTTGCTTAATCGGGTGGGTAACTCTTAGATTATTACCCTTGCTCATAAACGCAGCACAAGATATTGCCGGAATTTTCAGTGGGTGTTTTTTCAACCACCCGCTACTATAAGGGTCTTGATGGTAATAAATAAATAAGTTTTCAGTAATCATACATTCAATGATGCGGAATTTGGTAGCAATATAATTTTCCATTTGGTAATCGTAGCGATCTAAATGATCGGGGGTGATATTTAGTATCATAGCTACATGGGGACGGAATTTGTGGATGTCTTCGAGTTGGAAACTGCTGACTTCAAGGACGAAATAATCGGGGCAAGATTGCAAAAGCTTACGCGAAAGGCTCTTACCAATATTTCCTGCAATACCTACCGAAAGTCCGGCTTCTTCTAACAGATGGTAAGTGAGTAGTGCTGTAGTAGTTTTTCCGTTGGTGCCAGTAATAGCTATGATTTTTCCCTTATAAAAGCGGTAAGCCCATTCTATTTCAGAAATTATAGGAATACCCTTTTGTCGTATTTGTTGTACAATGGATATATCTTGCGGAATACCCGGACTTTTAATGACTTCGCTGGCATGAAAAACTTTTTTTGAGTTGTGTATTTTTTCTTCAAAAGAGATATTGTGGTCGATAAGCTCGGTTTTGTAGCAGTCCTTAATGGCGTTTTTATCCGATATAAATACTTCAAAACCTCGGTACTTTGCCAATAGGGCTGCACCAACACCACTTTCACCTGCACCTAATATAACAATTTTTTTTTTCATTTTGCCTGCTGCGGTATAGTCAAAAAATAGGTTAAAGCAGGTACTTTTAACTTTTTTTCAACAGGTTTACCATCTCGTCTGAAGTAATCATCTGTTGATCACCACTCTGCATATTTTTTAGAGTAAGCATATTTTTCTCTTGTTCTTGCTGTCCGAGCATAGCTACAAAAGGAATATTCTTCCTATTGGCATAGTTCATTTGCTTTTTAATTTTTGCTGGTTCGGGATATATTTCTGCTCTGATATTTTCTGCCCTAAGTTTTGATAATAGCGGCAGGCAGGCACTTTCACAGGCTTTGTCAAAATTAATAAAAAGTAGTTGGCTTGTATGTGTTTTTTGTAAAGGAAACAATGATAAATATTCTAGGGTATCATAAATTCTGTCTACTCCAAAAGAAATGCCTACCCCCGACATGCCTTCCATACCAAACACGCTGGTCAGGTTGTCATATCTTCCCCCACCAGAAATGCTTCCAATGCCAGTCTTGTCAATAGTCGCCTCAAAAATAGCCCCAGTATAATAGGATAAGCCCCGAGCAAGGCTTAAATCGAGTGTAGTGTTAACTAAGGGTACTTGCATTTTTTGGGCTAAATCAAAAATTTCTTCTATTTCTCTCAAACCTGCTTGTCCTTCTTCAGAATCTGTTAGCAATGTTCTCAGTTTAGCTATTTTTTCAGATGTTGTGCTTTTTAGGGTAATGATCTGGGCAAGTTTTTCGGTATTTTCTCGTGCCATACCGCCGATGATTAATTCTTCCTGTACTTTTTCCCATCCTATTTTTTCTAGCTTGTCAATAATGACAAAAAGTTGATTTTCTTTTCCTTTAGCCCCCAATATATTTGAAATGCCTGCCATTATTTTCCTATTATTGATTTTAATGGTATAAGCCTCGAGACTGAGGATTTGAAATACCTCATCCATCATAGCCAATATTTCTGCCTCACAAATTAGTGAGTGTGTACCTACTACATCAGCATCGCATTGGTAAAACTCCCGATAGCGTCCTTTTTGCGGTCTGTCGGCTCGCCAGACGGGTTGTATTTGGAAACGTTTAAAAGGAAAAGTTAGCTTACCCCTATTCATAACTACATAGCGAGCAAAGGGAACAGTTAAATCGTACCTAAGTCCTTTTTTACTAATTTTTTTGATTAAATAAGCAGCACCCTGCTTATAATCTGCCACCGAGCTTTTGTTGAGAAAATCGCCTGAATTAAGAATTTTGAATAATAACTGATCCCCTTCTTCTCCGTATTTGCCTGTTAGTACAGATAAATTTTCAAAAGTCGGTGTTTGCAAAGGCTGGAAACCAAATTTTCTGAATATATCTTCGATTATATCAAAAATATAATTTCTTTTTGCCATTTGCTCGGCACTGAAGTCTCTCATCCCTTTCGGTATACTGGGTTTTCCTACGGACATTTTCAGTGGCTTAAATAATTATTACTGAACTATTGTTTTTCTTGTTATTATTTGCGGGTAATGAGTTGATTCGCAGCTAATATAATACTCTGAACTTAATTGTACCCTCAATCGCCTTCAAGTCTTTTAATACATCGGGTTGATAGGCATTGTCAATGTCTGTAATAACATAGCCAATTTGCTGGTTGGTTTTTAAGTATTGCCCCGAAATATTTGCCCCGTGTTTGCTGAGTATCTCGTCAATTTTTGCCAGCATGCCCGATTGATTTTCATGAATATGCAATAGCCTGTGTTTATTCTTTTGCTCGGGTAATTGTACATTGGGGAAATTGACACTATTAAAGGTATTGCCTGTATTGATATATTGTATAATTTTCTCTGGTACAAATTGCCCGATATTCTGCTGTGCCTCTTGTGTGCTTCCTCCAATGTGTGGTGTTAGTATCAGATTTGGTAAGCCTCTTAGTTGGGAAATAAATTCTTTTTTATTGTTTTTGGGTTCTATTGGAAAAACATCTATACCAGCACCGTGTAGTTTTTTACTTTTTAGTTTGTCCACTAAAACCTCGATATCGACTACTTTCCCTCTGGCCAAGTTTAGTAAAATAGCTTTCGGTTTTATGTGTTCAAAAGCTGCCTTATCAATTAGGTTTTTATTTTCGGGTCTTCCGTCTACGTGTAATGAAATAATGTCAGATAGGCTAAGTAATTCTTGTAATGAGTGACATTTAGTGGCGTTACCGATGGCCAGTTTTTCCACAACATCGTAATAATATACATCCATGCCCATTGCTTCGGCTATTACAGAGAGCTGCGAGCCAATGCTTCCGTAGCCGATAATACCGAGCTTTTTACCCCTAATTTCAAAGCTGTTTATTGCCGTTTTATTCCATACACCTCGGTGCATGGCTGCCATGCTACTAGGCAAGTTTCTCATTAGCATAATAATTTCGGCAATAACCAATTCTACCACACTGCGCGTGTTGCTATAAGGAGCATTAAAAACAGCAACGCCTCGTTTTGTACAATACTTCAGGTCTATCTGATTGCTGCCAATACAGAATGCACCTACGGCTATTAGTTTGGTATTATGCTGCAACACACGGGCTGTAACCCGCGTTTTAGAGCGAATACCCAATACGGATACCCCTTTAATGCATTCGCAAAGTTCATCTTCGTCTAAAGCACTGCTAACAGTTTCTACCTGATAGCCTTCTTCTTCAAAAATATGGCAGGCATCGGGGTGAATATCTTCGAGCAATAATACTTTTATTCTGTTTTTAGGATACGAAATAGACATAAGCAAATTATTAACATATAGCACTTCATCAAAACTCGGTGCTACATGGTCGGCGTGCTTACGGACTTCTTCGCGGGTAATATTTTCTGTAAAAGCATAAAACTTATCGGCTAGCCCTGCCTTCCTGATTTCATAATCATTATATCCGTCTCCAATGACATAAACATCACCTTGGAGGTTCAGCGATTTACGTTGAATTACTTTGCCATTGGCTTTTGACAGTGGATTTTCTTTATCAAAACCAATAATGTTTCCCTGCTCATCAAATATGAAAGTGTTGGCATATACTTGCTCTGCAGGAATACCGTAATTCGCTACAATAGGTATAATAAACTCTTTGAAGCCATTAGACATAATGATGATATTTGCCGAATTTTTAAGAAAAAATGCTTTATTGCGTTTAAAAGATTCGGATACTTTCAATTTCAACTTACTGATTAATAGGGGCAAGTGATTCTTGTGTGCTTTCGACAAGCTTATTCTTTGGATTAAAGACTTCCTGAAAGACAACTTGCCCGCCATAGCTAAATCGGTGATTGCTTTGATTTTTTTTAAAGTTTCTTCTTTTTCAGGGCTTTCGCCAAAAGATATTTCACACAACAAGTCCAGTGCTTCCACTTTCGTAAAAGTACTGTCAAAATCTATAATAAAATGTTTTGTACCCATAAACATAAAGGAGTAGTTATGAGAGTTTGGGTGTGGTCACAAAAAAAATCATCACGGTGCTATGTGCTAACTTACCTAGCACCACACTCTTATGCAAAGGAAATAAATTTATGAGTTCTTCTTCAATAGTCTTCAGAGTTTTTTCTGTTCTTAAATAAAGATATATTATCGAAAATATGATAGTAGAAGTATGCTAAATATAGAAGCTAAAAACCGTCTTTATTTTTTCATGTTTATGCTATAATACACTACATTTATATTCGGTAAAACGAAAATACCACTTTACCAATTTTAAACACTTATTAAACGTTATTATTAGCTCTAATAATTTCAGCATATATGCAATGCAATTCATGAAATTTTTAACTTCACTGTGAAATTCAAATCATTGACATCTTCCTCTCCCGATTCACCTTTGTTTAATTTTCCATTCATCTGCGAAGGGTAAATGAAATAACCTTTTTCTTTAATGACGGTTTCTTTAGTGGTTTTTATTCTTTCATCACTATCATGAAGCTCAGCATAATTGACACTATCGTCATCGGCTTCAATGTAATCGGTAAATTTTTCGCTAATGAAACGGTAAAACAGCGTACCTAAGACAAAGTGTTTGAAATCTCATCCATCTACCGAGCCACATACTTGGGTGGCCATTTTCCATATTTGAGCTTGTAATTCAGCTCTTTGATTTGTGCCTGTCATTTATTTATGCTTTAATAAAAAATGTACTTAATTTTATTTCTTTTTCAGTTTCGTTTATCAGTTTCATTATGTCCTTTAAAATATACTACCTACTCGTATATACTTTCTTCTAATTCTCCATCAGTAAAAGTGACCCATTTAAACGTTTATAAAGTTGAAAAAAGTATAATAATACTTCTCTGCGTTCCCAACGGTTGAACAATTTAAGCATTAAAACAAGCTACAATAAGCATTTTTTCAACTCAAAGTGGCTTTTAGTGGCAGTAAAGGACTAAAATCGCTTTGTGGAAGTATTAATTTTGTACCGTTAAGGTTCACTTTTTGAAGTTGGGCGTATGAGGTATATGTAAGCATTTTTTGCATAAGTAGGTGATTTTCAATATTTTCTGAGATTATGTCGTCTCTTTCTTATAATGGCCTTTTGGATCTGCCCCTTATACATTTAAACAGCTATTCAAAAATATTATTTTATCAAATAAAAAATACAAGCCAAAAATCATGAGAAAAATAACTTATTGTATATTATCTATTCTTTGCTTATCGCTAGCTATTTGGGTAAGTAGCTGTAAAGACGATGAACCGCACTGCCCTGACGCACATGTAACTGCTAACTTTACCATTGGGCAAATACCTTTTGGACCCGACACTATTTTTATTGGAGATACCGTACTTACAGACCGTGTTGTAGTACTTGAAGCCGCAAAAGGACATAAAGGCTACGAATGGAAAATAGGAAAAGACCCCTACAGACAAGCCGTAACAGATAGAATAACTACATTAAGGTTTCCACTACCCTTTAATAGTATAGAAATCCGTTTGATTGTTCACTCAAAACCTAATACCGTTTGCTTTCCTAATGATGACGGCATTGATACTTTAATAAAATACCTGACCGTGATTGACAGACTTAGTAATCCTATAAGGAATGGTAGGTTTTCAGGCTATTTAGCAGAAGAACCAAGTAATACTTTTGTAGTAGAGATAATCGATGGAGATATTAGAAACCTTAATGAAGGGTGTCTCTTAAATCTTGAGCAGCTTCTTAGCTCTTTTGATGAAACCTTTGCCTATAGAAAAATGCGCTTTGGACGTGATAACTGTTGTGTGACTGCTGATGGCTGTAGAGACCCGAAGGGCTGGGCAGTGCTTAGTAGCAATAATGTAGATATTACCATTGACTTTACGACACAAATAAATTCTGATGACCCACTACTTACGCATAAATTTATTGGAAAAAGAATTAAATAAATCTATCACTATAAACTTTTTTAATTATGAAAACAATCAGAAAATTTTTAGTCCTGCTATGCTTATTAGCTACCATTGCACATAGTTATGCGCAAAATGCTTGTTCTACACACTCAAAAGGCATTACTACGAATCCTAACAATCCAGTCAATACTGAAAAACCCGCTAAACTGAATACTTTTGATTGGAGAACCCAAAGATACAGTGTAAATGCTAATCACATTGTCAATTTTGGTAATCCGATTACTTCTATTCTTTCGCCCTTTTTTAAAGATGATAACCTTAATATTAGTCATTTTCTTAATAATAAGGATATGCAAGTTGAAGATGGCTGGGAGTTAATTAAATATGATTTTGGCACAGCGCAACATCCTACTGATTATGTATATATGGTTTTATACAATAAATATCAGGGGAAATTGCGGGTATTTCTAACGGGAAGCCCTGTTGGTGAATCTTTTAATGGGGCTAAAATACTGATAAAGTTCAATAAAGATAACTCCAAATACTATTCATCCGTGATGAGTAATACTTCAGAAATATTTGCCTTAGATGAGTTCAAACCTGACCCAAACATTACTATTATTTCAAGATATTTGAACGGGCTTGAAAATTGGTTTTATGCCGATTTCCCTATGGCCTACGACCCTTGCACTTGCCTCTTTGAATCTGAGCTTAGTATAGATGTAAAACTCATTAAAAAAAGCTACTATCACTTTAAAAGGTTCTTTACAGGGTGAAATTGCTAGCCTTACGCAAAGTAGCGGAGAGGTAAAAAGACCGGGGTTTTTCGGTGAATAATTTAATAGCAGCAGGTGAGAGTGCTACGAAGGCTTATACATCTGTTGATAGATTTAAAATAGAACAACAGACTGCTTTAGACAATGAAGGAAAAGCCAATGCTGCACTCAAAGCAGCAGCAGATAATAGTAAAGTCCAATTAAATTTTTTGCAAAAAATTATCAAAAATAGTGGCTTTTTAAAAGCTGGACTGAAAGCGGCTCCTTACGTAGCAGGTGCTTTAGAATTCATTAATTTTTTCGTAGGTGGCGGTGCTTCACAGCCCCAAGCCGTGCAACTTGCCCCTATGTCTTTAGATGCAGATATTCAAATGGCCGGCTCTATATACTGACGAATCTACTTATAAAGATATTACTTTTTACACGCCGGGTTCAAAGAATGCAGAAAATAAAGCCTCATCTAGCTATCCCTACTATAATGAAATATTGGGTGTGTTCAACCTGCTTAACACTCCAGAAGTTAGATACCGAAACTATGCGTACAATACGAGTACTTACCACTATTTTTGTCCTGGCGGGAGGCGCGCAAGTATTGCTATCAAGGAGCGGGAATTTCTGCTCTACGAATTGAAATATCTGCTTAATCCGGCATCGGGGCTTCAGCCTTTCGAGGTAATGGGTATTCTAGTATTCAAGAAAGGTAAGCGTACCATATACCAGACTCCGCCCACCCCTATCGGAGAGTTAGGCGTAACGCCTATTTCTTTTGGCTACATCACTGAATCGTGCCACAATAGCTATCGCCTCATTGGCATGAGCAGGAATATTGATATTCCCGATGAGGTAGAATTGAGGTTGTTGGTTAATCTGAGAAGACCAGACGCAAGTACGAATTCGGACGCACAAAACGTACTGATTCAAATGGTTCATCCGATAAAGCTCGTCGAACACCACGAGCCGCTGAGCAAAAAAAGTGGTTGGACAAAAAGGGCTTCTATGCATATTCCTTGTCGCGGCTTTCAGTCAGGTGGCTCGGGAAGCAGTGCGAGTGTTCCTGCCCGCTACACCAACAATGATGTAATGGTCATTAATGGCGGTGGTAATCTTGCACAAGCTCGCAGGGTTTTCTTGCGTAGGCAGGGGGCTAGTAGTTATATGGATTTTAAGAAAACCAAAGTTATTGCCTACAACCGCTCTGTGTATACCCACAGCATCCCTTACGGAGCAGAATATATTGCCTTTAATGATATTAATTTTTGGGGTTATTCTTGGACTTCTATTAAGCCTTTTACCATTAAATATGGCGGAAAGTACCGAACAAATGTGCTTGGGACGATTAACTGGAGTGATTTTTACAGTAATGTTACTCGTATTTGGGTGAATACTGCAAAAGAAGGATTCTTCGGACGTATCAGGCAAGTAAGAAAAGGGGAAATTGCTAACTTCTGTAATTCTTCTACTTACAAAGCGAGGAGAGTTGCGTCGGGACGGATTGGCAGCTCAGCAGAAAAAATATTGAGGCTAGAGTTGAGACGAAAGACATTTTGTATACTATCTATCCCAACCCCGTACAAAACATTGTTAGTGTCAAATATACCCTTGCGGATTCAAGTACACTTTCTCTGTTTATCACTGATATTACGGGAAGAAGGATTGCCGAAATTATAAGCGGAGAAGTACAAAAGGCGGGAAATTATGAGGTTTCTTTTGATACTAATAAGCTTTCTTTAGGTGTTTATTTATGTACTTTACAGACGGAACACCACAGAGAAACAAAACGGCTTTTGGTGAGCAAGTAACATAAAAGCGGGTGCTGAGTACATGCTAAAAAAATATATGCTTTGTAGCTATATGTGTATTGTTAAAAAGGCTATAAAACTGTCCTTTCTTGTAATAGTGCCGTCAAAGTCAAATAATGCCACTGTCATTTTAGTTATTATTTTTTGCTATACAAAATATGGTCGTACTGCCTACTAATGTATCTGGTGTACACAGATTTTGGAGGCTTTTAGTTTCCGTGTACGGTATGCCTGCTTCTTCTAACCTTATGCGGTTTGAGTGGTGATTTTGAAAATTAACATATAATCGCTGATGAGTATTTTTGATATTTATTAATTGTTGTTGAATAGACTGTGTAGTTACAAAATTGTAATAAAAATACCTCGTCATTAAGAGTAAATTAACTCCTATTGCTACTAATATTATATATATTAATTTAGTTTTTTGCGTCAATACCAACCCACATATAGTAATGATAATGGGTATATGCCATAATTGTGGTGCATACCTAGCCCACCAGCTGGCAGGGTTAATCGTTACAGATAGAAAAACGACAGAAATAATTATTAAAGGACTGGTAAGTGCAGTCCATTTTTTTCTGTGTAGAAAGACTATATAGCATAAAAGAGATGTAGTCAATAAAGTTATTCCAGAGAACCATACACCAAAACCACCGACCATTACGCCTGCAAAAGCGTATCTTTCAAGCTCGTATTTTGTGATGCTAAAGGGTATTTTTAATTCAATAGGCTTGTTAAAACTTTCTGAGAAAGAAGTAGATGCAAAGCTAACAAATAATAATCTTTCTATGGGTAAAAATATTTCAAAATGTCTATTTTTTTATTTCCGGCCACAGGATGAAAAGGATGACCATGCTCAATAGTATTTTTTATATAAGGATTAAAACCGACGAACGTGATAGCAACCAAACCGCAGGTAACCCCTACTGTAAATATAGGTTTTATTAATGCTTTTTTATTTTCTATAAGGGCTATGATTATAAAACCTAAAAAATATATGGGTACATAGCCAACAGTTGGAAATTTTAAATTAACTACAATCATTGTAATCATGCCGATCATCCACAATGCCAGTAAGTCGCGTTTATAAAAATAAATTACAAAACAAGCACTAAGCAACTCATCAACGAGGCAACTTGCCCATCGACACAGAAAACTGAGGCAACTGTTCAGGTTAATTGGGTCGAATGCTATGAGAGCAGCAAGTAGAAATACAAGTGAATGCTTGAGTTTCTTCAGGCAAAATAATGCTTTCACACATAGACTATAAGTAGCAAAAATAAGAATAAGATTAAATGCTTTTCCCGACTCTATTGAGCCAGTAATGATATACATTATGCTGGCATTAATCCAAGATGCCTTAGGGAAGTGAGTGACCCAAATTGCATAAGAAATAGTGTTAGGTAATTTCTTGTAAAACGGATTCCAACCCTGTGCCAACTGGATAATTGCCTCTAAATGATATGATTGCCCATCATAGGAAGCATCGTAGAAATATAGACTAACTACCACAGAAATAATTACAACAGATACATAGACACCGCATACAATAGCAGTGCCTTTTATCGATAGATTTTGCTGGTCTTTGAGATAAAAAAAATAATGAAAATAATGCTGCCACCAGCGAAATAGCAATAATATTGCCATTTAATCCAATATTGAAACTCAACAATACCGAAGCAATAAATAGCGGGAAAAGAACGGTGAAAAGGCAATAAAAACCTGTGTTGTAAAAGTATTTGACAATTGTGCTCATTTTTTTTAAAACAATGGTAAAGTGCTGATATACATATATTTTTTTTCTAGAAATGTTGTTATAAAATTTTATCCTTACCGAGTACTTCACATCTGATGATTTACTAACATGGTTTTAATTGTATTAAACCCAAGCTATACTAACCCACTCAAATTCTTTATTTGTACTAAAAAAAATTGGACTAAATTAGTCCAGAATATACCAACTGAAATTTTTAATATTTTCAACACAATGATTAAACGGATATTAGTACTTTTGGTAAAAGCCTATCAGATATTGATCTCACCACATCTTCCTTCTACCTGTCGCTACACCCCGACCTGCTCTCAGTATATGATAGAGGCTTTACAGACACATGGCTTAATCGGTTTGTGGATGGGACTTTGCAGAATCGGGCGTTGCCATCCTTGGGGTGGCAGTGGTTATGACCCAGTACCTCCCAAAAAGTAATTTTTTTCAATAAAAACGTAAGTTCACTACAACAGAAAAAACAGCTTTAGTCTTCCATACTTACTAATATGCTTTGGCAAAAATAACTCGTTGTTTGGAAACTTTGCCTGAATAAACACATTTTCCTTCTTCGCAGGGGGCATTTAGCGGAATACAGCGAATCGTTGCTTTGGTTTCCTGCTTTATTTTTTCTTCTGTTTCGCTACTACCGTCCCAATGTGCTAAAACAAAACCTCCCTTACTGGCTAACGTTGTTTTAAATTCGTCAAAAGAATCGGCTTGCCTTGTCATATTTTCCCTGAAACTAAGTGCTTTTTTATACATATTTTCTTGTATATCTTGCAGTAATTTAGGAATAACACGAGTGATTTCATCCGTAGCATATAGCTGTTTTTGACCGGTATCTCTTCTGCTTACTTCTGCCGTGTTGTTTGTTAAATCTTTCGAACCGATAACTAACCTTATGGGTACGCCTTTCATTTCCCAGTCTGCAAATTTGAACCCCGGTTTATGTGTATCACGGTTGTCATATCTGATGCGATAGCCCATTGTTTGTAACTTTACTTTTATCGTATGGGCTTTTTCAGAGATATTACTCAACTCTTCTTCGGTTTTGAAAATAGGTATAATAACTACCTGAATGGGTGCTAGTTTGGGCGGTAGGACTAAGCCTGTATCATCTGCATGACCCATAATTAAGGCCCCCATCAACCGCGTACTTACTCCCCAAGAAGTACCCCAAACATACTGAAGTCTTCCGCTTTTGTCGCTAAATTGTACATTGAAGGCTTTGGCAAAATTTTGCCCCAAAAAGTGTGAAGTTCCTGCTTGCAGGGCTTTACCATCTTGCATGAGTGCCTCGATGCAGTAGGTTTCTAGTGCTCCGGCAAACCTTTCGCTAGTTGTTTTAGTACCTTTTATGACTGGAATAGCCATATAATTTTCTACAAAATTGGCGTAGACGTGCATCATTTTTTCTGCTTCTTCTACAGCTTGTTCTCGCGTGGCATGTGCTGTATGACCTTCTTGCCACAAAAACTCAGCTGTCCTCAAAAACAACCGAGTACGCATTTCCCAACGCACTACGTTTGCCCACTGATTGAGTAATATGGGTAAATCCCTATACGATTTAATCCAGTTTTTGTAGCTATTCCAAATAATAGTTTCTGAAGTAGGGCGTACAATTAATGGTTCTTCGAGCTTTGCGTCAGGGTCTACAACAATACCCGAACCGTCTGCCGTACTTTTCAGGCGATAGTGAGTAACTACGGCACATTCTTTTGCAAAACCTTCTACATGTCTAGCCTCTTTACTGAGGTAGGATTTAGGAATAAAGATAGGAAAATAAGCGTTGTAGTGTTCTGTATCTTTAAACATCTTATCCAATATTGCCTGCATATTTTCCCATATGGCAAAACCGTAAGGCTTGATAACCATACAACCTTTCACAGGTGCATGTTCGGCTAAATCTGCTCGCTTTACTAATTCATTGTACCACAGTGAATAACCCTCACTTCGTTTGGGTAAAAATTTACTCATCTCAATTCATGATTGATGGTTGAAAAAATGCAAAAGTAGATGCGCTGGAAGAACTTGCAAAATACTATGTGTAAGTTTTTTGTGTTGGCAAACTTAGGATAAAACGAGTGATGGGTAAAGCAAATATGATAAATTGTCGGCTTGAACCCGAATCAAATAATTTTTTTTAAAGGTTTTGAAATATTAAATTAATTACTCACCTTTGTTATTAGTCTCGTCCTGTTTTCACAGGAGTGCAGCGTAAAGCCAGTTCACCGCTTGCGCTGTGGCTAGATGGTCTACCAACTGGCGAGCCTGCTTGATGTGTACATAATTGTGTTTCGGTTGGCAACATGCTTTCAAATATTTCACCTCGGTCTATTCGATATTTTATTCTTCACTGTTCTTGTTTTTGAAACTAGAAACTACTTTTTTGTTTAAACTTTTTATTTATTAACTTAACATCTTTAAAAAATGAAGAAAAACTACGTATTAACGCTTTTGGTATTCACAGCATTCGTACTAGGTACTAGTTTTGCGTATGCACAGCGTACTGTTAGCGGAACAATCACAGACGAAAATGGGCAAGGCCTGCCCGGTGTAAGCGTTGTAGTCAAAGGTACTACAACAGGTACTACAGCCGACCTAGATGGCAAGTATAGCTTGAGTACGCCCAACGGTGCTACTTTGGTTTACAGTTATGTAAGCTATATTTCTCAGGAAGTATCCGTAGGTACTCGGTCAATTATCGATCTGCAGATGCAACCTGATGTTACACAGCTTGAAGAGTTGGTGGTTATTGGCTATGGAGCAGTAAAAAAATCTGATTTGACCGGTGCTGTAGTGGCTATTGGCAAGGAAGATTTCAACAAAGGTATTAATGTAGCTCCCGACCAATTGATTCGCGGTAAAGTAACCGGCGTGCAAGTTACCCAAAATAGCGGACAACCCGGTGCTGCTTCTACCATCAACATAAGAGGTAATTCTTCTATTCGTGCGGGAAATAATCCTTTGTTTGTAATAGACGGGTTTGCATTGAGTGGAAATTCCTCAAGACCTGGTTCAATAGATATTGTGGGTGGTAATACACCAGGTGCTAACCCACTAAATTATATTAACCCTGCCGACATTGAGTCAATCACCATACTCAAAGATGCTTCTGGAGCAGGTATTTATGGGTCGAGGGCTGCTAATGGCGTAGTGCTTATCAACACCAAAAGAGGTCTCTCCGGTACTCCCAGAATTGAATTTGGAGCTTATGTAGGTGTCGGTTCAACGCTTAGAACCATAGACGTATTGGATGCCGCACAATACAGAGCCGCACTAAACCAGTACGATATTGCTATTACTGATAATTCTGACGGCGGTGCTAATGTTGACCCTTTTGGTGAGATTACCCGAACCGCCATTACAAGTAACTATAACCTTTCCATCAGCGGAGGTACTGAAAATAGTTCTTACAGAATATCGCTGGGCTATCTGGACCAAGAGGGTATTCTGTTGGAGAGCAGGCTGAAAAAATATACCAGTAATATCAGTGCTTCTCACGGCTTTTTAGATGATCGATTGAGAATTGATTACAACCTTTTTGCTACGCATACTACAGAAATCTTACCTCCTAACTCAAATAATGCAGACTTTACTGGTGATATAATTGCTCAAGCACTACAATGGAACCCTACCCAACCGCTTCGTAATGATGATGGCAGCTTGAATATTCTGACGGGTTCTACAACCATTAACCCTGTGGCTGCCTTAGCTGCTTACGAAGATCAGGCAAATATCACTACTGTACTCGGAAGCATCTCACCTAGCTTCAAAATTATTGATGGCTTAGATCTCAAATTCTTTTATGGCATAAATCACAGCGTGGGCGTAAGAGAAACCTCTACTCTCGGTTTTATTAATATCCAAAATGTTGAAGACAGAGGTGTTGCCTTTTACGGCAATAACTCACTGACTACACAGCAAGCCACTACTACTTTGAATTTTAACAAAGCCCTAACTTCAACTATCAATTTGAATGCTATCGTAGGATACGAATATATTAGCTTTGCAAATAGAGGAATAGGCATGCAGGGAAGGGATTTTCCCAGCGATATCAGAAGCTCATTAGTACCTTTTTTGAGAGGAACCACTACCAGTACTAGAGATATTTCTTCTTTTCAAGAACCCGACGCACAATTGTCATCTACTTTTGCAAGAGCTATAGTAAATATAGATGAGAAATATATCATTACAGGTACTGTACGTTACGACGGTTCAACCCGACTCTCTTCGGGCAATCAGTTTGGTTTATTCCCCTCAGTGGCTGCTGCTTGGAATATTCACAAAAGCCTTCCGCTAAATATTTTTGATGAGTTGAAATTGCGGCTCGGTTGGGGTCAGCTTGGTAACCAAGAATTTCCTGCTGGTAGGTCTCAGGCAAACTTTAGTTTAGATGATGGACAAGCTGCTTCAAGGCAAACTTTTGCAAACCCCAGCTTAGTGTGGGAAACTACTACTACCTTAAATGCTGGAGTGGACTTCGCGCTGTTTAACTCTCGCCTTTACGGTTCTGTAGAATGGTTTAATAAAACTACTACTGATTTACTATATCCTAGTATTGTCGCTTTCGGACCTGGTGACGGACGCTTGTGGGAGAATTTAGAAAATGCAGAAGTTAATAACACAGGCATAGAAATACTGTTAAATGGCGTGGTAATAGACAAAAATGATATTACCTGGAATTTGGGCGTTAACGCTACCTTTATCAGTAACAAGTTCACTCGCTCTACTGAAGAACCACTCATCACCGGAGGGCTGTTCGGTCAGGGCATTAGCGGTACTTTTATCCAACGCTTTGAAGATGGCCAACCCCTGCATAGTTTCTTTTTGAGGCAATATGAGGGACTCAACTCCGACGGCGTAGCTACCTTTGCTAATGAAGGTACTCTGGCATTGTCGGGAGATCCTAATCCTAGTCTATTATTGGGTATCAATACATCTTTGCGTTATAAAGACTTAGATTTCAGTGCGAACTTATATGGAGCCTTCGGACACCAAATCTACAATAATACTGCAAATACTGTGCTGCCTATCGGCAACCTAGGAACTAGAAATATCGCTGCTAATTTATTGGGAGGAAGCGTCCAAGAAAGTACTGCCAATCCGGTAGCAGCTTCTACACGCTATTTAGAGAACGGGGATTTTCTGAAAGCTGCTAATTTAACTGTTGGTTACAATATAGGCGACATAGGAGGAGTAGTTAGGAATACAAGAGTTTATTTCACAGGACAAAACTTATTTTTAATAACCAATTACAGCGGCTTTGACCCTGAGGTTAATACAGTAAATTCCGGTGCCGGTGATGTTCCTTCGCTCGGTATAGAGTACACAGCTTACCCAACTCCTAGAACCTTTATCTTTGGGGTAAGTGCCTCATTTTAATTAAAAACTTATTCACTAAATAAAATAAAACTAATGAAAACTAAAAATATATATTTATTCTTCATGTTCATGATACTCCTTTGGGGGTGCAAGTTTGAAGAGTCTGTCAATGACAATCTTACTGAGGTTGATGCACCCGAATCAAGTGCTTTATTACAAGGTCTTTACGAATCTCTTCGGATGCCTTATCAGGATCAGTCTAGGTTTTGGGCAGCTCAACAACATACATCTGACGAAACTATAGGCCCTACTCGCGGTCCCGACTGGGACGATAATGGCGTTTGGCGCGTATTGCATAATCACCAATGGGATGCAGACCATTCATTTTTGGGCAATACTTATTCTGAACTGTCTCGTATTATATTCAACGCAACTGACTTGTTGAGAGATAATATAGGTGCTACCGCTGCCGAGAAGGCTCAAGCAAGATTTCTAAGAGCTTTTGCAATGTTTTCTCTGGTAGATGGATGGGGACAAGTCGCTTACAGAGAAGATGTTGAAGACTTTACTCAGTCAATAACGGTACTTAGCACCGCCGAAGCAATGGATTTTATTATTAGTGAAGTAGGTGAAATAATGGATGATCTGCCCGAAGGTGACGCCCACGTGGCAAACCCCGATGCAGCAAAAGTACTTTTAATGAAACTTTACCTAAACAGAGGTACTTTCTTAAACCGTCAATCCCCCGCCTTTCCTACTGATGATATGACGCGCGTAATTGATTTAGCTACTGAAATTATTGGTAGTAATGATTACTCACTCACTACTAACTATTTCGATAACTTTGCTCCTACCAATGATCAAATATCTAATGAACTAATATTTACCTATCGCAATGAGGCTGGCACTCCTTCCGGTAGTGGTAACAGCGTTCGTTCTAGGTGGTTCTGCACCCTTCATTATAACCAAAACCCAAGTGGGTGGAATGGTTTTGCTACTATTGCCGATTTCTACGACAAATTCGACGATCCTAACGATTCGCGAAGAGAAGCCACCTATGAGGGTATGACAAATATTTCGGGAGTAAAAGCCGGTTTCCTTGAAGGTCAGCAAGTAGACCAAAACGGTGCCAATGTTGAGGATAGAAAAGGTAACTTACTTAATTTTACTAAGGAAGTGGCTATTCAGGAATCAGGTGATAACCTTGAAGTAACGGGCGTTCGTGTAATTAAATATCCTATCGATTATAATAATGGTGATGACGTGGACAATGATTATGTATTTTATAGATATGCCGACGTACTATTGATGCAGGCAGAAGCTATCCTGAGACTCGGTGGGGGCGACGCTCAAGCTTTAACGATAGTGAATAGTATAAGAATTGTTAGGGGTGCTGAACAACTTACCTCTATAGATCTGGATGCTATATTGGATGAGCGTGGCTTTGAGTTATACTGGGAAGGTCATCGCCGCCAAGACTTAATTCGTTTCGGTAAATTCCTTGATGCTTGGAACGAAAAACCTGCTTCCGGTTCAGAAAGGTTATTATTCCCTATCCCCACTACTGAACTTGCTCTAGTTCCTAACCTTGATCAAAACCCCGGCTACTAATATACACATTATTAATTGCCGACATGAAAAAACAGGACACTCTCACAGGTGTCCTGTTTTTTCTTACCGTAGTGTATTCTGGTATATAGAATGTGTTAAGTTACTTTTTAAGCATATACCTCTATGAAAAAAATTACTATTTCCATCCTATCACTTGTTTTTGCTTGCACTTCTGAACAAAGTAATAAACTATTTGAAAGAATATCGCCAGAGGATTCGGGAGTCCGCTTTATAAATACAATACAAAATACAGAAGATTTTAATATATTTAGCTACCGCAATTTTTATAATGGCGGTGGGGTTGCTTTAGGCGATGTAAATAATGACGGCTTGGCAGATATTTACCTAACCAGTAACCTAGGTAACAATAAGCTGTACCTGAATAAAGGAAATCTTCGTTTTGAGGATATTACCGAATCGTCAAAAGTAGCAGGTAGCAAGGCATGGAGTACTGGTGTAGTAATGGCTGACATTAATTTCGATGACTTGCTCGATATTTACGTTTGCAATGCCGGTTTTGTAAAAGGCGACGACCGTGAAAACGAGTTGTTTATTAATCAGGGTGATTTGACTTTTCGAGAGGAAGCCGCTAAATATGGTTTGAACGAAAATGGCTATACCACCCATGCCGCCTTTTTCGACTACGACCTGGACGGCGACTTAGATGTTTATATTTTAAACAATAGCTTTATTCCTGTTAATACGCTCAATTACAGTAACAAAAGAGATTTAGATGCTCAGGATTGGCCAGTGAAAGATTTTTTGAAAGGAGGCGGAGACAAATTACTGAGAAATGATGATGGAAAATTCACCGACGTTACCACACAAGCAGGGATTTATACTAGCTTGATAGGATTTGGTTTGGGTATTACTATCGGAGATATTAACCGAGATTATCTGCCCGATATGTATGTTTCTAATGACTTTTTTGAACGCGACTACCTATACCTCAATCAAGGAGATGGAACTTTCAAAGAAGAGATAAAAAACGCAATGAATCACCTGAGCCTGTCCTCTATGGGAGCAGATATGGCCGATATTAATAACGATGGCTACCCTGAAGTATTTGTAACAGAAATGCTTCCCAGCGACGAATACCGACTCAAAACAATTACTGCTTTTGAAAATTATAACGTCTATCTGACTAAGTTGCAAAGAGATTTTTACCATCAATATATGCACAACACACTACAGCTCAATAATCAAGATCAATCTTTCAGCGAAATTGCTTGGTTTAGTGGCGTATCTGCTTCCGATTGGAGTTGGGGTGCTTTGATGTTTGATGCAGACAATGACGGTTACAGAGATATTTATGTGTGCAATGGCGTATACCAAGACGTAACAGACCAAGATTTTATCGACTTTTTTGCCAACGATATTGTGCAAAAAATGGTTTTGACAGGAAAAAAAGAAGAAATGGAAAAAATCGCAGAAAAAATGCCCTCTAGCCCACAGCGCAATAAATTGTTTAAAAATAATCGAGACCTCACTTTCGATGAAGTAGGTACAGACTGGGGCTTTCATACACCTTCTTTTTCTAATGGTGCTGCCTACGCCGACTTAGACAACGACGGTGATTTGGATATAGTAGTGAATAATCTGAACCAAGAAGCTTTTATTTACAGAAATAAAACAAATACATTTTTCGAACGCCACTACTTGAAAATTCAATTAAAAGGCTCTGCAAAAAATACCTATGCTATTGGTGCAAAAGTCTCTTTGTATTGTACTCAAATGCAAATGACAACGCAACTCATTCCTACGCGCGGGTTCCAATCCTCTGTTGAATACAAGATTATTTTTGGCTTGGAAGAAAACATAAAACCCGACTCATTGATTATTGTTTGGCCTGACAAAACACAGTCTATTTTGAGAGACGTCCCCATAGATACTACTCTACTCATAGATTATAAAAATTTTGCTAAAACAACACTCAGTGAACCATCTGATAAGAATATAGCAAAACCTATATTGGTAGAAAAACCCCCTGAAGAAGTACCTTTTCAAAGCCATAAAGAAGACCGATATATCGATTTTTTTCAGGAAGGATTGATTATACGCATGCTTTCGCAAGAAGGACCTAAGGCTGCCGTAGGTGATGTGAATGGCGATGCTCTAGAAGATGTCTTTATAGGAGCAGCTAGTGGCTTCTCCAGTCAGCTGTACTTGCAAACATCCACAGGTTTTGTCAAAAGTAATATTGCAATTTTTGAAAGGGATTCCTACTTTGAAGATACGGCCATAGCTTTTTTTGATGCAGATGCAGATGGAGACTTAGATATTTTTGTCGGTTCGGGTGGAAATAATCATCGCCTGGGAGCTAGGCTCATGCAAGATAGAATTTACCTAAATGACGGAAAAGGAAATTTTACTGTACTCCCTAAAGCACTTACTGTCAATGGTTTCAACACTTCGGTAGTACTTCCTTTTGATTTTGACGGCGACAGTGATATAGATCTTTTTGTTGGTAGCCGCAGTGTGCCAGGGCAATATGGTCAAATGCCTAAAAGCTTTTTGTATGAAAATGTGGGCAAAGCTAAATTTCGCGATATCAGCTATCGTTACGCACCTGATTTTTCAGATTTAGGTATGGTAACAGATGCTACCTTAGTAGATATAACAGGAAGTGGTATTCCAGAATTAGTCATAGTAGGAGAATGGTTTAGCCCAAAGGTTTTTGAAATAAAAAACAAAAGATTCCGGCAATTCACTACTAATCTCTCTAATTATTCGGGTTGGTGGTATGCTGTTGAACACGACGACGTAGATGGCGACGGTGACCAAGACTTAATTATGGGCAATCGCGGTGAAAATTTTTATTTTACCGGCACAGCAGAAGCACCTGCTAAACTTTGGGTACTAGATTTTGATAATAACGGAACAACAGAAAAAATTATTACTCGAAATATAGATGGTAAGGATATGACAGTGCCTTTGAAAAGAGAACTTACACGGCAAATTGTCAGTCTGAAAAAACAAAATTTGAAACATGCAGATTTTGCTGTAAAGCCTATTCAAGAGCTTTTTCCTGAGTCGCTAATCGATAAAGCTTTCGTTTATGAGGCCAACTGGTTTAAATCGAGTATTGCAATCAATGATGGAAACGGTCAGTTTATTGTAAAAGCACTTCCTAAGGAAGTACAGTTTTCTTGTATTTGCGATATTTATTGCACAGACTTGAACAACGACGGTCATAACGATTTGATTTTAGCGGGCAATGACTCTGGGTTTATGCCACAATTTTCAAAGCTCGATGCTGGCTTTGGATATGTTTTATTCAATACAGGAAATGGGGTTTTTGAAAAAATCCCTAATCGTCAAGCTGGACTGATGCTGCGCGGAGATGTCAAGCAGTTTTTGCCTCTAAATATCAAAAATCAAAACTACATCCTAATAACTATTAATCGCCAGAAACCCCGATTATTGCAGTTAAATAACTAAAAATTATTTTATATTCAAATGAGAAACTTACAATTATTTCTCGCTATATTTCTATCTTCTGTTGCTTGCGATAATAGTAGCGAGGCACCTGTACAATTTGAACTCCTAAACGGAAAAGACCTAGGCTTGCACTTTAATAATACTTTACAGCAAAGCCAAGACTTTGGCGTGTTGCAATATATGTATTTTTACAACGGCGGTGGGGTAGGTGTTGGAGACTTTAACCGAGATGGGCTACCCGATTTGTATTTTACTGCCAATATGAAAGAGAATAAATTATTTCTCAATGAAGGAAATTTTTCTTTTCGCGACGTCACGGCACTGGCTGGTGTTGCCGGTGCTAAAGGCTGGACGACCGGCGTGTCGGTCGTAGATATTAATCAAGACGGGATGCTCGACATTTATGTCTCGCAGATGGGAGATTACTTGCATATCCAAGGAAACAATCAATTATATGTTTGCCAAAGGATAGAAAACGGTGTCCCTTTTTTTGAAGAACAGGCTAGCTACTATGGCTTAGACTTGGTGAGTTTTTCTACACAAGCTGCTTTCTTTGATTACGATTTGGACGGAGATTTGGATATGTTCCAACTCAATCATTCCTTGCACCAAAACGGCACCTTCGGACAGCGCAAAGCTTTTGAAGAGCAACACCCGACTGCCGGCGATAAGCTCATGAGAAACGATCACGGAGTATTTATTGATGTAACAGCCGAGTCGAAAATTTATAGCACCGCCATCGGTTATGGCTTAGGCATTGCCACAGCAGATATTAACCTAGACGGTTGGCCAGATATTTATGTCGGTAATGATTTTCATGAAAATGACTACCTGTACCTGAATAATCAGGACGGCACTTTTACAGAAACTTTAACCCGACAAATGCGCCATACGAGCCGCTTTTCAATGGGGGTGGATATTGGCGATATTAATAATGACGCCTTCAACGATATTATCTCTCTGGACATGCTACCCTACGATGCATTTATTTTGAAAAGCTCTTTGGGTGAAGATAGTTATAGTATCTTTAGGTTTAAGTTGCGCTATGGCTACCATCCGCAATTTGCCAGAAATAACCTCCAGTTAAATACCGGTAATAATAGCTTTAAAGAAATTGGTATGTTTGCCAACGTACACGCCACAGATTGGTCTTGGTCATCGCTATTTCTGGACTTCGACCACGACGGATACAAAGATTTATTTATTGCTAACGGCATTCCGCACCGCATGAATGATATTGACTACGTCAATTACAAAACTGGTAACCAAGACCTGAAATTCAAAGCACTTAACAATGAATTGACTGCCAAAGATTTGGCTTTGATAGAAGACGTACCGCAAATTAAACTACCCAATAAGTTTTTTAGAAATACAAAAAACTTACAATTTCAGGATATTCAAGCACGGATTAAAAATAGTGTAAATACTTTCTCCAACGGAGCAGTTTATGCCGATTTAGATAGTGATGGTGATCTAGATATTATCGTCAACAATATAGATGATAGTCCCTATGTCTATAAAAATAAAACCATTGAAAATAACGAAGCAAATCAAAATTACTTGTCTCTATCTTTTAGAGGAAGCCCTAAAAATGTTAACGGTATTGGTCTGCGTATAGTAGTTTTTAAAGGAAATAGTAAAATTACTTATGAAAATTTCCCTGTACGCGGTTATCAGTCGAGTGTGCAGTCGGGTGTACATATAGGTATTGGCGATACTGCATCGGTAGATTCTATCTTAGTTATTTGGCCCGACCACAGCTATGAGTCCTTAGAAGTAAATCAGTACAATACAAAAATGCTGGTGACTTGGCAGGAAGGTCTACCCCTTTTTGATTTTACAATTTTACGAGCTAAAAATAAGCCTGTTCACAAATTTGTAGAGATAGCAGGAGCAGCAGGTATTGATTTTCAACACAAAGAAAATGATTTTATAGAGTTTAATAGAGAAGGACTTATTCCGTATATGGTATCGGCAGAAGGTCCTGCAATTGCCGTTGGAGATGTTAATGGAGACGGAAGAGATGACGTATTTTTGGGCAACAGCAAAAGGCGAAAAAGTGCTTTGTATATACAGAACGGCAAGGGATTTTTTAAAAACCTTACCCCCCAGTCAATTATACAAGACAGTGTTTTTGAAGATGTAGATGCTGTCTTTGTCGATATTGAAAATGACGGTGATTTGGATCTGATAATTGCCGCCGGAGGCAATGAATACCGTGCCACGGACGAACCTATGAAACAACGCGCTTACCTCAACGATGGCAAAGGGAATTTTACCCGAAAAGATGTTTTTCCCGAAGCCCACCTAACTGCCTCCTGCGTACTACCTGCCGATTTTAACGGGGATGGACTGGTAGATTTCTTTTTTGGTGCACGCGCTTTGCCCTGGAACTATGGACTTGTGCCGCAATCCTATCTTTTTGAAAATAAAGGTGAGAGTGTGTTTGAAGATGTAACAAAAAAATATCAAGCCGACTTTAGTAATATAGGTTTGGTAAAAAATGGCGTATGGTCAGATATTGACGGCGATGCAGATGCCGACCTCATCTTAGCAGTAGAATGGCAGGCGATACAGGTATTTATTAATCACGGCGATTATTTTGAAAAACAAGCTATCGACCACAGAACCGGTTGGTGGAATTTTGTGCTTCCTCACGACTTTGACGGCGATGGCGACGTAGATATACTAGCCGGGAATTTGGGGCAGAATGCCCGCTTTAAACCCACTGCTGAAAAGCCATTGCGGCTATATGTAAATGATTTTGACGACAACGGGCAGGTAGAGCAAATTTTGACTTACTACGTAGATGATCGTGAAATTCCTTTTGCCAACCACACCGAACTAACCAAACAGATGGTTTCCCTGAAAAAGAAATATCTGCTCTCAAAAGACCTGGCATCAGCTTCTTTAGATGAAATTTTTGGCGAACAAAAACTGAAAAAATCATTGTTGTGGGAAGTAAATACTTTGCAAAGTGGCTATTTTGAAAATACAGGTGATATGCATTTTAGATTCCATGCTCTGCCCGATGAGTTGCAGTTTTCCACATTAAACGCTGCTTTACTCGCAGATATTAATGCCGATGCCAAACAAGAAGTGTTATTAGGCGGAAATTTTATCCGCTCTAACATTGAAATGGGCTGGTATAATGCCAATGCCGGTAATGTGCTTTTTGTTGAGACTAATGCAATAATAGATGTGCAGCCTTTTGGAAACCTTGAGATTTTAGGACAAGTCAGGCGTATTAGGCAAGTAAAAGTAGGAAATCAGATAAATTTTATTTTAGCTAAAAATAACGAACCCGTGCAAATGCTTCACGTGAATAATTGAAAACAAATAAAACACAATGAAAATAAAGACTAAAAATATAACTTTTATTACTTTGCTTCTTTTATCGGGATGCACAAAAAACTACGAAGAACTAAAATATCAGCTACAAGACGCAGCACCGTATCATGAGGCAGTGCAAAAACTGACCGATGTAATTGTTTACGATATATTTTCTCCGCCTGTAGTTTCCAGAATATACGCTTATCCCAATATTGCTGCCTATGAAATATTAGCCCGTGAGTTTTCCGAATATAAATCTCTTGCGGGGCAGCTCACAGACCTAACAGCTATTCCTGAGGCTGAACAAAATATTGCTCCCTCCATTGCTGCAATACATGCTTTTCTCACTGTGGCAAAGGTTTTAATTTTTTCTGAGAATCAAATAAAGGCTTATCAGGAGCATCTCTATCAACAAATTAAGTCTGTGGGTATTAGCAGTACTGTATTCAAAAATTCTATTGAGTATGCCGATCGGGTGGCCAAACACATTTTGGACTGGGTCGATAAAGACCAATACAAGCAAACCCGAACCTATCCCAGATATACCCTCAGAGAGGAAACAGCAGCCTGGAAACCGACACCCCCCGACTATATGGAGGGCGTCGAGCCACATTGGAATAAAATTAGACCTTTTGTGATAGACTCAGCTAACCAGTTTGTGCCTGTTGCTCCTACGAAATTTAATATGCAAAAAAATAGTACTTTCTATAAAGAATTGTTACAGGTGTATGAGGTAGGTTTAAACCTAAGCGATGAGCAAGAGCAGATAGCCAGGTTTTGGGATTGTAACCCCTACGTGTCTCACCATACGGGGCATGCTATGTTTGCCGTAAAAAAAATAACACCTGGCGGGCATTGGATAGGAATTACTAAAATTGCCTGTAATAATAAAAACCTAAACCTAATGCAAACAGTGGAAGCCTATACCAGAGTATCTATTGCTCTAGCCGATGCTTTTATTAGTTGCTGGGACGAGAAATGGCGAAGTATATTAGTACGCCCCGAAACTTTAATCAATGAGTATATTGATGAGCGTTGGATGCCCCTTTTACAAACCCCCCCTTTTCCTGAGTACACTAGTGGGCATAGTGTCATATCGAATGCAGCTGCTACAATACTTACCGATCTGCTAGGAGATAAATTTTATTTTGCCGATAGCACAGAGCTGAGCTATGGGCTGCCAGTAAGAAACTTTAACTCTTTCTTTGAGGCTTCAGGCGAAGCAGCTATCAGTCGTTTGTATGGAGGAATTCATTACATGCCCGCAATAGAAAATGGTCTGACACAAGGAAAAGCAGTAGGAGATTTTATAGTCCATAAACTCCAAACACACTGATAAATATGACACTTACCTATATATAACAGACAAAACGGCATATAATTTTTTTATTTTTTTATAAAAAGACATTTTGTCGCTCTTTTTATCTCTTCTTAACCCAAAAATATACTTGGCACACCCTTTGAACATTTGTGAGTACAAAACGATAAATAAATGTTTTACACAAAAATTAAAAACAGCCATGACACTCTTAAAATTCAATCCTGCGTTTCCTGTATCTTCAGCTTTGTTCAACAATTTCTTTGACCGTGATATTGCTCCGGTAAGTGAAAATTTTAGCTCACCAGCAGTGAATATCAAAGAGTCTGATCAAGCTTTTTCCTTAGAATTAGCCATACCCGGACTAAAGAAAGAAGACTTTACAATAGCACTTGAAGATGATTTGCTGAAGGTTTCCTCCGAAAATAAACAAGCGAAAAAGCAAAAAGATGAAGACGCTAATTATATGCGCAAAGAATTTGCCTATCAGTCTTTTAATCGCACTTTTGTATTGCCAGAAACAGCAGACGGAGAAAAACTTGCCGCCACTTACGAAAACGGTGTACTCCAACTCTACCTTCCTAAAAAAGAAGAAGCTAAAAAGAAAGCACCCAGACTGATTGAAGTGGCTTAAAAAAAAACCGCTGAGAAAACGAAAAGACATCCGAGCTAACTCGGATGTCTTTTTTTATACCATACGCCTAACACTTGATGATAGTAATAGCGTTTGAAATCTCTATAAGTACTATAAATGGTACATAATCATAATGGTGGCTATTTCGCTCACATGCATTTGAGTAGGACACTCTCGCTGTTTTATCCCTTATGATAATAGATAATTTTCAAAATATGGCTCGAATAGTTTGCAAAATTCATCAAAATGATAGAACATTATCACTAGCGTTAGATTTCAGAGGTTTGTAGGAATGTCTGCAAACTAGAGTAACTATTTGGCGATAAATAGTGTTAAATCTACCCGTGAGTCTTGTTTTACTTTCAAACGCAATTATGAAGAACCATGTTATATGTAATGCTATAAAATATATAAACAGCAAATTCGGTATGCTCGTGTTCTTGGCAGCAGCCACCTTACAGACCTGCATTGTAAAAGAAAGACTCCCACCCGAACCAATAGCCAGCTTCGAGGTAGTAAGTAACTAAAATGGAACAGTCAAATTCAAAAATACCTCTCAATTTGCTTCTTCTTACCTCTGGGAGTTTGGCGATGGCAATACTTCCACTCAAGTAACACCCACGCATATTTATATGGCTGAACGCGATTTTACTACCAAGCTCACGGGCAAAATAAACTTAGTGATGAGGCTAGCAGCAGTGCTAAAATTACCGTTATACTAAACAAACGACCAAACGATATATCATTAAGCAGCACGAGCGTGCGTGAAAACCAACCGATTGGCACTACAGTAGGTAGTTTGAGCAGCACTGACACTGATGTGAGCGAAGCCATACCTACAGTTTGGTAAGCGGCAGCGGCAGCACCAATAATAGCAGTTTTAGCATTGATGGCAGTAACTTAAAAACCGCCACAATCTTTGACCATGAGACAAAATCCTCGTACAGCATACGTATTCAAACTAAAGATGCTGCAAGGCTTGACCTATGTAGAAAGTCTTACTATTACGGTAATAGATGTAGCAGCAGAGAGTTGTGGCATCATGACTTACAATGGCAAAACGTATACAACAATAAAAATAGGCGACCAATGCTGGATGGCAGAAAACCTCAACGATGATAGCCACACGAGTGGCAATAGTTATAGTGTGGCAGGAGAGAGTTGTTTAGATGCCACATTTGGGCTTCTTTACGACTGGTATGCTGCCGTAGATATTGGCAATAAAGTACCAGGCTGGCACTTGCCGACTGATGCTGAGTGGTCAATACTCACGGATCGCTTAGGCAGTGCGGCCAGCTCAAAGAGGGTGCTTCCAGCGGTTTCAATGCGCGCTTGGCTGGTAGCAGCGATTACTATTTGGGCATTAATGGCTACTTCTGGTCTGCTTCGCCCAATGGTATCAGCGATGCATGGCACCGGGTCGTCTACCGGTCGGATTCGGGTGTGGGTCGCGACTACAACAGTCGGTCTAATCAGTATGCCGTACGCTTGCTCAAGGACTAACCCCCACAGCTAGTTCTTGCTTTTACACTTTGGGTGTTTAGGTTTTGCCTCCGGTGCGCATGTTTTTTTGTTAATTTTAAACCTACGATCTCGTTGGTTTAGTATTTCATTATTGTCGACAGTAACTTATTGTTGCCAAATACAATATAAGAAGGTGCTTTGTATTGAAACATCTTTTGTAAAGAGAAGTATTTGCGTACTCGTTTATAGATAGAGAGTAGTACACCATTGGAACAACAACATTCGGTCTAATCGGTGTGCTGTACTCTTGCTCAAGGATGGTCAGAGAATGTTTTTTGCTCTTGTTTCTGGCAGTTCATTGTATGTAACTTTTTAACTCATTGATATTTAAAATGGCGTTTTTTTATTGTATTATTTTTATCTTTGTTGTATATACAAATGTACATGCGCAATGCCCTGCTACGCTTACTTATAGTGGTAAGGCCTTCAAGTAGTAGCAATAGGTGATCAGTGCTGGATGGCAGAAAACCTCAACGAGGATAGCCACACGATCGGCAACAGTCAGGTTTGGGGTGATGCGGATGGTGCTTATTTAAGCAATATAGAACAGAATTGTATATCAGATAAGTACGGTCGTTTATACGACCGGTATGCAGCCGTAGATATGGGCAACAAAGTATCGGGTTGGCATTTGCCTACTGACTCGGAATGGAAAACTTTAGAAATGCACCTAGGTATGAGCAGTAGCGCAGACAACGTAGGCTGGCGTGGTACAGACCAAGGTACCAGCTTAAAGAAAGTGGTTCCAGCAGTTTCAATGCTTTACTGGCTCGCAACTGCGATACTTTGGGCTATAATAGCTGCTTCTGGTCTGCCTCGCCCAATAATGGTATCAGCAACGCATGGAGCCGGCTCGTAAACCGTCCGAGTGCGCGTGCGAATCGCAACGAAAGCAGTCGGTCTAATCGGTGTGCTGTACGCCTGCTCAAGGACTAGACTGAGGCCCAGTCCTCGCTTTTACCCTCTAAGCGTCTGGGGGCTTCGCCCCTAGCGTGTGTGTTTGCTTTTTGTTAATTTCAAACCCCTGAGGTTTGAATAATAAGCTATTTGGAAGCTGAGAATAATTATTTACTCGGTTCAGGTATTCATTCCTCCATTAATTTCAATGACTTGCCCGGTGATATAATTTGACATATCGGAAGCCAAAAACACCACCAAATCAGCAACTTCTTGTACAGTACCTACCCGTTTCAGTGGAATAGCAGTTTTCCACTCCTCTATTACTTTCTTACCTATCGCACTGGTCATTTCTGTTTCAATAAAACCCGGTGCAATTGCGTTAGCAGTAATATTTCTAGAGCCTAGTTCCAACGCCAGAGACTTTGTAAAACCAATGATACCTGCTTTGGAAGCTGCGTAATTAGCCTGTCCGGCATGACCCCTGATACCCACTACCGAACTCATACTAATAATAGTGCCTTTTTTCTGTCTTATTAAAGTAGGGCAAGCCGCTTTAGAAAGATTGAAGACAGACTTTAGGTTAACCCGAATTACTTCATCAAACTGTTGTTCGCTCATGCGCATGAGCAGGCCATCTTTTGTAATACCTGCATTATTAACGAGCGCATCCAAAGAATTAAAGGCAGCCTGAAAGTTTTTAATAAGTATTTGAGCAGCGGCAAAATCGGCAGCGTCAGATTCAAACCCTTTAGCTTTGACGCCTAAATCTGCTAATTCGGCAGCTAAGGACGCTACTTTTTCTACGTCTGAAAGGTAGGTAAAACCTATATTTGCACCATGTGAGGCACAGCTCAGGGCAATAGCTCGACCAATGCCTCTCGAGGCACCAGTTATGAGAATGTTTTTTCCTTCCAGTAACTTCATAGTGATTGAGCTTTTTGGGAGTAGTAAAATTACCGAGCAAAGATAGTGCCCACAAATATTATAACTAATGTTTAGTAGTGAAACTTTACAAATTTTAGATTTATAAGCAAGGTTTTTTGTTAGTATAAGTAATGGCTATGCTAAAAAAAATCTACATATATATTTATTTGATTGTTTTATGCTTTTTAGGACTTACGCAATCGGTGCAGGCTCAAAACTATTTGCGTACCAAAAAGGTAGCTTTTTCTACTTTGCCTTTTTCTATCGATTCACTTACTATTGTACCCAGCACTATTTTTATTAAAGAAACTATTCCTTTCGTAGCTAAGCCTGCTGATATTATCCGCATTAATTACCAACTTGAAAGCAATTTGCTTAGTTTCTACAAAGATAGTAGTTTAAATATTGCTATCGATTCTTTAGTGCTTTTCTACCGTGTTTTTCCTATTAACTTTTCTCAAAAATACCAACTGTATTCCGAACATCTTTACGACAGCAATTATTACGAAACCCAGAGCTATCGTCCTTTTATATCGGCAGATCTTTTAGAACAACGCGAAGAAATATTTGCAACACCCGGCATTCAGAAAACCGGTAGTTTTCGGCGTGGTTTTACTTTGGGTAACACACAGGATTTAGCACTTAATTCACACCTCAACCTACAATTACAAGGAATGCTCAGCAAAAGCCTGCGCCTAAAAGCATCTATTACTGACCAGAATATTCCTTTTCAGCCTGAAGGCAATACACAGAACATTCAAGAACTCGATGAGGTATTGATAGAAATATCGCACCGCTATGGTAAAATTAGGGCTGGAGACGTTTTGTTAAAAAATATTCCGGGGTATTTTTTGAAGTTTCATAAAAATATTATGGGTGTGCAGGCAAGTGCGTTGTGGGGTAATGAAAAAGTAAATGGACAAACTACCATAGGTTTTGCCCAAGCCAAAGGACAATTTAATAGCCAATGGCTCGAGCCTATTGAGGGTGTCTCAGGTCCTTATCGCCTACAAGGTAGCCAAAATGAGCGTTTTATAACTGTCATTTCCAACTCTGAAAAAGTATACGTTGACGGAAAATTACTCGAAAGAGGTTTTAATAAAGATTATATAATCGACTATAATACTGCAGAACTTACTTTTGTCAATCAAGTACTCATCACACAATTTACCCGCATCCAAATTGACTTTGAATATGCCTTACAAAATTATAACCGCAACATATTACAAGCACAGCACGACCAGCAGATTCATAATTTTCGCCTATACACTTCTTTTTACCGCGAGCAAGATGATCGCAATCAACCGCTGCTCGGTAGCCTCAACGAACGCGACCAGCAAATACTCAACGATCTGGGCGACAGCGTAACGCTTGCCTTATCGGCAGCTTTCGACACTATTAGTGTTTTTAGCGAAACACAAATACTGTATACGCAAAAAGACACACTATTAGATGGTATACTTCACGAAAATATTTTTGTGCGAGCAAAAGCAACAGATTCTATTTTATTTAATCCTGTATTCATTGAAGTAGGTGCAGCAAATGGAGCATACCGCCCTTCTGATGAAAATATCAATGGCATCCTGTACGAATGGTTCGGTCCTGGAAACGGTAATTATACCGCAGCAAAAATATTACATGCCCCCAATAAGCGACAGATCTTTGCTGTGGGTGCTAATTATCGTCTTAGCGATACAGATTCTGTTTACGCCGAAATAGCTTTTTCTGACCACGATGCCAATCTTTTTGCCAATAAAGGCGATCGAGACAACGCAGATTACGCTTTTATATTGGGCTATGTGGCAAAAGCAAAAGGATTCGGTAAAAACCATAAATACCAAGTTTCAGGAAGGGTCAGCTTTGAGTATGACAAGCAGTATTTTCGTCCTATCGATCGTTTTCGGTCGGCAGAATTTAACCTAGATTGGTCTGCAGATATTAATCTGGAAGAGACAGATAAAATTATTCTGGCAAACTTTCGCCTACAAGAGAGTCGTAAAAATTACCTTGCTTATAGCTTTGCATATCGCCAGCGCGGAATTAGTATTGACGGCACGCAGCAGGCAGTTCAGGTGCAAAAATGGTTAGGGCTGCTAAAATTTCATGCTGATGGCTTTTTGATGAACAGCCGTATGCAAAATACGCGTTCGCAATGGCAAAAAGCGCGTACAGGATTAACAGTTTATCAAAAAAATATCCGACCCGGATATGAATTTAGTACCGATAGAAACACTACAATAGATATTAATACCGACTCAGTGACGAGTTCTTTTCGCTATTTTAATCAGCACACCATATTTGTGGAACAGGGAGATAGTACCAAATTTTTTTTCAGAGCAGATGCCAATCTAAGAACTGATTTTGAACCTATCGAAGGCAGCTTGCAAGCACAATATAATGCACAGACCTTTAACTTCTCCTTCCGTAAGAAACAAAGCAAAAATTTATTCAATTGGCTGCTTACATATCGCAAACTAAAAAATAAACTCCAACCCCAAGCATCTGCCGAAGAAACGCTAACAGGACGCATCGATTGGAATACTGCTTGGGCTAATAATCAGATTCGTTCGCAGCTTACTTATAATACTACCTCGTCCAGAGAATTAAGGCGAGAGTTTCGTTATTTGATAGTACCCCAAGGGCAAGGCACACACACCTGGCGCGACGATAACGGAGACGGTACGCAAGATTTGGAGGAGTTTTATCCGGCACTCAACCCGGATGAAAGAAATTACGCCCGCTTTTTCATCCCGACTGACGACTACGTTGCCGCACACCAAAGCCGTTTGAGTTATCGCTTGTCGATGGCATTACCAATCGCTTGGGCAAAGAAAAAAGGCTTCAAGCGTTTTTTATCGAAATTTTCAAACAATACTTCTTTATTGGCAAATAAAAAAACCAACGGAGCTGGTTTGGCCGAGCGTTTCCTGCCTTTTACATTGGCATATTCGGCAGACGAAAACGTTTTATCAGAAAAAAATGTATTCCGAAGTGCTTTGTTTTTTAATAGAAGGAGTACTAAGTTTGGCATACAGTTTCAAACGCTTATTTCTACAGATAAACAATTACTCACGAGGGGTAATAATAGTAGAGAAACAGCAGAATACACACTTACTACCCGCTGGAATATCAGTAAAAAATATGAGTGGCGTACCGTATTGAAAACAGGTGCAGTAGATAACCAATCCGATTTTTTAATAAACAGAAACTACCGAATTAGCAGCTGGGAAATTATGCCTGCTTTTTCTTTTCAACCTAATCCGCAGCTGAGGCTTACCACTAGCTACCAATATAAAAAAAGCAGGCATATTGCTTCGGTGGAGCGTTCTTTTGCCAACGAGGCAGGACTCAATCTGCGCTGGTCGAAATTGAGCAGAAATGCCCTGTTAGCGTCTTTTAAATACACGCATATCGACTATAACGGCGAGGTAAATATGCCTATCGGCTACGAATTGTTGGAGGCTTTGCAAGTAGGGCAAAATTTTCAGTGGGAACTCATCTACAACCAGCGTTTGTCCAATGGTTTGCAATTAAATGTTAGTTATCACGGCAGAAAATCTCAGGAACAACCCATTATTCATACGGGAAATATGCAAATTTCTTTGCTGTTTTGAGTATATTCTTTTCAAGAAAATACACACTTAGCCATACATCCACCCAATATTAAGGCGATAAAACTAAAGAGTAGACTTCCAAAAATATAGGTGATGCTTTTAAAAAAGTAAGCATCTTCTTTCATTATAAGTAGCAACTCATTACTGAAAGTAGAAAAGGTGCTAAAACCCCCGCAAAACCCAACAGCTACCAAGTATTTCCAAATCTGTGACTGATTGTTTTCATGGATATAATACAACACAGCACCTAAAACCAGACAACTCAACACATTAGATAAAAAAGTACCATAAGGAAAATAATTACCCAAAGCATGGAGCCAGCTGGACAATAAATAACGGCAGCAACTACCCATACCACCGCCGACAAAGATGTAGAAGAGGGTTTTCATAGTTTTAAAATAATATGTATAAATATTTCCAATTATCACATGCAATCAGTTTCAAAATTATTATTAATCCATATAACAAATT
This sequence comes from Flammeovirgaceae bacterium, assembly GCA_965199745.1. GTDB lineage: Bacteria > Bacteroidota > Bacteroidia > Cytophagales > Flammeovirgaceae > CBDATB01. The sequence goes on along the minus strand of CBDATB010000015.1, from coordinate 156,369 downwards.
CAATTTATTATGTCACAAGAAGCACAAATTATAGTGATAGCTAAGAAGGCTAATAAATTTCATCACGGTTAGGTTAATAACCAATAGAATAGTAGCATATGGATGCGTTTTATACTTTAGATTTATTGTCCGAGCAGATAAGCCTCAAATGTATATTCTTGAAAAGTGTCTCACTACAAATTGGCGAATTGAAAGTATAAAATAATATAACAAAATGAAACACATAGTTGAGTTAATCGGACATATTATTTGCCCCATCATGCTGCTAATATTTTTATTTAGATTTAGGGAAAAAATCACCAGACTCATCGACTCGCTAAGGCGAACAAGAGCTTCAGGTTTTATCGCTGAATTTGAGACAAGAGAAAGAAAATTTGCTTAGCAAGAAGTAAATTCGTAAAAAGGATTGAAAAGGTGGAGAATCATACATCGGTTAGCTACACTTTCTGGATTAGATGGAGATCGAGTGCCAAAAATTCTTGAAAAAGAAGAAGGGGTTACCCTGTCAGAGGGTAGGTCGGGGCGGCGAATGGCAAAAATGAAAAACAGATAAGGGTATGAAACTATCAGATGAAGTAACAAGGCATTTCATACCTTCAAACACAGAAACTTTCATCGTGCAGGCGTTCATATAGCTTTGGGGCTTCTGACAAAGGAGATACTGATTGTAGTGTTTACTGCTCAACAGCGAGTCTTTTTATACTTTTTCAACCGCTTTAATTTTAATCAGTGGTTGTTGCAAGTTTCAGAAATTCACTTCTAGCATTTTCTTTTTCGAACTTACCACCGTAATGTGTTGTAATAGTGACGCTATTAGCATCTTTAATGCCGCGCATAGACACACACAGGTGCTTGGCGTTTATAATAACAGCTACGTCTTTAGTTTCGAGTACTTTTTTCAGTTCGTTTGCAATTTGTACCGTAAGTCTTTCCTGTACTTGCGGTCGGGCAGCGAAATACTGTACAATACGATTGATTTTAGACAAACCTATCACTTTACCACTTGATATATAGGCTATATGCGCCTTGCCTTCTATAGGAACAAAATGATGCTCACAATTAGAGAAGAAGTGGATGTTCTTTTCTATGAGCATTTCATCGTATCGATATTTATTTTCAAATAGCCTAATCTGAGGTTTATTTTTTGGGTTCAGCCCGCTAAAAATTTCCTTGACGTACATTTTAGCTACCCTGTGTGGTGTTCCACTGAGGCTGTCATCATTTAGGTCAAGTCCTAGCACCTGCATAATTTCTTTGAAGTGTTGGCTAATACGTGCTATTTTACTCTCATCATCGAGTGCAAAGGCGTCTTGGCGCAGTGGTGTGTCGCAGGAGGTGGCAAGATGCTCGTTCCCTATCTCTTCTATCATTTCTAGTGCTTTGATATTTGCTGTTTTGGCTGTCGACAATTTCGAGAACCCGTTTTTATTAGTGGGCTGGATATTCGACGAAGTTCCTTTCGGTTTCATAAAGTGTTATTTTTAATTCAAATTGAGTATCTAATTTTTTCCGTAAAATATTCCAAATAACCATTGCAATATTTTCTGCAGTAGGGTTTAGGTGCTTAAACTCTACGGTATCTAAATTCAAGTTTTTATGATCGAATTTATTAGTAATATTTTTTTTGATAATATCTTTCAGCATTTTGAGGTCTATCACGTAGCCCGTTTGCGGGTCTACTTCGCCAGTTACTTTTACAATCACCTCATAGTTGTGTCCATGATAGTGGGGGTTATTACACAAGCCGAAGGTAGTTTTATTTTTCTCCTCTGACCAAGAGGGATTATGCAACCTATGCGCAGCGTTGAAATGTTCTTTACGATATACTGATAATTTCACTGTTAGCTTTTTAAGTAGTTCGATAAAAGTACTCTAAACAATAAGAAGGCTATATTATTTTTTTCCATGAGCAGAAAAAACGCTGTGTAGAAAAGTTGAGTTTCTTAGATATAGAGCCACTTTTATTAGTTTTTCAAAAGGGAAAGAGTACCCTTAGTAAGCTTCTTACACGTGGTTTGATAACAAGCAGGATCGGGAATCGAAGCAGAAATATCAGTGAGGTATTATTCGGGTACTTGTGAGGAATTGGGTGTTGATGTGAGTAAAAAAAACTTCCATTTGTTTTTCGAAAAACTTAGCTACTGATTCAAGCGGTTTCAGTCAGTTTCTTTAGGTAAACCCGACATATGATCAGAAGCTAAATTAGCTTGAGTTATTACGGGAATTATAGCGGTCGGGCTGTATTGATTTATCTTTTGGTGATGCAATAGCTTGCAATTCACAAGCTGGCATTTTTTGTCCCTAGCTACGCATCGGCTGGTAAAGTTTGTTGCTAGTCAGAGAAAGCATGGGACTAATGTCTTTCGTTTACTCAGTGTACGGGGGGTAGGTTTCATGCACTGGTATGAGCAAAATATTGACGTGTAAACCATCGTGGAATGCATCGAAAGTTGGAAGATGCCATATTGAAGACTTTTAAAAACCGCGGAAACCAGTTTGAAGTCAACTTTTCAGAGAACGCCCTACTGCTAGTGTAATCTTGCTGAGACTACTTATTTGAGTACGAATATCTAAGGACTTATAACAGATAAAAATATCAAGTTGTTTCATAATTCAGGTAAAAGTTGCATCAATATTTTTCATTCTTTGGAAATATTTTCTGAGCAGTTAAAAATAGCTCTTGAGAAAAGGCAAAAATTTTGAGTGAAATCAACTCTTTTTCATAACAGTTGCCTACCCTGTGTATGTAATCTTGAAATCGCTACCCATACTGCAATGTTTTGATAACGCATAGAATCTTTTTCTAATTCGGCATCTATGTTCTGTCGCGATACGTGGTGCTAGTAATTTTGTATGGATTGTTCAGGCATATCTTACAAATAAGTCGGTAGTTCTAAAAGTTCTGAATAATTATTTATTAGCAATACTGTATATTTGTGAATTATAAATGTGAGGTTATTTATTACTCGGGTGTAAAAAAAGCCAAATAGTCTCAAATATTTTATTACTTATGACTTATCGCGCAAGAGTACTAGTAGCTATGAGTGGCGGCATAGACAGCTCGCTGGCAGCGGTTTTGCTGCATGAACAAGGCTATGAAGTAATTGGTATAACTATGAAAACTTGGGATTATGCCTCGTCGGGATCCAGTAAAAAAGAAACAGGTTGTTGTAGTCTCGATTCTATTAATGACGCCCGAAACCTAGCAGTTACCTTAGGTTTTCCACATTATATTCTCGACATCAGGTCGGAGTTTGGTAATTATGTAATTAATTATTTTACCGACGAATATATTGCTGGCAGAACGCCAAACCCCTGCGTACTCTGTAATACGCATATCAAATGGGATGCTTTACTCAAGCGTGCTGACAAGCTCGGTTGCGATTATATTGCCACTGGACACTACGCTAAAATAAGGCAAGAAGATGAACGCTATATTATTTCCAAAGGAATAGATAGGTACAAAGACCAATCATATGCTTTGTGGGGTGTTTCTCAAGAAAGTTTATCCAGAACTCTTTTACCATTAGGTAACTTACATAAATCGCAAATTAGGCAATTAGCTATAGAAAAAGGTTTTGTCGAACTAGTCAATAAATCGGAGTCCTACGAAATATGCTTTATACCTGACAATGACTATCGCAGCTTTCTCAAAAGAAGGATACCCAGCTTAGCACAGCAAGTAGAGGGAGGAGATTTTGTATTGCAAGAAACCGGCGAGAAAGTAGGCGTACACAAAGGATATCCTTTTTACACTATTGGGCAACGCAAAGGACTAGGGCTAGCGTTGGGCTACCCCGTATATGTAACTGAAATAAAAAAAGATAGCAATACTGTTGTACTCGGAAGAGATATAGACTTGGAAAGAACAAGCATGTACGTGAATAAATTCACTATGATGAAATACGATGAACTCCCCAAAAAACCATTAACGACTACCACAAAAGTAAGGTACAACGACCAAGGTATGCTGGCTACCATTCAGGCATCCGCAAAAGATGAAATATTAGTTAATTTTCACCAACCCGTGAGTGCTGTGGCTCCCGGTCAAGCTGCTGTTTTCTATGAAGGCGACGACGTAGTGGGCGGCGGCTGGATTTTGCGGAGTTTTTAGTGAGTTTTTGATTGGGTTCCAAGTAATAATCTCTCTTTTGTAGGAGTGTCCATTCTTCAATTTAGCCCTTTGGCATCAATAAAACTACTGCTTTCTAGGCTTTCAACGTATTACGGAATGTTTACTGGTGCTTTCTTGTTTTTACTGTATTGCTCTATGAATTATTTATTACTTAACTATCTTTGTGCCTGTTTATTCTAAATCATTCATATTCCAATACTCTAAAAAGGTTATTATGGTTTTTATTGATAATATTCATGCTAGACAAATTCTAGATTCGAGGGGTAACCCGACTATTGAAGTGGAAGTACTTACAGAGAATGTGGTTATTGGGCGGGCAGCTGTACCCTCGGGAGCCTCTACCGGAATACATGAAGCAGTTGAATTGCGAGATGGCGACAAAGGTGCTTATTTTGCTAAAGGAGTATTAAAGGCGGTAGAAAACGTCAATGGCATTATTGCAGAAGAGTTGATTGGCTACGATGTGTTTGAGCAGAATTTGATCGACAAAACACTTTGTGAAATAGACGGTACCGAAAATAAATCTAAACTAGGAGCAAACGCTATCTTAGGGGTCTCACTAGCCATAGCTCATGCGGCGGCAGCAGAATTACGCCTACCCTTGTATCGCTATGTTGGCGGAGTAAATGCCAATATCTTACCAGTGCCTATGATGAATATTATTAATGGAGGAAGCCACGCCGATAATTGCATAGATTTTCAAGAGTTTATGATTATGCCCGTTGGTGCCGATAGCTTTTCTCAGGGTATTCGTATGGGTACAGAAGTTTTTCATCAACTAAAAAAAGTGTTATCTGCTAAAGGTCTGTCTACTAATGTGGGTGATGAGGGTGGTTTCGCTCCTAATTTGGCATCAGATGCAGAGGCTCTGCAAGTGATCAGCACAGCCGTTGAAAAGGCAGGGTATCGCATAGGTGAGGATATTGTTTTTGCTTTGGACGTAGCTTCTTCAGAGTTCTATAAGAAAGAAGAAGGGATATACCATTTTGCTGCCTCGTCGGGCAGAAAAGCTAGTAGTCAGGAAATGGCTGCTTATTTGGCAGAGCTATCCGTACAATATCCTATCCGTTCTATTGAAGACGGCATGGCAGAGGACGACTGGGAAGGCTGGAAAATATTGACCGACAAAATTGGCGACAAAGTACAACTCGTCGGTGATGATTTATTTGTTACTAATGTAAAAAGATTGCAACAAGGAATTGATAAAGGTGTCGGTAATGCTATTCTGATCAAAGTAAATCAAATAGGGACGCTTACCGAAACCATAAACGCAGTGAATTTAGCACACAGAAACTCTTACAAGGCGGTAATTTCGCATCGTTCTGGCGAAACTGAAGATACTACCATTGCTGATTTGGCTGTTGCTTTAAATACAGGGCAAATCAAGACGGGTTCTGCCTCTCGTTCGGATAGGACGGCCAAATATAATCAACTGCTTAGGATCGAAGAACAACTAGGGGGGATTGCTCGCTATCCGGGTAAAAAAATTTGATAGCAGCATTAAGTAAGAAAAATATAAAAGCATGTTATGCCAGTGTGTGATCTCCTTCTTTTACAATACTAGAAATTAGTCCGAACAAAGTAGTTTTATAAATTGGCTTAGTCAGACAATGGTTGATGCCTGCTGCCATAAATCTTTTTCTCTCTTCCATCAAAGAATAGTTGCTAATGCCTATAATTGGAGTATATCTTTTAGTTTTCTGCTCCTGCTCTTGGATTTTTTTTGCTACCTCCAAACCGTCCGTGTCAACGAGTGAGCTATTGATTAGAATGAACTTGTAGCTTGTGTTTTCAAGTTTATTCAATACATCCTCTCCGCTACTGACAATTTCAGCTTTCCATCCTTTTCTTTCAAGTATATACTTTATGTAGGCTGCTTCAATAGAGGCTTTTTCCGCAACTAAGACTTTTTTATTTTCCTTTTTATGATCGACCTTTAACATTTATCATATTTTTTAAGTTCAAATAACTGCCTAAAAGTTACTTAATGTAGTAAATTCAAGTATTTTGGGCATGCCAAAGGGTATCATCTGTATGGTGAACTCCAAAAATTGAAAATTTCTGGGTTTTGCACTTCCCAATCGCTCTACAGCCCCTAATTCTGATACGATAAAAGTTTTATTTTAGTTGCCTAATTCTGTTTTTTTGTTGCGAAAATTAAACTTTTTTTTATAAATGTAAAATGTTTTAATTGAATCAATGTGTATTTGGATAAAATGATTTTGTTATCGGTCTCCGCTAAATTGTAATTTTACTAAATTACGGTAAATACCCGTTTGGTTTTCTAATAGTTTCTGATGAGTGCCGGATTCGGCAATTTGTCCGTTATTTATCACAAATATTCTGTCTACTTTTCTGATAGTTATCAATCTATGTGCAATGACTAAGGTAGTTCTATTTTGCATAAGTTGGTTTAGTGCCTGCTGCACCAATAATTCGGATTCAGCATCTAGTGAGCTTGTCGCCTCGTCTAAAATGAGGATAGCCGGGTCCTTGAGAATAGCCCGAGCAATGGCGATGCGTTGCCTTTGCCCCCCCGAGAGTTTGATGCCTCGTTCTCCGACAAGTGTATCTAATTTTTCAGGAAAGCGTTCAATAAACTCAGTGGCATTAGCCTTTTGGGCAGCCGAATATATTTCCTGCTTACTTGCACCAGGTTTTCCATAAGCAATATTTTCTGCAATAGATCCTCCAAACAACAGCACCTCTTGGGGAACAATACCAATATTAGCTCTTAATAATTGTAAGTTGTAGTTATGAATATTTTGTCCATCTATAATAATTTTACCAGAGTTGATTGGATAAAACCTCAATATTAATTGCACAATAGTGGATTTTCCTGCACCGCTATGCCCAACTAGAGCGACTTTTTCACCCGCTGCTATCGCAAAGTTCATTTCATTAATTATGACAGCTTCATCTCTGGTGGGATAACTAAAATTTACTTGTTCAAACTCAATATTACCTTTTATTTTTTTCTTGTGTGTGTGAGTTGTTAAGAATTTTTCTTCTTCATCAATGGCTAATATTTCTTGTATTCTTTCAGAAGCCCCAATAGCTTTTTGAATAGTTCCATAAATATCTCCCAAACTACCAATAGCCCCACCTATAAACATGGTATAAATAACAAAGGAAGTAAGCTCACCCACACTAATACTTTCTTCTATCACCAAATTACTTCCATACCACAATACTATTACGATACCTCCGAAAATAGCGAAAATGACAAAAGAAGTGAATAAGCTGCGGAAAGCAGCAGTTTTTAGGCCAATTGCCATTGTTTGTTTCAAAGCCTTGTAGTATTTGTTAATTTCATACTTTTCATTCGTAAAAGCTTTAACTACATGGATAGACTGTAAGGTCTCTTCTACGACAACATTGGCGTCGGCTAAGCTATCTTGTGTTTTTTTAGACAACTTTCGGATGTACATGCCAAAAATAAAAGCAGCAATTACTAACACTGGAAAAGTTGCTAGCATGAAAAGTGTCAGTTTTGGATTAGTAATAAAAAGTAGAGATAAACCTAAGACCAATATAACAATTTGTCTAATAAACTCTGCCAGTGTTACTGAAAAGGTGTCTTGCAAGAGAGAAGTATCTGAAGTAATACGGCTAACAAGCTGTCCTAGTCGTATGTTATCGTGGAAGGACAGGGGTAAAGTAATGTACTTTTTATACAAAGCCTTGCGCATGTCTACAATAGCTCTTTCGATAACCTGGGCAAAAAAGTAAATCCTGAAAAATGAAAAAATACTTTGAACCACAAGAATACTCATTAAAATGAGTGCTACTTGGTGGGTGCTTGTTATCCAAAGGTGTTTTTTGCCAGTTGCAACATCTATTAACTTACCTGTAAAATAAGGAAAAGTTAATAGAACTCCACTTGAAAACATCAGACATATAAGACCAGCGATAAAAAACTTACTGTAAGGGACAATAAAGCGATAAACACCTAGTAGTTTTTTTATATTTTGCTTATTGAGTTTTTTCTTTCTATTGTTTTCATCTGCAATGGTTTCCTGCTGCGTAAACGAGGGCATAGTGTGTTGATTTACAATTAAGCTATTGCTTGGTCAAGCCACAGCTATACAAGAGATTTCTACATTCGCCCCACTAGGAAGATTACTGACTTCAACAGTTTCTCTAGCAGGAGGATTATCCATGAAATATTTTTCGTATGTGCTGTTAATTAATTGAAAATCACCAAGGTTTTTCATAAAAATAGAACATTTTACAACATTTATAAAACTCATCTCTGCTTCTTGAAGGATATAACTGATATTTCTCATCACTTGGTCAATTTCTGATATAATGTTGTCTTTTATCATTTTGTTTATTTTTGCGTCTAATCCGATTTGACCTGAAATATACAAAGTGTTTTTAACCATAATAGCTTGACTGTAAGCACCGATCGGCTTAGGAGCTTTAAAGGTTTTGATAATTCTTCTACTCATCTTGATTTAATATTGTTAAAAAAAAGCGACAACTAACAGATTTCTAGTAATGAAAGTTATAGTGTGTATTGTTTTACAAAAACGCTATCGCACAAATTTACTAATACAAGAGTTGCAAAAAAAGTAAATATTCAAATAGGTTTTATTGAGGCTTTGAAAATGCTAACCTAGCAGTAAACACCAGGTGGTTTTAAAAGTTTGCAATAGTAGAAAAATATTTACCTATTGATTGACTTAGCGCATATATGCATAAGTTTGTAAACTTATTTCGTAAACACTCTTAAATTGATTAGCTTTATGACTTTATATTTTTTGTGTTTATACACCGTGTGAATCGAGGGTTAAAAAGATATCTGTTTTTGAGTAAAGGGAGGTAGTTTTGTCGTATCTGTGGCTGCTCACCTGCCTGTACTGCATTTTATAGGCTGGTTTTCAATTCAACCCTTAACTTGCATATATCATTTAATAATAGCTAAATTTTAATAAAAAATGAAAGTAACTGTAGTAGGAGCCGGCAACGTAGGAGCTACCTGCGCCGATGTACTCGCTTATCGCGAAGTAGCCAACGAAGTGGTTTTGGTAGATATTAAAGAAGGACTCTCTGAAGGCAAGGCGTTAGACATATGGCAAAAAGCACCTATCAATCTGTATGATACCCGTACCATTGGCGTAACTAACGACTATGCTCTCACGAAAGGTTCTCAAGTAGTAGTTATTACTTCGGGTTTGCCACGCAAACCGGGCATGACACGGGATGATTTGATCAGTACGAATGCTAAAATTGTGAATAGCGTAACCGAAAACGTAGTTAAGTATTCTCCTGATGCTATCATTATCATCGTTTCCAATCCTTTGGACGTGATGACTTATGCAGCACATGTAAAGTCGGGTAAGCCCAAAACCAAAGTAATGGGAATGGCAGGCATTTTGGATACTGCTCGCTATCGGTCATTTTTAGCTGAAGCCCTCAACGTATCGCCCAAAGATATTCAGGCAGTTCTCATGGGTGGACATGGCGATACGATGGTGCCGCTCCCCAGATATACGACGGTGGGAGGTATTCCAGTAACCGAATTGATTGATGAAGAAAAACTAAATGCTATTGTAGAAAGAACAAAATATGGGGGCGGAGAATTAGTCAAGCTCATGGGTACCTCTGCTTGGTATGCACCCGGCTCGGCAGCAGCGCAAATGGTAGAGGCTATTGTGAAAGACCAACGCAGGGTCTTCCCCGTCTGTATAAAACTCTCTGGAGAATATGGCATTGATGATTGCTATTTAGGCGTACCCGTAGTATTGGGTAAAAACGGGGTTGAAAAAGTGATTGAACTAAATCTGAATGAGAGCGAGAGAGCATTGCTGAAAGCCTCCAGAGGACATGTGAAAGATGTGATGGCTGTTTTAGATAATATGGTTAAACCGTAGGTTTTCTGGCGATAGGTGATGTGAATTATTGAAAAAACTATCTCCACCGTCTATTTTTTCTTAAAAAACGGAAATTATCGCAGTAGTTTCTTGACCGCACTAATCATGTTTTCTACCGAAATATCGTGCATACATGTTTTCTCACGGGTGCAGGCGTTGCCGTAGTAGCAGCTGCATCCTGAGGAGGGTTCTACAATAATACCTTTTCCATAAAGCTCAAATTCGTGTTTGTTGAAAATGTTATTCATTAATACTATAGGCTTTTTTAAACCTATAGCAATGTGCATCATCATAGATACTTGTGTAACAATAAGGTCGCAATGGGAACTCAGTGCAATAAATTCTTCTAATGAATAGTATCCCGGATAATAGGCACTTGTTTGCTTGGCATAGATTCTATTGCCTTCGTCTTCAGCCTTTCCTCCCAGCAAAGCAGGGTATAGATTTTTTGCCTGCAATTCTTGAATAAATGCTATCCAATAAGATTGTGGCCATAGCCTTGTTGTCCAACGTGTTCCGCATCCCGTGTTCAAACCTATGATGGTTTTACCTTTGGCTTGTTCTTTTATTTTTTGCCAGCGTTTTGCCAGTGTCTCATCAAAATTTAACAAATAAGGTTCTTTGTTGAAATTAAGGTGGCAAATTTCAAATATTTCATCCAAATAATTGCGGGTATTTTTGGCAGATATATCGTCAAACAAACCGGTGATTAGCTTATGCGCTGCCTTGCGTGTGGCAATATCAATGTGGTGGTTAGTCCAGATGAAACCATATTTCTCTCGGGCTTTTACTTGGCGCAGCAGTTGGCAGGCTTCGGGTTCTTTGTCTAAATTAACAGCAATATCATATTCATAACACATTGCTTTAAAAATAGCTGTATATTCAAAAGTGTAAATTTCATCAATTAGATTTTGCGGTAATACTTGTGGCGACAGTGTAATCCAGCTGATATGGCAATTGGGATATAATTCACGGTATTTGACAATGAGCGGGGTTGTACGGATAACATCGCCAATAGCACCTAGCTTAATGATGAGTATTTTTTTATCGATAGGTGTATATTCATCGCACTGGCTACAGATTTTTCCATATAATTTATTGGGCTTGCACGGGCTATTTCCTTTGAAATGCTTGCAGTCAAATTTGAGTGTCTCGATCATATTTTTAAGGATTGTTTATCTGAAACTGACAAAAAATAAATTTTACTTTTCAAATCTGTTAATATCTATCGCTCTGGGTAGTGGTTGGTTATTTTCCAGAAATGCTACAAAGACTTTAGCAAAATAAGGAGCTAACGAAATACCCTTAAAACCGAGTCCATTAAAAATGAACATTTGCTTGAAGTTTTTATGTACTCCGAAAAAGGGTTTTCTATCTGCAGTTGCAGGACGGATACCTGACTTTTGATCGATAATTTCGCAAGGTATTTTTAGTAAGTGTTCTAGTTTTTTAGTTAATTGAATCCTGCCTTTTGTAGTTGTGGTAGCTGTTAAGTCTTGGTTTTCGTAAGTAGCCCCTATTTTATATTGTTTATTACCTGTTGGTAGCAGGTTACCGTTGTGATTAATAATGTGATGCAGTTTTTCTCCTCTAATCTTTATATCCATAGTTTCTCCTTTAACACATCGGAAAGGTAAGTATGAAAAATAACTATTTTGTGATTCCTCATGTCCGTTGCACCATATAAGCTTCTCTCCCATGATATCTTTGTACTCGAGCGTATTGTCAGGCAATAATACAATATCTTCCCGATGTACTTTAGCAGATAAATAACAATTTCTACTAATTAAATGCTGCTTATATGCTTGCAATAACGTTTCAGTATTTACGTAGCCCGACTGTGTGATTTCTATGCCTCCGTTGTGTTTTTTAAGTACCTCTGAATACAGATAAATAATTTTTACCCGCAGGACTTGTTCTAAGGCTTTGTAAGTATCGTGCAAGCACGGAAAAAGTATGTCTTTCATCCAAGTTTTAACCATCCTTCGCCCTGTAATAGGATTGTAGATGCCAGTAGCCACTCTCGAAGCACTTTGGCTGTGAGCATTATCTATGACCATTACAGATTTACCCCTTTTGATGAGTTCATAGGATAGAATACTACCGGCAATGCCTTGCCCGACGACGAGGTAATTATATAGCAACGTTTGAAAGTTTTTCTAAATGTATTTTCACCAGATTATGTAGAATCTTCCCATTGCCAAAAATATTAAAATATTTTGCAAATATCACGGGACTTGTTTGACAAAAAATTTGTTGTCTTTAGCGCATCGAAGTACAAGCTAATCGTTGAGCAATGTGTGTATAAGCGTACATATATCCTTAGAATACTTATTTAAATTTGTTATTTATATTTGAGAGCTTTTGTTTTACAATTTCCTTTGTGCAAAAAAGCCGAGGTGTTTGACAAATAATATGAGATTTCAAACATTAGATTTACTCCGTGCCATAGCAATTATTGGTGTGCTGCTCAGGCACTCGCGTTTAGATTATTTTTGGATGAGAGCCGGTTGGGTTGGGGTTGATTTATTTTTTGTATTGAGTGGTTTTTTAGTGTCTGGTTTATTGTTCAATGAGTTTAAAAAGCTACAAAATGTAAATGTGCTTTGTTTTCTTATTAGGCGTGGCTTTAAGATCTATCCGTGTTTTTACTTTTTTTTAGCCCTCGCTATTTGTTTTAATTTATTCATACTGGAAAAAGATCTGCACATGAATGAATTGCTTGGGGAAGTATTCTTTTTGCAAAATTATTTAGGAGCAATTTCGGAGCATACTTGGTCTTTGGCTATTGAAGAGCAGTTTTATTTTTTTATTGGTTTATCTGTTTATTTAGCTTTTAAATTCAAATTGTTGGGTAACCAATACTTATTTCCGTGCTTTTTATTGACAGGCTTGTTGGGCGTATTTGCTTTGCGCTGGATATTTACTTTTTACATAGCGGCCAGGCAGTAAGTGCTTTCTTTGCTACTCACCTTAGGAGTGAGCCGCTAATTTTTGGTGCTTTAGTGGCCTGGCTTTTTCATTTTTCCGATTCATTTCGATAGAAAGTTGGTGAGCATCCTTATTTTTTGCTTACGATAGCAATTGTATGCCTTATTCCATGTTTTATTTATAGGGATGGTACGCTTCTGATGAATACAGTCGGTATGACTTTGTTATATATTGGTTTTGGCCTGCTTATTATTTCTTTTATCACAATAGAAAAATCAGGGCAATATTATTGGCTTTTTAATCACACCTTCATGCGCTTACCGACTGCAATAGGTATCTACTCTTATACGATTTATCTTTGCCATTTATTTGTACGTGATATAGTAGATTTAATTTTTAAGGAAAACACGCACATAAGTGTATGGAGCTATCTTTTGGGAAGCATATTATCAGGAGTTTGCTGCTCATTGAGCATAGAAAAGCCTTTTCTCAAATTACGCGAAAAATATTATAGTAAACAGTGAGTGTTAAAAATATATCCCGATGTTTTCCCGATCACCTTCATCTATAAAATTTTGTAATACAGCAATAGAATCGAAAGTAGTGTTGTTACCTAATATAATATTATTAATATTATTGTTAAACTGGCAGTTGGGTGGGTTTAGCTCTATGAGTTGGCTGTAATTAATGCTTAAAGTATCCATTAATGTGTCAATGCTCATACTATTACTGTAAATTCTAGCAAAAAAATAGGCTGTTGAGTCTTCATTCAGATTAATGGGCAGGGAAACCACGTTCAGCGTAGTGTCTTTATACAGTAAAGAATCCTCGCGTCCCAGCCCATAAATTTCGAGAAAAGTAAGCATAGTGTCTTCTAATGTTTCACCACTAAAACATTTGACTTGAATTTGCGCATCCGGATAAGTTGTAGGCTCGCAACCATTACACCCTGTGAAGCACAGCAAAATAAGAGCGACAAATAAGAAGGGATGGACACTAAATGCTTTTTGCATCATCGATTATTGATTTTAAGTTTTTTTGTGAAAATTTTTCTGGAAAAGGCTTTTAATAATTTCTGTCAAAGAAATGTATATCCTCCCGGTTTTTCTAAGAATTTGTCAGCACTTCAAGCAAGTCATGCTGGGTAATAATGAAAGTTTGCCCCTTATTTCTGACCAGAAGTCCTCTTTTATCTTTATTGATCAAAGAGGCAAGTGAGTCAACAGTATTATCCAAACCGACAAACATGAGCGGTGCTTCCATAATTTCTTTTACCTTTTGATTTTTGGTTTCTGGGTTTTCGATTAGCTGTTTCAATACTTTTGTATCTGTGAGTGTGCCAATAAATTCATCTCCTTCAACTACTGGCAACTGCGAAACCCCGATATTATTCATGAGTTGTGCAGCTTCAGCTACCTTTTGGTGGCTCCTAATCGTAGTGAGGCAGTAGTTATTGTTTTTTTGTTGAATAATATCTTTGGCAGTGGCAAACTCTCTTTCTTCAAGAAAGCCGTGGTCTTTCATCCAATTGTCATTATAAATTTTATTGAGGTATCGCGTGCCGTGGTCTGGTAAGATAATAACCATTGTATCGTTTTTTTTAAGATTTTTGGCTGCATATTCAAGTGCGCCATAAACAGCCGAACCGCAAGACCAACCGACAAAAAGCCCTTCTTCTTTGGCCAGTTTTCTCGTCATAATAGCTCCGTCCTTATCGGTTACTTTTACAAAATAGTCAATGAGACTGAAGTCCACATTGGCTGGCAATATATCTTCTCCTATGCCTTCGGTCAGGTAAGGATATATTTCTTTTTTATCAAAAATGCCTGTTTCTTTATATTTTTTAAATACCGAGCCATAAGAGTCTATTCCTATGCTTATTATTTGCGGATTTTGTTCTTTCAAGTATTTTGTTACACCACACATAGACCCGCCTGTACCTACACCGGCAGCATAATGGGTAATTTTTCCATCCGTTTGTTCCCATATTTCTGGACCGGTCATTTCATAGTGTGCTTGGGTGTTGGCAGGATTGTCGTATTGATTGGGATAAAAGGAGTTCGGAATTTCTCTGTGTAGCTTTTGCGCCACTGAATAGTAGGAGCGTGGGTCTTCAGGTGCTACATTTGTGGGGCAAATGACTACTTCTGCACCTACCGCCCTGAGAATATCAATTTTTTCTTGCGACTGTTTGTCAGAAACTGTAAAAATACAACAGTAACCCTTAGATATAGCAGTCAATGCTAGCCCCATTCCTGTGTTTCCAGAAGTACATTCGATAATAGTACCGCCCGGTTTGAGTTCACCCGACTTTTCGGCGTCTTCTATCATTTTGAGTGCCATTCGGTCTTTCATAGAATTCCCCGGGTTAAAGTATTCTACTTTAACCAGGATAGTTCCCTGAATACTGTTACACACTTTGTTGAGCTTCACCAGAGGTGTATCGCCAATAGTTTCGATAATTGATTGGTAATATTTCATGAATTTCTGTTATACAAAACGGACTAGTGTATGAGTAGTAGCGGATTTCTACTCACAAACCTTTCGGTTTTGCACTAACCTTTGTTTTATGTTTATACTCTCGTTTTATCACTTAAACCGCTACTACTCATACACATTGTTGTAAATAGTTTTTTCTTCTAATTTTAGCAATAATTGTTCAGAGAAAGCATAAGTTTTTGGTTTGGAAGTCAACTGGGATTTGTCGTTTTTGATTCGTGATTTCATTTCCGCATTTGAAATACTGTCCTTTAATTCTATATTTGACAAAAGAGTTTCATAAACCGCATTTCGGTTTGTTTCCTTTCCGCCAACGTGATAAAAATGTTCTTTAGTTGCAACATAGCAGTCTTCCCAAACAGAAAAAACATAGTCGTTTGTTCTGTATTTGTTGCTCAGCCAAGTTGATAGAATGAATTTGCAATTTGAAGATTCTAAACCATTGTTCAATATAATTTCTTCTTCTTCTGACCAACTATCGAAATAATCAACGTGTCTTCCTATGTATGGTGGGTCAGAATAAACCAAATCTGAATTTCTTAATTCCGATAAGGTTTCTTTAAAATCTTGGTGTTTAAACTTATAATCACCAAGTTCAATTATCTGCGATATGTTTTCAACTTGATTAGTGATTTTAGTAACCAACGCTTGTGCAAATCGGTTTGGCTTTTTGCAAAACGGAACATTAAAACCACCTTTTTTGTTAAATCGCATCATTCCGTTAAAACACGAACGACTTAAAAACAAAAAGTCTAAAGGATTACTATGTTCATTAAATCTATTGCGAACAACATAGTAATGTTCTCCATTGGTCTCTAATAGCTTTTGTCCTTCATCATTTAAGTATTTCCGAACCAATCCGCTTGTTATTTCTTTGTTTTGGATTGCTTTGTAAAAGTTGATTAAATGTGGATTGCTATCGCAAAGCAATGCTTTTTTAGGACGAACATTAAAGGCCACAACACCTGTTCCCATAAATGGTTCGACCCAACGCTCAAAGTCTGTTTCTTTTACGTTTGTGGCAATCCATTCAACCAGTTTGCTTTTAATGCCTTGTGATTTTATTGGTGGGACAAATGTTTTCATTTCTTGTTTTTTCGTTTAGGTTTCATTGGATTGATTTTATCCGAACTCATTCCTTTGAATTCAAGAAACTCGGTCAATTTGGTCAACTTTTTAAAGTTACCTTCTTTCTTTGGGTCTGGAACTTTTAAAACACCTTGGTTTATCCAATATTCATCAAATACTTTTTCACCAAGGTTTTTGAATACGCCATTTCCTTTAAAAAAGTCGTCTATATATTGAATACTTCCAATGTTTGCAGTATTTCCACTACCACCTTTGTCGCTCGATATTTTCCATTTTTCTTCTGCGAAGAATACAAGGTCTTTTATGACGGAAGTAATTTTGTCTAATTCGTTCAGTTGAAGAATTTTCGTTTCATCAATGTCAGTTGATAATGCTCTTGTGTATAAAATTCCCAACCAAATGTGTGAAGTGTATTCAGCATACGGGAATTGAATGTTTTTTGTGCTTGTTCTTTTTCTAAAATATTCTCCGTGAGAGCCAAGTGTAAATCCGTTACAAAAACCATCATAATCATCTAATCGGTATGTTGTTTTTATATCGACTGCGAATTTTATTTTCGGATTTTTCTTATTTACAAATGATAAGTCAGGATACCAATTTTGCATTTCTGCAGGAACTATTTCATATCCGTTTTGGTCAGCAAATTCTTTAAACTTTGGAAAAAGCTGAATTTCGAGAATTTTAGAAATTATCTTAGTGTCGGAAGAAATGGTATAAATACTCTTTTCTATATCAATAAAACCTTTCACTTTCCAACCCCCAACTTTGTCCGAAACGTATTCGGTCAACTCTTTTGAAAAGTTTTTAAGTTTATCTAAAAATTCTTTTTTTATATTGCTCATATTTATTTTCTCGCAATCGTTTGCAAGTTATGAATTATCGACTGCTTAATGTTGTTGTCTATCGTGGTTTTTGAAATTGTTGCCAACTTGAACAAATATAGACATTTGCTGTTTCTTTTCCGCTTCTCAGCATTTCTAAGCCCAAGCAATGGCTTGTATTAGCACTCTATAGGCGGGCACAGGGTAGTTCACAGCCGATTTCGTTAGTACCTGTCTTTACGCTGGACAGAGGCTACCAGACCTCCAGAGACTAAAAGATAGAAAAAGGATTAGCTTTTGCAGACTAACCCTTGAGCAGGCGAACAGAAAAGCGATTAGACTGACTGTTGCAGAGGCGGTCTACGTTTTTTAAGCTGATAATTCCAATCGTGTCTTTGCTTTTTCGGTAGTCGTAAGTAGTCTCTATATTAGATGAGGCTTCATCACCTCATGTAACATAAACAAAAACCTCCTGAACAATACTACAAATTTAATGGTTTTTTAATATCAATAGTGTTTTTTGAGGCGTATTTCTTTGGAAGTAATTATTTGCGTAGCCCAATGAATTTATTTATTCTTTTTTTATGTTTTTAGCTTTATATATTTTCTTTGAAATAGAAATCACAACCAATGAAATATACAATTACTTGGTGGAAAATTTTGGGTGCCACCCTGGTTATGTACAGCTTGATAGGTGGCTTGTTGATGGAAGTCCCTCGCTTACCTATTTTGAATGAAACCATCAGAAACTTATACTATCATGTACCTATGTGGTTCGGAATGGTTTTTATTTTGGGTGGATCGGCGTATTTTTCCATAGTTTACCTACAAAAATCACAAATGCATTATGATATTTATGCTTGTGAATGCACTCGTGTCGGCATATTTTTCGGCGCATTGGGTATACTCAGTGGCATGGTGTGGGCTAAATTTACTTGGGGTGCTTTTTGGAGTTCAGATCCGAAACAAAATGCTTCGGCAATTGGTCTACTCATTTATTTAGCCTATATGGTATTGAGAAGTTCTTTTGAAGATACTGAACAAAAAGCCCGCATCAGTGCAGTGTACAATATCTTTGCTTATGCAACCTTCATTCCATTGATTTTTATTGTTCCGCGGATTACCGATTCTCTGCACCCCGGCAATGGTGGTAACCCTGGTTTCAACGCCTATGATTTGGATGCAAAGTTGCGCATGGTTTTTTATCCGTCAGTAATTGGTTGGGTACTTTTGGGGGCCTGGTTGGTCAATTTAGGTGCGAGAATTAAGATCATACAAGCACAAGCCAATGAGTTGTGATTTTACAGATTATTTAAGTCTAATTGTTTTTATTATTCTTTTATGTTGAATTTTACCAAAAAAGCCTCAATAGTTATTCTTTATTGCGTGTTTTTGTTTGTCATTTTGCCAGAAGTACAAGCTCAAGAGAAACAAGGAATTACTGCTTCAGATTATGGAAATGAGGCAGTTGAAATGGCTGATGTGATGCGGGCAAATGGAAAAATCTATGTGGTCATAGCCACTATTGCGTCAGTTATGGGCGGTTTTATTTTCTATTTAGTTACTTTAGATAGAAAAATAGCCAAGTTTGAACGTCAAATTAAAAATTAAAATCATGAAAAGAGTGCATCTCCTCATTATTATTGTTATTGCCGTAGCTATCGGTGCTATTATTTCCACTGCCGAAAATACTAGTAAATACGTTACTTTTGACGAGGCTTTTGAAATGGCTCAGTCGGGGCAATCTGATAAAGTACACGTAATTGGTGAGTTGACACGAGACAGCGAAAACCACATTATCGGTATAGAATATGAGCCGTCGAAGGAACCGAATTATCTAGCTTTTACTTTAGTAGACGAGTCAGGAAAGACAAACAAAGTAATATGCTATAATCCGCCAACATCTATGCAAGACTTTAAAAAATCTGAAAAAGTGGTTATCATTGGTGCTGCTAAAGGAGAAAATTTTATTGCTAGCCAAATACTGATGAAGTGTCCTTCTAAGTATGGAGAAGTGGAGGTAAAAATTTAATATAATAACAGATATTAAACTCAATCTGCCGCTTTTTTAGTTTGTAGGAAAGGATACCAGTTTTGTGCAGTTTTGCTATAATGACGCAAGTACATAATGAAAGAAGGTTTAAAGGGCTTGTAAGGGAGTTTCATTCCTACTTGTTCTGGTAACATGTCACCTTTTTTTGCATTGCAGCTATGGCAGGCAGTTACAAGATTATACCACGAACTCTCTCCCCCTTTTGATTTAGGGATAACATGGTCTAAGGTTAGTCCTTGTGTGTTTAAACAATAAACACACTGATGCGTATCTCTTCTGAAAATATTTTGCCTATTCATCACTACCCCTTTGTACGGCAAATTGATGTAGTTTAGTAGCCTAATAACGGAAGGACGATTATACTTTTTATTGATAGAATAAATATAATGATTTTTCACTTTATTAACTACCTCTGCTTTTTCGAGATACACTAGTGAAAAAGCTCTATAAACAGAGCAAATCGAGATAGCCTGAAAGTCTGCATTTAATACCAATACTTTTTCCATCATCCTATTTTTCATTCTTTTATACAAAAATTATATGATAAAAGTATTAATTTATTGAGCAATCGGGCAAGTAAAGCATCAAAATAAATATTTGTTTAAAGGATGATCATTTTTAAAAATACCGATGTACTGCCTGTTCGACAACTCGTTCTAAGCCGCTCAAATCCTTCCCGCCGGCAGTAGCAAAAAATGCTTGTCCGCCACCGCCACCCTCAATTTCTTGGGCTAATTCTTTCACAACTTTTACGGCATTCAATCCTTTTGACTCAATGAGGCTCTCTGAAAGCATGACAGCAATTTGAGGTTTGCCTTTGATTTCGGCAGCTAATATCAGTAGCAAATTATCTACTTTCGTCCGTATTTCAAAAGCTAATTGTCTTAATTGATCGGTTCCTTGCAAGGATATTTTTTTAGCTAAAAACGAAATGCCATTAGCCGATTTGATTTCTTCGATTAACTCCTGCTTCACAGCTTGTAAAGTTTGGTTTTGGAGCTTTTTTAATTCTTTTTCCAGATGTACTTTTTCGTCAAATAAATCGCCAATGGTTTTCGTAAAGTTTTTGGGTTGCTTGAGTAGTTTTTTCGCTTGCTCTAACAACGCTATTTGCTCGTTGACAAAATTTTCTGCTACCTCTGCCGTAATTGCCTCAATACGCCGCACACCGGCGGCAATAGCATTTTCCGAAGTTATTTTAAAAAAGCCCAGATTTCCGGTAGTAGGTACATGAATTCCCCCACAAAGCTCAATAGAAAAACCTTTGTCAAAGGTAATCATACGCACGTAGTCACCATATTTTTCCCCAAAAAATGCTGTAGCTCCTTGCCCTTTAGCTTCTGCGATAGGTACATTGCGCCGCTCTTCTTTAGTAATATTGCCGCGTATTTTCTGATTCACTATTTGCTCGACACGCGCAATTTCTTCTGTGCTCATTTTGGTGTAATGAGAAAAATCAAAGCGCAGCAGTCGCTCATTGACCAGAGATCCTCTCTGCGCCACATGATTGCCTAGCACTTGTCTGAGAGCGGCGTGCATCAGGTGTGTAGCTGTATGGTTATTTGCAATAAGCCCCCGACGCTCCGTATCGACTTTACATTGGAAACTTGCTTGCAGGTCTGTCGGCAATTTGGTCAAAATGTGTATTATCAGGTTGTTTTCCTTCTGAGTATCAATGACAAGTATTCTTTCTTTGCCGTTTTGTATATAGCCCGTATCACCCACTTGCCCGCCACTTTCAGCATAGAAGGGTGTTTGCTCAAGTAAGACTTGGTAAATATTTTTTTTCTTATCTTTCAGTGTACGGTAGGCTAATATGCGTGTTTGGTATTCGGTATGATCGTAGCCGACAAAGTCGATACGCTCGCCTTCTTGTACTTGTATCCAATCCGATTTTTCGGTAGCCGCTGCCTTTTGCGATCGTTTTTTTTGCACTTGCATTGCTCGCATAAAGTCTGCTTCATCTATTTTTAATTTGTTCTCTCTGGCAATCAATGCAGTTAGATCGGCAGGAAAACCGAAGGTATCGTAAAGATCGAATACAGTTTTGCCCGGAATAGTATCTTGTTTTTTAGCATTATTTTCTATCCATGCATGTAATATCTTAAGCCCGTTGTTAAGTGTTTTTAAGAAAGATATTTCTTCTTGGCGAATTACTTTTTCAATAAAAGTCTGCTGTGATTTAATTTCGGGAAATACTTCTTCAAACTGCTCGGAAAGGATTGCAACCAATTCGAATAGGAAAGGCTGCTGGAAGTGTAAAAAATTATATCCATAACGCACTGCTCGCCGCAAAATTCTGCGAATTACATAACCAGCTTTATTATTGGATGGCAATTGCCCGTCGGCAATAGCAAAAGCAATAGCGCGAATATGGTCGGAAATCACTCGGATGGCAATATCTTTCTGTTTATCAGCACCGTATAGAACCTCCGCTTTTTGGGCAACATAATTAATTAAGGGCTGAAAAATGTCGGTATCATAATTAGAGTGTTTATTTTGAATAGCCATTGTTATACGTTCGAACCCCATTCCAGTGTCAATATGTTTTTCGGGAAGGTTTTGCAAACTGCCATCAGCCATGCGGTTAAATTGAATGAACACAAGATTCCATATTTCTACCACCAGAGGGTGATTGGCATTGACTAATTCGATACCGGATTTTTCTGTAATTTCTATCTTTTTTCGCAAATCAATATGAATTTCGGAGCAAGGACCGCAAGGACCTGTTTCGCCCATTTCCCAGAAATTATCTTTTTTGCCAGCTAATATAATGCGTTCTACGGCAATATGATTTTTCCACAATGCAATGGTTTCTTCATCTTTTTCGAGTTTGTCCGCAGCATCTCCCCGGAATACTGTCACATAAAGTCTTTCTTTGGGTAAAAGATATACTTCCGTTAGTAACTCCCAGGCCCAAGCAATAGCTTCTTTTTTAAAATACTCTCCGAAAGACCAATTACCCAGCATTTCAAACATGGTGTGATGATAAGTATCTATGCCTACTTCTTCAAGGTCATTATGTTTTCCTGAAACACGAAGACACTTTTGCGTGTCGGCTATACGTCGGTGGGTAGGCTGCTGGTGTCCGAGAAAATAATCTTTAAACTGATTCATGCCTGCATTGGTAAACATTAATGTCGGATCATTTTTCAATACCATTGGTGCAGAAGAAACGATTTGATGTTTCTTATTTTTGAAAAAATTCAGGAATATTTTTCTAATTTCTTTTGCTTCCATGATTGTTTAAAATACTTTGTTGGGCATTTAATCTAAAATTGCTTGACTTTTCATTGCTAAAAACATACTGCCTTGAATTTTAATCTTTCCGCCCATGAAAGCCGTTATGGGATTTACATCGCCGGAATTGAGTTGATCGAGTACGTCAATAGTCGTACTCATGGTGCAATCGGCTTGTTTATTATCTTGTGTAACAACATTGCTATTGCCAGTGCCATCAATAAATACCAAGTGCATATCGTTTAATATAAATTTAATTGTACCGTTGATAGGGGCAGCAGTTTCTGCCTTTTTTTTTATCCGACTAAATACTGTTTTTATATTCATTTTTGGTGCTGATGTAGAATGTATCATATTCTTTATATATGTATCCAAAATTGATGTAGCAGAAAATCAAATCGAAAGATTTAAGGTGTTTAAACAACTTTTTGGAAAATTAAGTCCAGAACTCATCTACCTCCAAGCACGTATAATGAGTCTTTTTAGCTTCAGTACTTTTTTCGCAGCAACCCGTGTGACCATAGCAATATCTCTCATGCCACAGCCTCTTAACAACCTAATGCTAATGGTTCGATTGATAAAAATAGTATTCTTTATAGGTCAAATTGTGGTCTTGTATAAATTACCCTTTACAAATTTTGCCTATCACAAGCTTTTTTTACTGTTCCTTCTTGTCTCTGTGCTTTTGCATTGGGGTCGAGTGAGTGTTGTTTGTATTTTTATGCAAAAAAGACATGCACTCGATCTCTCAATTGCAACACTTTATAGCATCATACTTTTTACATCACTACCTCATTTTTAGGACTTTTAGCTTTGTTGTAGTCTTTATTCCGCATTTTGCTAAGGTTATTTTTTGTTACTCTTTAAGAGCTGAATAAATGTTTCTATTCTCTTTCTTATTTCCGGATTCCACCAAACGTTCATTGCCTGTTGTAACTCTTTCTCTCCATTGGTTTGTGCAAAGCTATCTAGCCAACTTTTCCTCATCTTTGCTTTTGTGTTGCACCAGATTGTGGTATCGGCCTTTAGATAACGATTCATTTGCTTTTCTGCATTGGGCAATACCTCTTTCATAGGGGCTATTTCACTAACTAAATTGCTCTGCAGTGCCTCTGTAGGGGTCAGTAATTTACCTTCCAAAATATACCGATAGGCTAGGCTCTTTCCCAGCCAAAAACAATAAGAATTAATCAAACTACTGGAAATTTGTATGTTCACTGCCACCTCATTCAGCCCAATGGTAAATTTTTCTTCATTGGCCATCACCCGGTAATCACTTGCAATGGCTATTACAGTACCCCCTGCAGGCGAATGACCGTTAATTGCACAGATAAAAGGCTTAGCAAAGGAAACTAATTCTACATGTAGTAAGCCAAAATTAATAAAGAAACTGCGTATTTTTACCTCGTCATAATGATACAATTCTATCAAGTCTAGGCCTGCGGAAAATATTTCGGCTGAACCTGCTAAAATAACACCTCTTATCGTATTATTGTTATTTAATTGCCTAAACGTCTCTCGCATTTCATCAACCATCTGAAAATTAATAGCATTTACTTTCGGGCGTCTCATTACTACGACAGCATGCGATTCTTTTTGCG
Source organism: Flammeovirgaceae bacterium (assembly GCA_965199745.1). GTDB lineage: Bacteria > Bacteroidota > Bacteroidia > Cytophagales > Flammeovirgaceae > CBDATB01. Next base: position 132,121 of record CBDATB010000015.1, on the reverse strand, counting down.
TAATTTTTAAATATTCCATATTCAGTCAATAGTAGATGGTAAAAGTTTAAATATTTGTTATCAAGTAAATTTCGAGTTATATGCCAAACAATACTAGCTCTTAGCTTGTTTGAGCAGTTTTTAAAATTAATTTAAAAATTATTAAAACCAAATAATGAATATAATGAAGAAAGTAAATTTTTTGTTTATCTTAATGCTTATGAGTAGCACTTTCCAACAAACTGATGAAACCACCATGCAAAAGTGTCAAATACCCAGCTAGAAAATATACCTTCCACGTCTTTTTATGGCTTTACAATGCTAGCTATTGATAGCTCAGCTATTAACTTTTCTTCCTACAAAGGCAAAAAATTATTACTGGTCAACGTTGCTTCTAAATGTGGCTATACGCGGCAGTATGCCGATTTAGAAGTGCTTTACAAGCGATATAAACACAAAGGTTTTGAAATTCTTGCTTTTCCAGCCAATAATTTTGGTAAACAAGAGCCTGGTACAAATAATGAAATCGCTTCTTTTTGTGAAAACAATTATGGGATTACTTTCCAACTATTCCAAAAAATATCTGTTGTGGAAGCCGATCGACACCCTTTGTACGAATGGCTTTCGGATAAGTCTAGAAACGGATGGAATGACCAAAAGCCTAGCTGGAATTTTTGTAAGTACTTAATTGATGAAGAAGGTAAACTCATCAAATTTTATCCGTCAAGAACTAGCCCGCTAGATGATGCAATTATTGCGTGGATTGAAAAATAAGAGCGACTCGTATCATTTTTAATTGAGCAGCTAAGTACTATGCCCACAGGTCTATTGCTTATTAAACGGTGTATTTTTTTGCTTATAACATTAAGTTTCGTTGTTTTGTTACAGGCTTGTATGCAGTTTAGGACAGATGATGTAAAAACACTTGATTATTTTCATCAGAAAGGCTTGGCAGCATCTGTCAGACGCACTGAATTTGAAGGCAAATCAATGCGCTATGTAGCGGCAGTTGATACCTTGAACAAGCACCTACCTTTGGTGGTGTTCGTCCATGGTGCGCCGGGATCTTCTGATAATTATACCGCTTATTTGGCTGATGCAGAATTGCGGCAAAATACACAAATGATTGCTGTAGATCGCCTTGGCTACGGTTATTCTGAGTATGGCTGTCCGGAAACCTCTCTTGCTAAGCAGGCAGCATCCATACAACATGTTATCGACCAATACAACGCTGAGAAAATTATTCTTATTGGACATTCTTACGGGGGGGCAATTATAGCTAAAATGGCAATGGATCGACCCGAGAAAATCCTTGCTATTATTATGCTTGCTCCAGCAATTGATCCTGATAATGAAAAAATATTTTGGTTCTCTCACTTTGGTAGGTGGAAACTAACCAAATGGATGCTCAACGGCGATTTACGTGTGGCAGGTGATGAAAAATTTTCACACGTACGAGAGCTTGAAAAAATAAGAATGCACTGGAAAGATTTGAAAACAACAGTCGTTCATATCCACGGACAGAAAGATAAAATTGTACCTTATGAGAATTTAAACTTTAGCAAAAACCATATCAAGGCGGCATATCTGCACACCATCAATTTGCCAAATGCCAATCATTTTATCCCGTGGAATCGCTTCCCGCTTGTTAAAAAGGAAATTCTCAATATTTGCCAAAAAACTAAGAATTAGTGTTGAAGAGAATAGGAGCTATTGCTTCATCTATTTTAGTCTCTCCCTTATGATGCTTTAACAACAAGCCATTTTTATCATAAACAAATATGCTCGGAAGAATAGACGTTTGAAAAGCACGATAAAAAGCATTATTAACCGAACACAATGCACAAATATTGGGGTGCTTTAAGCCATATTTTTCAATAAAATTTTCGATAGTTGCTATATGTTCGTCAGACACCATCAGTAAATTCATGTCTTGAAAGTAGTATAAATTGGCGGCTATGTCCCTTGCTTCACGTTGACAATGGTCACATTCTGAGTTAAAATATACCACCACTGTTGCTCTTGGCAGCAGGTTGGCATGTGTAAAGGTTGTACTGTCTAGGGTATAAAATTCGAAAGCGGGAAGATGTTGCCTCTGTACAGTTTGAGCATTCTGGTTTTTGATTCTGCTCTGCTCCTCTCGCCCGGCACGATAAAACAGAAATATTATCCCTACTGACACACTTACCGCTAGCAAGAGTATGATATATAGCTTATGCATATGTGAGTCGATAATGGGAAATTAGCAACCTAACTCGGCATTCCTATCTAGTCCATAATTTGTTTTTAACAAGATTTTCTATGAAGCCACCAGTTTTCTAGTATCAATACTAACTAATATCTACTTCAATAACGAACTTATTATTGGCAAAAAAGTCGATAATATCTACCTCATGTTCGGGGTGATGTACTACCTGCCACACTTCATTTTTGTCAGGTGTAATTTTTGGTATACCGTATTTATGTGTAAAAAAGTCGGTCAACTCTGCGAGTATGGTTTCAAAGGATTCATTGTCTTTCAGCTCAATTTTTACCTTAATAGCCTGCAATACTTCACTGCTAAATTCATACTTTACCACAATTAGTTCATCATCGGTATGCCATACTTTGTAAGTGATACTCGATTCGCTTTCTTGCATCAATGTAGCTGTTTCTACTGACCTGACTTGCTCCTTTTTCATCTTAATATCTACTTTTCTGATAGCTCCCTCATAACCCAGCATTAGCCGCTGAAAGTCTTCAGTGTAGTGGTGAAAATGCTTTATTTCACCATTTTCAGCTTTAGGTCTTCGATCCTGTATTTTATTTTTACTTTGCTCGTTCTTTTTTTCTGGGCTGCAAGAAAATAATATGAGACAAAGCAATACTAGATTAGTAATTGTTATTCTTTTCATGTTTTTAGTTTAGCCTAATTATAAAAATAATTAATACTCGAAACGTTTTGATAACGTTCTGCTTGTAAGCGCAAATATATAGCTAAAAAATCTTTTTCTCTGGAACGCCTAATTATTTTTCTGCTTTGATATGTAAGTGATTATTTATCTTCGGAGTTGATCTTATCCCAAACTTATGTATACATTTGTAAAATAAATTATCTTAGAATTTTTTGCTTTATTGAGCTAACACATTCACTAGTATGATAAAACATTTTTCCTGTGTATTATTGCTTTTTTTTGCTGTCTCCTGTAGTGTAAATACTGTTTTTGAAGAATACTTCAGTATCAAAAAAAAAACTGACAAAGGTACACCTGTTGCTAGGGTACATGACGACTATTTATACGAAGAAGATATCAGAAAAATACTATCTCCTGAGGTTTCTGTGGCAGACAGCATCAAATTAGCTGATATATATGTTGATTCTTGGATAAAAAAACACCTCAAACTAAAAGTAGCTAAAGAAAATACAGCAATAGACGAAGAGGAAATAGAACAAAAAGTACAAGAATACAAATATCAGTTGATATTGTATGGTTTTGAGAAGAAGTATATCAACCGACATTTAGACTCTGCTATTAGCTTGGAAGAAATTCGGCAATACTACCAAGAAAACACAGCTGATTTTGAGTTGAAGCAAAATATTGTTCGTTGTATTTTTGTGAAAATACCTAAAGAGATGCCTAACCTGCTAAACGTGCCAAAATGGTTACGCTCTAACCGAGTGAAAGAAATAGAAAAACTAAAAATCTATGCCTACACCTATGCCGATATTTACCAGTTAGATGATTCTACGTGGCTCGATTTTGACAATCTTATCCGGTATACTCCTTTTGCCAATGAAATTAATAATCAAATACAAACGCTGCAAAGAAAAAAAATCTTACAGACTACAGATTCTTTGTTTAATTACTATTTAAAAATTCTGGATTATAAAATTACTGACCAAATTTCTCCTTTGCCTTACGTGCAGGATAGAATAAGAAATATACTGACCAACAAAAGAAAAATAGCATTACGTAAAAAGCTACAGGAGGATATTTACCGAGAGGCCACCAAAAATAATCACTATGAAATTTATAAAAAATAGCAAGATGATTACCCGAATATTACTTTTGCCATGCCTCTGGCTAAAAATATTAAGCGTTGAAGCGCAAAACAACACTGTTGTTGATAAAATCATAGCAAAAATTGACAACCATATCATTCTACGATCCGATGTGGAAATAGGCTATCAGCAAATGCTGAGTTCTGGTCAGACTCTACCCCCCGATGCTAAATGTGAGATTTTTAAAAGTTTAGTCGTTAATAAAATACTGGTTGCAAAAGCCGATATAGATTCTATTATTGTGGCAGCAGATGTTGTGGAAAGCGAGCTTGATAGAAGGATGCAGTATTTTATTGCTCAGGCGGGTGGCAGAAACAAGCTCGAGCAAACTCTGGGTAAATCAGTTACGCAACTAAAAGCAGGCTTGCGCGATCAGGTTCGTGAGCAGCTAGTCACTCAACAAGTAAGGCAAACCATTACAGAAGATATCGGTGTAACTCCTGACGAGGTGAGAAAATATTTTAAAAACCTTCCCAAAGACAGTATCCCTTTTCTGTCGGCAGAAGTACAGGCTGGTCAAATTGTGAAATATGCTGATGTAAGCCCAGCAGAAAAAGAAAAAGTAAAAAAACAACTTTTCGATATTAAACAACGCTTATTAGATGGCGAAGATTTTGCGTCCTTAGCGCGTACTTATTCTGAGGATTTTGGCTCGCGTGCCAGAGGTGGTGATTTAGGATGGGCTGGAAGAGGTACTATGGTACCTGAATTTGAAGCTACCGCACTGAGAATAAAAGAAAATAAAATTTCTGACCCAATAGAATCGGAATTTGGATACCACCTAATCCAACTATTGGAAAGACGAGGTAACAGATTCCATGCTAGGCATATTCTGATTCGACCCAAATCAACTGAAACTGATGTTGAGCGAGCAATACAGTTTATGGATAGTATTAAAAATTTGATGCTCATAGATAGTTTGACCTTCGAGAAAGCTGCAAAAGAATTTTCTGATGACCCGCCCACAAGGGCTAATTCAGGTTATTTTCAAGATAGCAACACCGGAAGCTCTATCGTTTCTACGGACGACCTCGACCCGGTTATATTTTTTATCCTAGATACAATGAAGGTCGGCAACATTACGGCTCCTCTACCTTTTAGGTCAGAAGATGGCAAGCAGGCTGTTCGCTTAATTTATTACAAGAGTTATGCTCCTCCCCATTATGCTAACCTAAAAGATGATTATCAGAAAATTTATAATGCCGCCCAAGAGTATAAAAATTATAGTGTGCTAGAAGAGTGGCTGAATAAAGCAAAGAAGCAGGTTTTTATTGACATTGATCCAGCATACGAAGGGTGTGATATTATTAATAAATTATAAAAGACTTAAACCCAAATTTATATAATGAACACGTTCGACAACGACAAAGAAGCAGTAACCGCCTTTAGGGAAACTTACGGTCGCCTGAAAGATGAAATTTCAAAAGCTATTGTCGGTCAAAGACAAGCGGTACAATTAATTCTGCTGTCAATTTTTTGCCAGGGTCATTCTTTATTGGTCGGTGTTCCTGGTCTAGCTAAAACCTTGCTCATTCAAACTATCTCTCAAATATTAGGGCTTAGTTTTAGCCGCATACAATTTACGCCAGATTTGATGCCTTCCGATATTCTCGGTGCCGAAACTATTGATAAAGACCGTAATTTTCAATTTGTCAAAGGACCTATTTTTGCCAATATTATTTTGGCAGATGAAATTAACCGCACACCTCCTAAAACGCAGTCTGCTCTCTTAGAGTCTATGCAAGAATATGCCGTTACCGTGGCGGGTAGGCATTTTAAACTCGACAGACCTTTCTTTGTATTAGCTACTCAAAACCCTATCGAGCAAGAAGGAACATACCCTTTGCCCGAGGCACAACTCGACCGATTCATGTTTAATTTACACCTCGACTATCCAGACTATAATGATGAGGTAGAAATTGTTAAGCGAACCACCACCAATCAAGAACTTACTTTAAACCAAGTGATTAGCAAACAAGAAATACTATTATTTCAACAACTCATCCGAAGAGTACCTGTTGCTGATAACGTTATAGAGTATGTTGTAAAATTAGTTAACAAAACTCGCCCACGAAAACAACACGCAGCAAGCCAGGCTAACGAATATCTCGAATGGGGGGCAGGTCCGAGGGCATCGCAATACCTGATTTTGGCGGCCAAATGCTATGCGTTGCTTGCCCACAAATATACGCCAGATATAGAAGATGTGAAAGCAGTAGCTATTCCTATACTCAGGCATAGAATTGTCAGAAATTTCAAAGCTGAAGCGGAAAACATCTCCGAAGAAGAACTGATTGAATTGATGATTAAGGAGCAAAAACATTTTAACACCTTTTAACGGAGCATTTTGTATACAAATCGTATAAAATTCGTGTTCTTGTATGTAGAATAAAATTTCTAAACTTTTCAGTGTTTGTATGAAATTCCTTTTATACGTACTATTATTGACTGTGTTAACGGGCAACCCGCTCAATGATATTACCAAAATTGCCCGTATTAACGCCACCAAAAAAGCTGCAGAAAAAGCTTACCGCACGCAAGATTATGATGAAGCCATCAGGCAATATCGTATTCTTGTTGACTCTATGGAAGTGGCTGAGGAAGCTGTATATCTGAATTTAGGTCATTGCTATTTTTATAAACAACAAAAGGATTCTGCCTTTATGGCTTATGGACAGGTCGCTAACCTAAAGCACAAAGCTATGAAGTCATTAGCCTATCAGCAGATGGGCACTATTAGGTTTGAAGATAAGAAATATGAGGAATCACTCGATCTTCTCAAACAAGCACTAATCAATAATCCTTCTAATGAAGAAGCAAGGTATAATTATGAAATGATAAAAAAGCTACTCCGCGAGCAGCAACAGCAAGACTCAAAGCAGAACGAAGATCAGCAAGAACAACAAAACCGACAGGGGCAGCAACAAAAAAAGGAGCAAAAGCAACAAGACCAGCAAAATCAAGGCAAAGAAGAAGAAAATAAGGAAGCGCAAAAGCAACAACAAGATGAAGAAAAAGAAGGTGAGCAAAAACAACAATCGCAACAACAAGATGAAGAAAAAGAAGGTGAGCAAAAACAACAATCGCAGCAGCAAGATGAAGAAAAAGAAGGCGATCAGCAGCAAAAGCAAGAGGCTACTCAAGAAAGTCCTGAAGAAAAGCAGCAAAGAGAAGCTGCTGAAAGAACAGCACAGCAGCAGCAGCGCCTCCAAGAAATCCAGATGAGCGAAGAAAAAGCCAAAATGATTTTAGAAGCCATGAGAAGCGAGGAAATAAGATATTATCAGCAGCTAAAGAAAAAATCAAAAAAACCACACGACTCGTCGAAACCGGATTGGTAAAAAAATTAAACCTACCTTGATATATTTCTAAAATACCTTACTAACTATATCTGTGAACTTGGTATAAATTTTGAACATAACAACAGTTGGAAAGATCACCTACCACCACTGTTATGCCCATATTTATGCCCACGCCGGCACGCCTAACTTCCGTATCGCTGCTTAAACTCTCAGTTATGCTTTCGAGTTGCCTACACGCTTTTTCGCAAGAGGTAATGCCATTCGATAATGCCGTTACACGCAACACCTATAAAGTGACTGGCATTGTATTTCATAAAAAAGATAAAAAAGCACGAGAAGGTGTTAATGTTTTTATTTATAAAGTTATAAAAGATGAAAACAATAAAATCAATTATGTTATTGACGATGACTCTTACCTGAAGGTAACGAATAAAGATGGCATGTTTTCTCTTATATTTTATACAAATACTGAGTACTTAATTGAATGTTACAAACCTGGATACACTACCCTCCCCAAGCACATTAATACCGAGCATATTACGTCAAGCGAACACATTAGTATAGAAATTGAATTGGTAAAACTTACTCAACCAGTTTGGCAAATTGCCCTAAGCGATGAACAAAGTAATGAACTGATACCAGAAGGTCTTATCAATATTGTAGATGTGAACAGCAATATTTTAAGGGTTATTAAGCTCGATAAGCGGCGAGCAGTACTTAGCCTGAGTAATGCAGACAACTATACACTGCAAGCCAAAGGAAAAAACTACCTGAATAGTGATATTTATTTATTTAATGAAATAGGCAAGCGAAAAGGGGCATTACGCTACGTGGTCATTAAAATGAAGAAAGTTGAGGTTGGTAAAAAGATTATGACAGAAACTTCCTTTTATGACCCCAACGAAATAATAATTAATAAAAAAGGAGAGAAAAGTTTTAAAAAAATCTATGATTTCTTAGTGCGAAATCCACACATTAAAGTAGAAATTGGTGTGCATACAGACGCTAGGGGAGACGATAACTACAACCTGAATCTTTCCTGCCAACGAGCAGAAGCTATGCTAAAACGTTTAATAGAAATGGGTATCGGTCAAGCTAGGCTTGTGGCTAAAGGCTATGGAGAAAAAAACTTGCTCAATGAATGTAGCAATAGGGTGAAATGCGAGTACGGCCAACATGAAAAAAATAGGAGAATAGAAATTACCATTTTGGGCTTAATCGACGAGGTAGATCGATGAACAACTAATTAATTCATACTTATAAATTGACATTCAGCAATTATTTAGTATATTCACGGCAGACTTTGGTAAAATGAGAAGATAGATTGCTCTGATCCAGAGTACACTCTAGAACACTGTTAAAGTTAAAATAATGTACTTACGTATCGTCCCAAAATTATGATGTTTTCTTTACAAATTGCCCAGCAGGGCTTATTTCTAATAAGTTTGCTGGTTGTGTCGTTTCTTCTGTGGAGGAGAATTCGTTTCATCAAACAAAACATCCGGTTAGGAAAAAATAGTAAAACTCAAGACAATAAAGCTGTTAGATTAAAGAAAATGCTCTTAGTAGCATTTGGGCAACAAAAAATGTTTGACCGCCCCTTAGCAGGATTCATGCACTTGGCAGTTTATGTTGGTTTCTTACTAATTAACATTGAAGTTCTCGAAATTATACTTGATGGTATAACTGGTAAGCATCGTTTATTTTCAGGAGTTTTAGGCACATTTTATCCCTTTTTAATCAACTTTTTCGAATGCTTTGCAGTAGCCGTGGTAGCTGCCTGTATAGTTTTTTTAGTCCGAAGAAATATGCTTAAAACATCTCGTTTTATAAAACCGGAAATGAAGGGTTGGCCAAGCACAGATGCTAATATTATTCTTGTTTGGGAAATATTGCTCATGTTTGCACTCTATACGATGAATGCCACAGATAGTGCTATACAAAACCATATTTCCCACAATGAATATATTAGTTCTCATTATACGCCTGTCGGTAGTTTTGTTGTCAGTAGTTTTTTAGTTCCCTTATATGAAAACATGCACTTAACTACCTTAACAGTTATTGAGCGCGCAAGCTGGTGGATACATATTTTGGGTATCATGTCTTTTGCAATATATGTAACTTACTCTAAACACTTGCACATCGTTTTGGCTTTCCCCAACGTTTATTATTCAAAAATAAGCCCTTTAGGACAAATGTACAACATGCCAGAAATAACCAAAGAAGTTAAAATTATGCTCGGACAGCAAGCTGACCAAGGCGATTCAACACAAGAAGTTTCTCGCTTCGGTGCTAAAGATGTAACAGATTTGAGTTGGAAAAACTTGTTACAAGCCTACACCTGTACCGAGTGCGGACGCTGTACTGCTGAGTGTCCTGCTAATCAAACCGGTAAAAAACTCTCCCCCCGTAAAATTATGATGGACACACGTGACAGAGCAGAAGATTTAGGCAAGTATATAGCCTGCAATAACAATAATTCTCACGATAGGAAGACTTTATACAACGATTATATTAGTAAAGAAGAAATAATGGCATGTACTACTTGTAATGCTTGCGTACAGGCATGCCCTGTAGGCATCGATCCTCTATCTATTATTTTACAAATCAGGCGTTATATGTGTATGGAAGAATCGGATACGCCAACTTCATGGAATGTCATGTTTAAAAACATAGAAAACAACTATGCTCCTTGGGCATTCTCTCCAACCAATCGTTTTAAGTGGACAGAAAACCTTAAAGAAGAAAAATAAATTTTACTCCCATATACTTATGCGCCGAATTAAACACTTTATTCAAATATGACACAAGAAATAAAGATCGCTACAATGGCTAGCCTACAAGCCCAGAACGAGCAGCCTGAAATACTATTTTGGGTAGGTTGTGCTGGTTCCTTTGATGAACGCTACAAACGTGTAACAGTTACTTTTGTCAAAATTTTAAACGCTATTGGGCTGCGATTTGCTGTGTTAGGTACTGAAGAAAGCTGTACAGGCGACCCGGCTAGAAGAGCGGGTAATGAGTTTTTATTTCAAATGCAGGCCGCTACAAACATCGAAGTATTAAATGGCTATGCAGTAAAAAAAATAGTAACTGCTTGCCCCCATTGCTTCAATACACTCAAAAATGAATACCCCGCCCTCGGAGGCAATTATCAAGTCGTACACCATGCTACTTTTTTGCAAGAGTTGATAGATAACGGAAGAATTAAACTCAAAGAGAATACTAGCTTTCAGGGTAAAAAAATCACTTATCACGACTCCTGCTACTTGGGAAGAGCTAATCAGATATATGAAGCCCCTAGAAAAGTGCTACAAGCCCTTGATGCCGACCTATCGGAAATGAAAAAATGTAAGCAAAATTGCTTGTGTTGTGGTGCGGGAGGAGCTCAAATGTTCAAAGACGCAGAAAAAGGAAACAAAGAAATAAACATCGCGCGCACAGAACAGGCACTCGAAACAGGTGCCGCTTATGTAGCAACCGCCTGCCCTTTCTGTATGACCATGATGACAGACGGAATAAAAAATAAAGAAAAAGAAGGTACAGTAAAGGTCTTGGATTTGGCAGAGTTTATCGCACAAAATCTAGTTAATTAATCATCATCACAATTTTATCCGTAAAATTTTAACGCATACAAAATTGGCTGGGTATTAGGTTCATTTGTCTCCTCTACATTTTCGATAACTGAATCCTTATAATCAATTCTTTTTAAGTATATAAATACTAAAAACTATGTTGAGTAAATTTACAAAATATGGTATATGTTTGGCAGTTTTTTGTTTATTGACTACCACCATGCAGGCGCAATGGTCTTTGGGGTTGAATGCTGTAATATCCAAACCATTGGGCGAGTATGCCCAAAACTTGAATTCGCTACCTTTTGGTCTCTCACTCAACGGTACTTATAAAATACCAAAAACCAGATTAAGAGTAGGGCTTGAGCTGGGCGTTGCAATGTATGCCAATGAAATTTATGCCTATGATTTGACCCAACACGGGTTTGCAGATGTATCTGTAGCGTTTGATGAAGAAGATTGCTATTTTTTCTATCACGCTACTTTACGCTATCCTTTGACTAACCACAGAGTATTTAATGTTTATACAGAAGCACACGCTGGGCTTTCATCCTATTTTAGCGATCGTAGAGCGGGTTATATCACTTCAAACAACCAGAGCGTAGACCTCGCTGCTGTAGAGAGTCTAGATATTTTACAAGGTAAAACCACTTTTCACGGGACGGCTTTCAATACAGGCATTGGTGGTGGAATTACCATAGATGCAGGTGCTTTGTTCGACGGTAAAGATGATTCGGGTATTTTAATAGATTGCGGTGTTAGGTTTAATAATGGAAGCCGTGCTTTATATCGTAGTATGGAAAGTTCTGTGGTAGTTTCCAACAGCGAGGAAGGCTTTTATCGAAGTAATACTAGTAGCATATTTTACAAATTAGGCGTATCTTTATTATTGCCCCGTTAACAGCTTAGAAATGAATCCGCGAATCGTAACAAGCTATATGTATAAAAAATCACCCACTATAATTGTTTCGGACTCACCCATAATAGTACCTATATCGCTTATATATTGTTGTAACTTGTCTTCATTCTTTCGAGCGTAGGGTTGCAAGCTCTTTACAACTGCAGGAGCGAGGATTGCAATGTGCTTGAGCAGAGTTATAGATTTTACTTATTCAGATTTGGCTGTTTGAGTAGTTGTACATAAGTTTACATACTATAATTAGCGAAAAAAATACCATACAGTGGGTCAAAAAGATTTATTCGGCAACGATGTAGAGCAAAAGAAAGGCAAGGTATTGTCAGGGTATAGGATATACGATGCTCAACAAAAGAGAAGAACAGTGAGAAACGATTTACCAAGTTTTTATCCCGATTTGCCTGATAAAAAGTACCAAATCATTCATTGTGATCCACCTTGGGATTATGGTGGCAAAATGCAATTTGATAAAAGTGGAAAGAAAGACTACAACAACGGCTGGGAAAAAAATATCTTCATAAGTGCCGCCAATTTCAAGTATCCCACTGTAAGGACAAAAGAGTTAAAGAAAATTCCAATTAGTGAAATTGCAGATGATGATTGCCTATTGTTTATGTGGGTTACAAACCCACATTTAGCACAGGGCATTGAATTAGGAAAAGCTTGGGGTTTCGAGTATAGGACAGTCGCTTTTGTTTGGGATAAAATGGTTCACAACCCAGGTCAATATACAATGTCGTATTGTGAGTTATGCTTAGTTTTTAAAAGAGGACGTATTCCAAGACCAAGGGGTGCAAGAAATATTAAACAATTAATTCGGGTACCACGTGGAAAGCATAGTGAAAAACCATTAGAGGTGCTCAAAAGAATTGAGAAAATGTTTCCTACACAAGACAAAATAGAGTTATTTGCACGACACAAGCCCGATAATTGGGATGTTTGGGGCTTAGATGTGCAAGAAGTTTGGAAATATGCCGCAGAATATCACACCAGCAATGGCTGAATGTGTTCTTCAAAATGAGCAATAAGTGGTTCGGGGTCAGTACTATCTCGCCAGAAAAAGAAATGAGCTGTTAAGTCATCATACCAGCAAGTAATTTCTCTAACTCGGCAAGGGTCTCTTGTTATATCTCCTTGGAAAACAGTCCAAAATGGTAGAACATCATCTCCTAAATTCCCCTCTTTTCTTAAAATATTTTGTAGTCCAGGTGTAAAGAACTTGCAAGACCTTTCGTGTGCATTACCTCTTCCATCTGACCTTTTACCTCCCTCAACCCAACCATCTTGTCTTTTTACTTCAATATAAATAGTTTTATTATTTTCCTTGTTGTCGATTGCGTAGTCAGGAAAAACACCGTGCCTTGTTATTGGTTCAGGTGGTGTATAAATTTCCTCTAAAGTTTTCGCATCTAAAGGGAAATCAACATATATTTTGTTGAGTTCTTTCGGCTGAGGGCGGATTTCAAATTCTGTATCTCCAAAAATAATCTGAAAGGTTTCTAAAAAACTTCTTTCGGCGTTTGCAGCATTTCTGCCACTGTAATCTTGCCACTTTTTCCTTAATCTATTTGCGTCACTACCCATTGTCAAAGTCGAATAAATCGTTAATTCTTACATCTAAAGCATTAGCAATTTTTTCAATATTAATGAGAGTGATGTTTCTCTCAGCACGTTCAATCATACCAGTATAAGTTCGGTGCAAGTCAGCCTTAAAGAACAGCTCCTTTTGTGAAAGCCCTTTTTCCTTTCGGATTTCTCGAACCCTTTCACCAAATATTCTTAATATTTCTTTCTTTGAAATCATTGCTAATTAGAGTATGCAAAGCTGCTTTTAGTATGCAGCATATACAACAGACTATCATTAGCATTTTATTTTGGATTGGATAAAAAATGGGTGCGATAGAACTCTTTGCATTTGTGAATGGGCTTTTTTCAAATGGGACACAACTATTGCTTTAAGCACATTTCTCCCGTATAAAGTGAAATTAGTCTGTTGAGTGTTTGGTTGCTTCTTGCAGCAACTCCTCCTTATTGATAGGCACAACGCCTGCATACTGGCAAACCAGCCCTCCACCCAAATTGGCAATACTTGCTACTGTTTCTATGGGTAGCCCCGCTGCCAAGCATAAGGCAGCAATACTCACGACCGTATCGCCAGCACCAGAGACATCGGCAATTTCTCGCCTGTGTGCAGGCAGATGTCGTTCGCTTTGTAGGTCGGTAACATATATGCCATATTCCGAAAGTGTAATCATAACTTTTTCTATGGGCATTTGCTGAGTGAGTTTTTTTACAGCTTGATGTAGCGCAGCCAAATTTGTTGCCTGAAAGTTTATATTCACGCCCTCTAGTAATTCTTTTAAGTTTGGTTTAAATAGCGAGCAGCCAGAATAGGAGAAGAAATTGCGTTTTTTCGGGTCAACGACAGTAGGGATTCGTTTTACTTTAGCCATTTTGATAATCTCTTGAATCAAAAAATCATTCAAAACACCTTTATCATAGTCTTGAAAAATAACTACAAAAACATGCGCTACAAGTTTTTTTATTTTTTCTAGCAACAGATGAGTATATTTTTCTGAAATAGGCGTGTCCATTTCCGTATCAATACGTAAAATGTGCTGGCTATCCGACAGGATACGTTTTTTTACCGTGGTGATTCTTTCTTTACTTTTAATAATTGCTTGAGTACTTATCTTTTCTTTTTCAAGAATACTTTTTAAGACCTCTGCGTTGTTATCCTCACCAATAATAGAACATAAAATGGGTTGAGCACCCAGACCGTATATATTGCGTGCTACATTTGCTGCTCCGCCTAATCGTTTTTCCTCTCGCTTGGTATTTACGATAGGTACAGGTGCTTCAGGAGAAATTCTTTTTACTTCTCCCCATATATAAGAGTCTATCATCACATCGCCGATGATGAGTACTTTTTTATCCTGAAAACTTTTAAATAACCTATTAATATTCATTTTGTTATATCTATTTTAGTTCTGTTTGATAAATTATTTCATTGCCCTGTTTGTCATACACGGATAAAGTAAAATTCCCCTTGAGTGCCTCAGTTTTATTACGCCTTTCTGAAACTAACAAACCTGTTTTAAAGTCATAGCTCATCAGCAACCATTTGCCGTTGATTTTTGCACGGAAACCCCCAATACCAGCAATAGTATCATAGATAACACATTTGACTTCTTTTTCGTGAGTTAAACCCTTGTATTTTATCACAGGTGGGATAGTGTCTGAGAGCAGGGTGAAATTTCCTAAACTACGAGTGTTGAACACGATACCGTCCTCTTGCCAAACTCCTCCTTTGTAGATTTTATCTCCACGGCTAATTTCGTATACGCTTGTTTTTCCTATATGATTTATAGGCATTTTAGGAATGATCTTTATTTGTATCGGGTAGGCCAACGGCAGGTCTGCTCTTCCTATGTGGTATAAACCGTTTGTATATTGGTCGCTTTTAGTAATATAAACAGAGGTGTAGGTAGTATCGTATAGCACGTTGTCTGGTATATTTATATAGACTCCATCCAAATCAGACTGATATTCGCTACGGGCGTTTAGCACATGATAGTATGGAAAAATATTTGGTTTGTTGAGTAACAGCGTATCTGTATTAAAAAAAATAGCACGCGGTATGCCTTTTTGCATGTTCCATAGAAATACATGCTTGTCGTTTTGAATATATGCAGGCAATAGCGTTTTTTCTCCCATATTAGTTTGCAATTTTATTTCTGGCGAGGAACTAGGTAGGGCGATGCTCAATACATTGCGTATTAAATTGAATGTGGGAACAGGCAAAGATTTTTTTTTTCGATTGAAAGCCCTAGCAGTGTTTTTGTCGCCGGCAACCTGAAAATTTAACGCAGCAGTATTACCATAGGAATCTTTTAGTGTTAAGTGAATTTTATATGTTTTTCCGGCTTCAATGAAGATATGCCCGTTTCCGGGGCTTTTTTTGTAAAAGGGAAGTTTATTTCCTTCGACAATATAGCAACGAGTAAATTTTTTATCCTGTGTTCTCCAAATTTTATAATTGACAAACACATCGATGGTATGGGTATCGTAAAAAGATACTGCCTCGATGTGGTGCTCATAGATTTTTTTCCCATTAACCTTTAGCTCAACATAGTTAATGCCATAGCGGTTATGGGTTTCATTCATGCGATCGTACCCCCAATAGCCCAGACCGATTAGCCCGTATGCCTTGATAGTTTCTTCAATCGTATAGTTATTGGTATTTTTATCATACTGTGCCTCAAATTCTTTTCTGTCAAATATGCCTTCAATTCTGCTCTCAATATTTAAGGGGTTTAGGGCAATTTTTTGTAATACGGGTTCGATATTGTCACGGATCTCTCGAAAACCAATAGCCAGCACATCCATAGGTATTTCTTCTGCATTGCGGATTTCAAAATGTAGGTGCGGACCTCCCGAATATCCACTGTTGCCAGAATAAGCAATAATATCCCCTTGGTTAAAAGAAAAAAGCCCTTTTTCAGGATAAATGTCTACCTCATACCATTGGGCTTGGTACTGCTTTTTTAGGACAAAAGTACCAACATTTTTTTCAAAATGCGACAAGTGTCCGTATACAGAAATATTACCATCGGAATGCTTTAAATAAAGTGTTTTACCGTAACCTTTTTCGCTTATTTTTACTCGGCAAACATAGCCCGACTGTGTTGCATATACGGGCAAGCCAACGTGTCCAGCAGTTTTAATATCAATACCTGCATGAAAATGACCGTGCCTCAATTCACCCATAGAGCCAGAGATGAAATTTTGCCGCCCGGGTCTTATCGGAAATAGATAATCTTTTGGTAATTCGTTGGGTTGTGCGTCAATGTTGACGATAAAAAAGTAAAGATACGTACTGCCTAAATACCTGATAATTTGCCTTATTAGCAATAATTTGTTCATTAAGTTTTTTATAATATTTTCTATTTTTGTACTAGCAGTGCTGTAAAAGCAATTTGACATGGATAATTTAAGTAAACCAATTAGGCATCATAGATAGTTAATAATTTGCCGATGATGAAAAATGTTTCTCTAAAAAAAAATAATCATTGCAAGCAACCTTTTCAAAAAGGTATTTGTCTTTAATTTTGTAAAAGCACACTTTAACTAAACAACGAAAGTAATGTTTCTTAGCTTATTTCATATAATTACACGGAAAATGCGAAATTTACTGAAGAGAAACGAATTTATATTTATTCTAATCGTCGGTGTGTGGATGCTAAATAGTTGTGATACTCTCAATAGCGAACAACAGTTGAATCCCCTGAAAAATGACCAGGCCAAGGAAATATTTACACTTCCTGAACACCCAGTAGTCATTAATTTGCTCAACAGTGTCGGTCTTAAGGAGCAGGCAAGAGTTAGTATTGTAGAACTTGCGCAACACGGCAATACAAGTACATTGAGAAACGGCTCCTTGCTTTATACACCATTACCAGGGTTTGTTGGTGAAGATGCTGTTGGCTATGAAATAGTAACTGCCAGCGGTAGTGCAAGTAACTTTGTTGTAAAAATTAATGTGAGTAATGACGAAGCTGGTTTTCCTTGTGAGGCAGGTGTTTTGCCCGACATTATTTTCTTGGATGAATTTTTTCAAAACAATGAATTATTAATCATTGATGTTATCGCGAACGATATTTTCTGTTCGTCCTGTAGCTTCTGTGTCAACGCTGACCCTTCTTCCATCACTATTGTTTCAGAGCCTATGATGGGTAAAGCACGTGTGGAGAATAATCATATTGTTTATCAACCTCTTTTTAGTATCGATAATTTTTTCTTTGATGTCTTCGTTTATAAAGTAGCTAAAGCTGGATACCCCAATACAGTGGGCTATGCCTCTGTATTGATTGGTTATTTCAACGAGGGAAAAGGCGAATGGGGAGAGTGGGACGACCCTGAC
Organism: Flammeovirgaceae bacterium; assembly: GCA_965199745.1. Lineage (GTDB taxonomy): Bacteria > Bacteroidota > Bacteroidia > Cytophagales > Flammeovirgaceae > CBDATB01. The sequence continues at coordinate 114,384 of CBDATB010000015.1, read as the reverse complement.
AACCCTTTCCTTTGCAGTGGAAAACCCAAAGCCAACCAGAATGATATCCAATTGCATGTAGATCCTGAAGAACCAATTCCTGCTTATATCAATGTGCTGGGTAATGACTATTTCTGTCCACAAGGACTCAACTGGAATAGCCTGAAAATTGTTATAGAGCCTGAAAAAGGCAAGGCTTCCTTCGACAAAAAAGGAGGCGTGGTTTACACACCTAATACCAACAGTATAGGCACAGATATATTCATTTATGAGTTTTGCCATACTAATGGCGATTGTACACAGGGGAAAGTCTTACTAAATCTCATTAGTTTCAATGCAAATCAAGAGGGGAGCGGTTCAGCATCGGGAGATTGCGATGATGCTAGCATTACAGTGTTCATAACGAATTAGCTGATTAGTAAATCGATTCATTTATTTGTTCACTGTTATTAGTCTCTGTTTGTTGCAGTGCATACCTTTTTTGTCGAAATTTGTCTTTATTGTTTGGAAATATGAAACCGGTTTCTTTCATTTGTATTACCGTGAGATTAAGTAAATTAGACCAATTTGGCTCTTTTTAGCCACTTAATTGATTGCGCAGCGCAAATGACCGAACAAGAAATCATTAAAGGTTGTCAGGCAAACCAAGCAAAAGCACAGAAAGCCCTTTATGATACCTATGCCAGAAGAGTAATGGGAATATGCACACGCTATGCTAAAAATCATGAGGAAGCCGAAGATATATTTCAAGAGGCTTATATAAAAGTATTCAAATATATAGGTGAAGGTAAGCCAATTACTGCATTGACTGCATGGATTAAACGCGTAGTTGTTAATACAGCTATCAATAATTATCAAAAGCACAAAAAGCATTACAATCATGCTAACTATGATTACGTATTTGAATCCAACTTTGACTACGAAGAGATTGTTGCCAAGCTAAGCGCGCAGGAGCTTATGAAAATAATCTATCAACTGCCGCGAGGCTATCAGATGGTTTTTAACCTCTACGAAATTGAAGGCTATTCCCATAAAGAAATAGCAGAAATGATGAATATTTCTGTGAGTACTTCTAAATCGCAACTCTCAAGAGCAAAAGTAATTTTGAAAAAGCAAATATTAGCGATGAGTCAGCAAAGATCTGTTGAAAAAATAACTTAATAATAACTGAGAACACAACTAATAGCTTATTAGATTAGCAAATGGGCGAACAAGATACAAACAGAGAATTTGGCAATATTTTCAGAGAAAAACTTTCTAACTTTGAAGCATCACCACCAGAGGCAGCATGGAGCCACATTGCTGCACAAATTCAAACCACCAATAAACCCTACCCATTTTCTATTGTTTCTAAGGTAGTAATAGCTGGTATGGTATTATTTTTGGTCGCTGACATGCATAAAATAACCGATAAAAATGCTGTTCAACAAAAAGACCTTACTGCCCGTAATGATCTACATATAGCAGCAGATACACAGCAACTGCTTAAAACAGCACTTATTCCCATACAAGAAAAAACAACTGACAATAAGCACATCACAGATGGTAATTATGCAACATCAGGCCTAGTACAGACACTAAAGAGAAAGTATTTACCTAATAAATATGATCAGAAAAACTCCTTGAAAGAGCCTTTGGAAATTTATTCTGGGAAACAATTGAAAAAAGAAGAAATAACTTTGAAGGAAAAAGTGCAGACCATGTCGCAGAATGATTCTGTTCCCACTCAAAAACGAAGAAAATTACCTGGTGATGACTACCTAGCTAAGATCACATCGAACGGAGCAGATGAAAAATCGACTACTCAAAAGCAAAAGAGAAAAAATCTACTGCAAACAAATGTCTTGAATAAGCCTAGCAAAGCCAGTGTTAAGCAAAAGCCGGTACCGCCTTATTTGCAAAAAATTGATATTCACATTTATGTTAGGATGCTGTATGCCCAGTCGCTATCGGTTTTCAATAAGAAAGACTCATTATTAGCACTACCAACAAGTGCTCAAGAGCAAGTATTTGATGAGGCTTATCATGATGGTTTTTCGGTATTTTTTCAGGCAAGTCCGCTCTACACCTATAACAGGTTACTGGTAAATAACCAAGATGATATTATTGTATTTGACCATTCTGATACTCATAATTTATCATCGCAAAATATTGGCTTTTCTGTGGGCTTAGGTGTTGAAAAACAATTCAAAATAAAACGGCAAAGAGGTCGTGCAAAACTTCCATGGAAATGGTATGCAGCACTGCATTATACTAATATAGCCAAGCAAAATTACCTCAATATGCAAGGAACTGCCCCCGATACTTACGAGATTAACCCGTCTGGAGCCAATGGTTTTATGGCCACGCCAATATATGTAAGAAAAGATTATAGAATAGCGAGCAGACACACCCTATTAGGTACTCAGTTTGGCTTAAAATACCTAATTCGCCAGAGAAAGGTTGCACATCGTATCCGTCTGGGTATCACAATGAACTTGTTGCTGAGTACGCAACAAGAGGATTCATTAATTTTTGTAGATGCAGCAGAAACTTCAGATATTTTACAGAATGACAACCTAGTGAATCCATCAACAAGTTCATTGCATGGTGGCATATCTTTGGGCTATCATTTATCGCAGTCTATCTCCAACTCCATAAGTTTGTATGTGGAGCCTAACCTTAACTACTATTTTACTTCTTTTTTTGATAATAAGATCTCGGTGGTGGGTGCTAAACCCTACACAGTGGGCATCAACTTCGGACTTATGTGGCGATGGCCAGAAAAAAGGAAAACCAAATATAAAAAATAATCCGCTCCATCATCTATACTACTGTCGAACCGTGAGACTTTTTAAAAACTTGCGGTTTTTTCTTTGTTCTTCATTTTTACACCCATCTCGGCTAAAAACCTGCCAAATGCAGTATATTTTAATAGTATTACTTTTTTATTACCCAAAGTTTTTTTTCAAATAGTGATAAAGTTTCTTGTATTGATATTCTTGTAATTTGTGTGGGTGAAAATACATAAATGACCACCTGCTAATTCACCATAATATTGGGTAATTCTTTGCGTCTGAGTACTACTTAAACCGATGCGAAGCTACTTACTCAAGTACTCACAAGGTGAGTTATGGACAGTTTTCTTTTTTTATTTATATAATAAAAAGTTTGGATGACTTCAATGTATACATTCATGATTATTTTTGTCATTCGTTTTTGCTTTGGAATCTTTTAATACATCCATTCGTGTTTTATCTAAACCTGATTAAATTCCTTAAACGTCAAGATAAGCCGCTGCTTCAGCTGGCTACAATAATAAGCTGGTGCATAGTACTTTTTGGCTCATTTGTCATTCTATTTAAACAGGCTGAGCAGGTTAACTGGGAAGAAGCTATTTGGCAGGCATGGCAAACTTTTACAACTGTTGGCTACGGCAACCAACCTGCAGTTACTACTTGGGGACGCATTGTAACTATGCTCATCAGTACGTTGGGAATTGCCTTCTTAGGTGCGTTGTTCTCTGCTGCTTTCAATTATAAACTTTATCAAAAAACACAAAAAAGACTAGGTTATATGAAAAATCATCTGAAAAACGGGTATGTTATTTTTAATTATCCGGGTGAGCATACACTCTACCAATTCATTAAGCAATTAAGAGTAGTAGAACAAAATATTGGTGTTTGCCTTGTAGATGATAATATCGGCGAACTTCCTGAAATGATTGCTCAACTGCCAAAAGTACATTTCATGAAAGGTAGTATATTAAGTAAATCAACTTTCGAACGGGCACAATTACATCATAACAAAGCAATTATTATTTTTCCCGTTGACGCTGTGAACAGTGCATCTGATGGAGCAACAAAAACCACTGTCGAACTAGTTAAAAAGTTTGTCGGTAATAGAATACGTATCATTCACCTGCTTGTTTCAGAGGAAAATAACTGGATGTTTGAGGGCTTAGATACTACTGAAGTGCTGTCTAATCTTGGTATTTTGGCTTTAGTACAAGAATGTCATGACCGCTTTTCTTCACCTATCATAAAGCAACTACTATCAAATACGGAAGGAGCAAATCCCAAAACTGTGCAAGTACAAAAAATTATCGGCTGGACTTGGGCTGAGCTGCTTATTGCTAGTTTAAGCGTGAGTAAAAAAAAAGATATGCCTTGCAATATTTTTTCTCTAGTCCGCAGAGGACAGGCAAATAATTGCCCGCACCCAGACACTGTTTTAGAGGCAGGTGATATGCTTTCTATTATCGTTGACCATAATTTTAGCTGGGAGATATTTGAAAAAGCATTAATGGCAATAAAATAAGGGGGTAATATTACGCATTTATACTGCTTTTAAGTATGTTTAAATATGAGTAACTATCTGCGCAGGTAATGCCTTTAGAGTTTAACCCTTAACATGTCAATGCTAAAATCATGAAAAGTCTGGGAAAGTATATTTTATTTATCAGGAAACTTTTTACTAATAAAGAGCCCACGAGGATTTACGGGCGTTTGCTGCTAGATGAATGCGTATTGATAGGTACAGATTCTGTTTTTTTACTTTCTTTTGTGGCTATTTTTATTGGAGCAGTAACAGCATTCCAAACGGCTTACAATCTGGTTAGCCCTTTCGTACCTCTTTATATCATCGGTACTATTGTACGTGATATGACCATCCTGGAACTAGCCCCTACACTCACTGCGGTGGTATTTGCCGGAAAAGTTGGCTCTAGTATTGCTGGTAATCTGGGGACTATGCGTATTACTGAACAAATAGACGCTTTGGAAGTGATGGGCATTAACTCGGCTTCTTACTTAGTATTACCAAAAATTATTGCAGGACTCATTATGTTTCCGTTACTCGTTATTACTTCGGCTTTTTTGTCAATTTACGGCGGGTATTTGGCCTGTATATTGGGAGAAATACTAACGTCAGAAGATTATATTTATGGCATCAGAATAGACTTCATTCCTTTCAACGTAGTTTTTGCCTTATTAAAAGCCTTGGTCTTTCCTTTCCTGATTATCAGCATTGCCAGTTATAAAGGTTACCACACGCAAGGAGGTGCGTTAGAAGTAGGAAAATCAAGTACCTCAGCCATCACCAATAGTTGTATTGCTATCCTCTTAGCAGATTTTCTCATGGCCAAATTACTTGTTTAATTTAGGTGAAATATGCTGATAGTATATCGTCATTTTCTTTTTCTAAAAAGGTCATTAAGGATAATGGAGCAGTCATGAAATTCATGCTCCTATCAGTTTTTTCCACACCTGAATTAAGAAAAATGCTCCAACAACTGCCGTAATGAGCAGGACAAGCGACACGGCATAGTGCCCATACACCAGATAACCTATGCTGAATAGTAGGCTATAAACGCTCAGACAAGCTAATAGCATGGCGAGAATACCTTGTGGTACTTGCCACTCTCGCTTTGCAGCACTTTCGGTTAGCTCATTAGAATCGATAAGTTTATCTGTAATTTTTTGCCACCCAGGACCCCCTGGACGGATAAATTTTACAAATCTTAGCAGCGTTTTCTCATCCGTAGGCTCGCTTAATAGAGTGGCGATGAGCCATCCGGTAGTGGTAATGGAAATACCCCAAATAAGTTGTCCGTATGTAGTTATTGGAGTCAATCCTATGGTCTTATGCAAAACCTCAAAATATAAAGCGATTAAAAAAGAAACGGTCATAGCAGTTATTTCGCTAACAGCGTTGATACGCCACCAAAACCACCTTAAAATAAATAAAAGCCCCGTGCCTGCGCCTATTTGCAAGAGTATTTTAAAACTGTCAAGTGCATTTTCCAAAAGTAAAGCTAATCCTCCGGCAAAAACCATTAGTATAAAAGTGGTTATTCTACCTACAGCTACGAGTTCTTTTTCTGTGCTGTCGGGCTTTAGAAAACGTCGGTAAAAATCATGCACAAGATAGGAAGCACCCCAATTGAGATGTGTGGAAATAGTAGACATATAAGCGGCTACTAGTGAAGTAACTACCATACCCAATATTCCGGCGGGCAAGAAAGTAAGCATAGCAGGATAGGCCAAGTCATCTCCTACTACATTGGCAGCATGAGGGAAGGTATTTTTCAGACTTTGTAAATCAGGGAAAACTACTAACGAACATAAAGCAACGATAATCCAGGGCCAAGGTCTAAGCACATAATGTGCCACATTGAAAAAGAATACCGCAACAGTGGCGTGTTTTTCGTTTTTTGCAGCTATCATTCTTTGTGCAACGTAGCCACCGCCACCGGGTTCTGCGCCAGGATACCAGACATTCCACCATTGCACCATCACTGGAATAAGAAAAACCATCAAGGCTTGATTGGTATCGGAGAAATCAGGAAAAATGCTCAATTTACTTATAACCAGTTCATTGCTTAGCAAACCGCTAATTCCTCCTACACTTGGATGGTTTAGTGAAATACACATCGCTGCTATTGCTCCGACCATTGAAAGTATGAATAGCAGAAAATCTGTAAGCAGTACCCCCTTTAGTCCGCCCAGTGAGCTATAAATAGCTGTTACCAAACTAGCCACTAAAATGGTTTTTACAGGAGAAAACCCCATCATTACGCTGCCGATTTTAATAGCTGCCAAGGAAACGGTAGCCATAACGACAGTATTGAAGAAAAAGCCGAGATACACAGCCCGAAAACCTCTTAAAAAAGCAGCAGGTTTGCCACTATATCGCAATTCATAAAAAGCAATATCTGTTAAAACACCAGAACGCTTCCAAAGCCGCGCATACACAAAAACGGTAAGCATACCTGTGAACAAAAAAGCCCACCAAACCCAGTTGCCCGATACGCCATTCCTTCTAACAATATCTGTTACTAAATTAGGCGTATCTGTAGAAAAAGTAGTAGCAACCATCGATACACCGAGCAGCCACCAAGGCATATTTTTACCTGCCGAAAAATAAGATTCCGTACTTTTTCCCGAATGCCGAGAAGCCCACAGCCCAATAGTGAGAGAAACAGAAAAATAGGTGACAATCAATGCCCAGTCAATGACTTGTAAGTTCATGATAAAAAGCACTCAAAAAAATGTCGTACAAAAATTCGCTATGTCAATATATTTGTGCAAGTTTAGAATATGTTCTCATACTTTTGTGAAAAAACATGAAAACTTTAATAAAAGCGTTACAAGCTCTTTATTTTATCTGGGGTTTTTTTTCTTTTGTTATTATATTTTTACTGCTGCTACCGTTATTTCTAGTGATTATTCCACGAAAGAAATGCCATAGCTATGTATATTACCTGAATAAATTGTGGGCTAAAGTACTTTTTGCACTAGGGTTGATACCCATAAAAGTAGTCTATAAATTTAAGCCTAAATCCGAGCAACCCTACATATACTGCCCTAATCATACTTCTTACCTCGACATAGCTACTTGCAGCTACGCCGTTGATAGATTCATTGTATTTGTTGGCAAAAATGCTTTGAGTAAAATTCCGATATTCGGTTATATGTTTGGCAAAGTTCACATTGCCGTTGACAGAGAAAGTAAAACACACAGCTACCGCGCCTACCAACAAGCAAAACAGGAGGTGAAAACAGGAAAGAGTTTGTTAATATTTCCAGAAGGAGGCATAAAAAAAGGAAATGCACCTCAGCTCAATAAGTTTAAAAACGGACCTTTTAAAGTAGCTATTGGAGAGCAAATGCCTATCGTGCCTGTTACTATTCCGTATAACTGGAAGATATTATATAGCGATGAGGTTTTTCTCAAGTGGCATGTGTGCAAAATTATCTTTCACGAACCTATCGAAACAAAAAATTTATCTTCAGAAGATGTCAGTACAATAAGAGAGCAAACCTACCGGATTATTCAAAATGAGATAGAGAAGCATAACTAATTGATAATTCTAGCAAGCAGCAGCTGCTAATGTGCCATAACTCAAATGTTTCTAAAACGTGTAGCCCACACTCACACCGACTAAAAAAACTCGCATCAAAATTAGCATTTTCAGCAAGTATTGAAGGGAAGATGACATTAGTCCTCAAGAAGAAATACCCTTGAGCTTGCTGAAGTCTATAGCCTATAGAAGGGACGAGTAGCCGCTCTCGGCGTCCGAGGGCATGCCAAACTGTGCCTAATTCAAGGTAACTGTTTTTTTTTGCCAAAATTTATACTTCCACCTACCCCTATTACACCTCTGCCTATGCCTTCATCATCTATAATTTCCGGACCTATACGCCCAACTAACAGAAAATTTTTCTTTTTTATAATTATTCGTTCATAGCTTATGCCAAACTGGAAATCACCATCCTGCAAAGCACCACGCTGGAAATTACTATTAGCAAATTTTATGTAGATATTATTTTTTTGTACTGGGCTTGACAGGGAAATATAATAAAACCCAATAATAACAATATGAAATCATGTATTTTGAGAAAATTTATATTTTTGCGTACTTTAAAAAGTATGGCCTATACCTAACCCAGGAACGGGAAAGAAACTTCCATCAAAGGGTACAATCCTAACATTAGCTCTAAAGAAAAAACAACCTTCAGGTCGCTGGTATCTGTAGCCTATAGATGGAATTAATGCTAGCTTACCTTCACTCTCCCCTATCCCTCCAGTGAAGAAGGTATGCAAGCATACTCCCAATTCAAAATAACTGCGTTTTTTGCCAAAGCTTATGTTTGCACCTATATTTGCCGAACTATTTACTACAAATCCATAACCCACACGTGCGATTAGTAACATGGCTTTCCTCTTTACTACCATTCGCTCATAGTTTATGTCGATTGCCACACCAAAAGTATAGTCTAAATACACATTATTTTTCTTGTATTGTGCCGATAAAGAAAAAGTGATGAAGCCTAATAATAGCAGGATAAAATATTTTTTTTGAGCACTTGCATTACTCAATGGGTTGGGGTCTCTCACTTGGTTTAATTCCTCCTGTCCAAGAAACACCAGTCCCAGTGTCACCATCAGACCATTCGTTGCAGCGTACATCACGACCAACTACTTGGGCTTCACAAGAATGTATCTTAAGCCTTCCTGATACCGTGTCTCCAGACTGTGCATTATTACTATCAGGATGAAAATAAACACAGCCACCCCATTTTAATCTCGGTCCCTTTCCATTTCTTTTTAAATGTTTGTAGGCAACTTCAGTAGCTCCTGTAACATCTGTAATTTCCTGATTATTAATGGTTGTTTTTAGCTTATATAGCCAGCATTTGTCATGGTGACTAGTTATCCCTACTCCGAAAAGATACAGTTTATCTTTGTCATCAATATACAAATTAATTGCTTGAAATTCGTGCATCTTGTACTTTCTTGAAAACTTCTAATGGAATTGAACGAAGAATATTAAATCGCGAGGAAGTGTTTTTGGGATCACCTACGAGGGTGTAGAAATCGATGGTATTTTTGGCTCGCACAGCCATAATCCACTGTTGGTAATATTTGGTCAGTGCTATGAGGCTATGGCTCCAGGTGCAAAACGCTCAATTTTTAAGTGGTTTAACCTGCGTATATTGCCGAAATTGGAAATATCATAAAAGTAGATTCGTGATTTATCATCTTCGGTATTAGGTACAATGCTTGGGATGTCTGTTGTATATTTCTCACAACCTACTACTAACAAATCCTCAGCACATTGTATACCTCCTAGATGTGTAAACGTGTTGTCTATAGTGATATAGTGATTATCATTACCTACATTTGTTGCCTTGCCTTGAGTAATGGGATAAAAATACCCTCCGTGATTTACGCCGCGGGTGCGTACACTACCGCCAATAATATAATTACCAGATGCTGCATAGCTTCCCCCTGTCAGGCGGTACATACCTTGACGGTGGGCAATGCGGTCACCACTCACCCCTGACCCTGGCGCGCGATTGATGTGCGTGAGTTTAAAACGCTTTGCTTTAAATTTATCTCTACCATCTTTTACTTTTTTGAAAGTTTTGACTAAGTCTTTGATTTTATAAACTTTTGATTCCATGGCATATTTGGTGTTGAGTAGTGGGAAATTCTCGTATACAAGTCAAAGTAATACATTTTTAATTTTAAATCAAAAACACTTTCAGAAAAAATGAACACAAGTCTATAAGCTGGGTTCTGTCCTGCTGTTAGCAGGTCTTATCATTTATCTGCTATGTATGTTGCCATACACATGTATCGGTCTACCCACCGGCTCGGACGGGTCGCCCTTTGCATGAATACATAGCGTGCCGGCTTATTTGATCTTTCAACCCGTAAGGTTTACCCTGCCCGTTTTGTTGCCAAAACAGCGGTAGGCTCTTACCCCACCTTTTCACCCTTACCCCAGCTGTGGCGGGGGCGGTATATTTTCTGTGGCACTTGCTGTATTCTTTAGCTTGAGCCAAAAGAACCCTTTCTGTTAAAAAGTACGGTACCCTGTGTTGCCCAGACTTTCCTCCCTGTTCAAAGGAATAAGGCGATAAGACAACTTGCATTCATTCTATTGTCAAAATTATGTTAAATATTTTCTTAAAGGTACTTTTTATAAGAATCTATGGCTCTTCTTCTAGCAAAATCATGTTCAACTATGGGTTTAGGATAGGTGTATTCTTGAAATTCGGGGAGCCATTTTTTAATGTATGCAAATCTAGGGTCAAATTTTTTGGTTTGTAATTGTGGATTGAATACTCTGAAATAAGGTGCGGCGTCACAGCCCGATCCGGCAGCCCACTGCCAGCCGCCATTGTTTGCTGAAAGGTCAAAGTCGATGAGCTTTTCGGCAAAATAGGCCTCTCCCCAACGCCAATCTATGAGCAAGTGCTTGACCAAAAAACTAGCCACAATCATTCTCACCCTATTGTGCATGAAGCCTGTGGCATTTAATTCTCGCATCCCTGCATCCACAATGGGATAACCCGTATTGCCCTCACACCATGCCTTAAACTCATTTTCGTCATTTATCCAGACGATATGTTCGTATTTTTTTTTAAAAGCTCTCTCGGCTATATAGGGGAAATTATCTAAAATCATCATATAGAAATCGCGCCATATCAGTTCATTGAGCCATGCTTCGCTGGTTGATATAGCTGTTTTGACTGCACGACGGATGCTAATCGTTCCAAAACGCAGATGAACACTCAACCTAGAGGTACCGTTGGCAGCGGGGTAATTGCGTTTGGCTTCATATTGCCTGAGTACAGATATAGGTGTATCTTTCTCAGGAAAGGTATTACTAGTGTTTTTAAAACCAACAGACTTAAGAGAGGGAACCCTGAGTGAATCGATTTTATAAAAGTTATTTTTATATGGTTCAATTGGATAAAAACGGTAATAAAAACCATTTTTTTCTCTGATTTTATCTCTCCACACCTTACTGTATGGCGTAAATACAGTGTAAGGTTTTCCATCTTTTTTAACTATTTCTTTTCCATCGAAAACACATTGATCTTTATAGAGAAAAAAGGGAACATCTCGGCCTTGCAGTAAGTTGTTTACCTGTCCGTCCCGTATTTTGGCATAAGGCTCATAATCGCGATTGGCATATACTACCGCTGGTTTGTAGTGCGTGACAACATCTTCCCATATACGCTGCGGATCGCCGTACTTAACTAGCAGTCCACTTTGATATTCTTTCAACAAATTATTTAGCAGCATAAGTTGTTGATGAATAAAAGCTACTCTCGCGTCATATTTGTTGTGAAGTTTTTCCAAGATATTTTTATCAAAGATGAACAAAGGCAATACCGGGTATTTACCTTTCAGAGCGTAGTAAAGGGCTGTATTGTCGTATAAGCGCAGGTCTCTTCTGAGCCAAAAAATAGAGACTTTCATAGAAACTGGGTTAAATTTGAAGTTGTTCTAATAATTAAGCTAAACAACAGAATATAGTCTGATTTGTTGCCGCTTTTGTTTTACAACCAATAAGAACATTTTTTAATCTATACTAAAGAAAAAAATGATTATTAAACCGTTATATTTTACTCTATGTGTATGGTTAAGTACTTCGGTGTTGAAGGCACAAACGGCGGAACGTTTTTATATTGTCCGCCTGACAGATAAAAACCATACGTCTTATTCAGTCAATGCACCGCAAGCATTTCTATCTGAAAAAGCCATCGAGCGCAGGAATCGCCAAAACATCACAGTGACAGTAAGAGACTTACCTGTTAGTAGTTTATATATAGAACGTATTGAAAATATCGGTGCAAATGTATTATATGCCAGCAAGTGGATGAATGCGTTACTCATAAAAAATAATGACACAGTTATATCAGCTATCCGGGATTTATCTTTTGTAAAAAATACTGTGCATATCGGGCAATCGGTGCAGGATAAGAATGATAATAATAAAAATATAAAAGAATATATTGATAAGACCATAAAAACAAATCAGGCCACTTCATTGGCATACGGCAGGTCTGCCAATCAGATTATTATGCTGGCAGTAGAAAAAATGCACCGAGCGGGTTTTCGAGGGCAAGGAATAACGATAGCTGTATTGGATGCAGGTTTTGATAATGTAAATAATATCCCTGCTTTTGACTCACTTTTTGCCAACCAACAAATTTTAGGTACTTACGACTTTGTCGAGCGGGAAGACAATGTATATGATGATCATTCACATGGTACACAAGTGCTTGCCGCCATCGCTGCCTATCAGGAAGGAGATATTGTGGGTACAGCATTTAAAGCAAATTATTATTTGTTTCGTACAGAAGATGATGCCAGCGAAAAAAGAATCGAGGAGTTCTATTGGCTGATAAGTGCAGAAAGGGCGGATAGTCTTGGAGTCGACATAATTTCTTCTTCTTTAGGTTACAATACTTTTGATGACCCGAAACAAGACTACACCACTGCCGAACTCGATGGTAATACAGCCCTCATCACTCGGGCAGCCGATTGGGCAGCTGCTACCGGCATATTGGTAGTAACCAGTGTAGGTAATGAAGCAAGTAGCAGTTGGCAAAAAATTACCTTCCCTGCCGATGCCGACTCAGTGCTTAGCGTAGGAGCGGTTAATAGTGAAAGGCAGTATGCTAATTTTAGCGGAATAGGCCCGACGGTTAACAATCGGATTAAACCTGACGTGGTGGCCAGAGGACTTAGTACTACCGTTGTTAATCGAGATGGTCAAGTATCTGTTAATAATGGTACTTCTTTTGCTACCCCTCTTATTGCTGGATTGGCAGCGGGAATATGGCAAGCCTACCCGCATCTGACCAATATGGAGCTGATAGAAGTATTGCGTCAAGCTAGCAGCCGATACGAAAAGCCTGATAATCAGATAGGTTATGGTATTCCTAGCTTTACAGAAGTTGAAAAAATGTTTACCACAGCACTCACCAATAAAACTATCAGCCAAGAAAGCATAAGATGCTACCCCAACCCAATTCAAAATAATAGTTTTACTATTTATTTTCCTGCACCTTATCGAAAAAGTAACTACACAATTAGCATTTACACTCTAGCAGGAGAAAAAATATACACGCAAAAACAAGTTGTCAAGCATTTACATCATCAGGTAAAGTTGCCAGAATATACCAATCAAAACTACATTTTACATCTTAGCATCAAGGATCGATATTTTTCATTTAATCTACTCACAAGCGACTAGCTTAAAGCCTGTAGCCCTAGCATAAACAATAGTTCTTGCACTAAGAGCAAAAAAGTCCTCTTGTCTGAGTATTAAGATGAAAAGTTGATTATCTTTGTCCATCTTTTCAATAATAAAAAGCAATTAACAATGAAAGTACCACGCTTAATAAGCATTACCACCCTGCTCGTTTGTATGAATATTTATGCCTCTGCTAGTGGCAACAACCCGACACATACAAATAGTGATTCTACTAAAAAACCACCGCCCAATTGGTTTAACCTAGATAAAAATTCAGATAATGTTTTCGGAATTAGTACAGAAAGAACTTACCGCGAATTACTCAAAGGTAAGAAATCAAAAACAGTGGTAGTCGCCGTAATAGACTCAGGGGTGGACGTTGAACATGAAGATTTACAGGGCAAAATATGGAGTAATGAAGACGAAATACCCGGCAATAATCAAGACGATGATAGCAATGGATATGTTGATGATGTAAATGGCTGGAATTTTATAGGCGGGAAGGATGGTAAAAATGTTAATCATGATACTTATGAACTTACTAGAGAATATGTGAGACTCAAAGCAAAATATGAAAACTCAGAAGGTACGCACGTAAGAGATAAGAAAGAATATGATTATTATGAAGAGCTGAAAAAAAAATTTGAGAAAAAGAATGAGGAAGCCCAAAAGAAAGCTCAACTTTATCAGGTTTTTTTAGATAAATATTATAGTGCATTAAGGTTAATTAAGGCCTATGAAGATAAAGAGAAAATTACAATAGAAGATATTCTAGCCATTGAGTCACCAGACGAAAAAATTACGCAAGCCAAAGAAACACTCGCCTATGTCATAGGAGAAGATTTAGAAGAAGCTGTACAAGATGCTCTGGAATACTATAAAAACGAGATAGAATATGGATACAGTCTTACATTTAACCCCAGAAATACAGTTGGCGATGACTACGGGAATTTAGATGAAAAGTATTATGGTAATAATGATGTAAAAGGACCTGACTGCGAACACGGGACACATGTAGCGGGTATTATTGCTGCAAATAGAAGCAATGAAATAGGCATGAAGGGAGTTGCCGACAATGTAAAGATTATGTCGATAAGAACTGTCCCAAATGGAGATGAGCGAGACAAAGACGTTGCCAATGCCATCTACTATGCAGTAGACAACGGGGCAAAAGTAATCAATATGAGTTTTGGTAAAGGCTATTCTCCGCAAAAAGAGGTCGTAGATAAAGCCGTCAGGTATGCGCAATCCAAAGGAGTGTTGCTAGTACACGCTGCAGGAAATGATAATATGAATATCGATAAAACCGCAAACTTCCCTAATAATCGACATACGAAAGGTAAAAAAAGAGCGGCTAACTGGGTAGAAGTAGGCGCACTCTCTTGGAAAAAAGGCGAGAAACTAGTTGCCCCTTTTTCAAACTACGGTAAAAAGTCAGTAGACTTGTTTTCACCCGGAGTAGATATTTATTCTACAACTCCTGAAAACAATTATGAGAGCCTGAGTGGCACTAGTATGGCAGCACCTGTTGTGGCGGGGGCAGCTGCTCTGATTATGTCTTATTTCCCCGAATTAAAAGTTTCTGAAGTTAGAAATATTATGATTAAGACTACTTTTAAAATAGCTGACCAACAAGTAGTTAGACCGGGTGACGAGGGAGAAGAAAATTCTGAGGAATTAGTTAAATTCGGTGAATTATGTAAGACAGGAGGCATCATAAACTTATATGAAGCAATTAAAATGGCAGAAAAAATAAGTCTTAAATCTAAAAAAAGGTAGTATAAATCTTGCATTGTCTTCATCAAAAAAATCCATTTACTTGCCAAATATTTATGATAAATCCGAAAAAGAAAACACAACTGATAAACAATTAGATAACTTCTCAGAACAAAATGAGGTAATACCGGCAAACTCATGCAAGATTTTGGGCAAACTAGCTTCCAATTTGAGAACTGCACCGCTTTTTATCGGGGGAAAGTCAGAGATATTTACTCTTTTGGGGACACTGTAGTAGTGGTTGCTACCGATAGAATCTCAGCATTTGACGTCGTTTTGCCCCGCAACATCCCATACAAAGGACAAGTACTTAATCAAATGGCTTACTATTTTTTGTCGCAAGCCAATGACATCATGCAGAATTGGGTGCTAGATAGCCCCCACCCTAACGTAACGATTGGTAGAAAATGCGAGCCTTTTAAGGTAGAAATGCTTATTAGAGCCTACCTTGTCGGACACGCATGGAGAGAATACAAAAAAGGGAAAAGACAATTGTGCGGTGTAGCACTGCCAGAAGGGTTGAAGGAAAACGATCGCTTGCCAGTATCGATTATCACCCCAACAACTAAAGCCACCAAAGGACATGATGAAGACATTTCTAGAGAAGATATTCTCAGAAGACAGCTTGTCTCTGAGAATGATTATGAGCAGATGACCTATTTTACACGTGAATTATTCAATAGAGGCACAGCCTATGCCGATGCAAAAGGCCTCATTTTAGCCGATACTAAATATGAATTTGGCAAGTATGAAGACCAAATCTATCTCATAGATGAAATTCACACGCCGGACTCTTCGCGATATTTTTATAAAGAAGGTTATGAAGAAAGGCAGCGGAAAGCCATGCCTCAAAAACAATTATCTAAAGAGTTTGTCAGGCAGTGGTTGATGGAAAATAACTTTCAAGGATACGCGCATCAAAAACTACCCACCATGACAGACGATTTTACTTTGAGTGTCTCCGATCGATATATAGCACTTTATGAAAAATTAATAGGAAAAACCTTTGTTAAAGTTAATTATGATACAATAACTAATGATATTGAAAAAAGCATTACAAAATTTTTTAATTAAAATATTTTAACACCTTATTTTTATTGATGAGTTAATTATTTTATTTATTTCAAATAATTAGTTCATTCAAGCGATATATCCTATGAAACTAAAATTCTCTATAGAAAAAACAGACAAGTATACCCAGATGACTCTCGATGAGGAGAAGCTCGATACCTTAAAAGCACCCATGTTGAAAACTGAGTTTGTTTCTATTTTTCAATCGGGTACTACCAACCTCATCTTTGATTTATCTCACGTAAAATATGTTGATTCTTCCGGCTTAAGTGCCATTTTATTTGCTAATAGAATATCTAGAGAAATAGATGGCTCTCTGGTACTCACTAATATTAGTCAGCACGTAATGAAAGTTATAAAAATATCTAAGCTAGATAGCGTACTAAGTATTTTTCCTACCACTGAAGAAGCAATAGATACAGTGTTCTTGAACCAAATAGCAAAAGACTTGGATAAGCAGTAATCTGGAATTATTATTGCAGCATGTAAATTTTAAACAGAAAAAACCTTATTCATGTGTGGCATCATAGGTTACATTGGCAACCAGACTGCAAGCCGTATTTTATTGAAAGGCTTGCAAAGACTAGAATACAGAGGCTATGATAGTGCAGGTATCGCGCTAGTCAACGGCAGCTTGAATCTTTACAAAAGTAAAGGTAAAGTAAGTGATTTGGAAGCTGCAATTGCCAATAAAAACATAGCGGGTCATCTGGGCATTGGTCATACCAGATGGGCAACGCACGGAGAGCCTAGTAATGTTAACGCACACCCTCATTTTTCGGCAGACCAAAGCGTTGCACTTATCCATAACGGTATTATTGAGAACTACCTCTCTTTGAAAACCAAACTGCGCGATAAAGGCTATCAATTTAGAAGCGAGACCGACTCTGAAGTACTCGCTTACTTTATAGAAGATATTAAAAAATATTTTCAGTGTCCTCTCGATGAAGCAGTCCGCTTGGCACTTACTCAAGTAGCGGGTGCATATGCTATTGTAGTTATTTCACCTGATAACCCCAATCAGCTGATTGCTGCCAAAAAAGGAAGTCCGCTCGTTATTGGCATTGGTGAAGAAAATAAAGAATTTTTTATTGCCTCCGACGCTAGTCCTATAATAGAATATACCAAAAATGTAGTTTATTTGAATGACGATCAAATTGCCCTTATCAAAGGAAGTAGCCTTAACATTAAATCATTAGTATCAGAAGTATCAGAACCAGATATTCAAACAATTGATTTGGAGCTGAGCCAAATTGAAAAAAATGGGTTCGATTTTTTCATGTTAAAGGAAATATTCGACCAACCGAATAGTATTAATGACTGCTTGCGTGGAAGGCTAATACTTGATAGCGGACACTTGGCTTTAGGAGGGATTAGAAAGCATCTGCCAGATTTACTTAATAGCAACAGAATAATCATTATTGGTTGCGGCACTTCTTGGCATGCAGGTTTGGTAGCGGAATATATTATAGAAGATTTTACTAGAATACCCGTTGAGGTTGAGTATGCTTCGGAATTTCGATACAGAAACCCTATCCTTAAAAAAGGAGATGTGGTCTTAGCTATTTCCCAATCGGGCGAAACAGCCGATACGTTGGCAGCAATAGAACTAGCCAAAGCTAAGGGCGTAATAATTATAGGCATTTGTAACGTGGTCGGCTCCTCTATTGCCAGAGTGTCTCACGAAGGGGCGTATATCCATGCCGGTCCGGAAATAGGTGTCGCCAGTACTAAGGCTTTTACAGCACAATTGACCGTGCTGACTATGCTGGCACTTATCATCGCCAGAAAGAAAAAGACCATTCCCGAAGAGCAAATCTACAATTTGGTTAGAGAGCTTAAACAAATACCAGGGAAAGTACACAAAATACTTCAACTCAACACAAAGGTAGAAGGTATTGCTAAGACTTATAAAGACGCAGCAAACTTTCTCTACCTCGGTAGAGGGTGTAATTTCCCTGTGGCACTAGAAGGTGCACTCAAGCTAAAAGAAATTTCTTATATACACGCCGAAGGCTATCCCGCTGCTGAAATGAAGCATGGCCCTATAGCTCTGATAGACGAAGAAATGCCAGTTGTGTTTATTGCAACCAGAGATAGCTCGTATGATAAAGTTATTTCCAATATTCAGGAAGTAAAATCTCGGAAAGGTAAAGTAATTGCCATTATCAATGAGGGAGATGAGCTGGTACCGAAAATAGCAGACCATGTGGTGGAAATACCGCCCACTCATGAAGTACTGATGCCTTTGCTCTCCGTGATTCCCATGCAGTTACTTTCTTACCATATCGCTGTTATGAGAGGTTGCAATGTAGACCAGCCACGAAACTTGGCAAAATCCGTTACTGTGGAGTAATGTTAGAAGGTGGTTATTCTTACCCCCAAAGACTACAAGTAACATTTTCAATTTCAATTACTACCACCAAATTGTGGGAGTCAAATTATTCTGAATATCAAGAGTATTTATACGGGCGTATTTGTGATTACAAGGAGAATAATCTTACCCCTATTGGATAGAAAGATATCTCAAATCCTCAACGAGGAGGGGTTAAAAACACCTCGTGGGAGTGTTTTTAAGAACAACCATGTTTATATCCATTTATAAGAAAGGAAGGATTAGAGAGGAACGAATCAATAGAGAGGATATCGTTGAGGTTTCCCAACCGATTATTGAAGTTCTGAACTGACACTCATTTCCATTTTTTTCATTCGTTAGAGAGGATTTTTTTACGTTTTCTGATTTGTTCCATATTTATTCTTGTGGGGAGTTCTTTTGATTGTTGGTTCAATGGAATGATAATCTATGTGAGGGGTATAACGAAGTTGACACCTTAAGGGTTATAGTTGAGATACGATGAACTTGAATGGTGGGAAACCAATGTAATCTACATTGAGGATGGGTTGAGAGGAGGAAATAGATTGAACTACTCCCATTGTAATACTCCCTTGGAAGTATTATGATTTCACCTTGAGGGAAAAACTAAAAAGTTTCCTTTAAGGTGGATTGTATCATCTTTGGAAGAGAATAGTAGTAAAAATGTATAAAGAGTTATTAAGTAATAGTAGAACATACTACTTGGATGAGTTTGGAAAGTATTCAAGAAGAAATACATCATCAAGTAGTGAATTAGAAAGGGAAGGATACTTCTTCACCAACTCAAAAGAAGTGGATGACGAGTATGTCAGATACTTATTAGAAAGGGAAAAGAACAATGATTAGAAAAACAGAACTAAAAGGAAATCAGTTAAGAGATAGATTAAAGAAATTGTCTCAACCCTTAACTGAAGTAGTTAGTCAAATATAACCAACCAAGTATCA
Source organism: Flammeovirgaceae bacterium (assembly GCA_965199745.1). Lineage (GTDB taxonomy): Bacteria > Bacteroidota > Bacteroidia > Cytophagales > Flammeovirgaceae > CBDATB01. Next base: position 94,696 of record CBDATB010000015.1, on the reverse strand, counting down.
CGATAGGATGAGTCCTACCTCAAGAATACTTCAGACGTTTCATAAACAGAATGAAAACCCAATAGAAGATATTGAGGAAGAAGATGAAGATTGGAACGTTGAGGATTTCCTCTCTGAAATAGAAGACGAGATGATTTTAGACGAGGTTTTGGAGAAGATGGTATACTATGAGGACGAGAATGAACTGATGGGCGAGGTTAGATTCAACTCTAAAGGATATAAAGAGGGTCGTAAGTTAGTTGACAAACTTCGCAGAGGTTTATTCAGAGAATTAGACAATAAGAAAACATTAGAAAAGATTGGAAGATGTGTTCTAAATCGTTGAGAAATGATATGAAAACTTTAGAAGTATACATTTATATATGATGTTCAAGAAGAAGAAAGAATACTATGTGAAAAAGGAGAAGATTCTCCTAAATGGAAACAAAAGAGTGGTTTAAGTATAGATGACATCATCTTTACTGATGGGGTCAGAGAAATAGGTTTTGAGGAGTGGCTACAAGAGGAATACAAATAACACCTAAAGGAACTTAACTATGTCAGAAATCAGATATTCGGTAGATGAATTAAAAAACTTGTATGGTGTAACTGAAAGAACACTCAAAAATTGGAAAAAATATAAGGATTTCCCAATGTTGGAAATCTTATCCCAACACAAATATGTATATAAAGATGATTTGGTGAAATGGGAAAAATCATTCTTGTAATTAATAACAATGAAAAAATTTAAAATGTTCTACTCTCGTGTTTTGTCTCAAGGACAATCACATTTACGTCAGTTGAAAGACACCGAGAAAGGATTTGACTATATCCTATGTGATACTATAAGTGGTGTATCGGATTTTTGGACTCGTCCACAAGGGAGTCAGATTAGAAAACTGATTGACGAAGGAAAACTAAAGGAATTACATATCCACAACATTGACAGACTTGGGAGAAATACTCTCATGGTCTTGTCAGTTTGGAAGGAACTAACTGAATTGGGTGTAAGAGTCATATGTGGAAATCCAAACATTCAGAATATGGATGAGAAAGGGAATACAGACCCATTCTCTAACCTACTCTTGGAAATCCTTGTGAGTATGTCATCTTTTGAGAAATCTATGATAGATATGAGGAGAACGAAGGGATTGAGAGAACGAAAAAGTGAGAACCTTGGAAGTATAGTGGAAGAAAGATAGGGTCAGTAGTTAAACCTCAAGATTTCTTAAAGAAGGATAAACCTCAAAAGGTAATGAAGGACTTGGATAATGGATACACCATCAGAGAGATTATGGAAATGAGAAAGTGTAGTCCATCATTCGTTCAGAAGGTAAAGAAATTAAGAAAGGAAGTATATGAAACCGAACAAGTCTAAAAAGAAAGAATTAAGAAGAAAGTATGAGAACCTCGTGGGTCAAAGATTTGTAGAGGGACTGAAGAAAGAATCAACGTTGAGTTTGTCAGAGTTGGTTGACCTGAAGGTTTACTACGAACAACTATAAGATAGACCCCACCACAATGGTTGGTGTTTCTTGTAACTCGGAACTTTACTTTTTCCAAAATCACGAAGGAGTCCGTTTTTATATCGGAGTCAATTTTTTTCCTATTTGGAAATGATAGGGCAATTATAAACTTCCCTCTATAAAACCCTTTTTCTTTTGACGGAGTTTGAAAAGATGTTTTTCATCACTAAATGGACTTTTATCAAATATCCTCCACTCATTGTTAGAATGAATAAAATAATAGTTGAACTTACCGTCAAATAATTTAAGAATATCATTCCCAGAAGGACGGTAGTCAAAATCAAATATATTCTTGGAATTGAGGTCAACTAACAATCTTTCTTCTGTTATTTCTCTTAAAAGTGATTTTAGTTCATGTATATCCATTACATTCCAATATTACTTCTGTTATTTCGAATCACAGTCTGAATGATAAGATCCTTGACCTGATCTGATTTAAAGAACTTATATCGTTTAATATCCTTATTGATATTTACTTTATTGATTTCACGATAGAGGTTCTCTAACCAATCACGAGAATTTGATTCTGTATTGTTTTTCATTGTAGATCCAAACTCTTCATGTCCCTCAATTTGTTGGGTTATCTCTTCTAAAGGTTTAACAAACTCTTCGGGTAATCCCTCACCCAACACCTCATTCATCTCTCGAATGATATTGGATAAAAGGTCTTTAGGGTCTTCTGTAATTGTACCATCTGAATCCCATGATTTAGATTTTTCAGGTTTGTCTTTTCCCTCAAGAAATAAAGAAACATTCTCTTGTTCATCAAACTTGTACGATTCAAGAGAAACCATTTTCATAATATCCAATTGTTGGGCTGGAGATGAAGTACTCAAGAATCTATGGAGTACTGAAAAGAATAAGTTGTAACCCTCTAATTCTGGTCTATCATTTAATTCCACAACCTGAGTAATGTATTCATACATTTTATGGAATGATCCAACTTTAGTTCTAAACTTGATCCGATCCTCTTCAACTAACTCAATCCATTGATTATAGATTGATTCAATGAAAGGTTGTAGATCTTTATCACTTCTGTTTTTTCTAAAGTATATATCTAACCAATCCGTAACCTGTGATGGTCTATACAACCTAAACCCTTCAATATCCTTCAGAATTCCAAAGAGTCCATTAGGATCACTTTCCTCTGAAAGAATAAGTGTTTGATAGAAATCTTGAAACGATTTTTGAACATCTTCTGGTTTATTTACAAAATCTAAAACGAAAGTATCTTCTTTACCAGAAGCCGTTCGATTTAATCTTGATAGAGTTTGAACACATTGAACTCCTTTGAGTTTTTTATCAATAAACATTGAATGAAGAAGGGGTTCATCAAAACCTGTTTGAAACTTACTACAAACGATAAGAATACGGTTTATAGGGTTTTTAAACCCATCAGGGATTGATTCTCTTTTCAAAAGGTCACTTCTTGAATTTAGATCTCTTTCTACGAACTTTTCACCTTGATAAAGAATCTTTCCACTAAAACCACAAAGAGGTTTACACTTATCGTAGATCCCCATTTCTTTAAGTTGTTTTGTGATCTCGAAGAAATATTGAACTACATCGTACTGTGAACTACATATCACCATCCCCTTACCACGAAACTGTGTTTTACCGTTTGAAAGTTTCTTTGGGATGGTATTAAAGGTTTTGGTGGTTAGGTGATTCAGAATGATTCTTACCTTTTTACGAATCATCTCAGGAGATGAATCAACCCCCCTAACAAGTTGTTGTTTCACTTTCGATTCAGGAAGTTCCTTATCATCCCCCTTAAGTTTTAATTTAAACCACCTTTTAACGGAAGTAAAGTTCTCAAGTACATCTAAGGTGAACCCTTCCTTGATCGATTGTCTCATCGTATAAGAATGGAAAGGAACTTTAACTACATTTCCATCAACAATAGATTCAGTTCCAAAGATTTCTATGGTCTCTGGTTTCGGAGTACCTGTAAATCCAAAGAATGATATGTTTGGTGGTTTCTTTCTACTTCTTTGTTGTTCACTCAGAGTCTTGATTACTTGATTGGTGTAATCTTGAAGTTGAGAGGTTGTGATTTCATCTTCTTCCTCTTCGTTAATAGATAATACCTTTCTTAGATTCAGATTATTTTGTCCTGTTTGAGATGAATGGACTTCATCAATAATTACACCAAAACGTTTACCAGAGAGTTCCTCAATGGATTTAACAACCACAGAGAATTTCTGAATCGTAGAGATAATTATACTACCACCAACTTCAAGATATTTTCGAAGTTCTGATGAATTTTCAGTTGATTTTACTACTCCTTCAACTCCTTGAAGATCTTTTAAGGTTTTAGTCAACTGATTATCTAAAACTATCCTGTCTGTTATTACAATAATGGAATCAAAAACTCGATTATCGTTATCATCAAATAGACTGATAAGGTTGTGAGATAACCAACCAATGGAATAAGATTTACCTGAACCTGTTGTGTGTTGAATAAGATAATTCTTACCTACACCATCCTTTTTTATTTGAGTTCTGAGGTTACGAATAACTTCTAATTGGTGGTAACGAGGAAAGATCAAAACATCATTCTTTTCTTTCTCTACTCGTTGAGTTTTATCATTCCATTCTTTCTTGAACTCTGTTACTTCTACAACAAACTTTTCAATGATATCTAATAACGAAACAGGGGTAAATATTTCCTCCCACAGAAATGAAACTTTATATCCTTCATCGTTGATATCGATTCCTTTGTTAAAAGGAAAGAATCTCGTTTTCTCACCATTTAAGAAGGTTGTAAAGTGAATTTCTGATTTATCTAAACTAAAGTGTCCAATACATCTTCTAAACTGAAGAAGTGGTTCATTATCAGGTTTACGATCATAAACATATTGTTTATCAGAATCCAATACTGTTTGACCAGTAAACTGATTCTTTAATTCCATTGTAAGAACAGGAATACCATTGATGACTAAAACGATATCAATTCTATTCTCATTCTTTACTGAGTATTTAAACTCATCGATTATATGGAATCGATTTTTCTCGTAGTTCTTGAGATAAGATTGAGATATATCCCTATTAGGATTAAAGGTGATCAGATCTATTTGACCAACCCCATTACTTATATCATCCACACCATATTTAAGTGTGTGTATCAACCCATTTCGTTTAATGTTCTTATCTAAAAGATTAGAAATAAAAATCTCAGGATCTCTATCTAAACCCATAATCTTTTTATAGGTATCAGGTTGAGTATCCTCAATGTATTTAAGTGTTTCTGAGGGTATAATACATCGTTGACGATCATATTGATATTGATTCTCTCTGAGGTAGGTGTATTTCAACCCATTGAATTCATGAGATGAGAGATATTTAATGATCTCTTTTTGATAACGATATTCAGTTGGATATACATTCATCACTCTACTACTTTTCGTTTACCAGTTACTACTTCAGAAATAAGGGATTGACGATACTCTTTAAGGAGTTCAATTCTCTTTTCTTCAATGGAAATTGTTTTATCAATCTTTTGGGTTTGTTCATCTAAATACTCAACGATTTGTTGTTGTTCGGAGAGGGGTGGTTTCGGATAAATAAAATTTTGGTATTTATCTCCATTGACATTTTCGATTGTTGAAACTACTGTATTCAGTTTTATCCAATCCAAGTAAAAATCCGTCTTACTTATGTAAAAAATATATTTTGATTCTGTGTAATTTCTAAAGTTGAATCTAACGAGATACCCACCTGAAGTGAAATGACCATCAGAGGTATGGAGGTATGTTTTACCAACTGTATGTCCACTTCTACAAAACAAAACATCAAATTTCCTTAGTAGGAATTCATTGGGGACATCTTCTGAAACTAAGTATTTCCCATTGTTTGGATTCAATTCACCACTTTCACTAATATCGGTTATTCTTATAAATCTGATTCCTTCTTCCACATATTTATCACCACTGATATTGATACCATATTGAACAGGAGTAGATGAATCATACTTAAATTTTGAAACAATCCAATGAATTGGAATCTCCCCAATCCATTCCACACCACTATCCTTCAACTCCACATTAGGATTTAATCCTTTGGTAACTACTTCATTGATAAGAGAGGTTCTTTTCTCTTTGAGTAGTTCAATCTTTCGTTGGGTTTTCTCAATCAGAGAATCAATATGTGAGGTCTTGGTATCTAAGAAGGATACGATTTGTTGTTGTTCGGAGAGGGGTGGGAGATTTACCTTAAACATACTCAACGAATTTGTAGACAACTCGAGAAATGTTGTTCCCTGACCTAACATATTCAATTCCTCATTTGAAATCTTGAAGAAGTAATACAAGTATTTCACATTCATATTTTCTTTAGGAATCATAACCTTACAACCTTGATTTGTAGTGAACTCTACGGTAGAAATAACAACATTTCCTATAGGTCCTCGATTCGTAAGAATTAGAGAATTTTTAGGACACATACTACACCCACAAGAATTAAGTCCCTCTATCGTTATTTTTCTTTTTGAATCAGAGATAAACACTTGTTCTTTAATTGGTCCAATATCTGACGGTGTAATCCAGACAACTTCACCTTCCCAGTATTCAACATTGTTTTTTGGAGTAGAACCATTCACAATCTTTGAAACTAACTTTGTGGATACATTATCCCAATGACTCGGTATCTCCCCAATCCATTTAAGTTTTGAGTCCTTGTATGTTGGGTATTTGGTCAACATTGAAATACTTTTCGTTTACCAGTTACTACTTCGGAGATAAGGGATTGACGATACTCTTTGAGGAGTTCAATTCTCTTTTCTTCAATGGAAATTGTTTTATCAATCAGTTGGGTTTGTTCATCTAAATACTCAACGATTTGTTGTTGTTCGGAGAGGGGTGGTTTCGGATAAATAAAATTTTGGTATTTATCTCCATTGACATTTTCGATTGTTGAAACTACTGTATTCAGTTTTATCCAATCCAAGTAAAAATCCGTCTTACTTATGTAAAAAATATATTTTGATTCTGTGTAATTTCTAAAGTTGAATCTAACGAGATACCCACCTGAAGTGAAATGACCATCAGAGGTATGGAGGTATGTTTTACCAACTGTATGTCCACTTCTACAAAACAAAACATCAAATTTCCTTAGTAGGAATTCATTGGGGACATCTTCTGAAACTAAGTATTTCCCATTGTTTGGATTCAATTCACCACTTTCACTAATATCGGTTATTCTTATAAATCTGATTCCTTCTTCCACATATTTATCACCACTGATATTGATACCATATTGAACAGGAGTAGATGAATCATACTTAAATTTTGAAACAATCCAATGAATTGGAATCTCCCCAATCCATTCTACACCACTATCCTTCATCTCCACATTGGGATTTAATCCTTTGGTAACTACTTCATTGATAAGAGAGGTTCTTTTCTCTTTGAGTAGTTCAATCTTTTGTTGGGTTTTCTCAATCAGAGAATCAATGAGTGAGGTTTTGGTATCTAAGAAGGATACGATTTGTTGTTGTTCTGAGAGGGGTGGAATAGGATGAATAATCCTGTTTAAATCTGTTTGTGTTAATTTATCCCTTGTAGACCCTGTTATGTATTCTTTATAGTCTACAGAATTGAAAGAGTTAACTAAAAATTGTGTATCAACCCTATCCCTTTTACTTCTCAGAATATGGATGTGATTATTTACCCAAATCTTTTCATTTACATAGAATGAAACATCACGATAAGAATCAAAGAAAGGAGAACCATCCTCACCAACTAAAAGTAATTCTTCATCGAATATGTGTTTATTGATATAATCTACGACTCCTCCACTTCCCCAATAAGGGATTTCTCCTTGAATATCACCTCTCTCTTCAGAGTTGAGAGGAACTCTTTTACCATCTAAATTTTCTGATATTAAATATGTTTTAATCAAATTCCAATGACTCGGAATTTCCCCAATCCATTCAACTCCTGAGTCCTTATATGAATCGTACCTCTCCATCAATCCATTATTTGATTTAGAAGGTTCTCAGATTCTTTATCTAACTCTAATAAATCACGAGTAATTTCTTGTGATGAACGAAGTGGTTTCTACTTGTAGAAATACTTTGTAAAGTTGATTTCATAACCTTCTTTACTCTTATCAAAATCAATCCATGAATTTGGTAAATGTGGTTCTACTTCACGAGAGTAATATTGTTCAATGTCTTGAGATTTAGGAACTCTTTCGTAGTCTCTAAGTTTTGAATCTGGTTTTGGATCTCCTTTTTTATCTTTTACAATTTCACCGTTCTCAACCTTCGGTTGTTCTATTGTAATCTTTGTATATCCAAAGAATTCATTATCAAAAATCTTAGAGTATTCGTTCTCTTCAAACTTTTCATAGGTTTGAAGGATTTCCTCTCTCTGAGTATCATCCACATACTTTCGTTTACTCCCTAAAGATTTCTTCATTGTTTTAAAGAACGAAGAACCATCTATTAGTTGAACCTTACCTTTTCGGTTTGGTCTTTTATTATTATTAATAATCCATATGTAAGTTGAGATACCAGTATTAAAGAATAATTGGTCAGGTAGTGATACAATACACTCTAACCAATCATTTTCAATTATCCATATACGGATTTCTGATTCTCCACTACCACTATCTCCTGTAAAGAGAGGTGAACCATTAAATACAACACCAATTCTTGAATCTTTAGGTTCCATCTTGGAAATCATGTGTTGTAAGAAAAGGAGTGAACCATCCGAAACTCTTGGAGTTCCAACATTGAATCTTCCTCCTATTTGTGATTCATTCTTAATGTATTCTTGTTCAGATTTCCAACTAACCCCAAAAGGAGGGTTGGTGATCATATAATCAAACTTTCGATCAACCTCGGGGAAACCATCTTGGGATAGTGAAGATCCTAACTTGATGTTGTTTGGATTTTCTCCCGTAATTAGGAAATCTGATTTACAAATGGAGTATGTAGTTTCATTGATCTCTTGACCAAACAAATTGATGTTCGAAGGGTTTAATGGAGTGTTTTCATTTAACCAATCCTTACCAACTGATAACATTCCACCAGTTCCACAACATGGATCAAATACTGAAATGATCTTACCCTCTTGTTTTAATTTTTCCTTATCAGGTGAGAAAACAAGGGAAACCAACAGTTGAACAATGTCTCTTGGGGTGTAATGTTCTCCACTCGTCTCATTGGACATCTCAGAGAATCTTCTTAAGATCTCTTCGAAAATTCTCCCCATAGTATGATTGTCAACCACATTAGGGTGAAGATCTACTTGAGTAAAAATCTCAACAAGTTTAAAGAGTAGTTTATTCCTATGTAATTTATTTATTACTGGGGTCAAATTAAAGTAAGATATTATCTCCTTGACGTTAGTTGAATAACTACTTAGATATTCATCGAGATGAATTCTAAGTTTATTAGGATCTTCTTTTAGTTTAACTAAATCAAATTTTGAGTAGTTGGTGAAATTCATACCAACTTGTTCGTTTACTACTTCTGAAGGATCATCAAAATCATTTTTAATTGACTCATAGAGTTGGACTACTTCTTGTTTCTTGGGTTCAAGAACACAATCTAATCGTCTTAAAACAAGAAATGGGAGTATGACATCTCCATATTCATTTTCCTTGAAATTATTTCTTAAAATATCATCACACACCCTCCAAATAAAGGATGAGATCTCATTGTGGTTACTCATAAGTCTTATCTATTTTGATAAAAATAAGGAATTGAAAAACTTAAACATAATGATAATTTGATTTTATGATATTTATAAGAGAAGTCAGAAAGAATATGACTTTCAATGAAATAAAATGAATCATTATGGAAACAATAATAGACCAACTACCAAAGGAAAACAGAGTTCCTATATACGAGGTAGACTCTCTCAAGGAAGTAATGAGAGAAGGAGGAGTACGTCTGTGGTCCTCCACTCACAAGAACGTGGATACCTAGCAACAGACAGAAACGAACTGATTAAAATCCTTAAAGAGAATACTGATATGGATTACTCAAAGATTGTGGATTTAGTCAATGGTGTTAAGTCTCTTGAGTCTCATTATCCATCCTACAATTTGAGGATGAATGATAAATTTCTGAAGACTAATCAGAAGTTCAATTCTATCCTACCATTCCAATGGATTGGAGAAGGAGGTAATAGAAAGATGATTGGTATTGTCAACGAAGGAGGAAAGAAATCTATCTATGAACATAGTGGAAACCACCCTGTGTTGATTGGAGTATTAAATGAAGACTATTCAATCCGATGGAACAACATTCTCATCCTATATCAAAAACATGAAAATTGACGTGGGAAAGTAAGTGGGGGTAAGTTTAACCACCTTCCAAGAAAATTCAATTACTGTAGAGTAGCTTGCCTATTCTCGCTTAATTACTTGAGATTGTATCCCCTGAGAAAGTCTTTAATCTTCATCTTTTTTTTCGCTTCCATCTGAATTTCTTCGACGGTAATTGCGCCATCTTTGGTGTTGAAATAAAGAAAATTTTTGTAGTCAGTTACGTAAGTCGTTTTGCGATAATTACTCACTACTTTGCTCAGCTTTTTAGCAGAGTAAATTTTGCACTGCTTTCCGTCTAATAAAGTCCATGCACCTGGATAAGGAGAAAGCCCTCTGATAAAATCGTATACGCGGTCTGTTTTTTTGCTAAAATCTATCCGACAATTTTCTTTAAATATTTTAGGTGCTTTTTTTAGTGTTTCTTCCATCGGCTGTTTTTGGGGATGGTAATTGCCTGATTCTATCAACTGTACCGTTTTTAGCACAAGGTCTGCTCCTTTTATCATTAATCTTTTATAAAGTGTAGCGGCAGTATCTTTTGGTAATATAGGTTCTTTTTCTTGTAATAGTATATCGCCAGTATCAATAGCATGTTTGAGAAAAAAGCTGGTCAATCCAGTTTGTTTTTCACCATTAATAATAGCCCAATTGATAGGTGCCGCTCCGCGATATTGTGGGAGCAAAGAAGCGTGTAGGTTAAAAGTGCCTATTTCTGGCATTTGCCAAATAGCCTTGGGAAGCATCCGGAAAGCTACTACAATTTGCAAATTAGCCTGATACAATTCGAGGTTTTGAATAAATGCTTCCGATTTTAAGTTGGTCGGTTGTAAGATGGGTAATTGGTATTTTAGTGCCAATTTTTTTACAGCGGATTCTTGTACTTTCAAACCTCTGCCCGATGGTTTGTCAGGTGCTGTAATCACCGCGGCAATATCATAATTATTTTCAATTAGTTTTTCAAGTGGCGGAACGGCAAAATCAGGTGTTCCCATATATATTATCCGTAGTTTTTTCATTTGAGCAAAAATAGTTAATGGAAAATAAAACTTTTTTTGATATTTGAGTAATCCCGCTAACTTTGCCTTATCAACCTTACGCTGGGATGTTAGCTCAGTTGGTTTAGAGTGCTGCCTTGACAGGGCAGAGGTCGCGGGTTCAAATCCCTCACATCCCACACTTTTCACCAGTGAAGAAACAAAAAAAATGTTTGAATAATTTATCAATTTTGGGTCTCTGGTTGCAAAAATAATTCTCAAGCAGCTAGACTTCATCTTAGATTGGTGTTTTTTAAAGCTGTATGTAAGCCAAACGATAATTTCAGTTATGAATCTGTAAGTGTAGAAAAACAAGTAGATAAACCTAAGTTGTAGTCCATACTAAAAATAAATTCTGTTAAAGCACTTCAAATATTCGTGTTGGCTCTTTATTTCAATTCGCCAAAAAACTTTCAATAATATCTGAGCAGCGAATACCGGATTTTTGAAACTTTACTTTTTACAGTCAAATTATTCCAGCAGTCTCTATGGTGTTAATTTAAAAAAAACTGGCGGCAAGTCGCGCCGTGTCTGTTTGTGGATTGCTAATGCCTCGGCCCAGGAAGCAAGTGCCTACAACTCGTACAAGTCTCGCGTGGGGTCTATCTAAAATAAAGAAAGAAATGTTGGAAATAGTGTAACCTTCCCAAAATGAAAGAGTTTGTCCTTAATAATATTAAAATTTTAGACTCTGAAAGTACTCATAACCAGAAAAGAAAAAATATACATATCAAAAATGGGCAGGTTGTCAATATAGATTCTAAAACTATCAATGTAGTAACCAAAACTATTGAATGCGAAGGTTTGCATGTTTCTATAGGTTGGTTCGATATGTCGGCGGGCTTGTGCGAGCCAGGCCTTGAATATAAAGATACAATCAGTCATCTATCAAGCTCAGCTGCTTTCGGAGGATTTACTGAATTAGCAGTTCTTCCCAACACACAACCTGCCGTACATTCTAAAGAAAGTATTCGCTTTATAGAAAGTTTTAAAGAAGATCTTCCTATTGCACTACACCCTATTGCTGCTGCCACCGTAGGTAATAGCGGAGAGGCAATGGCAGAACTCACTGACTTGCACCGGTCTGGGGCTATTGCTTTTTCCGATGGTACTCATCCTTTATCAAATCATCAAATAATACAGCATATACTTATTTATTTGAAATCATTTGACGGACTTTTAATGAATCATCCAGAAGATACCGCTATTGCAAGAAACGGACAAATGCATGAAGGCATTACCAGTACTATTATGGGTATGGAAGGAATACCAGCACTATCCGAGCAAATGGCCATACAACGCGACATAGCTTTATTGCATTACACAGAAAGCAGAATACATTTTTCCCAAATATCTACCAAAAAAAGTGTTGAATTAATCCGCGCAGCTAAAAAAGAAGGACTAAATATTACCTGCGACATAGCAGCCCACCAAATAGCTTTCACAGAAGAGGAGCTCGGCAGTTTTGACACCAACCTAAAAGTAAAACCTCCTTTCAGAACTCAGGAAGATATTGAGGCTATTTGGCAAGGCATTGCAGATGATACAATAGATGCGATTGTCTCTCATCACTTGCCACAAGATCAAGAATCAAAACAAACAGCATTTGATATGGCTTCTTTTGGTATGCTAAGCCTAGAGACAGCTTTTGCTGCGTTAAATACCTACAAACCTCAATATGTTTCCATTGAGCAATTACTCAAAAAAATTACGGTTACACCGCGAAAAATTTTAAGACAAAGGTTGCCTAAAATTAAAATTAAAGAAAGAGCCAATCTCACGCTATTCGATTTGAATACTGAGTGGGTATTTGAACAAAAGCATATTCAGTCCTTAGCTAAAAATACACCTTTCATAGGTAAAAAATTTAGAGGAAGACCCATAGGGATTATCAACGGAACAAAATGTGTCTTTAATCAATCATTTCTAGGCTCTCTCTAATTATTTACCCGTATTATGCAAAAAAAAATAATACTAATAATTTTAGATGGCTGGGGTATCGCCTCAGATAAAAAAGTGTCGGCTATAGATCGGGCGAATACTCCTTTCGTAGATTCACTCTATAAAAAGTACCCACATAGCTCCCTCCAGGCTTCGGGTATGGCAGTAGGTTTACCCGAAGGGCAGATGGGTAATTCAGAAGTAGGACACATGAATATAGGAGCGGGAAGAGTGGTGTACCAAATGCTTGTTAGAATTAACCAAATACTACTAAAAGGTGCTTTATCGGAAAATACGGCTTTGCAAGATACTTTTGAATACACAAAATCTAACAGTAAGAAACTGCACTTAATAGGCTTGGTTTCCGACGGTGGAGTTCATGCACATATTAATCATTTAAAAGGCTTGCTATCGGCTGCACATGCAGCGGGCTTGACAGATGTGTTTGTTCATGCTTTTACCGATGGAAGAGATACTGACCCCAAAAGTGCCTTAGGTTTTATTACAGATCTGGAAGAGTACATGCAAAAAACGACTGGAAAAATTGCTTCCATAACCGGTAGATACTATGCTATGGATAGAGATAAACGCTGGGAAAGGATTCGGCTGGCTTATCAAGCACTAGTGCATGGCAAAGGCAAACATACTAGCGATATAAAAGCTGCTGTGATGGACTCTTACGAACAGCATGTAACAGATGAATTCATTAAACCCATTATTCACACGGATAGCTCCCATACACCACTTGGACTCATTGAGCCAAACGATGCCGTCATTTGTTTTAACTTCCGTACAGATAGAGGCAGGCAGATTACACAAGCACTTACACAAGAGGACTTTCCCAATCATAATATGCAAAGAATAGATTTGCACTATATTACTATGACCAATTATGACGAAAATTTTCAAAATGTGCAAGTGATGTTTGAAAATCAAAATCTGATAAATACTTTGGGAGAAGTATTGCAGCGAGCTGGGAAAAAGCAAATTAGAATTGCTGAAACAGAGAAATATCCGCATGTTACTTTTTTCTTCTCGGGCGGTCAGGAAGCTGCTTTTCAAGGAGAAAAACGTATATTATGCTCTTCCCCTAAAGTAGCTACTTACGACCTACAACCGGAAATGAGTGCGCATGATATTAAAGATAAAATCATTGTTGAACTTGAAAATCAAACAGCTGATTTCATTTGCCTTAACTTTGCTAACCCCGACATGGTTGGTCATACAGGAGTTTTTCATGCAGCGGTGAAAGCATGTGAAACCACAGATATATGTGCCGAAGCTGTAGTGAATAGTGCACTAAAAAATGGCTATACTTCTCTAGTTGTTGCAGACCATGGCAACTCGGACGTAATGATTAATCCAGACGGATCTCCAAACACAGCACACACAAATAATTTAGTACCATGTATATTGGTAGATGCCACATATAAAGGCAAAATTAAAGATGGCAAGCTAGGTGACCTAGCACCTACCATTCTGCACTTAATGGGTGTTGATACCCCTGATGAGATGACAGGACTAAAACTGCTGTGAACTACTATTATGTGTAGTGAAACAATTTGTGGAATATGAAAAATATACGCGTTTCCATCAGGATAAAAATCATAACAATTATTGTGTTTATCAGTGCGGGTTCTTTATTGTTCTCTCTGTCGACTTTTCTTAGCTTCGATTATGTTAATAACAAAAATAAAATAATAGCTAGATCAACAAATTTAGCCCGTGTAGCTGGCAAATCAATTATTTCTTTGTTGCAGTCGCAGGATTCGAGAAATGCCCAACTAGAAATATATCCTCTCCTCAGAAAAAACGATAATATACTGGCAGCTTGTGTATTTGATAAAGAAGGAAAAATATTTGTTAAGTATGAAAAAGTTGTTGTAGAAAGTAGCCAAGAATCAAATAGCACGCTAATTGATTATATTACGGGCGGCATGCTCGATACGACACACACTGAAGATCAAGAAGTCAATTTTGATTTATCTGGCAATAGCCTGCAAGTATATGTGCCTATTAACGATGAAAGCGGCTTGGTCGGCACAGTATATATTCATTCTGATTTAACTTTATTTTCGGAGCGTTATCAGCGTTCTATTCTTGCCTTTACCGCTATTCTTATCACTGCCTCGTTATTTACTTATGTCATAGCTAACCAACTACAGAAGATAGTAACCAAGCCTATCTTGCACCTCGATGCAAAAGCTAAAGAGGTTTCTTGCAAAAAAGATTATTCCATCAGAATAAAAAGCGATGCACAAGACGAAGTAGGAAATCTCATTCGCAGTTTTAACGGTATGCTAGACCAGATGGAAAAACAGAATAAAGCACTCGTAAATTCCAAGGAGCAAGCCGAGTATTCTGCCAATGCAAAAGAGCAGTTTCTGGCTAACATGAGCCATGAAATCAGGACTCCTATGAATGGTGTTATTGGGGTAATTAGACTACTCGAAGACACCCAACTAAATGCCGAGCAGCAAAAATATGTAAGTACTATCCAGTCTTCTGCCGATGACCTAATGGTGATTATCAATGATATTTTAGACTTTTCTAAAATAGAAGCTGGTATGCTTGATTTTGAAGAGGATATTATTAGCCTGACTTCCATCATTAACGTCTTGCTCATTGTGTACAAGCCTAAATGTATTAGTAAAAATCTGCATGTCAAGACAGAAATCGGACACGATGTGCCTAAGCAATTTATTGGAGATCCAGTGCGTTTTAACCAAATTTTATCAAACCTTTTTACCAATGCTATTAAATTCACTGAAAAGGGTAAAATAATTATTGGTGCTCGCTTACTCGAAGAGAGGGCGACGCGTGTGAAGATAGGTTTTTATGTAAAAGATACAGGCATCGGTATTCCTGAACACAAAAAAGAAAGTATATTCAGAGGTTTTATACAAGCCTCCAGCAGCACTGCCCGCAAATATGGTGGCACTGGTCTGGGCTTGGCCATTACTAAAAAATTAATAGAAATGCAGGGCGGTCAAATTAGATTGGAAAGTCAAGTAAACAAGGGAACAACTTTTTTCTTTGAAATAAGTTTCAAAAAAAGACTCCCACGGATGAGTATGTTGCCAGATAAACAGCATGAAATTTATAAACAAGAAGCTAATGTACAGTCGGGAAAATATGCACTTCTAGCAGAAGACAACCAAGTTAATCAAATGATTGTAATGACAATATTAAACAAGTGGGGTTACAACGTAGATGTAGTACAAAATGGTGTGGAAGCCATAGAAAAATTAAAAACAACAAGCTATGACTTCATCCTTATGGACGTACATATGCCTCAAATGGATGGTTACACGGCTACCCGCCAAATTCGTAGAACTTTCAAAGGGAAAAAAGCCAATACCCCCATTATTGCCATGACTGCCTCGGCACTAAAAGGAGAAGCCGAAAGATGCCAAGCTGCCGGCATGAACGACTATATTGCCAAGCCTTACGACCAGCAAGTGCTGTACGATAAAATTAATCGGTTGCTCGGGTAGGTTGACGATTTTTAGAATATATTTAAAATATCTGGTTTTAGCTCAAATAATTCACTTCAACTCTGTACTTAGCCTAAAAACTGAAAAGTAACAAATATGAAAATCCTACTTACCGGAGCTACCGGATATATTGGCAAACGGCTGCTACCTATACTTTTACAACAAGGATATCAAGTCTTTTGCTGTGTAAGAGATATTAACCGCTACCACGTACCAGCTGCTCTAGGCGGTCGGGCAAAAGTCTTAGTAGCTGACTTTCTCGATGAGAGTAGTTTGCAAAAAAT
Organism: Flammeovirgaceae bacterium; assembly: GCA_965199745.1. Taxonomy (GTDB): domain Bacteria; phylum Bacteroidota; class Bacteroidia; order Cytophagales; family Flammeovirgaceae; genus CBDATB01. The sequence continues at coordinate 78,152 of CBDATB010000015.1, read as the reverse complement.
ACCCGTAAATATAGATGCAGCCTACTATTTGATTCATTCCATGTCTTCATCTGGCGATTTCTCCTCTTTAGAGCTAAAGTGTGCCAGAAATTTCAGAAATGCCTTGGGTCGTACGCAAGTGAAACATGTTATTTACCTCAGTGGTATTGTCAACGAAATTTCTTTGTCGAAACACCTAGCCTCCAGAAAAGCTGTTGAGGATGAGTTGGGTAAAGGTACTTATCATTGCACTACACTTAGGGCAGGTATCATTATCGGCTCTGGTAGTGCTTCTTTTGAAATTATTCGTGATTTGGTAGAGAAGTTGCCAGTAATGGTTGCACCTAAGTGGTTGAATACTCGTTGCCAGCCCATCGGTATTGCCGATGTGATACATTTTTTGCAAAAATCACTTTTTCATCCAGCTGTTTTCGGTAAAAACTTTGATATTGGTGGTACCGATATACTTTCTTACAAGCAAATGCTACTGGGATTTGCTCGGGTAAGAAAACTAAAAAGATGGATTTTTACCGTACCCGTAATGACTCCCAAACTTTCTTCTTATTGGCTTTATTTTATTACTTCTACCTCCTACAAACTAGCTGCCGCACTTGTAAATAGCATGAAAGTAGAGGTAATTTGTCGCAGTAGTACATTAAATAAAATATTGGATATAACACCCTTGAGTTATGCACAGGCGTTAGAAAGAACTTTCTTAAAAATTGAAAATAAAGAAATTATATCAAGTTGGAAAGATTCGCTTATCAGCGGTCGTTTTGAGCAAAGTCTGTCAGATTTTTTGAATGTACCTACTTACGGTTGTTTTCTGGACCGGCGTACAAGAACACTTGCAAAGCACAAGCGAACTGTTGAAAAGATATGGTCTATCGGTGGTGAAACGGGCTGGTATCACGCTAACTGGCTTTGGCAAATTAGGGGTTTTCTCGATAAGTGCTTTGGCGGGGTAGGGAGCAGAAGAGGTAGAACACACAAAACGCGCGTGAATGCAGGCGATGCTATTGATTTCTGGAGAGTCCTTTACGCTAATAAAGAAAAAAAACGTTTGCTGCTATTTGCAGAAATGAAACTGCCTGGTGAGGCTTGGCTCGAATTTAAAATAATTGATAATACCTTATACCAAACGGCCACTTTTCGACCGAAGGGTATTTTGGGCAGACTTTACTGGTATGCAGTTTATCCTTTTCACGGCTTTGTTTTTTCGGGCTTAATTGATGCATTAAGCAAATAAAGATTATGCAAAAGGTTATTGATTTTTTCCTCCAAAACCGACTGATTACGGGCTTAGTGGTCATATCACTTATGTTAAGCGGCTTGATGGTAGCCCCTTTTGACCTCGCACCAAAACTATTACCCCGCTACTCAGTAGCAGTGGATGCAATTCCCGATATTAGTGAAAACCAACAAATTATTTTTACCCAGTGGCCAGGGCGATCGCCACAGGACATTGAAGATCAAATCACTTACCCACTCACTACTGCCTTGTTGGGTGTGCCAAACGTTAAAACTATCCGAAGCTCATCAGTCTTTGGTTTTTCGAGCATCTACCTCATCTTCGATGAGAAAACAGAGTTTTACTGGAGCCGCTCACGCATCCTCGAAAAGCTCAATGCACTGCCTGCTGGCATTCTACCTAAAGGTGTACAACCTGCCTTAGGACCGGATGCTACAGCTTTGGGGCAAGTATTCTGGTATACACTCGAAGGGTACGATACCACCGGAAAACCTAGCGGAGGTTGGGATTTACACGAACTGCGCAGTATCCAAGATTTTTATGTGCGCTATGCACTTATGGCTATCGAGGGCGTCGCCGAAGTAGCCTCTGTGGGCGGATTTGTCAAAGAATATCAGATAGATGTCAACCCATACGCCATGCAAGCACATGGTGTATCATTAGCACAAATTATTGAAAGTATTCGTGGCAGTAACTTAGATGTAGGTGCCAAAACTATTGAAATAAACCGTGCCGAATACTTTGTGAGAGGTTTGGGTTATATTAAAAATACAGCAGACCTAGAAGATGCCGTAGTAACTGTTAATGAACATGTACCCATTCGTATTAAAGATGTTGCAGTAGTTAGTGTTGGTCCAGCAACCCGCAGAGGATTGCTCGACAAAGCTGGTGCAGAAGCCGTTGGCGGTGTTATTGTTGCTCGCCATGGAGCTAACCCAATGGAAACAATTAAACGCATTGAGGAAAAAATTACTGAAATGATCGTTGGCATGCCCACAAAAACCCTATCTGATGGCAGAATCAGCCAATTGAAAATCATTCCCTTCTACAACCGCTCACGGCTCATTAACGAAACCTTGTATACACTCAAAGAAGCCCTGACACTGGAAGTATTAATCACTACTGCGGTGATGATAGTCATGCTTATGAACCTCAGAGCATCGGTGATAGTTTCTGTGCTTTTGCCAGTGGTAGTTTTTTTTGTTTTTATCGCTATGAAAATTTTCGGCATAACTGCCAACATCGTGTCATTGTCTGGTATTGCTATTGCTATTGGTACTGTGGTTGATTTAGGTATTATTTTTTCAGAAAATCTACTAAAGAACCTACACCTATCGAGTGAATGGAGAGAAGAAAAAAATCTCCGATCCAAAGTGCTATTTAAAATTATTGCTTGTTCTGCCCGAGAAGTGAGCAGCCCTATACTCACGGCAGTAACAACTACATTAATCAGCTTTATTCCGGTATTTGCTTTACAAGGTGCAGAAGGGAAGCTATTTATGCCATTAGCTTTTACCAAAACTGTAGCTCTTATTGCTGCACTCTTTATCACACTTACAGTTATGCCTGCGTGTGCTTGGTGGATATTCAGGTGGAAATTTACTCTTTGGTCTAAGTATAAAAAATATCGAGACATTCTGCTGAAAGCATTCATTATGATTATTGTTTTGTATGTGCTTACTCGCACTTGGCTGCCTTTGGGGGCAGGTAAGGGCTTGTGGTCTAATTTTTTGTTTATTACTTTTTTAATGGCTATCATTTTGGGTGGTTTGTACTACTTTCGGCAGCTTTATCCGAAACTACTTCAATGGTGTCTTAATCATCAAGTACTGTTTTTAATTATCCCGTGTTTAACTGTGTTTTTTGGTGTCTTAGCTTGGCAAGGTTTCGATACTATTTTTGGCTTATTAAAGAAAGCGGGTATTTCTCCTGAAAACGCTATTTATAGCCGTCTGAACAAAACCTTTCCCGGTATCAATCAAGAATTTATGCCTAGCTTCGATGAAGGTGCTTTCCTATTAATGCCTACCTCTATGCCGCATGCCGGCATTGCAGAAAATCATCGAGTTATTAGGCAATTAGATATGGCTGTGGCTGCCATTCCTGAAATAGACTGGGTGGTTGGAAAACTCGGACGTGCAACTTCTGCTCTCGACCCAGCACCCATTTCGATGTACGAAAATATTATTCAGTACAAAAATGAATATTTAAGTGATGAAAAAGGAATTAAACTTACTTTTAAAACCGATGCGCAAGGTCGCTTTTTTATCAAAGATGTGAACGGGGATATTCGTACGTTAGGAAAAGCAGATGAATCCTACATAAACACTGATTTACTTATTCGCTCCAAAAATGGAAGATACTTTCGTCAATGGCGAAGCCATATTCATTCTACTGACGACATCTGGCAAGAGATTGTAGCGGCTACCCGCCTGCCCGGAGTTACTTCCGCTCCTAAGCTACAACCGATTGCTACACGGTTGGTTATGCTCCAAACCGGTATGCGTGCACCCATCGGTATTAAAGTAAAGGGTAAAGATTTGCAAAGCATTGAAAAATTCGCATACCAATTAGAGCGTCATATCAAACAAGTACCTGCTGTGAAGCGTGAAGCAGTTTTTGCAGAACGAATTGTTGGTAAACCTTATCTACAAATTATTATCGATCGTAAAAGAATAGCCCGCTATGGTTTGCGTATCAAAGATGTACAGCTATTTATTGAAACACTCATAGGCGGAGTGCCGCTAGATTATAGTGTGGAGGGCAGAGAACGTTATGCTATCCGACTACGCTACCCCAGAGAATTACGCGATGATCCTGAAATACTCAAGCAGGCTTTATTTACAGCCAATAATGGTATACAAATTCCACTCGCTGAGATAGCAACAATTACCTACAGAAGTGGCCCCCAAATGATCCGTAGTGAAGATACCTTTTTAACCAGCTATGTACTGTTTGATAAAAAAAAAGGTTATTCCGAAGTACAGGTTGTGGAAAGCGTTCAGGCGCATATATCGGAAAAAATTCGTATAGGTGAACTCAAAGTGCCGGCAGGTGTCAGTTTTAAATTCGCTGGTACTTACGAAAATCAGGTACACGCTGAAAAGCAACTAAAACTGATTATTCCAGTTTGTTTGGCACTGATTTTTGTTATCTTGTATTTGCAATTCAGGTCTGTTCCAATCACACTTATGATAGCCTCTGGCATCGCTGTGGCTTTTGCAGGTGGTTTTCTAATGCTTTGGTGTTATCAACAGCCTTGGTTCATGAATTTTGAACTATTTGGGATTAGTATGCGCAAATTATTTCAAATCAGTACACTTAACTTGAGTGTGGCTGTTTGGGTAGGCTTTATCGCTTTGTTTGGTATTGCTACTGACGATGGGGTGTTAATTGCCACCTATCTGCACAATACTCCTAGGCAAAAATACAATGACGTACCATCTATTAGAAAGGCAGTATTAGCAGGGTCGAAGCACCGAATACGAGCAGCTTTAATGACCTCTGCCACCACCATTCTAGCACTTTTACCCATACTTACCTCCACTGGTAAAGGTGCTGGTATAATGATACCCATGGCTATCCCTGCCTTTGGTGGTATGAGTATCTCTTTAATTACTTTGTTTGTTGTGCCAGTGCTGTATTGTAGATGGTTAGAAAAAAGCTCAAAAATAAAAAATAATTTAGGAGCTCTCCAGAAGTAAAATGTGTGCTAATCGCGACTACTCAAATAACTTATCACATAATAGCCTAACATAACCAGAGAACCCAGGGCTGAAACTAGGTAAGTGAGTCCTGCCCACTTCAGTGCATCTTTAGCCATATTGTACTCTTGTGGAGTTACAACACTGTTGTTTTCTATCCAACTCAATGCCCTTTTACTAGCGTCTATTTCTACGGGTAAAGTAACTAATCCGAACAGTGTAATTACCATATAGCACAAGATGATAATGGGAAATACAAGATCAGGATTAAAACCTCCCATCAAAAACATGCTACCAAAAAAAGAGCCTAACACCACAATATTAAGCAGCTTGGAGCTAATGTTTTGTACAGGCACCAGCATCGAGCGAAATTCTAACATACTATATGCGCTGGCGTGTTGTACAGCATGGCCGCATTCGTGGCTTGCCACAGCTACTGCTGCTGCATTTCTACCATAGTAAACAGCTTCGCTTAGGTTTACAGTTTTATTAGCGGGATTATAATGGTCTGTCAGTTGTCCTTGCACACAAGTAATCTGTACATCACTTAATCTGTAATGCTGCAACATGCGCGCTGCCGCTTCAGCACCACTCATTCCAGAGTAGAGAGAAGTTTGTGAATAATGCCTGAATTTATTTTTCAGGCGAGAATTGACATACCAACTCAAGCCTGTTAAAGTAACAATAATTAAAATTAGCATTGTATTGGGTTTTTATATAAATAAACAAATAATTTTTTAATTCTCACTTCTTATCTTATTAACAATAAGAGTACTGGAGTGTCCTGTTACTATCTCAACAGTTTCTACTGTTCCGCCGCGTGTGAGTACAACGTCTGCACCAACAATCTTTTTTGCATCGTAATCACTGCCTTTTACTAATACATCAGGTTGCAAGGCATTAATCAACTGATAAGGTGTATCTTCCGAAAAGAGTACGACGGCATCCACAAAAGCCAAAGCAGCCAAAATTCTTGCCCTAGCATAACCCGGCATAATAGGACGATCATCTCCTTTTAATCTTCTTACAGAATCGTCATTATTCAAGCCAATAATCATCTTACTGCCAAAAGTACTGGCTTTTTCTAAGTAGTCCACATGACCGACGTGTAATATGTCAAAACAACCGTTAGTAAATACTACTTTTTCATTTTGGTTCTGCCAGGTTTGAACATCCCTGATGGCGTTGGACAGGTTCACCACTTTTTGGGCAGTGGCACCGGATAAATGATTCATAGTGTTGATATTTATGGATATATTTTCTTATATCTTTTGCTGACAGACTGGTATGAATCAGAATAAATGCAAGGCAAAAAATGCTAATGTAACTAAAAATAGTTACGCGGATTGGTATAATACCGTTTATATTTTTCACTTTTGTGAAGTTTCTCAAGATAAATCCTCCCCTTTTGGCTCAGTCAGTTTTATTTACACGGAGGAAATTTTTTCTTTCCTTTTTTTTTAATCCGAGTTAGTATAATTGAACTTACGCACTTTTTAAGTCCTTTTTTCATCTTCTGAAAGTAGAAGTATTAAACAAAGTCTTCTATGAAAATACTAGCTATACGCATCAGCAATATTAATTCTATCAGAGGTAACTATGAGATAGACTTCCAAAAACCTCCTCTTTCAGAAGCACCTTTATTTGCTGTTACTGGTACTACGGGTGCCGGTAAGTCAACCATTTTAGATGCCATTTGCCTCGCCTTATTCAATAAAATACCACGATTTCTTACCAGTGAAGGAAAAGGCAGGGCTATTTCGAAGGATTATATTGAAAAAACAGGTATCATAATTAAGCAACATATTTTAAGCACTTACGCAGAGGTAGATTATCAGGTAAAAGGAGTGCAATATCGCACCCATTGGTCTATTGGCAGAACGCCAAAAGGGAAGCTAAAAGATTATGAAATGTGGATTGCCGAATTGCCTTCTGAAACACCTATGGATTTAAAGAAATCGGAATGTCCGAGCAAAAATCAAAGCATCATCGGACTGAATTTCAATCAATTTATCAAATCTACCGTTCTGGCACAAGGACAATTTACTAAATTGCTACACGCCGGCAAAGATGAAAGGGTTGAGTTATTAGAAAAGCTTACAGGGCAATTTGCTTTTCGGGCAGTTAGCAAATTAGCCTACGGGCGAGCCAAAGAAGAGGAATGTAAAATTAATCAGAAAACAGATCTGCGTAAGCAACTTTCTTTTCTTGATAGTGAAAATTTTGCAAATATTCAGCAATCTTTAAAAAATTTAACGAAACAGCAAAAAGAACTTTTCCGACAGCTAAAAATATTAGAGAAGTTACAAGAGCGTAGAAAAAATATCGAGCAAAAACAAATTAATTTAGCGTTGGTTAACAAAGAAATTAGCCAAAACGAACAAAATATTCAAAATAATACTCCGAATTTTCAAAGATTAAAAAGACATCACCACCTTTTATATCTTAAAACCGACATAGATAAGTTATGGCAACTAGACTGTGAAATAAAAGCACTTTCAGAAAATATTCAACAAATTGAACAAAAAATACAGTGTCAAAAAAATCTATGCACTCAAAAGCAACAGCAAAAATCGGAAAGCGTACAAAAGATTGAACAATTAGCAGAAAGCAATAGGCAATTACAAAAACTATGTAGCCAGATCGACGAACTCGATAAAACTATTGACACAGCACAACTGCAATATAAGCACTTAAAAAACCACTATACCGAAAAAGAAACACAATACTCGGAGGCTCAAAAGAGATGTAAAAATTTCCAGAAAATAGCTGAAGAAGAACACCTTAGGCAACAAAAAATCCAGCAGTGGCTTCAAGAAAATAAAAATTTAGCTGCTCTCAGCCGAAACCACTGTCTAATTGTAGACTGTTATAAAAGGCTTAAAAATATCCAAGAAATAATTACACAAAATATTAGCAAAAACCAAAAGTTAAGTGAAGCACTCAAAGGGGTGGGATTTGACCAAAGCATGCTCAAAATTAAAGATTGGCAACTTCGAGGAGAAGAAAAATATCGGCAACTCCAAACTACATTAACCGATAAAAACCGACTCGAAAGCGACTACACAGAAATATTGGAACTGATTAAACCACTCCACCAGCATGTTATCGACATAACAAATTATACGGAAGATCAAAAATCTTTGCAAAAAGAGTATCAACAAACCAAAGAAAAAGCCGCTACACTCAACAGTGAGATCAAACTTAACCGCGAAGAATTAGCACTGGAATTACTCCAGGAAGAGGAGTTGAGGATTAGAAAAGAACGCCAAACCAAAGAAGCAAACCTCAAGATATTGCGCAGCGAGTTAAAAGAAAGTCAACCTTGTCCGCTTTGCGGCGCAACGCATCACCCTTACCAAACAAAAGCACCCGAATTGCAGATACAAACTATTCAAAGTACATTGGCAAAGGTGCAGAACATGATAGAAAGGCTACGCAAGCAACAGACAGCCTATCTCGAACAAAAAACCGGTTATGAGAAAGATATTGAAGTCTGTAAAAAGCAATACCATCATATACAACAAAAACTCAATGAGCTTATGTCTGCTAAAGAGAGGATACTCGAAACCGTCAGGCGAGATCCTAGACTGGCAAAAATAAATTTGCAAGCTGAGATATTGCATAATAATATTAAAGAAATTACTCGAGAACGTACGTGTGTACAAGAAATAGCCAAAATAAAAAAAGGTTTACAACATATCGAACTACTTATTTCTCACATTACGCAATACGAAAATATTTATTCGGAATTGACTAAACAAATAGTACCCTATCAGGAAAAAGAAAAGAAAATATGCCAAGAAATTTTGGCAAGGCTGCAAACAAAAAAAAATCTGTGGGAAAAAGCACACAAAAAATTCAATGATTCAGAAAAATTACTTGAAAATGCAAAGACACAGATATTGGATCAAGAAAATATTGCAGCAAAAATTTTAACAGAAAAACAGCAACGGCAGGCTGAACTAAACACACAGCAGTCGCGGCTAAAAGAACTCAAAGCGCAACGACAGAGACTTTTCGGATGCAAAGACACCCAGCGAGAATTACAAAATATGCAACAAAAATATGAACTCGCAGAACAGAGTCAAATAGCATTTGACAAAGAACTAATTAAGTTGGAAATAACTCTTGCAAAAGAAGAGGAAAATCTCAAAAAACACCGAAAAGATAAAGATAAAAAGCAAGTAAGTCGTGTTGAATTATCAGCGCAACTCATGCCGCAGCTTGAGAAACAGGGTTATGATTCTTTGGAAGCAACAAAAACAGATGTACTAACGGCAAAAGATGCAGAATACATAATAAATGAAAAAGAAAATTTAGAAAAACGAAAAAACAGCTTGGCAGAAAAAAGTGAGATACTACTATTGGAAATAGAAGAGCTTGCAAAAGATGACGATGAAAATTTGTCGGATGAAGCACTGGCTGAGCAATACATAAATACAGAAAATGAGAATAAAATAGTAGCCCAACAAATCAAAGAAAAAGAGTTTGCTATCAAAAAAAGTGAAGAAACAAAAAAGCAATATGATAGATTATCCAAAGAAATTAAGCAACTGAAAAAAAAAGCTGAAAAATGGTATCTATTGAATGATTATATTGGCTCTTCGGATGGAAAAAAATTTGCTAGTTATGCGCAAGAATTAGTATTAGTTTGGCTGCTGGGCTTAGCCAACGAACGCTTGAAAAAATTTAATGACCGCTACCAACTCAGCAAATATAAAGAAGATGAAGATACAAACGATTTGTATGTCATTGACCGCTATCAGGCAGATATGCGACGTTCGGTTAAATCACTCTCCGGTGGAGAGAGTTTTTTGATGAGCCTGGCATTAGCTCTGGGTTTGTCGGATATGGCTTCGCAAAATGCACACATTGAGAGTTTGTTTATCGATGAGGGCTTTGGCAACCTCGATGAAGAGGCTTTAGAAGCAACCATTGCTACACTTGAAACACTGCAAGCCGAAACCGGAAAAACTATTGGTATTATATCCCATATTTCGTCTTTAAAAGAGCGTATTCAAACAAAAATTAATATTGTACAAGAGGGAAATGGCTTTAGCAGCCTCACGGTGGAATAAGTATTCTTACTTTAATCAAATGCTCGTTTGGGCAGTTCTGAGAAAGACCTGCTGTTTTTCTAAAAATCTATCCAACAAATTGGTCGCTTTTAGATATCACACCAATTTTTTATTTCAGGCATGAAAAATATTGAAAAAGGAAGAAAAGCCGAGGCATTAGCAATAGAGTACTTGCAATCGAAAGGCTATGAGATTATTACCCAAAATTATCGATACAAAAAAGCAGAAATTGATTTAATTGTAAAAAAAGAAAATTTTATTGTATTTGTAGAAGTGAAGTATCGAACTAGTGTCAGCTACGGTTTGCCCGAAGAAATGGTCGGAAAGGAGCAAAGTCAAAGAATTATTCAGGCAGCAGACTACTACCTTTTTAGCACAAATACCAGTCATAATCCCAGATTTGACATTGTTGCGATTACTGAACAAATATTAGGACAAACACAAATATTACACCTAGAAGATGCTTTTTATTGAAAAAGCATTTAATTCTAATTATTTTGAGACCAGCACTTCGCTCGGTTTTTGATTCAAATATAAAATATATTTTCTTATGAACACGCCTGGTTTAAGCCAGGCCCTTAATTTCGTCAAATATGCAAATTTCACTAATTGTAGCTATGTCGACCAATAACATCATTGGAAACAAAGGGAAACTACCTTGGCATCTACCTGCTGATTTAAAATATTTCAAAAAAACTACCCTAGGGCATCATATCATCATGGGTAGAAAAACATACGAATCTATTGGTAAAGTATTACCTGGAAGAACCAATATTGTTATATCGCGTCGGCCTGATTATTGGGCAAAGGGCTGCCTTGTGGTGCATTCTTTGGAGCAAGGGCTTGAACTAGTGAAAAAACGAGGTGAACAGGAAGTATTTATCATTGGCGGAGCATATTTGTATGACTCTTCACTTTCGGTGGCAACAGAAATTTATTTGACAAAAATACAAACACAAGCCGAGGGAGATGCAAAATTTCCGACCTTAGCAGCAAATTCTTGGCAAGAGGTTTCGCGAGAAAACCACATGGCAGATGATAAAAACTCTTTTGATTATTCTTTTACCATCTTAAAAAGGATATAATTTTTATTTATCGCTGAAGCGAATTAATGCGCTTCCAGCCAGCTTTTTCCCGTGCCTATATCTACACAAATAGGAACGCTCATTGGCACGGCATTTTCCATCAGTTGTTTTATCTTCTTGCACATAAGTTGTAGCTCCTCACAGTACACATCAAAAATAAGTTCATCATGTACTTGCATAATCATTTTAGATTGCAGTTTTTCTGCCTTCATCCATTGGTGGATATTAATCATTGCCACTTTAATTAAATCGGCAGCACTGCCTTGAATAGGTGCATTAATAGCATTTCGTTCGGCAAAACTTCGGGTCGTGTAGTTGTGCGAGTTGATGTCGCGCAAATGGCGTTTTCTACCCAATATCGTTTGTACGTAGTGATTTTGGCGAGCAAAGCTGATAGAAGTATCCATATATTGCTTCACGCCTTTGAATTCGCCAAAATAGGTATCAATAATTTCAGTAGCTTCTCCACGGCTAATATTCAGTCTTTGTGCCAGCCCGAAAGCAGAGATGCCGTAGATAATACCAAAATTCGCCATCTTAGCTTTTCTGCGCATGTGGGCATCTACGTGCTCGAGTGGAACGCCATAGATTTTTGCAGCCGTGGCGGCATGAATATCACGCCCTTCTCGAAAGGCATTGATCATGTGTTCATCCTGGCTAAATGCTGCCATAATACGCAGTTCTATTTGCGAATAATCTGCTGATAAAATTAGGTGCTTAGCACTGCGAGCAACAAAAGCTTTACGAATTTCTCTCCCTCTAGCAGTGCGAATAGGAATATTTTGCAGATTAGGATTTGTAGAACTCAACCGACCTGTAGATGCTACGGCTTGGTTGTAAGAAGTATGAATCAGTCCGTCTTTAGGGCTGATTAGCGTAGGTAGTGCATCTACATAGGTAGATTTTAGTTTTTGGTATTCACGAAAATCCAGAATATGCTGCACAATATTGTGTTTTGCTGATAGGCTTAGCAAAATATCTTCACCAGTAGCATACTGACCAGTTTTTGTTTTCTTAGGTTTTTCTACTAACTTGAGCTTTTCAAACAGAATAATACCCAGCTGCTTTGGCGATGCAATGTTGAATTTTTCGCCAGCAATTTGGTAAATTTTTTTTTCAATAGCTACTAAATCCTGGGCGAGCGAATTTGAATAATTTGCCAGTGAATCATTGTCCACCTTCACACCATTACGTTCTATATCCGCTAATACGTTCAACAGTGGAATTTCTACTTCATTAAAAAGTTTTTCTAGCTGTTGCCTAGCAAGCTGTGGGGCAAGTTTATTTTTTAGTTGTAAAGTGATGTCAGCGTCCTCTGCTGCATATTCAGCTGCAATATCTACTATCACGTTACGCATATTCCTCTGCTCCTTCCCTTTTTTGCCAATGAGTTCAGTAATAGAGATAGGTTGATAATGAAGATAAGTTTCTGCCAATACATCCATATTATGCCTCACTTCAGGCTGGAGTAGGTAATGTGCCAGCATAGTATCAAATAACTTTCCTTTTACTGTTATACCATAAGACTGCAAAACAATATTATCATATTTGATATTTTGACCGACTTTAATAATGCTTTCATTTTCAAACACTGGTTTGAAAATATTTACTATTTTTTGTGCTGCTTTTCTGTCTTCCGGTATAGGTACATAGTACGCCTCATTCGGATAATATGAAAAAGCCAGCCCAACCAATTCAGCCTCATAAGGCGATACTTTAGTAGTTTCTGTATCAAAACAAAATTCTTGCTGAATGCTTAAAAAATACATTAAGCTCCGATATAATTCCGGTGTATCGATTAGCTGATAATCGTGCAAAGTATTATCTATATTTTTGAGCTCCGATTTTTCTTCTGAGTGTTTGGAAACAGGGATAGCCTTATCAAACAATATGCCTTGTGTGACTGCAATAGGCTTGGGTTTCGATTCTGTGTTTTTAGTGTTGTTAAATAGGCGGTTGGACAGTGTCCTAAATTCAAGCTCCTGAAAAATTGCTTTTAGTGCTGCTTCATTAAAGCCATTATATAGCATACTTTCAGTATTAAAATCAATAGGTACGCTTGTATCAATAGTTGCCAACTTTTTGGAAAGAATACCCTGTTGTCCAAATGCAACGACGCGTTCTTTTTGCTTTCCTTTGAGTTTATCTGCATTTTTTACTAGGTTTTCTACAGTATCAAATTCAGCTAGTAATTTGGTAGCAGTTTTAGCACCAATGCCCGGTATTCCGGGAATATTATCGGAGCTATCGCCTTGCAAGCCAAGCATATCTGCTACCTGCTCAACCCGTTGGATACTCCACTTTGCCAGTATTTCAGGTACGCCCAATATGTCCACGCTATTACCCATGTAAGCGGGTTTATACAAAAAAATGTGCTTACCGACTAACTGCCCGTAATCCTTGTCAGGAGTCATCATGTATATTTCAAAATATTGTTCGCTTAGTTTTTTGGCTACTGTTCCAATAATATCATCAGCTTCGTATCCGGCTAGTTCAAGTATTGGAATATTAAAGGCTTGAATAATATTTCTGACGTGGGGGAGTGCAATACCAATGTCTTCGGGTTGTGCCTCTCGATTAGCTTTGTACTGTGGGAAAGTGTCATGCCTAAAAGTTGGTTCTTTGCTGTCGAAAGCTACTGCCATGTGGCTAGGCTTTTCTTTTTTAATTACGTCTAGCAAAGTGTTGGTAAAGCCGAGCATTACGCCTGTGTTGAGTCCTTTAGAATTAATGCGTGGATTTCTACTGAAAGCAAAATGCGCCCGATAAACTAGCGCAAAAGCATCGAAGAGGAAAAGTTTTTTCATAATTCAAAAATAGCTTAATTCCTTAAGATCTCTGGCATAAAAATGTTTCTTATGGCTTGTTGCAGTTGTTTTGCCCATGATGATCCTTTTCTAAGGGAGAAAAGTAGGTGGGTAGGAAAATTTTGTTAATCGGCTCTTAAACCTTTCTTTGATGAACTGCCATAGTACGCACCGTAAAAATAATAAATTAAAAAAATATTTGCTTCTTCACTTTATACCAACGGTTTGGCTAAACGGCGTTTTGGAACAAAAGATAAAATGCCGTTTTAGCTTTTGTTGGCGAACGTAATTATTTTGTTTTGAAAGATTCTATGTACTTGAGTGCATTTTTTAAGTAGTTTTCCCCATTTTTAAATCTCCCTAAACCAGTATTACAACTATCACATATATAACCTCTTATTTTTCCTTCTGCCTTATCAGGGTCTAACACTATTTTAACTGTAACACCAACAATGCCCCTTTTTTCACATATGGGGCATTTAAACAAATCTCCATCCAGTGGACGATTATTCTTTCTGAAAGTGTTTATTTCTGAATTTGATAACAATCGTTTATCTATATCCAAACGACATTTCCTACAACTCGGTCGAGTCGTTTTATCATTCTCAACACCAAATCCAAAATCTGCCTTACAGATAGCCCAATCTCCTTTTTGTAAATTATTCATGCAAATAATCCCTGTTTTTGTTTTGTTATTTCCAACCTCTTCCTTGCTATTTCTACATACTCTTCGGATATATCTATACCCAAGTATTTTCTATTATTTAGCATTGCCATTTTACAAGTTGTCCCTGAGCCAACCATAGGGTCAAATACCAAATCACCCTCGTTAGACCAAGAAAGTATGTGGTCTTCAACCAATTTCTCAGGGAATACTGCTGGATGTCCAAATGCGATTTTATCTGAAGTTGTTCCTCCCAATCCTACTGCACAAGCCCATATATTTGTTTTATTCTTTTCTTTTTTGAGTTCTTTCCTCACTTTTTTATTAACCCCATCTGCTAATTTATTGTGAGTTAACATTTCAAAACCACTTCTAGCTGTTTTTTCTTTGATAGGGTTGAAAGTTTTGGGCTTACCTTTTGATAATATGAACATATATTCGTAACAATTAGTGTAAGCATTGCTCCGCATAAAAAGGGTATTTTTCTTTTGGTATATCATTACATCGTGCATACTAAATCCTATTTCTTGAAAGAAAAGACCTTGTTTAAAGCTAGTTAATGTTCTTCCGCCATTAATTTTATCCCCAACAACCCAAACAACTACTGCTCCTAATTTTGTTATACGATATAATTGCTTTGCGATATTTTCAAAATCAAAGCCATAACCGTTATAGTTTCTTAAATTGTCATAGGGCGGTGAGGTAACAGTCAAATCAACAGTCTCATCTTCCACTCCTAACATAAATTTAATACAATCCGATACAAATAAACCTGTCATAAATTTAATGTTTTAGCTTCTTAAGTTTATTATGTTCGCCAACTAAGTATTATCACCGACACGAAAAGACAAAAGCGTGATATCATCATTAAAATCGTTGATAGCTTTAAAGTCTTTCAGTGCTTGAATTATTTTTTCATGTAGTAATTTTATATCTAGTGCTATATTGTCTTGCAGTAGTTGATGCAGTCTTTTCTCACCAAATTGCACTCCCTCCGTGTTATAGGTCTCTGTTAGTCCATCTGTACAACTAAAAAAGAAACAAGAGGATATATTTTCTAATCTACCCACATCTAAGAAAGGTAAATCCTGGAATGCTCCAATAATTGTTGTTCCTTTCTCAAGACTAAGTATTTCATTCCCAAAGAAAAAAAAAGGAGGGATATGACCTGCGTTAACGTATTCTATCTCACGACTCACGCTATTAAATTTCAACAAGAAAGCAGTAATGAAATGTTCTCCATGCGCATTGGCGGCTACCAGTCTATTGAGTTCATGTACGATATGTTTTAAAGAATTTACTTTGGCTGCCAATAAGCGAAGCGAAGCCTGAAAATTAGACATAATTAAGGCAGCGGGAATACCTTTACCAGATACGTCGGCAATACATAACAGAGATTCGTGACGATTGATACGGATATAATCGTAGTAGTCGCCTCCTACGTTGTGATGTGGAAAGTAGCTTGCTGTAATTTTAATTTCTTTGTTATAAGGCAAATTGCGTGGAAAAAGCAATCGCTGTACTTCGGCAGCGAGCTCTAGTTGTCGTTTGTATTCTAGTTGTCGTTTCTCTCGTAAAGCTAGTTTTTTATTTTCTATAGCAGCAATAATAATATTGGTAAGTGCCTGAATGAAGTTCAGGTCTGGCAAATCACCTCTAGCAGAGTAAAAATCATTGGGGCTTGTAAACAAATACGCATAAATATCTTTCTTATATTTGATGGGTATAACTAGCTGAAATTCATCAAAAGGTTTGATAGGTACTTTATGCTCTTTTTCTTTTCTATTATCGAGCATTTCTTTAGGTAGTATTATTTTTGAGTAATCTTTTTGCGTACCAAAACTAACTTTGTAATTCCACTTCCCTTGATCCAATACATAAAGTGCCATTTTAATGATGGCCGGATGCGAACGAGTGGTAAATTTATACATTTTATATAAATCTTCTTCATTTTTATTAGCGTTGATTGCTCGGGTAATATCTAGAAGTGATATTAATTCAACTTCTTTTACTTGCAAGCATACACCATCGGAGAGTGACATAACTTTCTGTTTTAACATAAAACACTAATTTATAATAGCTCAACCGAAAATATTTATTTCTTTTAGAATACTACTACAATTTAAAATATGTTTGGAAGGGTATTTTTAGGCTTGTTTAAAACTTTTCAATAAAATTATGCCTACGGTTTAATTATTTTCTTTTATTCAAAGCTGCTGGGCTACCTGTACGGGCGTCCTCCAATCCTTTGGCGAATAGCTGAAAAGCAAGTATCATTATACTGAGAGATAGACCGGGTAACAAAACTAAGTGCCAACTCCCACGCGTACCCAAAGACTCGAACCCTTCTTTGAGCATAATTCCCCAGGAAGGGATTATGGAATCTACCCCGAGTCCCAAAAAACTAATGCCCGCCTCTATTATGATAGCAGTGGACAAATTAGAGACAGCAACCACAATTAATGCGTAATTGATATTCGGGAAAATATGCTTAAAGATAATTCTATTTTGCGAAAAACCCAAAATTTTTACTGTTTGAATATAAGGTTTTTGTTTTACAGTAATAATCTCTCGCCTGACTACCAGCGCAACTTCTACCCAAGTACTCAAGCCAACACTAAGGCCTATGTGCCAAGCATCGTGGTGCTCGAAACCGAGTAAAATAATAATTGTTAGTATAGGAGCAGGTACTGCAAAAAACACCTCAATGAGCCATGATATAAGCCTGTCTGCTCGGCTGCCCACCAAACCGGCAATAGCACCCATTGTAGTCCCTATTAACAGAGTAATTATCACGGAAATAATTGCCACCAACAAAGAGACTTTGGTGCTGTATATGAGTCGACTCAAAATATCTCTACCCGACCGGTCAGTACCCAGCCAGTAAACTCTATCTTCTATATTTTCTAAAGCGAAAGATTCTTCAAGCGACTTTTTACTTACCCGAACAATTTTTTCCGTCACGTCAATGTAGGTGATAGAGTCTGCCGACACTATGTAGTTAGCCCTAACTGATTCACCTAATTTACTGGAAGCACCCACATACAGGGGGGCAACACAGTTGAGTAAAGACTCAACCAATACTTTTTTTTCTCTGCCCGGATAAGGTGTAAAATATATACTATCGTTTCTTACATTTACTTGCCCGACCACAGGAACAATGGTATAACGACTATTTTCACCGAAAAAAAATTTTTCTAAAAAGTCTACTTCTTCAATATCGGCATTTTTTCTAAACTTTAATATTTTTACCTTAAATATTGGTGGCTGTTTACGAATCTGTATGGCTGCTTCGCTGGCATAGGGTGTGTTATCGGGCATAATCAGGTAGCCTAGTAAAGAGATAACACAAGTAAAAATACTTACTACCAGACTAAAAACAGTTAATCTATTTTTCAAGATATGCTGCCGTAAATGATAAGCATGTACATGGTGCAAAGAATTGTGTGCAGGCATGTCATCCCGGTTTTAAAAATGTTTCAGTTACTAAATGCTTTACGTGTTTTTGCTAAATTAATAAATAGAAAACAGGCAAAGTGCAACAACTAAGAAAAATACAATTCTTAAATGCCTAGAGAGGCTGAATAAGCTGTAAAAATACTTAAAATTGCTTTCGTTAAGTTGTTTAAACTTAAAAAAAGTGGCAATAAAAGCAATGAAAACAGCAATACCCTAAGTAAGAGCTTACCTAGTTTTTCTTGCCCGACCAAGTGGGTAGACACTTAAAAAGTAAACCGTTCATTCTTTTGCCAAGACCAAAGAAGCGTAAGGCGATAAAAATAATACCTTATTTTGATACAAGGCCGTTTTCGGTTTGGTACTCAATAATATTTTCGTATAAACTTGATACGCTTCAGGTATATCTACTCTAAGTGTTTTAGGGGCAAAGTTATGCAACACCCATACTTGCTGTTTCTGACACGTCCGCACAAAATTTATCAGACCCTCAACCTGTATGCTGGTAGTGTCTATCTCTCCACTATTGAGTGCCACAGTACGTTTACGTAAAGCAATACATTTTTGATAATGTCGATACAAAGAATTGCTGTCTCGCATCTGTAGGTGGGCCGGTACAATTAGTCGATAATTTACATTATGACGCGATTTAAGCCAAGTAGTGGTACCTAGCTGATTGCTGGGTAAATCCCAAATAAAAGGTTCGCGAATATACTTATCAGGTTTTTGCCCGCGCATACCAATTTCTTCGCCATAATAAATGAAAGGAATGCCCGGTAAAGTTAGTAAGACAGAAGCGGCTAGTTTCATTTTGGCATTATGACCACCCAATTCTGTCATAATGCGATTTTGATCATGGTTAGTTATAAAAATGGCATCTTGGTAAGCAGGATTGTGACTCTGATAAAGCATGCGAATAGACTGTAACTTCTCAGCTAAGTTTTCCGGACGGTGCATTTTTAAGGCATCCAGCAAGGCAAAAGACAAATCAAAATTAAAAGCACTGTGGAAACCCTTGAAAAAAGGTGCTACGGTTTCGGCATTATCCCACACCTCACCGACTAAGTATACGTCGGGTTTAATAGACTCCATTTCCCGTCGAAAACTTTGCCACCAACGATGTGTTTCCTCCATACGAGATTCGGGAAAAATGTACTTAGCAGCATCTAGCCGAAAACCGTCAATACCTGCTTCCTCTAGCCAGAACCTACCAATATTGAATGCCTCTTGCCGAACTTGTGGGTTTTCATAATTCAGATCGGGCATGCCACGCCAAAAAAAACCATAATAATATTCATCATCAGGTAGATTTTTGTGCCACTGGCTTAGCTTTTCATCATCGTGTAAAATACTTTTTTTTGTTAATTCTGTTTCAATGTTGTCTTTTTTTGCCCATACGTAATAATTTCTATAAAGATTATACTTATTCTTTCTTGCTTCTTTGAACCAGTGATGTTGGTCGGAGCTGTGGTTCAGTACAAGGTCGATAATTACTTTTATATTTCTTCGGTGTGCCGCCCGAACAAATTTTTTGAAATCTGCCAGCGTACCATAATCGGGGTCGACCTTTTGGTAGTCCTGAACGTCGTATCTGTGGTAAGAAGGGGACGGGTGTATGGGCATAAGCCAGACTGCCTCAACACCCAAGTCAATTAAATAGTCAAGTTTTTGTTCTAAACCGCGAATATCGCCAATGCCATCGCCATTGGCATCATAAAAAGACTGTACAAAAATTTCATATACCGGTCCGTGTATCCGCCCCGATTGCAAAGCCGGATGCTCCAACGGGGGCATTGCTTCGGGTGCTTCTGACTTACTACCAGTGCAAGCGGCCAACAGCAGCAAAAAGATTATTGATACCAGTAGTACTGATGGATAAGAGATATTCATGTAGCAAGATTAGGTAATTAAAAACTAGGAAAGATGATAATTTTCATACAATTTCTAAAAGAATAATATTTTCTACGTGATAGGTGTGAGGAAACATATCTATAGGTTGAATAGCAGTAATTTTATACCTTTCGGCAAGTAAGGCCACGTCTCTGGCTTGTGTTGCAGGATTACAACTAACGTATACAATTCTAGGTGCCTTGATACTCAGTAATTCATTGAGAACTGCTCGGTGCATGCCTGCCCTAGGTGGGTCAGTAACAATTACATCTGGCAATTCGTGAGTTTGGATAAACGCTTCATTCAGCAGTGACTTAACATCACCTACTTTAAAAAAAGCATTTTTTATTTTATTCTCCTGTGCATTTTTTTGTGCATCTTCTACAGCAGTAGCTACTGTTTCTATACCTATTACCCTTTTAGCATAGGGTGCAAGAAAGAGCGCAATTGTACCGACACCGGTATACAAATCATATATGTTCTCTTGTCCGCTCAGTGCAGCAAACTTTCTAACTACCTGATATAAATAGTATGCCTGTAGCGAGTTGGTTTGGTAGAAAGACTTTGGCCTTAGCTTGAAAGTTAAATGCTCTATTTGCTCGATGATATATGGTTTACCTGCAAAAAGTACTGGTTCAATATCTAAAAAGGTCTCATTTTTTTTGCTATTAACAATATAATATAGCGAAGTAATTTGTGGAAATGTATTTTTTAGGTATTCCATTAAAGCATCAATTTGTTTTTGTAAGGGTTCAAAAACCTGTACAATAACCATTATATCGCCATTAGTAGCAGTCCTGATAATTAAATTGCGCAGGAAACCATGCTGTTTACGAATATTAAAAAAAGAAAATCCGTGTTTTTTAGCATAAGCTCTGATGGCATTGCGAATTTGATTGGAAGGGTCGGGCTGAAGGTAGCATTTTTCAATATCTAGTACTTTATCAAATCTGCCCGATAAGTGAAAACCCAGTCCGTTTCTATCTAGGCTTGTTTCACTAGCGATTTCTTCTTTGCTTAGCCACCTGTTAGCTGAAAATGTAAATTCCAGTTTATTTCTATAATACTGTGTTTTTTCTGAAGTGATAATTGGTAAACAATTGGGCAAAGGAATTTTTGCTATTTTTTCCAATTGATTCATTACCTCTTGTTGCTTATAGCGAGCTTGCTGGGGGTAGTCAAGGTGTTGCCACTTACAACCTCCGCAAGTACCAAAATATTTACAAAAAGCTTGCACCCTATATCCTGCTGCCTTTTTTAAGCGGAGTATTTTTGCCTCCATAAAATATTTTCTCTTGCTGCTGATAGTTATATCAACCAAGTCGTCAGGTATAGCACCCTCGACAAAGATTACCATATCTTTATACTTGGCAATACTTTTTCCCAACCCGGCAAATCGGATAATTTTTATATTTTCTAATATCATGTACTATGATATTTTAATATGTTATAGTCATGAGAAATTTATTTAAAATCTAGTGAGATAAGCTTTGCGCCCAGCTTTTTTAGACGAAACAGCCTTTTTGTCAGACAAATGCTTTCCATTCTTAGATGAAAGATTTGAGTTTTGGTGCATAATCCTTTTTATTTATCATGTGAATTTCAGTCAATACGTTATAAACGTATCTTCGGTGTTTTTTCGCAGAAATATATTTGTCAACAGAGAAGACCACTTCATAAAATTTATTAACTTTTAACTTGTAAATCTCATCAAAATGAAAGGAGTAAATGACTCGATTTTGGTAAAAAGCTATATAAAAGGCGACAACCAGGCTTTTAATCCTCTCTCGGAAAAATACAAGCAAAAAATATTCACTACCATTTCAATGATAATAAAAGATGCCGATATAGCCAAAGATTTAGTACAAGATACTTTTATTAAAGCCATTAACACCATTCAGTTGGGTCGATACGATGAGAAGGGCAAATTTTTACCTTGGATTACCCGCATCGCTCACAATATTGCCATTGACTATTTCAGAAGGCAACAAAAATATGCTACTGTTAGTGTAGAGGAAAGTCATTTTGGCAATTTAGCCGAATATAGTCAGGATTCTTTTGAAGAAATACAAATCAAAAAAGAGACCTTAAAAAAGATAAAAAACTTAATTGACCGATTGCCTGAAAATCAGCGAGAAGTTTTGATAATGAGGCATTACAAGCAAATGTGTTTTCAGGAAATTGCCGAGGCTACCAATGTTAGCATTAATACTGCGCTTGGTCGTATGCGTTACGCTCTAATCAATCTAAAAAAGCAAATGGGCAAATATAATGAACAATATATTTGCTTAAATTAAAACTGAAAATAAATGAAAGGCTGCAAATCTGAACTTAGTACTTGATAAATACCAAAGATAGTTAGAAAGCTGATGATTATTTTTATCCAAATACTACTTTTGACAAACCAATCGCGAATTTGGTCTTTCAAATTCTCTGATAGCCAGTGGATAATATATCCGAGTAACATGACAGCAAAGATACTTTTGTATGCATATATCATTTCAGGAATAAGCCAAATACTAAAATCATAGGCTATTTGATGCAATACATTTGCTGCTGTTTCGAAAGAATCTGCCCGGAACCAGGTACGTGTGAAAGTAATAAAATTTAAGGTAATAAAAATTTTCCAAGCATGAATCAGCCTACCAGTTTTATGCTCCCAAGGGCTAATTCTGCGCCAGAATTTGTATACGACCAAACCAACACCATTCAAACCGCCCCAAACCACGAAATTCCAACTTGCTCCGTGCCAAAGCCCGCCTATGAGCATAGTGAGCATCAGGTTGATATTAGTACTAATAAGCAGTTTAAATGCAGGCGAGTAGCGAGCGATTAGCCCAAATATCACTGCGGTAGTTACTAAAATAATAGGTACATAAATATTAGCCGCTAGTAAAAAAATAAAAGCCATGATCGCCAATAGGCTAAAATACGTAAATAAAGACCCCCTGCGACTACCTCCCATCGGGATATATAAATAATCTTTTAACCAAGACGAAAGTGAGATATGCCAGCGTTTCCAGAAATTAGCTATGTTAGTTGCTTTGTAGGGAGAATTAAAGTTGACTGGCAGCCTAAATCCCATCAATAAGCCCACCCCGATAGCCACGTCGGTATAACCCGAAAAATCGGCATATACTTGTAAAGAGTAACCGTAAAGTGCCATTAAGTTTTCAAACCCCGAGTAGGCAAGCGGATTAGCAAAAACCCGATCAATAAAATTAACAGCAATATAATCTGCTAAAAACATTTTCTTGATAAGTCCTTTGAGTATACAGAAAATAGCTAAGCCAAACTCTCTGTTCGACACTTGATATTTTTGGTATAACTGTGGAATAAAAGCCGATGCCCTAACGATAGGTCCGGCCACAAGCTGGGGGAAAAAAGAGACGTAAAAACCAAAATCTAGGATATTTTTCACTGGCTTAATCCCTCCACGATATACATCACATGAATAGCTGATAGTTTGAAAGGTAAAAAAAGAAATACCCACTGGCAACAAGATGCGGTCGGTAACAAAATCTGTGGCAAAAAACCAGTTGCTCCAAAGCGCAAAGGGGTTTTGTATAGCTACTTCTATCCCAAAGCCTTCAGACATTGAGTCGGCAAAAAAATAGGTGTATTTGAAATAAAATAACAAGGTGAGGTTAATAAAAACACTAAATGCTAACAAATATTTTTTGCCTAATTTATTTTCAGTATGATAAATAAGAATGCCGAGTATATAATCTGAAAAAGTGGAGAACAAAAGAATAGTGAAGAAAAAACCACTGGATTTATAGTAAAAAAATAAACTGGCTAAAAATAAAAAAGCATTACGAAAGGCACGGGTTTTATAAATAGAGGAGTAAACAGCTAAAACAACGGCGAAGAAGATCCAGAAATAAAGTCGTGTAAATAGCAGGGGCGTTTTTTCTGAGTATAGTAATATGTCTTTCAAAAAATCTGACAAGGAAGTAATTCTTAAACCCATTTATCGCTTCAGCGTAGATGGGATGTGCATAATCTAAACTTGTGTAATCGCAAATAACGGATAAGCAAAGACTTTCAGGTACTTATTTATCTCTACAGATATTTTCACACCCTTGAAAAAATCAAATGTTATTAACAATATTCTATCATTTTAATCAACTTTACAAACTGTTCGAGCCATATTCTGAAAACTACCCCCTTGTCATCAAGGAAAAAACATCGAAGACGGTGTACTCAAAGCAATATAGGCGATGTATCATCATAGCTACTTACAGAGATTTCAAACGCTATTACTATCATCAGGCATGACAAAAAAAGACTGCTTCTTAAGGCAGTCTCGTTTTTATATCGTTACAGAACGATATTTATCCAAGATAGCTTGCCAATAATTTACTTTTTGAATTTAGGCGTAATTTATTGATAGAACTATCTTTAATCTGGCGGATTCTCTCTCTGGTTAACCCTAGCGTTTCCCCGATTTTTTCTAAGGACATGGCATCTTCGCATCCTATGCCAAAAAACATTTTGATAACTTTTCTTTCACGTTCGGTAAGGGTTGAGAGTGTTCTTTCTGTTTCCACGTTCAAAGAATCACGGTATGCTACCCCTTCGTCTGTCTCAGAGGTATTGTCGTCTTCGAGTACGTCTAGTAGAGAATTATTTTCTCCATCTACAAAAGGAGCATCTACTGATATATGTCTAGGTGCCACATTCATAGTATTAGTGATTTCATCAGGGTTCATATCTAGTACGGCAGCTAACTCTTCTGCCGTAGGCTCTCGCTCATATTTTTGTTCCAACTCAGAGAAAGCCTGATGTATTTTGTTTAATGATCCAACTTTGTTGAGTGGAAGTCGTACAATTCTCGATTGCTCAGCTAATGCTTGCATAATAGATTGGCGTATCCACCAAACAGCATAAGAAATAAATTTGAAACCTCTGGTTTCGTCAAATTTTTGTGCAGCTTTTACTAAGCCCAGATTTCCTTCATTAATTAGGTCGTTTAAAGAAAGATTTCTGTTTTGATACTGTTTAGCAACAGAGACGACAAATCTCAAATTAGCCTTTGTCAGCTTTTCTAAAGCTTGTTGGTCATTTTTTTTAATTCTTCTCGCTAATTCGACTTCTTGCTCTGCGGTCAGCAATTCCACCTTACTGATCTCTTGAAAGTATTTTTCAAGAGACTGACTTTCTCTGTTAGTAATTGATTTTTGGATTTTAAGTTGCCTCATACAAATAAATTTTAAATTGTACTAATATTGACTTAATTAATTTAAAAACAGCATTTTCATAGTAATATTTGTTATTAAAAAGCTCGATAGCAGCTTAGATGGGGGGATCAAACGAGTGTCTGTGCAAATAAAGAAGCTCTGCTGATCTGAACAAATATGTAAGTTCTTGTAGAGATATTCTGTTTCCATGCACCTAAAACTATCCCAAGTTTTTATCTGCAAATCCTTTATATAAAAACTGTTTAAATATTATATTATACGGGTATAGCTCCGCTTTGTTTGCCAAAAACAAATGTTAATTCGTTTTTAAATTATTTTTTTTGACCACAGTGAATTGGAGGAGATCCAATGGCTTATCAGGTTTCATATTCAAAATGACGACAAAAATCGAGTGTGGTATACGTCGTACTTCACCAGAAGATAAACAAAGGCAGAGACAAATTATGTAAACTAAAACAGTCGGAATGCATAAAGACTGCAAAGGTAGTACGTTTTGATTAAAAAGAGAATTTTTTGGAATTTTTTATCTGATTCCCGCTACGATAGCGGGATATTTCTAACATTCAAAGCGATATACAATCCATATAACTAAGTAGATTATTCTGTTGCACTATGAAAAGCTAGCTGCTCTTATTACTTTTGCCAAGTATTTATCAAATTGCTAATTGCTGAAACTTTATCAATTACTAAAGATACATACATGAGTACAATTCCGCGGTATGTGAAAATAATAGAAGGGAATATCAAACAACAAGACCTCGCTTTCTTATCGTCTTATTCACAGCTTGGCTTGCTAGTAGATGAACAAACACTTCAGCATTGTTATCCTTTAGTGAAGAGCTTGTTGCCCGCCCATTATCTGCTTGAAATAAGCAGCGGAGAGGAAGCAAAAAACATCGATACTTGTCAAAGTATTTGGCAGCAACTCACAGAGCAACAATTCGATCGCAAAGCCCTGCTACTCAATTTTGGTGGTGGTGTTATTGGAGATATGGGCGGTTTTTGTGCAGCAACTTACAAACGTGGAATTGCCTTTGTGCAAATGCCGACTACATTACTTGCCCAAGTAGACGCTAGTGTGGGAGGCAAATTAGGTATCGACTTTTTAAGCTTAAAAAATCATATCGGTGTATTTCAGCAACCAAGTCGGGTGCTTATTTATTCTAAATTTTTGCATACACTGCCACTTAATGAACTCCGGTCGGGCTTTGCCGAAGTCATTAAGCACGGGTTAATTGCCGATAAGGATTATTGGCATAAAATCCAATCTTCATCTTTTCAGCAACATCACTTCGGGCAGCTTATTCGGCATTCAGTATATATCAAGGCGCAGGTTGTGAATGAAGACCCACACGAGCAGGGCTTACGAAAAATACTCAATTTTGGGCATACGATAGGACACGCCATTGAGGGCTATTTTTTGCGTCAACCCAGCCGTAAGCTACTTCATGGAGAAGCCATCGCTATAGGAATGATTTGCGAATCTTTTTTATCTTATAAAAAGTGTGGGCTATCCGAAGAATCACTCAAGCAGATTACTGACTATTTAGTAGCAACTTACGGAATAGTAAAATTATATAGTAAGGATTATGAGGGCATTAAAAGTCTGATTATTCAGGACAAAAAAAATGAAAGAGGCGTAATTAATTGTTCTTTGCTAAGAGCAGTGGGCAAATGCACCTCCAACTGCCCGATAAACTGGGAGGAAATATCGGAGAGCCTTACCTATTATAGCGTACTCGGCAAAGAATAATTGTCTGTAAATTATTCTTTGACCAAACCCTTTGTAGCCACCCAATCACTGAACACATAAAAATTTGAATGACCATATACTTCCTCTGTGAAATTATACAACTCCTTTAACAATTCACTGCCTTTCATTACTTGATTATCATATAAGAAGTTAGATAAAGCCAGTAGCTCTTTGAGTATCTTTTCTTCGGGAATAAATATTGGTTTTAATAAGGCTAGCTTCTGAATGTTTTTTTTCTTTTTCTTGTCAAGGTAATAAAGTGATACACTTTCTACTTGTGTTGGGTCAATGTATTTGCCCTTCGAACTATAGAGTTTTTCTTTGTCAATAATCAGTGTATCATTACGCATAGTGAGGATTTTCTGTATTTTTCTTTTCTTATAAATATAAGAGTATACAAAAATTTTATTTTTAGCTGGGTATTTTTTTTCGTCAATATTGATAAATAGTTGATTTCCGAGTATTACATAATTTTGTGTTCCAAAAAATTTCTTAAAGTCGCTAACGTTATAACTGTCTTCTTTTGTGGGTTCTTTTATGTCATCGGTTTCAGCTTGATTTACCTCTCGCGTACTTAAACGACGATTGTATTTCATAGGAAAGAGTACTTGTTGTACATAAGCCAAAAACTGCCCCTGGTCATTTTTTTCAGTTTTTTCTGCCGTTAATATCATTCTTCCTTTTTCGCGACTAATCACCACGGCGACTGCTTCTTTTTCAAGAAAATTCAACTGCTCCTCAGCCGATATTTGTATACCGGTTTTTAGCTTTTGCTGGTTGGATACTTTTACAATATTACCTTTGATGTGAATAACGTAATACTTTTGTCCTAAAACGCAAGCATAGCATATAAACGTAAGTAGATAACACAGTAACACTTTCATAGCTTATGTATTTTGCTTAATATAAATTTATACGATTTCTAACTAACTAAATATGGTGGTTTTTTGATTTATCTATCCATAAAAAAACAGAAGATCACGCCGTTTAATTGAGTGGAAATGCATTTATAATGACCCCTCCGCAAGTATTGCGGGCAGCACCGGTAACATCACGTAGGCAATTATTGATTTGTTTATATTTTAGCACTCCCAAGAAGGCAAAAATCAGTGCTTCTTTGAAAACAATTAAATTTTTATCAGGAACAACCCCTCGCATATGGGGGCAATACGATCGAATAGTATTAACCAAAAAAGTATTGAAAGTCCCCCCACCAGTTATGAGCATCTTACTTACATTTTTCGTGCCGAAAGTTTTGGGAAAGCTTTGGCAGATTTGTTCTGCTATGTGATGCACCATCGTATGCAGTTTATCTTCCACACTAATATTGTTGTATTGGTTGAGTAGTGGAAAGATATATTTTTCTACCCACTCCATACCCAAAGATTTAGGCGGCTTTTGATGATAATAAGTGAGCCGGTTCAATGCTTTGAGTAAATCTTTGTGCAGTGTACCTCGCTCGCCTATCTCACCTGCACAATCGTAGGCGTACCCCTTTTGCTTTGCAATTTTATTCAAAACTATATTGCAAGGACAAACATCAAAAGCAATTCGCCGCTGAGATTCTTCATAAGAAATGTTGACAATACCTCCCAAATTGAGACAGGCGCGATAACCTGCAAACAAAAGTCTATCGCCTACAGGGGCTAAAGGAGCCCCCTGACCACCGTGTGCCACATCAAGAGTTCGGAAATCGGTAATCACAGGTAAGTGCGTGATTACCGACAGGTGTGTACCACTACCAATTTGTGTAGTAAGTCCTATTTGAGGCTGATGAAAAACAGTATGCCCATGGCTTGCGATAAAATCTGGTGACAGTTTATTCGTATCAATAAATTTTTTTACATTCTCTCCCCATAATTTACCCAGCAACACATCTGTTTCAGCCAATTCAATAGCAGTAGATTTTCTTAGACATGATAGTTTTTGTTGCCAGAAATCATCATAATCAACGGTTTGGCATACTTTCAAGATGTATTGCCAGTTTCGATTTTTGTACGATAAAACACAATAGGCAATGTCTAGACCATCCAGAGAAGTCCCAGACATTAAACCTATGACCTTATATGTATTTTTGTTAGTAAAGTTTTCCATTTTGATAACATGATGATTAACTTCGCAGAGAATCTATTCTTTTTCAGCTGTTCATCATTTAACTTATCATCATATTTGATTTTAAAATTTTCAAATAATATGAAGCAACTAAGTAATTGCCTATTTGTTGATATAGAAACTATTCCACTTACTGAAAAACTTGAATATTTAAATGAAGCATACCAGCAGCTGTGGATAAAAAAAGCGGCAAGGCTCAATTCTGAGCGTAATGCTAAGGAGTTATTTTTCGAGAAAGCTGGTATTTATTCAGAGTTTGGAAAAATAATTGCTATTGCGATAGGCTATCTTCATGCTGATGAAGGCAAAGAAACGTTTTTGAGAGTAAAAGTAATATACGACCATGAGGAAAAAAACTTATTGGAATATTTTAGCAACTTGCTGAGGAAAAAATTTAATAAACCTAATTTATACTTAGTAGCACACAATGGAAAAAGTTTTGTTTTTCCATACCTTTGTCGCCGCCTATTAGTCAATAACCTGCCTTTACCAGCTATTCTAGATACTTCAGGGAAAAAGCCTTGGCATGTCGCTTACAAGGATACGATGGAGATGTGGAAATTTACTGATAAAAAGTACTATACTTCACTCGATACGCTCAGGTGTGTTTTTAATCTTCCTGCCAATGCAAGCGGAATAGACAGTATGCAAATCAGTCGGATATATTACGAGACAAATGACCTAGAACGGATTGCCGAACACTGCCGGGAAGACGTAGTTGCTACCGTGCAGGTTTATCTCAAATTGAACAGCTCTGCCCTGCTCCCCAATGAGCATATTATTAGGCTTTAAAATTTAAGGACAGCAATTTATTTTTTGGCTCCTACTTACTACATTTGCCTATATTTTTTTGAAAAAATATTTGAGAAAGAATATGTTTTTATGTGTTCTAAGAGTTTCTTTAAAGAGGTGTTCTTTTAAACTAAGGAGTTACAATGGGATGTGGATCATGTGCAACGAAAGCCTGTGGTAGTACAACGCCAAAAGGCTGTAAAAATAATGGTAATTGCACTACACAAGGATGTGGTAAGCTCAGCACGTTCGACTGGCTAGCAGATATGAGGTTACCGACAGATACTGAGGATTTTCATATCGTAGAGGTAAAATTTAAAGGTGGTAGAAAAGAATTTTTTAGAAATATCAACGCGCTTGAGTTAGTTACAGGCGATGCAGTCATCGTGCAAAGACAAGGTGGCTATGATTTGGGCTATGTGTCGCTGCAAGGCGAGTTAACTCGTTTTCAAATGATGAAAAAGCATGTAGTTGACGATAAGAACATCAAATCAATTTATCGGCTTGCATCAAAGAAAGATATTGAAAAGCACTATCAGGTAAAGGAAAAAGAAGTTGCTACCTTGTATCGTACTCGGGAAGTTGTCAGGAAACTAAAGTTAAACATGAAACTCTCGGATGTAGAATTTCAGTCCGATAACACAAAAGCTACTTTTTATTATTCTTCCGATCAAAGAGTTGACTTCAGGGAACTCATTAAATCGCTTGCTTCAGAATTTAAGGTTCGAATAGAAATGAAGCAGATCAATCTGCGTCAAGAAGCCAGCCGTATTGGTGGAATAGGATCTTGTGGAAGAGAGTTGTGTTGTGCCACTTGGCTAACCAGCTTAAAAGCCGTTTCGAGCAATGCCGCCCGTTATCAAAACCTTTCTCTAAACTCAGCCAAACTTTCAGGGCAGTGCGGACGCTTAAAATGCTGTTTAAATTATGAATTGGATACTTACCTCGACGCACTTATTGATATTCCTAAAATAGATAAACCCCTACTTACTGAACAGGGTAATATGTACCTACAAAAAGTAGACATCTTCCGTAAGGTGATGTGGTTTAGTTATGGCAATAATAGTAATTGGTATGCAATAGATGTAAAAAAAGTAAAAGATATCATCAAGTTAAATAAGCAAGGGGTGGCAGCGAAATATTCTTCAGATAAACAAGAGATGCCTGTAAAATCTAGGTATTTTCCAAAAAAAGAAAAGTAAGCTATGGCAACTCATATGGCTAATGCGGCACTGGAAGTACACGACCTCACGGTAAGTTACAATAAAAAGCCTGTACTTTGGAATATTGATTTATCTATCCCCAAAGGCACGCTGGCAGGTATTATCGGACCTAATGGTGCCGGAAAATCCACTCTGGTTAAATCAATTATGGGCTTACTCGAACCCAGCAGTGGATACGTGCGACTATTCGGGCTGCCACTCGAAAAAACTCGCCAACAGGTCAGTTATGTGCCGCAGCGAGAATCTGTTGACTGGGATTTCCCCGCCTCAGCACTCGATGTTGTGATAATGGGCAGGTATGCAAAGCTAGGTTTATTCAAAAGACCGCGGAAATCCGATAAAGAAATTGCTATGGAATGCCTCAGAAAAGTAGGGATGGAACGTTTTTACAAAAGACAAATTGCCCAGCTTTCGGGCGGACAACAACAGCGTGTGTTCTTAGCGCGTGCATTGGCACAAAAAACAGCAATTTATTTTATGGATGAGCCTTTTGCCGGAGTAGATGCTGCCACAGAAAGTGCCATCATAAAGATACTGCAAGAGATGCGCAACCAGGGTAAAACCATAATTGTTGTACATCATGATTTGCAGTCGGCACAGCAGTATTTCGATTGGATAGTATTACTGAATATGCGCATGGTGGCTCACGGGCCAATAGAAAAAGTTTTTACCAGCGAATTATTACAAGAAACTTACGGGGGCAAACTCACTGTATTAACAGAAATGAGTCAGATTCTACAAAAGTCTCGTTTTCCATCCAGAGAATAATTTTTTAACTATTACTTATTTAGCCTATTTTCTTGTGAGCTATTTTCTCTTGTTGCAAAGTATTTCGTAATATCTTGTGTAGAGAAAGCGTTCAAAGTCATCTCTTTTGTTAAACCTGCTTTCCTGCCCACCAACAATCCGTAGCGCATGTCTTGATAGCCGTCTTTGTGATGAGCATCGGGGTTAATACTCAGGCGGACTTCTTTTTCCAAAGCATAACGCACCCAACGCCAATCTATGTCTAGCCTGTTCGGGTTGGCATTTATCTCTATTACTACGCCATTGGCAGCACAAGCGTCAATGACTTGCTGGTGGTCTATCGGATAACCTGCGCGGCGCAGCAGTAACCTGCCCGTGAGGTGTCCTAAAATAGTTGTATAAGGGTTTTCAATGGCACGGATTAGCCGCTGTGTTGCTGCATTCCGGGCCATGTTTAAATTACTGTGTACGGAAGAGACAATAAAATCAAAAGTAGCCAGTATGTCTGGAGCATAGTCCAGACTTCCATCCGAGAGAATATCAGACTCAATGCCCTTGAATATTTTGAATGGTTTTAGCTCTTCATTCAGCCCATCAATTTCCAAATGTTGCATTTGGATTTTTTCTGCCGACAAGCCATTGGCATAATAAGCTGATTGGGAATGATCGGAAATACCTAAATATTCGTAGCCCATATCTTTGCAATGGATAGCCATTTCTCTTAAACTGTGTACTCCATCGCTATAAGTAGAGTGATTATGTAAAACACCCTTTAAATCTCGCATACTCACTAATTGAGGCAAGGAACGATTTTTAGCAGCTTTCAGCTCAAAACCACCCTCTCTTATCTCTGGCGGTATGTAGTCCATGCCTACATTTTGATATATTATTGCCTCTGATGGGAAGTTTGTTTGTATCAGTAATTTTCGAAAGGTTTTTCCCTGCTCATCGATAGGTGCTGCCAAATGCTCTGGTGCCGCCGAGTGAAGAAAAAGCTGAGTGTAAAAATTTTTCTCATCGGCAAATTTCACCTCTACGGGTATTTGCTTGTATCTGAAAATTCCACGCCATACTCTAGGACCTGACTGTCTTTCACAATATGTTACAATAGATAACTCGTTGAGTAAACTACGAACTTTTTCGTGTTGTGATGTACTGACGATGAGTTGAATTTTTTCGACTACTTCCATATTTCGCCGAATATCTCCGCTCAAACTTACCTGACTGGCAGCATCGATATTTTCGAGGTGCATCCTAATAGATAAAGCCAAAGGCTCGGCTTGCGCAAAAAGCATTTTATGGGCATTAGCTTGAGTAAATTGTATTTGTGTAATAATTTGTTGCTGTGTTTTTTCCCCAAACCCTTTCAACTTAGCGATCGTACCTTGCCTGCAAGCCTCCAGCAATTGATCGAGTTTAGTAATATTTAATTTTTGCCAAATAGCCCTAATTTTTTTAGCACCTAGTCCCTTGATTTTTAGTATTTCTAACAAACCTTTTGGTGTGTTTTCTTGTAATTGCTGCAATTCGGGAAAAGTGCCAGAGCGTGATAAAGTATATATTTTTTCAGCCATCGTTTTTGAAATTCCCATATTGCTCATTTCTTCTATGCTTTTACTTGCTGTAGGAGTGTTTGCCCTTTCGAGTAAAAAAACTACTCGTTGGTAGCTTCTGATTTTAAAAACGTCTTCATCGTGGAGTTCCATTAGGGCAACCATCGATTGAAAGACACGGGTAATTTTTTTATTAGACACAAGAGAAAGGTAAATTATACATAAGAACTATAGTGGTGCAAAATTTTGCGTTGGCAAAAAAGTAAGTGTAATGATAATTGAATGATAGCAAAAATCAATATTTTGCAAAAGTTTAACATGAGATTGAGCAGATAGTTTACAAAATAGCGGCGTGATTAAAAAGATATTCGGCAGATACACTATGCTATCCTTTGGCTAACTATTTTGTCGAGGTCTGTAAGAAAATATTAATAAAGTTACTTTGTCAGAAAAAAGAAGTAAATTTATTTGAAGAGCTAACCTATAATACAAAGGGAGAATTACAAGTAAAATACACTTATGAACATGATAAAAATGAGAATGAAATAGAATGCATTCATCACGATAATTTTTGCTTTTCAAAAATAACCTATAAGTGCAACGAGCAAGGGAATCTTATCAGAGAGAAATCATATTGTCCAGATGGAAGTCTTTGCGAAGAAAAAGTATTTGAATATGAGTTTGACCAGAATGAAAATTGGATTAAGAAAATAGAAAGATTGATTGATGATAGAATAATTGAGTCAAAAACAATCTATGACAGAACTATTAAATATTATTAGAAATGAATTATACAAAAGAGTTTAATACTTTAATTGAAGATTGCTTGGAGAATAATGAATATATAGGTTTAGGGAATCCAAACAGTAGTATATTATTTGTCGGTAAAGAAGCAGGAATGCACAGAGAAAATGAATTAACACATGGGACTGCTAAATTTTGGAAAAAGAAAGAATATGACTATTCATTTAATCCCAATAAATTGAAAAATTTAAGTAACACTTGGCAAAATTATCAAAAGCTATTCGAGTGCATTTATGATGATGAAAAAGGCAGTGAATATGCTACTTTTTTAAAAAAAAGTTTTTACAACTCAAATGAGCAATATTCATTCTAAGACAACAAGAGAAGCACAGAGGAATAATGATTTCAAAATGAAACTACAAGCAAGAAAGGATTCATTTTTTCAATCGGATTTTATACAACAATTCCCTATTGTAGTACTGGCTTGTAGTAATTATATACAAAACCACGAGAAAAATGACAGAGAAATTGACTGTATCTTTGGAGTAAAATACTCAGGAGAATTTAAAGAATACTCAAAAGGTAATTGGTTTTATGTACACTACAATAGTAATAAAACAAAATTAGTTATTCATACAAGACAATTGAGTGCTAATGTTGAAAACGATTTACTCACTGGAATTGGAAATGTCGTTAGACAATTTAAAGATAGAGAACTTTAATATTTATCCCTTATGCAAACAGAAGCACAAATAAGAAATAGATTAGTCAAAAAAATCCTTGAAATACCTGCAAAGAAACTCAAGCCATTATCCGAGTTTGTTTCTCAGTTAGAAAGAGGGACAAAAGATAATCAAGCGAATATATTATCCTTTTCAGGAGCGTGGAAAGATATAGACAATGATGTTTTTAAAGATTTGACCGACAAGCTCAACCAAAACCGACAAAGCCAAAGAAACCCCATATATGGATAACACGAATAAAAGTTTATACTAAGATGATTACGCAAGACAAACAACACAAGGTAATTTTAAAAAAGGTTAGCGAAATGCCTGAAAGGGACTTGGAAAGTGTAATGGCATTTATTCAATCTTTAGAGGATAAAAAATCTGATATAGAAACACATTTTGCCAGTGAGCAAGTCTTAGCCAAAGACTGGAATAAAAAAGAAGAAGAGGAAGCATGGCAAGATTTGTAGCAGGAGATATTGTATTCGTTCCTTTTCCTTTTTCTGATCTATCCAATAACAAACGCAGACCAGCTTTGGTATTGGCAGATCTAATCGGGAATGATATTATCCTTTGTCAAATTACAAGCCAATTCAATAAAGACTCTCACGCTATTGAATTACACAATGAAGATTTTGAAATAAGCAGTTTGAAAAAAGATAGCCAAAGAATTTGATTTAGATTTTAGATATAGTAACCCTTTCAGATATAATTCATTAGAAAACACTTTTAATAGCGAGAAAATTACTCATTATGATTTTCTGTTATCCAATGAAACAAATGCCGAGAAAATAAAGGGATATACTAAGATGATTTGTGATATTAGGCTTAAGCAAATCGGTAAATATCCAAAGGGCATACAATCAAAACATGGAAAAGAATTTAATTCGTATCGTGATATACTGGAATACGAAACCAATATGCAAGTAGCATTGAAAGAAATGGGATTTTATAAAGGGCAAATTGATGCAAATTTTGGGTCTCAATCTAAAAGAGCATTAAAAAAATTAAAATTATTTTTAGAATTAAAACCTCATCAAAATATTAATTTTCGAGATGATGCATGAATTGATTGATTATTATTGTTAAGAATGATAAAGAAAGTTTCACAAGAATATCTCAAAAAATAGCTAACAAAAGAAAAAATCATTGGGCTTCGGAGTATTGTTTATAAAATGGAATGAACACTTTAACAATAAATAAATCATTTTTAGCAACCAATTTATCATTTGGAGAGGACAAAATGATAGTCTTTTTTGAGGATGGTAGAGAGTTGGCTATTCCTCTTGAATGGTTTTCAAAATTGAGAAATGCAACCAAAGAACAATTAAAGAATTGGCGTTTTATTAGGGATGGTGAGGGCATATATTGGGAAGAATTGGATGAGGACATACTCGTAAAAAATTTATTAGAGTGATACATCCAAAATGGATTTGAGCATGAAAAATAATCAGACAGTCATTGAATGATTTAAAGCGGTTGATTTTATGCGAGAAACAAGGGACAAAATCAGCAAGGAAATTGCTACTATGAGTTTTGAAGAAATAAAAAAGTATTTAAAAACAAGACGAGAAAAACTCATCAAAAAAAATCACAAAAATTAATAAGCAGAATTCATCTACTAACAAATAGTATTTATCCACTCAAGTAACTTTAGCAAATTATGTCTTTGCATCACAGAAATTTTTAATCTCTATGGCAAGGATAGGAAACGCAAATACTCTTGATGGATTATTCAAGATAGAACGAGGCCCAGCGTTTTACTCTGCCTTAAGTGCCTATACTCAATTGCACGAATTGCAAAAAGAAGGAGGCGACCAAGATTTGATTGTAAAAATGAAGAACGCCAAAATAAGCCACCTTGAACAAACCAAAATTGAAAAATTATGAAAAAGTCTTTTGTTGAATCTATTAACAAATACCTACAAGCGTTTAAAAATTCTGAATGGATTTTAGATGAGGAGTACAAATTTGTTTGTGCAAATTATGTAAACAAAAACGTTAATTGGGAGTCTCAAACAAATAACGAAATTTTTAAGATATTAATTAACTCACAAGAGCATATAGCATATAGGAATAGTGTCCGAAAATTTAAAGGAGTACAGTTTTTACAAGACCCTGCAAGACGCGGAGGTACAAATGATTATTTGAACGTAAGTGACATTGAATTATTTAGAGAAGTAAGAGAAGGAAAAAATATTGATACCATAGATTGGAGCAACCGTACAAAGGGGTTAACATTTCCTCTATTATCAGCATGGCTTTCTTTTCTTTTCCCTGATGAAATCTATCCAGCAACACTTCCCGCAACTAAAACAAAAGTACATTTTGATGAAATCATCCGTTTTTTATTTAGTGAGGAAATACAACATAAAAAAGGTCTTAAATCCATATTGGAACGTCAGTCTTTTATGAAAGAAACGGAAGAGATGCTACGTCAGTATCCCATAGAAAAACATTTATTAGAAACATGGAATGATTTTTATATAAGCAATCCCAAGTTAAACATAGAACCTAAACAAGAGTTAGATAAAGTTGATTGGATATGGTTGACTCAAGATTTTTACTTGTTTGTTCAAAGGGAAATCTTAGACCCCAATTATCAATTAAATTCAAGCGATGCTAAGGTACCTGAGTATTCAGAAATAGAGAATGAAGAAGTAACTGAAGGAAGTAAACGTCTGGTTATACATAAGGAATACGAAAGAAATCAAAGTTTAATAAGAAAAATAAAGCAGAAAGCATTCCAAGAAAATAAAATGTTGAACTGTGAAGTTTGTGGATTTTCTTTTTTGGACACTTACGGTGAAATTGGAGTAGGTTTTATTGAAGCACATCATACAAATCCTTTAAGTGAGAGAGAAAGAGAGCGGGTAACCAAAGCAGAAGATATCGTGTTGGTTTGTAGCAATTGTCATAGAATGTTACATAAAGGCAATCCAGTTTATTCACTAGAAAAATTGAAGGAAAAAATGAGTAAGAGAATCTAGAGAAAGACATAAATCAGAGGAAACCAACCAAGATTTTATCAAATACCTCAACAGCTTTGAAATAAAAGACGAGGTACTAAATCTCTATTCTCTAGTGTTGCAAAATGTGGTTCGTAAAGATAGTAAGGAAAGAGCAAAAGGATTTTATAAAAACCGTACAGTATAGTTTTGGAATGCTCAAAGACTTGCCCCAATACTACCAAGAAGCACCTATTGAAGTCAAGCATAAAATAGTTGGTTCGATATTCCCTGAAAAATTGGTTTACCGAGAGAAAAATTATCGAACCGCTCAAGTAAACCAAGCATTAGCCCTTATTTGCAGTAATATCAACGATTTTGGGGAGGTAAAACAAAAACAGACTGCCAGTTTTGGCAATCCGTCCTCTCAAGTAGCCCCGGCAAGAATCGAACTTGCATCTAGAGTTTAGGAAACTCCTATTCTATCCATTGAACTACGAGGCCACGTTTAACAATTGTACACGGCAAAATTAAACAGCTGTTGCCAATATTAAAAAATTTCCTATTTAGTCATCTGATAAGTAGCGGTATTGATCCCATGCTTGGTCTTTGGGTAGCGGAGCAACTAATTCGATCTTTTCCTTTTTAGTGGGATGGATAAAACGTAAGTATTTGGCGTGTAGGTGAATATTTTTGTTTTTATTGGCTTTGGGGTAGCCATATTTTATGTCTCCTTTAATCGGACAGCCTATTTTTGCTAACTGTACTCTAATTTGGTGTGATCTTCCTGTCAATGGGTGTATCTCAAGCAAGTAGTACTTATTTACTTTTGCCAATATTTTGTATGACAAAGAAGCGGCTATGCTGTTTTTTATCGCTTTATTATAAGCCTCTGTAATATTTTTATCTTTGTTTTTTATTAAAAAATGCGTAATTTCACCTTCTTCTAACGGAGGTTTTTGGCTGACTAAGGCCCAGTAGGTTTTCTCTACGTTTCTTTCTTTGAATAGTTTGGTCATTCTCTGTAGTGCTTTGGAAGTGCGGGCAAAAACTACCACACCGCTGACAGGCCTGTCTAAGCGATGAATGAGTCCGCAAAAAACGTTACCGGGTTTATTGTGTGTTTTTTTTAAATATTTTTTAATATCTTCTACCAGAGGCAAATCTCCCGTATTATCACCTTGAACGAGTACCCCGGCTGGTTTACTAACAGCTATCAAGTGATTGTCTTCGTAAAGTATTTCAATGACAAATTTTTGCTTGCGTTCCATTTTTTTATCTATACGAATGGAGGACGTTTGACCCTTGCCTTGAGGCGGCGATTTCTTATGCCTATTAGCACTTCGGTGCCTTGTTTAAAATACCCTTTTTTAAGGTATGCTAAACCGATTCCCTTTTTCAACGTTGGAGAGATAGTCCCTGAGGTAACCCTGCCTATTGCTTGTCCTTGTGTACTAAAAATGGGATAATCTCTTCTGGGAATACCTTTTTCAAGCATTTCAAACCCTGTTAGTTTTTGGTTCAGACCAGCTGCTTTTTGTGCTTGGAGTGCATCTGCATTGACGAAGTTATTACTAAATTTTGTTACCCAAGCTAAGCCAGCTTCCAATGGCGAGGTAGTTTCGTCAATATCGTTACCGTATAAGCAATACCCCATTTCTAAGCGCAAAGTATCGCGAGCTGCCAGCCCTACTGGGACTATGCCATACTTTTTTCCCGCTGCAAATATTTTTTTCCATACTACCGTTGCTTGATTTTTAGGAACATATACTTCAAAACCACCTGCCCCCGTGTATCCTGTGGCAGATACAATAATATCTTGGATTGTTCCCAAGTTTGTTTTGATAAAAGTATAAAAAGGCAGGGCAGTCAAATCTGCTGATACTATCTGCTGTAAAACTTCAGTTGCTTTTGGTCCTTGCACAGCAAACAAGCAGGTTTCTTCTGAAATATTTTGCATATTTGCGCCGATAGGCTCATTCCAGCTACTAATCCACTGCCAATCTTTTTCAATATTTGAGGCGTTTACCACTAGTAAGTATTCATCTTTTTTTATCCGGTATGTAATAAGGTCGTCCACAATACCATTTTGCTCGTTAGGAAGGTAGCCGTACTGTGCCTTGCCATTTTGTAGTACAGATAAATCGTTGGAAGTAACCTTTTGTACCAGCTTGAAAGCTTGGGGTCCGGTAATTAAAAACTCACCCATGTGCGAAACGTCGAAAACACCCACATTCGTCCTTACTGCTTGGTGTTCTGCGATGTCATACGTGTAGCGTACAGGCAT
This sequence comes from Flammeovirgaceae bacterium, assembly GCA_965199745.1. Classification (GTDB taxonomy): domain Bacteria; phylum Bacteroidota; class Bacteroidia; order Cytophagales; family Flammeovirgaceae; genus CBDATB01. The sequence continues at coordinate 38,143 of CBDATB010000015.1, read as the reverse complement.
GTAATATCCGGCAAATGCTACCATTTTAGCACCTAACTGTTCGTGTATGCTATGGAGAGGAATTTTTTTAGCCATTAGATTGTCAGATTTTTTAATTATATTATTCACTTCTTTTATTGAAAGATTAAACTTACAATTTTATATCCTTACCCATATAAAATTCCAGTGCCTTTAATTTAAAGATATGATCATATTTTGCCCTGATTAAATCGGAGCGGGCATTGGTGAGATTATTTTTAGTAACATTGAATTCAGTGACATTGGCTGCCCCTTTTCGATACTGGTATTCAGTTACTCTGAAAGATTCTTCAAGTGCATGCACGCGCTTTTTGCTCGCCAAAAAAGATTTAGCTGCAGCCAATACATCGAGCTGTGCTTGCTCGATAGTTTGCCTGACTGTATTTCTTACAATTTGAGCGTTTAGTACAGAGCCATGTTTAAATATTTTAGCTTTTTGCGCGGCAGCTTTAAATTGGTAGCGATTGTAGATAGGTACTGAAATAGAAAGATTCACTGCCCAGTTAAAAGCATCACTCCATTGTGACAAAAGACCCCGTCCACTCGTTACACCGTCTCTAGCCTGAAAACTCGAATAATTAGTGGTAACTCCAGCCGACAGACTCACCGAAGGCATATAGTTTGAGTGAGCAATAGCAACGCCTCTATCTGCACTAGCAATCTGTAAATCAGCACTTTTTATTTCTGGCAATATACCTTGTGCTTCCTGATAGACTATTTGACTATTGGGAACTAGCACGTTTAAGTCTGGCTCAGGGATGATGGGTAAAACAACATCAAAAGAGGTTTCTTCAGGCAGTTGCAAGAGCTGTTTTAATTGTAAAATAGAAAAATTTAAGCTATTCTTGTTAGTAACTACTTGCAACTCGTCACTAGCGGCCTGAGCTTCCAGATCGTATAAATTAGTTTTTGGTAAAACACCGCTTTTTACCATTTTTTTTGTTCGCTCAATTTGTTCTCGTGTATTTGACAGATTTCGTTGTGAGACACCCAAATTTTCCCGATTGAATAGTATTTGCAAATAGGCAACAGCTATATTTAAAGATAAATCGTTTTTTGATTTTTGTAAATTCAATTTAGATACATGCAGATTAATTTTACTTTGAGCTTTTGTATTTTTGAGCTTGTTGCCTTGATAAACAGGTACTTGGCTAGATAAAGAAAGGTTATTAGAATACAAGAATCCGTCTTCGGCTTGATTAGACAGCGGATCGAAGAAGAGGCCTTCTGTAAATCTATTCCTAGCATTAAAGTTTAAATTAGGAAGGTATGCACGCTCATCTTCTTTGAGGTTTTCCTCATTACTTTTAATGTCCAATGCTGTATTTTTCAGTTGCAGGTTATTTTCGTGTGCATATTGTATGCACTTTTGTATTGTCCAGAGTTCTTGCCCATTGACGAGATTATAAGTAACAAATACAGACCCTAGCAAAATAATAAATATTTTTAGTTGCATAGTTTTATATTTTTCAGCTAATGAGCCAATTGATTGGCTTTTTCACAAAAATAGTAATTTGCAACCAGAAAAACCTACATTTTAAATACAAAAAAATATTTCCATATTAGCCACTGCTTTATTAGAATTGCACAGCTAAGCAGCTTAACAAAACAGTTTAATGAATATTTTAGAGGCAATTATTTTGGGTGCTATTCAAGGAATAACAGAGTTTTTACCTGTTAGTAGCAGTGGGCATATAGAGTTGGGAAAAGCCATCTTGGGTATAAATATCAAAGAGAACTTGCTGTTTTCTGTCTTACTACATTTTGCTACGGCACTGAGTACGATTATCATATTCTACCGTGATATATTAAGTATTTTTATAGGAATATTCAATCGGAAAAAGTACTTTATTCATTATACTTTAAAAATTGCCTTATCGATGATACCTGTGGGTATTATCGGGATTTTGTTAAAAAACAGTGTAGAAGATCTGTTCAAACAGCAAATTGCTTTGGTAGGTACTATGCTGCTAGCTACTGGTTTTTTATTGTTATTTAGTCATTTATTTAAGCCAAAAACCAAATCAACGCTCAATTATTTTGATGCTTTACTCATCGGAAGCACTCAAGCAGTAGCCATATTGCCGGGTATTTCACGATCGGGTGCTACCATCGCTACAGCACTACTGCTAGGTGTAGAAAAAGCCGATGCCGCCCGTTTTTCTTTTCTGATGGTTTTACCCCCCATTATAGGAGCAACATTATTAGAGTTTAAAAAATTTTCTCAGCAAATAGACGCAAATTACACGGGTGTGTCACCATTGGTGCTTACTGTTGGTTTTCTGGCAGCTTTTGCTACCGGCTTGCTGGCTTGCCGATGGATGGTAAGAATAGTTAAGCGGGGCAAATTGCTTTATTTTGCCGCCTATTGTTTTATCGTAGGAATAATAGGAATTTGCCAATCTTTTATTTGACCAAGTGAGTTCTACAGTAAAATCGATTAAAAAACCCTAGTTGCCTTGACAAAGTGCGACCGCCAATAAGCACTGTAAAGTTTGTCTTCACGAACTCCTTTGCTCAACGAAGCATGAATAAAAGTTGTGTCCTGGCCGTCATTGTTCACTTTAGAGACAATACCCACATGAGTAATTCTTCTACCTTTACCAGTAGCAAAGAAAACCAGATCACCTCTGGTTAATTGAGATAATTTCACTGCTTTTCCTGTATTTGCCTGTTCTTTGCTGACTCTTGGTAAATCTAAACCTATTTCTTTAAAAGATAAATAGACCAAACCAGAGCAATCTATACCTTTGCCGCTAGTACCTCCATATTTATAAAGCGTGCCGAGGTAATTTTTTGCCGTATTTATCACAATATCTGACTTCACATTTCGCGAACTTCTTTTTTTTGAAAGGGTCGATTTGGTAGAAGAAGAGCTTGTTATTGTTTTTGTTGATTTACAAGAGGCCAATAAAACAACAGAAATGAGAAGTACACTAATTCGTTTTATGTACATATATGCATATGATGAATGATAACCATTGATTTTTGCAAGATAATCATTTTCAAAAAATAACCCAAGTTTTATAGTAAAACCTTTTAGCTTGTGAAAAAACTCATAGAAATACTCCCTATCTCAGTCGTCATAGATGATGGTTATTCGTTATTTCCTTCATACCCAAAGCCCATCGCTCGGGTAGCACACCTTTGCAGGCCAATAAATAGTCGTTATAGCTACAAGGCACAAAATTTTTATGGTTACACCATTGCTCGTTGACAATATTTTTATCATCTATTTCCACCCACCACCTGTCGGTAATTTTACTTTTATAAAAAATTATTTGTTCATTGTGTTTGGCTACTTCTACAATATATTTCATGTAATAATCAGTCTGGAAGTTATATTCTTGTTTGCGATTGCAAAAGCCTTCAACAAAATACCATATCATAGTAGCAACGACCATAGCCGAACGCATATCTTTATCTATTTCGGGCAAATAACCGTAGAAACCTGCCGAGGTTAGTTGATTGCTCGCACCGGCGTATAAGCATAAATGGCAGGCTTCTTCACCAGTGAGTCCGAAAGGACGGCGATGAGCAGTTGCACTCAAATCAGCTGCTTTGATAGATGATAGATCGAAACTCAGCATATCGGCCGCACGAATGTCAGGTTCAACTTCGATATGATTATTTCTAATTTGTCCGACACTTTTTTTTCGGCAGTGAACATACTTTGCATGCTGCCAATCAGCATCAGAACATAAGTAGCGTTGGTGGGCTAAGTGATAATAACTTTTTAATACCTCAGGATAATGGCTGAATATTTTGCCAATATGTGTTTCTTGCATTTTTTTATTTCTTTTGGTTGCATCCAGCATAGCGTCTATATTGAGGAATGTAATTTTTCTACCCATTTTTTTATAAGCAAGAAACTGCCCATAATCGAGAGAATGTTCGGGGGCAATAAGAATAGGAGTGGTGCGGTGTTTTATTAAAATATCACAAACGCTAGCCAAGCGGTTGCAGTTTTTTCTAAATGTTTCTCTTGCTAATAAATCACCTAAATCTACTATATTGACCGTGCTACTAAATTCTTTTAGTACGTAAAAAGCTTGTCTAATATTATTTTCTGTTGTTTTTCCACTACCACACAAGCGCAACAGTGCTATGTCTGCTTTTTTCCAATCGGGGAATTCTTGGGTATAAATAGCTACTTTTTTAGCTAAACTACGATCTGCCACCTCAGCTATCCCATCGATTGATATAGGATTAAAATAACTTTTGATACTTTTCATTAAAGTTTACGGGCATAAAATTATTATATTGCCATGTCTGTGCATAGTTTTGGGTAAGATTACAGTTACTAATTCTTTGTCATCATAGTTAAGTCTGTTCACAAAGTCTAAAAGACTATTATAAATGCAAAATACTGTTTAATTTGTATTTCAACAAATATAAGTAATGAGAAAGAAATGATACAAAATACCAAAGAATTGCTGTCGCTCATGCAACTTGAGCGCATCAGAGAAGATATTTTCAGGGGAAAAAGTCATGATATAAGTTTGCGAAATGTTTTCGGAGGGCAGGTACTCTCGCAGGCTTTACACGCTGCTATGCTAACCGTACCCGAAGAGCGCATCTTACATTCTATGCATGCCTATTTTATCTTACCCGGCGACTTAAAAGAAACTATTACCTTCGAAGTAGATCGCGTTCGTAATGGCGGCAGCTTCAGCACTCGGGCTGTAGTTGCCATGCAGAAAGGAAAAGCTATTTTTAACATCTTTGCTTCTTTCCAGGCAAAAGAAGAAGGATTGACCCACAAAATTACTATGCCCAATGTAATATTTCCAGAAAATTTGTCTAACAATGAAAAAATTGCCCATTCATATGTCAATAAACTTCCCGAACGTTTGTATAATTCAATACAAAATTTTCCCATAGAACTCAGACCAGTGGAGAGAATTAACCTAATTAGTAGAGAAAATCACCCGCCCTCTCGCCATATCTGGATACGTGCAAAAGGTGACGTGCCAGATCATCTAGGACTGAACCAACGTTTATTGGCTTACGCTTCGGATTATAACCTACTCGCTACATCTATGCTGCCGCATCGCGATAAAATAGTTTTTGGTAAAATACAAGTAGCTAGCCTAGACCATGCCATGTGGTTTCACCGAAGTTTTAACATGGGTGATTGGCTACTTTACGCAATAGACAGCCCCAGTGCCTCCAACGCCCGAGGTTTTACTAGAGGGAATATTTTTTCTAGAGAAGGTGTTTTAGTAGCTTCAGTAGCCCAAGAGGGATTAATCAGAAGAATTATTCGGTGATGACTTTTTGGAAAGCGACGCTAGTGGTGAAGAGTTTAGCGAGTTTATCAACTCATTTTAAGATACAAATTTTCGTGATGGCTTCATAAGCTGAACCTGTCTACTTGAATTTATTTCTTAATGATAAACTTTCTGGTTATCAAATTTTTATGATTTACAGATAAAGTATAAAAATAAATGCCCCCTGTAAGGTCATCTAACAAAATTCGTATACTTTCTTTATCGGGAGCTAATTTATACCTACCCACTTGGCTACCTAACACATTATAAAAGGTAATTTCTGCGATTATATTTTCTGACAGTTTATAGTTGAAGGCGGCATAGCTTACGGCGGGGCTTGGATAAATATGGGATATGCTTATTTCTCTGTTGCTAAGCATCAAGCCAGCGATATTTTGAGAGTTATCTAGAGAAAAAACATATACCGAGGGAATATTTTGGCTTTTTTCAGCTTGATCGTTTATACTAATATACTGACACCAAATTAGATGTGGAAATATACAAAGTAGCGCGGTGAGTAGTGATTTAATTTTCATGTTATGTTTGCTTTTATCTTGTTTGGGTAATATTATTTTCTGTTGAGTATTTATTAAGACAGTTAGACTAGGGTTTTTGGTTGCATACAATATCGCCATGATATTAAAAAAACAAAGTAAATTATATAAAAAACAACGATGTCATTAATGTAAAGGTTTACTTTTTCATGCCCTATTTGAAAATAGTCGATGATTATTCAGTAAAGTTTAACTGTTTTTATAGATTTAGGCTTTGTATACACCATAAGGTTTTAAATTATCAAAAATATTACCTAGTTTATTTTCTTAACAAAAATTAATATGCAATGAGTCAACAAGTGCAAAGTTCGGCTAGTGAAAAATTACTTTTTGGGCATCCAATGGGGCTTTATATTCTGTTTTTAACAGAAATGTGGGAAAGGTTTAGTTATTATGGTATGCGTGCTTTATTGGTTCTTTTCCTAACTGCTTCAGTAACAGCAGAAAACGCTGGATATGGCTGGAGTAATGAAGAAGCACTTGCATTATATGGTTGGTATACTATGTTGGTATATGTGCTTTCTATTCCCGGAGGGATTTTAGCCGACAAGTGGCTGGGTCAGAAGAAAGTAGTAATGATTGGAGGTATTTTATTGTGTATCGGACATTCAGTATTAGCACTCGAAGCACTTTGGGCCTTTTATGTGGGTTGTATGCTAATTATTTTGGGGGTAGGTTGTTTGAAGGCAAATATCTCTACTATGGTTGGTGGTCTTTACAAAGAAGGCGATGAAAGAAGGGATAAAGGTTTTTATATTTTTTATATGGGTATTAACTCAGGTGCCTTTCTGGGTGGTATCATCGTTGGCTCGATAGGAGAGAATATCAACTGGCACTACGGTTTTGGCTTGGCTGGCATCGGCATGTTGATTGGTCAGGTAATTTATATTTGCGGACAAAAATACCTCATAGGAGTAGGCGAGAGAATTGTTGAGAAAGAAGAACAAAATACTAAACCCTCTATTTTCGTCAAATTATTCCAGTCACGCACTCCTTTGCTGGTTACTGCCCTATTGCTATTCTCTTGGATAATTAGTATAACCTTGTTGATGTCTAATGGACATATCAATATTGGTAATGGCATTGCTTATGGGCTTTTGCTGGGCTGTTTGATTTTGTTCTTTGGAATGGGTATGGTGGTTTACAGCGAACTGACGCTGATAGAAAAAGATAGAGTACTTGTGTTGTTACTGTCATTATTTCTAGTAATTGTCTTTTGGGGTGCTTTTGAGCAGGCTGGCGGATTAATTAATATATATACAAAGGAAAAAACCGATAGATTTACCAATTTACTTACTTTAGATGTTGTGTTTATAATAGGTATCGCTTTCTTAACTATCAAAGGAATTATTGGGCAGATACGTACTCATACTTATCATAAATGGTGGTACGTCGGTGCAATTATCCTAGTGCTTATTTATGTTCTACTGCGTTACTATGAGTTTAGTAATCCCTATGAAATACCAGCTTCTGTTTTCCAGTCGTTGAATCCTTTTTTTATTACCACCCTAGCAATACCTATTGCTGGTTTTTGGTACAATAGAAAAATGAAAAACAAACAAGCTTCCTCACTTTTTAAAATAGCTATAGGCGTTATAATTATGGGTTGGGGTTTTTTCTTTATGTCGGCAGCTTCTATAGAGTTTGAAAATAATGGTAGCTCAGCAATGTATTGGTTGGTATTGGCTTATTTATTCCATACTGTTGGAGAGTTGTGTTCTTCCCCAGTTTCCCTTTCCTTTTTCACCAAACTAGCACCCCTGAAATATGGAGGTATTATGATGGGTGTTTATTTTGCTACCACCGGGCTGGGTAATAAACTTGCTGGAGTACTCGGTGAATGGTCGCAATCGGTGGGAGAGCTACACATGTTTACCGGTATTGCTATCTTTTGCACTCTCTTCGCTTTAGGAGTGTTGGCTATTTTAAAGCCTTTAATTCGGCTCACACACGGTACAGAAGATTTGAAAAACTAAAAATAAACTATGTGGGAACCTTATTTCATTAGCTTACCTGAAATCGGCGAAAAGGATCTAGGTTTTATTTCGGTGGGTGAAAGCAGCAGAGAAATACCTTTTCATATCAAGCGTGTTTTTTGGACATACCGTACACCCGCGCATATTCTTAGGGGAGGGCATGCCCATTTGAAAGCACAAGAGGTAATCGTGGCACTTAAAGGTACAATTACAATACAAACTGAGCAGCAGAACGGCATGTCTCAAAAATTTTTTACTTTATCACAACCTGATAAGGGTTTGTATATTCCAACAAAAACATGGTTTACCTTACAATATACCGAGGATGTCATACAACTGACTATTTGCTCTACTTACTATGATAAAGATGACTATATACATGATTATCAAACTTTTAAAGCCTTGAACTGAGGGAGTAAAATAAGTGTACTACTGCTAAGAGTAGTAGGCGTTGTGGAGGTTTTTTAGTGTTGAAAAAATCTGTGTACCAAATTAAAAAAAAATCACTTTTTTAGCTTAAATAATTTTTTGTAAGTACATTTCAGCATTGCATGACTTTTTAAAGTTTTGTATTAGTAGAAAAAATAGTTTAGTTTGAATTACTTTGTTTTTCCTGTTAACCAACTACTAATCATGTTTTTCCAAAAAAAAATTATGAAAAATGAAAATTATAACTTTAACTTTGTAGACTTTTATTATTAAAACTAACAGAAAAGTGGCAGAAAATAAAGATTACGAAAGACAAGAAGTTTACTCTAAAAGAGTAAGGGCAGGTAAAAGAACTTATTTTTTTGATGTCAAGGCTACACGCTCTAATGACTATTATTTAACTATCACGGAGAGCAAAAAACGCTATCAGGAAGATGGGTTTTATTATGAAAAACATAAAATCTTTTTATATAAACAAGATTTTGATAAGTTTCAAGATGCGCTAAGTGAGTGCATTGATTATATCAGAAATAACCATGAAGCAGGTTCTGACCTCCCTGATTACAGTGATGAACAAAGTGATGAGCTAAGCTGGGAATAGTATCTTTTGTTTTGTTAGACCCACTCGGCAGCACGCGCGGCATACTTGTTAGAAGGGCTGTAATCTCAATCATTTGAATATATTGCCCTTGTTAGGGTTAACTCACATGAACTCGGGTGTTATAAAATTTATTCCGATCACCTGTGGAGTAATTAGCTCTTTGTGTGGGTAGGCTGTGAAGTTCATTTAGTACCTCCTCCAAACTGCCTCTTTGCATTGGCTGTTGCTGATGTTCGTGAGTACATAAAACTATGTCATAGTCTACACACCGTGTATTTACTCTTTTAATCTATACGGCATCCGTTAGTATCTATCATTTGCTTAATTAGTAAAAGTATTCTCGTGAAAGAAATCTTAATTCTAAATGGCCCTAATTTGAATTTATTGGGAAAACGAGAGCCTGAAATGTATGGTTACCAAACCTTTGAGAGTTTTTTTCAAATATTGTGTGATAAATATGAACAATGTACCAGACTTCATTACTTTCAATCTAATACGGAGGGAATAATCATCGAAAAACTCCATGAAGTTGGTTTTAGTTTTCAAGGCATTGTACTAAATGCTGGTGCTTACACGCATAGCTCTATTGCCATTGCAGACGCTATTGGTGCCATCACCACACCTGTTGTGGAAGTACATATTTCTAATGTGTATCAAAGGGAAAATTTTAGGCATAAAAGTTATTTATCGGCCTACTCCCAGGGGATTATTGTTGGCTTTGGTTTAAAAAGCTACCAACTAGCCGTTGAATATTTTGCCAAGATGGCATAGAGCTGAAGAAGATATTTGCTTTTCTTTAATTAGAGTTTATGAACATGAATACATTAGAGTGCTACGATCGTTCTACATGCAATCCCTGAAATTATGTAATAAGGCAGTGGCAGTTCAGCACGCAAAGACTCAGAAATAAGCTATGCAGCTAAGTAACGCGGTGAGTTTATTGAGAAAACCCTGCGTACATCTTCAAGAACCAAGAGCGAGAGCCTGCTCAATACCAGTTATTCGTTCTTTATGTCCTCATCTATGTATGTTGCACGATCACGTTTACAAAAGTGCAGCAGGCATGTATTAGCAGAGTTTGCAGTCAATATTTTCAAAAAATTTAAAGATACTTGGTAGAGGTGCAACTTTACAATAAATAGTGTGAGCGGTTGCTGAGTGGTTAGAGTTATTTCAACAAAGACAAGAGTGCCTAATTTTTGTTAGCAGGTGCGTAAGTTTTCAGTATCTCTTTTAGTTGTTTTCTGGCAATATGGATACGATTTTTGACTGTGCCGATGGGAATTTGTAAAATATCCGCAATTTCATAATACTTATAACCTTTAAAGTACATCATGAAAGGTGTACTATACACATTGTTTAATCGGTTCATTGCTTTCATAATGTCTTGTAAGATGAAGGAAGAAAGTGCTAGGTTTTCGGTGATGCTCTCGGTTGAATTGATATAATACAAATTTTCCGTAGTATCTATAAATGTGTTTCTTCTGTTAAGCTTTTGATAATTAGTAATAAAGGTGTTTTTCATGATAGTATATAACCATGCTTTGAGGTTTGTGCCGTTAGTAAATTTATTTCTGTTAGTATAGGCTTTCAACATGGTTTCTTGCAATAAGTCGTCTGCATCCTCTCGATCTTTGGTTAATCTGAGTGCAAATGGTTTGAGTGATGAGTGTAATTTTTCAACGGAATTACCAAATTCTAGTGTTGTCATGACTTTATGGCTTGTGATAAAAATTCTAATTGCTGCAAATTTATAAAAAAAAATGAATAATCTATATATTTTGTTTAATTTTTTGTTAAAAATTATTAAACAAAATTTTGTTTACAACATTGCACTAATTTTTTTTGTATTATTTCCTTATCATCGTACGCAAGCATGGGGTTTTTATGCCCATCGTTTAATTAACGAAATGGCTGTATATACGTTGCCATTGGGCTTATTTGGTTTTTATAAATCAAATATTATCCGTATTGTAGAGATGTCGGTTCGCCCTGATAAAAGACGATATCTTATTACTGATGAAGCCCCTAAGCATTATATTGATTTAGAAGCGTACGGAGATAGTGCTGCTTACTACTTACCACGTGCTTGGCATGAGGCATCTTCACAGATCCCATCCGACACTCTGATGGAACACGGCATAGTGCCTTGGCATATTCAACGCATGAAAAATCAGCTGACGAAGGCCTTTAAGGAAAAGCGCGAAGAAGATATTATTAGGCTTTCTGCCGAGATAGGTCATTATATTGCCGATGCACACGTCCCCTTACATACAACAGTTAATTACAATGGACAACTAACCGATCAGCATGGTATTCATGCTTTCTGGGAAACTAGACTTCCTGAGCTTTTCGGAGCTAATTATGATTTTTTTGTAGGTCAGGCGCAGTACTTATTTGAACCTACCACAGCGATCTGGGATGCAGTTATCACTGCCCATGAGGCACTTGATTCAGTACTTAGTTTTGAAGCTGATCTAACTACCCGAGTGCGAGCAGACAAAAAATACAGTTTTGAAACTAGAAATCAACGAACTGTTAAGGTGTACAGCAGGGATTTTTCCGAAGATTATCATCGAATGCTTGCAGGGCAGGTAGAACGCCAGATGCGTGCAGCAGTTCGTATGGTAGGTGCTTTTTGGCTGACTTGCTGGGTAGATGCTGGGCAGCCCAAGCTGTCGGGTACTGACGTGGTATTACCTATGGTACCCAAAATACAAGAGGCTCAGTCAGTGTATAAAGATTCTTTGAGAAACAAACTCCACGACTGAACTATTAATACATATTCTGGCTCAGAATCATTTTTCTAGCACTTTGTGAATTTTCAAAATATTTTTTTGCAAAGTTTTTATCTACCGTTAGGGTTTTTATATCTCTTGCAGAAGGTGTGCTATACATAGTATCTAACATAATTGCTTCACAGATTGATTTTAGCCCCCTAGCACCCAAATTATAGTCCATCGCTTTATCCACAATATAATTCAGTGCGCCATCAGTGAAATTCAGATAGATATTTTCCATTTCAAACAGTTTTTTATATTGCTTAATAACAGCATTTCTAGGCTCACTTAAAATCATTTTTAGCGTTTTTTTATTCAGTGGATCAAGATGTGTGATAACGGGTAGTCGCCCTACGAGTTCGGGGATTAGTCCGAAAGAGCGAAGATCTGATGGTGTTACATATTTTAGCATATTCTCTCGATCAACACTTGATTTTTTCGTATTTTCACTCATGAAACCTAAAGGGTTAGTATTAAGTCTCGCATTGATAATTTTATCAATATCATTAAAAGCACCACCGCAAATGAACAAAATATTTGTCGTGTTTACCGGGGTCATTTTTTGCTCGGGGTGTTTTCTCCCTCCTTGTGGTGGTACGTTAACTATAGTACCTTCTAGCAATTTTAACATGGCTTGTTGCACGCCTTCGCCACTTACATCCCTAGTAATCGAAGGATTGTCTGATTTTCTGGCTATTTTATCTACTTCATCAACATAGATAATACCTTTTTCAGCTGCCTCTTGTTTATAATCTGCTTCTTGAAGTAGTCTTGTTAAAATAGTTTCCACGTCTTCTCCCACATAACCCGCTTCTGTGAGAACAGTGGCATCGGCAATACAAAATGGCACCTCCAAGATTTTTGCTAGGGTTTTTGCTAGGAGCGTTTTACCCGTGCCTGTTTCACCAACCATAACAATATTGGATTTTTCGATTTCTACCTCATCATCATCGGCTTGGTTCAGTCTTTTGTAATGATTATAAACGGCAACGGATAGTACTTTTTTCGCTTTTTCTTGCCCAACGACATACTGGTCTAGGCGTTTCTTTATCTCCATAGGTTTTTGAAGCTTAAACACCTGTTGTTCGACTGAGTGGTGGTCAGTACTTTTATTTTCGTCGAGCAGAATAGCGTGTGCCTGATCGATGCATCGGTTGCAAATATGAGCTTCTAACCCTGAAACTACTAGGCTTGCATTTCCTTGGGAAGTTCCGCAAAAGGAGCAGACAATTATATTTTTCTTACTCATTAGAACACTTAATTGGCACTTTTTTTCGGAAGTGTGCTTATTTCTTCTGGGTCAGTACTTCATCTATGAGACCATAATCCTTGGATTCATTGGCTGTTAGCCAGTGGTCTCTATCGGCATCGTTCCATATTTTCTTATAATCTTGCTTGCTGTGCTGAGCAATAATTTCATAAATTTCTTTTTTCATTTTTTGAATTTCACGTGCAGTAATTTCTATATCCGAAGCTTGACCTTGAGCACCTCCCAGTGGCTGATGAATCATGATTCTTGCATGTGGTAATGCAGCTCTTTTAGCGTCTTTACCGGCGCAGAGTAGCACGGCTCCCATAGAAGCTGCTAATCCTGTGCAAATAGTAGCCACATCGGGTTTTATATATTGCATGGTGTCATAGATACCGAGTCCTGCATATACACTTCCTCCAGGACTATTAATATACATAATCACATCTTTATTGGCATCCGTGGATTCTAAAAACAGTAATTGTGCGACGATAATATTTCCTATGTAATCGTCGATGGGCATACCTAAGAAAATAATTCTGTCTGCCATAAGACGCGTAAAAACATCTATTGCCCTAAAAGGTTTATCTCGCTCTTCAATGACGTGTTGTGTCATATTACTAAATTCTCCTATATAGCGGTCAAAAGTAGTTGAATTTACACGCTGATCTTTGATGGCGTACTTTTTAAATTCGCTGTAAATATTCATGGGTGTTTATATTAATTAACGTATTGGTAGAACTTTAAAATTGCGAGCGACAAATATATATCAAAATTTCTTTTTCTTAAGCGCATGTCTGAAGAGAATTTTAACAATACTTTTGGAAAAAATGGCATGTCAGACCTTTACTCCTTGATTCGGCCGCAGCTTATTATCTACTTTATTCTTTCGCTTTTTCACAATATCACAAGCTAGGAAGATAGACTTTTGCAAAGAACCCTCATCAGCAATTCCTTTACCAGCAATGTTGAAAGCTGTGCCGTGTGCCGGGCAAGTTCTTACCACTGGCAAGCCAGCAGTGTAATTAACACCTTCGTTGAAGCTGAGGGTTTTGAACGGAATTAGCCCTTGGTCGTGGTACATGGCTAAGATACCGTCAAATTTTATGTACTCACCGCTACCAAATAAGCCATCTGCTGCTAGAGGACCATATAATAAATGACCGCGTTTCTTCAGATCAATAATGACTGGTTTGATAATTTTTTCTTCTTCATTGCCCAGCAATCCATTTTCACCTGTGTGAGGGTTGAGACTAAGTGCAGCTATTTTGGGTTTAACAATACCAAAGTCTTCTCTCAAGCAATGATACATAGTCATGATTTTATCGAGAATTAGGTCTTTGCTTATTGTTTTAGAAACAGTATGCAGCGGTATATGTCCGGTAGCTACTCCTACGCGTAAGCCTTCGTTATTGCACATGAGCATCAAACTGTCCAATTTTCCGAATTTTTGGGTGTAGTACTCCGTATGACCAGGTAGGCTAAATTCTTCTGATTGCATATTATGCTTGCTGATAGGGCAGGTAACTACAGCATCTATCATACTGTTGCGCAGGTCTTCCGTGGAACGATTGAGTGCCAACAAAGCACAATGTGCAGCATTGGTTACTTGTTTTCCTGGTTCTATTTCAAAATCCTCTATCCAACAGTTCACCATATTCACCTTTTTGTTATTAATATGTCTGTTGGCATTAAGTTGATAATAATCAAAATTACCTAGTCCCAATAAGCGTTTGTATTTGGTCAAAATCTTCTCTGACCCATAAATAACTGGGACGCAGATACTATTGAGGCACCTGTCATCTAAGGCTTTAATGATAATTTCAGGACCTATCCCATTAAAATCGCCAATAGTGATACCTATTTTGGGTCTATATCTTTTAACTTTAGATGTATTTTTTTCTTGCTGTTTATCTATCATAATTCACAGAAATCAAGTGTAGAAAATATTATGTGCAACAAAAATATGAAAATAGCGGATGAAAGGTGAAAACTTCTCACTTTTATATTAAGGCTTATACGCCTGGGTGGGTTATCAAAACCTGCCCAGTTGCCTATTGGGCACGCTCTATTTCCAAAGCTATAGCCGGCAATAATACGAATACTAATTGTAATTATGGAAAATGCTTTCTACCCCTTGAGCACTTGCCTGCCGCGTGTCAAAGCCAAACCCGACACTCATGCACTCACTAATTGGCATGAAACAATACAAAGATGAAAAATATAAATGATATACTATGCACCAACTCAACGATGCCTGGCTGATAGAAAATAGTACTCATAGTGAGTTTGTAGTGCGGCTAAAAGAATTTTTGCAAAATTTGATAAAAAAAGTCTGGAAGTATTTATCTACTTCTCTGTCTATGGCGTGCCCGATCATAAGCGTAATTATATTTGTGCCTTCAGATGCAAGATATGCAGTCAAAATAGGTAATGGAACTCATAAGTTTTTTTAATAAGTTTTTGCTTATAAAATAGAAAATTTCTAATTTTGCAAATCTTTTTTCGTAAGGCGGATCAAGTTACTCTAAAAGTCTTGCTGCTTTTTTAAGTAAAAAAAATATTCTTGTTAAACTATTCTAGAAAAATATGCCAACTATACAGCAGTTAGTCAGGAAAAGCAGGAAGAAAATAGTAGCTAAGTCAAAATCACCGGCATTGGACTCTTGCCCCCAAAAAAGAGGTGTATGTACCAGAGTGTACACCACCACTCCCAAAAAGCCAAACTCTGCTATGCGTAAAGTAGCTAGGGTCAGGCTCACTAATGGCAAAGAAGTAAATGCCTATATTCCGGGTGAAGGGCATAATTTGCAAGAGCATTCCATTGTATTAATTCGTGGAGGTCGAGTCAAAGACCTTCCCGGCGTAAGATACCATATCATTAGGGGAGCCTTAGATGCTGCAGGAGTAGAAGGAAGAACGCAGCGACGTTCCAAGTATGGAACTAAAAAACCGAAAAGTGGAAAAAAATAAACCAATTTAGTCATTGATTCTCAATTCAGTCACTCATTTGTATCAATTATGAGGAAAAGAAAACCCAAGAAAAGATATATTTTGCCCGATCCTAAGTTTGAAAGTACGCAGGTAACAAAGTTTGTTAATAACTTAATGCTGCAAGGAAAGAAAAGTACTGCACTTAACATATTTTATAAGTCAATTGACTTGGTTGAGCAACGCTTGAGTACAGATACTGATCAGGTCAGTGGCTTGGAGGTATGGAAACAGGCGATCAGTAATGTAACACCTACCGTAGAAGTGAAAAGCCGTAGAGTAGGAGGTGCTACTTTTCAAGTGCCTACTGAAGTCAGGGTACAAAGAAAGCAAGCTTTAGCAATGAAATGGCTGATCAAATACGCTAGGGTGCGTAATGAAAAGACTATGATACAACGCCTTGCCGGAGAAGTCATAGCTGCCTCTAAGAATGAGGGATCGGCAGTAAAAAAGAAAGATGACACGCACAGAATGGCTGAAGCAAACAGAGCCTTCTCTCATTTTAGGTTTTAACTGGTAACATTTGCCAGCAAATGTCCTTTTATCCAAGTTAGTATCCATTTAGTTTTTTGTACGCCCTACATGATAAGCTATTGCTGTACGGTTCACATTTTGATATTCTTTAACAGTAACTGAAACGTGGTTAAACAAGATTTAAAATTTCAGAGAAATATCGGTATTATGGCACATATCGATGCCGGTAAAACGACAACAACAGAGCGAATTCTTTACTACACTGGTAAGAGCCATAAAATAGGTGAAGTACACGATGGAGCGGCAACGATGGACTGGATGGAACAAGAGCAAGAGAGAGGAATTACTATTACTTCAGCAGCAACTACAACCATCTGGAATTATCCTACCCAACAAGGACAGGCTATTCAGGGAAAAACCAAGCCCTACAAAGTAAATATTATTGACACACCCGGCCATGTCGATTTTACTGTAGAAGTGGAGCGTTCCCTGCGCGTATTAGATGGAGCAGTCGCCTTATTTTGTGCTGTTTCAGGTGTAGAACCTCAATCTGAAACTGTCTGGAGGCAAGCCGATAAATACAGAGTTCCGCGAATATGCTTTGTTAATAAAATGGATAGAGCCGGTGCCGATTTTTTTAAGGCCGTTAATGAAATTAAAGACAAATTAGGTGCTAACCCAATTCCTCTACAAGTGCCTATTGGTGCAGAAGAAGCTTTTAAAGGTATTGTTGACTTAATCACCAATAAAGCTATTGTCTGGAATGAGGAAGATCAGGGCTTTACTTACAAAGTAGTAGATATTCCCAATGATTTGCAGGAAGATGTAGAAACTTGGCGTCAAAAGCTCATAGAAGAAGTGGCTACCTATGATGAGAGTCTGATGGAGAAGTTTTTTGAAGACCCCGATAGTATTACCGAAGAAGAAATGAGAGCTGCCGTTCGTGCAGCAGTAACCGATATGTCCATGTCGCCCGTGCTTTGTGGATCGGCCTTCAAAAACAAGGGCGTACAAGCTTTACTTGATGCTGTTGCCTCTTATCTGCCTTCGCCCTCGGATCTCCCCCCTGTGAAAGGAACTAACCCCGATACAGAAGAACAAGAGGAGAGAACCTCGGATAGTAGCCAGCCATTTGCAGCACTTGCTTTTAAAATTGCTACTGACGCTTTTGTAGGACGCTTGTGCTTTATGCGGGTATACTCTGGTCGGTTGAATGCCGGTTCTTACGTATATAACATGCGTACAAGAAAGAAAGAGCGTATTTCTAGGTTGCTGCAAATGCACGCCAATAAGCAGAATGCGATAGGTGTAGTAGAAGCTGGCGATATATGTGCCGGAGTAGGTTTTAAAGATATTAAGACTGGCGACACGCTCGTTGTTGAAAATAAGCCCATTATTCTAGAGGAGATGAGTTTCCCCGATCCGGTCATCGGTTATGCCATTGAACCTAAAAAACAGCTAGATATAGACAAGCTTTCCAATGCTTTGATCAAACTTACTGAAGAAGACCCTACGTTGAGTGTAAGAACAGATGAAGAAACAGGACAGACAGTACTCAGGGGTATGGGTGAATTGCATTTGGAAATTATTATTGACCGCCTCAAGCGCGAGTTTAACGTGGAAATTAACCAAGGTCCGCCGCAAGTAGCTTATAAAGAAGCTATTACTGCTAAGTCCGAGCATAGAGAAATATATAAAAAACAAACCGGTGGCAGAGGTAAGTTCGCTGACGTACAGTTTGAATTGATGCCTACAGAGCCTGATGAAAACAATATAATAGCACCAGGCTTGCAGTTTGTCGATGAAATTAAAGGTGGGGTAATTCCTAAGGAATTTATTCCTGCAGTCAAAAAAGGATTTGAAGAGGCAATGCAGAGTGGTATATTAGCAGGCTTCCCTCTAGAAGCCATGCGCGTACGCTTATTTTATGGCTCTTACCACGATGTGGATTCCGATGCACTATCTTTTGAAATGGCAGCAAAATTAGGCTTTAAATATGCAGCAAAAAAATGTAATCCTGTCATTTTAGAACCCATTATGGATGTGGAAGTGGTAACACCCGATGAGTATACAGGTGGCGTGATTGGCGATATCAACAAAAGAAGAGGCTTGCCTAAAGGACAAGAGACAAGGGCTGGTGTCGTAGCGATCAAGGCAGATGTGCCGTTATCTGAACTATTTGGTTATGTAACCGACCTGCGTACCATCACTTCTGGAAGAGCTTCTGCCACCTTGACTTTCTCCCATTATGCCAAAGTACCTAATAATATTGCTGAAGCAGTAATCGCTAAGGTGAAAGGAACGAATTAAATATGTTTAAAATAAATTTTTGTTGCTAAAAGCAAATGTTTTTTTCTACTTTTGCACTGCGGTTTGGTATGTCAATTCTAATTTTTAGCACTTAAAATATGACGCAGAAAATCAGGATAAAATTAAAATCCTACGACCATAATCTGTTAGATAAATCTTGTGAAAAGATTGTGAGAGCTGTCAAGCAGACAGGTGCGTTTGTGAGCGGACCTATCCCACTTCCTACTGTAAAAGAAAAATTTACAGTACTTCGGTCCCCCCATGTTAATAAAAAGTCTCGCGAGCAATTTCAGTTGTGTACTTACAAGAGGCTGGTAGATATCTACTCTAATTCTAATAGAGCCGCAGAGGCTTTAATGAGGCTGGAGCTTCCCAGCGGAGTGGATGTCCAAATTAAAGTATAATCTCACTTGATTTACCTCAGAAACTTCCTTCTGAGGTTTTTTTATGTTTCATAAAAAGAATCACTCGTCTGATGAAGTACAAAAGAATTTTACTAAAACTAAGCGGTGAAGCCCTAATGGACAAGCAAACCTTTGGTATTCATGCCGAGCGTTTAAAGCAATATGCTTTTGAAATCAAACGTGCGGTAAACGAAGGCGTACAAGTATCCATAGTCATTGGTGGTGGCAATATTTTTAGGGGGATAGACTCTGAGAAGATTGGTATCGAGAGAGTGCAGGGCGATTATATTGGTATGATGGCTACACTCATTAATGGTATAGCACTGCAAAGTTCGCTAGAAAATATAGGAGTATATACTCGCCTCATGTCAGGTATCGAGATAGACCGTATCTGCGAGCCTTATATCAGGCGGCGGGCTATCAGCCATTTGGGAAAAGGTAGAGTAGTAATCTTTGGTGCCGGAACTGGTAATCCTTATTTTACTACAGATACAGCTGCTAGCTTGCGGGCTGCTGAAATTGAAGCCGATGTAGTACTAAAAGGCACAAGGGTAGATGGCGTATACACTGCCGACCCCGAAAAGCACCCATATGCTACTCGCTATGCTTCCATCACCTTTAAGGAAGTTATAGAAAAAGGCTTGAATATAATGGACATGACTGCTTTTACCCTTTGCCTCGAAAATGAACTCAATATTGTAGTGTTTGATATGAATAAGCCCAATAACCTTTATAAGCTGATAAAAGGCGATGAGATAGGTACTTTAGTTACTTCCTCTTCGGAAGCTTTTTAAACTGGCTTTCATTTGTCGGTGGTGGGAAGATAATTAATATTAAACGATTAATTAACAAAGTAAGTAATGGAAGAAATAGAATTGTTTTTACAAGATGCGAAGGAGTCAATGGGCAAAGCTATTGCCCACACAAATGGAGAGCTAGCAAAAATTAGAGCCGGAAAAGCAATCCCTTCTATGCTCAACGGCATTACGGTGGCATATTATGGAGTACCTACCCCCATCGATCAAGTTGCCTCTATTTCTACTCCTGATGCAAGGTTGCTTACCGTGAAACCCTGGTCAAAAGATTTAATTTTTGAGTTAGAAAAGGCTATTCAAACAAGCGGTATCGGTATCACTCCCCAAAACGACGGAGAAGTCATTCGCCTACCCATTCCTGCCTTGACAGAAGAAAGAAGGAAATATCTGGTAAAAAAAGTGAAACAAGAAACTGAAAAAGGAAAAATAAGCATCAGAAATATCAGAAAAGACACCAATGAGAGTTTAAAAAAACTTCTAAAAGAAGGCACTTCTGAAGATGAGGTGAAGGAAGCTGAGGGAAGGGTGCAAGACCTTACTGATGAGTTTATTAGTAAAATAGATAATTTGTTTAAGGTAAAGGAAAAAGATATTATGACGGTTTAGAAAATATTGTTCTTTTCTTAAAAGTATTGATTTTGTGCATCAACACAACAAATTGGTAAACACTATCAAATCTCCTGCATCTAACCGAAAAAAAATGATTATACCTTTGGAGTGGAACCTTCGCTCCACAAGAGTAATAAATGGGTAGTATGTGGAATGCCCTATTAATTGCAGAGTACAGAGTTCGTCACTCTTAACTCTTTAATTGTCTGTCCTTGAAAGAGAATATCTACAAAAAGCGTAAAACGCAAAAAAAAAGTGTACGCAGTCGATTTCCTTGGTTGCAAAATTTTTTCAGGAAAATCAGCGACGAGATAATGGTGAGTTATATTCCACACATGCTGTTTCTGTCGATTTTAGGTGTCATATACATCTATATAAATTATAATATTGAAAAACTCACTCGTGAAGTGATAGACTTAGAAAATGGCATAGAAAAGTTGCGTGTAGATTACAATAACCTGAAATACGAATACATTCGAGAGACTAAGCAAAGTGAGATTGCAAAGAAAGTAAAACCTTTAGGAGTAATAGAAAATGATAAGCCTATTGTTAAAATTATCATTGATGAATAGTTTGTTTTATTCAAATTTTCTCAAACCATTGAAACACTTTTTTGAATTTTCACTATTATTTTTCTCAATACTTGTTTGGACAGTTTGTACGCGTGTACCCCAAAAAAAGAGCCTGAAAGAGTTGGCGATGATATATAAAAACACTTACACCTTACTAGACTCCCCTAGCCATAGGTTTGAGCAAGAAATTAAATACTTTGAGTTAGCTGATTCTGCCAAAATACCACCAAAAAACGCAGTACTTTTTATAGGTAGTTCTAGCATTCGCCTATGGAAATCTTTGGCTCAAGATATGTATCCCATTCCGGTAATCAACAGAGGCTTCGGCGGGGCTACTACCTCGGAAGTGATACAGTATATAGATAAAATTGTACTTCCCTATCTACCAAAGCTCATTGTTTTTTATGCTGGAGAAAATGACATCGCCAACGACTATATTCCGGCTACCGCGCCATTTGGAGCTTTTGTCAGGTTTGTTGAGCAGATAGAGAAGGAATTGCCAGAAACTAAAATTTCTATATATTTCTATGAAGCCCTCTCCGAGTAGATGGCGGTTTTGGCATAAGTTTGATGAAGCTAATAATTTGATTAAAGGCTACGTTGCTGACAAACCGAAAGTTGCTTATGTTGATATTGCATCGGCTATGATTAATGATGAAGGAATACCTGATAAAAATATTTTTACACGTGATTCTTTACACATGAACAAAAAAGGATACTATATTTGGAAATATATCATCAAGCCTCATGTCAATAATATTTTTTATTCGCAGGAGTAGTACAAGTCGACACATTATTTGCTTAAAGTACACCCACCTTTCTAAAAAATTTTTTCTTGCCATACTGCTCTTGCCATTTTATACAAAAGCCCAAAACCCAGAAATTAGTCTACTAGCCAAGATTGACAGCTTAGAAAAAACTTGGTATGCCAAAAATAATACCTGCACACCTCCAACTACTTCTCAAACACCAAGCCATTCATTTGAGTTGGCATCAGCCATTTTGCCTAGTGGTTCGTTAAATGGAATTGATTGCTACCTTAATCAAATTGATATAACCATCCAGTCCTTACGTAAGGATCGAGGTTTTTTACTGGCGAAATCACTTGGCAAGCAATATGCATCCCATATTATGCCGCTTATTCAAGAGAAAAACCTACCTGAATTTTTACAATATCTTCCCCTAGTGTTAAGTGCTTACAACCCGCATTATGTTGGCAAACAAGGTGGCGGAGGTATTTGGCAACTCAATTATCTGTTGGCTAAAAAGTACGGCTTGAAAGTATCGAAATATATAGATGAACGCAGAGATATTGCTAAATCTTCTAGAGTAGCACTGAGCTATTTGACCGATTTATACTACCAATACAAAGATTGGTATTTGACTATTGGTGCTTTTGTTTGTGGTAGAGCGGGTATCCATCGGGCGCAGCTCAGGACACACAACGAACACGACTATTGGCAGCTACACGCTTATTTACCCGAAAATCAAAGAGATATGATGATTGAATTATTAGCAGTCGTTCACCTTATATATAAAGAAAATTTACCAGAATGGGAGCAGGTAGCCTCAGAAAGCCCCGACACATTGCATACAAGTAAACTGACTAATCTAAGGGCTGTTGCTAAAGGGCTCTCCGTACCTTTAGCACAGCTTCAAATTTATAATCCTTTATACAGAGAAAATATAACACCTAAGAATGAAATTTTATATTTGCCTCGTGGCAGAGGAGAAGATTTTCAAACAAAAAAAGCAATAATATATCAGTGGCAAGATTCTTTGCAAGAACACCAAAAGCAACAAAAGCCCCGTCGTGTTGCTCATTCGTTTAATAAAATTAAAATTTACTATACAGTTCGCGCAGGAGACAATCTGGGAAGAATAGCTAGTGAATTTCATGTTAGTATCAGTAACCTCAAGTATTGGAATAGTATTAGTAATCATATTATTCGCGTTGGCGAGGAACTGGCCATTTATGTGCCGAAAACCAAATTGGCTTATTATAAAAGTGTAGTTAACGAAAAGCTACTAAAAAGTAATCAAAAACTCGACACACAGCCAAAGAAACAAATAAACCAAAAATCTATATATTATAGAGTTAAAAAAGGAGACACCCTCTGGAGCATAGCTAGAAACTTCGAAGGGGTGAGTGATGAGGATATTAGGAGGTTAAACGGTATGAGAAACAGTCTAATATACGAAGGGCAACAGTTGAAAATAAAATGAAGATATTATGAAACCTTACCATACTTTACTTTTTATTGTCAATGTCTTTGCATTGGCTTTTCTCGTGGTGGCTCTTTTCCCTAAAAATGGCATTCGAGTTTACGACGAACTAATACTAGAATTTCCTACTATGGAAGATTTTTTTTCTGATGATACACTACCTGAAAGAAGTCTAGAAGATATTTTGCAAACTTATGAGCCGATTGACTCAACTGCCATACTCGATAGCCTCCAAACCGTGCAAGATTCTATTAAGAAAGCAGTTTTAAGATTGCAATATGCTAATAGTGATTTTTCTATTCTTATTCCTTTTTTCAAAAACTTGGCCGAAGCAAAAAATAATCGGGCAATACGGGTGTTGCATTATGGCGATTCTCAGATCGAAGGCGACAGGCTCACCAGCTATTTGCGGCATCACTTACAACAAAAATTTGGTGGATTCGGTCCTGGACTCCTACCCGGAAATGAAGTGATACCTTCCGCTGCCATCCGCCAAGATAATTCTCCTGAATGGAAAAGGTATACGCTTTTTGGCAAGAGAGATACTGCCGTGAAACATAACCGTTATGGCGTATTGGCTAACTTCGCTCGCTTCGCACCCATTCTCAGCAACCTTGTTTTGTTGCAGGATAGAAGCAATTACATAGCATCTATCCGTTTGCGACCTTCCCGCATTTCTTATAGTACAGTAAGAAAATACACGCGGCTCAAATTATTTTATGGCTATTCAAACCTCTCGTTTCAGATTCGGCTTTATAATGGTTTTGACTTGGTTTCTAGTGATATTATTTATCCTAGTGAAGGGTTACAAGTCAAAGTTTGGGATTTCCCACAAACACCTGCTGACTTGAAATTGGAATTCGAAGGAAAAGATAGCCCTGAATTATATGCACTTTCCTTGGAGAGTCCTTCTGGAGTGTTGGTAGACAATATTGCCATGCGCGGCAGCTCTGGCACTATTTTTTCAAAAATAGATGCTCGTTTGCTGCGTGAAACTTACCAACAGCTAAATGTCAAGTTGATTATTTTACAGTTTGGAGGTAATACGGTTCCTTATCTAAAAGACACAAAATCTTGCAAGCGCTATGGAGAATGGTTCAAGGCACAAATCAGGTTTCTCAGGAAAATACTTCCCGCAGTTCCCATAATTGTTATTGGGCCTTCCGATATGTCTAAAAAAGAAAAAGACCGCTATGTTTCCTACCCTTTTGTAGAGAAAGTTAGAGATGCACTGAAAGAGGCCGCTTTTAGTAATCAGGCAGCTTATTGGGATCTTTATGAAGTAATGGGGGGTAAAAATACTATGCCGCTCTGGGTAAATAGCAAGCCGCCGCTGGCAACTAAAGACTATGTTCATTTTACGCATAGAGGGGTAAAAAAAATTGCTATGCTGTTTTACGATGCACTCATAGAAGATTACCAAGCCTACGAAAACAGCCTAAAAAAATGAACAAAATACTGCTGATACATATACTGTTTTTTACGGTTTATTGCAATAGACACAGCGGAAAGTGCTGGGATGCTGACTTGACACATGAGCGTACCCTTCTGGGTTTGGGCTATCTTTTTGGTGTAGGATATATTTTTCAACTCAACAAACGCTTAGCCATCACCTTTGAGGCAAGTTATCTGAGCGGACAGGCAGCACCCGTATTGAGAGGAAGTTATCAGGGGGATACCAGCGGTTGATCAGAATGATAATTCTATGACGACTGGTCTAGATTTTCCCAATACAAAAATAGATTATACTGGCTGGGAATTGGCTGTCGGCATACTCGTCAAGGGCAAGTGGTTTGTTTGTACGCCGGCTTGTTCAAGAATTTAACAGTCCAATCATTGTTTTGAAGTTAAAGTCTTCAAACGAATTAAACACCAGATTAGCCTCTCCCAGCACATCAGAATTTCCGATACCTATACTATACATACCCGCACGGTTGGCAGCCTCTATTCCCGATTGTGCATCTTCAAATACAACACAATGGGCAGGAAGAACCCTCAAGGCATGTGCGCCTTTGAGAAATACCTCAGGTCTTGGTTTTACTTGACTTACTTTTGTTCCGTCAATAATTGCATCAAAATAATGAATCATACCGACTTGCCTGAGAATCATTACGGCATTTTTACTGGCAGAACCCAAAGCAATTCCTATCTCCTGCTCTTTCAGTTCATCAAAGAGTTTTTTTACTCCCGGTAGTAGCTCGCTGTCGTCTATTTGGCTGATATAATCGAGATACCAATTATTTTTCTTTTTCAATAACTCATATTTTTCTCCGTCGGAGAGTTTTGCCTCATTAATTTGAAGAATAATTTCTAGCGAATGCTCACGGCTTACTCCCTTAAGTTTTTCGTTATCGGTTTTACTAAAAGAAAGTTTAATACTTTGAGCAAGTTTTTGCCAAGCTAAAAAATGATATTTGGCAGTGTCAACAATTACACCATCCAAATCAAAAATACAAGCTGCTATCTTGATCATATTAGTTTTTTTCGATAAAAAAAGTTTTATATGGAATAAACTAGCCCTCGTTTCAACGACAAAGGTAGTAAGTCTAATGTTTGTTAATACATTTTTAATATTGAGTTCATATAATTCAGACAGATTGATATTTATTAAAAATTATTTAAAATGCAATACGCAATGAGTTCATTTGTGTTTGCTTATTTTGCCAATAATATGTTATTTATTTTTCTTATTAAACTTAATCTAAACATACTAATCGATATGAAAAAGAAATTTAAAGCAATAAAAGTTTTTATACTGCTCGTATGTATTGGAAGTAGTCTGAGCTCTTGTAAATCAGGTAATGATGACCCAAGCCCGAGTCCAGGTCCAAACCCAAGCCCGTCTGAGGTACCTACCGTAGACGTTTTTAGTCAATCTGGGGGAACAAATAGTGTTACGTGGTCAGAAGACACAATATATATTCTGAGAGGTTTTGTATTTGTCAATGAAGGGCAGACTCTAACGATAGAAGCAGGAACTGTTATTAAAGGTCAATCTGGGCAAGGAAGTAGTGCAAGTGCCTTGATTGTGGCGCGTGGTGGAAAAATTATGGCAGAAGGCACAGCAAATGCCCCGATTGTTTTTACAGCCCTTAGCGACACGATTACCCAACCTAACTCATCTAGTAACTTACCTAACGATGCCAATGGACTTTGGGGAGGAGTGATTATTTTGGGCAGAGCTACGAACAACAACAAGGATACTGGAGGAGAAGTAAGTATAGAAGGTATCCCTACAGATGAAACAAGAGGTCAGTTTGGTGGAACTGACGACACCGATAATTCAGGTGTATTAAGGTATATTTCTATTCGTCATGGCGGCAGTTTGATAGGTGCTAATAATGAAATTAATGGGCTAACACTCGGTTCTGTAGGTTCGGGAACTATTATTGAAAATGTAGAAATATTTTCTAACCTCGACGATGGTATTGAATTTTTTGGCGGTACAGTAAATGTGAGCAATCTTGTACTCACTTATTCGGGTGATGATGGTATAGATATTGATCTGGGTTACAGAGGCAGTATCCAAAACGTATTAGTATGGCACACTGCTTCTACTTTAGAAAGCTCCGACCCGAGAAGTTGTGAAATGGATGGCGGTGATGGTGCTAACGAAAGTGAAATGCCTTTTGCTACGCCTAATATTGCTAACCTAACCGCTGTATTTGATAATGATGGTGCTACTAATCTAAACTCACGTTCTATTTACTTCAGGGATAATTTTGGTGGTAGCTTTTACAACAGTGTTTTCGTTGGTCAGACAGGTACACTCGATATCGAAAGAAGATTGGACAGAGAACAAAGCTCTCACAGCAGATATGTAGCAGGTGATATTGAAATTAATAATAATATTTTTTTCAACCTAAATGGTGTCACCGCTGTGGCTAACTTTGGCAACATATTCCAAATTAGTGATGATGAAGATAATGCTTTACAAGCAACTTTAAGAAACGAATTAACAGCAGTCAATACGTTTGTAGATCCGTCTTTTGGCTCTGTAACTAACAGATTTACCCCTAATGCCGTTGAAATAACTACAAATTTAGCTACCTCATTGCCCGGTAGTCTGGAAGACCAAAATTACAAAGGTGCTATTGACCCAAGTGCAAGCCAGCCTTTCTTTGCCGATTGGACAAAAACTTGGCAAGTACTTAACCAGTAGTGTTTTAGCTTTCTTAATAGACTCTCTTTAAATTAATTAAATAAATATCATGAAAAGTATAAAAAGATTGGCAGCCGTCATATTATTTAGTACTTTTTGGCATACTGCATACACACAGACAGCTACCTTAAGAGTGAGTGTGTATGATAAAAATACAGGCGAAGCACCCATTGGGGCTACTGTAGTTATTGCAGGCACAACGCAAGGAAGTACCACAGACTTGGACGGAAAAACCTCTATCAACAATTTATATCCCGGTAAATATAACATAGAAGTTTCCTACATAGGCTACCAGAAAACAATTGTAGAGGGAGTAGAAATTATTGCTGATCAGGTCAAGCTTATTAAAGTAGGCATTGTAGAAGAAGCGACCATACTCGATGACCAGGTAGTCGTTACTGCCAAAGCAATTAGGAGTAATGAAAGTGCCTTACTAACCATTCAGAGAAAGTCTGCTAAGCTATTAGATGCTATTTCTTCAGAGCAATTCTCTAGAAATGGTGATAATAGTGCTGCCTCTGCCCTAAAAAGAGTAACAGGCGTAACCGTTGAGTCTGGCAAATATGTATATGTGAGAGGTCTGGGAGATCGCTACAGTAAATCTATATTAAATGGTGCTGATATGCCGAGTTTAGATCCCGATAGGAATGCCGTACAGCTCGATCTTTTTCCTGCTAATCTTATCGATAATATTATTGTATATAAAACTTTTTCTCCTGACCTAATCGGTGAGTTTACGGGAGGGCTAGTCAATATTACTACTAAAGATTTTCCCGATGCTTTTACTGTGCGTATTTCCGGCTCTTTGGGTTTTAACACGCAAGCTAGTTTTAATAATAATTTCATTACTTATGCCGGCAGTAATACCGACTGGTTGGGCTTTGATAATGGTATGCGCCAGCTCCCTTCGATTGCAAACCGCACCAATCAAAATAACTTCCCTATTCCTTTTGCTAGCCAAGCAGATAATCAGCGTTTGGTCGACATCACACGTTCTTTTGGAGTGCCACAGTTTCAGGCTGTACAGCAAGCACCGTTTTTAAACCGCTCTTTAAGCTTTTCCGTAGGAAACCAAAAAATTATTTTTAATAAGGCACTGGGCTTTGTTGCTGGTTTTACTTATAATAGAAATTTTAATTCTTATGACGATGGACGCATTTTTGAAGTAGAAAGATCAAAATTATCAGATCCCAACTTACAAGACCTTCAAAATAGTAGACAAATTGACTTGCTTGATAAAAGGTCTCAGCAAAATACTACGCTTGGTGCTTTGGTCAATACTACGTTAAAGCTCAATAGCACACACAAAATAGCACTCAACCTGATGCACAACCAAAGTGCCAATAAAAATAGCCGATTCCTACAAGGGCAGTGGAATTTTATCGGACCACCCAACCCTTTCGAGATCGTTGAATCTCGCGTGGCAGATTTTGTAGAAAGGGGTATTTCCAACTTGCAATTAAAGGGAGAACATCAGATGGAGAAAATTAACAATATGCGTGTAGATTGGTTTAGTACTTTTACTACTTCGTATCTCGACCAGCCCGATTTGCGCTTTTCCACTAATAATTTTTCCGTTGATGAAATTGAAACTCAAGATACTACCTTTCGCGCATCTAACCTGCAACAGCCCGGCAGATACTACAGAAAAATGACCGAAACTAACTCTGATAATAAATTAAGCGTAACTATTCCTCTTACTTTTATAAAAGATTATGAAAGTAAGCTAAAAACGGGACTTGCCTATACTTTCAGGAATAGAGATTTTTCAGAAAGAAGATACGAATATCGCCTAGATTTAGACGGCGTTGTTTACGATGGCAGTATACCAAATCTATTTGCCCCAGAAAGATTGGCTTCCCTTAATACTGCTAACCAAGTTGAAGGACATTACATCCAGGATAGAACGCTGCCATCTAATACTTATGATGCTAACCAACAAATATATGCTGCCTACGTCATGTTAGAAACTTCACTTAATGACAAACTAAAACTCATGACAGGCTTGCGCTTTGAACGAAGTGATTTAAAGGTTAATTTTGTCAATAGCATTAATCAGCCTGAATCTAACAGGCTCGAAAATAACGATCTACTACCTGCTTTTAATCTTACTTATACGCTCAGAAAGAATGCTAATTTAAGATTTGCTTATGGTAGAACAATTGCCCGCCCTACTTTTAGAGAGTTTGCCCCCATTAGAACCTTTGATTTTTATGGAGGTCCTGTACAACTGGGCAATCCAAACTTAAATCGTACTGCTATCCACAACTTTGATATTCGTGCAGAAGTTTATCCGCGACCGGGCGAGTATATGGGGTTTGGTATCTTTTACAAAGATTTCTCTAATGTCATCATTAATACGCAAAATCCGGGGGCAGGAGGAAATACCATAGAAAGACAGTATGAAAACGTGTCGCAAGCAACTGCGCTAGGACTTGAGTTAGAGTTTAGGAAAAACCTAGGTCCTTTGCTAAGATACTTTAAAATAGGTATCAATACTTCTTTTATTTACTCTCGCGTACCGCTTGAAGCAGATGAAGCTGCTACGCTCAACTTTTCCGACTCTACGATAGGCAATTCGCGTCCTATGTTCGGGCAGTCTCCCTTTATTATTAATGCCAACCTAATATATGATAACCCCGATAATGGTTTGTCAGTTAACCTTGTCTTTAACGTCTTTGGTGCTAGATTAAAACTTATTGAAACTGCTCTTTTGGTTTTTGAGAAGCCCCGCCCAGACCTGAATTTCAGCATCAAAAAAAAGATAGGAAAAAGACTAAGCCTTCGCGCCCGTTTTAATAACCTACTCAACCCAGCCTATGAACAACGTTTTACCTTCAGGGAGCAAAATTATGCCTATCGCAGCTATACAAGAGGCAGAACATTTTCGCTAGGACTTTCTTATTTGATAGAATAAGTTTAACTGATAATTATGCAAGCAATTCAGCATATCATTTTTGACTTGGGTGGAGTAATTATTAATATTGATTACCAAAAAACTGTCAATGCTTTTCATACACTTGCCCCATACGATAGCGGAGAGTATTATCTACAACATAAGCAACACATTTTATTTGACGAACTCGAAATCGGAAGTATTACACCTGATGCTTTCCGCAAAAACCTGCGCCGGCTACTAAAGACAGAAGCAGACGACGAAATGCTGGATAAGGCATGGAATGCATTACTACTCGACATTCCTGCCGAGCGTATTGAACTGCTAAAAAAACTGAGCAAGCAAAAACATATATTTTTGCTTAGTAATACAAATGAAATTCATAAGACAGCCTTTGACCGACAAGTCAAGCGACAGTTTGGTATGGATAATATCGACAGTTTGTTTGAAAAAGCATATTATTCTCATCTTGTTGGCGATAGGAAACCCAATTTGAGCATCTTCCAAAAGGTATTACGAGAGAATAATCTTTTACCCGAACAAACTTTGTTTATAGACGACAGTATTCAACACATCCGAGCAGCTTCACAGTTGGGGATTAAAGCCTTACATCTGAAAGACAGAACTATTTTAGATTTGCATTTAACTGATGTTGATTTTAATTTTTAAAAAAATATCAAAAAATTAGCATAAATGTTTGCACACATGCATATATATATAAAATTAAGAGGTAATTAAATTTTTTATCCAACTAAACAATTAAAAAAATGAGAAAGTTACATCTTTTTATTGCCCTTGTATTATTGGTTTCAGCTTGTTCTCGAGAGAAGAACATTAACAAACAAGTCAGTTTTGAGGAAATGTTTGAAGTTTCCTTGAATAGTCTATCGCCTACTACATCTATGGTTATTCCGCCTTTATCTAGCAGCGATGATACGCCAGAAATAATTCTTGTCGATCATGATAAGCTGACTAGTGCGATGAGTAATTTAGGCTGGAAAATAGATATTGACGGTGAGATACCTTTTAGCAGTTCTGACGACAGTAGCAATGGTCGCGTGAGCTCTGGCTCTGGCTTGTCTGCCAGCCAAGCACTTGGCTGTGTAAAGGATATTTTAGCTGCTGGAGGATGTGCGTATGTTGGAAAAACTGGATCCGGCTATACAGTCAAACAAATACCATGTGAGTAGTATTTTGTTAGCATGACAGCACTATGGCGCAGTGGAATTAATCTTAGGATTTTTAATTTTAAAACTTGCTGATTCTTTGACAAAACACAAAAGCTGTTTTTTTGAAAAAAGCAGCATTAAAGCTATTTCCACTTTGGTCTGCATGGCTCAGTGGTAGTTTATGAATTTAATATATACCCAAATTTTTTTACTTCGCTTTTTCTCTTCCTCCAGTCGGCAGCAATTCTTACATATTGTTCTAAAAATATCTGCTTGGCAAAAAACAGCTCCATTTCTTTTCTGGCTTGCATACCAATTCTCTTGAGCATACTCCCCTGTTTACCAATAATAATCCCTTTCTGGCTTTCTCTTTCTACCATAATATTAACAGAAATGTGGATGATATTTTTCGTTTCTTTAAATGAGCTAACCACTACTTCGCAGGCGTAGGGAACTTCTTTTTTGAGGTTGAGTAATATTTTCTCTCTTATAATTTCGGCAGCAAAAAATCGTTGAGGTTTGTCAGTCAATTCATCTTTAGGAAAGAAAGCAGGATGTTCGGGTAAGTGATGGAGAAGTACTTGCAGCATTTGCTCTATATTAAATCTATGTAGTGCAGAGACAGGTATTATTGCTTTCGTATCTATGTTCTTACGATAAATATCTATTTGTTTTTTTACTGTTTGTTCATTCGATTGATCTATTTTATTGACGATGAGTATAATAGGGGTATCAGTATTTTTTAGTTTCTCCATGATAGTGTTACTTTCAAATCTTTCTGCAATATCTACTACTAAAAGAATTATATCGGCATCTTCGAGTGATTGATGTACAAAATCCATCATGGCTTGCTGTAGTTGATAGCGGGGCTTTATGATTCCTGGTGTATCGGAATATACTATCTGGAATTCTTCGCCATTGAGTATGCCTAGTATTCGGTGGCGTGTCGTTTGAGCCTTGGCAGTAATAATAGACAGACGCTCACCTATCAAGCTATTCATTAGTGTTGATTTTCCTACATTGGGTTTGCCAATAATACTCACAAAGCCCGCCCTGTGTGCTTGTTGTTCATTCATACTTTGGAGAGATCTTCAGAGTCGTAATAAATCATTTGTATATTTTTAACTTTTTTCCTCAAAAAGTCATGAATAATTCGGTGTATGTCGCCATTTTCAGGATAGTTTTTAACGGCAGATTGTAGCATTTCTATACTATTATTGGCAGCGTATTTATCAATAAATCCAAAACCCTTATAATGTCCTTTTTCGATATGCACTACGGCATATTCCTCTGCCGAACGCCCCACGTCTATAATAAACATACTTTTATGATGGTAATTTGCCTGATCGATAAGCTTTTGAACTTTTTTATTATAACTCTCGGGTTTTTCCTTGCCAATACAAGCACCTGCGCAAGTGTTGACTAAATACTGAAAGCAGTGACTATCACTAGGGTATAGCCCGCAAAGTTTCTGACACAACCCATAACGTGCCACTAAAGCAAAAAGGTGTTTTTGTGCTTTTTTGAGTTGTGTGTAAGCAAGTAGTGAAGTATTTGTTTCTTTAATCTTAATAATTTTTAGATGTAAATAGCCGTTTTCATCTTTTTCAGCAAGAATACCGTACCTGTAAATGCTGCATCGCTGTACCCTATTGAAACAGGGTTGATATTTTTTTATTTCATCCGACTCAAGAAGAAGTGCTATTAATTCACTGCCAGTTAGCTCGTAGCCAATCTGGGCGATTTCTCCGCGCATATTCACAGCTTTTTTTCCATTGCAGTTGTTCAGGTGGGTAAGTATTCGATGGCGAATATTAATGCTTTTACCAACATAAATAAGTTGATTTTTAGTATTATAAAAATAGTAAACGCCTGTGGCTTCTGGTATCGAATCTACATCTTCTCTAGTAAGGTGAATATTGTATTTTAGAAACTTATAGTCATCGTTAACGAGTCCGTTTTTGGCCAGACTCGGCTCTAATTTTAACAGTATTTCCAAGACTTTGACTGTTGCTGCTGCGTCTCCTGTGGCACGGTGGCGGTTGTTAATATTAATTTTTAGGTCATAGCACAAGTTACCGAGTCCGTAGGATTTTTTACCCGGAATAAATCGACGACTCAGCTGGATCGTGCAAAGCCGAGAGCGGTTAAAGCAGTAGCCGAGTTTTCGGAATTCTTCTTTAATAAAACCATAATCGAAGCCTACGTTGTGGGCAACAAAAATATTTTCCTCAGTTATTTCGATAACTTTTTTAGCTATTTCATAAAATTTTGGTGCATCAGCTACCATTTCGTCCGTAATACGGGTCATACGCGAAATATAAGGGGGGATAGGCATTTCAGGATTGATAAGGCTGGAAAAGCTCTTCACTACTTTTTTTCCGTTGTGTACAAAAATGGCAATTTCGGTAATTTTTCCCGAATAAAAACTACCGCCGGTGGTCTCTATATCTACAACAGAAAACATGGTTTTTATATAATCGAGCGTAGAACCCACAAATCTTTAATTTTTGTGTAGTTCACTTCAAATCTTTCGCGATGTTGCTCAGTTTATTTTTATCTTTTTTCTTTGTTAAATTACTTACAACGATCTAGTACAAATCTCAGTGCGGTGTTAAAAACACACCAACCCCAAATTTATTAACAAATCTGTTAAAATAAAATGGACATGAAATTTAAAACTTTATAGCCATTGAGTTTATGCCTTGTTATAATCTTTTTTGTTTTGACCATTTACCAATTCGCACAAAAAATCAGGAGAAAAATCTGCTCCACTACTCCACTCTACTGTAAATGGATTGATTCGAAATTTTAAAAAAAATAACTTCTTTTGCATTAAAAGTTAATTGTAGCTTGTGGTCGTTTACATACTCTGCTTTTTTTACGATTAACATTTCCATCATTTTAATGTAATAGTTCAATATTTAGTAATTCTTATCCTTTTATACTAACCCGTTATACTCAATTGAAAATAACCATCGAAATATTAACAGAAAGAACGAAATTAAGATTGATTGAAATCTCGGATTTACATTCAATTCATAAACTACACTCATTACCTGAAACTGACGAGTATAATACGTTAGGAATACCAAAAAATATTGAGGAAACTAAAACTGTAATTGAACCGTGGATTTCTGAAAATCAACAGGATAACATTAGGAATTTCACTTTTGCTATAGAATCTAATTTGACTAACGATTTTATAGGATTATTCGGGTTAAAACTCGGACATGAAAAATATAGACAAGGTGAGGTTTGGTATAAAATACATTCTGACCACTGGAATAAAGGCATTGCAACAGAAGTTTTATCAAGAATGATTAATTATGGATTTGATGAATTAAACTTACACAGAATTCAAGCAGGATGTGCTGTAGAAAACATAGGCTCAATCAAAGTCCTTGAGAAAGTGGGTCTTATACGAGAGGGAAGAGGAAGGAAAATATTACCTTTAAAAACGGGGTGGTCTGACAATTTTAAATACTCAATTCTTGAAACGGATAAACGAAAACTAAGTACAACAAAGAATAAATGACATTAAAATGACCGTTTATTGAAAATGTTACCTGTAATTATCAACAACTTAAATCTAAAAATAGACAGATGATCTACTTGTCTTTGTTTAAACATAGTCAAAAAGAGTAAAATCAGACAAACAAAGCATCTGATAATTACTATTTACAAGCAAAGACTTTAACTGAGCTAAAAAAGCAAGAGGAAAGCATTTGGCTTAAAGAAGTCAATAGTCAAACTTTGAATTGAAACATGCTAACTATAAGGGGCAGATCCAAAAGGCCATTATAAGGAAGAGACGACATAATCTCAGAAAATATTGAAAATCACCTACTTATGCAAAAAATGCTTACATATACCTCATACGCCCAACTTCAAAAAGTGAACCTTAACGGTACAAAATTAATACTTCCACAAAGCGATTTTAGTCCTTTACAGCCACTAAAAGCCACTTTGAGTTGAAAAAATGCTTATTGTAGCTTGTTTTAATGCTTAAATTGTTCAACCGTTGGGAACGCAGAGAAGTATTATTATACTTTTTTCAACTTTATAAACGTTTAAATGGGTCACTTTTACTGATGGAGAATTAGAAGAAAGTATATACGAGTAGGTAGTATATTTTAAAGGACATAATGAAACTGATAAACGAAACTGAAAAAGAAATAAAATTAAGTACATTTTTTATTAAAGCATAAATAAATGACAGGCACAAATCAAAGAGCTGAATTACAAGCTCAAATATGGAAAATGGCCACCCAAGTATGTGGCTCGGTAGATGGATGAGATTTCAAACACTTTGTCTTAGGTACGCTGTTTTACCGTTTCATTAGCGAAAAATTTACCGATTACATTGAAGCCGATGACGATAGTGTCAATTATGCTGAGCTTCATGATAGTGATGAAAGAATAAAAACCACTAAAGAAACCGTCATTAAAGAAAAAGGTTATTTCATTTACCCTTCGCAGATGAATGGAAAATTAAACAAAGGTGAATCGGGAGAGGAAGATGTCAATGATTTGAATTTCACAGTGAAGTTAAAAATTTCATGAATTGCATTGCATATATGCTGAAATTATTAGAGCTAATAATAACGTTTAATAAGTGTTTAAAATTGGTAAAGTGGTATTTTCGTTTTACCGAATATACAACTGAAAAAAATGCCATCTCAAATGTCAAGTAAATGGTTCAGTGAATGCAAGTAAAGACAAACGAAAGTCCTCTAAAAGAGGGCTATATTTTTGATTATATTTCGGGAGAGCAAGTAAAAGCAACGCCCGAAGAAATAGATGCGTTACAAGTTTTTTCAAGGCAACTTGTTGAAGATTATGGCTACTCTAAAAGCCAAATCCAAACCAGACCGCAATATCGAGTAAAAGCAAGTCCTTCAGATACAACAAAATCCTATCCATTAGATATTATTGTTTTCTCAAACGATAAAAAAATTGATGAAAATGAATACATAATCATTGAGTGTAAAAAGAAAACACAAAACGATGGAATTACACAGCTTCAAGATTATCTAAAGTTTTCAAACGCCTACATTGGAGTTTGGTTCAATGGCGAAGAACGAATTTTTCTCAAAAAAATAGAACAAAAAGGCAAAGTTCATTTTGAGGAAATTCCAAACATTCCAATCAAAGGACAACGATTAGAGGATATTGGGAAATTCAAGCGAAAAGACTTAAAACCAACTCATAATCTAAAGGTAATTTTCAATTCAATCCGTAACCATTTGGCAGGAAACGCCACAGGAACAGGACGTGATGAAATAATTGCACAACAATTAATTAATCTAATTTTTTGTAAAATTTACGATGAGCGTTTTACAAAATTAGACGATAATGTTTCGTTTAGAGTTGGAATAGACGAGGATAAACAAATCGTTAAAAAACGAATTGAAACCTTATTTGAGAAAGTAAAAACCAAGTATAGCGAAGTTATAGAAATTGCCGACAGTATTAGTTTAGATGCTGAAAGCATAAAATATGTAGTTGGTGAATTGCAAAATTTTTCACTTATAGAAAGTGAGCGAGATATAATTGCAGATGCCTTTGAAACTTTTATTGGTTACTCATTAAAAGGTGCACAAGGTCAGTTTTTCACACCAAGAAACGTAATTAAACTAATGGTTGAAATTCTAAACCCACAACCAAATGAATTATTGATTGACCCAGCTTGTGGAACGGGCGGATTTTTAGTCGAAAGTTTACGACATATTTGGAAAGTTTTAGACAAACAAGCAAACGAATATGGTTGGAGTGATTTGGCGTTAAATGAAGAAAAATTATCATCAGCTATAAAGTGTATAAAAGGTTTAGAAAAAGATGATTTTTTAAGCAAAGTTGCTAAAGCATATATGGCAATTTTGGGCGATGGAAAAGGTGGAATATTCTGCGAAGACAGTTTAAAAAAATCAGAACAATGGAAACCAAGCACAAGACAACATATCAACCTTGACAAATTTGATGTTTTACTTGCAAATCCACCTTTTGGGAAAGATATTAAAGTTAAAGGCGAAGAAAAACTAAAGCAGTTTGACCTTGCTTACAAATGGAAAAAAGAAGGAAATAGTTACGTTAAAACCAACAAACTAAAGAAAGAAGAAACCATACAAATTCTGTTTATAGAACGCTCTTTAAAACTATTAAAAGATGGTGGCAGAATGGGAATTGTACTTCCTGAAACATTTTTTCACGCACCAAAATCAAGGTATGTTTTGCATTATATGTTGCGTAATAACAATGTTACTTGGATGTTAGATTTACCACACAATACTTTTCGTCCGCACAATAATGCAAAATGTGTTGTAATTATTTTAGAGAAAAATAAACCACAGCAACCAACCTTAAATATGGCAGTTGCAGAAGAAATCGGACACGACCACCAAGGAAAAGAAATTTATCGTTGGGATTATTCCAAAAAGCAAACCAACAAAGACGAACTTTGGGACGACATACCTTTAATATTAAAAGAAGTAGAACAAAATAATTTTGAGAAATACACATTTAAAGTCCAAAGTACAAACGCTTTAGAGAAAAATATTTTTGTGCCAAGATATTATTGGCAAAATAAGATTAAAGAAATCGAGCAAATTGCTAAAAATCAAAACTTAAAATTA
>CBDATB010000014.1:0-111873 GCA_965199745.1 Flammeovirgaceae bacterium | reverse complement strand
GCAGGAAGTAGCCTTTACTGAGTTTACAAATGTTCTCACCGGTTTTAGCAGCTTAGCTACAGTTTGGCGCGTGAGTGAAAGTGGCAGCGATGTAGGTGCTATAAATATGACTTTTGATTTGTCGGGCGTAGACCTAGCATTACCTGGTGATATACGCTTAGCTCTCAGTGCTAATAGTGTTTTCACTTCCGTAGATGACACGCTCAGGGGTAGCTTCAATGCTGGCAACAATACTTTGACTTTCGCCGATGTCAACCTGCCCGACAGTATTTATTTCACCCTATTCCAACCGCGTACGCAGCCGCCCGTAGTGGCTAATGCCATAGCGGACATAGCTATTGACGAAGATGCCGCCCCAGATACTATTGTGCTGAGCGATGTGTTTTCTGACCCCGAGAATAACCCATTGGTATTTAGTGCAGTGAATAACAACGAGGATTTATTACTTGCTGAATTCAGCAATGACACCTTGTATCTGAATTATTTTGCTGAC
Organism: Flammeovirgaceae bacterium; assembly: GCA_965199745.1. Classification (GTDB taxonomy): domain Bacteria; phylum Bacteroidota; class Bacteroidia; order Cytophagales; family Flammeovirgaceae; genus CBDATB01. Next base: position 111,380 of record CBDATB010000014.1, on the reverse strand, counting down.
AGCAGCGGCACGGCACGGCTTATTGTCTCGGCACTCGACGGTTCGAGCGGTTCGGTAAGCGATACCGTTAACGTAACGGTGAATGCCGTCAATGATGCTCCCCGCTTGATTAGCCCCGTTGCCGATATATCTACCACTACAGGGAGTACTTTTACTCTAAATTTAAGCACTAATTTTGCTGACCCCGAAGGCGATGCCATCACTTATACTGCGAATTTAGCCGATGGTAGTGTCTTACCCGCTTGGCTGAGTTTCGATGATGCCGTCCCTTCTTTTTCGGGTGTTCCTCTGAGCAGCGATGCTGGTACGCTAGACATAGTACTGCTGGCCAGCGATGCTTCCCTGACAGGCACCGATACCTTCGCTTTGACTGTGATAGCTGGTTTGATAACAGGTCCTGGCGGCATTGGCTCTACTGATGGCAGGAGCGATTTAGATCTGTGGTTTGATGCCAACGCGGGAATCACAGGTACTGCGCCCGTTACAGGCGTAACCGACCAATCGGGCAATGGGGTAATGCTCACTGTACGCGGAAACCCTGCTTTGAATGCAAGTTCTGTGAATGGTATAGATGCGATTACTTTTGATGGCACGGGTGATTTTCTCACTACTAATTTGAGTATCAATGCGGGCAGGGTACCCAGAATAACGGTATTATCGGTGTATCGGCCAGGAGGGTTTACTAGAGGGGCTGTTTGGGGGGAAGACAACGCCGGCTTCGATAGGTTTCTCTTTGGTAGTTTTGGTGGTTCTGTTTCCACTGGTACGGGTTTTTCGAGCAATATCCCCAATTTGTATGTAGGAGATCGTTATTCTTTATCTACGGTAGTTCATCAGGAAGATGTTACGGGTGGCAGTGAGGTATATGTCTCTGGTGGCTTAGTGCGTACATTCCGTTCGAACCATGCTCCTGAGTCTTCAAATCCTTTGCAGATAGGTGCGTTTGGTAACAGCAATAATCTTTTTACAGGAGAAATTGCCGAGCTGCTTGTATATAGCAGTGCTTTATCTACGGTGCAAAGAATAATGATAGAGAACTACCTATCGGCAAAATACAGTTTGCCTCTAGCAGCCAACGACCTCTACACGATGGATAATGCTGCGAATGGTAATTATGATTTCAACGTAGCTGGCATAGGCACCGCTGTCGGTAGCAGTTTTGTTTTAGAGTCTAGAGGTACAGGTATTGTTTCTATTGGTATTCGTACGGTTCCCTTAGATAGTACTTTTTTGTTTTGGGGTGATAATGGGCAGGCAGCAGCTTTTACTGAGTTTTCAGATGTGCTCACCGGTTTTAGTGGCAGGCTAGCTAGGGTTTGGCGCGTGAGTGAAATTGGAGATCTTGGCAATTTAAGCATGAGTTTTGATTTGTCGGGCATCGATTTAGCAGTGGCTGGCGGTGATATACGCTTAGCTCTCAGTGCTAATAGTGTTTTCACTTCCGTAGATGACACGCTCAGGGGTAGATTCAATGCTGACAACAATACTTTGACTTTCGCCGATGTCAACCTGCCCGACAGTATTTATTTTACCCTATTCCAACCGCGTACGCAGCCGCCCGTAGTGGCTAATGCCATAGCAGACATCACTGTTGACGAAGATGCCGCCCCAGATACTATTGTACTGAGCAATGTATTCTCTGACCCAGAAAACAACACATTGACCTTTAGCGCAGTGAGTAGCAATACCTCTTTGGTACTTGCCCAAGTGAGTAATGATACTTTGCAACTGCGTTATGCTGCAGACAGCAGCGGCACAGCACGCCTTATTGTCTCGGCACTTGACGGTTCGAGTGGCTCTGTGAGCGATACTTTTAACCTAACGGTGAATGCCGTCAATGATGCGCCCCGATTAGTTAGCCCTATTGTCGATGTATCTGTTAATACAGGGAGCAGTTTTACTTTAGCTATAAACAATAATTTTGCTGACCCCGAAGGTGATGCCATCACTTATACTGCGAATTTAGCCGATGGTAGTGCCTTACCCGCTTGGCTGAGTTTCGATGATGCCGTCCCTTCTTTTTCGGGTGTTCCTCTGAGCAGCGATATTGGTGCGCTAGACTTAGTACTCCTAGCCAGCGATGGCACTCTTACCAGCAGCGACACTTTTACCCTGACTGTGATTGTAGCTACAACAGGTCCCGGAGGAATAGGCACTACTGATGGTAGCAGCGATTTAGATCTGTGGTTTGATGCCAACGCGGGAATCACAGGTACTGCGCCCGTTACAGGAATCACAGACCAATCGGGCAATGGCGTAACGCTCACTGTGAACGGAGACCCTGCACTGAATGCAAGTTCTGTCAATGGTGTCGATGCGATTACCTTTGATATAGTAGGTGATTTTATCACTACTGATTTGAGTATCAATGCGGACAGTATACCTAGGCTAAGCGTCCTGGCTGTGTATCGGCCAAGAGTGAATGGTGCGCAGGCCGTTTGGGGAGAAGACAACGGCGGTTTTGATAGGTTTCTTCAAGATCATCCGACTTTTGCTGCTGGTAATAATAGTGTTTCTAGTGGTACGGGGTTTGTAGCGAATATCACCGATTTGTTCGTAACGGGTAATTATTCTTTATCCACAGTAGTTCATCAGGAAGATGTTACGGATGGCAGTGCCGTGTATGTGTCGGGTGGCTTAGCGCGTACGTTCACTTCAAACCATGCTCCTGAGACTTCCAATCCTTTGCAGATAGCTGCCATCGGTGCTGGTGGCAGCGCTTTTGATGGAGATATTGCCGAAGTGCTTGTGTATGGAGATACTTTGTCTGCTGCGCAAAGGATAATAGCAGAAAACTACCTGTCGGCAAAATACGGTCTCCCTTTAGCAGCCAACGACCTGTATACGATGGATAATGCGGCTAGCGGCAATTATGATTTCAACGTAGCCGGCATCGGTGCTGCTGCCGATGGCAGTGCTGTGCTGGAGGCTAGAGGTACGGGTATTGTTTCTGTGGGCAGGCGTACAGCCCCGTCGGATAGTACTTTTTTATTTTGGGGTGATAATGGGCAGGCAGCAGCCTTTACCGAATTTTCAGATGTTCTCACCGGTTTTGCAGTCAGGTTGGCTAAGGTTTGGCGCGTGAGTGAACGAGCGGGAGATATTGGCAGCATCAACATGAGCTTTGATTTGTCGGGCATTGCAGTGGCTAGCAGTGATATACGCCTGGCACTCAGTGCTAATAGTGTTTTCGCTTCCGTAGATGATACGCTCAGGGGCAGCTTTAACGCTGCTACTAATATCTTGACTTTTGCCGATGTGAATCTGCCCGACAGTATGTATTTTACGCTATTCCAACCTGCTACACAACTGCCCGTAGTAGACAATCCCATAGCAGACATCACCGTTAATGAAGATGCTGACCCAGATACTATCATCTTGAGCAATGTATTCTCTGACCCCGAAAGCAGTCTATTGATTTTTAGCGCAGTGAATAGCAATGCTGATCTACTGCTCGCCCAAGTGAGTAATGATACTTTGCACCTGCGTTATGCTGCAGACAGCAGCGGCACAGCACGACTTATTGTCTCGGCAAATGACATTTCGAGTGGCTCTGTGAGCGATACTTTTAATGTAACGGTGAATGCCCTCAATGACGCCCCCACAGTAGTCAATCCGATTGCTGACTTAACCGTTGATGAAGATGCTCCCAGTACAGACAATTACGCTGCCCTCAATAGTGTCTTTGCAGACATAGAAGGCGATGACTTGAGTTTTGCAGTGGCAAATAATAATACGAGTTTGGTAACAGCCACGATAGATTCGGAGGATAACCTAGACCTGAGTTTTGCTGCTAATTCCGCCGGCAATGCACAGATTATTATTACTGCCAATGATGGCAACGGCGGCACAGTACAAGATACTTTCGCCGTAACAGTTATTTCTGTTGACGCACCAGTAGTAGCCAATGTGATTGCCGATTTAACTGTTGCCGAAGACGCTGCTGCCAGAAACAATTACGTTGCCCTGAATAGTGTCTTCACAGACCCACAAGGTGATGAGTTGACTTTTGCCGTGGCTAATACCAACACGAGTTTGGTAACGGCGGCGATAGACTCCGATGATAACCTAGACTTGAGTTTTGCAGCCAACGGCAATGGCACGGCACAACTCACCCTCACTGCCAACGATGGCAACGGTAATACTGCCTTTGATATATTCATCGTAACGGTGAATGCTGTGAATGATGTACCAATAGTAGCCAATGCCATTGCCGATTTAACTGTTTCCGAAGATGCCGCTGCTAGAAATAATTATGCTGCCCTGAACACTGTATTCACAGACGCAGACGGTGATGAGTTGAGTTTTACGGTGGCTAATACCAACACGAGTTTGGTAACGGCGGCGATAGACTCCGATGATAACCTAGACTTGAGTTTTGCAGCCAACGCCAACGGCACAGCGCAGCTCACCCTCACTGCTGACGATGGCAATGGCGGTACGGTAAATGACGTGTTCACCGTAACGGTGAATGCCGTTAACGATGCACCAGTAATAGCCAATGCCATTGCTGATTTAACTGTTGCCGAAGATGCTGCTGCTATAAATAACCATGCTGCCCTGAACAGTGTCTTTACAGACCCCGATGGCGATGAGTTGACTTTTGCGGTGGCTAATACGAACACCGGGTTGGTAACAGCCACGATAGATTCGGAGGATAACCTAGACCTGAGTTTTGCAGCCAACGCCAACGGCACAGCACTGCTCACCCTCACTGCCAACGATGGCAATGGCACTGCCGTAAATGACGGGTTCAACGTAACAGTGAGTGCCGTTAACGACGCACCATCTGCTATTAATTTAAGTAATACCACGATTGCTGAAAATGAGCCTTCCGGCACGAGCGTGGGCACTTTCACTACCAGCGACGTAGAACCGACAGACAGCCATACTTATAGTTTGGTAGCAGGGGCGGGCGATACGGACAACAGCAGTTTTAGTATCAATAACGATGAGCTATTATCTGCTCAAGAGTTTGACTTTGAGACAAAAGCCAGTTATGCTATCCGTGTGAGAGTAGACGACGGCAATGGCGGAACATTTGAGCGAGAATTTACTATTGCCATCACCGACGAGGACGAAGATCCAAATGCCATAGACTTCAATGATATTTCAGATGCTGTTAGCGTATATCCTAACCCTGTGGTTGATAGGCTGCATATCTCTGTAGTAAATGACTTATTCGGTTTGTTGGAGATATATTTATACAGCTCATCGGGTCAGTTGCTCAGCCATCATACGAGTGTCAAACAAAGCAGTACTCATCGTATTGAGCTAGATATTAGGGCAATTCCGAGAGGCACTCACCTGATGGAGCTAAAAATAGGCGAGCACCGGGCAGTTAAACGCATTGTCAAGTAGTGCAGTAAGCATCAGCGTTTAAGTGCTTAATGTACAAACAGGAGCGTAAAACCTATTATTGAGTTTTACGCTCCTTATTTTTGTATTTATTTGCAATTAAAACGCAAAAAATATATGTTTTTCAGCAATGCAAATCTGTATTTTATCGGTATAATTGCAACTATTTGTTCATCTTTGCTCTAAATTTTGCATCGCCGAAACGCGGCAAGAAACTTTTTATATCATATTCCGTATAATTATAATCAAACAAAAATTATTTAATCTAATAATTATGATGCTCATGACAACCTTATCTATTATCAATCGCCTCAAAAAGTATTTTGCAAATGTACCCCCCCCCCCCCCCCCCCGCGCGTGTATTCCTGACAAAGCACGCTATTTTTTTTTGTCCTGTTTATTACTCTTCTCAAGCCTTAGCCCCACCGCTCTAGCCGACCCACCTGAACTCGCTACACCCATTGACAACCTATCTGTTAGTGCCGCAAGCACGGCTCTTTCACTGAATTTAAGTACCAATTTTACTGACCCCGACGGAGACGCACTCACCTACACTGCCAACTTAGCCGATGGTAGTGCTTTGCCCTCTTGGCTCAATTTTAATGCTGCCGTACCCTCTTTTTCGGGTATTCCTTTCAGCGAAAATGTCGGTACTTTCGACCTCGTAGTTATTGCCAATGATGGCTCAGCATCTGTGAGCGATACCTTCGCTTTGACCGTGATAGCCGCCGTAACAGGCCCTGGCGGCGTGGGTGCTAACAACGGCAATAGTGCTTTAGAATTGTGGTTTGATGCCAATGCAGGCATCACAGGTACTGCACCAATTACAGGCGTAACAGACCAATCGGGCAATGGCGTAACTTTTACAGTGACCGATGATCCTGCTTTGAATGCAGGTTCTGTAAACAGTGTCGATGCTATTACTTTTGATGGCATAAGTGATTTTCTCACTACTGATTTGAGTATCAATGTGGCTCATGCACCTAAGCTAAGCGTATTATCAGTGTATAAGCCAAGAAATAGGATATCAGGCGCGTGGAGTGTTTGGGGTGAAAAAAATACTGATGAGGATTTCGATAGGTTTCTTTTCGATCACCCTTTTATTGGTCGAGCCGTTAATAGTGTTTCTAGTGGTACAGCTTATGTAGGTAATATCCCCAATTTGTTCGTAACGGGTAGGTATTCTTTATCTACGGTAGTTCATCACGAAGATGTTACGGATGGCAGTGCCGTGTATGTGTCGGGTGGCTTAGCGCGCACGTTCACTTCGAACCATGTTCCCCGACCATCGAATCTCTTTCAGATAGCTTCATATGGTGCGAACAGCGTCTTTTTTGACGGAGACATTGCCGAGCTGCTCGTATATAGCGATACTTTGTCTGCTGCACAAAGGATAATAGCAGAAAACTACCTGTCGGCAAAATACAGCTTGTCTCTAGCAGCCAACGACCTCTACACGATGGATAATGCGGAGAGTGGCAACTATGATTTCAACGTAGCCGGTATTGGTGTGGCTGCCGATGGCAGTGCTGTGCTGGAAGCTAGAGGTACGGGTATTGTTTCTATTCGCAGGTCTACGGTGCCCTCAAATAGTACTTTTTTGTTTTGGGGTAATAATGGGCAGGCAGTAGCCTTTGCTGAGTTTACAAATGTTCTCACCGGTTTTAGCAGCTTAGCTACAGTTTGGCGCGTGAGTGAAAGTGGCAGCGATGTAGGTGCTATAGATATGACTTTTGATTTGTCAGGCGTAGACCTAGCATTACCTGGCGATATACGCTTAGCTCTCAGTGCTAATAGTGTTTTCACTTCCGTAGATGACACGCTCAGGGGTAGATTCAATGCTGACAACAATACTTTGACTTTCGCCGATGTCAACCTGCCCGACAGTATTTATTTCACCCTATTCCAACCGCGTACGCAACCACCCGTAGTGGCTAATGCCATAGCAGACATCACTGTTGCCGAAGATGCTGATCCAAGTACTATTGTACTGAGCAATGTATTCTCTGACCCAGAAAACAACCCATTGACCTTTAGCGCAGTGAGTAGCAATACCTCTTTAGTACTTGCCCAAGTGAGTAATGATACTTTGCAGCTGCGTTATGCTGCAGACAGCAGCGGCACAGCACGCCTTATTGTCTCGGCACTTGACGGTTCGAGTGGCTCTGTGAGCGATACTTTTAACCTAACGGTGAATGCCGTCAATGATGCGCCCCGATTAGTTAGCCCTATTGTCGATGTATCTGTTAATACAGGGAGCAGTTTTACTTTAGCTATAAACAATAATTTTGCTGACCCCGAAGGTGATGCCATCACTTATACTGCGAATTTAGCCGATGGTAGTGCCTTACCCGCTTGGCTGAGTTTCGATGATGCCGTCCCTTCTTTTTCGGGTGTTCCTCTGAGCAGCGATATTGGTGCGCTAGACTTAGTACTCCTAGCCAGCGATGGCACTCTTACCAGCAGCGACACTTTTACCCTGACTGTGATTGTAGCTACAACAGGTCCCGGAGGAATAGGCACTACTGATGGTAGCAGCGATTTAAACCTGTGGTTTGATGCCAACGCGGGAATCACAGGTACTGCGCCCGTTACAAGCATCACAGACCAATCGGGCAATGGCGTAACGCTCACTGTGAACGGAGACCCTGCACTGAATGCAAGTTCTGTCAATGGTGTCGATGCGATTACCTTTGATATAGTAGGTGATTTTATCACTACTGATTTGAGTATCAATGCGGACAGTATACCTAGGCTAAGCGTCCTGGCTGTGTATCGGCCAAGAGTGAATGGTGCGCAGGCCGTTTGGGGAGAAGACAACGGCGGTTTTGATAGGTTTCTTCAAGATCATCCGACTTTTGCTGCTGGTAACAATAGTGTTTCTAGTGGTACGGGGTTTGTAGCGAATATCACCGATTTGTTCGTAACGGGTAATTATTCTTTATCCACAGTAGTTCATCAGGAAGATGTTACGGGTGGCAGTGCCGTGTATGTGTCGGGTGGCCTAGCGCGTACGTTCACTTCAAACCATGCTCCTGAGACTTCCAGTCCTTTGCAGATAGCTGCCATCGGTGCTGGTGACTTCGCTTTTGATGGAGATATTGCCGAAGTGCTTGTGTATGGCGATACTTTGTCTGCTGCGCAAAGGATAATAGCAGAAAACTACCTGTCAGCAAAATACGGTCTCCCTCTAACAGCCAACGACCTGTATACGATGGATAATGCGGCTAGCGGCAATTATGATTTCAACGTAGCCGGCATCGGTGCTGCTGCCGATGGCAGTGCTGTGCTGGAGGCTAGAGGTACGGGTATTGTTTCTGTGGGTAGGCGTACAGCCCCGTCGGATAGTACTTTTTTGTTTTGGGGTGATAATGCTCAGGCGGCAGCTTTTACTGAAACTTCAGATGTTCCTGCAGGTTTCCGCAACAGGCTGAGCAGGGTGTGGCGCGTGAGTGAAGCCGCCGCAGATATTGGCAACATCAACATGAGCTTTGATTTGTCGGGTATTGCAGTGGCTGGCGGTGATATACGCCTGGCACTCAGTGCTAATAGTGTTTTCGCTTCCGTAGACGATACGCTCAGGGGAAGCTTTAACGCTGCTACTAATATCTTGACTTTTGCCGATGTCAATTTGCCTGACAGTATGTATTTTACCCTGTTCCAACCGCGTACGCAGCCGCCCGTAGTGGCTAATGTCATAGCAGACCTAAGTGTGGAGGAAGATGCTGACCCAAGTACTATTGTACTGAGCAATGTATTCTCTGACCCAGAAGAAAACCCATTGACCTTTAGCGTAGTCAATAACAATACTGATTTATTGCTCGCCCAAGTGAGTAATGATACTTTGCACCTGCGTTATGCTCCCGACAGCAGCGGCACAGCACGACTTATTGTCTCGGCAAATGACATTTCGAGTGCTTCGGTAAGCGATACTTTTAACCTAACAGTGAATGCTGTCAATGATGCGCCCGTAGTGGTCAGTCCAATTGCTGACTTAACCGTTGATGAAGATGCTCCCAGTACAGACGATTACGTTGCACTCAATAGTGTCTTTGCAGACATAGAAGGCGATGAGTTGAGTTTTGCAGTGGCAAATAATAATACGAGTTTGGTAACGGCTGCGATAGACGAGGAGGATAACCTAGACCTGAGTTTTGCTGCTAATTCCGCCGGCAATGCACAGATTATTATTACTGCCAATGATGGCAACGGCGGCACAGTACAAGATACTTTCGCCGTAACAGTTATTTCTGTTGACGCACCAGTAGTAGCCAATGCGATTGCCGATTTAACTGTTGCTGAAGATGCCGCTGCCAGAAACAATTACGTTGCCCTGAATAGTGTCTTCACAGACCCACAAGGTGATGAGTTGACTTTTGCCGTGGCTAATACCAACACGAGTTTGGTAACGGCTGCAATAGACGCGGGTGATAATCTAGACTTGAGTTTTGCAGCCAACGGCAACGGCACAGCACAGCTCACCATCACTGCCGACGATGGCAATGGTAATACTGCTTTTGATATATTCATCGTAACGGTGAGTGCCGTTAACGATGCACCAGTAGTGTCGAGTGCGATTGCCGATTTAACTGTTGCTGAAGACGCCGCTGCTAGAAATAATTATGCTGCCCTGAACACTGTATTCACAGACGTAGATGGCGATGAGTTGAGTTTTACGGTGGATAATACCAATACGGGTTTGGTAACGGCTGCGATAGATTCGGAGGATAACCTAGACCTGAGTTTTGCAGCCAACGGCAATGGCACAGTGCAGCTCACTATCACTGCCAACGATGGCAATGGCGGTACGGTAAATGACGTGTTCACCGTAACAGTGAGTGCCGTTAATGATGCACCGAATGCTATTAATTTAAGTAATACCACGATTGCTGAAAATGAGCCTTCCGGCACGAGCGTGGGCACTTTCACTACCAGCGACGTAGACCCGACAGACAGCCATACTTATAGTTTGGTAGCAGGGGCGGGCGATACGGACAACAGCAGTTTTAGTATCAATAACGATGAGCTATTATCTGCTCAAGAGTTTGATTTTGAGGCAAAAGCCAGTTATGCTATCCGTGTGAGAGTAGGCGACGGCAATGGCGGAACATTTGAGCGAGAGTTTACTATTGCCATCACCGACGAGGACGAAGATCCAAATGCCATAGACTTCAATGATATTTCAGATGCTGTTAGCGTATATCCTAACCCTGTGGTTGATAGGCTGCATATCTCTGTAGTAAATGACTTATTCGGTTTGTTGGAGATATATTTATACAGCTCATCGGGTCAGTTGCTCAGCCATCATACGAGTGTCAAGCAAAGCAATACTCATCATATTGAGCTAGATATTAGGGCAATTCCGAGAGGCACTCACCTGATGGAGCTAAAAATAGGCGAGCACCGGGCAGTTAAACGCATTGTCAAGTAATGAAATAAACATCATCGTTCAAGTGCTTAATGTAAAAACAGGAGCGTAAAACCTATTATTGAGCTTTACGCTCCTTATTTTTGTATTTTTTTGCAATAAAAACGCAAAAAATATACATTTTTCAGCAATGCAAATCTGTTTTTGTCGGTATATTTGCAATTATTTGTTCATCTTTGCTCTAAATTTTATGTTTTTTGCATCGCCGAAACACGGCAAGAAACTTTTTATATCATATTCCGTATAATTATAATCAAACAAAAATTATTTAATCTAAAATTATGATGCTCATGACAACCTCATCTATTATCAATCGCCTCAAAAAGTATTTTGCAAATGTAACCCCCCCCCCCCGCGTGTATTCCTGACAAAGCACGCTATTTTTTTTTGTCCTGTTTATTACTCTTCTCAAGCCTTAGCCCCACCGCTCTAGCCGACCCACCTGAACTCGCTACACCCATTGACAACCTATCTGTTAGTGCCGCAAGCACGGCTCTTTCACTGAATTTAAGTACCAATTTTACTGACCCCGACGGAGACGCACTCACCTACACTGCCAACTTAAGCAGCGGTGCTGCCCTACCCGCATGGCTCAATTTTAATGCTGCCGTACCCTCTTTTTCGGGTATTCCTTTCAGCGAAAATGTCGGTACTTTCGACCTCGTAGTTATTGCCAATGATGGCTCAGCATCTGTGAGCGATACCTTCGCTTTGACCGTGATAGCCGCCGTAACAGGCCCTGGCGGCGTGGGTGCTAACAACGGCAACAGTGCTTTAGAACTATGGCTCGATGCCAATGCAGGCATCACAGGTACTGCACCCGTTACAGGCGTAACTGACCAATCGGGAAATGGCGTAACGCTCACTGTGAGCGGAAATCCTGCTTTGAATACAGGTTCTGTAAACAGTGTCGATGCTATTACTTTTGATGGCACAGGTGATTTTCTCACAACCAATTTGAGTATTAATGCGGGTAGCGTACCTAGATTAAGCGTACTCGCGGTCCATAGGCCAAGAGTGAATGATGCAGGGGTTGTTTGGGGTGAACGGAATCCTAGTACTCTTAGGAGGTTGCTTATCGATAATGCTGCTGGTAATGTTAATCGAGGTATCGGCGGCCTTGTTGATATTAACAATTTGTTCACAACGGGTAGTTATTCTTTATCCACAGTAGTTCATCAGGAAGATGTTGCTAATGGCAGCGAGGTATATGTGAATGGCCTTTCGGATACAGCGGAAACTTTTACGTCAAACCATGCCCCTCTTACTACCACTCCTTTGCGGATAGCTTCCTTAGATGCTGTTGGTGGCCTTGCTTTTGATGGAGATATTGCCGAGCTGCTCGTATATAGCGATACTTTGACTGCTGCGCAAAGGATAATAGCGGAGAACTACCTATCGGCAAAGTACGGTCTCTCTCTAGCGGACAACGACCTCTATACGATGGATAATGCGGGGAGTGGCAACTATGATTTCAACGTAGCCGGTATTGGTGTGGCTGCCGACAGCAGTGCTTTGCTGGAAGCTAGAGGTACGGGTATTGTTTCTATTCGTAGGACTACCTTGCCCTCAGATAGTACCTTTTTGTTTTGGGGTGATAATGGGCAGGCAGTAGCTTTTACTGAAACTTCAGATGTGCTCACCGGTTTTGGTGGCAGGCTAGCTAGGGTGTGGCGCGTGAGTGAAATTGGAGATCTTGGCAATATAAGCATGCGCTTTGATTTGTCGGGCATAGATTTAGCAGTGGCTGGCGGTGATATACGTTTAGCTCTCAGTGCTAATAGTGTTTTCACTTCCGTAGATGACACGCTCAGGGGTAGCTTCAATGCTGGCACCAATACCCTGACTTTCGCTGATGTCGATCTGCCTGACAGTATTTATTTCACCCTATTCCAACCGCGTACGCAGCCGCCCGTAGTGGCTAATGCCATAGCGGACATAGCTATTGACGAAGATGCTGCCCCAGATACTATTGTGCTGAGCAATGTATTCTCTGACCCAGAAAACGACCCATTGACTTTTAGCCTAGTGAATAGCAATACCAGTTTATTGCTTGCCGCACTGAGTAATGATACCTTATATCTGAACTATGCTGCCGACAGCAGCGGCACGGCACAGCTTACTGTATCGGCACTCGACGGTTCGAGTGGTTCGGTCAGCGATGCATTCACCGTAACGGTGAATGCTGTCAATGATGCTCCGCGATTAATTAACCCTATTGCCGATGTATTTTTTAATACAGGGAGTCCTTTTACTTTAGCTTTAAGCACCAATTTTTCCGACCCAGAGGGCGATGCAATTACTTATACTGCAAATTTAGCCGATGGTAGTGCTTTACCCTCTTGGCTGAGTTTTGATGCTGATGTACCCTCTTTTTCAGGTGTTCCTTTCAGCAGTGATGTTGGTGCGCTAGAGATAGTACTCGCCGCTAGAGATGCTGCTTTGACAAGCACCGAGACTTTTACTTTGACTGTGATAAATAGTACGACAGGTCCTGGCGGTATTGGTTCTACTGATGGCAGGAGCAATTTAGATCTGTGGTTTGATGCGAATGCTGGCATCACAGGTACTGCACCGATTACAAGCGTAACAGACCAATCGGGCAATGGGATAACCCTCACTGTGAACGGAGACCCTGCCCTGAATGCAAGTTCTGTAAACAGTGTCAATGCCATTACCTTTGATGGCACAGGTGATTTTCTCACGAGCAATTTGCGTGTCAATGCGGGTACTGTACCTAGGGTAACGCTATTATCGGTGTATCGGCCAAGAGTGAATAATGCAGGGGCTGTTTGGGGGGAAGACAACGGCGGTTTTGATAGGTTTCTTATCGACGACCCAACTGCTACTGCTGGTAATAATAGTGTTTCTAGTGGTACGGGGTTTGTGGGTAATATCACCGATTTGTTCGTAACGGGTAATTATTCTTTATCCACAGTAGTTCATCAGGAAGATGTTACGGATGGCAGTGCCGTGTATGTGTCGGGTGGCTTAGCGCGTACGTTCACTTCAAATCATGCTCCTGAGACTTCCAATCCTTTGCAGATAGCTACCATCGGTGCTAGTAACCTCGCTTTTAATGGAGATATTGCCGAAGTGCTTGTGTATGGAGATACTTTGTCTCTTATTCAAAGAATAATAACAGAGAACTACCTATCAGCAAAATACGGCTTGTCTCTAGCAGCCAACGACCTGTATACGATGGATAATGCAGCAAATGGCAATTATGATTTCAACGTAGCCGGTATTGGTGTGGCTGCCGATGGCAGTGCTGTGCTGGAGGCTAGAGGTACGGGTATTATTTCTATTCGCAGATCTATGGTGCCAGCAGATAGCACTTTTCTGTTTTGGGGTGATAATGGACGAGCAACAAACTTTACCGAATTTTCAGATGTTCTCACCGGTTTTGGCGGCAGGCTAGGTAGCATCTGGCGGGTGAGTGAAATCGGAGACATGGGCAGTATAAACATGCGCTTTGATTTGTCGGACATCGACTTGGCGGTGTCCGGTGCTGATATACGTTTAGCTCTCAGTGCTAATAGTGTTTTCACTTCCGTAGATGATACGCTGAGAGGCAGCTTTAATGCTGACAGCGGTACCTTGACTTTTGCCGATGTGAATTTGAGCAATGGGCAGTATTTTACCCTATTCCAACCTAGCACACAACCGCCCGTATTGGCTAATGCGATAGCAGACCTAGTTGTTGACGAAGATGATGCTCCCGATACTATTGTGTTGAGCAATGTATTTTCTGACCCAGAAAATAATCCTTTGACCTTTAGCACAGTGAATAGCAATACCGGTTTATTGCTTGCCGCAGTGAGTAATGATACCTTGTATCTGAACTATGCTGCCGACAGCAACGGCACGGCACGGCTTATTGTATCGGCAATCGACGGTTCGAGTGGTTCGGTAAGCGATACTTTTAACGTAACAGTGAATGCCGTCAATGATGCTCCGCGATTAATTAACCTTATTACTGATGTGTCTGTTGATGCTCGCACAGTTTTTTCTCTTGCTTTAAGCACTAATTTTGCTGACCCCGATGATGCCATCACTTATACTGCGAATTTAGCCGATGGTAGTGCCTTACCCTCTTGGCTGAGTTTTAACGCTGCTGACCCTTCTTTTTCGGGTTTTCCTTTCAACAGCGATGCTGGTACGTTAGACATAGTACTCCTAGCCAGCGATGCTGCTCTTACCAGCAGCGATACTTTTACGCTGACCGTGACAGCTGGTTTGCTAACAGGAGGTCCTGGTGGCATTGGCTCTACTGATGGCAGGAGCGATTTAGATCTGTGGTTTGATGCGAATGCTGGCATCACAGGTACTGCACCGATTACAGGCGTAACAGACCAATCGGGCAATGGAATAACTTTTACGGTGAGTGGAGACCCTGCTTTGAATGCAGGTTCTGTGAACGGTGTGGATGCGATTACTTTTGATGCCACGGGTGATTTTCTGACTACCAGTTTGCGTATCAATGCGGGCAGTGTACCTAGAGTAACAGTATTATCGGTTTATAGGCCAAGAACGAATGGTGCAGGGGCTGTTTGGGGTGAAAGTAATAGTAATGCCGTGGGTACTATTGATAGGATTCTTACAGATCAGAATAGTGTTCTTGCTAATAATAGTGTTTCTAGTGGTACAAGGCTTGAAACGAATATCACGAATTTGTTCGTAACAGGTCGTTATTCTTTATCTACGGTAGTTCATCAGGAAGATGTTACGGGTGGCAGTGCGGTATATGTGTCTGGTCGTTTAGCACGTACATTCCGTTCGAACCATGCTCCTGATGGTTCAAATCCTTTGCAGATAGCCGCACTCGGTCTTAGCAATGGAAATCTTTTTGCGGAAAGGACAATTTTTGACGGAGACATTGCCGAGGTACTTGTATATAGCGATACTTTGTCTACGGTGCAAAGAGTAGTAGCAGAGAACTACCTGTCGGCAAAATACGGTCTCCCTTTAGCAGCCAACGACCTGTATACGATGGATAATGCGGCAAGTGGCAATTATGATTTCAACGTAGCCGGCATCGGTGCTGCTGCCGATGGCAGTGCTGTGCTGGAGGCTAGAGGTACGGGTATTGTTTCTATGGGTAGGCGTACAGCCCCGTCGGATGGTACTTTTTTGTTTTGGGGTGATAATGGGCAGGCAGCAGCTTTTACTGAAACTTCAGATGTTCCTGCAGTTTTTAGCAATAGGCTGAGCAGGGTGTGGCGCGTGAGTGAAGCCGCAGGAGATATTGGCAGCATCAACATGAGCTTTGATTTGTCGGACATCGATTTAGCGGTGGCTGGCGGTGATATACGTTTAGCTCTCGATAACGATGGCGTTTTCGCTTCCGTAGACGATACGCTGAGGGGCAGCTTTAACGCTGCTACTAATATCTTGACTTTTGCCGATGTGAATCTGCCCGACAGTATGTATTTTACCCTATTCCAACCTGCTAAAGAACTGCCCGTAGTGGTTAATGCCATAGCAGACATCACTGTTAATGAAAATGCTGACCCAGATACTATCATCTTGAGCAATGTATTCTTTGACCCAGAAAACGACCCATTGACCTTTAGCGCAGTGAGTAGCAATACCTCTTTGGTACTTGCCGAAGTGAGTAATGATACTTTGCAGCTGCGTTATGCTGTCGACAGCAGCGGCACAGCACGACTTATTGTCTCGGCAAATGACATTTCGAGTGGCTCTGTGAGCGATACTTTTAACCTAACGGTGAATCCCCTCAATAGTGTGCCCCGATTAGTTAGCCCTATTGCCGATGTATCTGCTACTACAGGGAATGCTTTCTCTTTAACCTTAAGCACTAATTTTACTGACCCCGAAGGCGATGCCATCACTTATACTGCGAATTTAGCTGATGGTAGTGCCTTACCCGCTTGGCTGAGTTTTGACGCAGCCGTCCCTTCTTTTTCGGGTACTCCTTTCAGCAGCGATATTGGTACGTTAGACATAGTACTCCTAGCCAGCGATGCTTCCCTGACAGGTACCGATACTTTTACGCTGACTGTGATACCCAGTACAGGTCCCGGTGGCATAGGCACTACTGATGGTAGCAGTGATTTAAACCTGTGGTTTGATGCCAACGCGGGAATCACAGGTACTGCGCCGATTACAGGAATCACAGACCAATCGGGCAATGAGGTAAGTTTCACTGTGAGCGGAGACCCTACTTTGAATGCAAGTTCTGTGAACGGTGTGGATGCGATTACTTTTGATGGCACAGGTGATTTTCTCACTACTGATTTGAGTATCAATGCGGACAGTATACCTAGGCTAAGCGTCCTGGCTGTGTATCGGCCAAGAGTGAATGGTGCGCAGGCCGTTTGGGGAGAAGACAACGGCGATTTTGATAGGTTTCTTCAAGATCATCCGACTGCTGCTGCTGGTAACAATAGTGTTTCTAGTGGTACGGGGTTTGTGGGTGATATCACCGATTTGTTCGTAACGGCTAATTATTCTTTATCCACAGTAGTTCATCAGGAAGATGTTACGGGTGGCAGTGCCGTGTATGTGTCGGGTGGCTTAGCGCGTATGTTCACTTCAAACCATGCTCCTGAGACTTCCAATCCTTTGCAGATAGCTGCCATCGGTGCTGGTGGCAGCGCTTTTGATGGAGATATTGCCGAAGTGCTTGTGTATGGCGATACTTTGTCTCTTATTCAAAGAATAATAGCAGAGAATTACCTGTCGGCAAAATACGGCTTGTCTCTAGCAGCCAACGACCTGTATACGATGGATAATGCGGCTAGCGGCAATTATGATTTCAACGTAGCCGGCATCGGTGCTGCTGCCGATGGCAGTGCTGTGCTGGAGGCTAGAGGTACGGGTATTGTTTCTGTGGGCAGGCGTACAGCCCCGTCGGATAGTACTTTTTTATTTTGGGGTGATAATGGGCAGGCAGCAGCCTTTACCGAAGACTTTCAGATGTTCTCACCGGTTTTGCAGTCAGGTTGGCTAAGGTGTGGCGCGTGAGTGAACGAGCGGGAGATATTGGCAGCATCAACATGAGCTTTGATTTGTCGGGCATTGCAGTGGCTAGCAGTGATATACGCTTGGCACTCAGTGCTAATAGTGTTTTCGCTTCCGTAGATGATACGCTCAGGGGCAGCTTTAACGCTGCTACTAATATCTTGACTTTTGCCGATGTGAATCTGCCTGACAGTATGTATTTTACGCTATTCCAACCTGCTACACAACTGCCCGTAGTAGACAATCCCATAGCAGACATCACCGTTAATGAAGATGCTGACCCAGATGCTATTGTGCTGACTATGACATCTTGCAATGCAATGTATTTATGCTCTGACCCCGAACGGCAGCAGTCTATTGATTTTGGTTCTGCCAGCGCAGTGAATAGCAATGCTGATCTACTGCTGCTGGCCAGTTTTTTCTCTTGCTTTAAGTGCTGAGTAACTTATACTGATACTTTGCACCTTGCGTTATGCTGCAGACAGCAGCGGCACAGCACGACTGCTGGCCATTGTCTCGGCAAATGACATTTTTGAGTGGCTCTGTGAGCGATACTTTTAACCTAACGGTGAATGCCCTCAATGACGCCCCCAATGGCGCAATCCGATTGCTGACTTAACCGTTGATGAAGATGCTCCCAGTACAGACAATTACGCTGCCCTCAATCCTGGCTGTGTAGGCCAAGAGTGGTGCTTTGTAGACATAGACAACGGCGGTTTTGGCGATGACTTGAGTGTTTGCAGTGGCACGGGGTTTGAGGGTAATATACGAGTTTGGTAACAGCCACGATATTCTTTATCCACAGACGAGGAGGATAACCTAGACCTGAGATTTTGCTGCTAATTCCGCCGGCAATGCACAGATTATTATGATACTTTGTCTCTTATTCAAAGAATAATAGCCAATGATGGCAACGGCGGCACAGCACAGGATACTTTCTCCGTAGAGGTAGTTCGGATTTCTGTTTGCTGAACGCACCTGAGTAATATTGGCCAATGAGCAATTGCAGATGGCTAATACTGTTGCTGAAGATGCCGCTGCTAGAGACAATTACGTTGCCCTGAATAGTGTCTTCACAGACCTTTGCACGAGTGTGAATTTGCCCGACGTATTCCAACCTGCTACACAACTGCCCGTAGTAGACAATCCCATAGCAGACATCACTGTTAATGAAGATGCTGACCCAGATACTATCATCTTGAGCAATGTATTCTCTGACCCCGAAAGCAGTCTATTGATTTTTAGCGCAGTGAATAGCAATGCTGATCTACTGCTCGCCCAAGTGAGTAATGATACTTTGCACCTGCGTTATGATGCCGACAGCAGCGGCACAGCACGACTTATTGTCTCGGCAAATGACATTTCGAGTGGCTCTGTGAGCGATACTTTTAATGTAACGGTGAATGCCCTCAATGACGCCCCCACAGTAGTCAATCCGATTGCTGACTTAACCGTTGATGAAGATGCTCCCAGTACGACAATTACGCTGCCCTCAATAGTGTGTTTACAGATATAGAAGGCGATGACTTGAGTTTTGCAGTGGCAAATAATAATACGAGTTTAGTAACGGCTGCGATAGACTCGGAAGATAACCTAGACCTGAGTTTTGCTGGTAATTCCGCCGGCAATGCACAGATTATTATTACTGCCAATGATGGCAACGGCGGCACAGCACAGGACACTTTCGCCGTAATAGTTATTTCTGTTGACGCACCAGTAGTAACCAATGCCATTGCCGATTTAACTGTTGCTGAAGATGCCGCTGCTAGAGACAATTACGTTGCCCTGAATAGTGTCTTCACAGACCCACAAGGTGATGAGTTGACTTTTGCCGTGGCTAATACGAACACGAGTTTGGTAACGGCTGCAATAGACGCAGGTGATAATCTAGACTTGAGTTTTGCAGCCAACGGCAACGGCACAGCACAACTCACTATCACTGCCGACGATGGCAATGGTAATACTGCTTTTGATATATTCATCGTAACGGTGAGTGCCGTTAACGATGCACCAGTAGTGTCGAGTGCGATTGCCGATTTAACTGTTGCCGAAGATGCCGCTGCTAGAAATAATTATGCTTCCCTGAACAGTGTCTTTACAGACCCCGATGGTGATGAGTTGAGTTTTACGGTGGCTAATACGAATACGGGGTTGGTAACGGCTGCGATAGACGCAGGTGATAACCTAGACCTGAGTTTTGCAGCCAACGGCAATGGCACAGCACAGCTCACCCTCACTGCCGATGATGGCAATGGCACTGCCGTAAATGACGGGTTCACCGTAACAGTGAGTGCTGTTAATGATGCACCGACTGCTATTAATTTAAGTAATACCACGATTGCTGAAAATGAACCTTCCGGCACGAGCGTGGGCACTTTCACTACCAGCGACGTAGACCCGACAGACAGCCATACTTATAGTTTGGTAGCAGGGGCGGGCGATACGGACAACAGCAGTTTTAGTATCAATAACGAAGAGCTATTATCTGCTCAAGAGTTTGACTTTGAGGCAAAAGCCAGTTATGCTATCCGTGTGAGAGTAGACGACGGCAATGGCGGAACATTTGCGCGAGAGTTTACTATTGCCATCACCGATGAGGACGAAGATCCAAATGCCATAGACTTCAATGATATTTCAGATGCTGTTAGCGTATATCCTAACCCTGTGGTTGATAGGCTGCATATTTCTGTAGTAAATGACTTATTCGGTTTGTTGGAGATATATTTATACAGCTCATCGGGTCAGTTGCTCAGCCATCATACGAGTGTCAAGCAAAGCAATACTCATCGTATTGAGCTAGATATTAGGGCAATTCCGAGAGGCACTCACCTGCTGGAGCTAAAAATAGGCGAGCATCGGGCAGTCAAACGCATTGTCAAGTAATGTAGTAAACAGCAGTGCTATAAATGTAATTATCACGATCAGAAGAACTGCGCTATAACTTTTTGCCCAAAAGTTTGTAGCTCAGTTCTTTTTTTGTAATTTTGAGAATGCCAAAGCCTGCTTTTTTGCTATTTCTTAACAAATAACGACAGGTTGCTTCCAAAGTATTTATTTACTACTTAACTATTCGTATGCGTTCTTTTTTGCCTTTTCTTTTGAGTGCCTTATTATGCTTTACTGCCACAGCACAAGATGATTTAGAAGCCTTGCTAGATATTGAGCAAGAGAATACTATCAATTATGTTTCTGCTATTTTCAAGTCTACTCGACTAATCAACTCGCACACCGTTTCTATAGAAAGCCCTGGTGAGCTACAGTTTCTGATTTCTCACCGTTTTGGCACGCTTAATTCTGGTGCCGCTAATCTCTGGGGATTAGATGAGGCTTTTATACGGCTTGGTTTTGAATATGGTATTAGTCCGCGTTGGGCTATTGGTCTGGGCAGAAGTTCTAATCCCTCTGTGAAGCCTTTTGATCTGTTTAGCAAATTCAAGTTGCTCAGGCAATCTACGGGTGCCAAAAATATGCCTGTATCGCTCATTTTACACAATAATATTGCTTGGCGTTCTGAAAGCCTTAATAATACTAGCTCTGATAAAAATTTTACACAAAATCTAATTTATACACAACAGTTGATTGTTGCTAGAAAATTTAACTCCAATTTTTCATTACAACTGATGCCAACCTATATGCACCGAAACCTAGTAAATACTCGTACCGAGTCTAATGATATTTTTGCATTGGGTCTGGGAGTTAGGCTGAAATTTAGTACACGCTTCGGTGTTGTGGCTGAGTATTATTATGTTTTTGATGAATACATTAGAAATGCCGATGGCCTGTATAATAGTTTATCTTTAGCTTTAGAAATAGAAACCGGAGGGCATGTTTTTCACCTTACTTTTTCAAACTCACTAGGATTGACTGAAAACCAATTTATCGCTAACACCACCAGCGACTGGCTCAACGGTGGTATACGTTTTGGTTTTAATATATCGAGAGTATTCCAACTAACAAAAAATCATTAGCCTTAGAGCACATTTGCAAAGAACTTTTGGTGTTAAAAAAGATGCTTTTTTATGCCACTTGACTCTTTGTAAATACCTTTTTGCTACCTCATTATTCTATTTTTAGTACGCCGCATTTTTCTAGGTTTGATTTCAGACTAATTCTTTTCATTCCTTGTTTGGATCGCACGTTTAATTTCGCTGTGTTAGGCGGCTCTTTGCCCAAATTATTAGCATAAAGAATTAATATATTATTTGCATTTAACTTATTGATCAAAAATTTGCTTCTTTCATTTTGTATTCCTGTAAAATCTGTAAACTTTTTTCTACAATTGCCCCCATATTATTGCAGGAGTAGAAATCTGAATTATTATAGTATTTTGCCATTTCACTAGCCAAGTGTTTTTCTCGTTCAGAGTCAGAAATCTTATTATTTTTCATACATTTTAAAATAGCCTTTATTTTATAAGCAGAGGCTTTGAAGCGGTTAGCAATTAGGAATCGTTCTTCCATTTGGTATTGCAAAACACTCTCTGGCGTTAGTACTTCTACACCTATAAAGATAATCGGATTGTTTTGTTTAAAGTATTTAGGCATATAAACTGCCATACGTCCTTCATAAGACTGCTGGTCGAAATCAATAGCGCGAATACGGTAGTGTACGTCTTCAAAATCGGGTGTAGTTTGCACCACAAAATTACTAGAATGCATGTCACCCAGTAGCCTAACGAAACAACGTTCATTAAATTTGACAAACTCTTTTGCTAAACGTATTTTATGTGTGTCTTTCTGCTTTAGATTCTCTTTGATATACTGATCGCCTGGGATACCGGCTATATGCTCTTCGATAAGGGTTTGCTTATGCACTAGGTAGGCAATTCGGTTGGGTGAGAGAATATCTTCTAGCTCCAGCCCATAAACCCGCGAGGCATCAGCTTTTTTTACGTAAAAGTAATCGAAGTTATCGTTAATGCGGTTTACAACCCTAATTCTGAAAGGCTGCGTGTTGCCATAGGTGCATAAATCAACGCGGTCGATGTATAGGTGATTCATAAGGTTAATCTCTCCGTCCGCTTTTAAAATAGCGTAAATATTCCTGAGGCTTGTAAAAACAAATTCTGTTTCAAAAGAAGTATACACTAAGGTTTTCCACAGTGTATCTTCACCGTTTTTATCATATAATGGGAATTCACTGATGTATCGGGTCAGGTCGTTATAATGAATGGGTATTTCAGTATAGCGATTAAATTGTTTGAGATAATCCTTTAGTTGTTCATCAATAGGAAAAATAACTTTCTTTTTGCTAATAAGTGCCATGTTGTTTATGCGTTTATCATTGCTAGCTGTTTTATTTTTCTAAAATTGATGAATTTTCTATTTTTATAGACTTAAAAATAGCTTAATTCAGCCGTATTCTTAGGAAGTATATTAAAAAAGTACTTTCTTTGTACTTGTACGTGTAGCTTGGTCTTGAACTATCTATAAAAGCTACTCGTTATGATAGTTCATTATTCTAACTAAGTATATTTATAATTTTAACCTTAAATTTATAAAATGGAAAAGGCAATTAAAATTACTGATGCCAACTTTGAAAGTGTGGTATTAAATACTGACAAGCCCGTGTTAGTAGACTTTTGGGCAACTTGGTGCGGTCCTTGTATCACGATGGGACCGATAATAGAAGAATTAGCAAAAAAATATGAGGGAAAAGTTGTGATTGGCAAGCTAGATGTGGACCAAAATACCCGTGCCTCTGCAAAATACGGCATTAGAAGCATTCCTACTATCCTAATTTTTGATAAAGGCAAGGAAGTACACAGACAAGTAGGTGCCTGTACGAAGCAAGATTTATCTACTAAAATAGAAGGTCTAATAGGATCGCCGGTGTAAAGTAGTGATCAGCAAGGTAAAAAAGGCACTTACAAGTGCCTTTTTTATTATACTGTAGGTGGTCAATTTAGGTTCTATTTATTTTTCTTGTGTCCCGTCTTTTTTAGGGTTCACTGTCCCCTTTATTTTTAAAGACTTAGATGCTTCTTTGGCGTTGGAATTGATAGTGATAGTTTTATAAAAGGCTCCCGGTCTTTTTTTGCTGTTGTATACCACTTTAATGCTAGAGGTTTCTCTAGGTAGAATAGGCTCTTTTGGCCATTTGGGTGCTGTGCATCCGCAGGAAGGTTTTACGTTGGCAATAACTATAGGTGCGTCTCCTATATTTTTGAAATTAAAGGTGTAGGTTGCCTGTACGCCTTCTTCTATGTTACCAAAATTATGTTCTGTTTTTTCAAACTTAAAAGCACCTTGTGCCAGTGAGTTGAATGCTGTTAGACAGAAAACAGTAATAATTATATTTATTTTTTTCATGAAAAAATATTTAAAATAATAAAAGAATTGAACAAATATATTATTTGTAACAACAGACAAAGTGCAGCTTTAGTTATTGATTAATCAGAGTTTTTTTTGATTCTTACCTATTCTTATCGGTTTGATTACTTTGCTTTGCCCAATATTGCGTGTGTCGTACACAATGGGGGTGGCAATGAATACTGAGGAGTAAGTGCCAAAAATAATACCTATTAATAGGGCAAAAGAAAAACCTCTTAATACTTCGCCGCCTGCCAAGAATAAAATAATAACTACTAATAGGGTAGTGAATGAGGTAATCAGTGTTCTGTTTAGCGTACCATTAATAGAAATATTTAGGGTTTCTTTCAACTCGTTACCTTTGCCTTGTTTTGTATATTCTCTAACCCTATCAAATACGACCACTGTATCGTTGATAGAATAACCGATGATGGTAAGTAAAGCCGCAACAAATACTTGGTCTACTTCAAAAGAAAAACCTAATAATCTGCTAATGGCAAATACCGATAATACCATTAGTGTATCATGGAATAGTGCAGCAACTGCACCAATACTAAAGCCGATTTTTCGGAATCGGATAAAAATATAGAAGAAGATAGCTATTAGTGAAAATATGACTGCCGAACGCGAAGAGCTGGCAATATCATCGGCAATAGTAGCACCTACCTTAGAGGTGCTGGCGATAATAAATTCGTCTTCTTGTACATTATCTTCATCTTCTTGGTATTGATCGCCGGTAAATTGTGTTAATCCTTGTATGAGGATATTTTTTACTTTGGCGTCTGCCGTATCACTTTCATTGTCAACTAGGTAAGAAGTGGTAATCTTAACTTTTTTGTCCGAACCAAAAGTTTTAACCTCCACGCTTGCACCTTCAAAGCTTTCAGAAAGAGCAGTTTTAATTTTGGAGGCTACAACATCGTGTGTAAAACCAACTACATAAGAGCGACCGCCCTTAAAGTCTACGCCCAAATTTAAGCCTTGCGTAAAAATAATACACACTCCTACAGCAATCAAAACAGTAGAAAATAAGTAGGCTGTTTTTCTTTTACTTATAAATTCAAAATTCAGTTCTTTTAATAGTTTTTGGGCAAAAGAGCTACTGAATGACATTTTGCTATTATTGCCTTTTCGCATCATATATTCTACTATTACCCGTGTAATGAATACAGAAGAAAAGAAAGAACACATGATACCGACAATAAGGGTGATGCCAAAACCCTGCACAGGTCCTGAGCCAAATAGGAATAAAAAGACTGCTGTGAGCAAGGTGGTGAGGTTGGCGTCAAAGATCGTCCAGAAAGCTTTGCTGTAGCCTTGGTTAATGGCTTGCAACAAGTTGCTCGGATCTTTTTTTAATTCTTCGCGTATACGCTCAAAAATAAGTACGTTAGCATCAATAGACATGCCTATTGTTAGTACAATACCAGCAATACCGGGTAGGGTTAGGGCAGCTTGTAGCTGTGCCATCACTCCAACGATAAAGAAAATATTTATTAGCAGAGCGATGTCGGCGACGAGTCCGCCTTTTGAATAATAAAGTAACATAAATAATACTACAAGTATTAAGCCCGAAATAATAGAAAGTATTCCCTGCTTTTGTGCTTCTATTCCCAACGAAGGACCTACTACTGTTTCTTCAACAATACGAGTAGGAGCGGGCAGTTTACCAGCTTTCAGAATATTTGCCAAGTCTCTCGCTTCCTCGATGGTAAATTTACCGGTAATGGAAGAATTACCACTCGGTATTTCACCTTGTACAACTGGAGCTGAATAGACTAAGTCGTCTAATACAATAGCAATTTGCTGACCAATATTTTTTCCTGTTAGTTTTTTCCATTTTCTAGCACCCTCCACATTCATTTGCATACTAACGCCGGGTTTACCCACATCGTCAAAGGTCTCTCTGGCATCTAAGATTACCTCTCCGGTAAGTGGTGCGCCACTTCTTCCTTTTTTAAGGGCATATAGCTGAACGTAAGTGCTAGGTGTTCCGTTGGCTCGTTCAATGGGTTTTACATCCCAAAGTAATAGCATATTTTGCGGAAAAAAGCTTTTTATTTCAGGATTCTTGAGTATATCATTGATCGTAGATGTATCCTGCATGTCATAGATTAAGCCATTTACTTGTGCATCTTGCGTACGCAATAGACTCAATAAAGGCGATGCCTGCCCTGTCAGCGGTGATGCTACTGAATCGTTAGCCGCTGTGCTATCGGCTGAGTCATTGGAAAGCAATAAATCATCTTCGGTATTAGTATCGATCTCATTGTCGGTAAGCAGGTCGTCTTCAGCAGTATTTTCTGTTGTTAAGTCGGTATAGTTGCTTTGGTTGAGTGAATCTATAGCATCAGATTCAGCTTTTTGCTTTTTCGTCCAGTACTGGTCTGCTTGTTGAAAATACTTAGCTACTTCATCAATACTATATACTTCGAGAAACTCCAGTTTAGCAACACCTTGCAGTAACTTCCTGACTCTTTCGGGGTTGTCTACACCGGGCAATTCTAACTGTATTCTACCGGTGCCTTGTATGCGCTGGATATTAGGCTGTGTTACGCCAAATTTATCGATACGGGTGTTGATGATATTATAAGCCCTGTCGATGGCATCATCAACCTCTTGTTCAATAACTTCCTGTACTTGTTTGTCGCTTGAGTTGAAATCTATGCGACCTTTGTTAGCACTATTGGCAAAAATATCTGCCAATCGGCTATTTGGTGATAGATCTTTGTAGGCCTGAAAAAATAAACTGCTGAATCTTTGTTGACTACTTTGTTGTTTGCTTTGAGCTGTGCCGATAGCTTTTTTAAAGTTTTCGTCTTTGCTGTTCGCTGAAAGTGCCATCAATATCTCTACTGGCGACACTTCCAATACTACATGCATACCTCCTTGCAAGTCTAAACCCAAATTCAGTTCATATTCTTTGATTTCACCGAAGGTAAAACCGAAATACACCTCCTTATTCCACATAGAGTCGAGGTAGTTGAGTCGTTTTTGATAATCTCCATTGGCATAAGCTTTTGCTTTTTGCTGAATATTTCTCGATACAAAAGTGAAGGATAAATAAAATAAGCAAAGGATGGTTATAGTAGTGGTTAGCAAAACGACACCTATTTTATTGCGCATAATTTTTTATTTAATTACAAATGATTAATTGATGAATTACTCGGTTACACAAATATTAAACTTTAACAGAAATTTTTAACTGTGGCAGCTAATATGCGTAATAAAAAAGTATAAGATATATATATTTTCTGACCGTATCACTACTATTTTTCTCAATCTGTTGTATAACTTGTATAATTCATTACCCATTATTATTGATTGCTTGTTTTTATAATATCTGCAAAGACTCCTGCTGCTGTTACGTCTGCGCCTGCGCCTGCACCTTTAACTACCAGAGGCCGGGTGTGGTATCTTTCGGTATAAAATAAAATAATACTGTCAGTACCTTCCAGTTGGTAGAAAGGGTGGGTAGCATTAACATTTTGCAATTTTACATATGCTTTTCCTTCTTCATAAGTAGCCATAAAGCACATTTTTTCTTTTTTTGTTTCAACTGCTTCTCTTTTAGCTTCAAAGCCTCTGTCGTGTTTTTGCAATTTACTGAAAAAGCCTTCAACACTTTCCGCTTTCATACACTCCTGTGGGATAAAACTTTCTATATTAACCATTTCTGGTTCTAAAGTAGCCCCTGATTCTCTTGCCAAAATCAGAATTTTACGCATGACATCCATGCCGCTCAGGTCTTCTCTGGGGTCTGGCTCTGAGTAGCCCCTTTCTTTGGCTAAGCGAACGACTTCACTGAAA
Organism: Flammeovirgaceae bacterium; assembly: GCA_965199745.1. Lineage (GTDB taxonomy): Bacteria > Bacteroidota > Bacteroidia > Cytophagales > Flammeovirgaceae > CBDATB01. Next base: position 83,486 of record CBDATB010000014.1, on the reverse strand, counting down.
CGATTCCTTGCATCAAATTGGTTAAAAATAAAATTGAGTGTCCCGGAAAGCACCGCCTCGATGCGGCGAATTTTATCACCGCTTTTTACCAGATCATTCAGCGTGCTAATAACGGGTAGCCCTGCACCCACATTAGTTTCAAATAAAAAACAGGCATTATGCTTGCGCGCCGTACGCTTTAGGCGTTGATATAAATGATATGCAGATGAACAGGCAATTTTATTAGATGTTACAACAGAAATACTCGAAGATAGGAAAAACTCATACAAATTAGTGATAGTGGCTTCTGCCGTGCAATCGACAAAAATAGCGTTGCGCAGGTTCATTGCTATAATTTTTTTTAAAAATTTTTGTTGCTCAGAAATTATCCCCGAATTTTCGATACTTTGCTTCCAGTTTTCGGGAGCGATGCCTGACTCATTAAAGACCATGAACCTGCTGTTCATCAGCCCACATATTTTAATGTCAATACTATATTCTTTTTTTAGCCGCTCTTGGTGGCTCTGTATTTGTCTTAGTAGCGTACGTCCTACATTACCGATGCCAGCCAGAAAAATGTGTATTCTTCGGTTTTCTGATAAAAAGAAGGATTCGTGCAGCACATTGATGGCTTTTTTTGCATCTTTATCTTCAATAACGATAGAAATATTCCTTTCTGAAGATGCTTGTGCGATAGCAGAAACATTAATGCTGTTTCTGCCCAGAATACTGAGCATTTTACCGGCTATACCCGGTTGTTGTCGCATACCTTCTCCCACAATAGCTACTACCGATAATTTTTCTAGCGTGGCGACTTCACCTATTTTGTTTTGTTTGAACTCTTGGGCAAAGGTTTTATGAATAGCTACTACTGCTTGCTTTGTGTCGTTGCTGTCTATTGCAAGAGTAATTGCGTACTCGGAAGAGGCTTGGGTAATAAGTATAATATTGATTGCCTCTTGAGATAATGCTGCGAAAAGGCGCATAGCAGTACCCGGAACCCCAACCATACCGCTACCTTTGATCGTAAGTAAGGTAATATTTTCGATAGAAGAAATACCTTTGATGGCTTTTTCTCCGTTGTGGGTATCGTGGCTGATATAGGTTCCTGCCGCCTGCGGATAAAAAGTATTTTTGATGCATATCGGTATGTTTTTTCCCAGTGCTGGCTGTATGGTGGGGGGGTATATTACTTTAGCACCAAAATGCGACAGCTCAAGGGCTTCTTTATAAGATAAGTTTCGGATGGGTAAAGCACCGACCACTTTTTTGGGGTCTGCTGTCATCATGCCGTTTACATCAGTCCATATTTCCAGTATTTCTGCGTTGACTGCATAGGCAAAAACAGCGGCGGTGTGGTCTGAGCCTCCTCGGCCTAAGGTGGTGGTAATGCCTGCTTTATTGGCTGCAATAAAGCCGGGTGCTAAGGTAATATCATTTGCACGCAGGGCTTGCCTAATGGCTTTTTCACTAGCTTTCAGCTTTACGCTAGCTCGAGCAAAGCAACTATCTGTAATAATAACTTTTCGGGTATCTAATAAGGCTACTGGCAGCCCCTGATTTTTGAAATGATGATAAATAATGAACGAAGAAATTCGCTCTCCAAAACTCAGTATATAACTAGATGCTCTTTCTGTGAGCTCTTGAAGTAAACAAACTCCTTGTAAAATATCTTCAAGCTCGTTGATTAGTAGCTTTACATCGGCAAGTATGCTACTTTGTTTTATAACAGGAATCAGCTCATTGACAATTTGGAAACTTCCTTCTTCTATTTTTTTGATTATTTGCAGGTAGGCATCACTTCCTCTAGCGGCTAACTCACTACAACTGACCAGTTGATTGGTAACACCTCCAAATGCAGATACAACAACAACTAGTTTAGATGTTTGTGATTTTTGTCGAACGATTTCGGTAATTTTTAGTATGCTTTCCGAGCTTCCTACTGAGGTGCCTCCGAATTTTAGTACTTTCATTTTTAGCGATAGCATATTTAAAGTAATAGTATTTTTAATACTATTCTTTACAAATTATTTTCTCGTAATCCTTTTCATACATATACTGCGACTTGCTTACTTTTCCTTTTTGATCAATATATAAAATAAGGTAGGATTTTGCCATAGCATTATATTTTTCTACAAAATACAAAGGGACATCAGACTGGGAAATATCCAAAATAGCAGAATATTCTTCAGGAATAAGCCTGCCCTGCTTATTGCTTAATAGCCCGTAGCCGCTGCTTCTGTAAGTAACAATAACGATTTCTTTTTCGTCTTTTCTAATGTACTCGAAAGTGTCAAAAACTTCAGCTACGAAATAATTGGCAGCAAAGTTATATAATTTCCATTTATTGCTATGGTTTACTAGCATAATTGTATCGCTCCAATATTTTATTTGCTCAAACTGGAAAGGGCTAATCATCTCATTGCGTTGGTTGATGAGTCCAAACTTTTCTTTTTTAGCTATAAAAATACTATCGCTCTGTCCGTATAATTCGGGAATACTTTCATAAATAGTGGGGATAACGGTATTAGTTTTAGGGTCGAAAATACCGAATTTTTTATCCTTAAATAATGAAAAATATCCTTTTTTTATAGCACTAATTCCTTTATAGCGAAGCCTTAAGATGATTTGCCCCTTTGTGTTAGCGAGACCTGTTTTTCCTTTGTAGGTGAGCCGGATTATTTGGTCGTTCAGAAATTTTATTTGATCATAATTTGTGCGAATTATTTGTTTTCCATCACTTGTTATGACACCTTCTGCGTATTTATTTCGCACAATAATATATATGCTACATCTGCTATCTGATACTGCTTGTTGATTGTTAATAACTTTTATATTCAATTCTTCATATGCCGATAAATTCCGCAGGGTGGTATCCTGATAAAAGTAGCCATATTTTTTATTTTTTTTCTTGAGTAATATGCCGCTATCTCCTAAAAAATAAGTGGTGTCATAAGCAGGAGGAATAGATATTTTACCTAAAATGTCTATAAAACCCCAAAGTCCTTTTTCCTGCACTGCATAGCCGTGTGTGCTGCTAATGATATTTTCGTAACCAGATGGGGTGAGGTTTTGCCCTTCTAGGTTATAAACAAATGATTGCTTTTGTCGCTCAATAATCCATCCTTCGGGTACTTCAAGCATATTTTCAAAATGATCGATAATTTTTTTACCCTCCAGATTAACAATAGATTTTTTTGCTTTATCTTCTAACAACAGGAAATTTTCATGTGTGTATTCATAGCGGTCGTAGGGCAGTGTGGGTTCAAGAGACTTTGTCGGTAGACTTTTTAGCAAATCGTCAGTTTTTACAAAACCGTAGCGATTATTTCTTTTTAGAGCGAGTGTAGTGGCACTGATGGCTGTGATATTATCGTATATCGGCTCTACTAGTATTTTGTTGTTATAAGTGAGTAATCCCCAAGCTCCATCTTTTTTGGCTTTGATAACACTTTGATTGACAAATTTAAGTGACTCGTACTCGGTGGGTAGGAGTGTAAAATTCTCTTTGTGTAATAACCCGTACTTTCTACCCTTACTGACCAACAACGCACCTGCACCAAAATTTTCTACTGTATTGTATTCATATGTTGTGAGTAACTTGCCTGTTTTGTCCACTGCGGCGGCTTCACCTTTTTCGTTGAATACTTTAATTATATCCTCTTGAATGCCTTCACATTTATAATATTCTGCTATGTTGGCAAATTGGACATCGATGACTTCTTTGCCGTGATAATCCATAAAACCATATTTGCCTGCTAAAATAAACGGAAAATACAACAGTGTATCTTTTTCAAGGTGTGTTGCTACAAAGTTTTTGTCGGGGAAATCAGGATACTTCTCCAAAAATTTTTCTTTGTTTTCAGTTAAATACCACAAGCACTTCCACACCCTGTTAAAATATTTATGCCAAGGGAAGCGTTGAATAAATGCCTTGTGTGTACTGATTTTATTGTCTGTGATAAATAATTCATAGAGTTCTTCTTCTGCTTTATCTCGGTGAGGATTATTGGGATACTCCAAGACAAAGTTTTCAAAGCTTTCTATGGTACCACGCTGTGTTTTATCTTGGTACAATAATATATGATATTTTTCGGCGGCTTGTCGTATTTGCTGTGCCTGCGGGTATTTTTCTATAAAACTCAGGTAGCTATGATAGGTATTTTGTTGTTCTGCAGTGGAATATGCTAACAGGTTTCTTTGGCGTATAGCTTCGGGTATTTGTTGAGATGTGGGGTGGCGATTGATGAAATCAATATACGATGCTTCGGTATGTATTTTTGTAGTTACTGCGAATTTTATGCTGTCTATTTTCGTTTTTTGTTCTTTAATAGATAAGGAGTCTATCTGTAGTTTTTCTAATGCACGTTGTTGTTTTTTTTGTAATGTAGGGTAAAGTGCTTGCGCACTCAAAATATATTTGTAGGAAGAATCTACTTGGTATAACCTATTGGCAGAATCTAGGTAATATAATGAATAAAGGTAATATGCACCAACATTGAGGGAGTCTTTCAGCAGCAGCTTATTGAGTTTTTTATGCGCTTTTTCAAAACTGTGTTTTTCTATAGACTTAACTATGGTTCTGAGTCCTTGTCCGGGAGCATGAAAGTAAGCTGCAAGTAATAAGAGTACCAGCAGATGTTTACGCATAGCCACACTTTTTATAAGCACAATATTAAATTTTTTTATACTCACTTATCGGCTATTAAGGTTTCTACACCTCTGCTTAATACAGAGATTTGAGAAAATGTTGTTATTTGCTAAATATTCAGTATGGCATTTTTAGCTGGCTTGAGAAAAGGATAAGATAACCCAAGTATACTCTGTAGTCGGGGTATTCTTGGGTTATTTTGTTTACTGCGGAAAATCATTACCGGGTGTTATATTCAGGTTAGTGGTCGGAAGGCTGGCATCAAATTTTTTGTTAATAGATTCTATAAAAATATTAGCTATCAAAGCATAGCCTCGTGCATTGGGGTGGATGCCGTCCAGAGAAAATATTCCGAAGGGAGGTGCTATGCTGGGGTCTACCACCACTCCGTACTGTGTTTGAACGCCGTCGGCAACAATTTTGTTGAGTCTCGCAAACATGTCTACAAAAACTATTCTGTTGGGGTGAGCCTCTGCATTTGTTTTAATAATTTCATTAAAGGCATTTACTATGTCGTTAATGATTACAATTTCGTCTGCTGTCAGCACAAACCTATCTGATAAAGGTCCTTTAGCAATTTCACTGGCTGCTGTCAGTAAAATAAGTTCGCCCTCGCGTGCAAATCGGATACCTGTGGGGCTGTTTGCATCTTCAATAATAATAGGATTTGCACCTATGGAAACTTCGGGATAGAATCCTGCTTGCTTAAGTGTAGTGATTTGTGTATTCACTTGTTCTGTTACTTGGGTATGTATATGGGTGAAATTGGTATTAGTAGGATCTGCCAGATAAGCCGATAATTGACTGCCTATACCGCTTATTACGGCAGTGCTTGCCAATTGTGTGTGTACTTGTGTTGTAATTTGATTAAAGACTGCCTGCTGAGAGGTGTTGGGTGCTTGTGGTGTCGGGTTGCTGGGGTTAGCAGCAAATGCATCGGGAAAAGCACTTGCGTAGGCGACATATAAAGCCGTACTGTCGGCAGTTGTAATAACATTTGCTGATATAAGTCCGCTCATTACTGCCGGAAGTATTTGTGTTGTTACTGTACCAATAGTAATAACAGTTTTTGCCACTGTGCTGGTGAGTAAAGAGTCTATTTGCGATTGATATAAAGCATTTACTTGCTTTACTTGCTTATCTTCCTTTAACTCAAAATCATTATATGAAATTGTACTAAAAAAGGGTGCTGATACTATGCTGGGAATATTAGCTACTAAACCTTTAGCTTCAGGTGAGGCGTTTAGAATGGCATTTAATGCCGTTGTATATGAAGCTCGAAAAACATTGGCATTTGTAGGAGAAGAAAGCTCAGATGCAGCCAGGATATCATCGGCACCTATGGTGGCATAACCTAAAATGTCGTTAGCTCCCAACCAAAATGTAAAAAAAGTACCTCCATTGCTCATTGCCGCTGCTGCATCCCCAATAAGTGTCGAAGTGTTAGGAACGGAAGCAAAGCGAGAATAGTAGGGATTACCGGCAGTAGGGTTGCCGAGTTGGGGTGCTAGTGCAGTTACAACAGATACACCGGGTACGCCAAAATTATTCAAAGCATTTTTATCGCCGCTATAAGGCTTAATCGCATCGCCCGGAACGATAGGGCTAGGGATGCCCTGAGTATTGAGTCTTAATCTGCCAAGAATTGTACTTCCGTCTGAACTCATACTAAAAAAGCCATTTTCAGCATTGATATCTGGCTGGTTAAAAGCACCACCACCTGCCTGACTAAACTGGGTAGCTAGCAACCTAGGATAAGAATTCTCCTGACCTCTGTTGTACACACTGCCATCCATAAAGCCGGCCGTTAGTGAGTTGCCAATGGCGACATACTTAGTAAAATCGGCATCACCTGCACTTGCGGGGGAAGGAGTAATTATTTGCGGTATTACAGGTTCTCGAATAGTAGAAAACTGATCTCTACAGGCACTGAATAAGAACACACCTGCTAATAAATAAATATATGGTTGTCTTTTTTTCATGATTATTTTGTTTGAAGATGATATTTAAAAAAAATTATCTCATGCTTTGGTCAAAGGTAATAGAGAAATAGAACTGTGAACCCACTGCTGGACCGCCGTAGGCGGTGAAGTAATCTTTTCGTAGCAAATTCGTTCCTCCCAATTTTAGTACAGTTTTCATAGAAGGAATTTCATAATTGATCTGTGCGTTGAGCAGGTGGTAAGAAGGTAAATGAGCACCTGTTGGCGCAAAAGTGCTTACCCACTTAAACTCCTGTTGCCAGTGGTAGCTAATGTCAAAGCCAAAGTTTTCAAATAGTCTACGATTGGCAAGCCCTAAGTTGAAGGAATGTTCTGGCGTATTAAAAGAAAGTAAAGTGGCATCAGTGACTTCATCGGGGGCTGAAAACTTGTTCCAACTATAATTACCACTAAATACAAAGTCTTTAGGGGCGTTGTATTGAAGACCCAGAGCAGCACCTTGTGAGTTGACTATGTCGGAGGCATTTGTGTAGGGTAATATTGTACTGCCGGCAAACTCACCTTCAATAGGAATCACTGCTCCACTTACGATAAAGTCAGTGTATCTATTATTATAATAGTTGACGTCTATAGAGATAGTATTATTAATCACCGACTTATATCCCACTTCTATCACTCTTACTTTTTCGGGTTTTACATAGTCTATTGTAATGGTATCAGGGCTAATTCCGTTGGCTAGGTTTGAAGCCATAGTAAGCGCATTAACCACTGGGGTTTCATATACTGCTAATCCCTGTGCATTGCCAGGTGTGCCGCCGAGTATTCTTCCCGTAGCAGTAGGGAAATCGATAAATTGGGCTTGGCTATCGGGGTTTCTAAAACCTGTTTGGTAAGAGACGCGAATATTGTTTGTAGTAGCAAAAGTATATACTCCTGAGACTCTGGGAGATATTTGCCCCTGAAAGTTTTCATTTTTATCATATCGCAAAGAACCTGTCAGTTTCAGACGATTGTCCAGGAGTTTTTTAATTACTTGTGTATATATGCCGTATTCATTGATAGGGATTCTCTGAAATTCGCCTGCTACTGACTCTTGCTTGTAAATAGTACCTCCTGATGATAAATCATATTGCCGATAGTTACCGCCTATTTGCAAGTCGATAAACTTTATTTGGTTTTTGAAATTATAGTTGAACTCACCGTGATAGATTCTAGAATTATCGATAAAAGAGGCACCATTGGGGTCTATTTTAAAAAATCTACTTCTGACACTTGCCAGCGTATCTTGGAAGGCTTGCGAAGTGGTTTCAGGAATTGCCGCATCTGCTGCCGCTCGTGCGATTCGGTGTGAGGTAGCCTCATCAAATTGATTGCCTAATTGTGTGGTAAAATTAGGATCTATCAATCCGAGTACTCCTAAGCGTGCGGCAGCGTAAGTGAGTCCATAACTACCTGCCCACTCAGTGCTAGAGGGTGAAAAAGCTTCATTGGCAAAGGCACCCAGAGCATCAACGTTATAAGAATTACCGGCATCTGTGCGCGTAACATATCCTCTAACGAAGAAGTTATCTGCTACTAATTCTAATTTAAAAAAATCTTGTAAAAAATTTCTAATTGCATACTTTTGTGCACCCTGATAAATACTTGAACCACTGCCGTAAGTATAGGAGCCGTTGACTTCTAATTTATCACTAATCTTATAATGCAAAGCACCTCCTATTTTGATACTTCTGGCATTATAATCGGCAAATAGGTCTTGTTCTCTGAAGCCTGTACGTGTTACTGTAGGGTTGTCCAATTCTCGCATACCATTCGCCAAAGTCAAGCGCTGTGCTGCCGATAACCCTGCTAACTGCGGAATAGATCCTGCTTCTACAAGATCGGCAAAGGTGGTATTAATGGGTAAATCAATGGGAATATCATCTCCGTAGAGGTTTAATCCGTTAAAGTCCGGGTTTCTTCCCGTAAAATTTTCATCATTAACATCGACGCGTTGGCTTGGGTTTGAACTTTCTATGTCGTAGACATTGCTTTCCCAGTCTTTGGCATCAAGAATAGAACCGTGTATTTTAAAGGCAAGTTTATCACCGATTTTTTTAGCATATCGCAGCGATACATTGTATAAAGGACTTGTGGTAGCATTTCCGGCAGTAGCTCTGGCATTTTGTTGGGTAACTCCAGTCTTTACTTGTACGCTCAAACCTTCATAGTCGAAAGGGTTTTTGCTATTCATAAGCAATATGCCATTGAAAGCATTGGGTCCGTAAAGTGCTGAAGCGGCTCCGGGTATTAGTTCGACAGACTCTACTTCTAGCTCAGAAAGCCCGACCAAGTTACCCGTAGGGAAATTCAATACGGGTGCTGCATTGTCTACCCAATCAACCAGTTGTACAAAACGAGTATTAGCATTAGTAGCAAAGCCTCTTGTATTGATAGAGGTAAAGGTGAGCGACCCTGCAATGACATTGACCCCTTTGACATTAACGAGCTTGTCATAAAAATCAGGGGTCGCAGCCTGCTGTATGCTCAAAATATCTAATTTTTCAACAGTAACAGGCGATTGTAAAATATTTTCTTCTACCCTCGAAGCAGAGATAACCACTTCTTGCCCCAATAGGGTAGCAGAAGAAAGTGCTACATCAATATTATCTGAAATATTGCCTGTTGTGATTCTTTTTTCTAAAGTATTAAAACCTATGGCAGAGTAGCTGACAGTAAGGGGTAATTCCCCTTTAATATTGAGCTTATACCTACCGTTCACATCGGTAGCAGTGCCAATGGAAGTACCTTTAACAACAATATTCACACCAATTAGCGACTCCTTTGTCTCCGCACTAATAACACTACCTGAGAGGGTGAGTTGTGCCATGCTTGTAGTATAGGTGAATACACCACACAATAAGGCTGTGAAAGTGAAGTATTTTTTTTTCATTGTTTAGTAAGTTAGTAATTAATAAACTATATGAGTTTTTGTGAAAATTGCCATCGCAATAGAAAGAGAAGTGGGTAGTGTTTATAATTTGTTCCTTAAGCCTATTTCAGAAATAATCCGCTAAAGTGCTACAAAAGCATGGAATTTACAAGTTTTCGGAATAAAAGTTACTCATGGGTCTGATTATATCATCTTTTAGTTTAGAATTTTGTCTATTTTTGTTTTCCGTTGTACTGTTTTATTGACTAAACATTTTAATTATGAAAGACATTAAACTTTTAAATATGCGACTTATTTCAAGCCTACTTTTTTTTCTGATATTGTCTATGTCGTCGTGTACTTATCACTCAACTTATCACCAGAAACTAGATAGAAGATACGATTACCTTGAACACAAGAATCGCATCAGGGAGTCTGTTAGCCGCCAGCGTGCCTGTCCTACCACAGCTCCCCCTGCCTATAAGCCTTATTATCGTTTTTAACGAAACTCTAACGAAAGCTGAGCTGCTTGAGAAGGTATAAAGTAAACTCCTTTATTAGCAGCTGTGCTAATGCACTCCTGAAACCAGCGATGTTTCGTGTACTTCTTGCAAGATATCTATACTGTTTTAGTACTCTCAGCGGTGCTTTGGTGTTTATGTTTAGTCGGTAAGAATGCATCATTGTAAATCTTAGCAGCAATTTTTTTACTCTGTGTTTTCCAAGTTTTTCTATAAAAGGAAAATAGGCTCGGTATACTTGATCCAACAAACCGACTTGGTTATAGCTCCAATCTTTTCTATTGTAAATTGTTACTATCGTTTTAAACTTTGGAACAAATATGCTTGGATATTGTGCCATGCGGTTTGTAGTGAAGTAAATAAATAGGTAGGGGGTTCTGTATTTTTCGTTTTGAAGATAGTTTTCAAGTAGATTTTCTCTTTTTAAGAGCAAACCTGACATTTGATGTGCGAAGTGCGAATATTGCAGCATCGTTTCAAACCCTGCTGGTAATAGTTGTTCTTCAAAGTCAAAATTCCTTAAATTGCTTACTTGTCCTTGCCCATCCATTTTTTTTATGCCTGCTAGAATACATCCTATTCTCGGGTTTTCTGTTACCTTTTTAACACAATAGTGTAAATACCCATCAGCAATGAAATCATCATCTCCTGTCCATAACAGGTAGTGGGCAGTGGCTCGAGATAGTACCTGCACCGCGTTTCTTTCCAGACCGATATTTTTATCTGTGCGGAAATATTTAACCCGCACTTTTTTTGATTTTCTTTGTGAGAATGCTTCTACTTGCTCTTCTGTGTCATCAGGTGAGCAATTATCAGAAATAATAATTTTGACTTGCTCGTATAGGTTGTAAGTAATGATTTGATTTTGGAGTAATTCAAGGTTTTTCACCAGGCATTTTACTCGGTTATAGGTAGGTATTAGTATGTCTATCAACATGAAATAGGATAATATAATGTGAGATAATATGCTTTACCGCCACTGTGTCCAAGTACGATCTTTTACCGAAACAATTGGCTGGTTTACTAGCCATTCTATTTTCAAGATTGGGTCGTGCCAGCAGATTCCCTTTTCGGCTTCGGGGTGGTAGTCATTATCGCAAAGGTATAGAATTTGCGTATTGTTTTGTAAGGTGCAATAGCCAGTGGCATAGCCTCTGGGAATTAAAATTCCTGTTTTGCTGTGTTCTAATACTATTGACCCTGATTGCAGGTAGGTGCTGCTTTTGCTTCTTAGGTCGATAAAGCCGAGCTGGACACTTCCTGAAATAACTCTGAAAAATTTGGCTTCTGAAAAGCTAGAGCTTTGGTAGTGTAAGCCCCTAAGGGTGTGCTGTTGTTTTGTAGTAACAAAATTCACCTGTTTGGTATGGAAACCTTGCAAGATGGTTTTTTTGCTCTGAAAAATTTTTAGAAAACTTCCTCTTTGATCTGCTACAAAAGTACTTTCTATCACCTTTACATCTGGCAATATACTTCCAATGGTTTGCATGTGATGGTGCTTATAGTGTTAATTATTGAAATATGTTTCAATGCCTTTTTCCAAAGAAATAGATGCTTTAAATCCCAGTTTTTTTCTTGCCTTACTATTGTCTAAAGCCAAGAATTGCATATTACTGTCTCTTTTAATAGCTTTTCCAAAGTCTGCTCGTACCTCTATGTTTGTTTTTTTCTTTCCTATACATAAAGTTTTTTCTACTACTTGTTTTACTGATATACTTTCTTGTGTGGTGATATTGAAAATGCCACTAAGTTTTTGATTAACTATTTGTGTAATTAATAAAGCAACATCTTTTACATGTACATATTGTCTTTTCTGCCTGCCCGAAGTGAGTGAAACATCCTGTTTGTTTTTGATACTGCTCACTAGGTAAGGAATAAGCCTTTCGCGGTTTTCTTCTTTTCCGTAAATATTAGTCAATATCATATGTAAGAGATGAAAACTCAATTTTTCAGCTTTTACAAGTTTCTGATGAATGAATTGTGTGAGCAAAAATTTAGATTCGCAGTAAGCATTTGGCAGTATATTGCGTTGATAGATAAGCTCTTTTTCTGTGAAGTATTTCTCTTGCTCATTATTGCCTATTTCAAAATAAGAGCCGAAAGTAATTAATTGCCCTTGCCACCGACTTTTTTGTAAAAAATTAATCAGTCTCATCGGTTCAAAGGTGTTTAGTTCAAAAATATGGCTACTCTTGTCTCTATGCTTGGGTTGTATGCCTGCTCCTGCGCAATAAATAATAATTTCGCTCGGCAATATTTTTTTGTTTAAAGGCAGAGGGTAGGCAGGAAAATGGTAGTTGCTGTAAATACACTGACTGTGTCTTTGGGTAATTATTTTCGGTATCTTTCTGCTAAAAAGATGTAAGATGTGGTCGTCTTTTTTTAACAATTCTTCTATAATAGACCGAGCTAAAAAAGAAGTAGCACCTATGAGGCATATTTTCATAACTGTTTTTAATATTTTTTATTTAAAGCGTGTCGGTATACCTTCATGTATTCTTCTACGCAGTATTTTATATTAAATTTTTGCGAAGCACTTAATGCGAAGTTTTTATGCGATTGGTAGAGGGCAGCATTTGTTAAATAATTGTACATAGCCATTTTAATTTCTTCAACAGCTGGTCTCGTAGATACAGTATTAACTAATACACCTGCTCGGTTACCTTGTGGGTCTTCAATCATTTCGGGAACTGCTCCAGTGTATGTGCTTATGACTGGTCTGCCACATACCAAATATTCTATAATTGTATAAGGCATTTCTTCTGTATGACTATAACTGGGTAATAAGCCCACATGGAAATTTTGTATCACTGTTGTAGGAGAGTTACTCTTTCCTTTAAAGTATATATTTTTTACAAACTTGTATTTTTTTGCTAGTTTAGTATAATATGTTTCATCTCCATATAAATGGAGTTGGATGTCTTTTTCTGTCATTTGACTTAGGCGGACGAAGGCTTGTATTGTTTGTTCCCAGCCTTTTTCGGGAATGCCTCTGGCTATCATGCCAAAGGTAAATGTACTGTTATTATGTGCGATATGTTTTATATTTTTTGGCATTTCAATGCCGTTGTAAATTCTTTGAAACACCTGTTTGTCGGCTGTTTTTTTTTTCAATGCTTCTCGAAAAGGTTTTAGATTATCTTTTGATAGGTAAATAATACGCTCTGCCTCTGCTGCTAGGTTTCGCAAGATGTTTTGGGTATACGCTTTATCACGTATTGGTATTTTTTTGTAGAAACCGTGTAGTGTAACGATAAAGGGGATATTATATTTTTTCTTTGCTGCAAGAATAAGTAGTTCTCCTATTTCGCTATTACTGTGTATGATGTCGATTTGGTATTTTTTTAAAATATAAAAAAAATATTTTTTGTTGCACCATTCTTTAAAGTCAAACCGGAGGTCGAGCCAGTGAAGGCAGTTTCTCATATAATTGATTGCTGTAATAATATATCGGTTTTTTGAAAGGGTGAGTATATTGATATTTTTTAGTTGGCTAAAATCATCGCTTAGAGCAAGTTCGGGTATATGGTAGAAAATAGACACTTTGCTATTATTTTTGATTAGTTCTTTTGCTATCATATATACAAACCTTTGCACGCCGCCCACCCCTGACCTTTTGATATAAATAAGTATATGCATGTTTTTTATTGGTTGAAAGCGTCATTAACCAGATACATGGCTCAGGTATTTTTTAGCTTGCATGACACTTACTCGAAAAGGGTTTTTTTGTGCTGCTGCTTTATACCACGATACGCTCATTTCGATAGCCTGCAAAGTATTCATTCTCGGTTTCCAATCTAAGTATTTAATTGCTTTGGAGCAGTCTAATTTTAATAAATTGGTTTCGTGAAACTTTTGTATTTGCTGCGACACAAAAAAGCCACCTGACCCCCAGCAAGCGATGGCGTGTTCTACCAAGTTTTTCACACTTATATTTTCGTGCTGCGTTGGTGAGAAATTCCACGAGCTATTATATTGTGTAGATTCAGGTTCTTTGCTTAAATGGAGCCCTAAAATTAAATAACCAGTCAAGGCTTCCAGCACGTGCTGCCAGGGACGCACTGCATCGGGGTTTCGGATAGCTATGGGCTTGTTTTGTGACAAGCTTCTAATGATATCTGGGATGATACGGTTTTCGGCCCAGTCGCCGCCGCCAATAACATTTCCTGCTCTTGCTGTGGCTAGGCTTTTTTGGTGTTTTTTGTAGCTTTTGGGATGGAAAAAACTATTTCTGTAACTATCGGCGAGTAGTTCTGCACAAGCTTTACTGCTGCTGTATGGATCTTGGCCACCCAAGCGGTCAGTTTCGCGGTAGGCGTATACCCATTCACGATTTTGGTATACTTTATCGGTAGTAATGACAAGTATTTGGCAGGGTTTTGTAACACTTTTTGCTGCTTCTAGCAGATAGGCTGTACCCATTGTATTGGTTTCGAGCGTATAGAGTGGGTCGCAATAAGAGTCTAATACCAGAGGTTGTGCAGCAAAGTGGAAAATGAAATTCGGTTGGAAAGATTCAATCTGTCTTTGAAGAGATGCAGCATCTCTAATATCTCCTATATGTGATTGGCATAGTCTATTTGCCTCGATATGCTGATACATGGATTGTTGTGTGCTTGCCAATGCATAGCCTTGCACTTTTGCTTTGAGCAGGTGCAACAAGATAAGCATCCAGCTTCCCTTGAAGCCGGTATGACCTGTTAGAAAAACCTTTGTATCCTGATATACTTCTCTGAGTTGATTTAACAATGATATTTTAGGCATTTTATCGGTGTTTTCCTGCTTTCATGGCAACAATAAACACAAGTATATTTATATGCATATTCTTTGTGTATTTTTGAAAGCTTCGTTTATTCTCCGCTCAAAGCGATGGGTCTTTTCAGCTATACTCTATAACTTACCATTTTTTCCATTGGGGGTTATTTTTCCACATTTCTTCTAGCTCAATTTTGTCTCTTAATATATCCATACATTTCCAGAAGCCTTCGTGCCGATACATCATGAGTTCTCCGTTGTTAGCTAGTTTGCGCATAGGGTTTTGTTCCCACATGATATGGTCGATTTCTTCTTCGAGATAATCGAATACTTTTGGTTTTAAAACGAAAAAACCGCCGTTAACCCAGCCTTTGCTTTCCTTTGGTTTTTCTGTAAAGCACTGCACTTGCGCGTCTGATTTACTTACATTCATCACACCGAATTTGCCTCTGGGTTGAATACCAGTAACTGTTGCTGTTTTGCCGTGGTGCTGGTGAAAAGCCACTAAGGACCGAATATTGACATTACAAAGCCCGTCGCCGTAGGTAAGCATAAAATCTTCCTCTCCAATGTATGACTGTACTCTTTTGAGCCGTCCGGCTGTCATGGTATGAAGACCTGTGTCCACCAGAGTAACTGTTAAATCTTCTGCATGGCTTCTGTGTATGTGCATTTTATTGCATGACAGGTCAAAGGTAACATCTGCATTATAAAGAAAATAGTTGGCAAAGTATTCTTTAATGATATAGCCTTTGTAGCCCAAGCAGATGACAAATTCATTGAATCCGTAACACTGATAGATCTTCATAATATGCCACAGCATAGGCTTGCCGCCAATTTCAATCATCGGTTTTGGTTTGAGGTGCGATTCTTCAGATATTCTCGAACCCATGCCGCCGGCAAAGATGACTGTTTTCATAGGCATAAAAATATTCTTTTTACAAGAAAATTTTATTCATTTTCTAACTCTCTTCTTTTTTTGGTCAATATATTTTCATGTATGGTGTTTTTGGGCAAAGCAAATCATTTTTTGTGTCAGTACAATGAAGTATTTATCCCAATTTATGCAGTGGCATATAGTATGGTTTCTTCCAAATGAATAGTATTATGAGTGAATTTATTTCTATTTTACTAATAGTTATTAATATTTCAGTTGGATACAAAGACTTCATTATATTCTTGCAAAACAATATTTAGTAGAGTTTTACCCGGTGTTATGTCTTTCTTTCGCATAGCTACCCTGTGGGCTTGTTCACCCATTTCTTCCCATCTGCTTCGTCCTTGCCAAGCTTTTTCTAAAGCTTTACCAAAAGAGTAAGCAGTGGGTCCTTCAGCGATAAAGCCTGTTTTTCCCTCTTCTAGCCATTCTCTATTTCCGCCTACATCCGTTACTACTGAGGGTCGGCCGCATACCATGGCTTCTACTAAAGCTAAAGGCGTCCCTTCAAATCTTGAAGGTAATAATAATATATGATTCTTTTGCCAAATTTTTTTAACATCCTTGACGTGTCCTGCAAATTCCACTTTATCGCTAATATTATAGTGTTGGATTAAATCTTTCATACAAGTCAAATCATTACCTCTGCCATATACATTACACTGCCAGTTTCTATTTTTCCATATTTGTTTGCCTAAAGTTTCAAACAAAATATCATGCCCTTTGCCCATATCTAGGCGAGCTACTATGGCAAAGTATATTTTATCGGTTTTAGGAAAAGATATTTTTTCATAACCGGGCAGATTGACTGGATTTTGTACTACGTATGCCTTAGTAATTTTACTAGCTAACTGCCTTTCTGACAGTTCATAATTATGTTTAGATACAAAAGCCACCCCTAAGGCATTATCATATAGGCGTTTATTCGATTGGCGTATATGAGTAGGATAAACAACATTATCGCTATTGACTTGACAAACAATAAAATAATGGACTTTATTTTTCTTTAAGTAATACATCAATTCAGCGCACATAGATACTTGCGTAGTCTTGCACTGACTGATTAATACGATATTATATTTTTTTCTAAAGAAGCGTGAATAATCCGATTGATAATAAATTAATAGGTACTCTTTATTTAACAGTGACAGTATTTTTCTCATGATCCGATATAGCCAATAGTTTCTTTTTCTATGTCTAGCTATAATTTTTGCTCCTTTTTGTAGCAGATCTTGCATTGGGGGGTATTCGTCTTTCCATTTTTTTTTCAAGATAAAAACTTCATGATTTAATTTTAGTGCCCCTTCGGCAAACTCAGCCCATAAATGTTCAGTTGATGCCCATTTTAATTCAGGGGTGAGCATACTGATAATTCCGATTTTTAACATGGTAGTAAGTTTTTACTTAAAGTTTCTATAATTGGTTTACTTTTTAGTCTGAGCAGTTTTTGGATAAAGAATATGATTATTTCAAAGGAAAGTTTAGGATATGCTTTTTTTAAAAGGAAGCTAGCAAGATCTAATACTAGTTTTATTTTTATCATTTTATTAGGAGTGGCATATAGCATATTTAAGGTTTGTCTGGCATATCCATGAATATAAAAGTCTTTTTTTGAGAAGCCCAAATTTTTAGCTGTTATGCGCAGCACATCTCTATGAGTTTTGGCTTTGTCGAAGGGATTTTTTTGATTAAATACACCTTGATTGTGTTTTCTGTATACGCCCGTCACATCACTTAATACTTTGACTTTGCCTTTAGTATAACTCAAGTATATCCACAGGGCAAGGTCTCCGTAGCCGCATTTTACAAACCAAGGTTTAATAGCTTTTATGTCAATATGATTTCTAAAGACTGAGGTAAGGGTAGGGGAGAAAAAATAATTTTTAAAATAATCTTTATAGGTGAAATACTCGGGCATGGGTTTAGCCGATAAGTAAGAATTTTTTATCAATGCATTAGTAATTTTGCCTGTGTTTTGGTTTAGTTTGTTCACATCTGTGAAACAGAGAGCATAATCGGGGTGTTCTTCTAAGAAGTCTATTTGTTTTTGGAGTTTATAGGGGTCTGTCCAGTAGTCATCGCCGTCGAGTAGTGCGATATATTTTCCTTGGCAATTTTCCATCACATTTAGTAGATTATAAAGCCTCCCCAGCTTTTTTCTATTGTAGTAGTAGTCGTCTCCTATCTTTCTACTGAGTAAGTTTATTTTATCCGGATATTTTACCATATATTTTTTAATTTTTTCCAAGGTTGTATCAGTAGACAAGTCATCTCCTATAACTACTTCATAGCTGAAATTAGTCTTCTGCCCGAAGATACCTTCCAAAGCTTCTTCGATAAATGCTTCTTGGTTATAGCAAATGATGCGGACGCTTAGTAAAGGTTTTTGTTTCATACCATACCACTTGATTAAATATAGTTATACGTTTTAAGTAATTCTTTTGCTATTTGGTTAAATTTTTTTATTTCCTTTACTGTCATTTCTCGTATGTATCGTCTTTTTTGGGATGAGGTAGGAGCCTGCCTTATTTTTTCTTTCCACGCGATAAACTCCTGTGGTTCGTCATTTTTTTTGAGGTAATTGACTGTCATTTTTTTGTCAAATTTTTCTCCTATTTGGCAGCATATTTTCTTTAATGTATTGACTGTATCTGTTACCAAATCTTCGTAACGAACGGTGATGATGTATTTTTTTTCTTTTTTCGCTAGCAATTCAATAGTGTTATTGTTATTATCAAGCCACTCTTTAGCAATAGCTTCAATGGTTTGAGGTAGTTTAGGGACATAACGGCTATTGATATTTCTTCGGTTAATATCTCTGTAGGAACAAGCTACGTCTCGTCCATCTCTTATTATATGAATATAATAAGCTTTAGGAAATATTTTATCGATAGCACTCAGGTACATGATATGAGAGTTATTTTTGTCACCCCACCTATGAGCACTTTTCTTTTGTTTATGGGCATAGAATAAATATATTCTGCTTACAAAATCGCCATAAGATTGGTATTTGTTTTGTGAAAGCAAGTATTCATACAAATCTTTATTATTCAGATTCCACGTGTCTATTTTTTTTGTTTGCATTAAGTCAACAATATACTTACTGATAAAAGAAGAATCAGTAGGTTGATCTTCATATTTTGAGTATAGCCACACCGCAAAGGAAGATTCTGGAGGAATAACAATATTTTTATGTCCGCTGATAAGCAGTCTCATTAAAGTAGTACCTGAACGCGGGTTTCCGATAATAAATATAGGTGGTTTCATGTTCTAAAATAGATACTGAAAGTCCATAATGCTTGCACTTTTTGAACCTTATTGCAAAGCAAAAAAGTAGGGTATGAATATTTCTTCCATCAAGTAAGCATACTGATAATTCCGATTTTTAACATGGTAGTAAGTTTTTACTTAAAGTTTCTATAATTGGTTTACTTTTTAGTCTGAGCAGTTTTTGGATAAAGAATATGATTATTTCAAAGGAAAGTTTAGGATATGCTTTTTTTAAAAGGAAGCTAGCAAGATCTAATACTAGTTTTATTTTTATCATTTTATTAGGAGTGGCATATAGCATATTTAAGGTTTGTCTGGCATATCCATGAATATAAAAGTCTTTTTTTGAGAAGCCCAAATTTTTAGCTGTTATGCGCAGCACATCTCTATGAGTTTTGGCTTTGTCGAAGGGATTTTTTTGATTAAATACACCTTGATTGTGTTTTCTGTATACGCCCGTCACATCACTTAATACTTTGACTTTGCCTTTAGTATAACTCAAGTATATCCACAGGGCAAGGTCTCCGTAGCCGCATTTTACAAACCAAGGTTTAATAGCTTTTATGTCAATATGATTTCTAAAGACTGAGGTAAGGGTAGGGGAGAAAAAATAATTTTTAAAATAATCTTTATAGGTGAAATACTCGGGCATGGGTTTAGCCGATAAGTAAGAATTTTTTATCAATGTATTAGTAATTTTGCCTGTGTTTTGGTTTAGTTTGTTCACATCTGTGAAACAGAGAGCATAATCAGGGTGTTCTTCTAAGAAGTCTATTTGTTTTTGGAGTTTATAGGGGTCTGTCCAGTAGTCATCGCCTTCGCATATCGCTATGTATTTTCCCCTTGATTTTTCTAAGAGATAAGTGAAATTTTCTTTTCCTGGTATGAATCTAATTTTAGATAGATTGTATGGGTGGAGAATAGGAATGATTTTATCAGGAGATTTTTTTGCATACTGTTTTATAATTTCTGTAGTACCGTCAGTAGAATGGTCATCTCCTACCAATGCTTCGAACGCAAAATTTGTGTTTTGCATAATTATTCCATCCAGACATGCCTTTATGTAATTTTTATGATTATAAGTAGGAATGCATATACTCAAGGTTATGTTCATATTGCTGGCGTTATTTTTCTAACGTAGCGTACCCGAAACCAGTTTTACCGAAGCCATCTCCGTTGTATATTAAATATCTCTTACCCTTGTACAGGTAAGTTGCAGCATATTCATTCATGATTGCGTCCCATCCCTGCGTACTCGGGTATAAATTTATCTCTTTATCTTTTCTTTGCCAGTGTATACCATCTTCTGATTCGGCATAGCCGATTTTGTAAGATTGTTCAGTTGAGTTTCTATAATTTTTTATTCCTCTGTATGAATAGAACATTTTATATAGATTATCTTCTGTATATACACAGGGCCCGGCGATAGCCCGTGTATGCTCATCATAATCAATACAAACTAAACCTGTTTTTATCCAGTGAATTCCATTTGAAGAGGTGGCATATTTAATATGATATTCAGGTTCTGGCCAGTTATTAATAACTCTCCACCCTGTACAAGATATATACCACATTTTCCATTGATTTTCTTCCCTAAGCACGCAAGTTGTGCTATTAAAGAATGGTTCACTCGGCTCTCTATCACATATAGGTCCTTGGGAATACCTGCTAAAGGTTTTGCCATTGTCTGTGCTTATTGCTAATCCGACAGCTAACTTGTAAGAGACTGTTTTTTGAGGATTCCAGCCGATGTAGTATAATCTTTTTTCCTCTTTGTACCTAACGATGCATGAGGGCATCATGCCGTTATCATCAAATGTACCCATCTCTCCCAATGGGAGTATGGGTTTGTCATGGACATAAACAACTTTCTCGGGATATTCTTTGTCTGTTTCAAGAAAAGTGATTAGGCTTCTGCCTTTTTCGTCTCTAGTAGAAAAGTATATTCTTAGGTTCTTTTCTTCGGTATCTACTACTGGCTGTGAAGCATATCTTTTAATCCAGCTAAATGGTTTGCTGTTTGGGGCGAAAATTAACCCTTTTTTTATCCATTTCATCATTATTTAATATGTTTGACAGTCAATATATCTCATAACTCGGTTTATTCCCTTTTTTCCGTGCAGGATTGCCTGTATATACCCCCCAAGCTTCTGTGTGCTTAGTGATGCTAGCAGACATGCCTACCAATGTACCTTGCGCCAGTTGAATACGGTCTTTGACGGTGGCATTTACGCCCAAAAAACAATTATTCTCCACCTCACAGTGCCCCGAAAGCACTACATGAGAAGTAAAGAATACGTGGTCTTTAATTACACTGTGGTGTCCTATATGATTGCCACTCCACAATACTACATTATTTCCAACACTAACGAAAGGCTGAATAGTATTATCTTCAAGAATAAAACAATTTTCTCCAAATTTTGTGTTACAAATACTCACTCTAGAGTTAACATAGCTAATACACTGATAACCTTTGTCTTTTATTTGTCGGTATATTTTTTCTCTTAACTGGTTCATTCTGGCAGCTGTCATCGGTGCGAAGAAGCGGTGGGTTTCGGGTGGGTATTTTTTTTCAATATTTTCAAATGCCACAATGGGCAAGCCTTTGAACGCTTTCGAATGAATATATTCATGATTCACACTAAAAGCGACGACTTCCCAATCGCTGTCATTCGACAAATAGTAATGCGCTAATTCTGCTGTGTCTTCAGTACCGAATATAATAACTTTGTTCATGCTTACTTGTAGATATAAACTGTATATTCGTATAAACTATAATCATTTCTGATAATAAAATTCTTGCTAAGAAATTTGTTAATAAATCAAGTGACAGAGGGTATCTTTCTTTACAAGCATTATGTTGAAGCTCTTCTATTATTTCTGGCATTACCTGATATGTTTTCAAGGCTTCTACTTTGTCGGGGCAATCCACTCCTTTATGGGAATAACCGTATTTTCCAAAGCAATTTTCACAATGAGAAATAATTTTTTGATAATTTATCGCGCTTCACGATAGTTTGTATTGTTTTAATAATTGATACTTATTTTTTTGAAACATCATCGTATCAACGATGGAAAGTAAAGGTACAAAATTATGCTCAAATTGCCTATAGGGAGTAATTACTGTTTCCAGAAAGCACAACGAAATATTCTTCTTTTCAAAGATATCTTTGTTATAGATGGATTTACCCATAATGGGATTAATATATGCAGTTGCTTTTTCGCGCAGGCAAATATCTACTATTCTTTGCTCTCCTTTTAGATGCTGATTTTGGTATATACTAGCAGAAGGAACTGTCTGGGTATTTATGCCTAAATATTGGTTGATTGTTCTTATGGAATGCAGTACAAAGGTGTTCAACTGATTATCTTCAAAAAAGATAATATTCTTTACTTCTTCTATAACTTCCTGAAAATAAGGTGCTTTTTGGTAGGCGTTTTCTATTGTTTTGAATAGTTTATTTTTCCATCTTATTTCTTCGCTCATTGATAGGGTATTAATTTTTTTATTTTGGCTTGCCTTTTTCAAAGGGATGGCAAACGAATATTTTTTTCCATGAAGCAGAATGTTATTCCTGTTGATCCAGCCTTTTTTAATATAGTTTACATCGTCATAAATAATAAATTTGTCAACAGCATTGATCAGCTGAAAATAGCTTATGCAGGGCAGAAAGTAAGGTTGCATGATAGCTATTTTCATCACTTATTATTGTTCGGATTAGTATTAAATTTTTCTAGTTGAATACTGCGATAGTTACCTTTTAGTACTCGGTAATAAGTTTAATAATATCTATAATATTTTTTTGTTCTTTTTCCTTCAGTTCGTGGTACAAGGGCAAACATAACACGTTTTTTGCGATTTTTTCTGCTACAGGCATTGTTTTGTTTGTGTTGACATAAGAGAGGGTAGATAAAAGTGGATAGAAATAACGTCTAGTAAATATTTGCTTTCTTTCTAAATTTTTCTTTACTGCTAATAAAATTTCTTCTGAAGGGAAAACGATAGGGAAGTAAGCGTGATTGTAAACTATTTGATTTTGTATTTTCAATATTTCCACATTGATTTTATTTAAGTGCTTATAATAATATACCCATTGCTGTTTTCTTTTCTCTAGTATATCGTTAATATATTTCAAATTACAAAGTCCCATAGCGGCATGTATTTCGGAGGCTTTCCCATTGATTCCGAGGCCTTGAAATTCTTCCCCCGCGTGTCCGAAATTTCTTAAATAATTTATTTTTTTCTGCAGATCTGCATCTTTTGTAATCACTGCACCACCTTCGACCATGTGAAAAATTTTGGTTGTATGAAAACTGGCCGTACTAACATCACCATACGCAAAGATTGATTTGCCGCGATATTGCGTACCGAAGCAATGAGCAGAATCATAAATCACTTTCAGTTTGTGTTTTTCTGCAATCTGCTTAATAGCCTCTATGTTGCAAGGGTTGCCGTATACGTGAGTAGCTAAAATAGCACTGGTTTGGGATGTAATAGCTGCTTCTATCTTAGTGGGATCTATATTGAAAGTATCCTTTGTTATATCTACAAAAACAGGCTGGCAGTTTTCCCAAACCAAGGCGGCAGTAGTGGCTACGTAAGAAAAAGGCGTAGTAATGACTTGCCCACTAATATTGAGTAATTTTATAGCCATTTGCAAGGCAATAGTACCATTGCCAACTACCGATAGGTACTCAATATTGAGGTAGCTTTGTAGTTTTTTTTCGAGTTCTTTGAGTAAAAGCCCGTTATTAGTCAGCCAATTTCTCTTCCATATACCTTCTAGGTATCCTACATATTCTTCTTTAGGTGGCAGGAAGGGCTTGGTAATAGGGAGCATTGAGTTGATTGGTTTAGTGATTAAATAGTTCTAGCTCAGTATTATATAACTAGTTCTTCTTTTAGTAATTTTTCATAAGTGCAGATGGTTTCTATTTTGCCATCTGTCATTTTAATAATTTTATCACAATACTTCAAAGTAGTAATCCTGTGCGCGATAATACACATGGTAAAGTGTGTGTCAGATAATTTTCTGATAGCTTCGGTAATTTCTTTTTCCGTTTTGCTATCTAGCGCACTGGTAGCTTCATCAAAGAAGAGGATTTTGGCATCTGAATAAAGTACACGGGCGATAGCTAGTCGCTGTTTTTGCCCCCCAGATAGTAGCGTGCCACGTTCTCCGATCAGTGTGTCTATACCGTCAGATAAACTACTGACAAAGTCGCTCAGGCTAGCTTGCCACAGCACCTTTCGGATCCTTTCTTCATCAATTGCCAGAGGGGAAATACCAAAAGCAACATTTTCTTTGATAGTGCCGTCTATTAAAAAAACATCTTGTTGCACATAACCCAACAAATCGCGCCACGATTTAACATGCTTATCCAATAATTTTGTATCATCTACCCATATACTGCCTTTTTCTTCTTTGAGAAACCTAAGTAAAATATTAGTAAGCGTTGTTTTACCCGAACCTGAATGCCCTACAATACCGATTCTTTCTCCTTTTTTGATTGTAAAACTAATATCTTGTAAAGCAAAACCTTGCTCATTTGGGTAACTGAAAGTAATATTTTCCAATTTAATGCACTTTTCAAACTCGATAACTTTGTCAGACTGTTTGAGATAAGCCGCAGAGGTAGATAGTGCCTCTTCAACGATATTTATGCAATGTTGATTTTGCTTAATAGTTAATACAGCTAACATGATCCTATTGACAGATGGCAACAGACGATAGGCACCCACTGCTAATACAGATAACAAAACGCTGAGTGATTCTTTATCGGCGATAAAAAATGTGCCGTAAATAACAACTGTAGTAACTGCCATCACCATACTCATTTCGATAATTCGCATAGGGCTAGCGCGGTACATAAAACCTTTGGTAATTTGCTCGATATATAATTGAATGTAGTTTTTATATGTATCAAAAAATACATCTTCTCTGTTGTTTATTTTTATGTCTATATATCCAAATACTGTTTGGTAAAGTGTTTTTCCTACCTTAGCATACAGCTCATTGATCTGCTTGCCTATTTGCTCAATTCTATTTTTTGCGAACTGATAAAACATAAAAGAGATGGGAGCTACAATTAGCAATAATAATAAAACAGCACTTGAGTTGAAGTTGATTATGCCAACAATAATAATTAGTGCAATAATTAGTTCGTTGACTAGGTTCGCAGTGGGTATTAAAACCCCTGAGACAATTTGTTCCGATGCTGCATGGATATTTCTGACGATAATGCTAGAATTGGTATTTTTGAAAAAATTAAAATCTTTATGAAAATAATATTTTAAGACATTATTGGTGAAATATTCAAAAAAATTATACGTGTTTTTTACTTGTTGGTGTGTAAGCCATAGATTAGCTACGCTTTTTACGAGCGTGATGATGATGATAGCCCCACAAAAAACTAAGATGAAAGACCGATAGCTAGAGAAACCTATATGTTCATACAAATAGGCAAAATACACATTTTCTGTCACTAGGTTTTCATCGAGCATAACCGACAGTATTGGGACGAGCAAAGCCAGACCAAAAACATCTATAACAGAATTTGTAAATAGTATTCCTAATATCTTAATCAATTTGTTGTACTTCGTGTCAGGCAAAAGCCTGATAATTCTTTTGCAGCTTGAAAAAACAATATTTCTACTCATGATTTACTTATCATTCTTTGTTCAGATCTTTTTTGTTGCAAAGTGCGTTTCAGATATATTTTTCAAAAACGCTATACAAGCTATATTCTTGTGCTTTTCAGTATTATTTGGCTAAACTGAGTATTTCTTCAGCAATAACTTGCGCAGCTTTGGGTTTGCTAAATTTTAGTATATTTTTTTGTAATAATAATTGCTGCTTCTTATTTCTCAATAATTCGATAGCACTATCCACTAATTCTTTCTGAGCTTGGCTATCTTCGACCAACAAGGCGGCATTTTCTTTGACTAAAGACTGGGCATTTTTTCTTTGATGGTCTTCTGCAACATTTGGAGAGGGAACAAAAATAGACGCTTTGCCTGCCACACACAGTTCCGACACGCTCAGTGCTCCGGCCCTGGAGATCACAACGTCGGCGCAAGCGTAGGCGTAATCCATACGCTCAATAAACGAGCTAGCAAATATATTTGTTGTATTTCTACTTTCAAAACTCGCGCGTATATGTTCGTAATAATATTTGCCTGTTTGCCAAATAATCTGATAGTCAAGTGTTTGTAATTTCTTTACTCCTTGCCGAATACTTTCATTAATGGTTAAAGCACCCAAACTACCGCCTATGATAAGTAAAGTTTGCTTTTTATGGCAAAGCCCAAAATGGATTAAAGCGTTTTTTCTACAGGAGTTTGTACGCTCAATATTTTGTCTTATTGGGTTGCCTGAAAAAATGATTTTTTCTTTGGAAAAGAAATATTCCATATTAGGGTAAGCAACAAAAATTTTGGCAGCACTTTTTGCCAAGAGTTTATTGGTGAGGCCCGCATAACTATTTTGCTCTTGAATGACAGTAGGTATTTTTTGTACTGCGCTTATTTTCAGCACAGGTGCACTGGCATAGCCGCCCACACCCACCACTACGTCAGGGCGAAACTCTTGTATAATTTGGTGTGCTCTCCATAGACTCTGCAAGAGTTTGAAAGGCAAAAGTAGGTTATTTAAACTCAGCTTTCGCTGCAAGCCGCTAATGTTTAATCCTTCAATACGATAGCCTGCATGAGGAATTTTTTCCATTTCAATTTTTCCTCGAGCACCGACAAACAAAATGTCGATAACAGGGTTTTGTGCTTTCAGCGCATCTGCAATTGCAATAGCTGGGTAAACATGACCGCCTGTGCCACCACCGCTAATAATTATTTTAATTTTTTTTGAATGACCATACATTGTCAGTTTTTTTTCTTTTGAAGAAATTTACCGTTTTAAACCCAAAGGTACTGATAAACTACTGTTTTAACAACACAACCCAGTTAACCAAACTGTTTGGCTTTCACTCGTTTTTTTATTGTAATTCAACTTTTGCCTATACCTTTATATTTCTGTATGTTGCAAAAAAATATATTTCGATAATGTTAAAAGGGCTGTTATATCACAAAAACATTCTGATTATTTCTCCCGAACCTTGGGATTTCAACCATGTATCCAAGCATCATTATGCCAAAGTGTTGTGTGAGAGAAGCAACACAGTCTATTTTCTTAATCCTCCCGGATTTTTTTTTAAAGTACAGCAAATACAAGAGCGTTTGTATTCTGTGAACTACCGACCGATGTTCAGAGGCTTGGGCAAACTACCCAAATGGCTCTCCGCTTGGCTCACATGGATAGAATACGAGGTGCTTTCTGGAAGGTTAAAAATAAAATTTGATATTATCTGGAATTTTGAAACTTCACGATTTTTTAGCCTCCAAAATATTAAAGTGCTGAAAATTGCCCATATTGTCGATTTAAATCAGCAATTTCAGCTCAAGCGTTTAATCAATTCGGTAGATATCTGTTTTTGTACTACTGACTTTATCGCAGAGAATTTAAAAAAATACCACGCAAAAGTCTTTAAAATACACCATGCTTGGTTGCCCTCAAGAGTAAAGCAGGAGGTAAAAATTCAGGGTAACTACCAGATAAAAGTGGGCTACGTAGGTAATCTGTTAATCTCTTATCTGGACTGGCAGCTACTTTTTAAGCTGGCAAAAAAACATGAGTCGGTAGGCTTTTATTTTATCGGACCTTACGAAAAAAATAGCTTATCTGAAAAAAAACGATATGAAAATCAGTATTTTTTGAAAATCCAATCCCTTAAAAATGTTTATTTTTTGGGTAGCGAGCCTTCGCACAGGATACCTCTTTACCTAGCACGCTTTGACATACTTTTAATTACCTACCGAGTAAAAAAATATCGCGACCAGCTTGCTAGCCCACATAAGCTAATGGAATATATGGCTTCGGGAAAAGTAACGGTAGCTACTTATACAGACGAGTATAAAGATAAGCGGCATCTGCTGGAAATGGTAGAAACGCAAGAAGAATTTTTTGCTAAGTTCGCAGCGGTAGTTCGGCACCCAGAGCAGTATAATACACCGCACAAGCAAAAGGCAAGAGTAAATTTTGCACAGCAGTACACCTACACTCGGCAACTCAATAAGATCGAGACTTTTATTGTTAAAAATTTTTATGTTTTTTATTTTTTCACCTGTTCGTATTGCATTTTTAGGCTAGTTTTCTAATTCAAACCTCGACTTGATTCGCATAATTCAGGAATGGCTAAAGCCAATTTTTTTCGTTTTCTTAAATCCTTTATGCTACTTTTACACGGAAAAAAAAATAAAGCATTTAAAAAACCAAAAAATTACCCACTATGCCCATAGATTTTAAACTATTAAAAAAAACGGTAGAAACGCCCGGCGCGCCGGGCTTTGAGTCAGCTATCCGCCGGCAGATTATTAAAACAGTAAAACCTTATGTAGATGAACTCGAAACCGACAATCTCGGCAATATTTATGCACTCAAAAAAGGCATAAAAAACCCGGACAGAAAAAAAGTAGCCATTGCCGCACACATGGATGAGATTAGCTTTATCGTCAGTCATATAGATGATAAAGGTTTTATCAAATTCCATCCTTTGGGAGGCTTTGATCCAAAAACACTCACCGCTATGCGTGTGCTGGTGAACGGAAAAAAACCGCTTATCGGTGTGATGGGTTGCAAACCTATCCATATCATGACTGCAGAAGAGCGCAAAAGAACACTCAAAGTAACTGATTACTTTATTGATTTGGGTCTGCCAAAGAAAAAAGTGGAGAAACTCGTCGTCGTTGGCGATCCCATTACGCGCTACCAGGACTTGATTAGAGTAGGTGATTTTATCAACGGCAAGTCGCTGGATAACCGCCTGTCTTGTTATATCTTAATAGAAGCTCTAAAGTGTTTGAAAAAAGTACCCTACGATGTATACGGCGTATTTACTGTACAAGAGGAAGTAGGTATCAGAGGGGCTAGTGTAGCGGGTCATCGATTAAATCCTGATTTTGGCATTGCACTCGACGTAACAATTGCCAACGATGTACCCGGTTCTGTGCCGCATGAAAAAATAACAGAGTTAGGTAAAGGAGCTGCTATTAAGGTACTAGACGGTCGCTCTATTTGCGACTATCGGATGGTAGATTTTTTGAAGCAAACTGCAAACAAAAACAAAATTAGTTGGCAAACCGAGTTGCTGCCTTTCGGCGGTACTGATACCGAAGGCATTCAACGTATGGGCAAGCAAGGAGCTATTGCGGGAGCTATTTCTATTCCCTTGCGCTATATGCATCAAACTACTGAAACGGCTCATCCCAACGATATTTCAGCAGCTATTAACTTGCTCACTGTTTCGGTAGAAACCATAGATACCTACAACTGGGTACACAGCTAAAAAAAGTAAAGTTCAGTGTAAAATAGCTAAATATTAAAAAACGATTTGTCGTACAATTTTCATCAAAACTCCAAAGTATATTTTTCACATCAGCAGGCTAATGCGGCAGTGTATGTGATTCCTTTCATAGAAGAGAAAGGTTTTTCATTGACACCGGGTACCAAAGTCCTCGAAATTGGCTGCGGCGAAGGCGGCGTGCTGAAGGCTTTTATAGAAAAAGGATGTGTCGGTGTAGGCATAGAGTCAAATGAGCAGCGCTGCGAGTTGGGCAAGCAGTTTCTCAGAAGCGAAATAGCTGCCCGTAAGGTTCGGTTAGTCAGTAAAAATATTTACCATATCAACCCCGATGAAGACTTACCCTACCGTTTCGATCTAATTATTCTTAAAGATGTTATTGAGCATATTCCCGAGCAAGAGAGCTTATTGCATCTAATCTCGGGTTTGCTGAGCGATAAAGGGCATATTTATTTTGGTTTTCCTCCCTGGCAAATGCCCTTCGGCGGACATCAGCAAATTGCTCGCAGCAAGTTTTTATCGCGTCTGCCTTATTTCCATCTCTTACCTATGTCTCTATATCGCAGGGTCTTGAAGTTTTTTGGTGAAGATGAAGGAATTATTAAAGAACTAATGGATGTAAAAGCCACTGGTATTTCTCTTGAGCATTTCGAGCGTCTCGTCAATGACGCAGGTTACGTGATTATTCATAAAAAATTATATCTATTCAATCCTATCTATCAGTGGAAATTCGGTTTGAAACCTCGCCTACAACACTCGCTTATTAGTACACTTCCCTATTTTAGAAATTTTTTAACAACCTGTGGATATTATTTGGTAGCACCCGATACGAATAAAGACACAAAAATATGGCAAAAATAAAGGCTTTTAAAGCCTGGCGTTATCACAACAAATTCCAAAAACAAATGCAGACCTTAGTCTGCCCACTTTTCGATGTAGTGTCTGAAAAGCAGCTCGAACGACTCTATGAAAACGAATTGAACAGTATTCATCTGACAGCTCCCAGAGGGATAAATGCCTTTGAAAGTGCCTATAAAAAACTGCAGAGATGGAAAAAAGAGAAAATTTTAAAGCAAGATGAAAAGCCAGCTATTTATGTATATTATCAATACTTTTATTTGGCTAACGATACCAAAAGATACTGTCGCAGGGGTTTTGTATGTTTGATCAAGGTCTACGACTGGAACGAACAAGTATTGTTGCGTCATGAAGGCACCATGTTTTCTGCAGTGAACGATCGGCAATTAGTATTGGAAAAAACAGGTGTTGCCACAAGCCCGACTTACGGTTTGTACACCGACCCTTCAGCTCTGCTAGAAACTTATATGGACGAGGCAATGAAAAGCCCTCTGTACGAGGTAGAAGATTATCAGGGAGTACGCAATTGTGTGGCAGTAATTAATGAGCCTGCCATCATCGATATTTTTGTACGACATATAGTGAAAAAGCAAATTATTTTGGCTGACGGACACCACCGCTATGAAGCTGCATTGGCAGCAAAGAACAAATTAGCTACTCTGCACGGAAAAGATACTTATAACTACCATATGATGTATTTTTCGAACATGGATGCGATGGACTTTCGTATCCTACCGACCCATCGGCTTGTTAAAAGTTTGGGAAATATTGATAGAGCCTCTTTCCTAAAATCTCTCGATAACTTTTTTTATGTGCAGCCCTTAAAAGATACTGCCTTGATAGAACAGGCTATTGGGGGTAAGCGGTGGGTATTTGCTTTGGTTTTCAAAAACAAGTGTTTTAAAATTACTTTAAAAAATGAATGTATGTTTCAAATAGATTGGCATTTTCCTGAAGTTGTTAAGACATTAGACCTGACTGTGCTGCATTATTTCATTTTTGAGAAAATTCTGAATATCCGTAAAAATGAGCAGAGAAATTCTGATTTATTATCCTATGAGTGGAATCTTTTCGAATGTATTCGGCAAGTGTGCGAAGAAGAGGCAGCTGTAGCAATAATTACTAATGATGTCACAGTAGACGTGATTAAACAGGTCTGCACCAGTGGCTACACAATGCCCCCAAAGTCAACTTTTTTTTATCCTAAGCTAGTAGGAGGTTATCTGTTTCACGTTTTTTAAGGGTGCGTCTGGAAAAAAATAGCCCAAATAATTCTTTCCGCACATTTTTTAAGCACATTTTCTTAAAATTACTTTGTTAATAGATTATTTTATTAAGTTTGCCTCAACTTATTGGTTTTCATTTATAACTTAAAATATCCTATGAAAAAATTATTATTACTTGTTCACCTACTTTTGATGAGTGTTGTTTACCTCTATGCACAGGACCGAAGTGTTTCAGGTAAGGTTGTGTCGGCAGAAGATAACACAGGTCTGCCCGGTGTCAATGTAATTGTTCAAGGTACTACGCAAGGTACTGTTACCGATATTAACGGAGACTACAAACTCGCTCTTCCCGAAGGTGCAACTACATTAGAATTTAGTTTTATCGGTTATTCGGCACAATCACTGGCTATTGGTGCGCGAAGTGTCATCAACGTAGTCATGCTACCCAGTGCGCGCTCACTCGAAGAAGTGGTAGTAACGGCTTTAGGTGTTGAAGCAAAGAAATCTAGCCTATCTTATTCCACACAACGGATTGGCTCAGAGGAATTTAATATCTCTCGTGTTGGCGATGTCTCACAGCAACTCGCAGGGCAAATACCCGGGCTCTCCATTACTACGGGCAATGGTTCAGGGGTTTCTTCTTCCCGAATTGTACTCAGAGGTGAGTCTTCCCTTAATATCAACAGAAACCAGCCCTTGATTATTGTCGATGGTGTCGTAGTTTCTAATAACCTCGATGGTATTGGCGGTAATTCCGACGAGTCGAGAAACCTCCCTGTTGATTATGGTAATGGTTTGACTGATTTTAATACAGACGATATTGCTGATGTCAATGTGTTGAAAGGCCCTAAAGCTGCAGCACTTTACGGTACGCGGGCGGCCAATGGTGCTTTAGTTATTCGCACAAAATCAGGTGCCGACAAGCAAGGTTTGGGTGTTGAATTTAGCACAGGTGTTGTCGTTGAGCACCTCGGTAATTTCTGGGACGAGCAAACCGATTTTGGCGGTGGATTTGATAATGCTTTCAGAGCTAACTGGGGGGGTAATTACGGTGCACGCACTGACGGATCACTCGTTTCTCAGACAACTGGCTTGGAATCTTCACAAGGTGTTACCCCATCGCCTACGCCTTATCTGAAGCGCCTCGACCGCAGAGGTTTTTTCGACACTGGTGTTGGGTTTAACAATAACTTGGCACTTTCTTTTTCTAATGAAGACATGTCGGGACGCTTGTCAGTAGCACGCCTCAACAAAACAGGTATCATACCTAATACAGAATACAATCGGACAAATGTTAATATCAGATTGGGTGCTGATGTTACTGAAAAACTCAATATCGATATTTCTTCTAACTATGTAAATAGTAGCTCTGGCAATGTCCCAGTCATCGGTGGTGGCGGTGAAGGCATCATTAACAATATGTATTGGGGTATGAACAATTACGACTATAATGACTTTAGCGATTATTGGCTACCCGGCCAGGAAGGTGTGCAGCAAAATTACTTTCTTACCTGGGGGACTAACCCTTTTTTGATCGTCAATGAAAACCTAAATTTATTTAACCGCAACAGGCTCTATGGCAATATCAAAGCCACCTACGACTTTAGCGAAAACTGGTCTCTTTTCGTTCGGGCTGGTACAGACTTTTACAACGACAGAAGGCAATCGGAGAGACCTTCGGGTCAGCCGAACTTTCCCAACGGTATGTATAGAGAACAGAATATCGGGTTTCAAGAAACTAATATCGATTTCTTACTCACATATAATAACGATATTTCGAGCCAAATCAGCCTGAAAGCATCACTAGGAGCAAATAGGCTCGATCAACGATTTGAAAATGAATTGTTTGAAACCCGTGACTTGGGTATACCAGGTGTATACAACAGAGGAAATGCAGCCGATGATCCTTCATTAAGTCAATCGGATGCTGATAAAAGAATCAATAGTATTTATGGCTCGGCACAATTCAACTACAGCGACAAAATATACCTTGACATCACAGGAAGAAATGACTGGTCTTCTACTTTGCCGCTCAATAATAATTCTTTTTTCTATCCTTCCGTAGGTTTGAGTGCTATTCTTTCCGAGATGCTTGCTTTGCCCGATCTTATTAATTTTGTACAGCTCAGAGCCAGTTGGGCTGCTACTGGTAACGATACTGACCCTCTATTGATTCAAAGAACACTCGCTTTTGGTACTTTGCCCAGCTCGGTTATTAATCCCTCTTTATTGTCTAATCCCGATTTGAAACCCGAAAGAACCACTGCCATTGAGATAGGTGGTGAAATTGCTTTATTCCGCGACAGACTGGGTCTTGAGATAAACTACTATAATAACGTAACTACTGACCAAATTTTGCAAACCCCCATTAGCCAAGCCTCAGGAGCTACTGCTCGGCTGATTAATGCAGGAGAAGTTCGCAACTCAGGAATAGAATTATACATTAAGGGTAGACCCATTGAAAATACCGATTTTTCATGGGATGTCAAATTAGCCTGGTCTCGTAACAGAGGAAGAGTAGTCGAGTTAACCGAAGGAGTAGAGAGTTTTGTTATCGCACAAGGACCCTCGGGCGGTACGGTAGAAGCTCGCCCCGACGGTCGATTAGGCGATATTTATGGGCGTGGATTTGCCCGTTCTCCGCAAGGAGCTATTATTTATGATATTGTTGAGGTAGGCGGAACAAATATCGTCCGTCCCAGAACAAATTCTCAGATACAACTTTTAGGAAATTATAATCCTGACTGGCAAGCAGGCTTAACCAATACATTCCGATTTAAGAATATAGATTTGAGAATTTTTCTCGACTATCGCCAAGGTGGACGCTTGTATACGCATACTGGTTCGCTTTTATACCGTTCGGGTATTATCACCGAGTCATTGCCTTTCAGAGAGCAAAATTTTGTCCCCGAAGGTGTGCTAGAAAATGCTGATGGTACTTTTAGAACAAACGATATTTCTACTACTGGACAAGACTGGTATCGTTCTTTCTACCCTGTGGCTAATATTGAAGCCAATACTTACGATGCTACTTTCTTGAAATTGCGCGAAATATCAATTGGTATTGATTTAAAACCTTGGTTGAAGAGCCTTCCTGTTCAAAGGCTTTACTTATCATTTTTTGGCAGAAATCTTTGGATAAGATCGAAGGAAAGAGCTCTCAGGCATTTCGACCCCGAAGCACTTGCACTTAATAATGGTACGCTGCTTCCCGGCTTTGAAGTCGGCCAGTTGCCCAGCCCAAGAGTGTTTGGTGCTAATTTAAAAATCGGATTATAATATTGCTCCTCAAAAAATTTTCACTGAATTAAATTTTAAAGAAAGATGAAAAACACTAAAATATATTTAGTCGGTATTTTGTTCTTATTTAGTACTTGCACGCAAAACTTTGAAGAACTCAATACCAATAGAAACGCACCTACTGAAAATAACCCCGCTACTTTATTGCCAAGTGTTATTTTCGAGCCTATTAATTCGCATATGGAGTTGCAAACTTGGCTCACAGACCAGATTATGCATTATTATGTACGAAGAAATGATAACCAAATAGATGCCTATGATTTTGCTACCGGGCAGCTTAGATTTGATCAACTATGGCGGCAAAATTATCTGGCAATATGGAATATCAATGATATGATAGCGGCTGCCCAAGAACAAGAGTTGCCTGCTTATGAAGCAGCAGGAAGAATTTTTAAGGCTTACTATCTAGCTACCAATTCAGAGCTTTGGATTGACATACCCGCAGAAGAATCAGGTACAGGACTTGAAAATACTACACCCGCTTATGACTCTCAACAAACTGTTTATACATCTGTACTTTCAGAACTACAACAAGCCAATACCTTGTTGAGTGGGGATGCTGGTTTTGTTAATGGAGGAGATGTACTTTTTGGCGGAGAAGTGATGCGTTGGCGTAGGCTTGCTAATTCGCTCAGGCTGCGTTATCTCTTGCGCCTATCTAATAGGTCTGAAATCAATGCTAGTACGAGTATCGCTACTATTGTAAATAACCCTGACGACAACCCTATTATCACTTCTAATGATGAAGCTGGCTTCTATGATTTCAGTGGGGTAAGCCCCGATATTTCCTCTTTCTCAAACCAGGCTCTTACTACATTTTCAGGTATGAGCATGTCTGAAAGAATAGAGCAAGTATTCGAGTCTTATGATGATCCACGTGTAGATTATTTCTTCCGCAAACCCGAATCTGCCGCTTTTCCTAATCATGAAGGTGTGCCGAATGGTTTAACACGTGAGGCAGCACAATCTTGGAACGGAAACGGTGATGCTAATACGTCACTTTTGACTACTAGGTTCGTAGATAATCCGTCTTCATTGGATTATACTATCATTAGCTATGCAGAAGTGGAATTTATATTGGCAGAAGCTGCCATGAAAGGCTGGATTTCAAGCACTGCTGAAAGTCATTATGAGGCGGGTATTACAGCGAACTTTGCCCAGTGGGGCATTAATATGCCCACAGGTTTCCTCGATTTATCGCAGGTAGCTTGGAACAATACTATGGAAAGATTGATGGATCAAAAATGGATGGCTTTTCTTTTTAATAATACGATAGAGGCTTGGGGTGAACAAAAACGTACCGGACTGCCAGCTTTGCAAATCGGAGCCCTAGCAACTACCATTACTAGTGGTCAAGTACCCACCAGAGTTTTTTACCCAACTTTAGAACAATCTATCAATTCAGAAAATTATCAGTCCGCCGTTTCCAATATTGGAGCAGATGATATTGTATCGAAACACTGGTATCAGAATTGATTAAATCAATTTACAAGGTGATTGCTTGTGGTAGGTAGTTTCTTATTTCATTGTCGAATAAAAAATGATTCATCCGTATGCAGTTAGTGATGATTCCCGGAACGCTTTGCGACGCCTTGCTTTTCGAAAAGCAGGTAGTTGGCTTGCGCGGCTTGGCAGACTGCTGTGTTGCTGACAATGCCAGTGCGGATAATTTGGAGCAGGCAGCGTTCAACATTCTCTCCGATATTGTTGAACCCTGCACCTTGCTGGGTCTTTCATACGGTGGTATTATTGCTTTTGAAATAATAAGACAGGCTCCTAAAAAAGTTAGTAGGCTAATTCTACTGAATACTAATTATAAAGAGCCTTCAGAAACTACACGAATAAACCAGCAACGCTTTGTTGGGATGGCACATTTGGGTGAGTTCAGAGAAATCACTACCGATTTTCTAAAAGATACCGTGCTGTACCCGGATCATCCTCAACAATACGAAATCAGAAAAACTGTTTTCCAGATGGCGATGAATACGGGAAAAGAGGCTTTTTACCGTCAGATAAAGGCACAACTAAAAAGACCTGATAGCACAAAAGACTTGCCTAATATTCACTGTCCAACATTAATCATTACAGGACGAGAAGATAGGCTTTGCCCTGTTGTTTTACATGAAGAAATGGCAGCATTGATACCAAATTCAAAGCTGGTTATTTTGGAGCATTGTGGGCATCTGAGTACTATAGAGCAGCCAGAGAAGGTAAATCAGGCAATCATAACTTGGTGGAAAGAAACGGAGCTTGCTGAGTAAATACTATATGAAAGTATGAAGAAAAATAAGATAAAATCTATACTGAAAGCTGGCCGCATAGCCTCTAATGGTTGGCTGCATATCCCTAATACATGGACAGCAGAGGTGATGGCTCATGCTGGCTGGGATAGTGTAACGATAGATATGCAGCATGGGCTGCCCGATATAGAGACGGCTACTCAAATGATGCAAGCGATTTCGACAACCGATACTGTACCATTAGCAAGAGTAGACTGGAACGATCCGCCCGCTATTATGCGCTTACTTGACGCTGGGGCTTATGGTATTATTTGTCCGATGATAAATCAGGCTGCCGACTGCAAAAATTTCGTGAAGGCTTGCAAATATCCTCCTCTCGGCTACCGAAGTTTCGGCCCGATCCGAGCAAGACTTTATGCGGGTGCAGACTACGGAGATCATGCCAATGAAGAAATATTAACTATTGCTATGATTGAAACAGAAGAAGCTGTCAACAATATTGATGCTATTAATGCAGTTGACGGCTTGGATGCTATTTTTGTTGGTTCGAGCGACTTGCAGCTGTCGCTCACCGGGAGAATAAAATACGGTGCTAATTCTTATGATTTCGACAAAGCTATTGACAAAGTGCTGCAAAGTTGCTGCAAATACGATGTTACACCTGGTATATGGTGTTCCTCTGCCAAAATAGCGAAGGAAATGATAGAAAAAGGTTTTCGTTTTTTTGCCGTTATGTCTGACAGCATGATCCTCAATGAATATGCTAGGAGGTTGGTAGAAGAGGTTAAAATCTAAGCTGGGCTTTGCTAAATTTCTCGAAACTTTTGTCTATGATTTTTATTGAAACACAAAAATATCACGTGAATGGGGACAAACAAAGCCTACCCGGCTTTGACGAAAAATATGCTAATATTGTTGATTATATACTAAAAATTACTGAGGATATCTGGGAGCAGCGGGCTATTTGGGTAATTTATGATACTTATAGCAAAGACATTGTTATACATTCGGGTGCTTTGCGTATTTCGGGTGTGGAAGAGGTGGTAATAGGAACGGTTAAAACTCTAGCTGCTTTTCCAGATAGAAAGATGACAGCTGAAGCGGTTATTTGGTCTAAGGTAGATAAAAAGCATTTTTATTCTTCCCATCGGATAGGTTCTACTGCAACTAATACTGGTAAGAGTGTTTTCGGTCCCTCAACAGGGAAACAAGTATTTTTCAGAACAATTGCAGACTGCCTAATTACTGAAAATAAAATTATCGAAGAATGGCTTGTCAGGGATAATCTCTATTTAGTACAGCAGCTTGGTTTCGACCCAGTGGTGCTTGCCAAACAAGACACACGCTACCAGGGATATAACCTGGACTTAATTGCTGACGATATGGTGAAAGAACTGCACGCTCGAGTCCAGTATGCAGACATCGGCAAACCAGCTGACCTGCTCATATCACTTTTTCAGCATATATGGGAAAGACAAAATTTTGACAATTTAGATCGATATTATCATAGTTCGGCAAAAATACATGCCGTATGTGGTGAAGAATTAACGGGGATTCGTCCATTGAAAAATTACTTGGAGCAGTTATTAATGTCTTTTTCAAGTTCAAAAGTGTCTGTCGAGCGCGTAACCTGTAACGTGAAAGAAGAAGAAACAGAGGTAGCTGTTCGCTGGAAAATAGTAGGTAATCATAGTACAAATGGTTTTTTTGGCAGTGCTAGCGGAAAAAGAATTGTAATGCCTGGCATCAGTCATTTTTTAATTAAAAGTGGGAAAATTGCAGAAGAGTGGTTGGTTTTTGATGGCTTCGATGTGCTTTGCCAGATACACGCAGACAGCAAACACAACAGCAGAAGTAAAGTAAATGGAAAAAACTTATCCATGCCTAGTAAAAAAATACTACTTAACTTAATAGATACAATCAACCAGTGCAGTGGAAAGCCTGCCGAGTTAGATAAGATACTTCATCAATACTTCTCAGAGAAAGTAAGTGTATACTTTTCTAAGCCTTTTAAAAGTTTACAAGGGATAAAAAATTGTAGGCAACAATTTTACCAATCTTTGTTTTATTCTTTTCCTGATTTGGAAATACAACCTTATATCGTGATGGGTGGGCATACTAAAGGAGCTGATCAAGTTAGTATGGCTGGTAATTTTATTGGTACTTTTCAGAAAGATTGGCTTGGTATACCTGCCCACCATCATCCCACTTGGATACGTTTTCATGCGCATTTTATTATTGAAAATAGTAGAATTGTTAAAGCTTGGTACTTGCTCGATGTTCTTGATGTGATGCGGCAGGCGGGCTATGATTTATTTCCCTCTAAAGGTGTGGCT
Organism: Flammeovirgaceae bacterium; assembly: GCA_965199745.1. Taxonomy (GTDB): domain Bacteria; phylum Bacteroidota; class Bacteroidia; order Cytophagales; family Flammeovirgaceae; genus CBDATB01. The sequence goes on along the minus strand of CBDATB010000014.1, from coordinate 44,146 downwards.
TTTCTGGCACCTATACCTATGACCGGTAACGGTATAATTACTTATCCTGTGAACGCTGAGCAAAGTAAAAGGTCCTTTGACCTTACCGAATCAATGATTGATGGTTTGCTTGCATATGATGGCAAGACTTTGGATTCAATGGGGCAAGAGCGTTTTTGGGATACAAAAAATATGATGTGGTATGGTCCCGGAGGCATCGGGGCTACTAAAGGACTAAAGGGTTTTCAAAAAAATCATCAAATACCTTTCCTAACTGCATTTCCGGACAGAGGTGTACTAGAGGCAAAGGATAAAAATTATTTTACTGCTTATGCCGAAGGAAACTATACTTGCCATTTTGGTTTCCCGGCAATGTATGCTAGCCACCGAGGAGACGGTTGGCTCGGACTGAAAGCGACAGAAAAAAAATTAACTATGCGAGTTATGGACTTTTGGAGAAGAGAAGATGGACAGCTAAAGGAAAACTGGGTGATGATAGATGTGATAGACATTCTTGAGCAACTCAATGTGAATGTTTTTAAAGAGTTGGAGCAGTGTGTGAAGGAAAAAGCTAATTCATAAAGCAGACTGTAAAACCCATCCGTCGCTTTAATCATAAGTTCTGCTAGGTGATTGGTTCGCAAATATTTATTTCTTTGTAATAAAACTTTTTAACTTATTAAAAAAATAAACAGTAAAATGCGTCAAGTAAAACTATCGCAGCGTCTAATACGGTATGATGAATTAATACCTTGCAAAGCAGCATTTATTGATGCCAAAACGCCTGGCAGCCATCTGAAAGATAATTATAGTATCATTGGTGGAGGAGTTTCTGAGAGCCAACACCAAAAAGTTAATTTAACACTCAAGCACGGTTTCTGTATTGGTGCTGCTGGACAACCGCCAAGAATTAAAAACTCACCTCATTCACATTTTACCGCAGAGGTATTCATGGTCTTTAAAGGTACTTGGAATTTCTATTGGAATAACGACTGCCAGGCGCAAACTACTTTGTATCCGGGTGATATTATTTCTCTACCTACCAATATGTTTCGTGGCTTTGAAAATATCGGTGAAGACCAAGGGATGATATTTTCAATTCTTGGTCATGATGACGCTGGTGGTGGTGTGCTTTGGTTACCTAGCGTTCTAAAAGAAGCTCAAGGACATGGGTTAATATTGCTTGAAAATGGAAATTTGGTAGATACTACTATCGGAGAAACAATCCCCAAAGGACTCAAACCAATGCCCACACTTAGTGAAAAAGAACTTGAAAGTTTTGATCAGTATACTTTAGAGCAGATGCAAAAGTATGTAGGGCGTAAAGGGAGTTATCAAAAGTCTGTATACAAAGATTTTCCTACTCAAAGCCCAGAACAAATTACTTATTTTGATATTATCGGACCGCTCAACAGCGTGTCGCATAATTTTCATGTACAACCCGGCGATAAAAATGGTGATCAATTCAATGTGTACGGACTTGAATCTTCGGGGGCAGGTACTACTGGAAAATACATACGCAAAGAAGTAGAAGTTATGTTAGTACATAGTGGTGAGTTTGAGGTTTGGTGTATGCACAACTCCGAAACATTATGCTTTGTCATGAAAGCCGGAGATATTATATCATTCCCTGAGAACGCGCTTAGAAATATATCGCCCAAAAATAAAGGTTTTGCTTATTTGGTTGTGGGTGGAGATGAGCCTAAAGCCCCCATATTAGTGGAAGAATAAAGAAATATTCATTACCTTCTGAGGAATATGCCTTTACCTGACAATAAAAAATATATCTATACTTTTCTCAAAAAGCTCAATCAGCAGGTTGATACTAAAGATGATTTTAAGCAATTAATCGTTAAATATTTTTCAGAAGATGTACACTGGGAAGCCAGTAAGCCTTTCCCACTCCTCGTAGGACAAGAGAACATTTTCAAAGGATTTTGGCAGCCTTTACTCCACTCTTTTCCCGACTTTGAGATACAACCTTATATTTTGATGGATGGTATCTATGAGGGAAACCAAATTGTTAGTGTAACGGGTAATATCATTGGTACTTTTCAAAATAATTACTGTGAAATTACTGCTAATCAACAGTTAGTATGGTTGCGTTTCGGTATGATACTGCTGATAGAAAATACAAAAATCACAAGAGGATATTGCTTTTTAGACTTACTCGATTTAATCCATCAAGCTGGCTTTGATTTATTTAAAAGTTTTGGGGCTTCTGCAATTACGCAAACACCAATGACTCAAGACGGTCTTGTGATTGGAGAAAAGAAACGAGAGGAAGGCATGCAAAGTCTCAAACTAGTGAATGATATGCTGTGTGTTTTAGCAAAATATGATGGCAAAAATCTCACCTCTATGGGTAATTTGGCAGACTATTGGGATGAGAAAAATATGATGTGGTACGGCCCTGCAGGCATTGGCATAACCAGGGGATTAGAAGGTTTTCAAAAATATCACCAGATTCCATTTCTCAAGGCTTTTCCAGTTCGCGGTATGCAACCTAAAGTTGACAATATACACTTTGCTCAACTCGGCGATGCTAATTACGCTTGCGACTTTGGCTGGCCGCTCATGTATGCCAAACATCTTGGTGATGGGTGGTTAGGACTAAAAGCTACCAAAAAAGAGATTTCCTTGCGTGTTGTCGATTGGTGGCGTATAGAATATGGTTTACTAAAAGAAAATTGGGTGATGATAGATATAATAGATGTATTAGAGCAGTTGGAGGTAGATATTTTTCAGTTATTAAAATCAAGTTCCTAACATTTTATATGCTGTGTGTTTTAGCAAAATATGATGGCAAAAATCTCACCTCTATGGGTAATTTGGCAGACTATTGGGATGAGAAAAATATGATGTGGTACGGCCCTGCAGGCATTGGTATAACCAGGGGATTAGAAGGTTTTCAAAAATATCACCAGATTCCATTTCTCAAGGCTTTTCCAGTTCGCGGTATGCAACCTAAAGTTGACAATATACACTTTGCTCAACTCGGCGATGCTAATTACGCTTGCGACTTTGGCTGGCCGCTCATGTATGCCAAACATCTTGGTGATGGGTGGTTAGGACTAAAAGCTACCAAAAAAGAGATTTCCTTGCGTGTTGTCGATTGGTGGCGTATAGAATATGGTTTACTAAAAGAAAATTGGGTGATGATAGATATAATAGATGTATTAGAGCAGTTGGAGGTAGATATTTTTCAGTTATTAAAATCAAGTTCCTAACATTTTATCGGCAAAATAACAACAACTTTAATTCTTCATCGTACTCCTCGGTAATAAGAAAAACCTTTGGCTTTTGTTCCTATAATAGCCAAAGTCACTTATTTAAAGATGAAAACAAATCTTTAAAAGCGATAACAAGACATATTTTTTTTTAATAAAAAAATGTAATGAACACTATTCAAAAAGCAAAAAAAATTGTAAGAGACTATTACGAATTATTTGATACTCCTGATGATGATCGTGCTCTCGATGTTTTGAAACAATACACCACTACAGATTATTATTGGCGCGGTATGCACCCTTTTTATGAGCGAAGAGGTGCTAATGAGGTTTTTGAAATATTCTGGAGACCTTTGAGAAAGTCCTTCGCACCTATACAACGCAGGGAAGATATTTTTTTTAGCGGTATGAATGATTGTGATAAAGATGCCAGCTTGTGGGTGCTAAGTGCCGGACATCTACTAGGTTTGTTCGATAATAACTGGCTGGGAATTCCTTCTACAGGGAAAATAATATTGCTTAGGTATGCTGAATTTCACCGTGTAGTAAGAGATAAAATCGCGGAGACTGCACTTTTCTGTGATATATTGAGCGTGATGAATCAAGCGGGACAATATCCTTTACCACCGATGACTGGTGCAGCATTTATTTATCCCGGACCCCGTACTCACAACGGATTGCTTTTAGCACCTCAAAACTCAACGGAAGGAATAAAAACAATGACATTAGTGAATCAGATGATTAGTGAATTGACTGCCTTAAACAAATCGGACTCCGACCATTGCCCTCCTGAGGTACTTGCTAAAACATGGCATGAGGATATGCTTTGGTACGGTCCTACGGGCATAGGTGCTTCCTACACTATTCCACGATATCAGCAACAACACCAGTATCCTTTTCGGGAAAACTTAGCCGATAAGGTGTTTAATGGTCATATTGCTCGTTTTGCCGAAGGAAACTATTGTGCTTTTTTTGGTTGGCCAAGCCTTAATAACCGAAACAAAGGAGGTTTTCTTGGGCTTCCGGCGAGCAGCACTCATGCCCCTATGCATGTTGTGGATATTTATCGCCGCGAAGGAGATAAATTGGCAGAAAACTGGGTATATATTGATATTTTGCACTACCTTTACGAGCAGGGTCTAGATGTATTGCAACGAATGAAACGAATGAACAGAGTATGAAGCAATATTAATTAGAAATTAAAAAATAATTATGACAATCAACTGTATCGAGAAAGGAAAAAGCACGTTAAATACGACAGAGAATCGATTAGAAACCTGTCAGATTGTTAAATATAGGTTAAGAAGCTGCTTGAAAATGATATTTTCAGCTTTCTTGCTGTCGTCGATGCTGTGTTGTAGCAAAAAAAATACCCAGCAATCGCACACTACTGCACCTACTTCTATCTCAGGGTTGCGTGAGCGTACTTACCATAGCAATATCACTTTTGAAAAGCAATTACAAGGAACAGAAAAATATCAGGCTGATTTAGTATCCTACTATTCAGATAGTTTAAAAGTATACGCCCTCATTAATACACCGACTAGTGCTGAGCCTGCAAAAGGGTTTCCGACGATTATTTTCGGGCATGGTTTTCACCCCGAACCTAAGCAATACGGTATTAGCAAAAAAACTGGTAAGAGTTGGCGTCCTGGTGATTATTACAGAGGTCTTCCCGAAGCTTATGCCGAGAGGGGTTTCTTAGTGATTACACCCGACTACCGCGGGCATAATATTTCTCAGGGCTTTGAATACACACAAACTAGCTATTTAGCCAGTACTTATTATGCCATAGACGTACTCCATTTGCTTGCAGCCTTATCTGATTTAAAAAATGTCTCTTTAGACAACATTTTTTATGTTGGACACTCAATGGGTGGTTATGTCGGTTTAAAAATGCTTTTAGCTACTGATAAAATTAGGGCAGCAAGCCTTTGGTCGGCTGTTTCTGCTACCGTTTTTGAACAGGCTATTAGATCCCGTGATGAAGATGACGAAAAGGTTACTCCTCAGATTATGTCTACTTATATGTCGAGCTTTGAGGTAGTTATCCAGAATTTAGACTTTTCCTATGATATGTCATCCGGCGATCCGATACATTTTATCAGCGAAATAACAACGCCTTTAATTGTTCATCATGCTCGTTGGGAACGAGCCGTACCCTATCGTTGGTCAGAAAGCCTTGTATCAAAATTATTTAAGCATAGAAAAGCCTTTGAGTTTTATTCTTATAATAGCCAAAATCATTTATTTAAAGATGAAAACAAATTGAAAGCGATAACAAGAGATATTACTTTTTTTAATCAAAAAATGCAATGAATGCTGCTCAAAAAGTAAAAAAAATAGAGTATGAACCACTATTATTAATTAAAAACTAAAAAATAATTATGGCAATTAACTATATTAAGAAGGGAAAAAGCATAGCAAATACGACAGAGAATCAATTAAAAACCCGTCAGATTGTGGCAGACATTCTCAGCGATGTAGAGCGGCGCGGTGATGTTGCCGTTCGTGAGCTATCGGAAAAGTTTGACAAATGGAATCCTGACTCTTTCCGCCTGACGCATGAGCAAATTCAAGGTATTATCGCAGGACTTTCTGATGAAACTGTAGCTGCTATTCAATGGGCACAGTCACAAGTTAGGCGTTTTGCACAAATTCAAAAATCGGCCTTGCGTGATATTGAAATAGAAACTATTCCCGGTGTAGTACTCGGGCATAAAAATATTCCGGTTAATGCAGCTGGTTGCTACGTGCCGGGGGGTCGCTATCCAATGGTTGCTTCTGCGCATATGAGCGTGCTAACAGCTAAGGTGGCTGGAGTAAAAAAAGTAATAGCTTGTACGCCTCCGGACCCTAAAAGCGGTACGCCTCCCGCTGAAACAGTTGCAGCTATGCACTTTGGAGGTGCTGACGAAATTTATATTCTCGGGGGGATACAGTCCATGGCAGCTATGGCTTTTGGTTGTGTGGGTATGAAAAAAGTCGATATGATTGTCGGGCCTGGTAATCAATATGTTGCTGAAGCAAAGCGCCAATTATTTGGTCAGGTAGGTATCGATCTTTTGGCCGGACCTACTGAAGTGCTAGTAATAGCCGATGAAACAGTCGACGCTGAAATGGTCGTCACGGATTTACTCGGACAGGCAGAACACGGCCCTAATTCACCGGCAGTTTTACTGAGCAATAGCGAAAGTCTGGTGTATCAAATAGAAGAAGAAATAAAAAAACAGTTGGCTGTTCTACCTACTGCCGACTTAGCTGGAAAGTCATGGGAAGATTACGGCGAAATCATTCTAGTAGATACGCTTGAAGAAATGGTAATCGTAGCCGATGATATCGCTAGTGAACACGTACAAATTAATACAGCTAACCCCGATTATTTTTTACAAAATATGACTAATTACGGGGCACTATTTTTAGGAAATCTCACCAATGTAGCCTACGGTGATAAAGCCATTGGTACTAACCATACGTTGCCTACCAAGAAAGCTGCTCGTTACACTGGCGGGTTATGGGTAGGAAAATTTATTAAAACCTGTACTTACCAAAAAGTACTCACTCATGAGGCAAGTACACTTGTCGGTGAGTATTGCTCTCAGCTCTGTGAGATAGAAGGTTTTATGGGACATAAAGCACAAGCAGATTTGCGGGTGAAAAGATACAGTAAGTAACCCTACATAAAAATAAGTAAATATGATTGAATTTGGTGTGTTCAACTGGAGCATTCTTATAATTTATATTGTTATAAACTTAGGCTTAGGTTTTGTTCTTGGTAAGAAGATAGATACTGCAGAAGATTTTTACATCGGTAGAAAGGCGACACCTTGGTGGGCAATAGGTATTTCTGTTGTGGCCACATACGTGAGTGCTATGACTTTTTTAGGTGCTCCTGCTTGGGCTTACACCGATGGTTTATCTGTGATTGCTATTCACTTGAACTACCCGATCGTTATTTTTTTTGTTATCTCTTTTTTCTTGCCTTTTTTCTTCAATAGTGGCGTGGTATCTATTTATGATTATCAGGAAAAGCGCTTCGGGGTTACGTCTAGGCTAGTAATCTCATTAGTGTTTTTGTTGACACAGGCACTTTCTTCTGCTGCAGTTCTTTATGGCACATCGCTGGTAATTAGTTTTATTACTGGAATAGGTGTTATTCAGTGTATTTTTATTGTAACAATTATTGCACTCATTTACACGGCTATGGGGGGAATGACAGCCGTTATTTGGACAGATGTGGTACAAGCGGCTATTTTATTTATTGGTGCAGGAATCATTATGTATGCACTCTTAACAAAAATACCACTTTCCTTTGAACAAACCCTTTCATCACTCAAGGCAGATGGAAAAATTAGCCCTATTAACTGGGCAACTGACTTGAGCCAAACCACTACCGTATGGGCGGGTGTTATCGCGATGGCTTTGTATCATATTACTGTGTATGGTGCCAATCAGATGATGGTCCAAAGAACGCTTTCTTCCAAAAATATTGGTGATGCTAAGAAGTCTTTTTTGATGATGGGCTTTGCTGCTTTTTTTATCTATTTTTTATTTATTCTAATGGGTGTGCTTTTTTATCATTATTATCAGGGACAATCTTTTACCGATATTGGGGTTGAAAATGGCAATGAGATTATTTTAAAATTTGCTGCTGATTACGGTTTGCCCGGGTTAATGGGTATTATTGCAGCGGCAGTAGTGGCAGCCAGCATGTCTAGTCTTGATTCGGCTTTCAACTCGATGTCTACTATTACTACAGTTGATTTTTATCAAAAGTATATTACAAGAAATGCTTCTACCGTACACTATTTGCGAGCAACTAGGTGGTTTACTATTTTATGGGCACTAATAATTATCATTCCCGCTATTTTTTATTCTACTACTCAGTATTCTATTTTAGAGCTTTTGAGTAAAGTAGGCTCCTATTTTGTAGGAGCCAAATTGAGCATGTATACATTGGGTTTTTTCTCGAAGCATACCACCGAAAAAGGCTTGCTTGCAGGTGTATTTGCCGGTATGATAGGTGTTTGGATTATTGCTACTTTCAGTGATATCTCTTGGCCTTGGTATTGTCTGATAGGAGCTGTTATTAACATCAGCATTTCTATTCCGGTGAGTATTCTATTTGATGGTTATCAGAAAGAATGGTCACTGTATTCTGTTGTGGGGCAAAAAAAAATGTTCAAATTAAAGCGGCTACCTGAAAAAGATGGAAACTGGTATTTGGTGCCTGGCAAAATTGACAAACCTACCTACTTTTTATTAGGCTTCTTTATATTAAGTTTCCTTTTTCTTTTGCTGTTTGAGAGCTGGGTTTAATACTTATTTATATTCTGTGGCAAAATTTATTTTACTTCAAAACTAACTAATCATTGGATCATAAAAAGACAGCTCTCGTAACAGGTGGAAGTGGGGGTATCGGTGCTGAGATTTGCCGACGGTTAGCAGAGGCAGATTATCAGATAACGGTAAATTATCATACCAATACTGAAAAGGCTGAAGCTGTGTTGGGCAGTCTTAAAGCAGGGAATCATTCACTTTTGCAAGGATCTGTTACTGATAGCAGAAGATTGGCAGAGATGGCACTTCTTTTAGAAGAAAAGTACGGACACCTCGATGTATTGGTAAATAATTCAGGTATTACCAAACCTGTCCCTCATGATGATTTAGCTGGCTTGGAAGATATTTGGATTGATAAAATCATGCAGGTTAATTTTAGGGGAGCTTTTGCATGTGTCAGGGCATTTCAGCCACTTTTACTAAAAGGAAAAAATGCCGCTATTATTAATATTTCTTCTGTTGCGGCACGCACTGGAATAGGTAGTAATGTTGCTTATTGTGCTTCTAAGGCAGCTATCGATTCTATGACTCGATCTTTAGGAAGAGTTCTAGCACCTAATATTCGCGTTGTATCGCTTGCGCCGGGGTGGGTAATGGGAGAATATGCTCAAAGCTTTCCTCAACAATATATTCAGGCACAACGAGATAAAACACCTATGGCAAGAATTGCAGAACCTAAGGATATTGCTAATGCACTTGTTGGTGTTATAGAAACTTTTACTTTTTCTACAGGCTGTATATTTGCCGTAGACGGAGGAAGACCACTTTTATAATTTTTTGTATGGTTTTGTACCTGTCATTAAAGACAAAAGGGCTGAAAAGCACGAATTCCTTTTGTCTTTAGTTTTTGGGTAGTCCACCGGAAAATAAAATACTTCTTCAGAAATATGAAAATAAGTACTTCAAGAATTCTCACTACCCACGTCGGTAGTCTACCACGTTCTAAATCAGTTACTGACTTGGTTTTTGCCAAAGAAAAGGGTGAGGCAGTTGATCAATATCTGTTCGATGAAACTATTGAGAAAGCTGTGGATAGTGTGGTATCTAGGCAGGTATCATCCGGTATTGACGTGGTTAGCGATGGTGAGATGAGTAAGATTAGTTATGCTACATATATTAAGGATAGAGTTACGGGCTTTGCTGGAGACAGCCCCCGTACCCCCCCGAAAGATTTAGAAGATTTCCCCGGTTTTCTGAAAAGAGCTGCTCAGAGTGGAGGGACACCCACTTACTCTCGCCCGTGTTGTGTATCTGATATTGAGTTGAAAAGTACTTTGCCGCTTGAAAAAGATTTGTCATACTTTAAGGCAGCGGTTCAAAAATACGAACCGACAGATGCTTTTATGAATGCTGCATCTCCTGGGGTTATTTCGCTATTTTTGCCCAACAAATATTATAATACCCAAGATGAATATTTAGAATCTGTTGCCGAGGCTATGCGCCCTGAATATGAGGCTATCGTAGCTTCTGGTTTTACTTTGCAGCTTGATTCACCGGATATAGGTTTGGGTAGGCATATGATATTTAAAAATGAAACTGAGGAAAATTATGTAAAATTTGCTGAGAGGCATATAGAAATACTCAATTATGCCTTGAGAAACATACCTGCTGAAAAAGTAAGAATGCATGTTTGTTTTGGTAATTATGAAGGACCTCATCACCACGACGCACCCATGAGTTTGGTATTACCTATTGCGCTACGTGCCAACGTTCAAGCATTAGTTTTTGAAGCGGCAAATCCACGCCATGCACACGAATGGACCGTTTTTAGAGATAATAAAATTCCTGACGACAAAGTACTGATACCCGGTGTTATTGATTCTACCACTAATTTTATTGAACACCCTGAGCTGGTTGCTCAAAGAATTCAATGTTTTGCTAACATCGTAGGTAGGGAGCGTGTAATGGCCGGTACAGATTGTGGTTTTTCTACTTTTGCAGGTTTTGGCGCAGTAGATGAAGATATTGTCTATGCAAAATTGGCGTCTTTAGCAGAAGGAGCAGATTTAGTTAGTAAAAAGTTGTGGACTTGATGAGCTATTCTGTAAAATTTGCTAAAGCAAAAACCTTTTTTATTTTTATTGTACTGCCTACTTGTTTGTATGCCCAAAATGTTCCCTCATCAATTAGTAAAAAGGATTTTGAAACCCTTATTCAAGCAATACACCGTGAGTCTGATATGCGCGGTGCCTCTTTCGGCATAAGTATTTATGGGCTGCGAGAAAAAAAACCATCGATTACTTACAACAGTACTCAAAGTCTTACTACAGGTTCATCTTTGAAAGCAATTACTACCGCAACTGCCCTACTACTTCTGGGTGCTGATTTTCGTTTTGAAACACATTTAACTCGTAAGGCTGCTGTGAAAGATGGTGTTTTAAATGGTGATCTTTATATTTTGGGTGGGGGAGATCCTACATTAGGTTCGAAAAATATTACCGAGATTACTGAGAAATGGCTAGAGGCAGTGAAAAAATTAGGTATTCGTGAAATTAGAGGTAGTGTAATTGGCTACGGAGGTATTTTTGAAGCCCAGCTGACTCCTGATACTTGGTTATGGGAAGATATAGGCAACTGGTATGCCGCAGGGGCTTGTGGTCTTTCTATTTACCATAATCTATATTATTTGTATTTTATGCCTTCTCGTCGTGTTGGCGATTCTGCCAAAATACTGCGTACTGAACCCGAAATACCCAACCTTAGGTTTATCAATGAAATGAAAACTGGAAAAGTAGGTTCTGGAGACAATGGTTATATTTACGGTAGCCATCATACCAATATGAGATACCTCAGAGGTACTATTCCTGCCGGCGTGCAAGAGTTTTCGATCAAGGGAGCTGTACCCGACCCTGCTTTCCTCACTGCTTTTTTGCTTGATAAGTATTTAAACGATTCAGGTTTTGTAACTACTATGCAAAAAGCCCGTAGTTTATATCAAACCCTGCCTTACCATTTCGATACCATTCACAGTTATTTTTCCGAACCTTTGTACGATATTATAAAAGCTACTAATGTAAAAAGTATTAATTTGTATGCTGAGGCAATTTTTAGGATGATAGGTGTTAAAAATACTAAGGTTTTATCAGCTTTGGGAAGTACTAAATCTGCTGCCCAAACAGTCGTGGATTTTTGGAGAAAAAAGGGCGTGAATATGCAAGGTGCTTTTATTGAAGATGGCAGCGGGCTTTCTCCCTATAATGCTTTGAGTACTGAGCAAATAGCTAAGATTTTACAAATTACGGCACAGGAAGATATAGGAGGTTTATTCAGAAAAACATTGCCGTTATTGGGTTGGGAGGGTACACTAAAATATATTTGTAGGGGGCAGCAGGCAGCAGGTAGGATTCGTGCTAAAAGCGGTTATATTAAGAGAGTACGCGCTTATGTAGGATACGGTGAAACTCTATCGCAAAATCCTTTCGTATTTGCTGTTATTGTTAATAATTACTCAGGTTCTTACGCCAATATGACGAAAAGACTTGAAAGGCTATTGAACCATATGGTAGCCCTTGATTTGGATGAATAATGACTGTGGTATGCAGCTTTCTGCAATTTCGTACAGTCTTGTGTCGGTAAGTGGTTTGGGTATAAATCTATGAATTAGATCATTATTTGTAATTTTGTTAAGGTCTTGCTGGTTTTCTGTGCAGGAGAGTACCACAATTTTTGCTTTTTCCTTAACAAGGTGTGGCATATTTTCGAACTCATTTAGAAAGATAAAACCATCTGCTTGCGGCATAATGATATCTAGAAATATTAAACTAGGTATTTTATCTTTGTTGTTTTTGTTGTCTTTTAGATAGTTTAAAGCATCTCTGACAGAGTTTTTTGTGATAATTTCCTGGGCAGTTCTTGTAATTTCTATTAACCTTTTGCTAATGATATTATCTACGCTATTATCATCTACTAGCATGACGGTCTGACAAAATTGGTATTCCATAAGTGTTGCTAAAATATATGATTTAACTAAAGTTTTATTGATGAGCGGTCTTCTTTACATCCGTAATTAAACTAAAACATTGCGTTTAAAGATAACAATTTTCTTATAATAGTTTATTAATTATCTGAAAAACTAAGTCTGTTTCATATCCTCTGGAAATGCCGAAGGTGTAAAGTTTTTGTTTTTTTTTATCTTTTGACATTTCTTTCATGTTTTGTTTTTTAGATATTAACAGATCGTACAAATTTTTTTGATAATCTTCTTCTTTAATTGTAGATATAGCATCTTCGATGTATTGACTTTGAACACCTTTTTGCTGTAATTGGTATCTGATTTTTCGTTTTCCCCATTTTTTATGGTAAAATTTTCCTCTAACAAAAGATTCGCTAAAGCGTTTTATGTCCAGGTATTGTTCTTCTTGCAGTTTCTTGATAACAAGTTCTGTTTTCATCGAGTCAGTTCCCCATGATGCTAGCTTCTTTCGAACTTCTTCTGGCGTTCTTTCCTGATAAGCACAAAAGGGAGCTATTTTAATAATTGTTTCTTTTTGCGTGAGTGGTGCTTGTTGCTTTTTCCGCATGGCATAGGGTTAAAAAATCAAAATAATACGCCAATGTTGGTTCTTATTGGACTAGTATAAGGGCTATTAGGAGAATTATTGTTCAAATCATATAAGACTGTGATATTAATTTCTAGCTTATCGTTGATTGGGTAAGAAAATCCTCCTCCGACTAAGTAAGTGGCATAATTAATTCTCGGGTTGTTATTGAGACGATAGCTTATATTTTCATATTGAATTTGTAAAAAACTACCCCTAAAAGCGTAGTATCTGCCGAATACAGACCCTCCCCAGATATTTGTGCTAATGTCTGTGTTATTAATTTTGAAATACTGATAGTCAATACTTACTCCTGCCAGTAATTTTTCATTAATTTTGTAAGCCGCAACGGGAGATACTTCAATAAAAGTTCTACTACCAGTTGTAAAGCCGAAGTTGCCACCAAATTTTACTTTATCTAGTATAGACGATTTTTGTGCATAACTTATATTAGCGTTGGTTGAGACAAGAAGAAGAATGGCAAACAATATTTCTTTTTTCATGGTATTCAATTAATATAATGAAATTTTGGTTAAGACACAACAAATGAGATGAATAATGCACAAAGGGCAATAGTGGTTAAAACTGCCAATGCAATCACTAATGAGTTGTGCATTATATTTTTTGCTACAAAAGCTTTTTCAGCTATTTTAGAGTCTTCCAAATGGTAATTTTTCAACTTTTTCTTGAATACATTCTCTTTGACAAGGTGTTTGCTCCCATTATAGGCTTTGCACACTATCTGGTAATCTTCTTTGAGTGAAGAATCTTTTTTGAGGCGTTTTTCAAAGGATTTTCTTTCGCCCGGCTCTAGTTCATCGGTCAAATACTTTTCGATCAGGGCAATATTCTCAAAATCTATATTTTCTAAAACAGACATATTCCAGTGGATTTGTGCTATTTTCTGAATAAATAGAATGTAGCAGGTAACTTTTTACTATATAAACATTAAGCAGTATAAAACGGTTGCATAATTATTTTTTCATTGATTACCAACGTAGCGGTCGATTTAAATGAAGTATTAGCACTTCTTTAGGCTAACACATCCATTGCATTCAGCACAATGATCCTGTCATTAAAATATATTGCTCTTTTCAAATAATGTCATTAAAATTCTAACTTTGTAAATCAATCAATCTATGAAGATAAGTAACAAATATATAGTTGCTGTATAAAAGTACCAAATAGTAATGCGAGCTTATGAAAAATATACTTGTTATTGTACCTTATAAATTTTGTCCACCTATCAATGGGGGTACAAATCTTTGTTATTATTTTTCTGAATATCTATCTAAAACCTATTCGGTAGTTACTGTTGGAAGTGATAATAATGACTGTAAAGATATTCCTTTCAAATTATTGAAGTTTTTTAAAGATATTAAATATAAATACTTTAATGTGCTGATACTGTGTAAACTTTTTCTTTTATATACAAAAAAAAATATTGATACATGCATACTGCATCAGCCCTTCATGGGCTTGCTTATTTTACCATTTGTGAAATTATTGGGCATTCGACTTATTGTGTGCGCGCATAATGTGGAATATTTACGTTTTAAAAGTATTGGCAAATGGTGGAGTATTTTTCTGTTTGTTATAGAATATGTAGTTTATAAAAATGCGGATAAAACATTATTTGTTTCTAGAGAAGATATATATAATGCCATTAGGTTGTTTGGTTTACGTACCGATAACTGCTTGTTTAGTCCTCAAGGCACTACCTACAATAGCACCCCTTCGATGACAAAAGAAACAAGAGCTGATTTATGGGCTAAACATGGAATTGATAGAAATTGCTTTGTTATTATCTTTTTTGCCAACTTATACTACCTGCCTAATATTGAAGCATTAAATACGATTATTGAAAAGATTAGCCCTATTTTGTGCGAAAAGGCAGATTTTCCTTATCGGATTGTTATATGTGGTAGTGGTTTGCCTCAAAACCACATACTATATAGACAGAAAATAAAGCATGTTGAATATTTAGGATTTGTAGATGATATAACATCTTATATTCTTGCTGCTGACCTTATGCTCAACCCTGTTATTAAAGGTGGAGGGGCTAAATCTAAAGTGATAGAAGCTATTAGTTTAGGAAAGACCGTCCTTTCTTCCCAAAGTGGTGCAATAGGTATTGAGCAAGCCGTATGTGGCGACAAACTCATAGTAATAGATGACAAAGATTTTGAGAAGTATTACGAAAATATAAAAAAAATAAGATCTAAATCCAATGATGACATAACAAGTGCTAATTTCTACCAAACTTATTATTGGGGTAATATTGTAAAAGTACTTGGCTCAGAAATAACAAAAAACGGATAAACTAAGAAGCTGAGCAAAGCCAATTAAGACTCAGAACTCAGCACAGACTCACTCTTCGGTATGTAAAAATGACTTTGCTATAAAATTGAGATGTAAATTTAAAGTTTAATCCTTCAGCTAGTAGAGTATTTTTTAGATACCCATACGGATAGTTCTAAAAAAGAAAGTTACTTTACAAAGCGAGATATTATCTTAGACCCATTCGCTGGAGGTGGCATGACTCTCGTACAAGCCAATGCACTACGTATACATGGGATAGGTATAGATGTATCTATTTTCAATGCGTTAATCTCTAATGTGAAATAGGAAGAGAAAAAAGAACTGATTTTACAATAAATTTTTCTTATGGCAGTACCTTTTGGACAAAATCCGAACTTTCTTTGAAAATAACCCAGAGGAACAACAAGAGCAATAAAACCAACGGGAAATAAAGGCGAATGCCTTTATTCTTAAAAGGGCAAAAATTCCTTCCCCCCAACCCCCTTCCTTTTTGCCCTTTTGAATAAGGAGTGTTTGCACAGCAAACACACAAAAAGAAAAGAGAGAAAAATTTAAAATATATTTGTAATTCATTATATTTATGCTATCATATATTGGAAGATTTAAAAACATATTTCTAAATTAGGATACTATGAAAAAACAAGAAAAAATTTGTGGCGATATTGGCAACAATATTAAAAAAATTAGAAGTAAAAAAGGCTTAACTCAAGATGCCTTATGTAAGAAAGCTAACTTGCCTTATACAACATTAGCTAAACTTGAATCTGGAGTTATTACCAAACCAACTATTCAAACTATTACTAGAATAGCTAAAGGGCTAAATGTCTCTATTGAAAACTTAATAAAGTAAATCATTATGAATAAACCTACCAAAGAAACCAAATTTAAAACAGTTATTGATAAAAATACATTTTATTTTTACAACAGAAGTTTTGAAGAAAAATACGAAGGTTATCTTAACTCTTTAAAAGAAACCTTATTAATACTAAAAAATGAAATAGAAACAAAAGGATTAAAAAAAGAATTTTTTGAAAATCTTTTAATTAAGAAAGAAAATGGCTTAAGGGCTTTATTGGCATTAACTGGATTATCTAATGAAACTTTAAAAAGGCTAACAACAATTATTCGCATTAAAGATGACAAAGAACTAAGTAATTTAGTTTATAAAAATAAATGGTCTACAAATGAAAGTATAGACAATTTAAAAGAATGGACAGATTCACAAATCTATAAGTTAATCAAGTCTAACGAGTATTTCAGAAAAGGAATTGTTAATATTTTTTTTGAAGGCTCTACTATTCCTTTTCTAGCAAAAACTATTCCTTTATTTGAGTTAAAAAAATTAAGTATTTCAAAACTAAAGTTTGAAATACCAGAAATGATAGACATCCTTATAAGATACAAGGAAAAAGGAAGCTATTCTGGGAAAAAAGAAAATAATCCAGAAACTTTATTAGAAAATTTGCTTAATAATTTAAATATTACTTTTGAGAAGGGAGATTTAAATGAACTTATAAGTAATTCTCCTGAAAGTAAGCGAACAATGGATTTTATTATTCCAAATAAACAACATCCACTAATAATTATAGAAAGTTCTTTTTTAGCAACAACCTCTTCTGGACAAGGAGATAAATCAAAAACAGAAATTTCAATTGATAGTTTTATAAAAAAACATTATCCAAAAGCAAAATTTATTGGCTTTGTTGATGGGGTAGGTTGGTATGTAAGAAAAGGAGACTTAGAAAGAATGGTATCTGCTTATGAAGATGTATTCACATTTCATTCAGACGAATTAAAAAGGTTTGAAAAACTACTTATTGAGATTTTTTCTAAAAAATAGTTCTATGTTAGAAAATTATTTAAACAAAATTACAAGGGGAGATTGTCTGGAATTATTAAAGAAAATTCCAGACAATTCTATAGATATTACTTTTGCAGATCCGCCTTTTAATCTAAAGAAAAAATACAATGGATACAAGGATAGTTTAGAGTTTAAAGAATATATAAATTGGTGTGAAAAATGGATAAAAGAAATGGTTAGAATAACAAAGCCAGCAGGTTCAATTTTTCTACATAATATCCCTAAATGGCTAACTTTTTATGTTGAAATACTAAATAAATATGCCTATTTTAAACATTGGATAGCTTGGAATGCCCCGAGTTCTCCAATGGGAAAAAGTTTACAACCTAACCATTATGGAGTTTTATTTTATACAAAATCTGATAAAAAAACAAAAATCTATGAGCTTAGAATGCCACACGAAAGGGAAAGGAAAACTACTTTTCTAAGAAAAGATTATGGAGGTAAAAAAGCTGGTTTACATCCTTTTGGTCCGTTAATTTCAGATGTTTGGTCTGATATACATAGAATAAAACATTCAAAATATAGAAATGATCATCCTTGTCAATTACCCGTTCATTTATTAGAAAGAATAATTTTATTAACAACTGATGAAAATGATATAGTTCTGGATCCTTTTATCGGGACAGGAACAACGGCGGTAGCAGCAAAAAAACTAAATAGAAAGTATATTGGTTTTGAATTAGATAAAGATTATGTAAGGATAGCTACAGATAATTTAGAAAGAGTTAAATCTGATTCAAAAATTAATAATACATATGTAAGTTTTTATTTGAAAGAAGTAAAGACGATAAAAGACAAAGACTGGGAAGTATTATCAAAGAATTTTGAAATCCCAGAAAATTTAAAAGAAATTGATTTTAAAAAAATAAAGCTTAACAAGTGAAACTTCTAATTTTTTTAATATTGTTGCCAATATTTCCACAAACTTTATCTTGTTTTTTTATAATATCTTAATTTAGAAAATGTGTTTTTTAAATATTCCAACTTATGGTAGCATAAATATAATGAATTACAAATATATTTTAAATTTTTCTCTGTTTTATTTTTGCGTGTTTGTTGTGTAAATACTCCTTATTCAAAAGGGCAAAAAGAAAAGGGGCGTTGAGAAGGAATTTTTGTCTTTTTAAGAATAAAAGCATTTACTTTTATTTGCCTTGTTATTGTTTCTTTGGCTATTTTCTAAAAAAGATTGCTTGGTAAAACTTTGTTTTACTTTTGGTTTTGCTAAAAAGAACTTCAATCTGCAAAACCAAAGGTTTTGTTTTGAGCCACGCAAAGTGTGGCAAAATCAGGCTTTGTAATGCAAAACCCAGAGGTGAATTGATAAAGTCGCCAAGAAAAAACGGGAAACTTAAAAATCTTAAAATGGCGGTACCTTTTGGACAAAATCCGAACTTTCTTTGAAGACAATCCAGATGAATAATAATAGGTTAAATAATGGAAATAAAGGCATTTGCCTTTATTATCAAAAGGGCAAAAAATTCCTTCCCCCAACCCCCTTTCTTTTTGCCCTTTTGAATAGGGAGTGTTTGCACAGAAAACACACAAAAAGAAAAGAGAGAAAAAGTTAAAATATATTTGTAATTCATTATATTTATGCTATCATATATAAGAATGCTTAAAATGCCTTTCTTAATAATAATAGTATAACTTGGAAACTATGAAAAGACAAGATAACTTTTGTGGAAATATTGGTAAAAATATTAAGAAAATCAGAACTGAAAAAGGTTTAACTCAAGATTCTTTATGTAAAAAAGCTGATTTGCCTTATACAACACTGACCAAACTTGAAACGGGAGCTATAACCAAGCCAACTATCCAAACTATAACGAAAATTGCTAAAGGCTTGGATGTCAGTATTGATAAATTAGTAAATTTGAAACCTTAATAAAAATGGATGATAACAGAATAAAACATTTAGAATTTATTCAAAATATTATAAATAGAATGAATAATAATTCATTTCAAATAAAAACTTTTACCATAACTATTATGTCTGCATTATTAGCTATCTATGCTTCTAACAAAAATGAGATATTTATTATTATCGGCCTTATCCCCACAACTTTATTTTGGATTTTAGATACATATTATTTACAGCAAGAAAGAAAATTTAGAGGTGTTTATAATAATATATCTGGACTAAAGAAAGATATGGAAATTAAAAATTTTGAAATGCCAATTCATAAATTTATTGGTGGTAATTACAATTATTTTAATGTCTTTCGTTCTAAAACAATGCTATTTTTTTATGGATTAATTATATTATTATTAATAAGTATTTATTGTTTAATTAAATATAAAATGGAAATTGTATTATGAAAAAAGTATTTTTTAGTTTCCACTATAACAAAGATAGTTGGAGAGCAAGCCAAGTAAGAAATATGGGAGTTGTTGATGGAAATAAACCCGCCAATGATAATGATTGGGAAACAATAAAAGGAAGCGACGACAAAATTAAAAAGTGGATTAATGAGCAATTAAGCGGGAAAAGCTGTGCAATTGTATTGATTGGAGAAAATACAGTAGGAAGAAAGTGGATAAAATACGAAATTGAAAAAGCTTGGAATGATGAAAAAGGTTTACTTGGAATTTATATTCATAACTTGAAAGATAGCAATGGTGATCAGTCAAATAAAGGAAGAAATCCTTTTGAAGACTTTAGTATTGGTGAAGGAAATGATAAAAAGTCTTTAGCAAATGTTGTAAAGGCGTACAATCCTTCTTTTTCTACAAGTAAATATGTTTACGACCATATAAAAGAAAATCTTAAAGACTGGATAGAAAAAGCTATTGAAATAAGAAATAATTATTAAAAAGGAAAATACTATGTCAAAAGGTAAAAATCAACATGTTGTGCCTAACAAAAACGGTGGTTGGGATGTAAAAGGGGCAAGAAATAAAAAGGCTACTTCTAATCATGCAACACAAAAAGAAGCAATTGCAAAAGCAGAAAAAATTGCTAAAAATCAAAAATCAGATACAAAAATTCACGGTAAAGATGGAAAAATAAGAGCAGGAAATAGTTATGGTAATGATCCATTTCCTCCTAAAGATAAAAAATAAATATGTCAAAAAAGAATCAATCAAAAAGGCTAACAAATCAACATAAAAAATCTAAAGGTGTCGTTGGGATATTTGGAGATAAAGCAAAGCTACACGATATAACTGTTGGGAATATTTCAAAACTTGTAATTAATCAACTTGAAAAGGAATATCCTCAATTGTGTTTCCAATATAAAACGAGTGTAAGAAAAGAAGAAATAAACGAAGCATTACAAAAAGTTGATAAAGAGTTAGGACAAACCCTTTTTGTTCCAAATTCAAGTATTAAACCTGATGGGGGGATAATTCAAGTAAAAGACGATAATAACAATTGGAGAATAGTATTAGTGTCAGAAGCGAAACATCAAGGAAAAGATATTGAAAATATCAAAAAAGGAAAGTTAGTGGGTAAGAATAACAATCAAGATTTAATGGCAGCTGGTAATGCAATAGAAAGGTCTCATAAAAACATATCTGAAATTGCTAATTTTATGTTATCTGAATCTCATTTCCCATATGTTTTATTTTTGGAAGGATCAAACTTTTTAACAGAGACTATTTCAATTAAAAGACCTGATGGAAGGATTGTCAAACTTGAATACAATTCAGGTATGTTAAATAGATTAGATAGGCTAACCTCAGCTAATTATGGAATGCCTATTAACACTAATTTATGTAAGAACAAGTTTGTCAAGCATAACGATAAAACCATTATGATTCAAGCGACTTCTATTTACACTCAAGGTAATGGCGAAAAATGGGATGCCGAAAGTATGTTTGATATTATGATTCAAATTTCTAGAACCTCTCTTAAAGCATTAGGAAGTGAAATATTTAACCAAATAACCAAAAGTTATTGAATTATAATATTGTTTAATAATGGCAAGACACGCAACAAATAAATTACTACAGAAAGCTAAGAAATCAAAAAGTGATGAGTTTTACACTCAACTTTCAGATATAGAACGAGAATTGGAACATTATAAAAGTCATTTCAAAGGGAAGGTGGTTTATTGTAACTGTGATGATGCTCGTGTTAGTAATTTTTTTAAATATTTTGTATCACATTTCAAAGAGTTAGAGATTCAAAAAATAATTACCGCTTGTTATAGAGAGCAAGAAAGAGATTTATTTAATACAAAGAAGACTGAAAATGGTTTTTTCTTTGAGTATACAGGTAAAGAGGGAGAAAAGGATAAGCCAAGTTCAACGGATATTATTCATTTTAAAGGAGATGGAGATTTCCGTAGTACTGAAAGTATTAAATTATTAAAGCAGTCAGATATTGTTGTTACTAACCCTCCATTTTCGTTATTTAGAGAGCATGTAGCACAATTAGTAAGATATGATAAAAAATTTTTGATTATGGGTAACATTAATGCTATTACCTATAAAGAAATCTTTGAGCTAATCAAAGAAAATAAAGCATGGTTAGGGATAAATCTTGGTAGAGGTATTTCAGGATTCATTGTACCTGAACACTATGAACTTTATGGCACAGAGGCTCGGGTTGATGACTCTGGAAATAGAATAGTTTCTCCAAATAATTGTTTATGGTTAACTAATTTAGATACTTTTAAACGACACAAAGATATTGAACTAACAAAGAGATATTGTGGTAATGAAGCTAATTACCCTAAATATGACAACTATGATGGGATCAATGTTAATAAAACACAGAACATTCCATTAGATTATAAAGGTTTTATGGGAGTTCCAATAACATTCCTACATAAATTTAATCCTGACCAATTTGAAATAATTAAGTTCCGAAAAGGAAATGATGAAAAAGATTTATCAATAAATGGAAGATGTCCATATTTCAGAATATTAATCAAAAATAAATGAGTACAATCTGAATTAATTGAAAATAGATAAAAAAATGGGAAGAAAGATTTTTGTTTCATATAAACACAGTGATGATAATGTTGCACAACTACCTGATTATTCAGTAAGCGATAATCCATATTTACCACAATATACATCTCGTTCTTATGTAGATTATCTTGTTGATTTATTTGCAGGAGAAGAAATTTATAAAGGTGAAGGGAATGAAGATTTAAGTAAGTTTAAAGATGAAACTATAAAAACACGGCTCAAAGATAAAATTCACGATAGTAGTATTACTATAGTTCTTATCTCTCCTAATATGAAAGAGCCTTTAAAAATAGAATCAGATCAATGGATACCTTGGGAAATTTCTTATTCATTAAAGGAAATTACTAGAAACGATAAAATGAGTCATGCAAATGCTATTTTAGCACTTGTCTTGCCTGATAGAAATAACAGTTATACTTATTATATAAATAAATGTGATAAAAGTTATGATTGTAATACTAGAAATTTAAACACTAATTGGCTCTTTCAAATTCTAAAAGATAATATATTTAATTACAAAAAAGATGACGAAGAGACTTACACATATACTTGTAAGCATTGTGATTGCCAATCAACTATACATTCTGGAGAATCTAGTTATATAAAAAGTGTCAAATGGGAAGATTTTATAAAAAATAAAGATTTCTATTTAGAAAAAGCTATAAAAATCAAAGACAATAGAAAAGCGTATAATATTACAAAAGAAGTAAACTGTTAAAAAATACAAATATTTAATATATAGAAAAAGTATTTTAATACTAAAGGGAAATTTTTAAATCCATTTTTATTAAGGTTTCAAATTTACTAATTTATCAATACTGACATCCAAGCCTTTAGCAATTTTCGTTATAGTTTGGATAGTTAGCTTGGTTATAGCTCCCGTTTCAAGTTTGGTCAGTGTTGTATAAGGCAAATCAACTTTTTTACATAAAGAATCTTGAGTTAAACCTTTTTCAGTTCTGATTTTCTTAATATTTTTACCAATATTTCCACAAAAGTTATCTTGTCTTTTAATAGTTTCCAAGTTATACTATTATTATTAAGAAAGGCATTTTAAGCATTCTTATATATGATAGCATAAATATAATGAATTACAAATATATTTTAACTTTTTCTCTCTTTTCTTTTTGTGTGTTTTCTGTGCAAACACTCCCTATTCAAAAGGGCAAAAAGAAAGGGGGTTGGGGGGGAGGAATTTTTGCCCTTTTGATAATAAAGGCAAATGCCTTTATTTCCATTATTTACCCTATTATTATTCATCTGGATTGTCTTCAAAGAAAGTTCGGATTTTGTCCAAAAGGTACCGCCATTTTACAAATAAAGAATTTCCCCCGTTTTTTTCTTGGCGACTTTGTCGCCTCGCCTCTGGGCTTTGCGATGCAAAGCCTGATTTTGCCACAATTTGCCACGCAGAGCGTGGCTCAAAACAAATCCTTTGGTTTTGCAGATGGAAGTTCGTTTTTGGCAGAGCCAAAAGTAAAACAAAGTTTTACCCAACCAATCTTTTTTTGTTTCGCCTTTAGCGAAACTTGGAAGCGATAATTTTTAATATTTTGACTTATGGAAAATACTAATAACATAAAAGAACAAACCAAAAAGTTTTTTATTTATGCTCGTAAATCTACTGATACAGAAGATAGACAAGTAAGAAGCATTGGCGACCAAATTTCAGAATTACAAGAATTAGCTAAAAAAGAAAATTTAGAGATTGTAGATATAATTGTAGAAAAACAAACGGCTAAAAAACCTGGTCGCCCAATGTTTGCAGATATGCTTAAAAGAATAGAGCATAAAGAGGCAATAGGAATTTTAGCTTGGCATCCTGATAGGTTAGCAAGAAATAGCGTTGATGGTGGACAAATTATTTACTTAGTAGATACAGGTATTATTCAAGAGCTAAAATTTCCAACTTTTTGGTTTGATCCTACACCACAAGGAAAGTTTATGCTTTCTATTTATACTCGGCAAAACGAAAACTAGAAAAAAAGAAAAACGAAAAGTATAATTTTAAACACTTATTAAACGTTATCATTAGCCCTAATAATTTCAGCATATATGCAATGCAATTCATGAAATTTTTAACTTCACTGTGAAATTCAAATCATTGACATCTTCCTCTCCCGATTCACCTTTGTTTAATTTTCCATTCATCTTGCCAGAGACTTCATAATCTTTGTCGGCAAAACCAGCTTTCACCGCTTCATTCAACTGTATGCTCAAACCATCTTTTGGCAGATCCGCATGCTTTAATTTTAGATCAGAAATACTCCAATCGCTGAGATTACCTAGCAAATCATTAACGCTCAGTAACTTTAAATTATGTTGCTTTGCTATCAGTGTTAGCCCTCTAAAATACATCTTGTTAGGGTAATGCAAGCGCAAGCGAAAACTGCCGACCACTAAGTCTGAAAGAGGCTTTTTTTGAGTTTCATCAAAACCCGCATCAAATTCGCCACGCATGTTGTTGTCTACAAAAATGATTTTATTGAAAGCAGAGAAAATGCTATATTCTACCGATCCTATTATAAAGTACAGATAGCACCCTGCGCCTATTTTTTTGTTCTCATCTACAGGAGCGTTAAAATCACTATCTAAAGAAAACTGCCCAGTGCTATTGTTCACGCCAGTAAACACATTTCTTAAGTTAGAAAAATTGCCTAAAAGCTGAATTTTGTGTAATCTAGCACCCGATACATTAATAATAGGAGTAGTGTACTTGTTCTCAAAACTAGGCTGCCAAATGAGCTGCTCCTTGCCATTACTGGTAACATATATTCTATAAAAAGCAAAAGAGGCATCGCCTATATTTCCCACATTTTTGCCATTCCAAAAATGCGGAGAGCTTTTTGAGACAGAAAAATCGCCTTCAGAAGTATTATTGAACTGCGGGTCGGCACTAATTGAATGATTTGCAGTCGTACCTACTGCACCTCCATAAGCGTTAAAATGGCGACTCTTTATTCGCGCTTATACGCGTTGTTTTCAATCGGGTAGGCATTTATTTTTTTATACCAATTGAAAGTGAATGCCACCGAACCTTCAATGCCGTTTTTATCATAACATTTGATGTTTTTTAAATTGCAATTAGTGAATATATTATTAGATGTATCCAAAGGGTTATACAGACTAAATACGGGGGGAGAGCGTTGCAACTATTGCTCAAATGACCCGAATCCCTCAACGCTTTCACAAGTACATATGCTTTAATAAAAAATGTACTTAATTTTATTTCTTTTTCAGTTTCGTTTATCAGTTTCACTATGTCCTTTAAAATATACTACCTACTCGTATATACTTTCTTCTAATTCTCCATCAGTAAAAATGTCCCATTTAAACGTTTAAAGTTGAAAAAGAGAGGACGGGTATCTTTCTGCGTTCCCAAAGGTTGAACAATTTAAGCATTAAAACAAGCTACAATAAGCATTTTTTCAACTCAAAGTGGCTTTTAGTGGCTGTAAAGGACTAAAATCGCTTTGTGGAAGTATTAATTTTGTACCGTTAAGGTTCACTTTCTGGGATTATAGTAGATGGTTATTCTGCCCCCTATATATTTCAAATTATCAATACCTTTTACAAAATCCTTTTTATTATGGGCTTATTCGTTATGGCGGAGAGTTTTACGAAGGGAAACATGTACCGATTATTACAAAGAAACTTTTTGATGAATGCCAAGAAGTAATGAAAAGAAAATCTAAACCACAAAAAAAAGATAATAAAATGAAATTTTTTCTTTATCGTGGAATTTTTGATTGTGGAGAATGTGGTTATACAATAACAGCAGATAAGAAACTAAAGCCAAGTGGTAAAGAATATACCTACTATTATTGCACTAAGAAAAGTCCTAGTTATAAATGTTCTCAAAATGTTTTTACAAGAGAAGAAAAAATTTCATTACAAATAAAGGAAGAATTACAAAAAGTTTCTTTGCCTGATGATTGTGCTAATTTGATGATTGAAGAGTTAAACAAAGAAAAAATAAAAACACATAAATTATCAAATTTGTTTGTTCAAAGAATAGAGAAAGAACTTTTAAAGGTTGATGAGAAACTGGAAAAGTTAATGAATGCTTATCTTGAAAGTGTTTTGAATATTAAGGAATACCAAAAAGCAAAAAATAAACTCATCAATGAAAAGCAAACTTTAAAAGATAAATTAAGCACTTTTGAACAAACAAATAATAATCAGTTCGAACTCATAGAAAATTTTATAAAAGCTAGTAAACAAGCCAAAATTATCGCTTCCAAAGAAAATCCAAAAGAAAGTTTGAATTTTCTAAAAAAGATTGGTTCGAACTTCCATCTGCAAAACCAAAGGTTTTGTTTTGAGCCACGATCTGCGTGGCAAATTGTGGCAAAATCAGGCTTTACAATGCAAAGCCCAGAGGCGAGGCGACAAAGTTGCCAAGAAAAAAACGGGGAAAATTCTTTATTTGTAAAATGGCAGAGGGTGAGGGATTCGAACCCCCGGTACCGAAGTACAACGGTTTTCAAGACCGCCGCGTTAGACCACTCCGCCAACCCTCTGTTCACAATAGATATTATTTTCTTCTCCTCTACAAAGGTGATCCAAATATTTTTATTTTTCAAATTTATTGCACCGATTTTATAGCTTGATAAAGTACGTCGTGGATTCGTGGGCGGATATTCTGTTGATAGATTAGCCGATTATTTCTGCTGGGATATACTCTATTAGATAGAAATACAAATATTAATTGGTACTTGGGGTCTGCCCAAGCACAAGTGCCAGTATATCCTGAATGTCCAAAACTGCTGTTGCTGGCTTGGGATGATATGTAGCCTTTTTCCTTATTTTTTAAAAGGGGTTTGTCAAAACCAAGCCCTCTTCTGTTGCCTTTTTCACGGAATTGATAGCGTGTAAATTCTTTCACTGTAGCTTCGTCGATAATTTTTGCATCACCATATTTGCCACCATTCATATACATTTGCATAATCTTGGCCAGGTCGTTGGCATTGCTAAATAGACCTGCATTAGAAGAGATGCCCCCCATCATAGCAGCTCCTTCGTCGTGTACAAAGCCGTGCAATAATTCCATGCGGAAAAAATCGTCTTTTTCAGTAGGAATAATTTGTGATAATGGGAAATGAAGGTATGCGTTGAATGTTATACTGTATGCCCCTAACGGTCGGTAGATGTGTTTTTTTAAATAAGATTCAAAAGGTTCGTTTGAGATATTAGTAATTATTTCAGGTGCTAAATAGAAAAATAAACCCGAATAAACATATTTTGTGCTGTCGAGTAGTGGAGATGTTTTGATGGCTTTGTATATTTTTTTCTTGTATTTTTTATGCTCATATAACGATCTACTCACTTGAATTGGGTATTTTTTTGAATACTTGCTTTTAAAAGTTTTGGTTTTGAATTTTCCATTTTTCTTTTTTGTATTTTTCCAATAAGGAATCCATGCTTGTAGTTTAGCTTGGTGTGCTAAGATATATCTGATTACTAAGTTTTCTTTGTTTGAGTTTTTAAAACTAGGTAAATACTCTTTCAAAGGGGCTTCTAAACTGAATTTGCCTTGACTATGGAGCCGCATAAATGCTGGCAGTGCTGCGGTTATTTTTGTTATTGAGGCATAATCGTAAATATCTGTATTTTTTACGGTTTGCTTCCTTTCATAAGTATGATAGCCATAGCTTTGGTGAAAAATTTGTTTATTACCTTTAACTATTAATACTTGACAGCCAGGGAAAGCACCAGAATCAATGGCTTTTTGGCAAATCGCGTCTATCCGCCTTTGAATATAGTCTGCGTCTAGACCTACTTCTTCAGGTATAGTATATTTAAAGCGTCCGTTAGGTTGTGTGATTATTCCATCTCCTTCTTTGAAAGTGCTGTTGATATCTCGGCTTAATTTACCCTGTGCGCCAATACCACCGAAAATAATTTGTGCAGCAATCTCCTCATGTAATTTTGTGTTTTCGTGTACTGCAAATAGAGCCGCTGGCATGCCAGCGGTATCAAACTGATTTAGGGTATTTGTTTGATCAAAAACTGTAAGAATTATTTTTTTATTTGTTGCTAACTTGTAGATATTAGCCACGTCAATTTGTTTGGACTGGTTTTTTTTGTTATTGCTTATACTGACTATTATCAGGTTGTAGCTAGTTAACTGTTTGTGTAACTTACTGGCAGCTATTTTATCAGTAATATTTTCGATCCTGAATGCATCTATCTGTGTATACTTTGCAGCCATTTGTTGAAAATGTTCCGCTTTGCCTCCAACAGCTACTGAAGCTATTTTTACTGTATCAAGTCTTTGTATAGGAATTAATCCGCCTTGACTATGTAATAAAATAATAGATTCTTCGGCTTTTTTTCTCAGTGCCAATACTTCATCAGCATTTTGTGTTTTTTGTGCGGTGAGTTTTTTTTCAACAAAAAAAGAAAATATGATGAGCAGCAGTTTAAAGGATATTTTCATGATCTTCGGCGCAAGGAATCGGACTTGTTGCCTCAAGGCAACAAGTCTGTTGATAATAATTAATTATAAGCCAACTATAATTTTTATTACCAATTATCTGCTAATAGCGGTATTCGTCGTTTTTGAAAGGCCCTTTTCTACTAACACCGATATAATCAGCTTGATCTTCGGTTAATTCTTCTAGCTGAACACCAATTTTTTCTAGGTGCAAAGCTGCTACTTTTTCATCTAGATGTTTTGGTAATGTATAGACTTTATTTTCATAATTGTTATAATTTTTCCAGAGTTCTACTTGAGCTAATACTTGATTAGAAAAAGAGTTTGACATAACAAAGGATGGGTGTCCTGTAGCGCAACCTAAGTTGACCAATCTTCCTTCGGCTAAGATAATAACTTCACGGCCATCTACATTGTAAATGTCTACTTGTGGTTTGACTGTGTATTTTGTATTCCCGTAGTTTTCGTTCATCCAAGCCATGTCTATTTCGTTATCGAAATGGCCGATATTGCAGACAATGGCTTTATCTTTTAATGCTCTGAAGTGCTTGCTTGTAACAATATCTTTATTTCCTGTTGCAGTGACGACAATATCTACTTCTTTGATTGCGTCGTCCATTTTTTTGACTTGATAGCCGTCCATAGCAGCTTGTAAGGCACAAATAGGATCTATTTCAGTGACGATTACTCTAGCACCGGCTCCTTTAAGCGAAGCCGCTGTTCCTTTGCCAACGTCTCCGTAGCCAGCCACAACTGCTACTTTTCCGGCCATCATTATATCGGTTGCTCTTCTGATAGCGTCCACGGCAGATTCTTTACAGCCGTACTTATTATCAAATTTAGATTTGGTAACTGAATCGTTAACGTTAATTGCAGGAATAGGGAGTGTAGCGTTTTTTACACGGTCGTGTAATCTGAGTACGCCGGTGGTAGTTTCTTCAGAAATCCCTTTAATATTTTTTGCCATTTCAGGATATTTGTCGAGTACCATATTGGTTAGGTCTCCGCCGTCGTCAAGAATCATGTTTAGTGGTTTTTGATCATCGCCAAAGACTAAGGTTTGCTCGATACACCAGTTAAATTCTTCTTCATTCATACCTTTCCATGCATATACGGGAATACCGGCGGCAGCAATAGCAGCGGCGGCATGGTCTTGTGTAGAAAAAATATTACAAGATGACCAGGTAACTTCTGCACCTAACTCAACGAGTGTTTCAATGAGTACAGCTGTTTGTACAGTCATATGTAAACAGCCAGCAATACGTGTACCTTTCAAAGGTTTAGAAGCCCTATATTCTTTTCTAATTGCCATTAGTCCTGGCATTTCTGCTTCGGCAAGTTTGATTTCTTTTCTTCCCCAATCGGCTAGATTAATGTCTTTAATTTTGTAGTTTAATTGCTTTGTTTCTATCATTTTTGTTTTGATTTAGAATGTAATTGTTCAATTTGTAAATTCATTGTAAAAACTAATTAATGTGTAATTTTGTTATTAATTTTCAATTATTTCAAGTAGGTATAAAAATTGAAAAGCAATAAATGGTATACGGTTTTAGTAACTATAGAGGCTGATACAATTGTTAAAAATATTCTTACCAGAGAAGTTAGAAAGTGTCTAAATAATTATTTTTTTCACACAATGAATATGGTGCGTTTTAAATTTTGTTTTTCAGTTATTTATTTTCGGTTTTTATTTTTTTTACTCTTGTTTTTTTCTCAGGGTACACTTGCGCAACACGCCCGTTTTCAGAGCGGTATCATTCTGGGGCTTGACTATATTGGTACTCGCTTTTTAAACCAACCTCTTCGGCAGTACAACCTTATCAATGACAGCTATCCGAATGCTCAGCCCTTGTTAAAGACTGGCTTTCGCTATGGTTTTTATGCTGTGATTGGTATATTGGAGGGTTTACAAATTTCTCCCGAATTTAGCATTGCTGTTGCTAATAGTGCCGCTGCGAACTTTGGTAGTACCCTTGAAATAAAGTATACTACAACTAATATACGCCTCAATATTAATCATTACTTTCTAAAGCATGTAAAAGCTGGTCAAGGGTCTTATTTAGAAAATAATCTTTTTACGCAGTACGTTTTTTCTTATTCGGATTATTCTGTGGTGATAGTAGAAAACGGACAACCGGCACTTGGCAGAATGGGGGAATTAGTAGATTTTCAGTCGGCTGGGTTATTTTTTGGTGTGGGTGTTGGGTATGATATTTTTCTCTCAGAGGCAATTAGTATTTCACCTGTTTTCAAGCTAATATGGTTTCCGAAGGTGACTTTTAATGATTATGCTTATATAATTACAAAAACAGATGACTTTCCTGCTAGCAATCGGGGAAGTATATGGAATTTTCAGTTGGGTTTACGAATGGCTTACACTGTTAAGCCCAGGTTTCGTTTGTGTCCAATTTCGGAATGCGAAGTAAGTTTGCATCATCGGCATCGTGAATTTGGGAGTAGGCTATTTCGGGGAAGTTTTTTAGATAGACCTCAAAATGCTAGAATAGGAGAGAAGTACAAAAGGGTACGCAGAAGGCTGACTATCCCATTTTTGAGTAAGTTATTTGGAAAAAAGGGACAGTTGAAACAAGAGGAGGCAGTATATCCTATTCTTCCTCCTGTTGACAAGAGAGAGTAAGCTGTGTGTAAGTAAAATAATACGAATAATCAAACTAAGATTCTTCTTTTACTTCTGTGAAATTCATCTGATAATTTTCTATGGTAGGATTTATTAACAGCTTTTGACAGGCTATATTAATTTGCTTTTTTGCAATTTCTTGGGTTTCTGCTTCTATCTCTATGCTGATGTGTTTTCCTATTCTTACATCATTGATGGTATGTATAGAAAGAATTTTTAGTCCGAGCTTTACTGCTTTTCCTTGTGGATCTAGCAATTCTTTCAGAGGCATCACATCAATTTCGGCTCTAAATTTCATGTTTTGAAATTATTAGTTTGACTGCTTGGTTTCTTTGTTCAATATAAATTGAAGCTAAAAGCCAAACACTGGTGAGTCGTTTAGCTAAGTACTAGCCTTTGCAGTCTTTAATCGGATAATTCCTAGCGCATTAAATAATACGATAAAAGGATAAGAGGGGTCAAATTCAAACCATTTTGAGCCAAAATTAGGGCTGTCCGGATGTGAGTGGTGGTTGTTATGGTATCCTTCACCCATCATAAGTACGTCTACGGGAAGCAAGTTTCTGGCTGTATCATTTGTTTTGAAGCTGACAGTTCCATACTTGTGGGCGAACCAGTTAATGATAGCACCGTGTAAAGGTCCCATGACGTAATGCATTGGAAGGAAGAGATATACCCACCAAGATGGGTCAAAGTATATGTATATGAGTGTATATAGCGTACCCCATGCTGTTCGTATAAACCACTTATCGGCTATTCTTTCAAAGGAGAACCATTTTGGCAGATCTTTCTTGAATCTTTCCTCTATTTCAGTTTTTCCTTCTAGGATATTAGAATACACCGTTTTAGTTCGCCACATCATTGAAAATAAACTTTTATCATAGGAGGGCGAATGTGGGTCTTTTTCTGTATCTGCATAAGCATGATGCATGCGGTGTAGAATGCCATAAGCATAAGGACTCAGGTAGGAAGAGCCTTGTGCTATAAATGAGAAGATAAAAAATATCCTTTCCCATACTTTTGACATGGTAAACATTTTATGTGCTGAGTACCGATGTTGAAAAAAGGTTTGAAAGAATAAGGAAGAATACCAGTGAACAATTATAAAGGTGAAAATAGCCATTACTAATATATTTTAGAAGTGTGTAAAAAGATTAAGTTTTTTGACAAAAAGAAGGCTTATTGTCTTTTTATTGAAAGATGAAAGTTTACAAGATGCTATTTTTAGCTGAAATATAGCATTGTGATGAGTCGTTTTATTTTTGATGGTGAATCCATGTACTATTTTCAAGAACATTTTCTACTAATATAATGTTTGGTCTGAATTTGTAATACAGTTTGTTTTTTGATTTCTCTGATTAAATCTTTTATTTTGGCTTTTTGACATGAGATTAAAATTATCGGTTTAAATTTAAGAGACGTCTCATAAGTGAGTACAATTTTTGTTACTTATTGGTTATTCAACTCGGAATATTTTTTAAAGTTTGGTTCCCGCTTTTCAAGAAAGGCGTTTTTCCCTTCTTGTGCTTCTTCCATCATGTAGTACATCATGGTGGCATCACCCGCAAATTCCATGAGTCCTGTTTGCCCATCAAGCTCAGCGTTGAAAGCTCTTTTGAGCATTCTGATAGCGAGGG
The DNA here is from genome assembly GCA_965199745.1 of Flammeovirgaceae bacterium. Lineage (GTDB taxonomy): Bacteria > Bacteroidota > Bacteroidia > Cytophagales > Flammeovirgaceae > CBDATB01. Next base: position 11,236 of record CBDATB010000014.1, on the reverse strand, counting down.
GGCTTTTTTTGCTAATAATTTTAGCCCATTGTATTGTCTGTTGTTCGAGTTGTTCTAATGGCACTACTTTATTTATTAGTCCCATTTGCAATGCCTCTTTTGCTGAGTATTGTTGGCAGAGAAACCATAATTCTCTTGCTTTTTTTTGTCCTATGTGCCGAGCTAGGTAAGAGGCTCCAAACCCTGCATCAAAGCTTCCTACTTTCGGTCCTGTTTGTCCGAAAACAGCATTTTCTGCTGCGATAGTTAGGTCGCATACAACTTGTAATACGTTACCTCCTCCGATGGCATATCCGTTGACCATAGCGATAACAGGCTTGGGTAAGGAGCGTATACGTTTATGTAGTTCTAATACGTTAAGTGAGGGTATTCCGTCTTTGCTGATATATCCACCTTTACCTTTTACGTTTTGGTCTCCTCCTGCGCAAAAGGCTTTATTTCCGCTACCGGTCAATATTACTACTGCGATATCTGAACGCTTTTGTGCGATATCGACAGCGTCTATCATTTGCGTATTGGTTTCTGGTCTGAACGCGTTGTATACTTTTGGTCTATTAATGGTTATTTTGGCTATTCCATCGAAATATTCAAATAAAATATCTTCATATGTTTTGATAGTTGCCCATGTTACTTGATTTTTCATCATTACTTAATGTGTTGGTCATATAATTCAGTGCTTGTTGTTTTCTTTTATCGAGTTATTGTTTGAAGAGCTTTTTTTAGATACGATTTACAAGGGATGTATTTATGTTTTGTAAATTTGTTCAAACTTAGCGAAGTAAATTTAGAAGGTATCATTTTTGCTAGGTTAGATTTCATGTATGCTAATTTTTTAATTATTTTTAACAATTTATTTAACTTGACTAGTATTGATTTATGGACATAGAACTTGTTTCGGTCAAAGACTGGGGAATGATAAAGAGTACTCCTTTTGCGATAGCGGGTCTATGCAGTGCTGAGAGTGAGGAGCAGTTGTATGAGACGTGTAAAGCTATTAAGTCGTTGGTGGATATTAGCCTTTTACGTGCTGGTATATGGAAACCTCGTACACGTCCGGGTAGTTTTGAGGGTGTTGGGGAGGTAGGTTTGCAATGGTTTAAGCAAGTGAAAGAGTCTTTGTGTATGCCTATTACTGTTGAAGTGGCGAGTCCTACTCATGTAGATTTGGCACTAAAATATGATGTAGATGTTTTATGGATTGGTGCACGCAGTACGGCCAATCCGTTCACGGTTCAGTCGATAGCAGATAGTTTAAAGGGGGTAGATATACCTGTGATGGTAAAAAACCCAATTAATCCTGATTTGGGTCTTTGGATAGGGGGTATAGAGCGTTTATATCATAGTGGTTTGGATAAAATTGCGGCTATTCATCGCGGTTTTTCTACATTTGAGAAGAGGAGGTACCGGAATTCACCGATGTGGCAGTTGGCAATAGGTCTTAAAAGTGCCTTACCGTGTATACCCTTGATATGCGATCCTAGTCACATAGTTGGTTCTAGGGATTTAATTTCTGTTGTATCTCAGCAAGCTATTGATTTGAATTATGATGGTTTGATGATAGAGTCTCATATAGATCCGGATAAAGCTTTGAGCGATTCGGCTCAACAAGTAACTCCTTCTGTATTGGGGAAAATTCTTGATAATATTCATATCAAGCGTTCTCATATAGATGATGCGTTGTTTAATACGGCATTAGATGATTTTCGGGATAAGATAGATATTATTGATAGGGAGCTACTTGAGGGTATAGCTTCACGCATGTGTATTGTTGAAAAAATAGGTGAATATAAGCGTGTGAATGATGTAACGGTATTCCAATCTGAGCGTTGGTTTGAAGTTTCACGGACGCGTTGTGATTGGGGTTCACATTTGAATATAGATGTAAGGTTTGTGAAGAAGTTTATAGAACTTTTACATTCTGAGTCGATTAGGGTTCAGAGTGATATAGTTGGTTCGTCTATTTGAAGGCTTTTAAATTGGCTTTCTTTTACGTCAGTTTCGCTTATGTTTAAATATCATAGATTGGCAAACATCACCTGTATATTTATACTTTAATTGATTTCCTACCTCCCAGCTTATCTAAGCCATACACCAAAATAAAACCGAAAATAGTAACTATAACGGCACCAGTGAGGTAATTCTCATTACCTGTTAGCTCACTATATTGGTGAGGGCTTATATTGGTTTGCGCCAAGGGTTTTATTACCCCATGCCTATCGGTGAAAGTACTAAGGGTTTGTTTCCAAGGCCATACTTTGTTGAGTGAGCCAATCATAAAGCCTGTTAATAGCGTAATCATTAGGTCGTGGTATTTTCTGAACAGCCAGTTGAGCAAGTGAGAAAAAGAAATAAGTCCCATCAGGCAACCCAGCACAAAAGTGAGTACAGGTAAAAATTTCTCACGGATAACTACCCAGTCGAAATGTAGTAAACCATCAATTAGTTCTTTCAGTGTTCGTATCACCGTCTCGTAAACCCCCAATAGAATGAGGATAAAACTGCCAGAAATTCCCGGTAATATCATGGCAGTAATCGCTATACTGCCGCAAAAGAAAATATACGGTAGGCTCTCTGATCCACTGGCAATGGTGCTGATAGAGCTGACGTACCAAGCAAGAGCGAAGCCTATAATTAACACGATGCCCATTCCTATATTCCAGTGCTTGACCTGCCTACTCACTAAAAGTGCCGAAGCAATAATTAACCCGAAGAAAAATGACCACAACAGCTCTGGGTAATTTTTAAGTAAGTATAAAATAACTCTTGAAAAGACAACAATAGAGGTAGTGATGCCAGCAAATAAGGTGAGCAAGAAAGCACCATTAATATGCTTAAAAAAAGAGGGAAGTTGCTTTTTAAGTAAAAAGCGCAAGGCAACTAGGTCAACAGAGCGGATGGCAGCAATGAGTGTTTCATAAATTCCTGAGATAAAAGCAATAGTTCCACCAGAAACGCCAGGTACTACGTCGGCAGCACCCATAGCAATTCCTTTCAGATACAGTAATATTTTGTATCGCATCGGTTTTTAGTTTTTTTTACAACTATCTGCCGTTTTGCCGCAGTACGAACAAGTAGCATCTTCTTGCTGAAGAAAAGGATTTTGGGAAGCACAAGTTCCTTTGAACTTTCCATTTTTTATAAAGAGCAATCGCACGCTCATTAGAATAAAAAATAAACCGAGCAGAGCAATACCTAATAATATGGTTGTAACGATAATGATATAAATAAAGAGAAAGTGAATAATATAATTGTAAATTTTGTGAACTACCCACGCACAGCAGAGTTTATGGCTGGACTTGAGGGCTTGCAGATTCGCCTAATGGTGATGCCTTATCTTGTTTATGTTTAGTATCCGGTTGCACCCTGTAACCAGATAATATGTTTATGCCTTGCTCTAAGTCAACACATTTTAGCGCAAGACCAGTGCGTTGCTTATATTTCATCTACCCCTGAGCCAAAGCCGTAAACGGGTTTTACGATAGAACATGTAAAAGCAGTACAAATAACGGAAATTTTACTATTAAAAAAAACATTTTTATAAAAATTGTATCTCCCCGATCTTTTTTAAAACCACATAAGCTTTCTCGTTAAAGAAAAGTTCAAGTAGCGGTCTGAAAAATTTTTGACTTTTATTTAAAACTCTAAACTACATCTGAGCTATTTAGCTTTTGTTATTTACAATTTTTTTATAAAAATGCCTTGCTATCAAAATAATATTTTAGTAATTCTTCATATTTTTTCTTACCTTAGTCTTTTCATTAATGTTTAAGCTGGATATATTCATTTTTTTAACCAAAAAACTAAATGAAGGCTATGAAATTAGTAAAATCTTCTTACGATAAAGTACTTTTCGGCGTGTGTGGTGGCGTTGCCAGATTTTTCAAAATAGACCCTACGATAGTTAGAATACTCTTCGCCCTATGTTCTATTCTTGGTGTAGGCTCACCTGTCATTATTTACATAGTACTCAGTTTCATCATGCCAGAAGAGTACTAATCTAATTAATCGTAAAACACACTCATTTCACCTAGAGTTTTCCGTTGCAATTCCGGTACGTATGTCGGCTCTTTTGGATATCCCACCGGGAGTAACAGAAAGGCGCGTTCGTTTGCGGGCCGGTTGAGAATGGCTTCCAAAAATTTCATTGGACTGGGCGTATGTGTGAGCGTAACCAGGCCAACGTGGTGAATGACACTGATGAGTATACCGCAAGCAATACCTATAGATTCATTGACATAGTAGTTATTGTGTTTACTTTTATTTTGATCGTACTCATAAACTTTTTTAAAGACAACAATTAGCCAAGGGGCTATTTCGAGAAAGAGTTTGTGAGCGTCTGTTGCCATAGGTATGAGGTCTTCCTTCCATCGCTCACTCATTCGATACTTGTAGCTTTGGCGTTCTTCTGCTTCGGCAGCCTCTTTGATTTGTAATTTTGTTTGTCGGTTAGCAATAGCGCAAAAAGTCCAGGGCTGTTTATGCGCTCCAGAAGGGGCGGTAGAGGCGGTTTTAATAATATTTTCAATAACTACTTTAGGTACAGGGCGGTTGGAAAATTCGCGAACAGAACGTCGGCTATTCATTTGCAAATAGTAGTTTTCACTTCTAACAAACATTTCTTCTTCGGAAAAAGACCTACCCCGATATAAAATATGTTTGTGTCCTTTGATTTGTATGGATGGTTTCATAGTTTTTTGGTTTTATGGTTATTGAAGTTTTGTTTGAACAAATAGCTTGATTTTACATCATATGCTTTTTTAAAGCAATCTATCTGTTAAAGACCTGTAGGTTTTATGTTTATAAATATAAATTGTCAAAAAATCTAAATTCCTTACTTTTTCCTATGTTCTTTCAAAAAATCGGGTAATTGCTTGACGGCAGCAATTTCTTTATATTTCTGTCTAATCTCTCCTGCTGGAGAGCCAAAGTAGGCTTTGCCACCTACCAATGATTTACTCACACCACTTTGTGCAGACAGCACAGTATCTGAGCCCAAACGCACACGTGGTGAAACACCGGCTTGTCCGTAAATGACGCAATTATCGCCAATAATAGCCTTGCCGGCAACACCCGCTTGTGCACCTAGTAGGCAGTTTTTACCAATAACCACCCCATGACCGATTTGACACAGGTTGTCAATTTTTGTTCCTTTGCCAATGATTGTATCGCCTGAAACTCCTTTATCAACTGTGGTGTTGCAACCTATTTCTACCTCATTTGCAATTACTACTCTTCCGCAACTATGCCATTTTTTGTAGCACCCCGCTACCGAATTAAAGTAAAAAGCATCACCGCCAATTATCGCACCCGAATGAATGATAACCTTATCGCCGATAATTGTGTGGTCGCGGATAACTACTTGGGCGTGGATATGGCAATTTTTGCCAATTTTTACCCTATTTCCAATAATAACATTAGGCTCTATAGTTGTGCTTGGGTGTATGTTTGCTGACTCGCTGATAGCAACACTTAATGCAACAGGCGGACGATAGTACTTAGTGAGTTGCTCATAGGCTTCAAAAGGCGCATCACAAAGGAGCAGGGCTTTGCCTTTGGGTGCTTTAAGTGCTTTGTTAATAATAATGACTGTAGCAGCAGAATGTAATGCTTTTTGATAATATTTCAGATGGTCAACAAACATTAAATCACCAGGAACAACTTTGTGGATTTCGTTAAGTCCACTAACAAGTAAGTTTTTTTTTCCTATAATTTTTGCATTGATTAATTCAGCAATTTCTTTCAATGGAACAGGGTTCTTTAACTGCATGGCTTGTTAATTTTTAACTGATAAAGACTGTTTTCTTAGTACTAAGACACTGCGATTAATGTTATAAATTTTTACGCGATTGTTTTTTGCCTGATAAAGCACTCGGCTGTCCACCCGATTATATCCACCAAACTCAGGCACGTCTGAGTTAAAAACAAGTTGATAAGTACCATCTTGAGGTGCATAGAATTCATAGTCGGGAATAGCATGATTTGGGTGGAAATTAAAAATAAATATCAACGCTTTTTTCTCAAAAATCACAGTTTTATTTACAATATCCATATTGAGTACTTTCAGGGGAGTATCTGCTTTCAATAAACTATATTTTTTAACAAAGTGAATCATATTTTTGTCAAAAGCGTAAAGGTATTGATATTTGAGTTTTTTATGATCTGCCAATGACCACTGGCGGCGGGCGTAATGATAGCTCCAATTATTTCCTTCACGCGGAAAATCGACCCACTCGGGATGTCCAAACTCATTACCAATAAAATTTAGGTAAGATTCGCCGCCAGTAACGATCGTAAAAAAACGAATCATTTTATGCAAAGCTATTCCTCGGTCAATGATAATATTGCGGTCACTAGTTTGCATATATTTGTACATTTCTTTATCCATTAGCCAGAAAGCTATTGTTTTATCACCGACTAGGGCTTGGTCGTGCGACTCGCAGTAGGCAACGGTTTTTTCTTTGTAGCGGCGGTTGGTCATCGTGTGTAACATTTCTTCTATATTCCAATCTTCGTCTCGCTGCTCTTTGAGCAGCTTAATCCAATAATTGGGGATTCCCATGCCGAGCCGGTGGGTAAAGCCCATACCTCCTTCAGTAATAGGGCGGCAGAGTCCTGGCATTCCACTCACATCCTCGGCAATTGACCAAGTGCCTGGCTTAATTCTTTGCATGAGTGTATTAGCTAATTGTAAATAGGTAATAGCTTCGGTATCGAGGTCATATTTAAAATATTTATCATAGTGATCAAACATAGTATGCCCATGGTGCGTATACATCATAGAAGTAACGCCGTCAAAACGAAAACCATCAAAGTGAAATTCTTCGAGCCAATAGCGAATATTTGAAAGCAAGAAGGCCATGACTTCTTCCTTACCATAGTGAAACAACTTCGAGTCCCATGCGAAGTGCTCACCTTTACCACCACTGTGGAAATACTGGTAGTCAGTGCCGTCAAACTCGTTTAGTCCTTCATGGATATTCTTAACTGCATGAGCGTGTACAATATCCATAATCACTACAATACCCATATTATGCGCCTTATTAACTAGACACTTCAAGTCTTCAGGTGTGCCGAAACGTGAGGAGGGAGCAAAAAAATTAGATACATGATAACCAAAGGACCCATAATAGGGATGCTCTTGAATAGCCATCAGCTGAATGGCATTGTAGCCGTTATCGGCGATACGAGGCAAATTGTACTCGGCAAACTTGCGATAGCTACCGATGCCTGCCTTCTCTTGTGCCATACCTACGTGAGCTTCATAAATAATTAATTCATTTATGCGACAGTCAAAATGTTGGTCTGTCCATTGGAAAGGCTTGTGAGGATGCCAGTGTTGTCCAGAAAAAAGCTGTGTTTCAGGGTCTTGTACTGCTCTCTTAATATAAGCAGGTAGGCGGTCACTGCTGCCCTTGTGGGTAGTAACGATTACTTTTAGCAGGCTTTCGTGAGTGAGTGGCGTTTTTTTATCAGGGAGAAATATTTCCCAAATACCATTTTCTGTATGTTCAAGGGGATGCAACTGGCGATCCCAATGATTAAATTCACCAATTAGGTGCAGGGCATAAGCTGCCGGTGCCCATTCGCGATAGTACCAGCCTTTTTCTTCAGCACTGTAATTGAAACCAAGGTAATGGTGCATAGAGGCAAATTTTTTTAAGCTGGTATATTTTTTTCTAATGGCATTGAGTCGTTCTTGGTATATTTGGTAGCGCATATTGATATCCTGTTCGTAGGGTATCAACCAGGGGTCATCTTGTATGATTCGGAATTTATTTTCTCTCATTGTCTTTGTTATTTACCTCTCACAAAAGTGTGTAGTGAAAATTCAATAATGAAAATTTTTTTGATTTATTTTAGATAACTCATATTGGCTTTTTTGTATGAAGTATAAAATTTACTTATTTTGGTTTTTAAAATGTGTGTATTCTGATTAGATTTCGTATCTGCACTAAAAATCGAGCTATGTATCTAACATTTAAAACATTCATTGAAAAAAATGAGCTTTTCGGCACCTATCATCGCTTGCTTGTGGCATTTAGTGCTGGAATTGACTCTATGGTATTAGTAGCATTATTACGAAGATATGGGGTTGATGTTGGCTTAGCACATTGTAATTTCCGTTTGCGGGGGGAAGCCTCTGATGCTGATGAAAGTTTTGTGCGTCAATGGGCAGAACAGTACCAAATTCCTTGTTATGTACAAGGCTTTAATACGCTTTCTCACGCAAAAAAGCGGCAAATATCTACCCAAATGGCTGCAAGAGAGCTACGCTATACATGGTTCAATGACTTGCTCGAAGAACATCACTTCGATTATTTACTCACCGCTCACCACGCCGACGATCAAGCCGAAACAGTTTTATTCAACCTTGCCAAAGGTACCGGTATTGCTGGATTGTGCGGGATACATATTAAAAGAGACCGACTGATTCGCCCCTTGCTTTTTGCCTCCAAACGACAAATTACTGTCTATGCCCAAGAGCAAGGCATCGTCTGGCGTGAAGATAGCTCCAACAGTTCTGACCAATACAAGCGCAACTTGATCCGGCATCAAGTTGTTCCAGCACTCAAAAAGGTAAACCCTAAACTAGAGCATACACTCATAGCTTCTACGAGAAGGATTCGGGCAGCCGAGCAGGTATTTTCTATGTATATTGACAGGCTCAAGCAAAAAATACTTAGTCAACAGGGCGAAAGATGGCTAATCTTTAAAAATAGTTTTGAACCAAATATCGACCGAGCAGTGTTGTTGTATGAAATATTAAAAGATTTTGGCTTTAATCTCAGTCAGGCCGAAGACCTTTGTAACACTGCTCGAGGTGAAACTGGTAGGCGTATATTCAGTCCCAAGGATTATTGTTGTAGTGACGAGAGAGATTGTTATGTGGTGCAAGCAGTAAAAGACCAAAAAAATAATGAGACAAGTACTATTCAAGAGTGGCAAGCAGGCTTGAGTATGAAGAACTTTTTCGTTGCACAGCGACAGTACCTTAAGAAAGAGTATACCATCTGCAAGGATAAAAATATTGCTGCTTGTGACTTTCATTCTTTGGTTTACCCGTTAAGACTTAGAAAATGGCAGCCAGGTGATAAATTTATTCCATTAGGCATGAGGCAGCATAAAAAAGTTAGTGATTTTCTTAAAGATGAAAAAATACCAACATACCAAAAAAAAGATATTTGGCTGCTGATCGCCAAAAACCAGATAGTATGGGTAGTTGGGCATCGTATCAGCGACAAGTTTAAAATAACGACAGACACAAAAAAAGTGGTAGAATTTTCAATAAACTAATTAATATGCCAGTAACATTCAAAACAGATGACCGAGTTTCTAAAACCGAGAAATACGAAGTTATTTTACCACAAATAAAAGCCTTAATAGCTATCGAGACTGATTTGATTGCTAACCTAGCCAATATATGTGCAGTCTTAAAACAGGTTTTTAACTTTTTTTGGGTAGGTTTTTATTTAGTCAAAGAAGGTCAATTGGTCTTAGGACCTTTTCAGGGTTCTTTGGCTTGTACAAGAATAGACTTTAATACAGGTGTTTGCGGTGCAGCGTATAGCCAAAAACAGACTATTGTGGTCGAGGATGTAGAAAAATTTCCCAGACACATTGCTTGCAGCAGTGCGAGCAAATCTGAAATTGTCGTCCCTCTCATATATAGAGGCAGGGTAAAACTGGTTTTGGATGTAGACAGTGACCGACTGGCCTATTTTGATGGAACGGATAAAAAATACCTCGAGCAACTAACTAAGCTCATTTGCGAAAAAAGTAATGCTTATATTATTTGATTAGGTACATTTTGCCAATGCCATGTTTAAACAGGTTATCTTTTGAAGTCTCTCGCTGCCGTATGGGTTGCCCGTCTATTTGAGTAATGACGCGGTAGAGGTATACGCCATTAGCGAGTTGATCGCCGTATTCGTCGGTGCCATCCCAAGCATATTCGCTAATATTATGCCCAACGTGAACAGTACCGATTTCGTCTTGTGTAATTTCTCTGACCACCCTACCTGATATCGTCATAATTTGTATCTTGAGTTCTTCGGGTGCTTGTGTGCCTGTCAGCGTAAACACAAAGCGTACTTGGTCTGAGAAGGGGTTAGGGTAGGGGTAGAAATGCGTGATACTGGCTTCATTCACTACTTCGAAATTTACTTGGTAGGGTTCTGTACCTGATTTGTTGCCTGTTACGTCAGAAGCCTGTACTTTTAATGCATATTGCCCGTCGGTCATATTTTCGGGTCGGTAGTATACCCTAAAATCATTTTGTGCTACTTGCTCCCAAGTAATTTCTTTATTGCTGAAACTAATTTCTTGGAAATCACTCACCTCAGGTCGTTTCATAAAAATATTAACATGGTTGGTGTCGTCGATGATCAGAAAATCATTGTCATCAGCAACGCTAACAGTAATGACTGGACTAGAAGAAATAATTTCTCCATCCATAATATGTCTGCCGTCAAATACTACATCTAATACGGGATGTGTACTGTCTTTGTGTACCATAAAGTTGTATTCTAGGAAATTATCATCATAGCTCTTCTCCACCTGAATACGTGGATTGATGTTAGCACTAATTAAGTGCTTTCCAACTAAATCTACACTGCTGAGGGTGAGGTTAAAAAGCAATGAATCGCTACCATTGAGGCTGGTAAGTGTGTCATAAAAAGGAGCTTGGTTATCGATGTTGTAGGCTACAATAAGTGGGTCGGAGAAAACTGCACTTTCAGAAATATTGCGAAAGATAAATTCGAAACGCAATGAGTCTCCCTCTTCCAATGTGTATAAACCTTCTCGGTCTCTGGTAGCTCCGTGAAAAGAGAGAATACCCTCAGGTGTTTCCTCAAAATTGATTAGCCATTTGTCAAATTGCAAGGGGCTAAAATTCACCGTATCTGCCAGAGTTATCTGTATTTGCAGGTAAGGGTAAGTATTGGCACTAATGCCAGAAACATCGTATTGATTAGCCGTGATGTTTTGTGCTAGTAAAAGGCTATTTTGTTTGTTATTATCAAAGCCATATATATTGATTTCTCGGCGATCTGCACTGGTATCTTTCCCTTTGAAGCGTACTAACATATTTTGCCAGTTCTGGGCAGGACCGATGAAGGGAGTGGTAATTGTTCCGCTTGTCTCGGTAATACTAAAAGAAAAATCGCCTTGTACTGTTCGTTCATTAATAGGCAAGATCTGCGAGGGAAAAGCCGTTAATGCGCTACCCGGTACT
>CBDATB010000013.1:660000-793966 GCA_965199745.1 Flammeovirgaceae bacterium | reverse complement strand
AAAAATGAAATAGACTTTGTTTTTGAAAAACTAAAAGAAGTAAAAAGCGGTAGGACAAAAAAAGTTTTAACAATTATATTAAGTCGAACAATTCGCTCGTGTAGAGCAACAACTCATGCAGATTTAGCAACATTAAAAGAGCCTGTTACAACAACTTATTATTGCCGTAAACATGGAAAAATTTGCAAGCCATTATTTTCAATACTCTCATGGTGGGAACGTTACGGAAAGGATACGATAAAACGTTTAGCAGAATTTAACAATTATCGCACACAAACAAAACAGATTTGTTTACAGGGTGATGCACGCGAAATAGACATTTTTTCTGAACTTGAAAATAAAAATCATGAACTTGCTAAGATTGCTAAAACTCAAAAAATAAAAGGAATATTTTCAAGTCCGCCTTATGTTGGTTTAATAAATTATCACGAACAACATGCCTATTCGTATGATTTGTTCGGTTTTGAGAGAAACGATGATTTAGAAATAGGACCATTATTTAAAGGTCAAGGAATTGAAGCCCGAAAATCATATATCGAAGGAATTTCACTGGTCTTAATGAACTCAAAACAATATTTACAAGACGATTATGATATTTTCCTTGTTTCAAACGACAAATATAATATGTATCCAACTATTGCAGAAAAAGCGGGAATGCAAATTGTAAATCAATATAAAAGGCCTGTTTTAAATAGAACAGAAAAAGATAAAGGAGCTTATTCAGAAATTATATTTCATTTAAAATCAATGTAATGGCATTAACAGAAAATCAAATAAATTTAGTTGAAAATACGATAAGGACAAGTTTGAGAAACAGATTTGAAACCTACAATCCTGAACCGGCAGTAATGCCTTTTCATACAAGACTTTTGGGAAAGGATAGGCTTGCTTTATATGCTTTTATTCATTCACTAAATACAAATTTTGGGACAACAATTTTTGAACCTGTTGCAGTAGCTCTGGCTTCTGAAAGATTTAAAGTTGCTGATAAACAACTAAAATCGGGAACAAAGATTAGTACAGCCGCACAATTTGAAATCCAGAAAATTATGGACAACTTAACGGCTGCAAATGACAAACCAGACAAAATAAAAGAAATTGAAATAATCAGAAAAGTTTGTCAAGAAGGAGAAATGAGAACTGTTAAGCCAACAAGAGTTGATGTATATCTTGAAAGCTATGAGAATGAAATTTTCCTGATTGACATAAAAACTGCAAAACCAAACAAAGGAGGATTTAAGGAATTTAAGAGGACACTTTTAGAGTGGACAGCAGTTGTTTTAGCAGAAAATCCAAAGGCAAACGTAAATACCTTAATCGCAATACCGTACAATCCGTATGAACCAAAACCGTATAGTCGTTGGACAATGGCGGGAATACTTGACTTAGATAATGAATTGAAAGTTGCAGATGAATTTTGGGATTTTTTAGGAGGTGAAGGTTCATACAACGATTTGCTAAACTGTTTTGAACGTGTTGGAATTGAATTGCGTGCAGAAATTGATGATTATTTCGAACGATTTAATACAGAATAAAGACAAGCAGAGTTTGAAAGACAACAGCAAGAAGCCTTTGCCAAGCAAAAAGCACAAGAAGTTTATTAAAAAAGCCCATAATGGTCGGAATAAGCCGAAAAGAGACTTAAAACAGGAATAGGTGTAAATTAAAACTAAACAAAAATGAATAAATTTAAAATTTTATTAATTGTTCTTGGGCTCGGGATTTCATTACAATCTTTTGCACAGCAAACAACCAGTTCTGAATTAGAGAATCAGTCGAACATTAGGGCTGGGATTTCAGGCAACCCTTCCTGTTTATGGATTTAGTTTAAAATATAGAATAGATAAAAGTTCAGTGATTCAAGCAGTAATAGGTCCTTTTTCTTCGAGTTTCTTCAACTTAAATTTTTATGGGGTACGTTATTTGTACCGTTTCATTAAATCAGAAGAGCAAACGATAGATCCTTACCTTTTCGGTTCACTTGGATTAACTACATTTTCATACGATGTACTAGGAGATAAAGAGTCTAGTTCTTTTTTTTCTTATGGACTTGGAGGAGGAGCTGAGCTTATTTTAGGGAATGCTTTCGGTTTATCTGCTGAAGTTGGTTATGGAAAAATTCTTGTAATTGATAATGTTGGAGTTGCCGGTATTGTTTTTGGTTTAGGATTACACTACTATATAAAATAAAAGCCCTTTGTATTTCATACAACCTTATGAAGACATAAGCCCGGAGAATATGCGCCTTATCAGATAAGATAACCAGAAATAAGGTAATTGCTGTAAATCATTTAAGTCGTTGGGTTACTTATATTTTTAAAGTTTATGGTTTAGAATTAGAAAGATTGGTACTAACTTCTCAGGTTAGGGTCAAAGCAAATGCTGTTTTTATTGATGATACCATTCATATACGTTCTTTTTTGAATGTCAATAAAATTGGAATAAGAAGAAATATAAGAAAGCTATATCGGGTTTATCCTTGTCATTAAGATTAACCTACCTCAATTTGTTTTATCATTTACGATAACTCATTGATTAAAATGCCAGAAAAAGAAGAATTACAAAAAGCAATAGTAAACTGTCATGGAGAAGAAAACAAGCAAAAACTTGTTGAAGAATACGACATAAACCCTATGTTATATTTAGGTTTATTACCTAACCAAGAAAAACAAGGCTGTTGTGGAAAATTAACAGATAGGTATTATATCTTCAAAGCAAAAAATAAGGAGACTAAAAAAGAGTTTTCATTTTTTGCTGGTAAGCATTGTGCTGAACGTATATTGATGCTTATTGGAGAAAGTAAATTACCATTTTTTCTCTAGGAAATAAATAATGATCATAATCAAGCAGAAAGCTATACTTCTGGTGGGGTAAAAAGTACTGTAAAAAAGATGCACCCAGTCAACAAAGAATTAATCAATGCCATTCAAATTATGTCTATTGCCTGGAATTATCCACCACCTATACCAATTCTTAACATAATAGATTATACGAAAAAACTCAATAAATCTACCGAAAATAAAAGAGGAATATATTGGATAAATGATAAGCTAATTATGGATAAGGAGAACAGGACTTTAACAGAAACTTATGATGATCTAAAAACTGAACATCCAGATTTGAGAAAAATAAGTTTCAATAGGTTATGTGACCTTATGGATAAAGAATTCCCAAAAAAGAAAAGATAGATATTAGGCTTATATTTTATATAATTAACCCTCTTCTATTAATTTATTCAACAATTTAAAATAAAAATATTAAATGTATAATACATTAAAAATCAAAAAGTTAGCAACAGTTAATAAGACATTATATTTAAACTATTTTAGTTTAGTATACAATCGCTTTTTTTCTTTAATGATTTATTGTTTAATTTGAAAATTGAGTATCGTTTATGATAACTATTAATTATATATCAAAACTTTTCCCAGATAATTGATTACCATTTTCTGTTATTTGATACTATAATAAAAACAATAAATCTAAATTGTAATTTCTATTTTTTAGGAGATACTATTATTTACGAAAATAGAAAAGTAGAATATTTGGTACACCAGAAATACTACGATGCACTGAAAGAATTTAAATCAGCTTTATATGAAATATTCAACCCAAATAAAAGCAAAAAGGTTTACAAAATAGTTTGTAAACCTCTCTTTTTGAGTTATTTAAGCAGTGACTCCGACAGGATTCAAACCTGTAACCTTCTGATCCGTAGTCAGATGCTCTATTCAGTTGAGCTACGAAGCCAAAAAATCTTATATTATGCCACAAAAGTAAGCAATAGCTCTTATAATACAATTGTTTTATGCTTTACAAAAAGCATTATTCAATCGTAAAGTTTTTATATGTTTGATATTTTCAAAAATTGAAATAACTGTATTTTTAAATTATTATCAAAATTTTATGGCTGCGTAACCCCATAAAAGCTAATCCACTTCATTCATTTCTACTAATTTAAAACCCTCACCGTGAACATTAATAATTTGCAAACGCTCGTCAGATCTTAAATACTTCCTAAGTTTGGTAATGTATACGTCCATACTTCTAGAATTAAAATAATTATCGTCTAGCCAGATTTCTTTGAGTGCGTAAGAGCGGTCGAGTCTATCATTTTTATGTAGGCATAGTAGTTTCAATAGTGCGCTTTCTTTGGAAGTAAGTTTGCGTACCTCGCCCAGTTGGTGTTTGAGCAACTGAATACTCGAGTCGAAGGAGAAATTGCCTACTTGGAAAACTTCTTGCTTAAAGGAAGTAAGGCGCGCAAATTTGTCCGTTCTTTTGAGAACAGCTTGAATACGTGCCAATAGTTCTTCCATGCTAAATGGCTTAGTGACATAGTCGTCAGCACCTATTTTAAATCCTTGTAGCGTATCTTCTTTTAAGGACTTAGCAGTAAGAAATATAATGGGTATATCATTATTTGATTTTCTAATTTCTTTGGCTAGCGTAAAGCCATCTACTCTAGGCATCATCACATCGAGGATGCATATATCGAAACCTTGCCTTCTTTTTTCATAAATATCCAAGCCTTTTTGTCCATCATCGCATAATAGCGCATCGTAACCTTTTGCTTGTAAGTATTCCTGTAGGATTTGCCCGAGGTTGGGGTCATCTTCCACCAAGAGTATTTTACATTTATTATCCGGACTTTCCATAAGTATGTATGTTTATGAGTATTTATTTTTTAGGAGCTACATATCAAAATTAGCGTAAAATATAAACAAATAGCGTACACAATTGGTTTTAAGGCTCGATGTAAAACTTATTTAAAAGCTCTTAAAGCTACGTGATATGAGCGATAAGCTATACTTTATTTTGTTTGTTGTTACACTAAGTGCTTTGTTTCCTATGTTAGGCTACTATCTTGATTATAGGCGGCATAAGTCTGGGCAGGGCAATAGAACAAATAAACCAACTTAAAGTACTTTAAAAAAGCAGCTACTTTGCATAATGAACTGCGCGTTTCTCTCTGATAACAGCAATTTTAATTTGTCCGGGATATTGCATTTCCCGCTCTATTTTCTGAGATATTTCAAAAGAAAGATTATCCGCATGCTCGTCTGATACATTCTCTGCATCGACCATAATCCTAAGTTCTCGCCCTGCCTGCATGGCATAGCATTTGCTTACGCCATTAAAAGACACAGCCATTTCTTCTAAATCTTTGAGTCGCTGTATATAGGACTGCATCATTTCTCTTCTCGCGCCCGGGCGAGAGCCAGAGATAGCATCACAAGCCTGTACAATAGGAGAAATAAGATGTTTCATTTCAATTTCGTCGTGGTGTGCGCCAATGGCATTACATACCTCTGTAGATTCGTTATATTTTTTGGCAATTTCCATCCCCAAAATAGCGTGTGGTTGCTCAGATTCTTCGTGCCATACTTTCCCGACATCGTGCAAAAGCCCTGCTCTTTTACACGCTTTTGGGCTAAGCCCTAATTCAGCACTCAAAGTAGTACAAAGCCTAGCCACCTCGCGAGAATGTTGTAGTAAATTCTGCCCATAAGAAGATCGGAAACGCATACGACCGACAAGTTTCACTAATTCGGGATGAAGCCCGTGGATGCCTAAGTCAATAATGGTTTTTTCTCCTATCTCTACGATTTCATCTTCAATATTTCTGCGCGTTTTTTCCACTACCTCTTCAATACGTGCGGGATGTATTCTGCCATCTGCCATCAGGCGGTGCATCGCTGTCCGCGCGACTTCACGTCTGACTGGGTCAAAACCTGAAATAATAATAGCTTCAGGCGTATCATCTACAATAATTTCTACGCCTGTGCAAGCCTCTAATGCTCGGATATTTCTTCCCTCCCTACCAATGATTTTACCTTTTAATTGGTCACTTTCTAGGTTGAAAACGGAAATACAATTTTCAATACTGTGTTCTGCCGAAGTACGCTGTATGGCGGTAATCAATATTTTTTTTGCTTCTTTGCTAGCTTTCAGATTCGCCTCTTCCATAATTTGTTTGATATGCATAGAGGCTTTAGTTTGCGCCTCGTTTTTCAGTGCTTCTACCAGCTGCTGCCTAGCTTCGTCTGCAGAGAGATGTGCTATTTTCTCGAGTTTTTTTACCTGCTCTTTAAGCATGGTATCAGACTCTTTTATTTTTTTCTCTGCAACAGCAAGCTGCCGTTCGATATTATTTTGTGCTTTTTCAAAACCCTCATTTCTTTTTTTCAACTCCTCTTGTTGCCTCGATAAATTAATTTCTTTCTGCCTAATCTTGAGTTCGTGTTGTTTGAGTTTAGACTCTAGTTGTTTTAGGCGGTTTTCTTCGTTTACCTGCTGATTTTTGTATTTGTTGACCTCGTTATTAAAGTCAGATTTAAGTTTGAGATACTTTTCTTTAGCTTCAAAGATTTTGTTTTTTTTAATGTTTTCGCCACTCAACTCGGCTTCTTTAATAATTAAATTCGCTTTTTTCTGGGCTTCAGCAGCCGCTTGAACAAACAATTTTTTCAGTAGAAAGCGTCCAATAAGAACACCTACTACGAGGCATAAAATACCTATTGCTATTTCAGTCATGTTTTTATAAAATTAAAGATGAATAATAAATAGAGGCTTGCTCGCCGAAAAAATTTAAAAATATTTTTATTGGAGCAGGCAAGCGTCAAAATAAAGAATATGTAGGTTACCTGTCCTGTCTATCTCTGGAAATGGTAATGGAGAAAGAAATAGGAAAAGCAAAAAAATATGTGGGTGAGGAATTTGCCGGAAAGCTACGATTTATCTTCTAACACACTTTCTATACTTTTACGGAGTTTGTAAACTCTACCTTTAATAGAGCTTTCACTTTCTGAAGATTTAATATTTTCCATCACTGAGTCAAAAGCTACCATGGCGAGCAGGCTTTGCGTTTCATATATATTCAACTGATGTTTTTTTTTGTTAATTTTTTCATTAACTATATGTTCAGCCTTTTTAATGGTTTCCTCTTCTGTAGCTTGCGTTCGCAGTGAATACTGCCTGTCTGCAATTTTTATTTTGATTTTAACCTCACTCATTCAACAACTCTTCAGGTCATATTTGTTTGTTCAAAAAAGAAATACAATTATCGATTTCTTTCACATATTGGTCTATCTTTTCTTTTGAAAACACTACATCATTCCCATTGATATGTAACTGATCTACAATTTTACTAATTTTTTTTTGATATGGAAGGTTATTAATTTGCTTATTTTGTTCTTTTAGGGCTGCTTGCAATGATGCATTTTCTTGCTCAACTACCTTCACATGCGCCTGAACAGCTTTATACCTCTGGAGCAGTTGGTTAATTTTTTTCTCTAAGTGCGAAGTTTCTAACTCCAGCAATTTATTTTTATCTTTATTCATCTTAGTCAAATAAACTTAAAAAGTCAATATCTAAAAACCGATGATATTGACACAATAGAAATAATTATTTTCTAATTAAAATGTTGAATTTATCTTCAAATGCTTTTATAAGCCTATTCATTGCACTATCAATTAATTTATCGTTGAGAGTTTTATGCTGGTCTTGTAAAATAAAACTAACTGAATAAGATTTCTTATCTACCCCTATATTTTTTCCCTCGTAAATATCAAAAACATTTGTATTTTTTAACAATTTTTTTTCAGTTTCGTAAGCCAAATATTTTATT
This sequence comes from Flammeovirgaceae bacterium, assembly GCA_965199745.1. Taxonomy (GTDB): domain Bacteria; phylum Bacteroidota; class Bacteroidia; order Cytophagales; family Flammeovirgaceae; genus CBDATB01. Next base: position 786,335 of record CBDATB010000013.1, on the reverse strand, counting down.
TCTTCAAAAGTCAGGTGTTTATCCATCACTAGAGACAGGTCTCGCCTCACTTCGGGAAATTTAGGTATTTCTTCATAACTAAGCCCAGTATTGAGTTTGGCAAGTAGTTGCTGCCAGTCTATTGAGGCAAAAAATACAGCTTGTTTTACATCGACTGACTGTGCGATACTAGGCTGCACCAAACCCATCTGACACAGTGTGCGATTATCTATACTATAAGTAAGTCCCTGGCTGAATGGGGCGTTTTGAATTGATTTTCGGATATAATTCTTAATACCAAAGCGCGTGAATATTTTTTGAATAATACCACCCATATAATATAAGTCAGTTGGTTGGCTTTTCCTTTGCCAAGACTCTCGATAAATATTTCCTGTAAAAAACAGTGCCAGTAGCTCCTTTTCAGTATAACTTTTTTTTTCTTTATGATAAGTTTTACCAAATTCGAATAATTGGAGGTCTTTTTGTTTTCTATTAATGTTGTAAGCAATCACCTCCAAACCTGAAAACAGCATAGTTTGCCGCATTACATTGAAATCAGCACTGAGTGCGTTAAGCATGTATATACTTTTAGTATCATCTATTTTTGCTCCCGCGTAGGGATAACTAGCTTTGATCAGTGAGTTCGTCATAATTTCCTGTAGGTTACTTGCAGCTAGCATTTCTGATATTTCGATTCTCACTTTTTCGGGTGCAAACTTAGGAAGTTCAGACAAGTAGCTTAAAGTCAAATGCTGCGGAACAGTAATATTATCATAGCCGTAAGTTCTCAGTATTTCTTCAATTACATCTGCTTCACGCTGAACATCTACTCTGTAGGTAGGGACAGATAGCTTCAAGCTCATTTGATTTTCTTGTAAAATATCTATTTCCAGACTTGTTAAAATAGCCTTAATTTCTTCTTTGGGAATCACCCTTCCAATGAGCCTATCAATATTTTTATAACGAAGCTGTAGCTGAAAATTAGCCATGGGCTGCGGGTAAATATCTATAATTTCGGAACATACCTTTCCGCCAGCTATTTCCTGAATAAGAGAGGTAGCTACCTTTAAGGCTTGCACACAGCCGTTGGGGTCAACCCCTCTTTCAAATCGGAAAGCCGCGTCGGTTTTCAAGCCGTGATACAAGGCACTACGCCGGATGTAAGTAGGAGAGAAGTAAGCACTTTCTAAGAAAATAGCAGTGGTTTTTTGGGAAACCCCCGATTTGATTCCGCCAAATATTCCACCCATACACATAGGCTTGACCGCATCACAAATCATTAAGTCATTACGCGACAATTTTCTTTCTACCTCGTCTAGTGTGATGAAAGGTTCGCCTTCGGAGGCATTTCTGACAATAATTTTTTCACCTTTTATTTCGTCAGCATCAAAAGCATGCAGAGGCTGCCCCAAACTATGCAAGACATAATTGGTAGCGTCTACCACATTGTTGATGGGCGAAAGCCCGATAGTTTTGAGCCTATGTTGCAGCCAGCTCGGAGAGGGAGCCACCGTAATGCCGCTGATAGTAACACCTGCATAACGCGGGCAAGCCTCAGGGTTAGCCACATGGACGGCGATGGGGCGGTCAGCGGTATCTAGCTTAAAAGCAGAAATATCTGGAAATTTAGTTGTTTTTTTTAAAGTCCATTTCAAATCACGTGCTATGCCATAATGAGATGCTGCATCTGCGCGATTAGGAGTAAGCCCGATTTCAAAAACATAATCGTTGCTAATACTAAAACATTGAGCCGCAGGCGTACCGTTGGGTAAATCGGTGTCTAATACCACAATTCCTTCATGGCTACTACCTAGGCCAATTTCATCTTCGGCACAAATCATTCCTTGTGATAATTCACCTCTAATTTTACTTTTTTTAATCTTAAATGGCTTAGCTTCTTTAGGGTATAAAGTGCTGTTGATTCTAGCAATTACTACCTTCTGCCCTGCCGATACGTTGGGAGCGCCGCATATAATGCTGAGTATTTCTCCGTTGCCAACATCTACTTTGGTTAACTTTAGTCGATCTGCATTGGGGTGCTGCTCGCAAGCAATCACCTGACCAATAAGCAATCCTTTCAAACCTCCTGGCACTGGCTCATAAACGCTAAGCCCTTCTACTTCCAAGCCTATTGCCGTCAAAATATCAGATAGATCTTCGGGGCTTTCTTCAATATCTATAAATTCTTTCAGCCAGTTTAAAGATATTTTCATTTTCTTTGTACCTAAGAGAATCGATTCAGTATAAATTCCCACAAAGAAAAAAATAAAAATGTAAACTTTGAAATAATGAAATTTTTTGTTCAAAATATACCCTTCTATATTTTAGAAGAAAAAAGTAAATTTTCCTTTGAACAAAGAGCCTATGTGATAGGCAATGTGAGTGTTTCAAAAATTATATATATTTATGAGCAACTGAAAAAGGGGCTTATCAAGGGGGTGAGTTCTGTGGTGGTTTTTGTAAAAAATTATAACAGGGTTGTTATAGATCTACAAAATTTCTTTGAATTTCGCAAAGCTGCAGGCGGCTTAGTAGTTAAAAAAGACACTTTTTTGTGCATTTATCGTTCAGGCATTTGGGATTTGCCTAAAGGTCATATCGAGAAAAATGAAGACAGCAAAACAGCAGCCCTGCGCGAAGTTTTAGAAGAAACAGGTGTGAAAGTACAGATAACAAGTTTTCTGACTGAAACGCTGCATACCTATGAATCGAGAAGCGGCAAAAATATACTCAAAAAGACTTATTGGTTTAATATGCAATGCGAAGAAGATAAGCATTTGAAAGCCCAAAAAGAAGAAAATATTGAAAAAGTATTGTGGCTGACAAAGCAAGAGATAGTCAAGGTGATTTTTGAAAATACCTATACTTCCATTAAAGACGTTTTTACATCTGCGGGTTTTTCGTGTATTTTTAAGGGAAACAAATTCAAAAATTAAAGGTGAATTAATTTATGTTGAGTATTCAAAACTTATCTGTTTATTTCGGCGAAAGAGTGCTTTATAAAAATACTTCGCTACACGTGAAACCCAAAGACAAAATCGGCTTGATTGGGTCTAATGGCAGCGGCAAATCTACTTTACTACGCTTGATTAGTGGTCAGTCTCAAGCAGATGAGGGGGAGATTAGTAAAATGAACGATTGTACTATTGGTTTTTTGAACCAGGACCTACTTTCTTACGATAGCCAAAACACTATCCTACAAGTAGCCATGACCGGATTCGGACGGCAGCTTCACCTGCAAAGACAAATAGACGACCTACTGCAAAAAATTCAAACCCAAGCAAATGATAAACTCATAGAAAGACTAAGCCAACTGCAAGAAAAATTTGCCCTACTCGATGGTTACACTATTCAGTCTAAAGCTGAAGAAATTCTCGAAGGTTTAGGTTTTGCTACAACCGACCTACAAGCACCTCTTGCCACTTTTTCGGGCGGCTGGCGTATGCGGGTAATGTTGGCTAAACTACTGCTACAAAAGCCCTCATTGTTGATGCTGGACGAACCGACCAATCACCTTGATTTACCTTCTATTCAATGGCTTGAACACTACTTGGGAAGCTATCAAGGAGCTGTCATTGTAGTATCTCACGATCGTACTTTTTTAGATAATGTATGTAAAAAAATTATAGAAGTTTATGGTGGGCGACTCAACAGCTACTCTGGTAATTATACCTTTTATTTGAAGGAAAAAAAACTCAGAGACGAATTGCAGCGTAATGCCTTTAAAAATCAGCAGCAAAAAATTAAACAAACCGAACAATTTATCAATCGTTTCAGAGCAAAAGCTACTAAGGCTAGGCAGGTGCAATCTAAAGTAAAAATACTTGACAAGATGGAAATAGTAGAAGATATTGAAAACCCCCAAGCTACCATTAGTTTGCACTTTCCAGTGGAGCGAAAACCGGGAAAAGTAATTGCCGATATGCAAAACGTTTCAAAAAGCTATGGCAACAATATTATTTTCCAAAATACTCACTCAACGATTAACAGAGGAGATAAAATTGCCTTTATCGGTGCTAATGGCAAAGGCAAATCTACTTTACTGCGCATGATTGCTGGCACAGAGTCTTTTGAAGGTACAAGGAATATGGGCTATCATGTTAATATGTCTTTCTATGCCCAGCACCAGCTTGAATCACTAAATGTAGATTCTGACATGTTAGAAGAGCTTAAAAAGTCGGGTTTTAATAAAACTGAACTAGAACTGCGCAGGGTGTTAGGATGCTTTCTATTTACTCAAGATGATGTATTTAAGAAAATTAAGATATTATCGGGAGGAGAAAGGTCTAGATTGGCATTAGCAAAAACTCTAATCTCGCAGGCCAATTTTTTGCTGCTAGACGAACCGACCAATCACTTAGACATAAATTCTGTCAATATACTGGTAGATGCGCTAAAACAATATGAAGGTTCCTATATTATTGTTTCTCACGACAGGCATTTTGTCAAGCAAGTCGCTAATAAAATATGGTATATCCAAAATCATGCGATCAAACAATACCCAGGCACTTATGATGAGTATGTTTATTGGCGAGAAAAGAATGAGCAACAAAAAAGTACATCGGTAAACGTTTTGAAGAAACAAAAAAAAGCTGTAGAAAAAACAACAATGCTACTTGAAGAAAAAACACATAAACGCCAACTAAAAAAAATGAAGGAAAACTTATCTCAGATAGAACATGAAATTATAGACTTAGAACAAAAGAAGACAGTAATGGAAGAAGAATTAATCAAACCTACTATCTACACCAACCCCGACACTTTAGCAGCAACTACTCAAAAATACGAAATAATAAAAAACCGTTTAAGTCAGTTGAATGAAGAGTGGGAAAAAGCAACGGAATCATTAGAAGAAATACAAGTGCGAAGCAACTAAAAAAGCTATTTGAAAGCCACACCGTAAAAATTGAAACTATTTGTTTAACTTTGGTTCAATATTCACATGAAATGTATGCCTATTATTTTGTTCATAGTGCTTTTGGGCTGTATTAAACCTAAAGAAGCTATTAGTGATAAATCTTTTGACAAAAAGTATTGGAAAAACGACCCTTTGGGCTGCAAAGGACACAGAGAAACTATGACAAATGATTTTAATGCTATTAAATCCAAGTTAATAGGTGCTAGCGAAAAGGTCATACAAAAAACTCTTGGAAAACCCGATCAACTTGAATTATACAAAAGGCAACAAAAGTTTTATACTTACTTTGTTGAGGCTGGTAGCCAATGCGATAGTACAAGACACAAAAAACCCGGTCGATATATTTACATACGGTTTAATGCCTTTAGAAAAGTAAGCGAAGTGGGTATTATGCGCTAAAAACATAATCTTGATAAAAGAATTGTTTTTCTATAAAAAATAATATCAGCACCTGCCAAGTAGTTACCATAGCCGAAGGTCGGTACTGTCTAGGCAGTTTAGTGCTTTAAAATCTGCTACTGCTCATACAAGATACCCTTAAATCATACCGTAATTTCAATCATGTTAAATTTTATCAAGCAACTATTTGAGCAGCAAAAATATAAGGTTTTAAAACCCGAAGAGTTCAGTATCCTACTCAAAATGACAAACAAGCCTGTGATCTTAGATGTAAGAACCAAACCCGAATTTGATAGAGAAAAAATTCCGAATGCTATGAATCTGGATGTGATGAACCCGAGTTTTGCAAACAAGATACAGCACCTAAATAAAAAGAAAGCCTATTTTGTTTATTGCCAAGGAAGTTTCAGGAGCAAAAGGGCTTGCAGAAAGCTAAGTGCTGCCAACTTTGAAGAAGTATATTTACTAAAAGGAGGCATTAATAAATGGACTGGGAGAAGGGTGTAGTCGAATACACGTTTTTAACTAAGCTTTATGCCTTTTTTGACCAAAAACGACTATAGAATTTCAAGCGCGGTGAACGCATATTTTCGACTTATAAAAAAATACAATTAACGAATTTCATTAAAAGCACTGTGGACTTGCAAGAACTTATAATATTTTAATTAATAATAAATATACAATACTATGGCACTCATAGAAATGATTATGCCGAAGATGGGTGAGAGCGTTATGGAGGGTACGATTCTCTCTTGGCTTAAATCACCCGGAGACCCTATCCAAGCCGAAGAGTCTTTGCTGGAGGTAGCTACTGATAAGGTTGATACGGAAATCCCTGCCACTGAGAGTGGTATATTGAAAGAAATCCTCGCTAAAGAAGGAGATATTGTACAGGTGGGTAATCCCATTGCCACTATCAGCACACAAGCAGTTGAAGAGCTAGACAAAGAAGTAATTAATAACACCAAATCAACGATTACACCTGTTGATGCAGATGGCATACCCTCAAGCCGTTTTTATTCTCCTCTCGTTTTGAATATTGCCCATCAAGAGCAAATACAAATGAATGAGCTTGAAATGATTCCGGGTACGGGAAAAGAAAATAGGGTAACTAAGAAAGATATTTTAAGCTATATACGAAATAAGAAGGAAGTAAAAAGTAGTACGCCAACACAAAAATCTCCTACAAGCCCTTTTGAGAATGTCCCTGTTTTGCCGTCAGAAATTGTCCCACTCAATAGCAAAGATGAAATTATCGAAATGGATCGAATGCGGAAAATGACTGCTGAAAGGATGTTAGCTTCTAAACAAATTTCTCCACATGTTAGCTCTTTTGTTGAAGTTGATTTGACCCGTATCTTTGCTTGGCGAGACAGTATTAAAGAATCTTTTAGGAAAAAACAGGGAAACTCTTTTACTTTTACCCCTATATTTATTCAAGCTACTATCCAAGCCATTCATGATTTCCCGATGATAAATATTTCTGTAAAAGGTAATAAAATAGTAAAAAAAAGAAGTATAAACATCGGCATTGCAGTAGCTCTACCCAGTGGTAACTTAATCGTACCAGTTGTCCGCAATGCCGACCACCTGAGCCTTTCGGGGCTAGCCTTAAAAGTAAACGACCTTGCTGAGCGTGCTAGAAACAATGCAATAACGCCCGATGAATTGAGTGATGGCACCTACACAATTTCCAATATCGGAACCTTTGGCAACATCATGGGTACACCTATTATCATGCAACCGCAAGTAGCTATTATGGCTTTTGGAGCTATTAGAAAAAAACCAGCTGTTGTGCAAACCCCCCAAGGTGATTTTATCGGTATTCGCCAACTTATGTTTTTGTCTCATTCTTATGACCATCGGGTAGTAGATGGCTCTTTGGGCGGTAGATTTGTCAGAAAAGTAGCTGATTATCTGGAAAATTTCGATGTAAGTCAACAGATTTAGCATTTGTGAGATGTAGCAAAAATTCTGGATACTAAATGCTTATAAAAATTGATTTCTTTTCTTTTACTTTTATTCGCTGAACTAAGACAACAAGCCAATATGCTCGATAGAACTAAAGCCCCTGCTTATCAATCATTAAATGATTTCAACCTTCATAAAATAGATACCGTTGTACTTGATAATGGCATCCCGCTCCATTTGGTAAATATGGGCAAGCAGCCCGTAGTCAATATACAACTCATATTTCCTGCAGGCAAAAAGTATGAACGTTTTAGAGGACAAGCTTATTTTATAGAAAAGATGCTGGGGGAAGGTACAAAATATTCTTCTCATCACCAGATTCATGAAAAGTTTGATCAGTATGGTGCTTTTTGGACTGTGGCTACAGAAAATAACCTTCTAATCCTGGAAATATATGTGCTTTCTAAATATATCGAACCTGTGCTTGAGGTTTGCAAAGAATTGTTATTGGCAAGTATTTTTCCTAAAGAAAGACTTAGGCATTGCCAGCATATTGCACTAGCAAATTTGAAAGTTAACCTTTCTAAAACTAATTATCTCGCCGCCAGAAAATTTAAACATTTACTCTTGGGATTGAATCATCCTTATGGGTACACACTGGAATCAAAGTATATTCAGCAGATGAATACAACTAAACTCGGTAATTTTTATGAAAATTATATTCAAAATAAATGTTTCGAAATTCTCGTAGCAGGTAATATTCAAGAACATCATATAGCTACTATTAATAATATTTTAGGAAAAGCTGCTGTTGAAGAAAACAAGAAAGCTAAAATCCCCGAAATTATTTCAACCACAGGTTTTTTTTCCGTTGAAAAAAAAGATGCCTTGCAAAGTTCTTTAAGAATAGGAAGAATACTGCCTTTTACTGTCAGGCATCATGATTTTTTTCCTTTTTTGATACTCAATAAAATACTCGGCGGTTATTTTGGATCGAGGTTAATGCAAAATATAAGGGAAGAAAAAGGCTACACTTACGGCATTCACTCTTCGTTAGTACCTTTTGATAAAGGATACTACTTTGCAATAGGCACAGATGTTAAAAAAGAAAAAACCGACGAGGCTTTAGCTGAAATAACCAAAGAATGTGAAAAACTTCAGCTTACTTTAGTGAGTGAAGAAGAATTGGAGCTGGTGAAAAATTACACTGCAGGGTCTTATTTGAAATCTATCAATACCCCCGTACATGTGGCTAGTTGTTTTAAGCGGGTTCGTTTTTTCAACCTGCCAGACAACTACTACAATCGTTTTGTCTCAAATATTTATAGGGTTACATCAGCACAAATACAGGATGCGGCTATAAAATACTTACAAGATAAAGACATGATAAAAGTAATTGCAGGTTAGGTGGCTTTTCTCTGACTTTTACATGTAATACTGACCTGCTTTGTGTTTGCGTAATCAGATTTTTATCTCAGTGCAAGTCATTTAATCGCATATATTTCTAATTGTTGTTTATTTCTGAGTGCAAATATTCCTTGATTTTGTCAAAACAAATAATAATTTTTGGTGCGACAAGCCGTATATTTGTTTTTGTTGCATTAGACCTTGCACACAGGTAAAAGACCCGCAAGTTAGAAAGATTCAAAAATTATCATTATTTACTGGTAGTATTGAGCAGAAAAAACCTCAGTGTAACCAGCAAGATAGTGTCCTGCAAACTCATTAGGCTTTTTATTTTTTTACCAAGTACTTTGAAGAAGGTTATTATCACCGTTCTAATATTATTCTTTCTGATAGTAGGTATTCACCAATCATTTTTTTATGGCATAAAAAACAGCTACTGGCTTTTTATGCTCGCCATAATATTTTATCTTTGTTCACAATATATAAAACCATCACACAAAAAATCATAATATTATCATGAAAATATACTTTGCTGCCAAACTATTTTTTACAACACCAGTCTTACTACTCACGCACTTAATCTATTGCCAAGAAACCATTCAATTTTCTTCTAAAGACGAGCTTGCAATCACTGCTGACGCGTATATTGCTCATCCGAAAGAAGCACCTTTTATTGTACTGTTCCATCAGGCAAGTTGGAGTAGAGGTGAATACCTTGAGATAGCCCCCCAACTCAATCAAATGGGGTTTAACTGTATGGCTATCGACCAACGCTCAGGAGATCAAATTAATGGGCTTGTGAATGAAACTAAAAAGCGCGCAACCGCTGCCGGCAAACAAACTGATTACCTAGATGCTTTGGGAGATATGTATAGTGCCATAGCATATGCGAAAAAACATTACTCCACAGGAAAAATGATTATTTGGGGAAGCTCATACTCGGCATCCCTTTCATTAAAAATTGCTGGCGATGCTAAAGAAAAAATAGATGCTGTGTTGGCATTTGCACCGGGAGAGTATTTCAAAAAACCTAGTGAAAAAGCAATTACCATCAAATCGAGTGCAAAAAATATTCAGATACCTACCTTTATTACCTCTGCTAAAAATGAAAAAGATAATTGGTGGGAAATATATCAGAGTATCAATACATCTACCAAAAAATACTACTTACCCAAAACTCAGGGCAGCCACGGATCTAGGGCATTATGGAAAAAATTTCCCCATAGTGAAAGCTATTGGACTGCAACAAAAATCTTCCTCAAGCAATTCCTTGATTCCTAACCCTTTTTTATATACTTGTGCGACGTGTTTTAAGGTTTCAACCTCTTTTCTTTAGTGCATTGGGATTGGTTTTGCTGTATGTTGCTCTCAAGGACCAAAATCATAAAGCACTTCTTCATGTACTGAAATCGGTAGACTATCGCTGGGCTTTTGTAGTATCTTTGATCACGCTATCGACTCACCTAGTGCGGGCGGCACGTTGGCAGTTATTGATAGACACACTAGGCAAAAAACCTGCTTTGCATCGTTGCTTTTTTTCGTTGATGATTGGCTATTTAGCCAATTATGCTGTTCCAAGGCTAGGTGAGTTATCGCGTTGTAGTGTACTTAAAAAAACAGATAAACTATCGTTTAGTGCCTTACTGGGTACCGTAGTAGTTGAAAGGGCAATAGATATATTTTCGCTGGGGCTAATGTTTATATTGGCGTTTTTACTTTCTTTTCAAAAAATGAGAGATTTTTTTCTCGATAATATTTTAATGCCTTTCACCCAAATTATCGGGCATAAAACAATAACTATAAAATTGTTTTTATCGATAACTTACCTAACTCTCCCCTTTTTAATGGTTGTCCTATATATTTTATACAGAGTAAGTTTTGTACAAAAGTATGCAATTCCTAAACTAAAAGAACTTTGGCGAGATATGTGTTGGGGCATTCAAGCCATTGGTCATACTAAAAAAACTTTATTTTTTTTGTATACACTACTAATATGGCTAGGCTATGCAGGCATGTCCTATTTTTGGTTCTTTGCAATACCCACAATGTCTGCATTAGGTATTAAAGTAGGTTTTGTGTTGATGATTATAGGTAGCATGGGTCGCTCCATACCTATACAAGGTGGAGGAATAGGTGCTTATCATTATTTGGTTACTCAAGCCGCTGTTATCTTTGGCGTACAAACTCTTTACGGAAATGCCTTTGCTATTTTAAATCATGGCTTTCAGGCAGTATACAGTATTATGTTGGGTGGTTTAAGTATATTATGGTTTTTGCGCTCTTCTACACGTATTGCTGAATACTGTTAATAGAATAAATATATAGATAATTTTAACATCTCACCTCATAATCTTATCTTTGCCTCTCAAAACCAAAGAAAAGGTTAGCCTGCTTGTAAGCTTTCCACCATGATGAACAGTTTTTAGCACAGATTATTATCTTAAGCATTTGTCTTTTTTTTCGCTCATTTATTGTATATTCTTCTTATGTCGGATCAAAAAATGATCAGAATAAGCCAGGCGGCTAAGAAATTAAATGTAGGTATAGCAACTATCGCAGAATTTTTGAATAAAAAAGGCTTTGAGGTAGACTCTAAACCTAACACCAAAATTACCCATTATCAGTATACACTCTTACAAAGAGAGTATGCAGGTTCTATTGCCGTTAAGAAAGAAGCTGAAAAGCTGACTATCGGCAAACGCATCGAAAAACCAGAATTAGCCAGTGAAGTTGTATCTGAGCAAATACCGCCAGTTGAACAAACACCGCCGATCCAAATTGAATCCGAACCAAATCTACCCGCCGAAAAGCCCGAACCAGAACCACCCGCACCAATCCAAAGTTCTGCTGTAGAAACTAGAGAAGTACCCGCTCAGCCTGTAGATAAAATAGAAGAAGTTCCTAAGCAAGGTAAGAGTCAAGTTGACAAAAAAGATGAGATTATCATCGAAAAAAAACAGCTGACAGGACTAAAAATAGTAGGAAAAATTAACTTAGAAGCAAATAAACCAAAAGCAGCTAAAACAAATAAAAACAAAGTAAAATCCATAAAAACCCCCAATCCAACTGGAATCAAAAAAACAGCAAAACCCAAGAGAAAAACCACACAAAAATTATCAAAACATGAAGAAGAGACAGCCCAGAAGCCATCTGACAAAAGTACCTCGATAGAAGTACCTACTCCAGTAAAAAAAGAAATTCCCGAAAAAACTCCTGCGGAATTAATTGAAGCAAAAGCAGACAAACTTCAAGGGTTGAGAGTACTCGGTAAAATTGAACTTGCTGAAGAAAAAACAGTTAAACCCGTTGCTTCTTCCGATGAAAAAAAGCAAAAGAAAAGAAAACGCAAACGTGTTAAATCGCCTCTAACCGATGCAAATGCAGCAATGCCTGCTCAAGAAACAACGCCAAAACGAAGTCAGAGAGGTGGAAAGAAACGCAAGCCTAAAAAGACCAAAAATAAAAAGGTAGAGGTTTCAGAAAAAGAAGTGCAAGAGGAAATGAAAAAAACACTGGCGCGGATGAGCGTGGGTACAGATAGCAAACTCACCAGTAAGAGACAGCACCGGAAAGAAAAACGTTTTGCTAGCCAGGTAGCAAAAGAGCAAGAGATCCTTGAAGCCCAAAAAGATGCAACCAAACTTAAAGTAACAGAGTTTATTTCAACTTTAGAACTATCTACCTTGATGGGAGTAAGTGTTAATGAAATTATTTCTAAGGCGATGGCATTAGGGATATTCATCTCTATCAATCATCGCTTAGAAGCCGACATTATTACACTCATAGCAGAATATTTTGGCTATTTGGTAGAGTTCACTTCTGTAGAAGAAGATATTGACTCATTAGAAGTGGAAGACGAAGATAATGGAGAATTGTTACCAAGAGCCCCCATTGTTACTATCATGGGGCATGTAGACCACGGAAAAACTTCTCTGCTCGACTATATACGGGACTCGCGAATTGTGCAAGGAGAAGCAGGAGGTATTACACAGCATATTGGGGCTTATGATGTAATAACCAAAAGTAAAAGGCGTATCGCTTTTTTAGATACTCCTGGTCATGAAGCTTTTACTGCAATGCGTGCCAGAGGTGCTAAGCTGACAGATGTAGTCATTATTGTAATTGCTGCAGACGATAGCGTGATGCCGCAGACTATTGAAGCACTCAATCATGCCTCAGTAGCAAATGTACCCATAGTAATAGCTATCAACAAAGTTGATAAACCTACAGCTAATGCTAACAAAATAAAAGAAGAATTGGCTAACCTGAATTACTTGGTAGAAGGTTGGGGAGGTAAATATCAGTGTTATGAAATTTCGGCAAAAACTGGACAAGGTGTTGAAGGTTTGTTAGAAGGTGTGCTACTAGAAGCCGATATTTTGGAATTAAAAGCTAATCCCAATAAGAAAGCAGTAGGTACGGTAGTAGAAGCTTCGCTCGATAGAGGCAGGGGCTATGTAGCAACAATATTAGTACAGTCGGGAACACTTTGTGTTGGTGATATAATTCTTGCAGGGCCTCATCACGGTCGAGTGAAAGCCATGACAGACCACCGAAGTAAGCCCCTCAAAAATGTACCCCCTGCCACGCCAGTACAAGTGTTGGGGCTGGGAGGTGCTCCGCAAGCGGGTGACAAATTTAATGTGATGAACACTGAAAGAGAGGCCAGAGAAATAGCTATAAAAAGAGAGCAAATTATCCGCGAACAGACTATCAGAGCAACCAAAAGAACCACCTTAAGTGATATAGGACGGCGTATTGCTATTGGCTCTTTCCAGCAACTCAATATTATTATTAGAGGTGATGTAGACGGTTCGGTAGAGGCATTGTCAGATTCTTTACTAAAACTATCAACTCAAGAAGTAGAAATCAACATTATTCATAAAGCTGTCGGACCGATTTCCGAGTCAGATATTCTGCTGGCAACTGCCTCGGAAGCAATCGTTATCGGTTTTCAGGTAAGACCCACTCCATCTGCGCGAAAAATTGCCGATAAAGAAAATATTGAAATAAGACTCTATTCTGTTATTTTTGAAGCTACCAACGATGTCAAAGATGCCATGGAAGGCATGCTTGCTCCAGAAATTGAAGAGATAATTGTTGGAAATATTGAGGTGAGAGAAGTATTTAAAATTACCAAAGTGGGTACAGTAGGCGGCTGCTATGTGATGGATGGATATGTGAAGCGCACATCAAAAATCAGAATTATTCGGGACGGAATAGTTACCTATGGTGGAGAAGAAGGTGGAGAAATTAATGCTTTGAAACGCTTTAAAGAGGATGTAAATGAAGTAAAGCATAATTTTGAGTGCGGCTTGAGTATCAAGAATTTTAATGATATTAAAGTTGGCGATATTATAGAAGTATTTGAGCAAAAAGAAGTTAAAAGGGCTTTGACATAAAGCCTGAAAAATTTCTTCGATAAACACTAAAAAATGTTCAGTCAAACTCATTTGACAAGTTAAGACAAATAACTCTCCCATTTTGTGCCGCTTAGTGCTTTTTCTATCTCACCGTAATTGCTGATAAGTTCTTTGAGCGGTTCGGGGTTCTGTTTCTTTAGTAGAGAGTAGAGATTACGAGGAGTAGTACCCAGAAAATATTGTACTTGTGTAAGCACCCTCTCTTGTTGTTCAATTAAGTCTTCATAGCAAATTTCCAAGCTATCAAAATGAGCAAAAGAAGCTTTGAATTTTTCAAAATCAGATTTCAACTTTTTCAAATCTTTCAGACAGACTTCTGCAGGAAATTCAAGAGCCTTTTGTCTACTAAAAGACCTAATACTATCTTTTCTTTCCGACCATATTTGCGTTCTCTCGGCAATTTTCAGAGATACTAGTGAGCGTAGCCTGTTTTTGCGATACAGATGAATTACTTTGAGATGTTTCATTTTTTGCAGATATTTTATTACTACAAGTGCTTCAGCAATATTAGCATACTGATAAAAAACTTTAAATCCTACTGCTTGTATTTGCTTGGGAAATGGCTTGAGAATAATATTTTCAAAATAACCGATAGGGTCGTAGCGGCTGCGTGATACTTTTTTAGAGAAATCCATGCCGATAGCTTCTCCCAGAGACCAAATATTAGGATGCGTATTTAAGTAAGTGTGTAGCAACGTCGAACCCGTTCTCGGACTGCCAAGTATGATGAATACACAGTAATTGCGACACTTATTTACTGGTAGTATACTGAGAAATATTTTGAACCTAACGATAGAAGCAATCCATATTTTAATCATAAAGTTTTTCAGCATATTGATAGGCGTTTACTTGGAGGTATAGGTCTTAAAAACAATGATAACATTATATGGTTATGATCCCCCTAACCTCACAATCATGCTTATACTCACCGTTGTAGCAGATTTGAAAAAATAATCTTATGATAAAAACATTTATTCGAAAAATTTATTAAAATTTATAAGCTATCGTCCACTCAGTTCCTATGCTCCTAATAGTATTATCTAATCTGCTGGAAAGATTACCCAAAGTAATTTTGGTAACAGCACAAAGCAATACACGCCCTATGGGTATTCCGGAGCCAACTACTATATCAAAAGCAACATTATTAAAAATATTTTTTGCCTCTCCATCGTTGCGTCTTGCTCGCAAAAGAAATCCAGGTTGAATGCCACCAAAAAGATCAAAGTTACTCTTGAGTCCAAAAATTTTATATCGTACATTATAGACTGCCATAAAAGGCACATCAATATACTGCAAAGTAATATCGGTTTCGATACTTTGCCCATCAACATTTTCATCATAACGCCCTCCTCTGTTGGTATAGGTGATTTCTCCTTGCACAGAAAAGCACTCTGTTAGCTGATACCTCATAAATAGACCCACCGTAGGATACAAAAGCCTGAATTTACTATTTTCTACCAAATTGCTAGAATTAGTGAGCATATAGGTGGTAAAACCGAGCTTAGCACCAAAGGCTAGCGTCTTTGCTGCCTGTTGGTAGAATCCCTTTTTGGCGAGTTCTTCTGACTTGACTTCTTTATTTTGCCCGAAAGCAGGCAAGGTAGCATATAGCCACAATACAGCAGGTATTACTTTTTTTAAAGTTTTCATTTGTATTTTTTTTATAGAATGCATTTAAATATCAGAAAAAATTGTTTCGATATGCTAATTTTAGAGTAATTGTTTCCACGTACCTTTTAGTAAATTATATTTGAGTGTGCTGGGCAAAGCTTTCCACCAATATTTGTTCATATCAACGGCAAAAGAAGGCTGCATGTAACAATTAATCACACAACCTTCGCATTTGGGATGCCTTCCCTCTAGTTTAAGGTGTTCTTTCACTTGCCTATCGTTTGTATAAAGTGCGTACAAGTTATCATTGATAGGTAGGGCTTTTAGTCCGAGGTGATAACAGGGGAGTACCAGCTCATTTTCAGGAGACACAACAATGGTTGTACTAGCAGCTTTACAAACTGGTCGGTCAATATGATTTCCCCCATCTTTGCGTAAAGTAATAAAAGCATCATTGAGATAAATACGCTTCTTTTGCCCCCAATACGACAGATATTTTAATGCCTGTAATGATAATTTTTTACCCGTGCTTACCTCGTTATAATCGAACACAGGATTAAGAATGAGTAACAAGCGATTGGGCAATACAATTTTTTCATAAATTTCCTGAATATGCGTCATATTGCCTTGAAAAACAGTAAATAAAATATCTGGTCTTTCACCTAGTTTTTTGGCAATTTCAATAGAGGACATCACAGCATCAAAACAAGGCACGCCCCTAGATTTATCATGCATAGTTTTGGTACAAAAGTCGAGAGAAAAATGTAGCATATCTATTTTACTCCTAAGACTTTTGGCATACTTAGGATACAGCAAGCAATTTGTTGTAACGGTGGTGATAAAGCCCATTTTTTTAGCTATTTTCAGCATTGTTGGCAGTTGGCGATGCAACAGAGGCTCACCTCCTGTAAAATCTATTACTTTCACGCCTAGCCTTTTCAGGTCGGTCAAATTTTTACTCACTTGCTCAAGACCTACATAAGGTGAGGGACGCTCCCATATATCGCAAAAGCCACAGCGCGCATTGCATCGGTAAGTTACGTAGTAGTTACAAAGTATAGGGCGAGAGGTGAGGCGCATGGTACTGCTAATAAATTTTGTAGCGTGTAAATACAAAAAAGTATCACTAAAAACTAATGCTTCATCAATTCATTTTTAAAATCCTTAAAAGTATTTTGAATAAAAGTAGCCCTTTTAGGTTTTTCTAGGTATGCTGCCAGACGTGGTGGCATCTCAAGAGTTTTCTCCAACACAGGCTCTAATACATCAAAAAATTTGGCTGGGTGGGCTGTTTCTAGGAAAATACCTTGCGAAGAATGGTCTTTCTGATATATTTTTAAAGCCATATACCCGATTGCTCCGTGGGGGTCGAGTAAATAACCCGCCTGCTCATAAGCAGACTTGATGGCTGCTTTAATTTGGTCATCAGTAAATTTATGACCCGATAGCTCATCCCTACAATATGCTATTTGGTGTTTACATAACTCCTGTATTCGGCTAAAATTACTTGGGTTACCCACATCCATAGCGTTGGCAATAGTTTTCTTAGAAGGACTCGGCTCATATACGCCTGTTGAGAGATAAACAGGAACAGTATCATTCACGTTAGTAGCAGCAATAAAGCGATCGATAGGCACACCCATTCGCTTAGCAATAAGTCCGGCAGAAATATTACCAAAATTGCCACTTGGCACCGAAATCACTAGGGGCATACTTCTATCTTTGATTTGTTGGTAAGCAAAAAAGTAATAAAAGGCCTGGGGAATCAGGCGACCAATATTGATAGAATTGGCAGAAGTCAGCCGAAATTTTCGCTGCAAATCTTCATCTATAAAAGCACACTTCACTATGCCCTGGCAATCGTCAAAAGTACCTGCTACTTCATAGGCAGCTATATTTTCGCCGTAAGTAGTCAGTTGTTTCTCTTGTATATAACTTACTTTTCCCGAAGGATATAAAATAATTACTTTTATGTTAGGCATTTTCCAGAATCCGGCGGCCACTGCCGCACCAGTGTCACCCGAGGTAGCTACCAAGATAGTGAGCATTTTTTTTTCCTGCCGAAGAAAATAATTCAACATTCTGGACATAAAACGAGCACCCACATCTTTAAAAGCAAGCGTAGGTCCGTGAAATAGTTCTAGAGAGAAAATATTTTCTTCTACCGCTACCAAAGGAATATCAAAATTAATTGCTTCCTTAATGATAGTATACAAATCATTTTCCGGTATTTCATCACCAACAAAAGCCCGAGCTACCTGAAACGCTATTTCTTGTGTGGTAATATCTTGTATGTAGGTGAAAAAGTCTTGCGGTAGAAGAGGAATGTTTTTAGGAAAATACAAACCCTTATCGGGTGCAAGTCCCTGCATAATGGCTTGACGAAAGCTGACATGAGCTGACTTTTTATTTGTACTGTAATAACGCATTTGATAATTACTTAGCAGACACTGATATTTTTTGTTATAAAAGAATTACCATCCTTATCCATACAAACATCTATACTCCTGCTATGAAGAGTATCTATTATATCCATATGAGTAATCAAGTAAACCGACTGCGTCTCTGCTTTATTTCTTTAAATGAAAGCTAAATAAGCGTTCTAAAATTACAAAGGATGTTCCGAGACTTCCTTTCTGTATTGGACAAAAATACATATTGCTTTTTCTCTTCAGCAGTGAAATTGTTCTCTCCTTTGCTAATTAGCTTATCTAATTCTGCCTCCCTCTCTACATGGTGCTTGAGAAATATATCTTTTATTTCGCCAACAGAGTGAGAACAATTAACTTTCCTATAAGGTCTAGTATCATCTATTTGAGCCCTGTGTGAACTACCCACCCACGCCAGAGGCGATGGGTTGGGCTTCCTGCTTCATAGATTCAACTAATGCTGACATCTCCACAGGCTCTACGGACAATTCCTGCCCTGATTGTTCGTTATGTAGAGCGAACTCCTTTATATTTTTCGCTGCTAACAAGTCTCGCTCATTAACTTGTCCACAGCTTTTGCACGTCCAAATTCTATCAGATAGTTTCAGGTCTTTATTGATAACCCCGCACTCACAAGTTTTTGAACTTGGAGCAAACCGTCCAATACGAAGTATATTTACTCCGTACCATTCAGCCTTATATTCAAGCATACGATTGAACTCCGACCAACTTACATCTGATATTGCTCGTGCAAGATTATGATTCTTTATCATATTAGATACACCAAGATTCTCTAAACATATCGTTTGGTTCTCACGAATTAGTTTAGTTGAAGTCTTATGTAGAAAATCTTGCCTTTGATTCTTTATTTTTTCGTGCAATAATGCTACATGTTTATTTGCTTTCTTCCTGTTCTGACTACTTTTTTTCTTCTTGCTTGCTTTACGTTGTAAAACCTTTAATCTATCAATACTACTTCTAAGGAATTTAGGGTTTGGTATTGCTTCACCTTCACTCGTTACCGCAAAATCTTTAATACCTAAGTCAACTCCTAATGTCGTTTCTTTAGTAAGTTTAGTTTTGGGTAAACACTCAATCCCTGTATCACAAAGAATAGAAACAAAGTACTTACCTGTTGGTGTTCTTGAAATAGTGGCAGACTTTATAGTTCCCCCAAGTTCTCTATGCAACCTAATCTTAATACCATGCTTCTTGCATTTAGGTATAACTAATCTACCATTTTCAACCTTTACGTTTTGTGGTATGTGAAATGACTGCTTAGAATTTTTTGATTTGAACTTTGGAAAACCTACACCTCTGAAGAACTTTTTGTAAGCTAAGTCTAAGTTTTGTAAAACAGATTGTAATGACTGGCTATTTACTTCTTTAAACCACTCACATTCTTTTTTCAAATCAACTAACTGCTTCTGTAAATCAAACCTACTGTAATTGACTTTAGCACTCAAATAAGCATTTGTCTTAGTTTCTAATGCAAGATTCCATAGAAATCTACAATGTCCGAAATGCTTGAAAAGTAGAGCCTCTTGTTCTTGGTTAGGAATTAGACGATATTTGAAGGCTTTATGCAATTTTAGTGTTTTCTGTATTTTTAACTAAAGATATAATATTATAGCGTAATAATCAAACAAAAAGGTCGCTTATATCCCACCCACTTTCAGATGAGTGGGATTTACGCTCAATTCATTTAAAACAACAATCTACTTACCATATTTGGCAATTATATCCAATATTACTTCGTAAAGAATATTGGTACAAAAATATGTTTTGGTCGGCTGGGTATTTCGTTTGCTCAATTGGTGAAGCATCACCAGATACCATACGTCAGTATATTTTAAGCCAAGGTTAGCGTTTGTCGCTTACATCCCATTGGCGAAACGACCAATGGGTTTTACGCTCCGTTTTATAAAAGTAAGATAAATAAGTCTCCTTGAATATTTTCAATTTTTTCCCTTGTTGCTTTGATTGCATGGTCTGATTGGTCTATTCCAATCCAAGTTCTTCCATTTGTGTGTGCTGATTTTAGAGTTGTACCCGAACCACAAAAGCAATCTAAAACAATACTGTCTTTATTTGAAGAAGTTCTAACTATTAAATCAAGTAATTCAGGGTTTTTTTCAGTTGGGTAAGTTGGGTATTGTGGGTCTTTATATTCCCAAATATCTTGAACTCTTTTACCTTCTCGTTCGTCTGCGAAAATTATTTTTCTTGGATTGCCTGTTGAAGACCATTCAATTAGTCCGTTTTTGTCCCATTGCTCCAAAGTTTCTACATCTGTTCGCCAATGTCTTCCTTTTGGAGGCATAATTCCCTTAAATGGCTGATTTGATTTGCCGTTTTCTGTTTCACCTGGTGCATGAATTGGAACAGTCGTATACCTTCTTCCTTGCTTATTCTTT
Organism: Flammeovirgaceae bacterium; assembly: GCA_965199745.1. Classification (GTDB taxonomy): domain Bacteria; phylum Bacteroidota; class Bacteroidia; order Cytophagales; family Flammeovirgaceae; genus CBDATB01. The sequence goes on along the minus strand of CBDATB010000013.1, from coordinate 765,841 downwards.
TTTGGAAATAATTTTTCTAAATCTTTTTGGGTGTATTTTTCTCTGGGCTCATTCCAAATGGGCTTAGTTGATTTTGAGTAAAAAAGAATTAAATCTTTCACATTACCGTACCCTGTTCTATTAAAGTTTTTCGGATTACACTTAATTCTTGTAATATCATTTCTGAAGTTATCAATGCCAAACACTTCATCCATTACAATTTTCACATAATGTCCGATTTTGTAGTCAATATGAAGATAGATAGAACCTTGTTCAGAGAGTAATTCTTTCAATATTATTAAGCGTTGTCTAATGAAATTTAAAAAATCATCACCTAATAATTTATCTGAATAAGCTACATCTCCGTTTCTTGAATTACTTATTGTTGAAGCTCTACCGTTCGTTATTGTAAAATTTCCACCTGTTGCAAAAGGAGGGTCAATATAAACAAGGTCAATTTTTCCTTTTAAATTTTTATTGTCTAAAAGAAAATTTAATCCTGCTATATTCTCTCCCTTAATAAGTAAATTCTCCATAATTATAATATGATATAGAAACTCTCTAAGAACTAAAGCACTTAAAATGTTGTGGTCTTTATAGGTTTCAATAATTGACTTGTACATTTTGTTTCGTCCTTCAATAAACAGAACGCCATCTAAAATCGCAATTTTGACAGCATCAACTCCTTTTGCTTGAATGGTGCTAATCGCGTCATTGAACTGTGCGTTTTGGTGTCCGCCAAAATCTGTTAGAAATTTTGCTTCACCAATCACATATTTTTTATTGAAACGTCCAACAAAATCCAATCCCTTATTGTGATTGTAACCTAAATGCTCATTAGCAAATTTCATCATTGCATCATCACCTGCATCAAGAATGGCATCATTATCATTAGCCATAAAATTATCAAGTGTTACAGGTTCAATTCCAAGCGACTTATTTTTTAACCAATTTCTGAACATTGGTCCGATTTGTCTATTAGTTTCTTTTGGCTCACTACACCTTTCAAAAATCTTATCGAGTCCCATTTCGTATAAACGACCGCAAATTCTGTTTATGGTTCTTGGGTTTCTGTCAATAGCTGTTTTGTCTCTTTTCAAATAAGCTATGTAGCTATCTTTGATAGGAAATAGGTCAAGTTTTAACAGTTCACGTATTAAAGTGTCATTGTCTTTTTGACCAAATGCGTTTTCAATAGCTGCCCAAATTGTTTCGTCAATATCTCTAATTCCTTCTGGTATAGTTGGATAAACTTGAAATAAGTCGTCTAAATATGACCTTTGATTTGCGTATTCTATGCTGAGTTTAGTCCAGTGGTTCATTTTTCAAATTTCGTTCTTTTTTATACTGTTGCTAGGAGTCTCCTATAAGGATAGTGGCAGATTTTTAAGTACCTACTTTTCCATTGGTTGCTATCTTTTATTTTACGAGTCTGTCGATTAAATGAAGCACCCTCTGTTAAAAACGCATCTAGATTGATGGTATAATTAGGGTGTGCTTTTACTGAAAAGCCTATTTCTTGATCAGCATAGCCCCATAAGAATAGCCACCGCCAAAAACAGTTATGACAGCTAGGTCTGCTTTTCGTAGCTCATCTTTACACTCTGACAGAGCAATGCCTGCACCGGCACAACCTGTGTTGCCGAGGTATTCGATATTAGAAACGAGCTGCTCAGCCTTGAGTCCTAGGTCTTGGGCTAGTTTTGTGCTAATTCTTTTATTTGCCTGGTGTGGAATAAAAAAACGAAGTTGACTTAATGTGTAGCCATTTTTTTGTAAGATATCTTTACCTGTTTTTCCCATGTAGTAAGAAGCGTTAATGAAGATATCGCGTCCGTAAGGCATACATATCTTATCGTGTAGGGGTGTGAGCGTAACGGCTTCTGTACCTTTTCCAGTGAGTGCAGCACCTGAAGTCATTAGGTCTAATATAGCTGTATCATGCTCAGTACAGAGGTCTTTTGAGATGAATAGTGCAGCAGCACCGTCACCCCACAAATGCCCAGACATTTTATCGGCAGGATGATAATAAGCTGTGTTATGTTCTGAGGCTACCACTAGTGCTTTGCTGGCTTTACCCATAGCAAAATAGCCCTCAACAATTTCTACGGCGTTTAATAAGGAAGAACAAGCAGAACTAATGGTTACTACCGGAATATGATTAACGCCTAAAGCATATTGTACGCTATGCCCTAAAGTAACAATTGTATCGTGGGGTGAGTAAGTAGCTCCCACAATTAAATCAATTGCTTGCACTGGATAGGGCAAGCTGTCTAAGTCCTTTTTAACCGCTTCAACACCCATTGTAGAGGAATTTTCGCCTTTAGCAGCTTTTCTTCTTTCCCTAATGCCTGTTCTTTCAGTAATCCACTTGTCTGTCAGTCCATTGAGTTTTTCGAAATATTCGTTTTTGATAACCGTATTCGGAACGTAATGAGATATATGATTTAGATACATAGAGTTTCTTATAAAAAAATAGCGGATTTTGGAATTTGCTGCTAAAATATTAAAAAAATAGCTAAGAGGAGTTTTTTTAGTTGATAATTGAATTATTACCAGACAGAAAGTATACCATCCACACATTTTGAAAAATCAAAGCTAATCTTTTCTACTGGCACGATAATTTTTCAATAAATTTGCAGTTTATTGACTGGCAAAAAACAGTTTCGATGCAAGACCTGCTTAAAGAACTCAGCTGGAGGGGCATGATACAAGACACAATGCCCAGCCTGAACAAACAATTACAAAAAGAAATGACTGCGGCTTATATTGGCTTTGACCCGACAGCTTCTTCTTTACATATCGGCAACTTAGCTGCTATTATGTTACTGAAACATTTGCAGTTGGCGGGACACAAGCCTATTGCCCTTGTAGGCGGTGCTACTGGCATGATTGGCGACCCTTCAGGCAAGTCGCAAGAGCGCAAACTGCTCGATGAAGAAACTTTACGTGCCAATGCAGCAGTTATCCGCAAGCAGCTAGCATATTTCTTAGATTTTGACTGTGGGGAAAACTCAGCTGAATTAGTCAATAATTACGACTGGTTCAAAGATTACTCTTTCCTGAATTTCCTTACTCATGTAGGCAAGCACCTGACAGTGAACTATATGATGGCAAAAGATTCAGTAAAAAACCGACTGGAGACAGGCATTTCTTTCACAGAGTTTTCTTATCAGTTGTTACAGGCTTATGATTTTTATCATTTACATAAACACAAAAACGTAAAACTCCAAATGGGCGGTTCAGACCAATGGGGCAATATTACGACCGGCACCGAATTAATCAGACGCATGGCGGGAGGGTCAGCTTATGCTTTAACTTGCCCGCTCGTTACCAAAGCAGATGGCAGCAAATTTGGCAAATCTGAATCGGGTAATGTATGGCTAGATTCTGAAAAAACCTCTCCTTACAAGTTCTATCAATTTTGGTACAATTGTGCCGACGAAGATGCCCAAAAGCTAATCAGAATATTTACACTACTTTCTGAACAAGAAATTACGGCACTCAGACAGCAACATCGAGAGCAGCCACACCTGCGTATTTTGCAGAAGAAAATAGCGCAATATGTTACCACCCAAATACACGGAGAAGAAGCTATGAAAAAAGCCGTACAAGCCTCGGCAATTCTTTTTAATAAAAGCTCCAACGACCGTTTGCAAAAACTAGACGAACGCACCTTACTCGAGGTATTTGAAGGAATAACCCAAATAAGTATTTTGGCAGGAGATTACAAAAATGCAAGCGATGTAACAGCACTGTTATCTACAATAAGCAAAAAAATAATTTTTTCTTCTAAAGGCGAAGCCAAAAGAATGATTGAAGCAGGAGGGGTAAGTATTAATAAAAACAAGCTGACAAAACCAGAGCAAAAAGTAGATATTGACTTGTTACAGGAAAAATATTTGTTAGTACAAAAGGGAAAAAAGCACTATTATTTACTGGAAATTATTGCCTGATCAATATGTTTAGAATAATAATGAATTCTTAATTTTTAACACTTGATATCTAAATGCTTTCTTTGTTAAAAGAACATTTTGGTTACGACTCTTTCCGCCCACAGCAGCAAGAAATTATTGCGCACGTACTCTCAAAAGAAGATGCTTTGGTACTCATGCCCACAGGAGGAGGTAAATCACTTTGCTACCAATTACCTGCCCTTTGCTTTAAAGGCTTAACTCTGGTAGTATCTCCGCTCATTTCGCTGATGAAAGACCAGGTAGATACACTCAATACAAACGGTATTGCTGCCGATTTTCTAAACTCTTCCCAAAGCCCGCTTGAGCAGCAAATGGTGATGGACAAGGCTTATGCCAATAATCTTCGCCTACTCTACCTTGCCCCCGAGCGTTTAGCAAAAGAAAGTTTTCGAATTTTCCTCACCTCGCTCGATATTTCTTTATTAGCCATTGATGAAGCGCATTGTATTTCTCAATGGGGACACGATTTTCGCCCCGATTACCGACTGCTCAGAAAGTTACGCCCGCTGTTTGGGCAAGCACCTCCTACGATCGCCCTTACCGCTACGGCTACCCCACAAGTGTGCGACGACATTATGGAGCAACTCAGCCTGCAAAAGCCGCGCATCTTTTGTTCAAGTTTTTATCGCAGCAACCTAGGAATTAGAATAATCAGAAAAAAACAAGCATTCAGTAAGTTGCTACAATTGCTAGAAAAATATAGAGAAAAAGCGGTTATCATTTATTGTTTTTCACGCAAAGAAACCGAAAATATCGCCGAAGACCTGCGGAAAAATAATTTTGATGCTATTCCCTATCATGCCGGCTTAGATGCACGAACTCGCCAAGAGTCCCAAAACCGTTTTATCCGCGATGAGGTCAGTATCATTACAGCTACTATCGCCTTTGGTATGGGTATTGACAAACCCGATGTACGCTTGGTCGTTCATTATACTTTCCCCAAAAATATTGAAGGCTATTATCAGGAGATCGGGCGAGCAGGTAGAGATGGCTTAGCTGCTGATTGTGTGCTATTTTATACGATAGCCGACCGCCGCAAGCACGATTTTTTTATCCAACAGAAAGAAAATGTACACAGAGCAGCAGAAGAAAACAAAAAACTTGATGAGTTCCAGCAATTTGTAGAATACCCCGGCTGCAAGTGGCACTTTCTGGTAGCATATTTTGGCGAGCAGCTTAACATGGAAAAATGTGGGCATTGTACATGGTGCCTACAGACCAAAGGGTCTACCTTTGACGGCACTGAAATTGCACAAAAAATTTTGTCTGCAGTGGTAAAAACAGGGGAGCGTTTTGGTAAAAAGTATGTAACTGCCACACTTCGCGGCTTGAAAATACAGCCCGTGATAGATCGTTTTCACGACCGCTTATCGGTTTTTGGCATTGCCAAAGGTTTTTCTGAAGACGCCATCAGCTACTATTTCGACCAGCTTATTCATAGAGGTTTATTGGAAAAAACACACGCCCGCTACCCGATATTCGGACTCAGCCAGCAGGGCTGGTCATGGTTGCGGCAGCACCAGCAAATTGAGTTATTGGAATATCAGGAGAAGAAAAAAATAAAAAGCACAGACCCTACAGATTCCGAAGCTATGCGTACAGCCGCCTCTGAACTCAATTATGACAGGGAAGTTTTTACAACCCTACGCCAACTGCGCGCAGATTTGGCCAGTCAAGCCAACGTGGCACCTTTCGTCATTTTTGGCGACAAAAGCCTTATAGAAATGGCTTATTACCTACCGCAAACACCAGAAGCATTTTTGCGAATATCAGGAGTAGGAGAATACAAGCTACAGAAATTCGGAGAAAATTTTCTCAAAACCATTCAGCAATGCTGCAAAACACACCAACTCAGCCCAAAGGAAGCTTTGCCCCTTACCATAGCAAAAAAGAAGAGTACAAGCACGGGCATGCCCAAAAGAAACTATTATGCAAAAACACTAGAAATGATTGCCCTGAAAAAATCCATTGTAGCAATGGCTGAAAAGCAAGATTTGAAACCGAGTACTATCGTAACTCATATTGAAAAGCTACAAAAAATGCACGACCAACTCAATATTGATTATCTATGCCCACGCGAACCCATATTTTCAAAATCAGCCGAAGCATTTGAAAAACTAGGCACAGAGGCACTCAAACCTGTTTTTGATTACTTGAGCAAAGAAGTGGATTATGATACTTTGCGCTTGGTGAGGCTTTTTTTACCAAAAACTCCGTAAAACCTTTGAAAAATTTTTGGCTCACCCGTCACTGACTTCGTAAAGTACGCTAGCTATTTGGTCGTTAATATTTTGTTTTACTACAAATTTATTTTGGCCAAAGTCGGTAATTATCCAAGAGTCTACCCGGTTAGGTAAGGTGATAATCAAAGCAGTTTTTAGATTGTTTAATGACCAACTTCCTTCTTGGCTTTGTATTTCGTTTGTAGTACATGCCTGTTGCCCTGTCATTAGTGTGTATCGCCCTCCTTTGTAAAACGTGTGCGTATCGTCTCGTAGGCAGGGCATATCCACTGTTTGATCGTTAATGGAAATGGTTTTGATTTGCCAAAGTTTGCCCGCAGGGTCGGCAATGATTCCGCTGATTGAAAAGTCTATAATAGTAAATGCAATATTGGTAAAACCAAATCGGGCAGCAGTTAAATCTATCTCAACACTTTTTTCCCAGTTATTTGAAGAGTCTTTTTGCGCATCTACATAGTAAGTCCCTCCTTGCAAACCAAGAAAAACAGCTGTGCCAGAAGCATCTGTTAATCTTTCTGTTAGTACGGGCTCCGACTCTGTATTCCAATTTTCTTTGCTTCTGTATAGCGTGATACCTACATTTCCGGCAGGTAGAGCATTGTCATCAATAACAATCATCTCTAGGTTAGCAGTAGGTAGTGGGTCTGCTCTCTGACAAGCATTCAATAAAATAAATAGCCATATTATTTTATATAAGCATTGGTAAGAAAATATCACTTGCAGACAGTTTTTTAGCATAGATATAAAAAATAATTTGACCCAGTAATAATCAATAAAGCCTGCACAATAATTACCCCATCTAAATAGCCTGTGAAAAACAATTCTGGCTTTTTCGTATGCACAACGCTTATCAATGCAACAGTTGGTATATTACTCAACAGTATTAAATGAGCAATGCCTCTGGGGTAATTCCAATAAGCTAGTATATTAGCAACTATTAATACACCGATTACTATGATTTTGAGCAAAAATAGGTTGATTTTGTTTGCAAAAGTAGCTAAACCAATTCTTTGATCGCTTCCGACATCTCTGAGATCGAAAATAATTGTTAAAGAAAAATAATACAAAAAGCGTTCTAATCCACCCAATAAAAATATTGAGTTAGACAATGGATCTGCTGCTATTAGCGGTAATATCCACGTTCCTGCCACCCAGGCATACGCAATAATGGCAGGTTTCAGATAGGGAATACAACGGAGTGGAAGCACCCCTAATTTATTAAAAATAGTAGGGCTAATATACAAGTAAGCAATAAAAAATAGTTGTAATAGCCATAGTATCTGCTCAATATCCAAATAAAGCAAGAGCCAAGCAATACCAAAGGCAGCCAAATAAACCAGATACTTTATTTTATTTTTGTTTTGGCAGAGGTATTGGAATTTCTCAGAAAAAGCGATGCTAAAAGGTCTGAATACAATAGCATTGTAATAGGCAAAAACAAGGAGAAATAAAAGACAGACTAGAGAAAAGTGAACTGGCAAACCCAATATTTTGTAAGTTGACCAAGTACTCAATGCACCGCAGCAAGCTACCCAGCTATTGGAAAAGACCCATATTTTAAATAGCTTTTTAAAAAAAATCAACGTTTTAAAAGATCAAATAATTTTTTGAGGTGTACTCTGATTTTTTAGATACGTAAAGGAATTTTTGTGGGGCATTTTTACCCAACTACAGAACATTTTACAGAAATTTACAGATTTATTTAACGATCATGATAATGAATAGAATTTTAGCCGAACTAAAAAAAGATAAAGAGTTTGTTTAGTTAAAACAAATAAATAGTCAATTATTACAAGCATCAATACGTAGTTTGGATATTGCCTACAAAACCTGTTTAACAAATAGGATAAATTTCTAATATTTAAATCAAAATACGGCAGACAAAGTTTTAAAGTACCACAAAACATATTAGTTGAGGGCGGTAAATTGGTAATGCCAAAATTCAAAGTTATAACGACAGGTATTTCGTTAAGATTGACAGGTTTTTTCCAAGCGGTAAGATGTATTCAAGTTGTGGACGGGGCAAAAAATATATTGAAGCAAGGAATAAACATACTATCCGGTTGTGGGATGCAGTCGCATACAAAATAAAAACAGGACGAGGTGTTATTATTGGGTGAGTCCGCGACCCCCCGAAACCCAAACCATCAGCTCTGCTGTGGGTGGGTGGTTCAGTTTTAAATTTAAATATAATTTTTGGAGTAAAGCGTATTTTATTCTAAATAGATAAAAAAATGAATTATGATATTAAAATATACTTTGGCTACATCATCTTATTTTTTGTACATATATACCAGACACAAAAGGCTTTTGGGATACAAGCTAGTAAAATATACGCGACTGCTTGCATTTATATGTTTAATAACAACAACGAACAAAATTTTTGCTCAACAAGACTTGTCAAGGGAAGAATTAAAGAAAAAACGTGCTTACTACATTGAACGCCTAAAGAAAGCAAAAGCACTCATTGAATCGTCTGATTCAGATAAAAAAATTAGTATTACTCAACTGAAAACCGTCAACTATCAAGTTACAAAAACAATCGAGCTAGCGCAAAATTTACAATCTGACAACAAAGCCCTAGCTAAATACATTAGTGAGGCAGAAGAAACCATCGAGCAGCATAAGGGCGAAATAGATGGACTTAAAAAAGATTATGCGCAGATGATATATACCTATTCAAAAACCCGCCATCACCATCAAATGCTATCCTATATTTTCTCTAGCAATGGCATCAACCAATTTATCAGTCGACTCAATTTTCTCAGGCAATACCAAGCGAAACGTAAGTCGCAGACACAGTATATTAATAGAAAAGTTGCTGAGTTAAAAATTCATCGCCAGCAGTTGAAAGAAAGACTCAGGGAGCAAGAGGAAATTTTAGCAGCAATTCAACAAATCACTGCTTCATTGCAAGGATTAAAAGATAAAAAGACTGCTCTGCGAAACGAATTAAAAAAACGAATTAAAAAATCTGATATTGCTATTGAGAAGCGTAAAATAGATGCAAGAAGCCAACAAGCGTTCGTAGCAGCCAATAGGGCAAGTAAAAAAGCAGTAGCTTCTTTACTTAGTGAATCTTTTAGTGCTGCGCAAAAGAAACTAGCCTGGCCAGTTGATGATGGTATTATTATTAGCAAGTTCGGCAAACACCCTCATCCTGTTATTGAAGGAGTAGAAGTAGATAATTTGGGTATAGATATTAGGACCGATAAGCGAAATAATGTACGGTCAGTATTTGATGGTAAAGTGTTAATTGTCACAAAAATCCCCGGAATGAATTATATGGTTATTATCCAACATGGTTTGTATTTTACGGCATATGCACGGCTGGGCAAGGTACACGTAAAAACAGGTCAAAAAATAAAATCGGGCACTAAACTCGGTAGTATTGCCGTAGGTGAAGATGGCCTATCAGTACTACAGTTCCAAATATGGAAAAATAAACAACGTTTAGATCCTGAAAATTGGCTACTTGCCAATGCTGCTAATTAATCAAAAGTGAAATACTTGTACCCATGAAATCGGCACTAATAATTATTTATATATGCTCAGTGAATTTTTTTCAAATTCACTGCCAAATTTCCTTCCCTAAACCAGGGCTGGTTTTTACAGACTCTGAAGTTCCAAGAGTCAATATTACAATTGATAAAACCGATCTAGAAACTATTTTGCACCCTGACAACGCTTACAGTTATGAGGAATTTGCTGCCGATTTTCGTTTTACTAGCAGCACCCTTACAGAAACAGTAGAAAATGTAGGTTTCAGAATTAGGGGAAACACCTCCAGAGTTTCAGCTAAGAAATCTTTTAAGATATCGTTTAATACTTTTGAGTCGGGCAGGAAGTTTTACGGGCTTGAAAAAATGAATATCAACGGTGAACATAACGACCCTTCTATTGCCCGATCGAAAATTTGCTGGGATATTTTTGCAAAAATGTATGTGCCAGCTTCCCGTGCCAATCATGTCAGATTATATATCAATAATGTGTATTATGGCTTATACCTTAATGTAGAACATATTGATGAAGAGTTTATACAAGCCCGTTTTAATGAGCAGAGTGGCAATTTGTATAAATGTATTTTCCCAGCCCCACTACTTTACCGGGGCGATAGCCCTAATAATTACAAAAAAGAGTTCTGGGGAAGGCGCGCATATCAGCTAAAAACCAATAGGGCACGCGACGATTATAGCGACCTAGCTAAACTCATTCGTATTATTAATACTAGCGATAATGACACTTTTTTAGAAGAAATAAACACTGTTTTTAATATTGACGGCTACCTGCGCTACTTAGCCGTAGAAGTTGCTATCGGACACTGGGACGGCTATTCGTATAACCAAAATAATTTCTACCTATATCATAACACTCGAACTGGAAAATTTGAGTTTATTCCCTACGACCTAGACAATACTTTAGGCATCGATTTCGTTGACAGAAACTGGGCTACCCGATTTATTTATCCTTGGGCAAAAAATGGAGGCAAAGAGCGGCCACTCACCCGCAGAATTATGGAGCATACACAACTTAGAGAAAGGTTTTCGCATTATATGAAAATACTCATCGAACATGTCTTCCACGTCGATGAATTATACCCGAAAATAGACCGCATACGCCAAAATATCCGTGATTTTGTTATACAAGACCCAAAGTACAAACTCGATTATGGTTTTACTTTCAACGACTTTGAAAACTCCTTTGAAAAAGCCTGGGGTAATCACGTTGGTTATGGTATAAAACCTTATATCGGCACCAGAAGGTCTTCAATTCTCAGCCAATTAGAGACGACCAACTTGTCTCCAATAATTGTAGATAAGAGCAAAAAAATTACTGTTGTCAACCGACCTATCCGTGTTGATTTACAAATAGTAGATGAAGACTTAAACCCAAATGTTATACTACATTATCAATACAACTCGGACACTTGGCAAAATACCAAAATGCAAAAGCAAGCCGATAAAGATGAGCCGATCAAAGGGTTGTATTACCGCTTAGATTTGCCAGCTTTGTCTCTAGGCGATACTGTTAATTATTTCATAAGAGCTACAGACTCAGACGGTAATACCAGCCGCTACCCACAAGAGAATAATATACGGTACAGCATTGAAAAAACACCTCAAAAACCACAGCTATATATTAATGAATGGATGTCTTCTAACAAAATATATACAGATGGTCTCGGAGAGTATGATGATTGGTTCGAGCTATATAATGCCGGAGCGTCTTCAGTGTACTTAGGTAATAAATATTTTTCCGATAATTTTAACCGCCCAGATAAGTGGCAGATACCGAGTATGGATATTGCACCAAACGAATATTTAGTATTTTGGGCCGACAAGGACAGCGAACAAGGACACCGACATACCAATTTCAAGCTCAATGCCGAGGGAGAACAAATAGGAATTTTTTATGGTCAGAATTTTGGCTTTTTACCCATCGATACAGTCAGTTTTTCTGGTCAGCAAGGGTTGCTTTCACAGGGCAGATTGCCGGATGGTTCGCCAAATATCTACCTCCTAGAGCAGGGTATATCCCCGGGGCAATCCAACAGCCTACCAACCGGGTTAAGCATTTTTTCAAACCGAAATCCTTCAGTAGTAATTATCCCTAATCCGGTGCGAGGAGCTTTTCGAGTAGTACTTAAAAATATTTTTTCTACTCAAGGGAAAATTATCATTTATACTATTGAAGGCAAAACAGTGTTAGTAAAAAATTTGCAATCTGGCATAAATACTTACAGCTTTCAGCCTATCGAACTCTTGAGGCAAAACTATTTCCACACGCCAACTGTTTATTTGTTATCGGTTTTTTGGAAAGATAGACAGAGGCGGCGGCACGTATTGGCAGGTAAAAAAATTTTGCTCAACAAATGAGCAAGCAGCCAGCACACGTTGGCTACAAAGGCTTATCGAGGATTACCCAATAATCTCACTACTACCTTATAGTGAGATTTGTTTGGAACTACAAATACGCTAACTGATAGTTAAATCAACAAAAAATAACTTATGTCAATACAATGTAAAGAAACTAATACCATTGAAAAATTAATAAAAAAAGAGTCTCTCACTATCCCCGACTACCAACGGTCGTATAAATGGCAATGGGAAATCATTGCTAATAACGACAAGACTAAAAAAGGGCATGTCCAAAAATTATTAGATGATATTTTAGAACATCAAAATAAGAATATTTCAAGATACCGAATTGGAACGATTGTTATACATGAAGAGAATGGTAGTTTAAATATAGTCGATGGGCAACAGCGCATTACCACTTTAGTTTTGCTCTTGCTCGCTTTAGAAAAAAAAGAGATTAAATTTTTAGAAAAACTAAAATATGACCACAAAATCAGCAAGCAAAATATTTATAAGAATTACCATGGTATTCAAAATTTTGCAAAAAATTTAAAGGATAAGAAAGAAGCATTTAAAAAATTTCTTTTGGAAAAATGTGAGGTAGTTTATATTGTTGTAGATTCTATTGATGAGGCATTTCAGTTTTTTGATTCCCAAAATTCAAGGGGAAAATATTTAGCAGCTTATGACTTGTTAAAAGCGTTTCATTTGCGAGCAATGAAAGATGAGACACTTTATAAAGTAAGCGAAAAAGAAAAAATAGATTTAGTAAAGCAGTGGGAAGATGCTTCTAAGCATAGATTTTTAAAAATTATTTTTGACTACTTGTATGCGATTAGAAAATGGTTAAGAGGAGAATACACCTCCAAAACTAAAAGGTGGGACAATGGAGATTTTATAAAGGATGATGTAGAAGAATTCAAAGGGATTGTATTTGAAAGATATAATTATCCTTATCTCAAAACAATTAACGCTCCTGACACTCACTTTGCGATTGACAGAGCAATTTTTAATGGTAGTTTATTTTTCAAAATGATATTGCATTATGTAGTGCTTTACAAGAAAATATTCAATTATAGAAAAGATGAAAATGGTGATTATAAAGATTATTTTTTAAAATCATTAGAAAAAAATAACATTAAAGATATGAAAATAGTGAATAAGAAAAGAGAAGGAAGAGAAGAATATCTAACAATAAGCCATATTTTTACAAAAGGAGGGGCAAGATTTACCTTTACAGAAATACTCTTTAAAAGAATTTATCTTTTTTACTGCGACAGATTTGGTGATAATGATTCTGAAAAAGCCATAAAAGTTTGTTTTGAGTGGGCAGGAGAACCGTTAGGGGAAAAAATCAGGCTGGTGTACCGTGCAATACAAGAACATGCCAACAAAAATAATAGCCTACTCAAAAGAATAAAATATGCAGTAAGACATACAGAAATAACAAATAAATAAAAATAAAAATGAGCAATACCAAAACGGTAGAAGATTTTAAAATACAAGAATTACTAGCAGAAAATGAATACCTAATCCCCATTTACCAAAGGGATTATAATTGGGAAAAAGAACATATAGAGCAACTTATTCAAGATGTTTGGGATTATACCAGTAAAAATAATGCTCAAAATTATTATATCGGAACTTTGGTAACGCATCTTCATACAAAAGGAGAGCATTACGGAAAATACGAAGTTTTAGATGGGCAGCAAAGGTTGACGACTTTGTATATTTTGGTAGCGGCTTTGAAAAATTTAAATCAGGATGTTAATAATCTTACAAAAAATTTAAACCTCCATTTTGAAGCAAGAGAAGAATCTCGAGAATCTTTAAAAAATATTTTAGATGGTGAAATAAAAGGACAGCAACAGAGTATTATAAAAGGTTTTCGTATTGCTAAAGAATATTTAGAAAATAAAGAGCATAAAATCTTAAAAAAATTTACAAACTACCTTTTAAATAATGTTGCTTTAGTCCGTACCATTGTCCCCGAAGACACTGACCTCAATCATTATTTTGAAATTATGGGCAACCGAGGGGAGCAGTTAGAAAAACATGAAATTTTAAAGGCAAAGCTACTAGAAAAAATTTGTGATAATGATAGACCAAAATACGCAAAAGTTTGGGATGCCTGCTCGCAGATGGATTCTTATGTGCAGATGAATTTTGATACTAATGATAGGAATAAATTATTTGGTGAAAATTGGGATAACTTAACCGTTGAAGAAATTACAAGTGTTGGAAAAATCGATTTAACGGGAGATAATGAAAAAGATGAAAATGATAATACTATTGAAAATATTATCAAGAACGATAGCTATTCACAAAGCGATGGTAAAGGAGTCGGTAACGAATCCGAAAGATTTGAATCTATCATAGATTTTCCTAATTTTTTATTGCAAGTTTTGAAAGTAACTAGAAAAAGTGGTGATGCCTCGCTTGATGACAAAAAGTTATTAGATGAATTTGAAGCACTTAAAGAATGTAAAATCTTTGCTGAGAAGTTTATCAAAAATCTTTTAAAATATCGTTTTCGGTTTGATAAGTATGTAATTAAAAGAAAGACAATAGGTGATAAAAGTGACTGGAGCTTACAACAGTTAAAGAAATATGAACGTAGTCAAGATTATGTAAACACGACTTTTACAAATAAAGATTATAATTCCATCAAAATGATTCAGGCAATGTTTCATGTTTCTAATCCTGCCAATTCTAATAAAAGATGGTTGAACAAGGTTTTTAAGGCGTTTAAAAGTGATATAGAAGAAAGTGAAGAACCAGCTAACTTTCTAAATAAATTAGAAAATATTAGTAAAGAGTTATTCACTCAAAAGAATAGTTTAGACGGCTTACACTATGAAGATGACCGACCAACTGCTTACACTTTCAATCTTTTAGATTATGTAATTTGGAAGGAAAAAAATAAAAAGAAAGAAGAGCAACAAGAAGGCTTCTCTTTCAAAATTAGAAATTCCGTAGAGCATTTTTATCCTCAAAATGGTAACTATTCAGAAGGAGTTAGCCAAGAGTGTTTACATAAATTTGGCAATTTAGCACTGACAACAGGAAGAGAAAACTCGGCATTTGACAATCATTCTCCGCAAGAAAAGAAAAACAAAATAAATGGTAGAGAACAAGAGCAAAGTCTAAAATTCCAGTTAATGCTAAACCGAGCAGAAAGCTGGAATGACTGTGAAATAGAAAAACACCAAAAGGAAATGATAGATAGGCTTACTCAATACATACAAATAAACTAAAAGACAGGTAATAAATAGCTAAAATTTTTTCTGGTTATGCCCTCACGAAAAAATAACAATCTTTTTGCAGAAGTTTTATTACCACTACCCTTATCAAAATATTTCACCTACACAATACCTGCCCACTTGCACGACAAGGTGCATATAGGCATGCGTGTGATAGTCAATTTTGGTTCACAAAAGATTTCTACCGGACTTGTTGCTGATATTCACGGCAAAGCACCCGAAAAACACTATAAACTAAAAGAGATATTAGAAGTACTTGATACACTCCCCACTGTATATTCCATTCAGTTGAAATTATGGCAATGGGTTGCCGATTATTATTTATGCCCCATAGGAGAAGTGATGAATGCAGCCCTACCTTCCGGTCTGAAACTGACCAGTCAGTCTAAAATACAATTTCATCCTGAATTTTCAGTGGAACAGGCTCGAGCATCACTTACTTCGAAAGAACTCACTTTGCTGAATGAACTCAAAAATTACGGCACTATGACCTATACAAAAGCGGCCGAAATACTTGAAATTAAGCACATATATCGTGTTATCAAATCATTAATCGATAAGCAGGCAGTTATTGTCTTTCAGGAATTAAAAGAAAAGTATCAACCCAAAAAACTTAAAAGGCTGCGGCTACATCCTGATTTTACTGATGAAAAAAACTTACAATCTTTATTTACTGCCTTGAGTAAGCAGCCAAAACAAGAAGAAGTATTATTAAAATATTTGGCTAATGTACCCGTATTGAATGATGTAGGAAAAAACAAAGATGGTATTGCCAAAAGTATTTTTCTTCAAAAAAAAACTGGAGTAGTTTCCCCTTCCTCATTGCAAACACTCATTAAAAACGGGATATTTGAAGAATTTGAAACTATTTTACCGCGTTTTCAGGAGTTTCAGCAAAACGGTAGCACCCTAATTCATCTGAGCAAAGCGCAAGAGAATGCTTACCAACAAATTATAACACAATTCGGACAGAAACCTGTAGTGCTATTACACGGCATTACCGGAAGCGGTAAAACAGAAATTTACATCAAATTGGCTTTACAAGCTTTGGAGAGTAGCTCACAGGTTTTGATGCTTTTGCCCGAAATCGTATTGACTGTTCAGATTGTTTTGCGTTTAAAAAATATTTTTGGCAATACGCTCGGCATATATCATTCGGGTTTTTCCGATAATGAACGGGCGGAAACTTGGAAAGGTGTACAACAAGGAAAATACAACATAGTGATTGGGGTGAGGTCAGCAGTTTTTCTACCCTTCGATAATTTAGGCTTAATCATTATCGATGAAGAACACGAACATTCTTACAAACAGTCCGAACATGCTCCTTACTATCACGCACGGAATTTAGCCATTATGTTGGCACATTTTCATCAGGCCAAAACTATTTTAGGTTCTGCTACTCCTTCTGTAGAAAGCTATTATTTAGCTAGAACAGGATATTATGGATTAACAACATTGTTAGAGCGTTACGGGGATGCACAGTTGCCAGAAGTAATATTGGCAAATACAAAAAAAGAGCGGCTAAGCCGACGGATGAAAAATGAATTTTCTTCTCAGATAATTAGCCACCTACAGCAAGTCGTCAAAGAAAAAGAACAGGCTATTTTATTCCAAAATAGGCGTGGGTATGCGCCTTACATTATTTGTGAAGTATGCGGCTGGGTGTCGGGCTGTGATAACTGTAATGTCAAACTTACTTACCACTTGTACCGCAATGAAATGCGATGCCACTACTGTGGGTATCGGAAAAATACGCCTAAAGTATGTGCAAAATGTAATGCGCCACAAATAAAAACCGTAGGTTTGGGTACTGAAAAACTCGAAGATGAACTCAAGTTGTTACTACCTGAAGCAAATATCCGACGTATGGATTGGGATACTACCCGTAAAAAATACAGCTATTACCAAATTATTAAGGACTTTGAAAACCGAGATATCGATATATTGGTGGGCACACAAATGGTTAGTAAAGGACTTGATTTTGATCGTGTCAGTTTAGTAGGCGTATTTGATACCGATCGATTAATTCATTTTCCCGATTTTAGGGCACACGAACGCGCTTTTCAGTTGGTTACACAAGTGAGCGGTAGGGCAGGTAGAAGAGCAAAGCCGGGCAAGGTAATTATCCAGACTAATAACCCACAACAATTGCTACTGCGCCTCATCGCCCGACATGACTATATGAGCTTTTACGAGCGAGAAATCCATGAACGCAAACAATACGCCTATCCTCCCTTCACCCGTCTCATTCGTTTGACAGTAAAGACAACCGACAATATGCTCAGAGACGATATATGTAATAAACTGACCAAATACCTCGTTGAACACTTGGGCGTAAAACGGATTTTAGGACCTCAGTACCCTATAGTAGATAAAATCCGCAATGAATACCTGAAAGAAGTGTTAATCAAACTGGAAAGAAATAAAACCGATTTGCCCAAAACCAAAGCTATTATTTATCAAACAATAAAGAGTGTACAAAGCATTAAAAACTATAGAAGGGCTAAGGTGGTAGTAGATGTAGATCCTGTTTAGGAACTTATACTAAATCTTCCCAACTATCGCGTACCAGTTACCACATGGTACTATGTTCGCTCCACCAGCCTTGTGCAGCTTGGCCTGTGGCATAGCCTGTTTTTACGTAGGCGTTAAAACTTTTTCTTAGGCTAAGGTCAAGTCTTTCTTATGTTTTTCTCTGATGACCTGATCGTTATCCTAATCATGTATCTATCCTTCAATAGCTTTTTTGTCTTGTTGTTTTTTTATTCTGAGCACATACTAAGACAGTTAGCAAGACGAGAATCACTAAGCATGTGACTTTTTTCATTTTATCTCTTGGGAAGATTAAAAATAAAAATTACATTCGTATTAAATCTAGTTATTTATTAATGAAGCTGAAAAACTGCCATATTTTTCACTCTATGAGTACTTTTTTATGCAAACACTAACTTTAAAAACAACAATAAATTGTCAGAATTGTGTGGAAAAAGTATCTCAAATACTCACGCAAGAGAAAAATATACAAAATTGGCAAGTAGATACGGACAATCCCGATAAAACTCTAATGGTGAGAGGGAAAAATATGCAGGAAAGTCGCATTATTCAACTGGTGCAGCAGGCAGGGTTTCAGGCAAGCCGAGCAGAAAAAATTACCAGACAAAAAAAATCATTCTGGAAAGACCAAAAGCACTGGAAGAGAGCTTCATGGAATACGCTGAATTGCCTGATAGGTTGTAGTATTGGAGATTTTGGAATGATTATTTTTTTACAAGCCCAACACCCCCAAACAGCTCTGACCATACAAATGTTATTGGCTATCGTAGCTGGTTTATGTACTTCTATTTTGTTAGAAACAATTATCCTAAGAGTAAAAGAGCATTTTCAATGGAAAGAGGCTTTTTATACAGCATTTTCAATGTCATTCATTTCTATGGTAGGTATGGAATTAGCTATGAATACGACCGATTTTATGATTACAGGGGGGCAAGCCGATTTCAAAAAACCTGTCTATTGGCTCGCACTAGCAAGTGCCTTAATCGCTGGTTTTTTTGCACCACTACCGTACAATTACTACAAGTTAAAAAAATTTAACAAAACCTGCCATTAAAAATATATACCCAAACTTCAATATAAATCCCAGTTCCCTTTTCTATAATAGCGTGGTAATACAGGGTTATGAATAGTATTTACTTCTATATCCATAGTATCTATGTCCACGAATTGTTTACCGAAAGAGGTAATTAGATAAAGTGCCTCTTTATTGAGCCATTTAGTATGTATATTGTTTAAGGGCAAGTTACGCACCGCTTTTTTCAATCTTTTTGTGTCTATATTTTTAGTACCTATCACCCATCCCCATTGACCCATAGTCAGAATTTGATTATGTAGAGGTAAGGTGTGGAATTGGGCAGCTTGTAAAGTTTTTTCAATACATCGGAAAGACTTCGTTGCGTAGTAGGGGCTGCCTGCCTGCACAATTAGCAAACCTTCAGGCCGCAAATGACGGTAACACAGACGATAAAACTCATAAGAAAATAAACGTCCTAGCTGGACACTCTTGGGGTCAGGAAAGTCTATAATGATTACATCATAGAAACTTATTGTTTGATCCATGTATGCATAGGCATCGGTATTAATTAGCTGAACTTTTGGATTGTTAAGAGAATTTTTATTCATATTGGTAAAAATAGGGTTTGTCTGTGCGATTTCAGTAACACGTGGGTCTAAATCAACCAATGTGACACCTTTAACCGATTGATACTTTAACACCTCTCTAGCTGCACAACCATCACCACCGCCTAGTATCAACACTTGTTCGGGGTTTTTCGATAGCCCCATAACCGGATGCACCAAGGGTTCGTGATAAAGATATTCATCGAGAGTACTTAATTGTTGGTTTCCGTTGATATAAAACCAATAATGATCTTTCCATTGCGTAACTACCAATTGCTGATATTTCGTTTGCTCCTGTAATATTACCTTATCTTTATACCGTTGCTGCTGACCGTAGTCAGTAATGTCATCTGCGAAAATAAAACCCAAAATTAACACAATAAAAATAAGATACATACAGGTCTTTATTGGGTGGATATATGTGGTGGCTACGAGTTTTTTTAATCTGAAAAACAGAAGTACTGCTACCAAAAAATTAACTGCACCCAGCACAAAAGGCGTATAAGTTAAACCCAAAAAAGGCAAACCAACAAAAGCAAAAAACAAACCGCCTAGCAGGCTGCCATAATAATCTTTTTCCATTACATGAGAAATATTGACTTGCAAAGATTCGAAGGCTTCATTTAGGCGAGTAACTAAAGGGATTTCCATACCGATGAGTAAACCAATAAGTATACTAAGTATGTAGACAACTACGCCATCAAAACGCCAGACAATAAGCAAAGTAGCATCGTTAAAACTGGCATAGGTTAATGCCAGATAGGCAAAAAAGGCACAAAAAGATACTAAAACTGAAAGTACAAATTCAACGATAATAAATTTCTCTAGCAGGTGATAATTGATATGTTTACTCAAGCGGCTGCCCAATCCCATCGAAAAAAGCATAATCGAAAGTATCATTGTCCACTGCAGAACGGAATTGCCAAGAAAATAGGTGGCTAGCGTACAGAGAATATATTCGGCGACAATACCCGATAGACCAGTGGCGAAAAGTGCTAATTTCAAAATATTTGACTGGATCAATAGAGAGGATTTATTCATCTTTTTGGCAGCAGTTTAATACAAATATAACGTAATTTGACCATAGAATCAATTCTTTTTTGAGCAACTTCTAAGGCAATTTATTGCGTACTTATCCGTGTATCCGCAACTGTAAAGAATATTCAGCGTTTTATAAAACGTATCTGTGATTACTGACCTATGTATGTTGTTTATATGTGAGATTAGTGACACTAAATTTTGAATAATTATATGCTTTTAGAAACCAAAGCAAAAAATTTTCACACTTTATTTTCTGGCTTTAAAGTAATTATTTAAATTTAGTCTAAATTAAAAAAATAATTGAAAATTTTTTACACTTTCAAAATAATCAAATATAATTGCATGTTATTTTCTCTTATTTTACTTTAATCTTAATAAATATTATGACAAAATCCAGTTCTATTTATCTCATTTTGCTGCTTCCTTTGTTTTTCTCAGCTTGCAACAATGGCAAAAATAATAATCCAGACCTTAAACCAAACATTGCTGTACCCACTACCTACGAATTTGCCAGAGATGGTAGTTCTACCGTATCGTTTACAGGTCAAACCGATCGACTAAATATGTTGAGCGAAATGAAAGACTATTTAAAAAAAGGTGATAATGGCGAAACACTCGATGAGAAGGTGCTATTAAATATGTTCGGTAACAAGTCCAGCCCATTTGGTGATGCTGAACTAAATGCTTCTAGTGAGCAGATTAAAAGCAAAACTTTTGCACCCGACCTAGATAGTAAATTTTATGAAAATCTATTTAGTGCTGCTGCAACAGCTAGTCAGGCAGATAAAAAGGCTACCAAAGGTCAGGCGGGGTTGATTGCTAGGGCAAGCCCCAGTAAAACCATATTGGTTGACGAAAACGGCAGGGAGTTTACTCAACTCATTGAGAAATGTTTGATGGGATCCTTGATATTTAACCAAATTTTTAATGTGTACCTCACAGAGTCTAGAATTGGCAACGAGGTGGAAAATACGCAGCTGAGAGAGGGAAAGAATTATACCGATATGGAACACCACTGGGATGAATCTTTCGGCTACTTTGGTGTACCAGTTGACTTTCCTACAACAACCACGGATCGCTTTTGGGGTAATTATTGCGATGGACGCAACGAGTTGTTGAATACTAATAAAACGATTATGAACGCTTATTTAATCGGCAGAACTGCCATCGTTAACAAAACCTATGATATTAAAGATGAACAAAAGGATATATTATATACTTCATTGGAGTTAGTGGCAGCAGCCACCGCTATTCATTATATTAACGATACTAGGAAGGCATTGAGCAACGGCGAACAAGGTGAAGCATTTCACGTACTTTCAGAAGCATATGCTTTTGTAAGATCTTTGCAGTTTAGTCCGGTAAAAAAAATTACTACTGCTCAAATTAATACCATTTTGAATAGCGATTTCGGCATTAATTTCTGGGATACCAGTCTAGTGGGTTTAGATAATGCTAAAGCAACTTTGGTAAGCATATATACCGATCTGGCAAGCGTACAAGATCAGCTATAAATTAATATAAAATGCGAATTAAGGATTGAAAAAATATACTTTTTCACGCAAGATAAAAGCGCTTTTATTCTACGTCTAATTTATCGCCTGAGCATATGCATTCTCGGGCTGAATTTTCAGTTTGACCCTTGATTTCGCATACAAAATTTTATTAAGTACTTGTATAAAAAAATAATAATATGAAAAAATCATCCGCTTTCTATTTGCTGCTTTCATTTACTTTGTTTATTTGCCTAAGTTTAATTTCTTGCGATAATAGTGGTAATAAAAATGATAATGTTGACCCTAATTTCAGCCGAGAAGCTATGTTGAAGAATATTGGAACTAACATTATTCTTCCTAGCTACACACAGCTACAAAAAAATATTAATCAACTGCAAGACAGCATTCATGATTTTGTTACCACACCAAATGCGGTAAAACTCAATGCCTTACGCAATATCTTTCGTAAGGCTTACCTTTCATGGCAAAATTGTAGTTTTTTCGAGTTCGGACCTGCTGATGCAGTAGTTTTAAGAGGCTCACTCAACACTTACCCTACCAATAGCGATAATATTCATGCCAATATTGCTTCAGGTTCGTATGATTTGAATACGATCAGTAATATTTCTTCTATTGGTTTTCCTGCTATTGATTATTTGCTCAATGGTGCGGCAGCATCCGACCAAGAGATCGTAGCTTTATATACCTATGACGCAATGGCTGGAAACCGAAAAACTTATTTGCAAGATCTGATTGTAGCCATGAAATCAAAAATAGATCAAGTGCATAGCGCATGGTCAGATGACGGAGAGAATTATTTACAGACTTTTAGCACTCACACAGGTACACAGGTGGGCAGCCCTATTAGTTTGTTGAGTAATGCGCTAATTCAGCATTATGAAAGATTTACCCGAGACGGTAAGGTAGGCATACCGCTTGGTGTTAGAAGTGCAGGCGTTCCACGCCCTTCGACCGCGGAAGCACGCTATGGAGGCTTCTCCGTTGCTTTAGCATTAGAAAATATACGAGCTATTGAAAGGTTGTATTTGGGTAATGCATTAGAAGAAAATGATAATCCTATTGGCTTAGATGACTTGCTTGTCAGTTTAGGGCGGGAAGATTTACGTGATAATATTCGTGTCCGTTTCACCACAATAATACAGCACTTATTAACCACTCCTGACCCACTCAACGATACAATTGCACAAAACCCCGACACTGTTTCAGAACTTTACAAAAAACTACAACAGTTATTAGTTTTACTGAAAACCGACATGGCTTCCGCTATGGGAGTTATTATCACTTTTCAGGACAACGACGGAGACTAAAGTAAATTAATATTTATCGATCACGTTTTAAATACAATATTATCAACTATCAATTGTCGGCTGTTAATTATCCAATTACTTCGTTGGCTGTTTTTCGGATACTCTTTGGCGGAGTAATGTGTGTGAGCATACTTCGGTTTATGCTGAAAGGATGGGTGGACAGTTTATACGTGCAGCCTATTTACCATTTTACCTACTACGGCTTTGAGTGGGTAAAACCTTTGGGTGCCATCGGCATGTATGCCCTGTTTATTAGCATGGCACTCAGTGCTTTCTCTATCATGTTGGGTTTATTCTATCGCCTCAGTATTATTTTCTTCTTTGTATGTTTTACTTATGTAGAACTTATTGATAAAAGCAACTATCTAAACCATTACTATTTTGTCAGTCTGATTAGCTTTTTGCTCATCTTCATACCCGCCCACCGCTATTTTTCTTTAGATACACTGAAAAAACCTCAACTCGCTGTCAGTTATGTGCCATCTTGGACAGTGAATATACTAAAAGTACAAATTGCTATTGTTTATATATTTTCTGGTATTGCCAAATTCAACCCCGATTGGATATTTCACGCACTACCGCTCAAAATATGGCTTCCGGCAAAAGCGGACACACCGTTAATCGGTGATTGGCTGCTTTATGAGCAGACAGCCTACATTTTCAGTTGGGCAGGTGCTTTATATGACTTATTTATCGTGGCTTTTTTGTGCTATGCGCCCACGAGAATATTTGCATATGGAACAGTTATTATTTTTCATTTGCTCACCGCCGTTTTGTTTCAGATAGGCATGTTTCCTTATATCATGATTTTAATAACACTAATTTTCTTTTCTTCTAACTTCCACCAAAATTTAATACACAGAATAAAGCACACAACACAATACTTTTTACGTCTACAAAATAATGCCGTACACACACGACAAAAGTGCTGCAAACCCAAAAAACATCAAAAATCATTATATGTTGCTTTATGTTTTTATCTGGTGCTACAAACGCTCCTGCCTTTCCGTTATATTTTGTATCCGGGCAAACTGTTTTGGACAGAGCAGGGTTATCGTTTCTCTTGGCGAGTGATGTTGATAGAAAAAGCTGGACAAGCCTTTTTTTATGTCAAAAATACTGATACTGATACTGTAGAAGAAGTTCGCAATAGCGATTACCTAACAGCTCATCAAGAGCAAATGATGGCTACACAACCTGATATGATTCTACAGTTTGCTCATTTTTTGAAAGAAGTATATCAAAAAAAAGGGATAAATAATATAGTCATTACCACAAAGTGCTACGTAACACTCAACGGAATGCCGAGCCGTTTGTTCATCAACACATCAACGGATTTACTTAAAGAAAAAGAAAACTTTTACCATAAATCATGGATTTTGCCGTACGAATAACTATATCATTGCTGTGAATTTTGTGAAACACTACTGGTCAGTCACACTCGCCATAGTTTGTCCAATATCGGCTGGGGAGGCAACCACATGAATGCCACATTCGCGCATTACCTTCATCTTAGCTTCTGCTGTATCGTCAGTGCCGCCAATAATAGCACCGGCGTGTCCCATTCTTCTGCCTGGAGGGGCAGTTTGCCCAGCAATAAAACCTACAACAGGCTTGGTGCCGTTCTCTTTAATCCAATAGGCAGCATCGGCTTCCATGCTACCGCCAATCTCTCCAATCATAATAATACCCTCAGTATCAGAGTCTTCCATCAGCAGTTTGACAGCATCTTTGGTGGTGGTGCCGATGATAGGGTCTCCGCCAATACCAATACAAGTTGACTGACCCATGCCGGCTTTGGTAATTTGGTCTACGGCTTCGTAAGTGAGCGTACCCGAACGCGAAACGATACCTATTTTTCCGGGATGATGGATAAAACCGGGCATAATACCTACTTTGGCTTCACCCGGCGTAATAATACCCGGACAGTTTGGACCGATTAAGGTTAGATTTTTGGTATGGATATATTCATTAACACATATCATATCTCTAGTAGGGATACCTTCAGTAATAGCAACGATCAACCGAATGCCTGCCTCAGCAGCTTCCATGATAGCATCGCTGGCAAAAGCTGGCGGCACAAAAATAATACTGACATTGGCACCAGTTTCTTCTTTTGCTTTAGCAACAGTATTAAAAACAGGCCTGCCGAGATGGCTCTGACCACCTTTGCCGGGAGTTACTCCACCGACTAGCTGCGTGCCGTATTCAATCATTTGTTCGGAATGGAAAGTACCTTCCGATCCAGTAAATCCTTGAACGATTACTTTTGAATTTTTATTGACTAAAACACTCATTATTATCTATTATTATAGAGTATAAATTTATCAAAGATTAAATAAAAAATATTCGAATTATGCTTTTATTCTTTCGTGGAGTCTTTCACAAATGTGTAGCTTTTTTGTTAGAATTCAAATTTTTTAACGGAATTATCACAGCCGAAAATCGCGCTTAGCTGTCTGGTAGGTTGTGGGCTTTACACCATGAATAATTGCTGTTTATAAAAACGAGCTTGTCAATAAGCAGTAAATGAATCGATATTTATAATTCTTTTTTGCTTACAATAAAATGTAGGAAACTGACGCATATTTTTCCATACATAAAAATAGAAATGACAGCAAACTTGCTGAGCTCCGAAAAATTAAATCATTATGTATATATTTTACATCGCTACTAAAACACGATAACCCCATGAGTCTAGACCTAATTTTGTATCGGCTTCAACGGTAAGTGATTCGCCTGATAGAGCCTCTTGGTAGCTACCTACAAACCGCTGATTTTTTTTAAATGTTATTTCTACTGGCTCAGCAGTTAAATTAAAAACAGCCAATACTTTATTGTCCTCTTTTTCACGCAAGCAGGCAAATACTGACGAATCGTCAGATGTACTTACTCTCACCAATTTACCACCGAAATTACCATTCCATAAGGCACGATTATTCTTTTTGAGTTGTATTAATTGGGTGTAAAATGCTGTTAATTCACTATCTTTCCAGTCGATGAGATCTTTTTCAAAAAATTTCAGTCTTCTGTCTAAACCTGCTTCCTGACCACTATAAATTAGGGGCATATCGGGAAAGATAAAAGTAAGAGTAGCAAAAGTTTTATAGCTGTCGGGCATTCTTTCGTATACAGTGCCGTTCCATGAGTTTTCGTCGTGGTTGCTAGTAAACATCATCAGGTAAGACTCGGGTGGAAATTTTAAATAGTTACCGATGAGATATTTGTCGATATCATAAACATTGGCAGGTACTTTTTTCTTTTTACCATCTTCTTCAATTTCTTTCTCTCCTTTGGCGATGGCGTTCATAATATGATGAAAATCCCAGCCATAACTCATATTCATTGCCTTTTTATTTTGTTCTGCTATTTCGGCTTCTGCCAACATGAATACCGGCTGCTCGAGTGTATTAAAACTTTTGCGAACTTCATTCCAGAAATCTACGGGGATATTCCAGGCTACATCAAAACGAAAACCATCTACACCAATATCTTTGACCCAATACAACAGTGTATTAATCATATACTGGCGTAAACCCTCTTGTCTATAGTCCAGTTGAATTACATCTGTCCAGTCGAAACCCAAAGGAGGAATAAAACTACCACTAGAATCTTTGTCGTACCATTCGGGGTGTTCAACAGCAAGTGGGTTATCCCATGCTGTATGGTTAGGTACCCAGTCGATAATAACGTACATACCCATTGTATGAATTTTTTCAACTAAGTGCTGAAAATCGGCTAAAGTACCTAATTCAGGATTGACATCTTTATAGTCTTTTACAGAATAATAGCTTCCCAGCTCTCCCTTGCGGTTTTTCTCTCCAATAGGATTAATAGGCATAAACCACAAAATATCTACTCCCATAGCCTTGAGTCGGGGAAGGTGTGACTCAAAGGCTTTAGCAGTGCCTTCGGGAGTATATTGCCGCCAGTTTACCTCATAAATAACAGCATTTTTTGACCACTCTGGGTGAACAACACCATCATCCATATTGTTGACCGTCTTTTGCGTGGCTTCATCTTGTGGTTTTTGCTGACAAGCAATAGTTGATAAAATTAGCAAAATAAAGAATAGCCAAACTGAAAATGTTTTATTAAGTGTACTCGTTTGCATTATCATATACTTTTTTAAGTGATTAATGTATTAACTTGCCATCTGTTTCTAACTCATGCTCGGTGACTCAAAATTAATTATTTTTTTTTAAATTTACCAAGAAAAAAACAGCAAGAAAAATGTAATTATTTGCAGTTGAAAATATATTCTAATAATAAAAGAATAATTTTCAAATATAGTCTTCTACATTCGTTACTTATAGGCAATAAAATACTCCGGTGATAGAAGTGAGGATACTATCTGCTTCCATTGTTTTTTATGTTTAAATCTACAAAGTTTTCAAAACCTCGTAGGTTCGCTATATCTACAAAAAAGCTGCTAGTTTGCCCTCTATCGAACATCTATATCCCGGCATTTGTAGAGATATTTTGAAAGTTATCTCATTCAATTTTAGTTGCATATAGAACGTATCATACTTCTCAGATCGCCACTTGCTTTTGGTTAAAATTTAACAGATGAAAAATTATATTGCTGTATTGTTATTTTTTACTCTGGCACTGTTATCTACTTTGGTTGTAGGGCAAAGCTTAGAAGAATATTTGTTTGTAGCTGCTAAAAATAACCCTGACCTGCAAGCCAAGTACTTACAATATCAGGCAGCATTGAAGACAGTACCGCAGGCGGGTGTCTTGCCCGACCCTGCTATTTCGGTAGGCTATTTTGTACTGCCAGTAGAAACCAGACTAGGCAGCCAAAGACTCAAAATAAGCATTAGGCAAAAATTTCCTTGGCTCGGTACACTAGCTGCACAAAAAGATCTGGCTTTACTCAAGGGGTTCGTACAGTCTGCCGAATTAGAAATTTTACAAAACGAACTTTTGTATGAAGTAAAAACTGTTTGGTTTGAGCTATTAAAACTCAAGCGAGATGAACAGGCAATTGAAGAACATATTAAGATTTTGCAGAATTACGAAAGGCTTTCCCTACAAAAATACCAAAATAATCTCAGTAAGTTATCCGATGTATTGAGGGTACAGATGCAAACCCGTGAGAAAGAAAATCGCTTGCGGCAGCTACAAGATCTGCGCAAACCATTAATGTTTCATTTTAATGCTTTACTTAATCGACGCTTGAACGATTCGGTGAATATCAGCGATACAGTCGCTAAAATTTTCATCTTAGATGATTCTACAACGATAGATAAACAAATAAAAAAAAACCCTATTTTTCAATTACTACAGGCTAGAGAAAATATTTTGTCAGCAGAGCAAAAAGTTGTGAACTATCATCGAAAGCCCCAACTGGCTTTGGGCTTAGATTACTCGGCAGTACGCGCAAGGACAGACCTAAATCCTGAAAACAACGGAGCAAATATTCTGATGCCACATGTCCATATAAGTATTCCTATTTTTAGCAAAAAACGACACGATGCACGCTTATCTCAAATCAAATTACAGCAATTAGCCATCGGACAAAAAAAACAATATACTGCCAATCAAATGTTAGTGAAGGTGAAAGAAGCATGGCAAAAATACCGCAACGCACATATTAATAGGCTGCTTTATGAAAAGCAAATAACTGAAAGCACTCGTATTATTCATATTTTACTAAAAGATTACAGTACTACGGGAAAAGATTTTGAAGAAATATTGAACATGCAAGAAATTCTGCTCGAATACCAAATGTTAATTCATCAGGAAAAAAGAGACGAACTCATTGCCATAGCCCACCTGGAAATGTTGTTATTAAACTGAATGGTTGAGCTTTGACATTTTTTTACTCAACTGTTGCGACTAAGAATAAAACAAGAAAGAAAATGTATTTTTTTCTTGTTTTGCATTTGCTTAATTTTGATTTTATATATAATGTTATATTTTAAGTAAGACAAAAATTTATAAAAAATGACTTTCAAAAAAATAATTATTTCTACCTCTTTTATTTTACTATCTCACCTAAGTTTTGCTCAAACCCAGCAAAAGTATACGCTCAATGGTTATGTTAGAGACAGTCTGAACGGGGAATCTTTAATTGGTGCAACAGTATTTATTAAAGAAATTAATAATGGTACGGTAAGCAATTTCTACGGCTTTTACGCCGTTACGCTGCCAGCAGGTACTTATCAAGTTACTTACAGCTATATCGGTTATGAGTCTTTTAGGCAATCTATAATACTTGATAAAAATATAGAATTGAATATTGATTTGGTCGAAAAGAGGCAGTACTTGAAAGAGGTAGTCGTAAAAGCAGAACGTGAAGATACTAATATTACAAGCTTAGAAATTAGTGCTAATAAGCTTGAAATTGGCACTATTAAAAGAATTCCTGCACTGCTTGGAGAGGTGGACATTATTAAAAGTATTCAACTGCTGCCCGGTGTTACTACGGTAGGAGAAGGAGCCACTGGCTTTAATGTAAGAGGCGGCACAATAGCGCAAAATCTGGTACTACTCGACGAAGCACCTGTATATAACTCTTCTCACTTATTTGGCTTCTTCTCTATTTTCAACCCAGACGCAGTAAAAGATGTTAAGCTAATCAAGGGAGGCATTCCTGCACAATACGGCGGCAGGCTATCTTCTATTCTAGACGTACGCATGAAAGAAGGCAATAGCAAGCGTTTTTCAGCCAGTGGCGGCATCGGGACAGTATTTGCTCGTGCTTCTGTAGAAGCACCTATCATTCAAGACAAAGCTTCTTTTATAGTGGCAGCTCGCAGGTCTTATGCTGATATTTTGTCAAAACCCTTCTTGGATGAAGATTTAAGAAATAGTGTGTTTAATTTTTATGACCTAACGACCAAAGTTAATTGGCGTATTAACGACAAGCACCGCATTTATTTATCTGGTTACTTGGGACGCGATCGTTTTGGTGCAGAAAATATTTTTGGTTCTAACTGGGGTAATGCCACAGCAACTCTCCGATGGAATGCTCTGGTAAACGAACGTTTGTTTGCTAATACTACTGTCTATTACAGCAATTACGATTATCAAATCAGCTTTGGCTCAGGAGACGATACTTTCGACTGGTCTTCTCGAATTCTTACTTACAGTGTTAAGACAGAGTTCGACTATTATATCAACCCTAAAAATTCACTATCTTTTGGCGGGCAGGCTATTTACTATAACTTTAAACCCGGCAACGCCATTGCTCAGAGCGTTGGTGAAAGTAATAACTTCACCATACCTGCCAAATTTGGTATGGAAAATAGCCTGTACTTAGCAAATGAGCAAACTATCAACGACCGACTGTCTTTGCAATACGGCTTGCGTCATACTATGTTTTTATATTTAGGGACAGGAACGAGCTATGAATTTAGCGACCCTATCATTGCCAACACTTCCCGCCAGGTAATCCCATCGGCTAACCGAACTTTTGGCAGCGGTGAGGTAATTAAAACTTATCACAACCTCGAACCCCGCTTTTCTGCTAAATACCAGCTCACGCAAAGCAGCTCAATCAAGCTAGGCTATAACCGCACCGTGCAATATATCCATTTAATTTCTAATACTGCTGCTTCTAGCCCTTTAGACATTTGGACGCCCAGTACCAATAATATTGAGCCACTCAGAGCAAACCAAGTAGCTTTAGGTTATTTTAAAAATTTGAAAAATAACGCTTTTGAAGCGTCCGTGGAGTTGTACTACAAAAATATTCCTTATCAGATAGACTATATCGATGGTGCTAACTTATTTTTGAATGAATTGCTCGAAGCAGAAATAATAGAAGGAAAAGCGAGAGCTTACGGATTGGAATTGTATATTAAAAAAAACAAAGGAAGAATTAACGGATGGATTAGCTATACACTTTCCAGAAGCGAACAGTTTACACCCGGCTTGAATAACAACGAGTGGTACCCAACTCGTTTCGACCAGACACACAACCTGAAAATGGTTAGTTTTTATAACTTAAACAAACGCTGGAGTTTGTCTGTAAACTTTACTTTATTGTCTGGCACTCCGAATACTTTCCCTACACATCAGATAGAAATTCAGGGGTATGCCGTTCCACATAATAGCGGAAGCCGACGCAACAACATCCGTATACCCTTATACCACCGGCTAGACCTGAGCGCGACTTTGCGCAGTAAAGAAAAATCTAACCGCAGATACGAAGGCTCATGGGTATTTTCTGTATATAATCTATATGGTAGACGCAACCCTTTCAGCGTGTATTTTCAGCCTGAAGAAAACCGCACACCAAGCGGAATGCCTGTGCAAACCGAAGCGATTCGAATATCTATTTTGGGTATAATAGCACCCGGAATTTCTTATAATTTTAAATTTTAAACCTTTGTTGTGTGCCATTGGATTAAAAGACAAAAACAGCATATATGAAAATATCTATCTTTGAAAAAGATAAATTTATCTAACTAAAAATGGATACTCAAAATATTAATATAACTGATTTGAAAGAAATAACTCATGATATATCAGAGCCATATGTACAGACAAAGATGTACTATGATAAAAAAGTTAGAACTGATTTTGAAATAAAAAAAGACGCATTTTTAGACAAATTAAAAAGTCCAACAGGAAAAAATCCTTATAAAAGATATATTAATGGTACACCCCTGAGATATGCAGGTGGTAAAACTCTTGCTGTCGGATTAATTGTTGAATTACTACCAAACAATATTGAAAGAATTATTTCCCCTTTCTTTGGTGGTGGTTCTTTTGAAATTGCCTGTGTTAAAGAATTAGATTTAGAAGTAAAAGGGTTTGACATTTTTGATATGTTGGTAAATTATTGGCAACAGCAATTTTCAAATTCTGAAAAACTTTACAATTATTTAAAAGCCTACAGTCCAACTAAAGAAGGGTTTTTAGAAATTAAAAATATAATGAAAGAGCAATGGGATAAAGAGACAGGGTTAATGAAACCTAATCGGTCAGTTCAAAATTTGACTGAATTAGCAGCGTTATTCTTTTTTAATCATAATACTTCTTATGGCCCTCACTTTTTAGGGTGGCCATCATCAGTTTACTTACAAAAAGTTAGATATGAAAAAGTGACTGAAAAATCAAAAAACTTAAAACTTAGAAATATTTCAGTAGAATGTGTTGATTTTGGAAAAGTATTTGAAATGTACCCAAATGATTTCTTTTATTTAGACCCACCCTATTATCTTGAAGGAGATAGCAAAACTTTTATTGGTCTTTATCCTCATAGAAATTTTCCAATACATCACAACGGATTTAAACATGAAAAACTAAGAGATTTGTTATTGAATCACAAAGGCGGTTTTATATTGTCTTATAACGATTGTTCTACGATAAGAGATTGGTATAAGGATTTTCCTTTCAAAACACCATCATGGCAATATACACTAAGTCAAGGAGACACAAGAATTGGAGAAAACAGGACTAAAAACAATAATGGAAGTCATATTAAAAAATCTCACGAATTATTAATTTACAACATACCAAATGGCTAAAAGGGGATTATCAAGCGAAGGTGCAAGACAAGTAAGACAAAAAGGACATGATGATGCATTGCAATTTGCATTACTAATTGGATTAGATAGTGATTATAGAAATGACGTTGTTGCTAAAAAGGATGTAATTGACCCGTCAGGAGATGCGCACTCAGTTAAAAGTGGAGTTAAGAAATGGCAATTATTTCTTTATGGTTTGAATAGATTCTCAAAAGATGACTTTTTTCAAACAATGAATGGTATTGGACAACAGTTAATCAAATGTATTGAATCATTTCCTGAAAATTTTGATAATTATCTAATTGATAAAATTTCCGCAAAGGAAAGTTGTAGAACACCAATGAGAGATTTAAAAGATTTACTACAAGAAAAAAAGACGTGTAAAGGCTTTCGTTAATAAAGCAGTGTTTAATGGTGGAGAAGTAAATTATTTAACTGTAAAAGATAATAATAAATTTCATGTTTTTCTTAATAAAGAAGTTGTAGGTGTTTTTGCTAATTCTGTTGTTGTAGAAAATTCACAAGCAAGAGCAAAAAAACAAACCCCAGAGCAAAAAGTTATCTTCAAATATGATAATAAAAATATTGCAGAACTTGAAATGCGAAATGACAGTAAAATTCATTATAGGCAAATCAGATTTAATATGCTAAAACCGA
The DNA here is from genome assembly GCA_965199745.1 of Flammeovirgaceae bacterium. Classification (GTDB taxonomy): domain Bacteria; phylum Bacteroidota; class Bacteroidia; order Cytophagales; family Flammeovirgaceae; genus CBDATB01. The sequence goes on along the minus strand of CBDATB010000013.1, from coordinate 732,338 downwards.
GAATGATGAGTTTACTTTATGATAAGATAGCGTTACATTCAGAGTTTAGTGATAAAATATTTGTTTATGGATATACTGGAAAAAAAATTGGAAATTGGAAAAAATAACGGCACACAACAAGGTGTATAGTGCATACCCTTCGGGATACGCACCATACACAAACCGTAAGTCGCACAGCTTGCAGAAGTGTGAAATCATTTATTCTTCTTGTACAGAACTACTAATATATAATAACTATGAAAAAAATATTTTATCTAGCGATTATTTTTCTGCTATATAGTTGTATGGATCCAGTGCAAGTAACGCTTGAACAAGGCGAAACACAGCTTGTGGTAGATGCCTGGATTACTAATCAATTCGATACCCAAGTTATTAAATTAAGAGAAACTAAACCTTATTTTGACCTTAATTTTGCGCCAGGCGTTTCAGGTGCTATAGTGCTTGTGAATGACTTAATTAACGACCGTGTAATTACTTTTGTAGATTCAATCAATAACGGGGACTATATCTGGATACCGCCCACGGCTGACGATACTTTGCAAGTACGACCGCGTACGAACCCAGAAATGAGAGAGAGCGGAGGTTTTTATAATGCACAGTATGAATTAGATATTACCTTGGCAGATGGAGCTTCTTATTCTGCACTTACCTCCATAGAACGCCCCATACAAATAGATTCTCTGCGCCTTGAGCTTAGAGAAGAGACGCTCGGAGAAAAAGCAGGAATTTATGCCGAACTATTTGCTCGAGACGTTTCTGGCCTTGGTGATTGCTACTGGATAAGAACCTATAAAAACGGTCAATTTCTCAATAAAGCCTCTGAAATTAATATAGCTTACGATGCTGCTTTCACGCAAGGTTCTGCTAGTGATGGCATATACTTAATTCGTCCAATTAGAGAAGCAGTGAACCCACGAGACACCACTACTTATGCGGTAGGCGATGAAATTGATATAGAAGTGTGGTCAATTACAGAGATTGGCTACCTATATATGCGTTTTTTGCAACAAGAACTCAATAATCAGGGCTTATTTGCCACACCTCCGGCCAACTTGTTCTCAAATATTACCGCCAAAGATGCTACCACTTCCCCTGAGGCAGTGGGTCTGTTTTCCGGTGTAGGTACTGCGTCTATTTCGGTAACTGTACCTGAAAATATTCCCCTTGATGAAGACCAGAGTGGCGGTTAGTTAATGATTTTTATTAGTACAAAATTGACAATTACAATGGCTTAAATTATATTCATAATTTTGCATTATTCATGCTTAGTCAAAACAAACATGCCTTACCAACAAGCTATTCCCAAGGCTAGTGAACGGATTCGCCCCCATATCCACTGCACACCTATATTGAGTTCTTCTTATTTGAACCAATTGACTAAAAGCAAACTTTTTTTTAAATGTGAAAACTTTCAGAAGACCGGTGCTTTTAAAATTAGGGGAGCTGCCAATGCCTTATTGCAGTTGAGTGAAACGGAGCGTAAAAACGGTGTGTGTACGCATTCCTCCGGCAATCATGCCCAGGCAGTAGCTCTGGCAGCTAGTATTTTGGGTACTAAAAGCTATATTGTTATACCTAAAAATGCACCCCAGATAAAACGCGATGCCGTGTTCAGCTACGGTGCAGAAATTATTTCCTGTAGTACTCTTACAACTGATAGAGAACAAAAACTAGCTGAAGTAGTAAACAAAACTGGTGCTTATTTTATTCCTCCGTTTAATCACGAACACGTTATTGCCGGACAAGCCACAGTTGCTATGGAAATATTTGAGCAATTAAAAGAAATTTCACTCGACTATCTGCTTGCTCCAGTTGGGGGTGGCGGTCTACTCAGTGGCACAGCATTAAGCGCACATTTTTATGGAAAAAATACGAGAGTAATCGGTTGTGAACCCGAACTGGTTAATGATGCTTTCTTGTCGCTAAAAAGTGGAACGATACAGCTGCCCACAGAACAAGATACCATAGCCGATGGTTTACGCACGGCACTTGGAGATAAAACTTTTCCTATTATCAGTAAATACGTCGAGCGTATTATTACGGTTAGCGAAGAAATGATTGCACACGCTACGAAGCTCGTTTGGGAACGCATGAAAATAATTATTGAGCCTTCAGCGGCAGTGCCTTTGGCAGTTGTATTGACTCAGGATAAGCTATTTGAAGGTAAAAATGTAGGACTTATTATTTCGGGAGGAAATGTTGGTTTGAAAATAAATATATAAATGAAAATAAAGCTACCTTTATTACTAATTAAAGTATTTCATTTCGAATACTGGCCTTTTAGTGTGTTTTATATCCCAATGTATATTTATGGTATATATTTAGGCTTCAAAGCTCAGTCGGCAACCTATTTTACGGCAACTAATCCGCGCATGTTTACGGGCGGTGCTATAGGGCAGCCTAAAAATGAACTCTTTAATGATATTGATAAAAAGTATTTACCCTATACATTATACTTCGATAAATACACCTCAGGAAAAAAAATATTAGAAAGCCTGCAAAAAGCGCAAATTAATTTTCCCGTTGTGCTCAAACCTAATATCGGCGAGCGGGGAATGAATGTAGAAAAAATAAACAACCAAAAAGAGCTATTTGATTATGTTGATGCCAATACCTTCGATTTAATTGTGCAGGAATTTATCAATTATCCATTAGAGTTTGGGATTTTATATTACCGTTTTCCAGGAGAAAATAAAGGGCATATTTCTTCCGTAGTGCATAGAGAGTTTTTGGTGGCAACTGGAGATGGAAAAAGTACACTAGCAGAACTTGTAGAAAGTTACGACCGAGCAAGATTTCAGAAAGAAAGAATAAAAAAAAAGTTTGCCCATATTTGGCATAAGCCCTTAAGTGAGAATGAAAAGCTGCTGCTCGAACCCATTGGTAATCACAACAGAGGTACCAAATTTCTGAATGCCAATTATCTCATTAACGAAAAGCTAGTTGTAATCTTCGATCATATTTCTAAAAGCATTCCACAATATTATTACGGACGCTTTGACCTTCGCGTACCTTCATTAGAGGACTTGTATGCGGGAAAAAATATCAGAATTATGGAGTTGAATGGCGTTAATTCTGAACCTGCCCATATCTATGACCCCAAAACTCCTATTCTCACTGCCTACCGAGTGGTTTTCCAACACATGACCATTATTTATAAAATCGGCGTGCAAAACCACCGAGCAGGTGTTGCTTACCTTCCTTTTAAGGCAATGCTTAAAGAACTTTACATTCATTTTTTTCAGCGGAAAAGACAAGCGAGGATATATTATTAAGCGTAGGTTAGGCAGTTCTTGCAGGAAATAGTTCAAAAAATCTGCAAAATAATACTGTTTAGCCTTTTTTAATCCATAATTCACTTTAGTTAAGAACATATTTGTAAGGAATTTCACAGACATATTTTTATTTTTTTAATAGTGTTTTTACTATTTTCACTATACTTGTACTGTTGTTGTCCTACTACCTAACTCATATCCAGTTAAAGAAAGTTAAATAAAGTATTTTCTTTAATATTGAAATAGACTATAAAAATACAAAGCAATCTGCTCTGCTTGGGTAGTTCGTATTATTAAGCCAATTCTGTGAATAATCACTTTAGTGATAAACAAAAAGATGAATTAATTAGTATCTTATTTATTTTATTGAGAAGTTTTAAAAAAAATGGAAACAAAAAGAACTTTTACAATGATTAAGCCCGATGCTTTTGAGGAGGGCAACACGGGTGCTATACTCAAAATGATTGAAGAGGCAGGTTTTCGTATTGTGTCTGCAAAAGTAACCAAACTCACGCAAGAAAGAGCTGGACAGTTTTATGAAATACATAAAAAACGCCCATTTTATCAAGACCTATGCCAATATATGAGTTCAGGAGCCATTATGGCTATGATACTGGAAAAAGAAAATGCAGTGCTAGATTTTCGTCAACTTATCGGTGCTACTAATCCCGCAGAGGCTGCAGAAGGTACTATTAGAAAACTATTTGCTCAATCTGTTGAGGCAAATGCCATTCACGGCTCAGATTCAAACGAAAACGCAGCAATAGAAGCAAATTTTTTCTTTTCCCAAACAGAGCAATTTTAAACTGAGACAATTTATGAAAAAGCTAAATTTTATTTCTCTGATAATATGTGTGGCAATAGTTAGTTATTGCCAGCCCGATCAGCAAGAAGACAAATTGAAAAAAATTTTATTGAAAGGGCAGGTACTTAACCCACGACCGGGTGAGAATATCGTACTTTTCAAATACAATGGACAACAAAGAGAAGCCTTTGATACGATTGTAGCCAATACCGATGGTAGCTTTGAACAAGAATTTAGCATAGACGAAATAGGTATTTATGTAATTAATTTCTACCAGAGGCAAGAAAGACCAATCATACTTCACAATCAACATATTACCATAAAAGCAGATGGTAGTAAAAACGACGGTATTTTTGAGGTAAGTGGTTCTATAGAAAACGATCACTTGAAATATTTAGAAGAACTTGAAAAAGAAATAGCTATGGCTTCAAGCGAGGTGAGAGTGAAACTTGCACAGGCAGCCACTCAAGAAGAATTTGAAAATATTTATAATGATTTTAATAAAAATATTGATAAAAAAAGAATACTACTACTAAAGAAAATTAAAGGAAGTTATGCTTCCATGATGCTCGCCGGACAAATCAACCCTGACAATTATTTGAGTGAAATAACAGAAGTAGCCAATACACTTTTCAAAAAACACCCTACATCAAAAACGATTGCTGCTTTTAGAGAGCAGATACTTACCTTGAAAAAAGTAAATATCGGTGAGCAAGCTCCGGAAATTAGTATGCATAATCCGGAAGGAAAAATAGTATCCCTTTCTTCTCTGAAAGGAAAAGTAGTCTTGGTAGATTTTTGGGCTTCTTGGTGCAAGCCTTGCCGAATAGAAAACCCGAATGTTGTGAAAATATATAAGCGCTTTAAAGCAAAGGGATTTGAAATTTTCAGTGTGTCGTTAGACCGCAGCAAAAAAAAGTGGTTAGAAGCTATTGAACAAGATAGCTTAAAATGGCTGCATGTTTCTGATCTGAAATTTTGGAGTTCAGCGGCTGTAGAAGCCTACCAGGTCAGAGGAATACCCATGACTGTTCTGATTGACAAACAAGGGAAAATTATTGCTAAAAACTTACGAGGAAGGCAGCTAGAAACAAAATTGGAAGAGATTTTTCTTTAGCTAACAAAAGACAAAGATAAACGGAGTTTCAATGTCAGAGCTTTTCTTCTCAAATCTATACGAATACTATTTGCATTAAAAGGGGTGTATCAACACGGAGGTTATTATTGTTATTGGTAAGTGGTACTAACCCTAAGGCTAAGTGTCGTGTAGCCAAGTGCTATGGAGGGGCAAATCTGGGAGGGTCTGCTCTTTTCGGGAGAGATTGCAAACAAAGGCCCTTAACGTATGGGAATATGCTTTGCCTCCTGTGTTCTTTAGCGAGATTTAAGCACGATGAATCGAATAAGTATAGTGGGCAAAACAACCTTAGGCATATTTATTTGTCGATTATTTGTCCGTTATAGCAGGTAGACTACTTCCTGTCTTCGGGTACTTTAATATTTGCTTCTATCCAAAGTTTTACATCGTTTTGAGTTGGGTCATTAGAAATAACAGTTACACTCTTTTTTTTCTTCCCTTTTTTAGTACCACTACTAAAAGTAACTTGTATTTGAGTAGACTTTCCGGGGGCTAGTAAAGTTTTGTCAGGTCTAGTAGCAGTGCAACCGCAGGAAGCTTTTACTTTCCTTAGTATCAGGTTTTTTTTTCCCTCGTTAGTAATAATAAAAGCAGTACTCACGCGCTGGTTTTGTCCTATTTCGCCGAAATGGTGCGTTTGTTTGTCAAAGGATATTTTGGGTAGTTGATTACTATCGGTATGCTTAAAATGCTCTATGATATTAGCATTAATGTGTATACCTTTCTCAGGCTCTATGCTATCGCTAGTTTCTATTTTGATGTAGTCAGATAAGTAACCCCAATCATTTTTCAAATCAGCATCATAAGTGAGTAGTATACGAGTCTCTCGCTTGGGTGCGAGAGTGATGCTCGATAAATCTGTCTGAATATAGGGCGCAATACTGGAAGCCGACCAGTCTATCTCAATGGGCTTATCTGCGGTATTATAAACAACGATCGAAGCTGTATCGGTGCTGTCGTGTAATATTTTGCCAAAAGATATATAAGTACTCTTAAATCTAAGGTTACCAGACTGAATAGGATACCAATCCTTAACACCTTTAGGGCGGGGTATGACCCGCCCAGAAATTTGTAAAAATATTACTTCTGGTGTACCGTCTGTTTGCACAGTTATTGACTTATTGAACTTACCAGGACGATGGGAAGGATTATAAACAGCTTTTACAAAACCAGACTTGTTTGGCATAATAGCACCTTTCGTCCATTCAGGAGTGGTGCAGCCGCAAGAGGGTTTAACGCCAGTCAATTTCAGTGCCTTTTTTCCTTTATTTACAAAAATAAAAACTGCTTCTGCAAGCCCATTTTCTTCTTTGATAACGCCAAATTCATGCAATGTTTTTTCGAAACTAATCGTCCCGCCACGCTGAGCAACAGACAAAAATGGCAATACGTATAGTAGTAATATTATTATATATTTTTTTTTCATAATTTAATTATTTTGTTTCTCTTTGTGAGGGTCGGAAGATTTACCTGCATCAATTTAAACTCAATGGTCAGTTGGCTTTCATTAATTCAGCTTATCGCCGCGCAATTTTCTGAAGCGTTTTCTAGCTTCCGTATTGTACACACTGCCTTTATAGTTGACTAGTTGTTTTTGATAAAACTCCATCGCTTGCTTTTTATCTTGTAAGTAATTTTCGTAAATGTAGGCAATAGTATAGTTAGCATCATCTCCCCAGATATCTCGTCGGTAGTCGGAGAGAATTGTTTTCAGAGTCTGTACTGCTTGCTCAAACTGCCCTGTTTTTATCAATAACTGGGCTTTTTGCCAGAGTACTTCATCAATAAGAGAATGCCCTTTAAAACGGACAAGCATGCTTTCATACTGCCGCAATGATTCGGTATATTGCCCTTGAAAAACCAATAAATCTATGGCTGCATAACATCTCATCGCTGCATCTGTTGTATCTAAATTAACATTTTCATCAATAAGTAGTGCTAAGTCCATCGCGTCGTTAGCAATTTCACGGGAAGTAGCTAATTTAAGGATGTTTAGTTGCGCTTTGGCAAGCTCAAATTCACCCTTATAATACCATACTTTTGCTTTTTTGAGTTTGGCTAAATGACCGATGTGGGCATTTTTTTGCGCTTTTTCCACCTGACTATATAGCAGAGAAGCCTCCCAAGGTTCTTCATTGAATATGTAAATATCTCCAAGTGTCAGTTTGATATCCGAAATTGTAGTGCGTGGCATTCCTCTTTTGGCAATCACTTTTTTGAGTGTTGCGATAGCGATATCTTTATTGTTGAGATAAAAAGCGTATAGCATAGCCATTCTTTTAATCGATAGTGCTGTGGATGTAGTAATTCCCAAGTCATCGATAATTTGGTTATAATCTTTCACTAAAGATTTAATTTGTTGAATATCAACCGGATAGCTATTCTTGATTTGCTCTTCTTTGGCATTAACCAATAAGTTGCGTGCACGAAAATATACAGGGCTTTTTTTGTATTTATCTACTAAATATTCAAAAATGTTAATAGCCTCCGAGTAGCCTTTATTATCAAATGCTTGCTTGCCTATTTCCAATACTTTACTGCCCGCCATTTGTTTTCTTCTATCAATAGCTTTTGCTTGGATAAAGGCTTTATAAAACATTTTTCTCTGTAGTAAATACCACAAAAACAATTCATTAAATACAATCTTATTGGGAGAAAATTGTATTTTTTTAGTTATAGCTTTTTCAAATAATAGGAACTCGTCATCTTCTATAAGTCTATCCTGTAAATGTATTTGTACCTGTTCTAAAGCCTCCGCATTATCACCTAGCCAATTCAAATATTGTGTAATCATTTTACTTTTTTTACCCCATTTAAAATATAAATCAGCCAATGTATCGAAATAATCGAAAGGGTTGTGTTTTTGGGCATGCTGATAGGCTTTTTCGGCGTAAACAAATAAACTTTCTTCTAAAAAAACAAGGGCAGCTTTTTGTAGAATCTGTGGCTCATGAGCAATAGTGTTTAGGTAATCCTTATAATAATTATTAGCTCTCTGAGTTTTGCCAAGAATTGATAATAGTTTTCCATAGTCTATTTTGTACTGAGGTACTGTCGGAAAACGCCTCAAGACTTTTTTAAGGTATTTTTCAGCTTTTTTAGTTTTATTTAAAGCTATTAGTGTCTTGAAATATATAGAATGAATTTGCATAATGTAATTATCTTTTTTAGCCAGTTTATCAAGAATAATCTCGGCTTTATCCCACTCATTAGCTGTAAAGTATTGTTCTGCCAAAAAAAACTGCTGCTCTACGTCTTGCCCTTGCAACGGTGACGTAAGTGTCAGTAAAACAAGCGTCAGCCATTTATTTTTTTTTGTACTCATTATAAAGTGTTTTAATAATTTTGAATAAGTTATTTCACTGGTCAGTCATACTCTATTCATTTGTCTAAAAAACCACAAAAATATGCCTTTGTTTACTAAAACAATCAAAAGCTATTCACATAGTAATAAAAAATAAAAAAAGTACTATTATTATTATTAGGGTGTGAATAGCGTGAATAGTGTAATATTTTACGATGTTAAAAATTACTATTCACACACTATTCACATCTTATTCACACTTTTTTCTGTGTTATTATAAATAAAAATAATCAGTAAATTACTGATAATCAAGATATTATTTTATAACAAATTGTTTACTATTCACACATTTACTAAAATGTGAATAGTGCTATTCACATTTTTTTTACTATTCACATCTTATTCACATCTCGGCTAAAAAGTGTGAATAGTGATATATTTTTAATATTATTATTTACAGTTATGAACAGCTATTCACACTTTTTTCTATGTTATTCACATCTTATTCACACTTTTTTCTATGTTATTAACACCTTCTGGAACGATGTGAATATTAATGTTAAAAATAACGTTAATATTCTTAATTATTTCGGTGCTATTCACACTTTTTTCTGTGTTATTATAAATAAAAATAATCAGTAAATTACTGATAATCAAGATATTATTTTATAACAAATTGTTTACTATTCACACATTTACTAAAATGTGAATAGTAGTAAAAGTATGAATAAGATGTGAATAGCTTTGTATTTTTGGCTTGCTTATCCACCTTTGTGCATAGGAGTTGCTGCTTAAATAATTTAAATCATATAATAGTGAATATATTGGCTACGGGCGCAAACGGTCAGTTAGGAGGTACTTTATCAGCTCTTGCCGCGACCACGCCACATACCTTTTATTTTGCCTCACGTCAGGAAATTGATATTACTAATGAGCATTCAATAAAAGCAGTCTTTAAAAGACATAGATTTGATTTTTGTATTAATTGTGCTGCATACACTGCCGTAGATAAAGCAGAAAAGCAAAGCGTATTAGCCCATGCTGTTAATGCGAAAGGTGTGGCAAAGCTTGCTAGGTGTTGTAGTATATACAATGTTACACTTATTCATATTTCCACAGATTTTGTTTTTGATGGTTCAAAAATCAGGGCATACAAAGAAACAGATGCTACTAATCCTTTAAATGTTTATGGAAAAACAAAGCTGGCAGGTGAAGAATTAGCTCTGAAAGAGCAGCCCGCTAGCTTGATCATTAGAACTTCTTGGTTGTACAGTGCTTTCGGGCAAAATTTTGTAGACACGATGCTGAGACTCAGTAGGAAAAAATCTCGTTTTACCGTCGTATCAGACCAAATAGGAACGCCCACTTATGCTCTCGATTTAGCGCGCACCATAATTCTTATTATTGAAAAAATGCCTATTGACCGAAGGAATATTTTTGGTATTTACCATTATAGTAACGAGGGAATAGCCAGTTGGTATGATTTTGCTGCAGCCATATTTGAATATACCCATACAAGCGTTGAATTGTATCCTGTTAGCACTGAAAAATTTCCGAGACCAGCAGTCCGCCCATCATTTAGTATGATGGATAAAAATAAAATCAAGGAAAATTTTAATATTAAAATTTCTTATTGGAGAGAATCTTTGAAAGCATATCTGACACAGATAAAAAGAGTGTAATCAGCTTTATATCGTCCTTTTTCATTGTTATTGGAATAATGTTTTTGTATAACATTACAAATTTGAGTTTTTAATTCACTTCCAAAAGAATATTAATATTATGGGCATCAATAGAAACTTTTAATGAAAGTTTGATCAAGAGAGCCACAAAAAAGATGAAAAATTTTGTACCTCATTTTGTCCAATTACCGCCAACTAGCAGCTATCTGAGCTAGCTTCGATAGCTGCCTTGTATTTTAGGGTTTTATTTTGGCACTATTAGTTTTTAATAGATTTGTATAAAATATCTTAAATGTTATTGTCAAAATTATGTTAAAAATGGCAAGGATCACACTTTTCAGGATAGTGTCTACGAAGTGAGCATTCATGCGGCAAGGCTCAATGAGTTTGTATATTTCATAATAATTGCTAAACTACAGTACTCAGAAGGCTCTTTTTAGCAAGTCTTTTCACAAGTCGAACTAATTCAATCCAATCGCCAGGTCTTTTTTAATGATTCCACTTGCTGGTGGGCTGTTAGGTCGAAACTCACCGGTACGAGCGATACATAATTATTAGCAAGTGCCCATTCGTCTGTGTCTTCTGCTATGTCGGGATTAATAAATTTACCGCTAAGCCATAGATATTTTCTTCCGAAAGGGTCTGTCCGCTCGTCAAATTTTTCTAACCATTTTCCTCTAGCTTGTCGGCATATTCTCAGGCCTTTTAAGGCTTTGCCATTGTTTTTAGGAAAATTAATATTTAATGCTGTACCTTTAGGAAAAGGCTTATTGATTGCTTGCTTTGTAATTTTTTTAATCCATGTTTTAGTATGAGAAAAATCGGCGTTGTGTGCGTAATCGCAAGTAGAAAAACCGATAGCAGGCATATCTTCTATGGCTGCTTCTATGGCTGCGGACATAGTTCCCGAATAAATAACATTGATCGAAGAATTACTCCCGTGATTTATGCCGCTCAGGACTAGGTCAGGTACTCTGCCTTTGAGTAAGTGATGCTTGGCCAACTTAATACAGTCTGCTGGCGTACCCGAACAAGAGTATGCTTCAACCTCTTCAAAAAGGTTAGAAGGATAATATCTCAACGGATGGGTCATCGTGATAGCATGCCCCATGGCTGACTGCGGGCTGTCAGGTGCTACTACTACAACTTCGCCAATCTCACGCATGATTTCTGTCAGATACCGTATGCCTTTAGCAAAAATGCCGTCATCGTTAGCAATAAGAATGAGTGGGTTCATAATAATTGTGAAATTTTGACAGCGTTCAAGCGGTAAAAAAAAATATATAATTACTGGCAATTTTGACTTGGGTGAGATGGTTCACAAACTTTGAATCACATGCATATATAGAGGCATTCCTAACGTAATATTGAAAGGAAATGTTATAGCCAATGCCATCGGCAAATACAAGCTAGGATTTGCTGTAGGTGCAGCTATGCGCATAGCTGCAGGCACTGCTATATACGATGCACTGGCGGCCAATATGGCAAGCAACAGTCGGTCTCCCTCGCTAAGTAAAAAGAACCCTGAGACTTTAGCAATACATACCCCATTAATCAAAGGCACTACTATGGCAAATGTTAATGCAAACCATCCTTTTTTTAGCAAGTCGCTTATTTTTTGACCGCTACTAATGCCCATATCTAATAAAAAAACTGCTAAGAATCCTTTAAAAATGTCTGTTGTAAAGGGTCTAATACCTTCAGCTTGAACATCACTGGCAATAAATCCAATACCCAAACTTCCAAGGATAAGCAATACACTGCCGTTAGTAACAGCATGTTTTATGATTTCTATCAACTGTTTAGTAGAGTTTTTCGGCATCGAGTGTAGCTGCATCAGCAATACGCCTACGATAATAGACGGTGCCTCCATCAGTGCCATCACAGCTACCATGTGTCCGCCAAATGCTATTTGCTTGATTTCCAGAAAACTCACAGCAGTTACAAAAGTTACAGCACTTACGGAGCCATAAGCAGCGGCTATGGCACCTGCATTTTCTACTTTAAACTTTAATCTGAGTATAAAAAAAGTATAAAGCGGAATTAAGAGTGCCAATAAGATACCAGCGATTATTGCATAAATAATGTCTGCACTATACATACTGTGGGACAATTCCTGGCCTCCCTTAAAACCAATAGAAAACAACAGGTAGAGAGATATAAACTTAGATGATGGTTTTGGTATTTCAAGGTCGCTTTTTACTTGGGAGGCTGCAACCCCTAATATAAAGAATAAAAGTGCCGGATTAGTTAGGTTATCGACCAGCAGTTGTAAGTCCATTTTTATGTTTCAAAGATCCTTTATTACAATTTCTGTCCTCGTAGTCATAAACTTCTCAATTACCGCCAACGGCTTTGTGTATGTGCCGTATCCCGAAAGGTATGGCATTATACATATGCAATATATTTTGTCTGAACACTGATGGGTTTATTTGGAAAAAGCTCGTGTGACGTTTAAATCCTCAAAAGCTTGTCTGAGTCTTTCTTTAAAAAATTTTTGTCCTTTTCTAAGCCAGAGCCTCGGGTCGTAGTATTTTTTGTTAGGCTTATCATTCCCTTCTGGGTTGCCTATTTGTGTTTGTAGGTAGCCTTCATTTATTTGATAATAGTTTTTTACCCCGTTCCAGAAAGCCCATTGCAGATCGGTATCGATATTCATTTTGACAGCTCCGTAGTCAATTGCTTCTCTAATTTCGTCAACACTCGAACCAGAACCGCCGTGAAATACAAAATTAATTGGTCGGTCTGTGCTGGTACCGAATTTTTCTTTTACATACATCTGAGAATTTTTCAAAATCTTTGGTTCTAGTTTCACGTTGCCCGGTTTATATACCCCATGTACATTACCGAAAGCTGCTGCTATGGTAAACCTATCACTCACCTTCATTAGTTCTTTGTAGGCATAAGCTACTTCCTTGGGTTGTGTATATAGTTTTGAACTGTCTACACCAGTATTGTCTACACCATCTTCTTCTCCGCCAGTTACTCCCAACTCAATTTCTAAGGTCATACCTATTTTGCTCATACGTTCCAGGTAGGATTGGCAGGTTTTGATATTTTCTTCGAGGTCCTCTTCCGACAAGTCAATCATGTGTGAGCTGAAAAGGGGCTTGCCGTGTAATTTGTAGAAATGCTCGCCTGCATCGAGCAGTCCGTCTACCCACGGAAGTAGCTTCCTGGCAGAGTGGTCGGTGTGTAGCACAACCGTAACCCCGTAGAGCGCAGCTAAATGATGCACATGATGTGCACCTGATATTGCTCCTGCAATAGCAGCTTGCTGGTTTTGGTTACTCAAACCTTTGCCGGCAAAGAATGCAGCACCGCCATTAGAAAACTGTATAATAACTGGTGAATGTACATCGCGTGCAGTTTCCATTGCTGCGTTAATACTCTCTGTTCCTATAACATTAACGGCAGGGAGTGCGAACCCCTTTGCTTTGGCGAGGTCGAATAATGCTTGTACATAACTGCCGCTAATAACTCCTTTCTTTTTAAATGCTGGCATATAGTTTTTGTGACTAAGTGGTCAATTGATTTTGGTTAGAAATGATTATTTAACTCAGCTTCGTCTCAATCAGTAATAAAAGAATAATCTTGCTGTAAATATACATCTTTAAACACCTCGTTAGCATGCGGAAAAGGTGATTCTTCAGCAAATTTTACTGCCTCTAAAACCTCAGCTTTGATTTTTTTGTCAATTGCTTTCAACTCTTCTTCGGAAGCATACTTTTTGGCAAAAATTGTTGCCTTAACTTGCTCAATAGGGTCTTGGTCTTTATATGCTTGCAGTTCTTCTTTGGTTCTGTATTTGGCTGGGTCAGACATAGAGTGTCCTTTGTATCGATAGGTTCGGAATTCTAGTAGGGTAGGCCCTTGACCGTTTCTAGCGCGTTCTGCTGCTTTACTAACTGAGTCGTGAACTTTTTCTACTTTCATTGCATCAACAGGTGCTGAGGGCATATCATAAGCTTGACCTAAAGTGTAGAGGTCAGTGACGTTGGAGGTTCTTTGTACAGAGGTACCCATAGCATAGCCGTTGTTTTCTATCACAAAAATAACTGGTAATTTCCACATCATTGCCATATTCAGTGTTTCGTGAAAAGAGCCTTGGCGGATAGCACCATCACCCATCAAACAAATACATATATTTTTTGTACCTTGATACCATTCTGCAAATGCAATACCCGCGCCCAGAGGTATCTGCCCGCCAACGATGCCATGCCCGCCGGCAAAGTTGACTTCTTTATCGAAAAAGTGCATAGAACCACCTTTGCCTTTAGAGCAGCCTGTAATTTTACCAAATAATTCTGCCATCAGCGGCTTAGGGCTGGTGCCAAGAGCGAGTGGGATGCCATGATCGCGATAAGCAGTAATCCATTTATCTTGTTTTTCAAGGGCGGTTATCGCACCAGAGGCACAGGCTTCCTGCCCAATATAAAGGTGGCAAAAACCCTTGATTTTCTGCTGACCGTATAACTGCCCTGCTCTTTCCTCAAAACGACGGATTAATAGCATACTTTCATACCAATACATATAGGTATCTTTCGAGAGTTCTACTTTTGTTATTTCTCTTGCCATAGTACTTCTTGAGTTTTATTTTTTGGAAAATTCAGTTTTACTATTTTTTTTCTTTCGAGAGGACAAATATACAAATCAACAAACTATATTTTAAGGCGTTAGTAGGTTTTTCTCAAACAGAAGAGGTGCTTGAAAAAACTACCTTAAAAAAAGTATCTTCTTTACTTTTCTCGTATATTCGCTAAAGTTAGTATTATTAAATTACTTATTTCACTCATACATATGCAGGAAGATAATTGTTTCCAACTAGGGTATATTATTAAAACACATGGTTTGAAGGGAGAAATAAGTGTTATGTTAGATGTTGACGACCCCAACTCGTATCGAGATTTGGATGTTGTTTTTGTTAAAATCAAGGACCAACTTATTCCTTTTACAATAGAAACAATAAGAATTTCGTCCAAGAGAGCAATCGTAAAATTTGAAGCCATCGATCATGTCGAAAGTGCTAGACAACTCAAAGGAGCTACACTTTATTTACCTTTAGATTTGCTACCTGATCTTGAAGCATGTCAGTTTTATTATCATGAAGTTATTGGCTTTACTATCGAAGACGAAAAAAAAGGAATTTTAGGGAAAGTGGAAAGCTTTTATGCCAGTCATCAAAACCTCCTATCTATGAAATATAACGGCACTGAGGTACTCATTCCGGTACATGACCATATTATCAAAAAAGTAGACAAGCAAAGGCAAGTAATCCTTGTCAGTTTACCAGAGGGGTTACTTGAAATTAATCAATAATAAAAGGTTAGTCAATATTATAATAGGCAATGGCTCTATCTGCTTGGCTGTTGGAATTTTTGTAATACACCAAAATAGAATATTCATTTTCTGTTAGAGAGTAGCTACCGTCTATAAAAGTTTCATCTGCATAGTATCTGCTTGCTATTATACCTTTGATAGCATAGTGATAATCATAAACGCCTTGTTTTAGGAGTATTGTTGCTCGGTAAGTTTTTGATAGCCTATTGTAAGTCATGCAGTTTTCCTTTGCCAATTCCCAATTATTGAAGGCTCCCGTAACATATATAGTTTTGGAGAAAGGTTCTTCTGCTTCTAATGTAAAATGAACAAGTGCGTAATCAGCTTCTATATCAGGTTTTTCACTGCCAATTCGGTCTATATGATATATACCGTTGCGGTCGCTGCGTTGTGCATCGTACGAAAAATCTTTGAAAGGCTCGTCTCCATACAAGAACACTTCATTAGCTGTTTCATGTGTCAGGCTGCCTGCTACTCCTGTTCCTACACCTTTAAAAGTTCTCATATCGAAATTTCTGTATTCATTTCCTCCTTGAAAGGTATTTTCATTATCGAAAAGTTGATAGCTGATACTGTTGGATGAAGGATGTATGAATGAAGGCTTTAAATTCATAATAGCATTGTCCCAGCGATAGTTCTGAAGTATTGTAATTTTTAGTTGAGTATCTGCATCGTATATACTAAAGTTTGGGTGAGAAATTTCAAAAGATATTTGTTGTAAACGAAAGCTCTGCTGACCGCCTTTAAAAATAGAACGGCTGCCTTGTATATTTATCTTGTTTTCGTACACTACAAAACGTTTGGTAAACATCAAATTTTCATTTTTTGTGTTATCAACATAAACCGTTAATACATAATTTCCTGATATTTTAACATTAGGAAGTTTAAAACGATAATGGGTGTAAGTAACGCTAGTACCGAAAGAAGGCTCAGAATGTGAGATATTAAATTCATTGTAATTTCCCAATACATCTAAACCGTCTTGTTTTGACAGAGTCCAATCTGCATTACAATGTTTAATAACAGCAATAAAATGCCCTGATTCGGGGTTAAGGTCATCAAAAGTCAGTATTAAATGATGTGGACTTTTTAAAGCGATAATAGGTGGGTATACTTTAGATTCTTGGTTGTTGAAAGCAGGGTATAAGCACACGCTTCTAAGGAATGGATCATATACTTCCTCGTGAATAGGCAGTGACTGGTCGGGCAGGTTTTTAGCTAGATAGGTTTGCTTGTGTTCAGTGAGATAACTGGCAATTATTTGAGCTTTTAACACATTAATACCTAGGTAAAAAAAAATGTAAGATATAAAAAGAATTTTATTATACATCGCTTAATATTTTTGAAAAAATAAAAGCTGCTAATTTTATCTTTTTTCAAAACTTGCCAACGCTCTTAATAATAATTGGTTTTCTTTTCTCGTCCCTATTGTAATTCTCAGGCAGCTCTCGCAGTGTTCTAGCGAAGATCTATTTCTAGTAATAATTTTTTTTTGGATGAGATATTGATGTACTTCATTAGCATTTGAGACCTTAATTAATAAAAAATTAGTGCTAGAAGGATACACATGTTCAACGCACACTTGCTGGTGTAATTGTTTTGTCATATAATCTCGTTCTTGAATAATTAACTGAATATACTCTTTTACTTTGTGTTTATTATTGAGTGCGTGTAAAGCAGATTCTTGTGTATAAGTATTAATGTTATAAGGGGGCTTGATTTTATTGAGAATATCAATAATAACTTTTGAAGCAAAAGCTACTCCTAAACGCAAAGCAGCCATACCCCAAGCTTTGGAAAAAGTTTGTAGGATTACTAAATTGGGAAACTGACTCAGTAGCTTCGTGTAAGAAACTTGTTGAGAAAAATCAATATAGGCCTCATCTATTACAACAATACCTGGAAAGAAATTTAAAATTTTGGTAACTGACTGTTTGTCAATATCATTGCCAGTTGGGTTATTAGGAGAACAAATAAATATTAGTTTCGTATTTTTTTGTACACTGGCTTGTATATTTCGGAAATCTGGCTGAAAATCGGCGGTAAGCAATACGCTCACAAGTGCTACATCATTAATAGCAGCAGAGACACTGTACATACCATAAGTAGGTGGCAATATCATAATATTATCCTTACCCGGATCACAGAAGGCTCTTATCAAAATATCAATGGCTTCGTCACTACCATTGCCAAGAAAGATATTAGGGGTGTCAATACCTTTAAAAGCACCAATGGCATTTTTTACTGCTTGCTGGCTAGGATCGGGATAACGGTTGTAATTAATATTCAGGGGAGAGCCAAAAGCATTCTCATTAGCATCTAAAAAAATCTGTGCCTTTCCTTTAAATTCATCCTTAGCCGAAGTGTAGGGAATAAGTTTCTTAATATTTTCCCTGAGTATATTATCTAAAAAAAACATTGAAGCACCCACAAAAGTAGATAAAAAGAAGAGACAAAGTCAGTCGCTGATTCTGCCTCTTCAGAATACTGGAGAAATGAACTACCCAAAAACTAAAGATTTTTGGGTTTCGAGCTTCACAGCCATTTGCTCACCCTCTCTGAAAGAGGGGGGGGATTCTTATATCAGCTTCACACGTATGGTAAACGTATGTATGTGCTGGCTAGTCCCTAACAAGATTTTTAAGGTCTTATACTGACACGAGCCAAGTTAATGTCTAAGTGTACAGCATCCAAGTCTTATTTCAAAAACTTTATTGCTTACATACTATCTATGCTAAGGTGATGAATGGAATGGGTTTTACGCGCTGCCTTATAAATTAGCTTATCGTTTGAAAGCCAGCACTGCCGACCCACAAAAACTCTGAGAGTCTTTAAAAGTAAACGTTAGCCTGTATATGCCTGTTGAGCGGCATTTATATTGCCATCCATCGAGGAATTTATTATTATAGAAACTCGAAACGAGTTTATTGTTTCTCGAGTCGGACAGTACGCCGATAATGCCTTTGGACGAACCGTCTTTACCGCTCATTTTAATCATGTAGTTAGTGTCCTTACTAAAGACGCAAGTATATTCCACCTTTTTTCGTGCACCTCCTCTTCCATCAACTCTAAAGCTTTTAGAAAACTGAAACCCGGGACTCAAGGATTTCATGCTTTTGTTAATATATAGTTCGGTGTTGCATTGTGCGTAGCCAATACTACTCAGTATAGTAGCAGTGGCAATAAAGAAAATTGTATTAAAAATTATTTTTTTCATGTTACAGTTATTTTAGTCGGTGATAATTTAATATTTAAAAGAATGAGATACAATTTATTTGCTTATTTTATCTGGTGATACTGCTTCTGATTTTTTTGAGCAATCTTGTAATACTTTGTACATCTTGCTCACTGATCTTTATTCTTGTTTCAGAATTGTCAACTACTACGAGTACGCCATCTTTCTCTACCGTGGTAGGCTCTTTATAAATTGTCTCAATGTCAATTTCTTGGTAAATTTTGTCGAGTTGCCTTAAATCGGAAATCAATTCTGGAAAATCAGGTCTTGTTCTATACACATCCAATACTAATAATATTTGCTCCAAGACTACTTTTTGCTCTCCAATTTTTTCTTTCAATAGCTCACTTCTTTCTGTTTGGCTTTGGTATACAGCACAAGTCAAGTAAGTAGCTTCTATCCACCCTCCAGCAATAATCAAAATGCTTAAACTTTCTCTCTTTTGGTCACGTAAGTGGTAGTTGATACTCTCCATATTATTTTGAGTAATTGCTAATAAAGAGTCGAGTTGATTGGCATTTTCTGCTAATCTTTTAATTGTTTTATAGTCAAAAAACTGACCGATGCTCAAGCCATTGGACAAATCTCTGACGGCATTCAGATAGTTCAAGGCATCTTGATTTTTGCCATAAATATTGGCATAGCCAAGATCTGTACCATAAACACCTAAATTCAGTGATTTCCTGAACTGCGTATCATAACGCCCCGCAGCATTCGGATCATTTAGCCATTTTTTATTATACAGCGTACTCTCATCCTTGATAATAAAAGAAAGCTCTAAGGGGGAAGGAATAGACTGAATAATCTGGCTAATTAGCCCATCCGATATGGGTTCTTGCTGCACTACGCTTGGTTGTTGATTAGGTCTATTTTTATTTGTAGTGTTGTGAGGTTCACACGCAGTGAATATAGCAAATGCAAAAATACTTAGAAATAGCTTTTTCATAATTCTCTTATTATGGTGTTAAAAAAGTGTCTAAAATTTTCTCTATGTTTCCTAACAAGAGAAATCAGTTTTAAAATTTGTTAAAAGCTTGGCTTCCAATTGCAGCAAGCCAAGTGAGTAGTTTAGATAGTAAATTATAGTATAAAGTTAAAAACAATATTAAATTCATTAGCCAAATTGCCAATATATTAAAATAATATGTGTCAAAATATATTCCAAAAATGTGTTTTATGGGTGCATAAAATTGAGATCGATAATCCAACGCATGTTTAGGCACATCAGGTATGGCAAAAATAGGGTTTGTGATCTGTATGATTTCTGCGCCTGTTACCCTAATTGGTTCGTCCGCAGTTGTATTTTTCACCACTTCGGTTAGCCTGTCGTTGTAATGCTTATCCTGTATATCAGCAATTTTCATGCCCTGTGCTAAAGTCTTTCTTCTAGCATACAATAATGAATCTACAGAATCGTTTATTCTGATAAATAGCAAATTGTAATAGTCTCTGGTTTTGGCGATATGGACCTTGAGTAGATTAACGGTTTCCATATTGTAATTTGTAAAGTGTTCATTAGGATTAATATCCAAATTATTTCGAGTATACTCGTCTTTCTCTAGTTCGTTTTTTATAATTTGGAGGTTTTTCTTGAGTACATTTTTTACTGAATCGTCTTTTTGTGCTGGTATGATTAGAAAGGCGGTTTCATCGATAATTTCTTCTAGTTTTGGCAACCAGTAAGTGTTCTTATAATTGTATTGATTTTTACTAAGCTCTAAATCGAATAGCGGTGCGTAATATTCGTTATCTTTGAACTGCCCTACTGCCAGTGCCTCATAACCCCAGCGAGATGCCATAATATCAGCTAATATAGGTACTTTGCCTGGATCACTAACTGAGTTGTTCAATTTGTCATAGTCAAATATCAAACCGCTGAGAATTAACTGCGGTATTAGTAGTAAGGGAATAAGTATGTAGACTGTTATAGCTGAGTTAAAAGCGGAAGATATATTAAGTCCCAGCATATTGGCATGGCAAGAAACCGTAAAAAGTACCAACCAATAGGTGAAATGCAGGCTTTCGATAGCTAGTATAGTATTGCCAATCCATACATAAGTAAGCGTTTGGATTGCTGATAGTCCGAATAGAATTACTATTTTAGAAACCAGGTAACTCAACTTGCTTAAATTCAGAAAAGCCTCTCGTTTCAATATCTTTCTATCGTGTATAATTTCTTCTGCACTCACTGTTAAACCCATAAATAAAGCAACAATAATACAGATGAGAATGAAAGCTGGTATATTGTCATTATACCTATATATGTATTGCCCTGTATGGTCGGATTTGTATCTGATAATCAGCGACAGTAGCAAAGCCAGAAGGGGAGCTTCAAGTAGATTAATTACCATGTACTGTGTATTGCTGATTTTTGACAGAAAATCGCGAGTAGTAAAAATGATGGATTGCTTAAAAATAGAAGGTATTTTTAAATTACTGGGCGGATCTTCATTGATATCTTCCACTCTTTCGAGCTTAAAATTTTGTTGATACTGTTTATGCCACTCTTGTGGAACAACTTTTCGTTTTTCAGTAAATTCTCCAAATTCAGTAACAACTTTAGATTCAATAATATTGAACATTTGCTCAGGGTTCACATTACCGCAAGCCATACATTGCCCTTGCTGGCTTCCCACTTGGTTGGCTGCTGTCTTAAAGTAAATGCCTGCTTCTACCGGATCGCCATAAAAAATAGGAAATCCCCCCGTATCCATGATGAACATTTTATCGAACATCTTGAATATATCAGAAGAGGGCTGGTGAATAACCACAAAAATTAGCTTACCTTTGAGGGAAAGTTCTTTGAGCAAGTCAATGACATTTTCTGAATCGCGCGAAGACAAACCGGAAGTCGGCTCATCTACAAACATCACGGCAGGTTGTCGAATTAGTTCAAGAGCTATATTGAGTCGTTTCCTTTGTCCACCGCTTATTTTTTTATTGAAAATACTACCTACTTTCAGGTGGTGAATTCTATCTAGCCCCAAACTAGTCAGTACATTCATCACTTTTTTGTTTACTTCTGTTTCACGCAAATCTTTGAAACAAAGTTTAGCATTGTAGTAAAGGTTTTGGTATACGGTGAGTTCTTCTATTAAAAGGTCATCTTGTGCCACATAGCCAATAACGCCTTCAACTTTTTCTTTCTGCGTATGAATGTTGTACCCATTGATAAGAACTGCACCTTTTGAAGGAACATCCAGTCCTGCTAGAACATTTAAAAGCGTTGTTTTGCCAGCACCGCTTGCCCCCATAATTCCTATCAGGCTACCAGGTCCTTCCGACAAGTTTACATTTCTGATACCTACCTGCCCGTTAGGAAACTGATATTCGAGATTATTAACATTAAAAGATATGTTATCAACGTCTTGATCTTGGTTGTAAGTACTGATCAGATCGCTGTAATAGAGTGGCGAACCTTTAGGTATTTTGAAGATACTGCCCGGCGAGAATTGTTTGATAGCATTTTTTTGTACCTGTAAATTATTTAGCATAATGTTGTCTTCTCCAGTATATTTGGTAAAGTATAAACCAACACTCTTAACACGTACAAAAATAATTTCGCCATCAAGAAGACCTGAGTTAATGAATTTTACTTCACTATTTTTGGGTGGTTTTTTGTCACTGAAAACTAATATATCCTCTTGGTCGATTTTGGAGGAGTGTGTCTCTACAACGAAACTTTCTAAGAGTTTGTATTCTTCAGTTTGGATATTGAACACATCAGAAGCCGTATTAATAATCTCCATACGTTGAGATGTAAAAGACCTGTCGGAATTGACAAGCTCCAGTAGCTTCACTAATACGATGAATTTTTGTTTTTGGCTTAAGGTTTTATTAATCTGCTTACACAACTTAAGGGTACGAACCGAATCCCTTACGTTGGTCATCTTCTTTTTTCTTTTATTGTGGTTGTTTTCTTCTCCACTACCTTTTTTTATCCTGTATTCAGCAGCCCTATCATACTCATTGATGTATTCTTGCAAAGTCTCTCGATCTAGCTCGCTGCCAAAATAGTCAATAACGAATTGCCTTTCTTTCTCTTTTACTCCACCATCTTGTTTGGAAATAATGGCAAAAAGTTGGGTTAAAGCTTTTAGAATTTCCTCACTCATAGTTGCCTAAATAGCCTTTGATTGAAAATGTATTAGATGTAGAAATATTTTTTTATAACGCTTCATACAAGTTTGCGCAGTGTACATTTGAGTGTACTAGGCGTTGATGGAATACATTTTGATTTGTTATGAAGTTTCTTGTTAAGAAGAGGTTTTATCTAGTGAGACTTTAAAGATTTTTCTATGCTTATCAAATTACGGCCTTTTTTGCGTCAGTCCTAACTTTTGGTCTTTAAATAGTTCTCTAACAAATTAGAGAACTCCCCTTCACTGTGCGAATTTAGCTATCTAAATACTGATTTTAAAACGTTTTTACACATTATTTCTTTGCACTACCGCACATTTTACATACACAGTGTGTAAGTTGTGCTTATTCTCTCTACGATAATGTGCTAGATTATGCAATTTACTTTTCTATCTTTGTGCTATTTTTACTTTCGTAGTAGTACTGTTATCATCGTTGTAGTAAGTACAAATCTGAAGAAAGCTATTTATTAAGCCACAGGTTTTTTAATAAAAAGGATATATCTTTATCATTTGGGTTTCTGATTCTATTTTGGAAAACAGCGTGTTGTTTTTTTAATAGGATTTAAAATCAAATGGGACTTCCACCAACTCAGAGAATTCTTCTCCTGCCTCCTGCATATCTTCGTCATCTTCATGAAAATACCATGTAACATTAGCTTCTTCAATATCTTCTAACTTAGATAGAATATCTAGTATTAACTTAGAGGATGCTGTATTGAAGTATTCGAGTTTGAACTCTAAGTTTATTTTAGGGCTGGGAGTATTTGAGTACTCTTCGAGCCAACTGAGTACTGGCTGATAAAACTCAGCAGAGTCTTCGGGTAAGGAACGCCCTGAAATATCAAATATATTGTTCTCTTGATCGAATATAATTTTAGGAGTATCTTCCGTACTTTCTAAATTTAGTGCTTTCATACTTTATGATAAGATTGTTTAATTATTTCTTTGAGACAACCGTAGTTAAGGAAAAGAAAGAGTATTTGTCATCCATTGGTTCAAAATCGAATTGTAGTTTTTCACCCGATTTTCTCGCCATATCAATAAAGCCTAAGCCGGCTCCCCCTTTATCCGACAAGCTACCATTTTTAATAATATCTTTATATAAAGCTTTGAGTCCTTGTTTATCTAAACTATTGATATTTTCTAGTCGGCTGCAGAGTGAAGGAACACGCTCAGTGAGCATTGGGTTACCTGAAATAACAAAATATTGAGGACCTTGCTTGCCAATCATAAAAATGGCATTGTTGACATCGGTGTTAGCTTCGTACTTATCAGCATGTTTGCTGATATTTTGAAGACACTCTACCATCACATTAAAAACCTTACGTTTGATACCGGATTCCTCTCCCACGTTATCCATATTTCTTTCTGCCATTGACAAGACAGACTTAGTAATTTCTTGAGTGAATTCTCCCTCGTAAATGAGTATAATTTTTCTCTCAAGCATGATTTTATGCAGGTAATATATGTATTTCATGTGAGTCTTATTTTGAATACTAAATCAAGCAGAACATGCTGTGGTGTTCTAGGTCAGAAACCTCAAATGTACAGTTAATATTAATTTATTACCATATTTTTGGTTTTTTTCTTTACAATACGCTTGCACTTAGAATTTGCATTGGTTAAGTTGTGCTGTAACATCTCTTTTGAGTTTAGTCCGGTCGATGGATTTTCTATCCGAGAAAGGTGGTAGGCGACTAATACAAGCCGATAACGTGTGCAAAAGCATTTTTTGGCTTTCAACGCCCAGAGTGTTCTAGACCAAAGACAGACTAAACGATTCAATGATAGATCTCCGATAACTAACTTGAGTCCTTGCTGGTGAAATTGCTACGATGAATGGGTATGAATATCTTTTATCCCCACCGTAAATTCCTTGTAGCTGGGTGAGTAACTGAGTCAAAAGCTTGTTCTATACACCGATAAACACAAAACTAGCACTTACGCCTATGTTCGTCTGAAATCGTTAGTTTTTTTCTTCTCTTTGCTCTCCTTCTTGCCAATACAGCTTTTCCAGCAGGGGAACTCATTCTTTCACGAAAGCCGTGTTTATTTTTTCTTTTGCGATTGGAAGGTTGATATGTTCTTTTCATGATTTGGTGCTTCTTTAAAAGAAGAAATTAAAAAGTACAAAATTATACATTAGAGAATTAAGAATTGAAATTTTTCAGGCAATATGATGAAAATAATTTAGTAGTGATAATTTATGTGTGATCTATATTGTTTTTACATAAAAAAAGAGATAAAAGACTGCCATATATGCGTCTAGATAGGCGTTAACGGCAAGAACAGGTAGTTTCCACAGGTGAAAGGAGCATGAGTTCCTACAGACATTTCAGAGCAAACTACCCCATGAATTGTTGAGGCACTGCAATCTGGCGAGTTCTGGAAATTTTCCATACGCCTGCCACGGCAGGTATATGGAAAATTCGGCAAAGAGACAGTCAAACCAACCATGTCGAACGACTCAACAAAACCGTCAGGTAATTTAATACTATAAATAATTTTGCTGCACCAAGCATTAATTTTCCAACAGCTCAATGGCAAAAAGTACAGATATAGCACTAAATAACACAATAATCAGAGAAGGAACTGCTGCTAATTGGATGAGTTCTTCGTTAGCTAATTCATATGCTTTAATTGCTAGCGTATCAAAATTAAAAGGGCGTAAAATAATACTTAGCGGCAGTTCTTTGAGTGTCTCTACAAAAACCAAGATATAAGCCGTAGCTATAGGCCATTTGAGTGTGGGCAGCGTAATGCGAAAGAGTGTTTTTATAGAAGATGCCCCTAAGGACTGGGAAGCTTCATCTACGCTTTTGGCAGATTTTTCAAAGCCCGAAGTAATCGGATGATAAGCAACAGCCAGAAAACGTACCAAATAAGCAAAAATTAACGAAATTGCTGTACCACTCAATAATAAGCCCATTTGCCAACCCAAATGGTTAAATAGTGATTTGAGTGATTTATCAAAGCCGAGGAAACTAACCATTACGCCAATAGCAATTACTGCACCGGGTACTGTGTAACCCATATTCGCAATATTAGCTAGTACATTGATAAAAGGATGAGTATGCAAACGCAAAGTATAGCTAATAATAATAGCGATAGATACAGTAACAAAAGCCGCTACTACTGCTAGCCATAAGCTGTTAAGTACCCAATGCCAAAAATCGTTGTGAACGACCTCTTGATAGCTCCCTAGTGTCCATACCAATAGTTGACCAACAGGTATAAAAAAACCTAAAAGTGTGGGTATTAGGCATACAAAAAAAGCTAGGACACCTGGAAGATGAGACAGTTTTTTACGCTGTAAAACCTTGTAGGAAGGCTGGTTGGAAGCATATTTTTGACCGGCACGTACTTTTCTTTCAAACCAAACCAATAGTACGACAATAATCAGTAATACAGCCGACAGTTTAATAGCCGCATGGACATTGCCCATAGAAAACCAAGCCTTAAATATACCCGTAGTGAAAGTTGTTACTCCATAGTATTTGACTGCCCCATATTCGTTCAGCACATCCATAGTGATGAGAAATACACTGGCTGCAATAGCCGGTCTGGCTAATGGAAGAGCAACCTTGAAGAAAGCATACCACATAGGCTTACCCAAGACCCTTGATACTTCAATAATGGATTGCGATTGCAGCAAAAAAACCGAACGGTTGATAAGATAAACATAAGGGTATAAAACAAAAGAAATAATAAAAATAGCTCCACCCAAGTTCATAATATCCAAAGGAAAAGCATTTGCCCAGCCAAAATAACGACAAATATCTGAAAAAACACCGGTATATCCCGTCATGACTGCGTAGATGTAAGCAACGATATAGGTGGGTACTGCTAGGGGTAAAGCCAAAAGCCATTCAAAGTATCGGCGCATTGGAAATTCGTAGGCTGTTACTAACCAAGCAGTGGATAGACCGCCGACAACACTCAAAAGCGCGACACCTGAGGTCAGTAAAGAAGAATGCCATAAGTAGCGGGGCAATAGTGTATAGACAATATGCTGCCATGTCTTATCACTTTTTTCGGCTAAGCTCAGCAAGATAAACAAAATGGGTACTGTAATCAGCAATGCCAATGTAATTGTGAATACTGACCAAATATTGAGGCGAAAGTTTTCAATTTTTGCCATAAAATAACAGATGACAAATATTTTTTTTCAAACACATTCTTAACTAGTTAACCGCTAACTTATGTTTTTTTTGCTTAATCAATGCTCTGCGTAACCATCGCGGGAAAACAACAACCCCAACAATCAGATAGGCATAATAGGTGAATAAACGCCAAAATAAAGCTACTACCAGGCTCAAGCCAGCAACACTAAAAAATTCACTAAAAAACAAATCAAAAGTAAGTTCTGCCGTACCTGTACTTCCCGGTGTAGGAGAAGCTAACATAACTACCCACATGACTACTTGACGGCACATGATTAGCAAGTGTTCTGAAAGATTGAGTCCTGTGAAAGCAGCAACAATACAATTGAGCATAAAATAACGCGAAAGCCAGATAAATAAAGTTGAGACAGCAGCCTTTAGCCAGTAATCGAATTGTTTTTTACGGATAATTGCTGAGGCAATAATTACTTCATCACCGTTGCGTGCAGCACTGCTTTTCCATCGTCTCATCAACTTGTTTGAAGATAATTTTATTAATAACCATTTGAAGCCTCTCGGATTAATAAACAAACCATAGAACATGATGAATGTATAGGCAAGAACTATTGTAACACTAAAAATAAATACGCTTTTCAGCGTCATTGCCATGCTTAGTAAGGTGAAGGTATTGGTCGCAGTCGGAAATATTTGAAAAGGAATAAGTAGTATAATTAGCAGTGAAGTAATGATAAAAAACATATTGTCGAACATGGCTGTCAACATTACATATGCCATAGATTTACCCATTGATATTTTCTCGCGATTTAGGATAAAGATAGCCGCTGCCGTACCCCCTACAATTGAAGGGGTTACAGCAGAGGCAAATTCCCAAAGAATAATCACATAAAATGAGGCCGTCCAGCCAAGCCCTTGCTCTGTCAGATGCCGAATACGATACATATAACCCAAGTCGCGGATGAGCAGTACCACAAAAGCGGAAAATATCCATACACTTTTCGCTTTCTTCAAGTTACCGAGTATCTCATTAAAATCAAAATTATCTTTGGAAAGCAACAGGTAAATTACTGCCCCCAACCCAATAAAAACCGGCAAAACAATTCGATTAGGATTTAATGATTGTAGCACTTTTTGCTGATTTGGCATTGACATGAACAGAGGTTTGAGAAGTTTAGCTGCCGCAATATTTTGTAGTAATTTACAAACTTAACAATAAAAGCATTTACTAAAAACTTAGCAGCACTAATCCATTAAAAAATCGTTTTTCCCTCCACTCTTTTCTATTAGTTTTATTTCTTTGATGTATATATGATGAGACAATGCCTTGCACATATCGTAAATTGTTAGGGCAGCTACAGTTGCACCCGTCAGAGACTCCATTTCTACGCCTGTTTTAGCCCTTACTTTGGCACTACAATTTATTATAATCTCTTTTTTTTCATTCACCGTAATATGAATACGGCAACTATCTAGAGGCAGGGGGTGGCAAAAAGGAATCAAATCGGCAGTTTTTTTAGCTGCCATGGTACCTGCAATAATAGCTGTTTGAAATACTGCACCCTTGGGGCTTTGAATTTCTCCATCGCTAAAATGTGCCATTATTTCGTCATTAGCAAGCACGATGCTACGCGCTCGGGCAATTCTTTCACTCACTTGTTTATTCGCCACGTCTACCATTGTAGGATAGTTGTTTTGATCAATATGGGAAAGTGTGGATTTATGCTTGGCCATACCTTGAATTTTTTGTAAAATTTTCAACCAAAATCATTAAAATATTTTGGCAAAGGGTTATTCAAGAGTTAACTAATATACTTTGTTCACCTCAACATGAAAGTGACTGTTAGAGTAGGCACTAGCTCACTATAAATAGTCTGCTTTACAGAAGGTCTGATACGAGCAGATAGATCATCACTCACATCAAAATCGAGCAGGTGGGCAGTTACCGCAGCCTCTGCTACATTGATTCCATACCACAGAACAGTAAATATTATGGTCAGGTCTCTGTTATATCTAAAAAACTCTCTATTAGAACGCAATGACTCATTAGTAGAATTTGCAAATAGGACGTTAATCTGTTCGGGAGTGGTAGTCTCGTCATTATCTAAGGCATAGATCAAGGCATTACGAGAGTCTATATATCTGGCGTGGCTAGAGCCAATAATCAGCCCTAGGGTAAGAAAACCGCCATAAATGACAGGCAATCGTACAAACCAAAGTTTCTTATTGTAAATTTGCCCTGCTCCGGGCAAAGCAGCCGACAACAGTGCTGCTTTTAAGGGATTGTATTTATAAGGGTTTATAAACGGATCATCTTCGTTCTGTCTAGCTTGCTGCCCTAAAGAAGAAATCCAGATTCCCATGATAAAAAAAACAGTGATAGTATAATATTTTTTCATTGGAAAATCATTGGTGGCTAAGAATATGTCTCCACTCAAAGCAAAGCCAAAGTAGTATCTATACTTGCATCAAGTAGTTACAAAAAGCGAAAAGCTTATCTTCGCAAAAGCGATTTGCCATTACTTGAAAACCAATAGGCAAGCCTTCAGAATCAATACCGTTGGGTACTGAAATTGCCGGAACACCTGCTACCGAAGCCTGAACAGTAAACAAATCGGCAAGGTATATTTCCAACACATTATGCCTGCCAAACTTACCAGCCGCAAAAGCCGTACTCGGTGTAGTGGGCAAGACCAAAAAATCATAAATACTCAATAAAGCCTCTGTTTGCTCTTTAATCATTCTTCTTACTTTCTGGGCTTTTGTAAAATATGCGTCATAATAACTCGCACTTAATACGAAAGTACCCAGCATAATTCTGCGCTTTACTTCCGGACCAAAACCTTCGGAGCGAGTTTTTTTATACATCGACTCCAAATTATTTATATCTTTACTTCTATAACCATAACGAACACCGTCGTAACGAGACAGGTTAGTGCTAGCTTCCGCTGTAGTAAGAATATAGTAGGTAGGTAAAACATATTCTAATAACGGAAAAGTAACCTCTTCTACTTGATGACCATCTTGTTTTAGATAGTCGATTTTTTCTAAAGTTTTTTGCTTTATTTCACTATTAATCCCTTGGCTTCCAATAGTTTCTTTAATATAAGCTATTTTATTTTTTTTATTTTGTGTTAACATTTTCGTATATTCCCGATTAGGACGCTGAGAAACTGTGCTATCAAAGTTATCTTTTCCAGCAATTACTTCTAATACTAGAGCAGCATCAGGAATGTTCTTTGATAAAATACCGATAGTATCAAAAGAAGAAGCATAAGCAATCAGTCCATGCCTTGAAATGCGCGAATAAGTAGGTTTGGTACCCACCACCCCACAAAAGGCTGCCGGCTGGCGTACTGAACCACCAGTATCTGACCCTAAAGCAACCAAACACATATTAGCGGAAACCGACACAGCACAAGCACCGGAAGATCCACCCGGTACACGGGTAGGGTCTATATTGTTTTTAGTAGCACCAAAAGCAGAGTTTTCATTAGAAGAACCCATCGCAAACTCATCGCAATTCTGACGACCGATGATAATAGCATCTTCAGCCAGTAGCCTTTCTGTTGCAGTAGCAGAAAACTGAGCGACAAACGTATCAAGAATTTTCGATGAAGCCTGCAAAGAATGGTCTTGGTAGCAAATAACATCTTTCAGCCCGACAACCATGCCAGCAAGTTTACCAGCAGTTCCTCGAGCAATTTTATTGTCTATTTGTTCAGCCCTTGATAGTGCCTCTTCACCATAGACTTCCAAAAATACGTTTAGATCTTTTTGTGCAGCTATCTGCTCGAGATAGAACCTCACCAGTTTTTTGCAGGTTAGACGTTTGACTGCTATCGCCGCACTGATTTCTCTGAATGAACTATACAATTTCTTCTGTGTCTCTAGTGAAGAGTATCTTGATTATGGTATCGATCCATCTGTTCACTAACCCTTAGGTTTAGAGGCGGTGTTGCCACCCTCTTCGATTTCTATTTCTTTTTTAATTTCTTTGGTAGCATCTTTGAACTCTCTGATGCCTCTTCCGATTCCTCGCGCTAATTCGGGAATTTTCTTTGCACCAAAAAGTAACAAAACCACCAAAGCAATAACAACCATTTCCCAGCCCCCCGGCATACCAAATAACAAGATGTTTAATAAGTAACTCATTATGTCTATTTTTTAGTTTATTGCAAAGATATGTGAATTCAATAGAAAAATAAATAGTAGGGAACTGTAAAACAAAATTAACAAGTCTTAATTGAGACAATACTTACGTGTAGAGAAATTAATTAATAACAAATGAGTGGGGGGGTCTGACGATGATAGTGACAATTTCGCAGGAAAGAACTCAGAAAGCAATATGACAAAAATTACATATTTTTTTTGTTATAAATTATCTGTGTGAACAAACAAAGAATAACTTGAGAATTTACTTTTTTTCTTTGAAAAAGCAATACTTTAATTGAAATTTACGTATATATTTGCGTGATGATGATGCGATTAAATAAAGAAAGCGAAAGGCTTTGCCTTTTGCCTTCTTTTTTTGGTCAAGCATCTTACCTTTTAGCGAAAATGATGAGCCGTTTTTTTACGAGCAACCCGGCTCTCAGTCCTTACGCGTTTGAGTAGCGAATACTTATAGGGTTATACGAAAGAAAAAAAATTAAGTTTAAAATTTTTAATTTTTTTTAACTATTCGGAAAAAACTAAATCTCAATCTACTTTAAGCTATTAATTTTTTAATCATTTAGTGTTCACTCATCTTTCTGTCTTCTCTCTGCAAACAGTTTAAAATCTTTAAATCCTTAAATTTTTTTTTAAATATCCCACAACTACCAACTAAATAGTTGCCTGCTTTTGCGCTTTATTTAGAAATAGGATGTGTTAGTTGGAGACTTTTCCTTACCTGATGAATACTTACAAAGTTTGCTTTAAAGAAACAGGATATTTTTCAAAGCTATTAATAGATTATATTACACAAAATAATAGCTTAGATTGCTTCTATGGCTTGTATCCTCATATAGCAAATTTTGAAAAACAGATCGAGCGTAAACAATATCATGCCAGTACTCGGAAAATATTGCATGAAGTCATCAGCAGGCAGTATCGGCATATGGAAAGTATCCCTGAGCACCAGATAGATTTGTTAGCCCAAGAGCATACTTACACAGTAACGACCGGACACCAACTGAATATTTTTTCCGGACCCTTATATTTTATATATAAAATTATTACGACCATCAACTTGGCAAATGAACTACGAGCGAAATATCCCGATTATCACTTCGTACCAGTTTATTGGATGGCTTCAGAAGATCATGACTTTGAAGAAATTAGTAGTTTTAAACTTTTCAATAAATCCTTCAAATGGGAAAAACTAGATGCTTCGGGTGCTGTAGGGGATTTAGACCCTAAAGAGTTGATATCAATTATAGAGGATATTAAAGAAATACCATCCTTTTTTAAAAATGCCTACCTCAATTCAGATTCACTAGCATCGGCTACCCGAAAGTATGTCCATGAGCTTTTTGGTGCTAAGGGCTTGCTCGTTATCGATGCCAATGATAGTAATTTGAAAAAATACTTTGCACCTATTATAAAAGATGATTTGCTGGAACATAAGGCTCATAAAACTGTTCGCTTGCAAAGTGAAAAGCTACGAATAATGGGCTATAAAACACAGGTTTCTCCCAGACAAATCAATCTTTTTTACTTGGAAAAAAGACTAAGAAAGCGACTAGAAAAAATATCTGTGAACAATCAGACCGTGTACCAAATAGTTAATGATCCCCGAAAGTTTCAGCAGCAGGAAATATTAGATATGCTAGAGAAATACCCTGACCGTTTTAGCCCAAATGTTATTCTCAGACCACTTTACCAAGAGTTTATTTTACCTAACTTAGCCTATATCGGCGGACCGGCTGAAATAGCTTATTGGTTGCAATTGAAAACTATGTTTGACAAATACCAAACAGCTTTTCCAATATTAGTACCAAGAAATTGTGCCTTACTAATTAACCCCGGCTTACAAAAAAAGATACAAAAACTCTCACTTCAACCCAATCAACTGCTTGATGAAGTACACATCATCAAGCATAAACTTA
The DNA here is from genome assembly GCA_965199745.1 of Flammeovirgaceae bacterium. Taxonomy (GTDB): domain Bacteria; phylum Bacteroidota; class Bacteroidia; order Cytophagales; family Flammeovirgaceae; genus CBDATB01. The sequence goes on along the minus strand of CBDATB010000013.1, from coordinate 699,207 downwards.
TCAGCAGCTTAAATGAAAGACCCGTACATATTGATGTAGAGATAGAAACAGTACAACAACAATTGATTTCAATACAAGAAAAATCAAGAGCATTAGATGCCTCTTTGCAAGGTTTTTTTGTAGGAGAAAGTAAGAAAATAGAAAAGATACTTGAAAGTATGGGCAAGAAGATACAGAGATCAGGGGAACACAAACATCAAACAGCGATTAATCAATTGAAAAAAATAAAAGATAGGCTGTTTCCCAACGGCAGTTTGCAGGAACGAACTGAAAATATGCTCAACTTTTATATAAATGATGAAACATTTATTGAAAAGCTATGTGCACTATTTGAACCGTTAGACTTCAGGTTTCAAATTATCCTCTTGTGAAAGAGTCCTACAACTAAAAGCAGACTTATTATCTTTTCTTCGTACACATTTTTTTATATTCAAAATCTTATTTTTTCAGATTAATAAATTCGGTTTTTATTTCTTGAAAGATAAAGTATTCATCGCTCGGGTCAACTCTCAAGTTTTGCATGCAATCGTATGCGATTTTTATGTAATACATCTACACGGCAATAAAATTATCTTGACCTAAACACAATGAAAATTTTTCTTTTTAACTTATTTGTGTACCTTTGACAAAAGAAATAGGCAATACTTCTACTGTAGTTAAGTGTATTTTTGAAATCAAAAAAATGGAAAAATAATGAAAATACTTGTTTGTATCAGTCATGTACCCGATACTACGACGAATATTAAATTCGAAAATAATATGCTCGATACGAGCGATGTTCAATTTGTTATCGGTCCTTACGACGACTATGCACTGGCAAGAGCTGTAGAATTAAAGTCCTCCCATGAGGCTAAAGTAACCGTACTTAATGTAGGTCTTGCCGAAACCGAACCCACGCTCAGGAAAGCCCTCGCGATTGGTGCCGATGATGCCATCCGCATAAATGCTGTTCCTATAGACGCGTATTTTGTAGCCTCTCAGATTACTGAAATTGTTAAACAAGAATCTTATGATTTAGTTCTGACAGGTCGTGAATCAAGTGATTTTAATAGTGGCTTGGTACATGGTATGGTGGCTGAAATGCTCGGCTGGCCAGCTATTGCTCCTTGCATGGCACTTGACTTAGATGGCAGTGCCGCCACTTTGAAGAGAGAGATTGAAGGAGGTAAGGAAGTATTAACGCTAAACTTACCTTTTGTGGCAGGCTGCCAAGAGCCAATAGCCGAATGGAAAATTCCCAATATGAGGGGTATTATGATGGCCAGAAAAAAACCACTTAAAGTTGTAGAGTCTATCTCTGTGGAAGGAGTTACTACATACGAAAATTTCGAGCTACTGCCACAAAAAAAAGACTGCAAAATGGTAGATGCTAATAACGTGGAAGAACTCATCAAATTACTAAAAGATGAAGCTAAAGTGTTATAAAATTTTTTCATCAAATTAATTCTTCTTATGAGTCGACTTAACCATTTATTGGCAGTGAACTTTGTAGGCTCTCTCCACCCGCTAAATCTATCAAGGAACGAAAAAGTGGTATCCTATCAATATGGTCATTACTTTCACTCCTATTTATACAACTGTTCAGAAATGGAAAATATTGTAAAAGAAACATCAAGGCTGAAAGAAAAAAAGCAGGGCGGCCTATTAAGTATTCAATCAAATCTATAGTTAATTAATTTTTGTGCTATTGCCTTGGATTATGAGCCTTAACCTACAAAATGGAGGTCAAGACAGCTTGCTTGTATGAGTTGAAATAAAAAATTTCTTCAACGTTTTTATTAGAAATTACATTTGTGATTTAAATGTGGTCAGCCTTACAGCTACTTTTTTAACAATATGAAGAATAATTGGTTATTTAATTTACAAATTTTCAATGATAATGTCCGTATTAGTATTTATAGAAACCGACGAAGGTCAAGTAAAAACTTCCTCACTAGGGGCAATTGCTTATGGTGTTTCTTTAGGAAAAACTACTGTGGTTGCTACCGGCAACATTGCTGTTGAGCATTTAGCTAATTTAGGAAAATATGGTGTTAGCCATGTATTACATGCTGCCGACGAACACCTAGAGTCAGGTGTTATTCAGGCAACAGCTACACTAGTTGCTGAAGCTGCCAAAAAAATAGATGCTGATATAGTGGTTATGGCGTGTTCATCTTTAGTAGACGCCCTTGCTTCTTCGGTGGGAATTAAACTAAATGCCAGTGTGGTTACTAATGTTGTTGACTTACCCGATACTTCCGATGGCTTTATTCTAAAAAGAAGTGTATATACGGGTAAGGCTTTTGCTTATGTAAAAATAACAACGATAAAAAAAATAATTACTATCAAAAAAAATATTATGATACCGCAGCAAAAAGACGGACAAGCAACCATAGAGGTTTTTGCTCCAAATTTCGTGAAGAGTGATTTTGAGGTAACCAGAAAAGAAGTAAGTAAAGCTACGGGAGATATTCTACTGCCTGAAGCAGATAAGGTAGTAAGTGCGGGACGCGGTTTGAAAGCCCCTGAAAATTGGGGTATGATAGAGGATTTAGCAAAGTTATTAGGTGCTGCAACGGCTTGTTCAAAACCCGTTTCAGACATGGATTGGCGACCCCACCACGAGCACGTAGGCCAAACAGGCATTAAAATAGCCCCCAACCTATATATTGCTGTTGGCATATCAGGGGCAATTCAGCATTTAGCTGGGGTAAATAGCTCAAAGGTGATTGTAGTAGTCAATAAAGATCCGGATGCACCTTTTTTCAAAGCAGCAGATTATGGAGTGGTTGGCGATGCTTTTGAAGTAATACCCAAATTAATACAAGCTTTGCAATCAGTGTAATGAACTTATCTCGATTGTTTATTATTTTTATAAACTTTTCGATCGTTACACGATAGAAGCTGTAAAACTAATCCTTGCCAACTTGAAGCTATTACGTCAAATCTATTGACTAAAAAGCAGAAAATATCCATTCAATCCTTGCCCCGTCTTATGTTGCATCGTTTAATTAAAATCAGTGTTAATATAAAAAATAGGTAATTAGACACGCGCTACATATCTTATATGAATTTAATGACAAACGTATTAGTTAATGGTATTACTAGTCTACACGAGGCTCGTTATTGTGCGGGGATGGGTGTACAGATGTTGGGTTTTGTATTCGACAAAGCGTGCGATAATGCTATCAATATTGAAACTTATCAAGAAATTACTTCTTGGTTAACAGGCGTCTCTTATGTTGGTTTTTTTGAAAAATCCTTACCTAAGGAAATAAATGACTTACACATAGATTATATACATACGAATAGTAAGGACTTATTGAAAAAACTAGTCTCAGAACAGACTAAAATTATTTATCAAGTAAACTTAAGCCATCCAATTTTAGAAGAAGATCTATTACAGTATAAAGACTCAGTACAACATTTTGTTATTGAAACAGATAGGGTGTTTTCAGATGGAGTGCTAGATATTTGCCATAGACTCGCCAAAATTTTTAGTATTTTGATAGATGTGCCTATTGGTGCGAAAAATGTAAAAAATATTGTTGAAAACATCAAACCTTATGGCATTGCGATGACCAGCAGCGGAAAAGAAATAAGTACTGGAATAAATAATTTCGATGATATTGAAACTATATTTGAGTCTATTGAAGTAAAAGATTATTAATTTAAAATATGTTTATAAGTACAATTTATTGATTAAAAATGAGGGAAGTATACTTGTTATTGGGTGGTAATATTGGTAATACAAGACAAAACCTAAGGCAAGCGGAAGGCTTAATTAATATAAATGCTGGCAAAGTAGTGAAAAGTTCTTCATACTACCGTACAGCTGCATGGGGAGTTTCAGCGCAGCCCGATTATCTGAACCAAGCACTCAAAATAGTTACCGATCTCGAGCCTCAAGTGCTATTATCCGTATTACAAAAAGTAGAACGAGTACTTGGCAGAAAAAGAAGTATACACTGGGGTGTTCGAAGTGTGGATATTGATATACTTTTCTATGAATATCGAGTTATTGATACTCCCACGCTAACTGTTCCACATAAGCAGATCCCCCACCGGCGTTTTGTCCTGATTCCCCTTTATGAAATAGCCCCTCAACTTATTCATCCGATACTAAAAAAAAGTACTGAAGAATTAATACAAGCATGTGAGGATACACTTACAGTGCAGGTTTTAGCAGAAAATTCAGAAAAATTAGTTTGATGTTTTTCTCATTTTTCTTCGGTTTCTTGGGTTTTCAAAAGTTTTATCTGGGAGAGAAAAATAAAGGAGTTTACTCAATTTTATAAAACGGAGCGTAAAACCCACTGATTCCTAAAGAATTTCAAAGAAATGGGCTTGGTGGGATGTAAGCGACCACTAACCTTGAGAAAGGATATATTGACGTATTATAAATGTTTACCGTTTATTTCTGGTGATGCCTCACCAATAGAACATACAAAGAATCCATCTGACCACAAGATTTTACGATACCAATAGTATGGTAAACATACGTTACTGACGTAATGTAGAATGGTGTAATAACCATATCTGAAGATATTAATTGACGAGTAGATTTTTGATTCGTCATTGGTCTTTTAGCCTACGTACTATTTGTGAAAATGTTTTGAACGATATTTTACAGAAAAAACAAAAAGCTTTAAAATGAAAGCAATTTTTTGTATATTTGATGGCGGTCGCTGCTCTAAGATATGTAAATTAATAATATATGCTAAAGTCATTTAAATATCGTTTAACTCCAAATGCGAATCAAGAAGAACTTATCCATAAACACATTGGTAGTTCAAGATTTGTATATAATCTTGCATTGGAGACTAAAACAATGGCTTACGCTGGTAATCAAGTTAACCTATCTTGTTTCGATTTAACCAAACAATTACCTGATTTGAAGAAAGAGTGTACTTGGTTGAAAGAAATCAATTCACAATCATTACAAGCACCTATTAGAAATTTAGATAACGCTTTTACAAGATTTCACAAAGGACAAGGGAACTTCCCTAAGTACAAGTCAAAGAGAAAAGGTAAACAATCTTTTCACATACCACAAAATGTACTACTAGAGAATGGTAAGTTAATTTTTGCTAAGTTTAAAGAAGGGATTGATATTGTGTTACATAGAGAAACAAAAGGCGTGATTAAGTCAGCGACTATATCAAGGACGCCAACGGGTAAATACTGTGCTTCAATATTGTGTGATACGGGTGAAAAATGTAAACCAAAATCTAAAATAAATAAAGAAACTACTGTTGGTATTGACTTAGGGATTAAAGATTTCTTAATTACATCTGATAATGAAGTGAGTAATGCCCCAAAGCATTTGCGTAAAGCAGAATCAAGATTGAAGTATGTTCAAGGTAAATATTCAAAACACAAAGGAAAAAGAACAAAAAATAAATTAGCAAAGTTACACGAGAGGTTAGCCAATCAACGTAAAGACTTTTTACACAAATAATCTTTCCAATTAGTTAGCGAGAATCAAGCAATTGCAATTGAGGATTTAAATGTGCAAGGTATGTTGAAGAATCATTGTTTAGCCAAATCAATAACTGATGTGTGCTGGTCGATGTTTACTACAATGTTAGAGTATAAATGTGAATGGTATGGGGTGAATCTATTGAAGATAGGAAGATTTGAGCCATCATCAAAGACTTGTTCCAACTGTGGCACTGTAAACAAAGGACTAACTTTAAAAGATAGGGAATGGACTTGTGTTAAGTGTAATACTAAATACGACAGAGATATAAATGCTGCTGTAAACATTAAGAACTTTGCTTTAAGAAATTATGTATCTGGGACGGATACTAAAACTCGGAACGAACTGCCCACATTATTAGCAGTTGCTAAAGATAGGAGTGCTGACTTCCGAAGCCCAACCCAACATACGAACATGAAATTGTGGATCAGTACAATCGTGAACACCCTGACAAAGCAGTAAAACATATCAGAAAAAAACGACTGCTCGACTGGATTGGGATATAACTGCTTTTGTTCAAAACAGAATAATTTTTTATAATACTACTAAAACATACTATGAAATATATTAGAAAAACAGGATTGATATTATTTCTCGCTTCTAGAGCTCTTTTCAAAGAGCTTGGGTGGGTAGTTCACTGCCTCTTTGTCGGCTTAATTGATTTTTTTAAATTAGCGGTAATGAAAAAAAAACAGTCTACAATTAATGTCAAAATTGAAAGCGAAGTGATTTCAAATCAACCGAAACAAAACTACGTGGACGAAATAATTATTGATGTAAATACGCAGAATCTTGATTTGTCAGTAGAGCAAAATGTCGAAATTGATAAATCATATAAAGAAGCACCTTATTGGGAGCATACATATGTTCACTCTTACGATGAACTGGAATATGCAAATAAAAAACAGAAGCAGTTTTATTCTTATTTTAAAAGCAAAGTAATTGACGGAGAATATGTCGATATACAGGGAAATACAAACTATGCATTTGTTTTATACTTTGATTTCCTTAACGAATATGATAAGCATAGAGATATAAAATTACTAGAAGAACAGCTTAAGTTTTTAGGACAAATATGTCCGAAGGTTAGGAATTACTCTTTATATGAACTTAAAAGGATATTAGGGCAACGAAATGATACATATTCGGTAGATAAACTGGAAAAATTAAACGATGAAAGATTTTGCTTTGAGAATGGATCTTCTAATTTTGATCCAGATGCAGGTAAACTTGGAAGAAAATATGGTGAAATTTTAAAATTGACCGATAAAGAAATCGATTGGTTGAATAAATTTTATTTCCAAGAAAATATATTTACATCAATTGAAAATTGTTTAATTTATACAATCAAGCAATATTGCAAAGTTCTACAGAATCTAGAAAAGAAACTTGCAACAAATAACCTTACAGAATACATTGAAAAAGAGATAAAGGAAAATCTAATACGAAAGAGCGATTATTTTCCATACTTTGAAGCGGACATATATCTTCTTATATTCAAAAATGTTGAGAATAGTGTTAGGGAGTCATGTCAACACACTAGGAAATTATCAACTGACACATTAAATAGTTATAGCTCTAGGGTTCAGTCAAATTTTGATAAACATCTTGGTGTTTTAGTTTCTGAAATTATTGAATCAAACAAACTTTACGAGCTAAATTTTGAAATTCAAACTCTTATTGAATTAAATGCTCATGACACTACTAGATGGAGAAAACAATTTCTAAGTCTAAAAGAAGCTTTAAAAAATGGAGATAAAGAATCTTTTGTAAATGGAATTGAAAACTTGGAAATAGAAAATAAGAAGAATTATAACATTGAAAATATATTGTTTGAGGCATCAAAAATTATTGCTAAATATGATAATGAACAGGCTCTTAAGTATTATGCGAAGTACATTTATTACGACCTGAAATCGAAAAAAATTGACAATAAAGAACTTACTAAGACTGTTCAAAAATCGTTATTCAAGACTGAAGAACAAATAAATGATTTTAAAGAGATTATCGCTGATTTAATAGAGACAAAAGATATACAAACAGCCTTAGATAAAATATCGAAAATTTATATTCCTAAACGCAAGCGAATACAACTTGACCGTTTGGAAATAGAAGAAGTAGAGCAAAAACATGAAGGAACAGTTGAGTTGTTAAATGAATATTTGGTTGATGAAAAGGAAGAATCTGAAATGAAAATTAGTATAGAAAATGGTGACGAAATAGAAATAGTTCCTTCAGTAGAAAATAACTCAGTATTTATTTCCAAAATTAGTATGGGAAAAGTTCAAGAAGAACTTGTAAAAATGATAATTGAAAATTCATTTGAGATTCATCAAGATGAAGCTGATAAATATGCAATAACAAACGGAATGTTCAAGAATCAACTAATTGACAGCATTAATGAAGCTTGTGAAGAACATTTGGACGGTGAAGCATTGATTGAAGAAGATGATGGTAATTACATCATTGAAGAATCTTATTATAAAGAAATTGCAAAATAGATTATGGCATTAAAAATTAAAGCAAAAGAAGCAACAGCAATTATTAATTCTCTTTCGGGAGGTGTTGTTCCAAGAATAGGAGTTCAGCATATAACAGTGGGTAGACAATTAGAGATTGAGGCATTTACACAAGCGTTGGACGATGTAAAAAAGGGTCATAGCATGGTTAAGTTTTGGATTGGTGACTTTGGTTCGGGAAAATCTTTTATGCTTCATTTACTTAACACCGTTGCTACAAAGCAAAAGTTTGTTGTTGCAAATGCTGATTTTACGCCTGACAACAGACTTTATTCAAATGATGGTAAAGCACTTGTATTGTACAGTGCCATTATGGATAATATTGCAATTCAAACAAAGCCAGAAGGAGGTGCATTACCAACTTTACTTGACAAATGGATTGAACAAGTAGTCTCAAAAACTGCTCAGGTAAATAATATTCCTGTAACTGAAATTAGAGACGAGAAGTACTTCAATTTGATTCAGGAAAATATAATGCAAACAGTAAATGAAGTCACCGAAACTGGTGGCTTTGACTTTGGAGTGGTCGTTATAAAATATTATGAAGGATACATAAAAAATGATGAGTTCCTTCGCCGAAGTGCTCTGAAATGGCTGAAGGGAGAATACAGAACTAAAACAGAAGCACGTCAGGATTTAGGCGTTCGAGAAATTGTTAATGATTTGAATTATTACGATATGCTTAAAAACTTCTGTCGCTTATTTGTTAGCATGGGTTACAGCGGTTTTATGATTAACCTTGATGAAGCAATAAACCTTTACAAGATTTCAACAGCAAACATGAGAGCTAAGAACTATGAAAAAGTTCTTTCAATCTTTAATGATTGCTTTCAGGGGAAAGTATCGAACTTGTTTATCAATTTTGCAGGAACTAAAGACTTCTTAGAAAATGAGAGGCGTGGTTTATTCAGCTATGATGCTCTTAAAACTCGATTAGAAACGAATAAGTTTGAAACTTCGGAACATAGAGATTTAGCACAACCTGTAATCAAACTTGTTCCGTTAAATCACAATGAAATATTCGTTCTTCTTAAGAAATTGAAAGAAATATTAGACACGAATTTTGATGTTAGCATAAACATAAATGATGACGACATTCATTTATTTATGGAAGAAATGTTTAATAAGCCTGGTGCTGATGAATTCTTGACACCAAGAGAGGTTATTCGTGATTTCCTTAATATTTTAAGTATTCTACGACAAAATCCAGATGCAGATAAAAGGTCATTAATCTCGGATATTGAAATTACTGACGAAAGACCAGAAGAAGCTCTTGTTGACGGAATAGAAGAATTATAATGTCGTATAACCTATTATCAGAACCAATACGTAAATATATCCGTGATAAACGGTGGGAATCTTTGCGTCCAATACAAGCCGCAGCAATTTCTAAGATAATTTCGTCTGATAATAATTACATTCTTGCATCACGCACAGCATCAGGAAAAACAGAGGCAGCATTTTTACCAATTCTATCAAAAGCCGATTTTAATGCGGTAGGTGTGCAGGTTCTTTACATATCGCCATTAATTGCATTAATAAATGACCAATTCTATCGGATTGAAGATTTATGTAAAGACTTAGAAATATCAGTCACAAAATGGCATGGAGAAGCTAAAAAATCATTAAAGACCAACCTGATAAAAAATCCAAACGGCATTGTTTTAATTACTCCTGAATCATTGGAGGCAATGTTCGTTAATGCTCCTTACAATGTCTCAACACTATTTGGTAATTTGAAGTATATTGTAATTGATGAAATCCATTCGTTTCTTGGTGTTGACAGAGGTTTGCAATTAATGTCTATCCTTTCAAGAATTCAGCAAGTCAACAAAAACAAGATTACTACAATTGGATTATCAGCTACCATTGGATATGATAATTATATTGAGGCTAGACGCTTAACAGGTGATATTGATTCAACAAAAATACTTTTAGACAGAGCAAAAAAAGAAACGGAAGCTAAATTCAAGTATTTCAAAAATAGCACTGCCGAATTATCGTTGGATTTGTTAAAGGACTTGTACAAAGAAACAGCCTCAAATAAAGTATTGATTTTCCCAAACAGTCGCGGAAGAACTGAAGAAGTTGCTGTAAAGCTTCGGAAAATATCAGATAGAGCAAACGGACATAAGTTCTATTACTCTCATCATTCATCGGTTGATAAAGAAATTCGGGAGAGTATTGAGCATTTCGCCAAAAGCAACGAAAGATTTAATTTTTGTATTTCTTGTACTTCAACCTTAGAACTTGGAATTGATATTGGTACTGTAGATAAAATTGTACAAATTGATTCTACACATTCAGTTGCTTCATTAGTTCAAAGGATTGGGCGCAGCGGTCGTCGTGAAGGAGAAAAAAGCATTGTCAATTTATACGCTACCGATAAATGGAGTTTACTACAATCATTAGCTTGTTGGAATCTTTATAAGTCCGAGTTTTTAGAGCCGATTAGCACAGCTAAAAAGCCTTTCGATATATTTTTACATCAATTATTGTCAGTTGTAAAGCAACTTTCCGGTTGTTCAAGAACAGAACTATTTAAACGAATAAGACTTAATCCAACATTTAAAGAAATATCAGAAACGGAGATAAATAGTTTGTTTGATGAGTTCATTGAACTTGATTATTTAGAAAAGGTTGACCGAGAATTAATACTCGGCATAGAAGGTGAAAATATTGTAAATTCTCGTGAGTTTTATAGTGTGTTCAAAACCGAGCCAAATTTCAAAGTCCTACACTCTGGTAAAAAGATTGGAGATATTCCATTCTCTCCGCAAGTAAGGATTGATGAAAATATTCTGCTTGCTGCAAAGATTTGGAAGATAAAAGATATTTACTTTAAAGGTTCTAAAATCATAGTAATTCCAGCCCGTGATGGAAAGAAACCTACATTCTTCGGTGGAGGCGGTAATATTCATAAGCAGATTAGGGAAGAAATGCTTAGAATACTTAAAAGCAATGAAGAATACACGGAATTAGATAATAGCAGTAATGAAATTATTGCCGAAATGAGGCATGATTTTAAAGGGTTTGCTATCAATAACTTTAAATATGATTGTCCTATAATTGAAAAAGAAGGTAAGCTTTTATTATATTCATTTACAGGTTCAAAGATTAATAAAAGTTTGAATTTCTTGTTAGCATTAACAGGTATTGAACCATCCATTGATGACCATAGCAGTTCTTTTGAGCTTGAAATGGATAAATCTGCATTTAAAGAACTGGTAACAGAAGTCAACTCGAAATATGAAAAGATTAACGATTACTTGATAGCAGAACTTAAAGAGAATAAATCATTGATTGGATTTTCGAAATGGGGAGAATATTTGCCATTGGAATATCAAGCTGAAATCGTGAAAGAAAGATTTTATGATTTTGAAAATGCTATTGATTTGATTAATAATATGAACTTAATTGAAACAGAGTGATATGCAGCCCACACAGCCAAGCACATTTGCAATTCGCACAAGCCAACGCACAACCAAAAATCACAAGAGAGCTTGTCTGCCCTGCCACCGCTTTTTTGCCGACCCTAAAAACTAATCTTTTCGGGAACAGCAGTGCTTCGACTGAGCTAGTTTGTGATTATAAAAGAATGATAATGAATCAACATCAGTATATAAAATATTTAATAGATACGGCTAATTTCAAGGTTGCTATATTTAATGTAAATAGTAGCAGTTTGACAATTGCCTTACGAATTACCAAACGTTTCATACACGCAGCCGACATTACTAATTCAATTCGTTAGCATTTTTTGAATATCAAGCATCATGAAAATCATATTTTTAGTTTTATTATTACTTATCACTGCTCGCTCTCAGTCGCAAAATCTTTCCGATAGTACTTCAGAGCGAATTTTCTCAAAAACAAATGTAAAAATCCATACCTTATTGTTTGATACGAGTGAAACTTTGCTGTTAGAAGAGATAGAAATCGATACTTCTTTTTCTCCTAATATTTCAAACGATCTAATTGCAGAACGTTTAGGCCGTTTGGTCCGTGATGTGCCGCTTCATTTTAATAGTCGTGTCCGTCAGTTTATTGATTTTTTTGGATACGATAAAAAGGAATTTACTTTGCGGGTTTTAAAGCGTAAGGAGCTGTATTTTCCTCTTTTTGAAAAAGTGCTTGCAGAAGAAGGTCTTCCCGATGAGTTAAAATATCTTTCTGTTATTGAATCGGCTTTGGTAACGCGTGCGCGTTCGAAGGCGGGTGCTGTAGGGCTTTGGCAATTTATGCCCTTCACAGGCAAGCAGTTTGGGCTAACACAAAACTTATATACCGATGAAAGAATGAATCCAGAAAAGGCTACCCGCGCTGCCTGTAAATACCTCAAACAATTACATAAAATATTTGGCGACTGGGAGTTAGCGATTGCTGCTTACAACTGCGGACCCGGTAATATTCGTAAAGCTATGCGTCGTGCTGAAAAGAAAACTTTTTGGGAAATTTATCATAAACTTCCGCGTGAAACCAGAGGGTATTTACCGCAATACGTGGCTGTATTATATGTACTTTCTTATGTAGGAGAATATCAGTTATTACAACAATACCCGGATTTCCATATTCCTTCTGCCATCGTTTATATCAATGAATCTATTGATCTGAAAAAATTAGGCAAAGCTATTAGAGTATGTACAGAGGATTTAATTAAACTCAACCCGTCCTTAAGGTACAGTATTACGCCTAAGGGAGTAAAAAATTATCCTTTGCAGATTCCATTATCAAGAGTTGTTTTTTTTAAAAAAAATAAAGAAACTTTATTAAAGGCCTGTAAATACACGGGTAAGTCTTTGGATGAAGCAAGATATAGTGGAAAGAGTTATTATCATATTGTGCGGTCAGGTGAGTCGCTAGGATTAATAGCACAGCGAAATGGTGTAAAACTTTCATCCTTGCGGGCATGGAATAACATTTACCACGATCGCATTTATCCCGGTCAGAAACTGGTTATTTATGCTGCTGAACTAGCTAAAAAAAATACTAAACAGTCTGCGACCAAAAGGCAAGCTATTACCAGTGCAAAAACTTCTTCAGGTAGTACTCATATCGTCAAGCCCGGCGATACGCTTTGGGGTATTGCCAGGCTATATCCAAATATGACCACAGAAAAACTAAAAGAGCTGAACAGTTTAAAGAGCGATCGATTAAGTGTGGGGCAAGAGTTACGTGTGAAATGAAAGTTTACCGAAAAATAAAGATTTCTATACACTTTGGTCGTTAAAAGAGAATTAAAAGTTACTTGCCACGCGTTAGAAATTTGCATTACCTGCCAATGGCGATACGTTCGAAGGCGGTTACTGTTAATCCCCGTTGAATGCTGTTGAGGTATTGCTGAACAGTTTGTTTATTATCTTTAACAAAGGTTTGATTTAATAAAGTGTTCTCCTGGAGGAATTTCTTTATATACCCTGCTGCAATTTTATCTAAAATATGCTCGGGTTTACCTTCCTGCCGCGCTCTTTCCATACCAATTTCTTTTTCTTTTTCGATAATAGCTGCTTCTACGTTTTCTTCACTAACGGCAAGGGGGTTCATAGCCGCAATTTGCATAGCAACATCTTTACCGGCCTGTGTTACAGGACCATTTCCTCGCGCCGATAGTGTTACTAAAACGGCAATGGTATTGCCATGCTTATAAGAAACCACTTTTTCACCTTTAGCGTAGGTGTATTGGGAAACCTCTATTTTTTCGCCAATCTTCGCCGTCAAGTCCACTATAGCTTCAGAAATTACTTGTCCCGATGCTGTGTTTAAGGTTAGTAGACTTTCTTTGTTGATGGGTTTGTTGGTAATGGCGGCGACTAAAATAGCTTTGCCAAGTGCAGTAAATTCTTCTGTTTTAGAAACAGGCTCTGTTTCGCAATTAAGGGCAAAAGTGATACCTTCACCGCCGTCCTCTGAGGTATACACAAATACATTACCTTCGAGCGTCTCACGGTCTGCTCGTTTGGCAGCTAATTTTTGTCCTTTTTTCCTTAAAATATCTACGGCGGCCTCCAAATTACCGCCTGATTTTTCTAGTGCTTTCTTACAATCCATCATACCAGCACTGGTAAGTTTTCTTAACTTGCTTACTTGCTTTGCTGTAATAGCCATTTTTTATTGATAGTTTATAGTTGATAATTGTTTTTATCAATTATTTTTTGTTTGACTTAGATTTTTCCGGTACAACGGGCGGACTTGTGCTTTTAATTCAGCCATTTCAGCGCGAATTTTTTCTATCTCAGAAGGGTTTCGTTCTGCTTTTTTCTTTTTAAAGTAGTCGGACTGTAATTTCTTGGATTCGTGCAACTTTTTCTCTATCTCTTTCTTGTCCATAATATTTTTTGGGAATTATATATTTAATTCTGTAAACTTTTCTTTTAAATAAAGAATATTATCTTTTCTATTTTTTTGATACATTGTTTTTGTCTATGCCTATAAAATTTCTTCCAATCATGCAACACGTTCAAGAACAAAAAAACTACCTGTACAAGGGGCTGGTGTTAAATCGTTTTCTTTTGTAACACTTCATCTAAAACCCCACTGTGTTCGGGATCAAAGAAACAACAAAAAACACTATTTGTGGGTAGTGTATTGATTACACTTAACCCATCCATTTTATTGCTTTTATTTAGCAAACTATTTATTTCTAAGTATTTTGCTTGCAATGCGGTAGGTTCTATAAAATTTTTAAAACGCACCAAATTGTTTATTTTATTAATACTGCCCAAGCACTTTCAATATCGTTAGTGTGAGCCATACCGTTTGCATATTTTTTATCAGGATTTTGGGGTTGCATAGTTGCATAATACAACTGTACTTAATACTTTTGTTCATCTATAGATTTCTTTTCTGCTTCTTTTGCTTTAAGTTTGGCATCTTCTTTGGATTTTTTTCTTTCTTCCAAACCTTCTTCTATTGATTTGCCAATAGCTCCAGTAATCAGGGCAATAGAGTTGTAGGCATCATCGTTGGCAGGAATGGGAAAATCTATTTCTTCGGGGTTAGAGTTAGTGTCGACCATAGCAAAAATAGGAATACCCAATTTTTTTGCTTCTTTTACTGCGATTTGCTCTCTTTTTACATCTATCACAAACAATGCGGCCGGTAAGCGACTTTGCTCGGCAATACCACCCAAAACTTTTTGAAGTTTATCTTTTTCACGTGTCTTCATCAGTCTTTCACGTTTGGCTAGGTTTTGGAAAGTATCGTCTTTGGTCATTTTGTCAATAGCCGCCAATTTTTTCAGCGAACGACGGATAGTAACAAAATTGGTAAGCATACCCCCTAGCCACCTCTCAGTAACATAAGGCATTTTGAGGTTGCTTGCTTGCTTTAGGACAATTTCTTTAGCTTGCTTTTTAGTAGCTACAAACATCACTTTACGTCCTGAACGAGCGATTTTCCTCAGTGCTTCGGAGGCTTGTCCCAAACAAGCAAGTATTTTGTTAAGATCTAAAATATGTATTCCATTGCGTTCCATAAATATATACGGAGACATTTTAGGATCCCATTTCCTAGTCAAATGACCGAAGTGTACGCCGGCATCCAGCAGGTCTTTATGCGATAAGTTGCTCATCGAAAAGAGTTGATATTGATGTGAAAACTTTGGATTAAAAAATTAAAATTGGCAGCGAATAAATATTATCTTTTACTAAACTGAAATCTTTTTCTTGCTTTTCTTCTTCCCGATTTTTTACGTTCTACCATTCTAGGGTCGCGAGTAAGAAATCCTTCACTTTTCAAAGTGGGTCTGTGTTTAGCATCTGCCTTGTCTAGGGCCCTAGAGACAGCGAGCCTAATGGCTTCTGCCTGGCCAGTATTGCCACCACCTCTAACATTTATACTCAAGTCATAGTGTTCTTTCTCGTGGCACAAAACCAAAGGTTGATTTACAATAGTTCTTAAAATAGGAGAGGCAAAATACTGGGCTAATGTTTTTTTGTTAATGGTAATGTCTCCTTTGCCTGGTTTGAGGTACACACGCGCCACTGAGGTCTTTCTCCTGCCTACGGTATTGATTATGTCCATGTTTTTCAACTAAAATTTGTCTTTGCCTTAATACTTTATGTCTATTTTTTTTGGTTTTTGTGCCTGGTGTGGATGTTGATCATCCAAGTATAGATGTAAATTAAAAAACAATTTTCTTCCTAACTTGGTCTTGGGTAGCATACCTCTGATGGCTTTTTCAATAATTAATTTAGAAGATTTATTCATCAATTCTTTAGGGGTAGATACTTTTTGCCCACCTGGATAGCCAGTATGGCGGTAGTATTTTTTATATGTCCATTTTTTTCCAGTCAGACGAATTTTATCAGTATTAATCATAATTACATGATCTCCACAGTCTACGTGGGGAGTATAATAGGGTTTGTGCTTACCCATCATAATTTTTGCTACCTGGCTTGTCAGGCGACCTAGCACAGCATCTTTAGCGTCTACTAATACCCATTTTTTCTGAACAGCATTCTTATTTGCTGATATGGTTTTATAGCTTAGAGTATCCACTGTCCTGCAATTTATTTTATGAATTAGTAATGTTTCTTGCCTGTTGACTTCAAAAGGAATTAGGAACCGATTTTGGGCGTTCTGATATAAAAAGCAGTGCAAAGGTAAGACTTATATTTTTAGTATACAACTAAAATGTGTAGGAGTTTTTACCTACAAAAAATTATTTGCAAGGAGTATGGCAGTAAATGTTGGGGTTTTGTATGCTGGGTTCATAATGCTTTTTTAATTCGGGTATTCTATGCATTAAAGTTTTTGCAATATTTGCCTGGTCGACGATAAATTTGGGAAAATCCACTGAAATATTATTGTATATTTCAACGGCAATATCATACCGGTCAAGGTGCTTAAAGTGCTTTTCATACGCTATTTTCCAATTTAGATAAGGACCTGCCAGCCGGTTGCCTTGGTAATAGTCGATATCGTTGCCCAGAACGAGTACTCGCTGATTTTGCTCGGGTGTTTTCTTACCGGGTTCGGTGAATAAATGGCGATGGGTAGCAGTTTTGGCCAAGGCTGTCCATTCAAAGAAAGTATCGTATTTTAAGCCAATGATACCCAATAGTAAAAATATAAAACTAGTGTTTAGTATCCATGTTTTACGAATGAGTAGCAATAGGTGAGTGCTAAAGAAACTAAAAACAGGAACAAATATTGCTAATTGATATAAACCAATATGTAGACTAGTTATCACACAAAATATTCCCGACACTATCCACGCCATCATAATGTGTTGGCAGTTGACTTGATAGCTGGTGGAACTTCTTTTCGTGAGAAATATTTTTAGCAGCGCAAAAAATAAAAATATAGATGGTATTATCAGAAAAAAGAGCAGTTGATCAACAGAATGGTAGTATACTTTACCCAAAGTAAAAAAAGATAAAAAATATTGTTCATAGAAATCACTTAGCCTATCCATGAGAAAATAGTAGCTAACCGCTATTGTAAATGTAAATACAAAGCCATATAAAATTAAAAATAATTGACGGATAGCCGGCAGCTTGAAAGAAAGGAAGCCTATAACTACCAATAACATAAAAAATACCGTTGGTACATACAAAAGGGCGGCAATACCCAAAAATATCCCTGTCTGAAAAAAATCTTTATCTAAAGGCACAATTGTGTGGGCTAGCAAATTTCTACTAACAAATAATAAAGGAGTAAGGGCTAATAAAGCGGGTGATAGTGTTATAAAGTCAATACTTATAGACATAAAAATAATATACAACAGAGCAGGAATATAAGATTTGTCGTTATAAGCCCTAAAGTCAATGAGGATTTTATTGAATAAAAATGCTTGTAGCAAAACTAGGAGTATTGACAAAATATGGTATCCAAGCGCGTTATGTGAAGAAATAATGCCAATTAGCCAGTAACACGCGGCAGAAAGAGGGGCGATGGGCTGCCATATTTGTGCATAAAGATGAGCGTCATCAGTCATTTTCTGCCCTATTGTTAGCCAGATTAATTCCGGTTTTAAGAGTGGTATTCCGGCAAGTAATACAGGCAGACGTATCGCAAGCAGAATCAGTCCGATATAAATAATTCTAAATGGGTCAATTATTTTGAAAAAATTAATCAAAACAAATTTAGTTTTTAGCCACTAAAAAAATTAAATACTCAAAATTAATAGTTTAACTTAGCTGCTGCTAGTGTATTCTTCATGAGCGATACAACTGTCATAGGACCTACTCCGCCGGGTACTCGTGTAATGAAAGCACATTTGGGTGCTACCTCGCTAAACTTGACATCTCCTTTTAGGGAAAATCCTGACTTTTTACTTTTATCTACTACTCTATTGATCCCTACATCAATTACAGTTGCTCCTTGCTTCACCATATCGGCAGTAACAAATTCAGCCTTACCCAATGCTGCAATGAGTATGTCTGCTGTTTGGGTAATTGCTTTTAAGTCTCTGGTTTTACTGTGGGTTAGCGTAACAGTGCAGTTACCATATTGGGTGTTTCGTGCCATTAATATACTCATCGGAGTACCTACTATGTGGCTTCTGCCTACTACAACGCAATGCTTGCCAGCAGTTTGAATTTGATGTCTTTCTAATAATTGTAAAATACCATAAGGCGTTGCAGGAAGGTAGGTTGGTATGTTCAAAACCATTTTGCCTATATTGGTCGGGTGGAAACCATCTACGTCTTTACTCGGGTCAATAGCTTGTGTAATTTTTCTTTCATCAATATGAGCGGGGAGAGGTGATTGTACGATAAACCCATCTAATTCACCATCATTGTTGAGTTTGTACACTGTTGCGAGTAGCTCTACCTCGCTGATATCGACATCAAATTTCAGTAAGCTGGAGCGAAAACCTGCTTTTGCGCAGGCTTTTATCTTATTATTAACGTAAGTATGGCTTGCCGCATCTTCACCTACCAATACTGCTACCAAGTGGGGTACTCTTCTGCCGGCTGCTTTCAGCTTAGCCACTTCTGTGGCAATTTCCTCAATGATAGTTTTTGCAGTGTTTTTTCCGTCTAATAAGACCATAGAAGTTAGTTTGGAGTGCCGTAGGAGGGAGTCGAACCCTCACGAGTGCAAGCTCACACGCCTCTGAAACGTACGCGTCTACCGATTCCGCCACTACGGCAATCTTAATTAAGATTGGTCAAAAATACATAAAAATTTGGAAAAGAGGTTTCCCTACAAGAACCTGTGCCTCATCTTAAAGTGAGTTGATAGTTTAAAAGGGACATTTTAAGTTTAATTTTATTTTGGAGTCTTAAAAAAGTTTTCCTTTAGAGTAATTAATTCAGATACTTCAAAGCGTGGAGAAGTTGACGAAGTCCTTATTAGAAATTATGAGCGATACAAAAAACGACATTGCTTGAAATAAGCTATTTTCAAATCAACCATTTGAGACTTTGGTACTTTCAAAGATTTTTAAACCAAAGATCCCACACTAATAAAAACGTATTTTAACAACATATATGCATGAATAATTGCTTGCTGCGGCTTAACTTAGAAAATATGCAGTATTTTACAACTTGATGTGTACTTGAAAAGTTAAGTACTAAATCACGCAACTGCTCATGTCCAAACCCTTAGGTAAAACAAATAAACTAAATGCGAAAGTTTAGAGCATTACACAAACTATCTGATCTTCTCTTGTCTGAAAACAGAAAGAAAGAAGTAGAAAAAGTTACTTTAATTATAGCCATAGTAAGTTACTTAATACATTTATTTATAATATTTTTAAATACTCAAGGAGTCATTGAGATTGAGCAAAAGTTTTTTAAAAATCCAATTGCCGCAATATATACTCCCTTCTCTTTCATTCTAATATTTGAGGTATTCTTGCTTGTTTATTATCTACCCAAATCAATAACTTCTTACATAGGAAAACAGTATGAAATAATTACATTAATTGTTATCAGAAAAATATTTAAAGATTTAGCATATATCGAGTTAGACTCTAATTGGTTCCAGAATAAAGAAGATTTACAATTTACGTTAGATGCTTTAACTTCTTTAATGCTATTCCTAATGATATTTTTATTCTACACAGCAATAAGAAAAAGGAATTATGCCTCGATAAATACAGCACATATCAGAGGTGACAATATAAAAAAATTCGTTCTTTTAAAACAAATTTTAGCACTTATGCTTGTCCCTGTGCTATTCATTTTTGCAATTTGTTCACTGATCGATTGGGCTATTATAGTCGTAAATGACTACTCGAATGGAATATTAGAATTTTCAAATATAAATAATGTGTTTTATGATCAATTCTTTAATATTTTAATAATTGTAGATGTCTTATTGTTATTAGCATCTTTTTTTTATTCAAATAAATTTTACAAAATTATAAGAAACTCAGGTTTTGTACTGTCAACTATTCTAATAAAAATTTCATTTTCATCAGGTGGAATAGTAAGTAATATACTTATTATGAGTGCTATGATTTTTGGCTACCTAATACTTATAACCCATAATTTGTATGAAAAGAACGATATAGCTAATAATGTTTAAAGCATTATATTTGCTATATAAATTTTTGGACACATATAAAGAATATCATACATGCTACATCACCCCCTAAAATATACTTTCTAAATTAGAATTCAGAAATGAATTATCGGCACGAAAAAATAAAATCATTATTAAGGAAAATATATAATTTCATAAAAGCATACATTAAATACGAGAAAATAAAAAGAAAAAAAAGCAATAGAGTAAACTATAAAAAAGCTCTGGTCATAAAGTGTTCAAATCCATATATTTTTCACCGACATTTCTACACCTTACTAAAATTTTTTTCTCTAGAAGGTTTTGATATTTATTTCCCTGTATTTAATTACCAAATTTTTAGAAAAAGTTTCAAAATACCTTATTTCCGCCTAATCTATGAGGAGAGATTGATAATTTTCGGTAGAATACCCCGAAAGTATGAAATAGTGCTTGAGTTAAACGACAATAATCTGTGTCCTGATTATTT
Organism: Flammeovirgaceae bacterium; assembly: GCA_965199745.1. GTDB lineage: Bacteria > Bacteroidota > Bacteroidia > Cytophagales > Flammeovirgaceae > CBDATB01. Next base: position 678,275 of record CBDATB010000013.1, on the reverse strand, counting down.
TACTTCCATTATGCAAAATGATAGAAACAATACTTTGCATATACCTATGACAATGCACCCTTTATTTTATCACAGACAATATTGGAATAAATTAGCAGAATCAGCAAAAAAAAGAAAAAAATCAATCTTTATGGCAGGTAATTTCGATAGAAAAGCCTATTCAATATTTAGTGATGGTCCTTTCAATATTGAAAGCAGAATAGAAGTATATGACTATTTACAAGAAAATCAAATGCTAACACAAATAAAATCATTTCACGATTTGAAAATTTTATTAAATAATAACAAAGATAATATTTTGATTATTATTCACTCATTCTGTGTAAACATGAATCAATTAAGAGAGATAATTGGTCATTTTTATTTTTATTTAGCCCTACCGGGTGTAGTTATCCCATTTTCGCATAATCTTACTGAGGCATTATCTGTAGGTGCTATCCCAATAATTCACAGAGAATATGCAAAGTTAATGGCTCCTAGCCTAGAACATATGAACAATGCTATACTATATAATAATATGAATGATATTTCTGCTAAAATTGAGTTAGCTTATAACCTAAATGAAGAAAATTTATTCAGATTAAAGGATAATGCCAGCAGATATTATAAGGAAAACTTAACTCCCAAATCAGTTATTAATAAAATCATAAGTAAAAAATATGACTTATTTTATTTATTGGGTACAGGAGATTAGCACATGATGAAGAAAATGAATTTTGATTTAAGCTTTTCCTTTTAGTTCAAAAACTTTGTCCTTCACATCCCACAGGTATTTAGCCTGTAGGATTTACGTTCATTTTTTAAAATACAAAAAACGTCATTACAACTAATACCTACAGGTAGAGCAAATACATAATATGAAAGAGTACTAAAATACTTTCTAGAATACACTGTAAATGAAGTTCTAAAAAGTGGTTGATACGATGAAACTAACAATAATAATATTAATATTTTCGATTAGCATCAATTTGTCTTATGCACAATTTGGTGAAAACAATGCTATTTATTTAAGTGGCGAACTAAATTTAGGCAATTACGTTGGCGTTGACCTTAGCTTAAATTATGTCTATAAAGAATCATATTCAATTAAAGTTGGGTATACAGGAAATATACGAAAACCAAAAATCCCAACCTGAAGATTATACACCTGGCCTGTTAGGACTTATGCTGTTTGGAGGAGTATTCATCAATCCATATGATCAGTTAGAAAATTATGAAATTGCTGTTGGAAAGATTTATAAATTAAGTAAAAATCCACTACAAACAGAAAGGCTAAATGTATCTATTGGGCTAGGTTACACAATTAGTAGAGAGCCTGAAAATTGGCGAAGGAAAGGTGGAATTCCTGTCGGGCCGAACTATGATTGGAACTATAACAAATTAAACACGGTAAGTCTTATAATTAATGCAAAAATAGAACTCCCGTTTGCAAGATTTTATGGATTGACAATCTCACCTATGTTGCAAATAAATAAAGACCGAGCATATTTTGGCGTTGGAATTGGACAAATGGTTGGATTATTACGGAAAGAATAGGCCAACCACAATTGTTTTATAAAAGTTGTTTTACTTAAGAGGAAAATTATCGAACCACTCAAGTAGCGGGAAGGGGAATTGAACCCCTGACCTCCGGGTTATGAATCCGACGCTCTAACCATCTGAGCTACCCCGCCAAGGGTAAGCTACAAATATCTAATTTTCCATCTGCATAAGCAAATCTACCCATGGAAAAGTAGATTATTTAGCAAAGGAATTATTTCCACTTTTCAATATTTTACCTACATTTCAGTTTTTTAGTTTTTATTCAAAAATGTGAAAGATATACATAAAATTCTACAGCATCACTGGGGCTATCAGAACTTTAGACCTTTACAGGAGGAAATCATCAAATCTGTACTTAGTCACACCGACACGCTTGCCTTGTTACCTACGGGCGGAGGTAAATCTATTTGTTTTCAAGTTCCTGCCCTTGTGCAGGAAGGGATTTGCATCGTTGTTTCTCCTTTAATTGCTTTGATGAAAGACCAGGTCAGGCAGCTCGAAAAAAAAGGGATTACTTCACATGCTATTTACAGCGGCTTGTCTACAAGAGAAATAGATATTTTATTAGATAATTGCATATATGGAAATACCAAACTATTATATGTTTCGCCAGAAAGATTAAAAACAGAATTATTCGTCGAAAGAGCCAAACAAATGCAAATCAACTTATTGGCTGTAGACGAAGCCCATTGTATCTCGCAGTGGGGCTATGATTTTCGTCCGCCTTATTTAGAAATAAAAAAGTTCAGAGATCGGCTGCCACACATGCCCTGTATTGCACTCACCGCAACCGCCACTCCCCGCGTAAGAAATGATATTATTGAAAAACTAGGATTTCAAAACGAAAAAGTTTTTGCTGACAGTTTTGCACGAAAAAATTTATCTTATGCCATTAGAGCTACTCAAGACAAAGAAACTAAGTTACTCGAAATATTGCGCAAAGTACCCGGAAGTGCTATTATATACGTAAATACACGCAAAAAAAGCCAACAACTAAGCGAGTGGCTACTTAGGCACGAGTTGTCAGTAGATTGTTATCATGCAGGACTAAACAACACACTGCGAGATAAAAAACAAAAAGATTGGGCAATGGGGAAAACACAAGTGATTGTAGCAACCAATGCCTTTGGGATGGGTATTGACAAAGCCGATGTAAGGCTGGTAGTGCATGCCGATTTGCCCGATAGTCCAGAGGCTTACTATCAAGAATCTGGGCGAGCAGGCAGAGACAGATTGCCTGCTTATGCAGTTATCTTATACTACCCAACAGATGCCGATCAGATGCTCGAAAAAATCGAAAAATCTCACCCCAATGCAGCGACAATAAAACGCGTTTATCAATGCCTAGCCAACGCCTTTAGTCTGGCTGTGGGCGGTGGCAAAATGGTCTCTTTTGATTTTGATTTCGAAAGTTTTATTCAAACCTATCACCTCGATCATATGACAACTTTTCATTCGCTCAAAAGATTAGAGGAGCAAGGTTTTATTCTCTTTAATCAGGCCTATTATAGACCCTCTAGAATATACATGGGGGTTAGCCGAGAGGATTTGTACAAATTTCAGTTAGCCAATGCCAAAATGGACATACTCATTAAAAGCATTGTACGCATGTATGGTGGAGAGTTGTTTAGCAATTTTGTGCAAATTTCTGAAAAAAATATCGCCAAAAATATGTGCACTGATGTGCAGCAAATTGTTGCACATTTACAATTTCTCGAACAATCAAATATTATTATTTACAGCATGCAAAAAGACAGCCCGCAAATCACTTTCCTGCAGGAAAGAGTGGCTACTTCTTCGCTAAATATTAACGCACAAGCATTGAGACAAAGAAAGATGCAAGCCCTCGAAAAGTGCCGAGCTATGCTCCATTATGCTACTTATAAAAGACGCTGCAGAATGTTGATGTTATTAGAATATTTTGGAGAAATATCTGATACGTGCTGCGGTATATGCGATTATTGTATTGAAAGAAAAAAAGCAAAGGAGAACCCAGAGGACTATTACAACAGTATTTTAAAAATTCTTGCTCAAAGACCATACACCATTCAAGCGTTAAAAGAACTTATCCAACCCAGGCATGCAGAATCCTTTATCGCAAATATTCGACACTTGTTAGACTTCGGAGAGTTAAAGTATGACGACTTGAACAGGCTAACGGTTGATACTTCAAAGGTGAAAAACCGTTAACGTTCAACGAACGACATTGCAAATCAATATCCTAAGTGTTTTAAAATACTCTGTTTGCCTTGGGTATGGCAGAAAAGCGTTTCTTGAAAATAGCCTTCTTTATTTTTTCTAATAACCAAATGCTTGGGGCTAGGAATCAAGCAGTGTTGTATGCCGCCAAAACCAGCGAGGTTATCCTGATAAGCACCTGTATGAAACAAGCCGATATACAAATGTTTACCTACTGGGATTTTTGGCAAATAAATATTAGCACTATGCATTTCCGAGTTGTAATAATCATCACTGTCGCAGGTCAATCCTCCTAAATGTACTTTCTGATACTGTTCATTCCAATGGTTAGCTGCCAGGAGAATAAATTTTTGGCTCTTTGCCCAAGTGTCAGGCAAATGTGTGATAAAAGAGCCATCTATCATATACCAGAGTTCTTTATCATTCTGTACTTTGGTGTCTATAATTTTATAAAAAATCGCCCCGCTCTCTCCTACTGTATAAGTGCCGAATTCTGTAATAATATCGGGTTCGGATACGTTATTTTTACGGCACTGCCATTGAATATATTTAATAATCTCTTCTGTCATATATTCATGGTCAAAATCAAAATTCAGCGAAGTTTTAATAGGAAATCCACCACCGATATCAATATATTTTAAATCGGGGCAAATTTTTTTCAACTCACAATAAGTATCAATAAATTTATTGAGTTCATACCAATAATACTGGCTGTCTTTAATGCCCGAATTAATAAAAAAATGAAGCATACTAAGCCTACAATTCGGTTGAGTAGCAATTTTTTGCTGATAAAACTCAATCACTTGGTTGTAACGCACACCGAGGCGGGAAGTATAAAAACCGAAGTTAGGTTCTTCATCTGCAGCAATTCTGATACCTAGCGAGAAAACCCTCTGGATGTGATGAAGATAATAATCAATTTCTTTGGTGTGATCGATAATAGGGATACATTTTTTAAATCCTTCGTTGATCAAATGGCAAATATCAGCCAAATATTCTTCAGGTTTAAAGCCATTACAAAGAATCATTTTTTCTTTATCAATCAACTGCTTCTGATAAAGGCTTCTGACAATAGCTATATCGCAGGCAGAGGATGTTTCTAATTCAGTATTATTTTTAAGGACTTCCTCAACGACAAAATGAAAATGTGAGGCTTTCGTGCAATAACAATAGTTGTAGGATCCATTATAACCCAATTTAGCCATAGCATCCCGAAACAGCTTCTGCGCATAGTGAATTTTTTGGCCAATTTTAGGTAGGTAAGTAATTTTCAGCGGAGTATCGTACTGCTCAATAAGCTCCATAATGGATATATTATTGAAGTGCAACACGTCCTTTTCTAGCCTAAATTCCTGATTGGGAAAATCAAAAGTTTGCTTAATCAGGTAATCGTAAGTATTCATAGCGTAAAATTACACGTAAACAACAATGGATTTAAAAATCAAGTTGTATTTTTATCTTTATTTGGTATCAAAAATTCTTTGCAAACATATTATTGATTATAAACGTATTGTGTTGAGTATACCTTTAAGCATTACTATGGCTGCCCGGCAGGAGATTAAAAATATTGTGGCTACCAAAAATATTCCGTTGCAATACGGTCTGAGGGTAGGCGTAAGGGGTGGGGTTGCGGAGGGGCTGTTTTCTTTATTGGTTTCGACAAGCAACAGCCGCAAGATAACACTTATTTTTTCGAGGGGCTTACCTTATATATAGTCAAAAAACACCTATTGTATTTGTTAGATGTAACGATAGATTTTGAAGAACAAAAAGACGCCAGAGGATTTGTTTTCCACAAAGCTCAGGCACCATAGTTTGATGGTCATTTATAAGAAAGGTAATTCTTATCCACCAATTTTGGATACTGTTAAAAATGATTAAGTTTGTTTTTGAAAAAAGAACGGTGGCCAGTCAGCACGTGTGGGCAAAATCTTTGAGTTAAGCACTGAGCCAGACCATATAAAGCGTCACTCTCAGAAAACAATAAGCTTAATATTTTCAAAGAACTTAAAGATACTTTACAGGGACATAATTTTATAATAAATCATATGAGTACCCGCTAAGTGGTTACTGAGAAAGATTAAAATATGACTTGAACTAAATTGCTTAGTCTTTGGTAAAATTATAAAAAACCATTAATCTTGCCAGATGATGTAATATCTTAATTTAACTAGTTAATATTTTTAAAATAAATATCAAATCGTTATGAAATTTATTATTTCTACTGGTGCTTTGCTCAAGCACATTTCCTCCATCCAAAGTATAGTGCCTTCTAGCCCAATGTTGCCAATTTTGGAAAACCTGCTTTTTCAAATACAAGCAGGCACACTTAGCATTACTGCTTCGGATTTACAAACCTCTATTATCACTAACTTGTCAGTAGAATCTGAAGAAAACGGCAGCATTGCCATCCCCGCTAAAATGCTTGCAGAAACACTGAGAAACTTACCTGAACAACCCGTTACTTTTAAGGTAGATTTCTCTACCTACAGTGTTGAAATACACTCTGAAAACGGACGCTATAAGCTGTCTGGAGAAAACGCTATGGACTTCCCTAAAACCAACAATTTGGGCAAAACCGAAGACATAGACATTTCTTCTGTGGCACTTTCTCAAGCCATTAGCTATACACTTTTTGCCACAAGCAACGATGAGATGAGACCAGCCATGAATGGCGTACTTATAAACCTTAAAGACTCACAAACCGAGTTTGTTTCTTCGGATACCCATCGCCTAATTTGTTACAGCCGTACAGATATTACCAACAAACGAGATAGCAAATTTATCGTACATAAAAAGGCACTAGCATTGCTCAAAAACATTCTTCCTGCTGAAGAAACTCCCGTAAGATTGGCTTTTAATGATACCAATGCAGTTTTTACTTTTGAAAATTATCAATTGATTTGCCGCTTGATAGATGAGCATTTTCCTGATTACCAAAACGTAATACCGGTTGATAATAATAATTTATTGGCTATCGATCGCATGAAATTAGTTAAGTGTTTGAAAAGAATTATTATCTATGCCAATCGCTCCACCTATCAGGTAAGATTTAAAATCAACGGAAATAGTTTGCAAGTTTCTGCCGAAGATCTGGACTTCTCTAATGAAGCCAAAGAAACACTCGACTGTGAGCACAATGGAGAGAGCCTAGAAATTGGTTTCAATGCCCGCTTGTTAATTGAAATACTCAATAATCTCCATACAGAAAAAGTTACTTTCCGACTTTCAGAGTCGAGCAGCGCAGCACTAATAATTCCTGAAGGAAAAAAAGAAGAAGAAGATATTATCATGCTCCTTATGCCTATTATGCTGCACAGCTATGCTTAATATTTAAGCGAGTAACAGAAATAGCATTTCTTGTTTTGAACTGATAATTGCCTAATTGGGTTTCATAAAACGGAGCAAAAACCCATCGGTTAGCTTTGCTGCTTGTGGCATGCCAGCGACAGATTTTTTGAAAAAAACTTTTTTGTTTGTCAGTATAAGGCAAAAAAAACATCGTCAGGGACTGGCGGGTACACGTGTGGAGTTGATATAAGGCTCCTATCTTCATGGTTCTGCCAGCAAATTCTTGTAGAACACAAAGTCCAAAAATCTTTAGTGTAGAGGTGTCACGCAAGAAAATACCAAGTTATACCCTAGAGAAATCTAATCTACTATAATATTTTTATAAAAATATTCCTCTGAAGTATTAAGCACCAATATATAAATTCCATCAGGAACATTTTTTTTACTGTATTTTATTTTCCACTTCTTAGTATCTTCTTTCAACACTTTTACAGCAACAAGTTTTCCACAGATGTTGAAAAGGCTAATATTGGTCTTGGTAAAATTTAATCCATTTTCTGCTTGTATCCAAAAAGTTCCTGAAGAAGGATTGGGAAAAACCTTTAATTGCTCGTCTGCTATTTTCTGAAAAATGCCCGTAACGGCTAAGTCTACGACATTACTAAATGCTGAGTTACCAGCATTGTTAAAGGCACTCACTCGATAAAAATTAGTACCTGTCTGACCATTTGCTGTAAAATGATTTTGTGCAAGACTCAAATTATCTGCTATCAAACTATAGTCAGTATCCTGAGCAGTGGCATGCCATACCCTATATCCGACTCCATTGCTCCTATCGGCATCCCAGCGCAAATCAACGGCATTATTATCGGTAAAGCTTGCCCTGAGGTTCGTTAGTACATCAGGTACTTGCCTACCATCAAGCATATTCACATCTTCAAACCATACGGTGTCCTGCCCTTTGTTGAAGTACATACGCATATTTGTTATTTTCGAGGAATCCACTGTATTCCAAGCACCCGAAAAGTCGTATCCGTAAGTATGGTATTCATCGTCTTTGAGTGGGTTAAGGAAGAAGAGTGTGTTGCTTGTTTCTTTTCCTGCTGCATCTGTCAGAGTAGCGGCAATACGCAAATTTTGCACATTGGCACTTCTTGCCCTGAGGTTTATTCTCATAACGGTATGTGCAGCTAAATTTACTGGTGTTGTGAAAGTTCTGCCTACCGAAGACCCTGCAGCATCATCAGTAATATGATAACTCACTCTTAGCTGACCATCTTCCTCTGCTAAAGCATAGGTATTCGCACCCGTAAGATCTGTTTTCCATTGGCTTAGGTTATTATCTTCAAAATCATCTATTGCAAATGTATCCCCTTCGGGTTGGAGAAAAAACGCTACATCTAAGGAGGCTTCTTGGTTTTCGCAATCCAAATTTCCGGACAAAGTTACTTTTACCCTGCCGGGTGTATCACCCCAATTCACAGTGATCTGGTTCGTACCCTGCCCTGAAATGATGCTCGCTCCTGCCGGCAAACTCCACTGATAATTGGCATTAGCTACCTTAGTAGCAGTATACACCACACCAACTTGATTACTTTGTACAAAAGTTTCTCCATTTAGCTCAACTGAAGCACCAAATTCATATACACGCACATAATCAACCTCCATGGTTTGCGGGAGCATACTGTCGTCTATTCCTTGCTGACCTCCCCAAGTGCCGCCTATAGCAATATTCATAATTAAATGAAAGCGTTGATCAAAAGGCCATTGAGCAAATCCTTGATTTCTATTGAAGAAGGTAAAATAATGTAAATCATCAACAAAAAAGCGAATATCATCTTTTGTCCACTCAATAGCGTATACATGGAAATCGTCAACAGCACCCAATACAAACCTGCTGGTAGACTGTCCGCAAGCTGATGCATTAGTGTTGCAGTTGCTAGTATGCAGTGAAGCATGAACTTTGTTTAAGTCGAAACCTACATGCTCCATGATATCTATTTCTCCGCTGTGTGGCCAGCCGCCATAGGTATTGTCGGTAGGTAACATCCATATAGCAGGCCAAGTACCTTTGCCTTTTGGTAGCTTTGCCTTTACTTCAATACGCCCATATAACCAGTCACCCTTGTTTCTACTCACAATGCGGGTAGATGTATATCTTCTTCCGCCAAAATTTTCTTTTTTTGCCTCTATAATCAACTTCCCATTGGCTACTCTTACGTTTTCAGGTCTTTTTGTGTAATACTGTTCTTCTTGGTTGCCCCATCCACACAAGTCTGGGTGAATATTACACCCGTCTCCTACGTCATAAGCCCATCGGCTGCTGTTGGGTATACCATCTACATCAAATTCGTCAGACCAAACTAAGTTTACACAACGCCCAACTTCTCCACTTCCTGTACTACCAGAGCCTGATAAGCGGATATCATCAAAATAATAAGTGTTGGGTATATTAGTATTAAAATCAAAAAATAAAGTAATTCTCTCATAAGTGTTAGATACAGCACCGGTAAAAGTAAAACTCAATTCTTCCCATTGGTTGGCAATGCTGGTGGTCTTATCTATTTCTATCTGCTCACCACTATTGTTATCTTCTATCTTAAATTTAATAATAGCACCTATCTTCGGACTGTATATTTTTATAGTGAACGTATTGCTATGAGAAAAATTTATGGCACTGGGCAAATCCACAAAAATGCCGCCCATAGCATTCGTGTTGCTCTTAACAATTTTACCCACGCGGCTACTTGTGTTAATACCTGTTTGAGAAGGATTGTCGGTATCTTCATACGTATTACCTCCGAACGTGTTGAAAGTAGGTACAGAAGATTCAAAGTCAATATTGACAACATAATTCCCTTGAGAGAATGCCACCGATGTCCAAAATAATAGTAGCGTAGTTAGCAAATAATGGCGATTTCGGTAGGTGTTTTTTGTTGACATCACTATGATATGAACATTGTTGAATAATTATTTCTTATAAGGTTAAAACATTTTCATATAACTTTTTGGGCTTTCTGAGTTATGTTTCAATAGTTTACTGTTTTAGGAAACATAAGCCGATTATTTAATCGGCTTATGTAAGGGATATTCTTGAAAAGTAATATGTGCATTTCCCAAGAATATTCGCAATAGTTTCAGTCTTTGGACACCAGAGTGTATGTCCAGTGAGCATTGCCACCAATATTGATGCTAACGACTAGTTCGTCTTCATCACTTCCATCAACATAGGTCAGTATTTTATATGTAAGAGTAGTAGGTAAAGCTCCTGAAGCTAAATTCACTTCGGCACCGTCGCCTCCTTTAGGGAAACCGAAGAATGCTCCTGATCCGTTGACAGTAATTGTAGCTTGAGCTAAATCAAAGGTAAAACTATGCGACTGCTTAGAAGCCCAGGCTGTTGAAGCACCTGTAATGGTAGATATATCATTACACCCGTCAGCCACTCCGGCATTCCAATAGTCTTCTACCCACACTTGTGATTTAGGGTCAAAATTTAAACCACCACTTTTAGTGAGTTCAAATTCATCGTCGAACAAACATGCTCTGGCTGTTACATCTGCTTCGCTACTTGACCACCAATTGGCACTACCGGCACCTTGGTCTCCCACTCTTAAAGCACCTGCTCGAGGGGCTAACTTCCAAGTTTTAGATTCATCACCTATTAAAGCACTCAAAACGATAGCGTTGGGATCTGCAAGGACTACCTCCATAGTAGTACTATCTCTGTTATCATTACCGATAGCTATTAAACGAACATCATAAGTGCCGAAGCTGGAGTAAGTATAAGTGGGCGATTCGTCAGTAGAAGTACCACTACCATCGCCAAAGTTCCATTCGTAAGAAGTAGCATTGCTAGAAGTATTGGTAAAACTAACTATTAACGGATTGCTATCAGATACACTACTAGTAAAACTAGCGTTAGACTTTGAGTCAGGAATGTTAGGTATATCAATACTATTATTGTAACTCACCAAATAGTAAGTCCAAAAAGCATTTACACCGTCAGAACCAGCGGAGTTAGGGAAAGCCAAGCCCAGCACTAGCGTGTCGGCAGTTGATCCCTCACCTGTGCGGATAACTGAGAAATTAGACACTGGGGGGATAGTTCCATTCGGTCCGAGATCTCCAGCATTGGTTTTAGCAGGCAAGCCAATATAAGCACCTCTACCGGCAACACTCAAAGTTTTAGTACTGTTGTCAGCATTAAAAGTATAAGTTCCACCGTTAGCGAATGCACTAAAGTCAGTTCCTGAAGAAGTAGTAAATGCACCAGAAGTACTCTCATCTATACACGTTTCTCTACCTAATGCATCATTCCATCCACCATTTGCCTCGGCATCCATAAAGAAAGTGCCTTTTGTATCGTTCTTAAAAGTACCGTCGGTAGAGAAGGTGTATTCATCATCGAGAACACAAGGTCTGTCACCCAAAGGAGCGGAGGCACCACCGAATGCAAACCATTGCACATCTTCGGCTGCAGGACCTACACCCAAAGCAATGCCTTCCCTTTGGAGTATCCATGTTTTTTGGTTGCTGCCTGCCAAAAATTCAAGTAAGGGATTAGCTGCTGTTACGGTGACATCTCTTTCAAAAGTATTACTCCCAGTACTGTTAGTAGCTGTTAGCTTAACAGTATAGGTACCCGCCGTAGAGTAAGTATGCTCAGGGTTAACCTCGGTGGAAGTATTATCATCACCAAAATCCCAAGCGTAAGTATTACCTTCACCGGTAGACTCATTTTGAAAGCTAACCGTTAGCGAATTGCCAATAACTATCGAGGAGACAAAGCTAGCCGTGGGTGCCGCGTCGGTCTCCTCATCTTTTTTACAAGAAGTAATCAGTATTAATGATATTACACTTGCACAAATCGTAAGAAATTTAATCTGTTTCATAGAAAATAAAGTTTGGTTTAAAATGAGATAAAATACATAAGAATAGTTAGAAAATATTTGTTCGAAATATGAATATCTATCGGTATAATTTAATAAGAAGCATACTAATAGCCGGGGTTTTGCACTAAAGCACCGTTTGTATTATCGATTTCTGCTTGGGGTATGGGTAAAAACTCATGGGTGCCGGCTATGAATCCCTTATCGGAAAGTGCAGTAGCTGCCCTATTAGTTCTGACCAAATCCCAGTAGCGATGTCCTTCAAAAGCCAACTCAAGCCTTCTTTCCAAATAGATGGATTCTAACAAATCGCTGCCAGTAATAAATGGAGAAAGATTATTCGCACCGGCTCTTTGTCGTACCTCATTGACATAACTAATTGCAGTACTTTCACTGCCACCGCTTCTCACAATGGTCTCGGCAGCCATCAGCAATATATCGGCATAGCGTATGACCAGATAGTTTTGCCCCCAATTTAGCACAGTCGTTCCTATGGTGGGGAGTGTTGCCTTCAGAGGAGTATATTTTTTAATAAAAAAGTTGGTATTCTGAAACCCTTCTGTATAACTTCCACCGTTAGCTTTGATAGTATTTCCATTGATAATACTGTGTTCATAGCGTGGGTCGTTGCGCATCAACTCTTCCATTTCGGGGGTTACTGGGCAAAAGCTCCAACCCGCAGCATAAGGCTCACTGGGTGCCGCCAAATCTCTAATACCAATAAACTGCGTGGTATAATTTCCCTCGCTAGACCTTGAGAACTCAAACCAGTCTGGATCTCCGTACTGCCCGCTGCCTGAATGAACAATTTCAAAAACAGACTCGCTGTTAAATTCATTACTTTCTTTAAAAATATCACTATAGTTAGGCACGAGCGAATATATGCCTGAGTTAATCATGTCTGTAAATATGGTAGCTGCTTCTGCCATGCGCGTGTTTTCCGTACCACTTCTGAACAGAATTGTCTTTCCGAGCAAAGCCTGTGCTGCACCTTTTGCAATTCTACCCAGTTCACCCTCTGACACTGTTGCAGGTAAATCTGCGATAGCCTCATTCAAATCTTCTTCTACTTGGTCATACACCTCACTCGGCACTGACTGACTGATGTTTTGGAGTTCGCTGAGCGAAAGGGTTTTCAGGACTATCGGAACATTTCCAAATATTCTTGCTAAGTTAAAATGAAAGTAGGCACGCAAAAATTTAGCCTCTGCAATAGCACGAGATTTGAATCCAGCGGTAGTTTCCGGTATATCACCAATTCTTTCTAAAAACAAATTCGCGCGGTATATTCCTGCATAGTACCTACCCCATAAATCTTCTTGCGGTCCGATAAAAGGGTCTAAGGTAAACATATCCCAAGCTACCCAAGCGGGCTGGTCTGAGGCGTCACTACCACCTGCATGGCAATCGTCTGAGGCAGCCTCAAAAAGCCCGTGTGGCATACCCCAAGTAGTATGTCCTCCCCAAGCCAATACATCGTAAATACTCACCAGAGCTTGAAAAGCCTGATTTTCATTTTGGTAAAAATTAATTTCTAGTTGTCTCCCAATAGGATCGGTTTCGAGAAAGTTGCTGCATGCACTCAAATTGAAGACTATGTACAAAGCGATCAAATATTTCATTGTTTTATATTTTTGGAATAGAAAATATTATAGTGTTATATTAAACCCAAATAAAAAAGTACGTGCTTGTGGGTAATTACCTCTGTCCACTCCTCCAACCAACTCAGGATCGAAGCCGCTATATTGCGTAAGCGTAAGTAAATTATTGGCAGAAATATAGATGCGAGCCTTTGTTACATTAATTTTAGCTAATAATGATTGGGGAAGTTTGTAACCTATTTGTAAGTTTCTTATACGGAAAAAATTTCCTTTTTCTATGTAGAGGTCGGAACTCTTAGTGAAATTTCCGTTGGTATCGTTAAATGTTACACGAGGCAGTCTGTTAGAGGTGCCTGCACCTGTCCAGCGTTTGAGTATATCGGCTGTATAATTACTTCTTGGCAGGTCGAAGCGGCGATAAGCTCTAAAAATATCATTACCCGCTATCCCCTGACCTAATATAGACAGATCAAAATTTTTATAAGACAAATTAATCGTCATACCATAACTCCAGTTAGGAGTTGGGTCGCCTATCATTGTGCGGTCATCGTCGTCAATGATGCCATCTTGATTCACATCAACAAATCTCACATCGCCTGCTTGGGCAGCCGGCTGCAATGCTTGCCCTTCAGCGTTGACGTGTGCTTGCAATTCAGCACTATTTTGAAAAATACCATCGGTTACAAAACCAAATATATGGGCAAGCGGAAGTCCTTCAATAGTACGCAATATTTCGACGCCTTGCGGTCCGAAGCGTCCATCTATCAACTCGGCAGCATCGCCGCCAATATTCAATACAGTATTCTTCAGGTAGGAAAGATTACCCGATACGTCATAATTGAAGTTTTCTCCTATCTTTCCAACGTATCCCAATTCTATATCGATCCCTTCATTTTTCATGTCTCCTAAATTAAAAATAGCCAGTTCATTGCCTAGCGTGAGACCTCCTCCCAAGGAGCCATTTACTATGAGGTCGGCATTTGTCTTGTTATAGTAATCCAAAGCAATGTTAAAAGAGCTGTTGAATAAGCGCAAATCAATGCCTATATCCAACTGTCTTGCCTCTTCCCATTTAAGATCGGGATTAGCCAAAAACTCTGGCAAAGCACCTCTAAACAATGTTTCATTACTTCCTAGTGAAGTTGCTAAAGCACCTGAAAAACCGTTTTCTATCACTGAACTGAATTGAAGTGTCTGGTCAGAGTCTATGCCATTCACTCCCCAGGAGGCGCGTAATTTGAGAAAATCAATTACGCCCGCATTAAAAAAATTTTCTTTACTAATGACCCAACCTGCCGAAACAGCAGGAAAATAAGCAAATCGGTTATTAGCACCAAAAGCAGAGGAAGCATCGCGGCGAAATGAAACAGAGGCTAGGTATTTTTCTTTAAAGTCATAATTAATACGCCCCAAAAGAGAAAATCGGGATATACTTTCGTTTTCAAAACTTCCAGCAGATCGGTCACTCTCTATATTTCTGGCAGCATCAATATTGGTTTGTCCTGGTATTTCATCAAAATCTTGCCTACTACCGCTCAAAGAAATAACCCCAGTACCCGCTTGAATAATGGCTCCCGCAGTAACTGTAAATTTATGCTCTCCAATTGATTTACTATAGGTGATGATATTATCGGAGTTCCAGTTGAAAATTTGATTGACAGATTGGAAAGAAGTATTTAAACGTACTTCTGTCGGTCCTGCCGTGTTAATTCCCACATTGTTGGTGGCATTTAAATAGTGTACGGGTGTGTAGCTGTGATCTCCCCAAAATGATACTTCTGAACTAAAATCTGAACGGAAAGAAAATCCTTCAAAAAAATTAATTTGTGCATACACGTTATTATTAATTTTTCTAGCCCAATTTTCACCATTTTGAATAGCTAGGGCAGCTACTGGATTAACAATTTCAGAACCAACATCTGAAACGCCAAAAGTACCATTTTCATCCGAGACTAACTCAAAGCGGATGGTATCACTACCCGAAACTATGTTTTCTAATTCTGCCAAACGAGTCGGGTTTGTTTCATAAACTGGGGTTGTAGGATCGATATTAATCGCACGCCCCAGAGGAGAGCCAAATTCGCTATTTTCAGTGACTCCCCTGTTGACAATATTGGTAAATGAAAGTTTATGCCCAACTTTTAACCAATTTTTTATTGAATAATCGCTATTAAGCCGAGCCGTGAAGCGTTTAAGGTTTGACCTTTCGGGAGCAACAATGCCATCTTGTTGATAATAGGAAAGTGAGAAGAAATGGGTAGATTTTTCACTGCCGCCAGAAATGCTTAATTGATGGTTGGAAATAGGGGCATTATTAGCAAATACAGCGTCCTGCCAATCAGTATTGGGTAAAGAATTGAAATCAGTCGTACTGGGAAAAACAGCCGGTTGGCTAGCATTTTCAGCTGCTTCGTTTAATATTTCTACATACTGTTGTGTATTTAGTAGGTCTAGTTTTTTAGCAGTATTTTGCATACCAAAATAGCTATCATAACTTATTTTCAACTCGCCTTTCTTTCCTGATTTAGTCGTCACAATAACGACACCATTACCACCTTGTGCGCCGTATATAGCGGCAGAGGCAGCATCTTTAAGCACTTCGATAGAAGCAATATCATTTTGGTTTAGAAAATCTAAACTGCCCTCGTTATTATACAGTATTCCATCAACAATGTAGAGCGGATTCTGGCGAGTCCCAAAAGAACCTGTCCCACGAATACGAACCCTTGCCCCTGCACCCGGTTGCCCTGAATTGAGCGTTACCTGAACTCCGGCAGTTTGTCCTTGAATCGACTGCTCCAACCTCAACAAGGGTCTGTCCTCCAAAGCCTCAGAACCAATTTGCGAAATAGCAGCAGTAAGCAGGCTTTTCTTCTGAGTGCCATAACCAACAACTACTAACTCATCCAATATTTCAGCACTCTCTTCTAATACAACATCAATCTGATTTTGCCCAGAGAGTGTTACCTCTTGGAGTAAATATCCCACGTAAGAAAAAAGCAAGACACCTTCGCCACTTTCCAAAGAAATACTGTATTTGCCATCAAGGTCAGTGATTGTGCCAGTACGAGTACCCTTGAGTAAAACATTCACTCCCGGTAAATTTTCCCCATTGACATCGCTGACCCTACCAGAAATTTTTACCTGCCCAAAACAAAAGTTGGCGACCATAGCGAGCAAGAATGTGATAAGAAGTTTGTAAATTTTTCTCATAAAGAATAAAGCACTGAAATCAAACAATAAATTTTTATTAAATAGGTAGAGTCGTTATAACTGGAAAATATTTATTTTGTTCAACACAAATGTATTCAACATTGATAAAAATAGAAAGTGGGTCTACACTATGTATACATCAATATAAAAATATTAATACATCATTTATACATCAGTCACTGCAAAAATATACTTTATTGCATTTTTACTATTGCTCGCATTTTATAGAAAGGAGGTACAGAAAAGAAAAAAAACAGATACTACTCCGCTAAGAGCGAGAACCATTAAAAAAAGACAATGAACTCGAGACCATCACCACAGCATCGGAACAGCGAATTTTAGCATTAAAAAATGAAAAATTAGCAGGAGAAATCACCCATAAAAATAAAGAACTCGCTACTGCCACCATGCATTTGATTAACAAAAACGAATTTACTAACAGCATTAAAAAAGATACTAATAGCACGTTAAAAGAACAAATAAAAAATACTGTTGCTCGTAGCAAATTATTAAAAATATTGATTCTAATATTGACTGCGACAAAGATTGGGAAAACTTCCAGTTTCATTTTGAACAAGTGTACAGCGGTTTCTCACAAAAACTAAAAAAACAGTACGCTAATCTCAACCTTCAAAATATAAAGATTTGTGCTTATTTGCGGGTGAATATGTCAACTAAGGAAATTGCACAACTTATGAATATTTCTGTCAGGGGTGCAGCAATCGGTCGGTATCGGCTGCGTTAAAAACTAAATTTGTCTCGTGAAGTAAACCTAGCAGAACTTATTTTACGTTTTTAGCTTTCGTGCTGATTTTTCAAGGAATATAAGTCAAAAACGTCTATAATACGTTAATTTGTATTTCTCAGATGTTGGTATCGAGTCCCAAGAATTGCAGATAAAAAACTCATCATACGTTCTAATTACCACCCTTGCCTTTATTCAAATTTCTTATAGAACATTGCAAAAGCAATGCCGATAAGAATAATTCCTGTTGCTCTGCCGAATACATTAATAAAACTATGGCTGACGGTGCGATTATTTTTGGTAAGCATGTTAGCAAGAAACAAATACCAGCTAATATTTCCTACTAGCATCCCGGCTGAGATGAGTGCATTATCTGTTAAATCATGCGTAAAAAACTCATATCCTTTGATAAGGGCAGTCAGTGCTGTATAGGTAACGTACACTGTTGGGTTTCCCACAACAAAACTAACACCCAGCAAAAAATAAGCCTGTCCTTTGTAAATACTGCGTATATTTCTTTGGTTAGGTGGTATTGGTACATTTTTTCTGAGTAGTTCTCTAACACCTAAAATAAATAACAAAATAATCCCCGAAAAGCCCAGAATATTTTTGACCGTGTCATTAAAATTAAGTAGTGCGATGCCTGTAAGCCCTGTAAAAAGTAGCACGCTTCCCGTCAAGCCCGCACCCAATGCAATAGCAAAGGCTCGCCTCACTTGCTTTTTTATCATTTGCTGTATCACTAAAATAGCCACAGGGCCTGTGGGAGGCATGGCAATGGCCAGCCCCAAC
>CBDATB010000013.1:0-655000 GCA_965199745.1 Flammeovirgaceae bacterium | reverse complement strand
TTTAAAATAGTTTAATTAGTTTTTTTATTAAGAACAATTTTTTCTACAAGTGTAGAAACAGTCGTATCTCCTGTAATATTCACTACTGTTCTACACATATCAAGTATTCTGTCGGGTGCTAAAATTAGGGCAATGCCTTCTACGGGAATACCTGCCTGCTCTAAAACAATAATTAGCATGATAACCCCTGCTCCGGGTACGGCAGCTGCACCAACAGACGCTAGGGTAGCAGTAGCTATGATTCCAGTTTGTTGGGCTAAACTCAGGTCTATGCCATAAGCCTGTGCAATAAATACTGCTGCTACACTTTGGTATAGGCTAGTGCCATCCATGTTTATCGTGGCACCCAATGGTAAGACAAAACTAGTTGTCTCTTTAGAAATACCTAAATGATTTTCTGTTCTACTCATTGTTATAGGTAATGTTGCGGCACTAGAGCTAGTTGAAAAAGCCATCATTTGGGCGGGGGCAATTGCTTGAAAAAACTTCATATAACTATAATTTGTAAAGATCTTTAGCAAAGTCGGATAAA
This sequence comes from Flammeovirgaceae bacterium, assembly GCA_965199745.1. GTDB lineage: Bacteria > Bacteroidota > Bacteroidia > Cytophagales > Flammeovirgaceae > CBDATB01. The sequence continues at coordinate 654,468 of CBDATB010000013.1, read as the reverse complement.
AAACAAAGGTCATTATTACTAAGCCAATAAATACAGTAATAGAATAGAACCCCAACGCGCTGAGTAATTCCAATATTTTTCCTGAATTTTCACCCGCAAAATCTGCAATTAGCGAAGCAATTAATGCAAACACGCCGTACGGAGCAGCCATCATGATAATATTGACCATTTGAATAATGATATGGTTAAGCGATTCAAAAAAATCTACTACAATATTTACTTCCTTTTTCTTGAGCATGACAATAGCTATGCTGAACAAAATAGCAAAAACAATAACTTGTAACATGTTACGGTTGCTAGTAAAAGAACTAAAAATATTGCTTGGAAACATATCTACTAACGGTTGTAAAGGTCCTTTATTTTTCTGGTTTTGCGCTACATCTATTTTTTTAGATGAAGTATCTTTGTATTTCTGACTAAATTCCTTGCGCGTTTCTTCTGAAAATCCTTTGCCTGGCTGGGTGATATTAACCAACACTAAGCCAATAATTACTGCTATCACAGTAGTAAAAAGGTAAATCGCTACTGTGCGTGAACCGAGCAAAGAAAGTCGGGAAATATCCGAAAGACTGGTGATTCCTTTGACCAAAGATATAAGTACTAGCGGCACGGCAATTAATTTAAGCAAATTGATGAATATTTGTCCGAATGGTTTTATCCAAGCATTTGAGAAGGCTGTTTGACCTGCTAGCGTAAGGGCAACGCCTACAAATAGCCCTAGTACAATACCTATAATGATTTGCCAATGTAAGGCTAGTTTTTTCATAAACATCTGATAAAGGCTTAAGAATTTATTTTGCTGACAAATAATCTATGGTAAGATTACATAAGGTTCTTACACCTAAGGCTAAACCACTATCATCGATAAAAAAATCAGGAGTATGGTGTGGGGCTGCATCCTTCGAGTTAGTTCCTTTAGGCATTCCTCCCAAAAAGAAAAATAAGCCGGGGGCTTTCATAGCGTAGTAAGAAAAATCTTCAGCACCGGTTACCGGTGGGGTAAGTATAACATTTTCTTTACCAGCAGCTTCTTGCAAAGTCGGTAGCATTTTTTCTGTTAACTCAGGGTTATTGTAGGTAACAGGGTATCCTCTGTTAATTTCAACAATGGCTCGTGCGCCACCACTTTCAGCAATATTAGTGGCTGTTCTTCTAATTCTTTCGTGTACTAAATCTTGGATTTTTGTGTCGAGGTTCCTAATAGTACCTGTCATAATTACTTGTTCGGGAATAATATTATTTCTCACACCGCCGTGTATGGTTGCTATCGTCACTACTGCGGGGGCATCAATTAAGCTTACTTGGCGGCTAACTATCGTTTGTAAGCTGTTGATAATTTGTGCAGAAACAACTATTGGGTCTATTCCGTTCCAAGGATAGCCACCGTGTGTTTGTGTACCATTAACTGTAATTCTTAAAAAGTCGGCCGAAGCCATAGTACCGTTGGGGCGATACTTTATTTTCCCTACTTCGGTCTGTGAATTGATGTGCAGCCCAAAAACGGCATCAGGTTTGGGGTTTTCCATCACACCCTGCGCCACCATCATTTTAGCACCTCCTTCTTCATCTTCGGGAACGCCCTCTTCGGCAGGCTGAAAAATAAACTTAACAGTTCCTTTTAAGCTGGTACGCATTTCGCTTAGTACCTCTGCTACACCCATCAAAATAGCCATGTGTGTGTCATGTCCGCAGGCGTGCATTACGCCTACATTATGCCCGTTATAAGTTGATTTTACTTTTGAAGCATAAGGAATGTCGACACGCTCTGTTACTGGCAAAGCATCCATATCTGCTCTTAAAGCTATCACTTTACCCGGTTTACCACCTTTTAAAACACCTACTACACCAGTATGAGCTACCTTAGTTTGTACCTCAATATTCAATGCCTTGAGGTGATTAGCTACCCTCTCGGCAGTTTTAAATTCCCTATTGGATAATTCGGGATTGGCGTGAAAATATCTGCGCCATTTGATAATTTTTTCTTCTTTATCTTTTACTAAAGTTTGTACTTGAGCTTTCAAGCGGCTATTTTTTTGAGCCAGAGCAACTGGAGTAGTAAAAAATCCGGCACACATACAAAAAAGCGTAAATAAGTTTTTCATCGCAGTATGAAAGAATAATGTTAAGAATAAGTATTTAGGGTATGTTTGACAACAATTATCTACATTGAAGATGCTTTATAAGCATTTTGTTATACTAATTTAATAAATACTACAATAAACGGTGCTGCAATTAACAAGCCATCAAATCTATCGAGAAAACCACCGTGTCCGGGTATAGTATTTCCAGAATCTTTAATCTTGACAGTTCTTTTAAATAAAGATTCAACCAAGTCGCCATAAGTGCCTGCCACCACAATAATTATGGCAATCAATATCCATTTCCACACAGGAATATATTCAAAATAATAGGCAAGCCCCAAGCTCACAGAAGTTGCCAATATGGCACCGCCAATACTACCTTCCCAAGTCTTTTTGGGAGAAACTCTTTCAAACAATTTTCGTTTGCCAAAACTTTTACCAGCAAAATAAGCTCCCGTATCACTAGCCCACAAAATAGATAATAAGCCAAGAATAATTTGAAAATGATATGTATTAGCGTAAAATACCAAAAGGTGTAATAAAGAAAAAGGAATACCTACGTAAATAATTCCTAAAAATGTAAAGCCTATATTAGTAAAAGGATGCTTGTCTTTTTTTATGTAAAGGTTAATCAAATAAACACTTGACAAGCCAATAAAGGTAAGCAAATAAAAATCATCTTTTATTTGTCCGCTTGCCACCAGATAGGTAATAGTATAAATTAAAAGCCCATTGAAAGTTCCAAAAGTTTTTAATGGTTGTTCTCCACGCAAGCCCAACAGTTGATAAAATTCTAATAAACAAGCTCCACAAATAATAAAAAATATGGTAAAGTAGCCCCAAGGATGATATAAAACACTTCCTACTATGAGGGGAATACCCACTACAGCCGCCATGACTCTTAATTGCAATTCATTAAAGTTACTCAAATTTAATCTCATCTTGTATGATTTTTATTGCTTTAAGTACTTGAGCCTTAGTTACATAGACTTCCCGCTCTCCGAAGTTATCGTAAGAAGAATCGCGTTTATTCATAATAATAACTTCAATGTGATAACTATCCAATGTATTTTTAACGATGTCTGCATGTAAAGCATTAGCTGTGGTAAAAACTTTTTTCCAGTCATTGATAGGAAAAGATGGTGTGGCTTGCAAAATTTGGGATACACGAACTCCAGAAATTTTCTTAACATACAAAACCAGTATAAGCATGAATAGCAAAGAAAATAAGGCAGCGGCTAAATTAATGCTTTCTTCTGCTTGTGAAGTAATATTTTCAAAATCTTTACCGTAAAAGTAAGCCAGAGATACTCCAACAGCATTGTTAGTGAAATGGGCTAATACGGGCATCCAAAAGAACCTGGACCAAACATACAAATAACCAAATAAAACACCGAGTATCATTCGGGGTAATAAGCCGTAAAATTGAAGATGAATCGCACTAAAAACAAAAGCACTTACCCAAACAGCTAGGTGGCGATTTTTCCAAGCCTGCTCCATTTTGGTCATTAGAAGCCCTCGAAAAAAAAACTCTTCACCCAAAGCCGGGATAGCGGCAATGACGATTAGACCCAATAAAAATTCTCCAAAAGAGGCAAAATCAAGAATAAAAAGCGTGAAGTCGTACAATTGTGTCTCTAACGCTTGCGCTATTTCTTCAAAAGATTTCAGAAATTCTGGTAGCTGAATATTCTGATTCCAGTAGCCAATATAAGCAACGAAGGGTAGATAAGCTAGAGTGACTAATACGCTTAAAGAAAGTAACGAAAACAGCCGATGGGTAGATAAAAAAAGCACTTTTGAAGGCTTGCGTTTTTCATACCATCTCAAATAAATAAATGGCACGACAATAAAGCTACAAATACTACTAAAACCTTGCGCCACCATAGACACAACACGGTATTGAGGATATTGCATAGGGTTGATTAATAGGTTTTGAGACAATTCCCGCTCAAATCCACACAAAATAAAAGTGACAACGCCGGCAACGAAGTTTGCTAAAAAAGTACCTGAAATAAAATAAATCAATAAAACAAAAAGGGAGTATTTTCTACTTTGCATCAAATGAAGAGTTATTTGCTTGTGTTTATAGTCAATTTTTTACTACCTAAGATTTTAATTTTTAAAGTTATGAAAAAATACGGGAAGATGAAAAATTATTTTTCATATGGGTATTTTTTAAATCTTGATGGCGAAAACGTCAAAACGAAAACTCCAAAATAAATTTATTTTGGTTGGTCTTAATTTGTTCCTAACGGTTCGTTGTATAAACCGTGCTGAGCCTAATCTTTAGCTACGAATCATGTTTTATGCGCATTATTATCAGCAGTTTATGGTGCGGAACACTATATCTTTATTTCTTTTTCTTTTTATCTTTTACATGATATGATGAGGTGCTGGTATCAGGTCTAATTTCAAATAAATCAATCGCCTTAATTAGACTGCTTAAGTTTTTGAATCCATAATTTCTTGTATCAAAGGATGTTTTATTTGAAATGTGTAATCCCACTGCTGCTAAAGTGGCCCATCCCGAATCATCTTCTGTTGCATCAATGGCTTCTCTTAGCAGATTAATTAATTTTGTATCTGACTTGATATTTTTCGTTGATTCATCTTTTGTTTTGCTCTTTTCTTCATCCAAATACAAAAATTTGGAACAAGCATTTACAAATGGCTGCGGTGTTTTTCTTTCTCCAAAACCTAAAACGACTTTTCCTTCAGCAAGCACTCTTGTAACCATTGGAGTAAAGTCACAATCAGATGAAACGAAACACATTACGTCAATTTTCTTTGTGTATAGGACATCCATTGCATCTATTACTAAGGCAATGTCAGAGGCATTCTTTCCTTTAGTCATATCATATTGCTGAACTGGCTGAATAGCATTTTCATGTAAAAGATCTTCCCAAGGCTTAATTGATTTTTTTTTCCAATTACCATATGCCTTTCTTACTGTGACAACTCCATATTTTGCTACCTCGCTCAATACTTCATCAAATTTGTTTGCTGGTGCGTTATCTGCATCAATAAATAATGCGATTTTTTGTTTATTCTCATTCATATTAAACGTATCAATTTTTTGTAAATGCTTTTTTCTTCATCTGCTCATCGATGCACTGAATTCCAATTACCGCTAGTAGTAGCACCATGAATTATTCATAACGCCAAGCTAGCAAGAGTGTGTTCGGAACTTGGCAGAAAGTGCTAAACTAATGAATCTGCCGCTACTCACAAAGTATCAGAAAGGCAACTGCGTATAAAAAGATCAAAACCACTGCAAGCAGACTCCAGTAGAAAGCACCGATCTTTCCCGGCGGTTGGTTCATTTTATTTTGTCCAAATAGAAATTCTTTTTCCTTTAAAAATAGGCTTCTACCTTAGAAAGTTCTTTATATTTGGGTTGTTATGGATTCCACACTCAGCCGAAAAATTACTTTTTTTAATAAAATAACTTAGTTTGACGTAATTGTCATTTTTCAAAATCGCACTTTCTTGAGCCGGTGCAAGCAATGGAAAGAAGAAGATAATAGGCAGCAATGTCTGTTTCATAATATTTGTGTACGATACAAATAACATTAACTCGTCCTCGATACAACTAGGGTCTATATTATACCCTTGCGTCAGCTCAGCTAATTTTCATTGCCATTTTTGGCGGTGAGCAAGAGGTGCCAATGCTGAAAATTATGTATGTTTATCATAGTCAAAATTCAGAATATTATTAGCTTTGCCTTAAAGATCTTATTGTGAATAATATTTTTTATTAATTAATCTATAACCAACGATGAACACATCTAGACAATTGATTATTTTTTTTGCGTTTGCGGCTACTTTACTTACTGTTTCCTTGCAGGCACAAGAGGAAAGAGTAAATAAATCCAAGTTCCGACAGTTGAATACAGAATTGCCCACCCCCAACACTTATCGCGATGCTTCCGGTATACCAGGTCATGCTTACTGGCAGCAAAAAGCTGATTATGTTATTGAGGTAACTTTAGATGACAATAATCAAATTATTACCGGCTCGGAAACCATTACTTACAAAAATAATTCGCCCAATGCTTTAACTTATTTGTGGCTACAATTAGACCAGAATATGAGAGCTAAAGACTCTGATACGCACAAAACCCACACTGGCAAACTGAGAGATAAAATGTCTGTAGCAGCAGTTGATCAACTAATGGGTTACCCTGATTATGACGGAGGACATAAAATTCGATCGGTGAAAGACGCTAGCGGGAATAATTTACCCTATACTATCAATAAGACAATGATGCGTGTAGATTTACCCGAAGTCCTGAAACCCGGATCAAGTTATGTTTTTTCTGTAGATTGGCATTATCAGGTGAATGACCGCCTCAGAATGGGAGGGCGAGGTGGTCATGAGTACTTTGAAGAAGATGGTAATTATCTTTACACCATCACACAATGGTTTCCACGCATGGCAGTTTACGATGATGTAAACGGTTGGCAACATAAGCAATTTCTGGGAAGAGGTGAGTTTGCACTTACTTTTGGCAACTATAAGGTGAGCATCACCGTTCCTAACGAACACGTTGTAGCAGCTACGGGTACTTTGCAGAACCCCGAAGATGTACTCAGCCAAGCACAACGCAAGCGCTTAGAAAAAGCTAAAACTGCTCAGGATCCTGTATTTATTGTAACAAAAAAAGAAGCTGAAGCTGCCGAAAAAAGAAAATCTTCCGGCACAAAAACTTGGACATATTATGCAGAAAATGTTCGTGACTTTGCTTTTGGTAGTTCGCCAAAATATATATGGGATGCTATGGGAGTGAAACTCGGCGACCGCACCGTCATGGCTATGTCCTACTACCCTAAAGAATCTTATGGCTTGTATGCTCAATATTCTACCGAAACTGTCGCACATACTTTGCGTGTGTATTCCCGCTATACTTTCGATTATCCTTATGCAAAAGCTATTTCAGTGGAAGCTTCCAATGGTATGGAGTACCCAATGATTTGTTTTAATTATGGCAGACCAGAAAAAGACGGCACTTATTCACCGCGTATTAAGTACGGAATGATTAGTGTTATTATTCATGAGGTAGGACACAATTATTTTCCGATGATTGTTAATTCCGACGAACGGCAGTGGACTTGGATGGACGAAGGACTCAATACCTTTTTGCAGTATTTAACCGAACAGGAGTGGCAGAGAGATTATCCCTCACGAAGAGGACCTGCTTATAAAATCACCAGTTATATGAAGGGTAGCCGAAACAATATTATGCCGATTATGACTAATTCAGAGTCAATTCCGCAGTTCGGTAATAATGCTTACGGCAAGCCTGCCGCAGCACTCAATATTTTGCGTGAAAGTATTATGGGCAGAGAACTTTTCGATCATGCTTTTAAACGATATGCACAAACTTGGAAATTTAAACACCCTATGCCCGCTGATTTTTTTCGCATCATGGAAGATGCCTCTGGTATGGACTTAGACTGGTTTTGGCGCGGCTGGTTTTACACCACTGATTATGTAGATATTGCCATAGACAAAGTGAAATTCTATGAAATAGACTCTAAGAATCCGGAAATAGAAAAGAAGAAAAAGAAAGAAAAAAGAGATCGAGCTAATGCCTATATTTCAGATACTAGAAACAAAGGCTTCGTAAAAGAAACCGTAATGGAAAGAAAGAAAAAATTGAAAGATTTTTATAATAGCTATGACCCTCTGGATGTAACAGCAAGTGATAAAAAAAGCTACAAAGCCTATGTAGAAACTTTAGGTGATAAAGAAAAAGAGCTCATTGCATCAGGTAGATATTTTTATGAAATACAGTTAAAAAATTTGGGTGGTTTAGTCATGCCTGTCTTTTTGCAAATTATTTACGAAGACGGTAGTAAAGAACTCAGACGCTACCCGGCTGAAATTTGGCGAATGAATAACGAGAAAATCAGTAAGGTTGTAATAACTACTAAAAAGGTGAGTTCTTTCTCAATCGATCCTTACCGCGAAACAGCGGATGTAGATGAACAAAATAACTACTTCCCGCCAAAGCCGCTAGAATCGAGATTTGAGATATATAAAAGACAGAGAGTTCCCAGGCAAAGCTCGGGCAGAACAAACCCAATGCAGCAGGCGAGGAAGAAATGATGATAAATTAGAGCAGGAGTTTATTACTTTAAAAAACTCCTGCATCCCTTGTCCCGTGCCGTAATATTTACCAGTTGCTCAGCCCGCGTGATTGATCCTAGGTAATGCGATGGCTATCAAATCACTAACCGATAAGCGTTGCCATACCGGTATCTTTGACGCTTCATTTAGAACCTAAATCCATATAAATGTTTAACTGATTTAAATTACCCTACTTCAGCAAGTAGTGTTGGCCAAACCAGTGCCACTAACAGCGAAGATTGTGAAGCGAGTAATTCTGCACCCATAATACTTTAATTCGCTATCATGAGTGGTCGCAGAGGTATGTAGTAGTATGTGTCGGTTTTAATAAACCTTCATAAATGCAAAATTATTGCTTATTTAGATCTAACTTTTCAACTCTTGAGTCTCTATCGTTTATAAATATACCATTTGATTAATTTAAAAAACACTATAAAATTTCTTAAATCCATTGTTAAATAAATACATGAAATTATCTGCTTTTAAATTTGAGTTACCTGAAGATTTGATTGCCAAATACCCAGAGAATAATAGAGATGAATCTCGGCTGATGGTTGTACATAGAAAAACAGGAGATATAGAACACCGTATTTTCAAAGACATTGTTGATTATTTTGATGAAAAAGATCTCATGGTAATTAATGATACAAAAGTTTTTCCTGCGCGCCTACATGGCAATAAAGAAAAAACAGGTGCTGATATAGAAGTTTTTCTCTTGCGTGAACTTAACGCTAAAATACACCTTTGGGATGCGCTAGTTGACCCAGCAAGAAAGATACGTGTCGGTAATAAATTATATTTTGGGCAAGGAGAACTAGTAGCTGAAGTAATTGACAACACTACATCTAGAGGAAGAACTATCCGATTTTTGTGCCAAGATGAAGAAGCCGACTTCTATAAAGTTATTAGCGATTTGGGGCAGGCACCTATCCCCAAGTATTTGGGAAGGCTGGCAGAGGAGCAAGACAAAGAGCGTTTTCAAACAGTTTTTGCCAAAAATACCGGAGCGGTAGCGGCACCCTCTGCCGGCTTGCATTTTACCACACAACTAATTAAAAGATTGCAACTGAAAGGTGTGGATATTACCCCTATTACCCTACATACTGGTTTGAGTTCTTTCTTAAAAGTTTACGTAGAAGACCTAACCAAACATAAAATGGACTCGGAAAACTTTGAAGTCTCTGCCCAAACAGCAGAAATTATTAACCAGACGATGGAAGGAAAAAAGAATATCTGTGCTATTGGTACAAGTTCTATGCGAGCACTCGAAACCTCTGTCTCAGCGTCAGGAAAGTTAAAACAAAATGGAGGATGGACAAATAAATTTATTTTTCCACCTTACGAGTTCCAAATTTGTAACTCTTTAGTAACTAATTTTCATAAGCCGATGACTACTTTGTTAATGATGGCCTGTACTTTTGGCGGTTATGACAATATTGTCAGGGCATATGAAGTGGCAAAAAAAGAGAAGTATCGTTTTCTTAATTATGGCGATGCCATGTTGATTATATAATAAGAAGTACTATAACAATTCGAAATCAATCGTTCGCCTATTCAAATCCGTGGCAAGTAGGCTAACGGCTACTGGGTCACCAAGTCGGAAGACTTTTTGGTAGTGGCTACCAATAATTTGCTTTTTTAGTTCATTGTAATAGTAGTAATCATCTTTCATTGTTGATAACCTGATGAGTCCTTCGCATAATATTTCATCGATGGTTACATACATGCCCCATTGGGTAATTGCGGAAACCACGCCACTGAGTGTTTTACCAACAAACTGCCGAATAAACTCTACTTGTTTGTACTTCACAGAAGCTCTTTCAGCTTCAATAGCCATACGCTCCCGCTTGGAACTATGCTCGCAACACACTTCATATTGACTTTTGTCAAGACTTCTTCCCTGAGAAAGTTTATGTGCTAACAGACGGTGTACCATTAGGTCAGGGTAGCGACGAATAGGAGAGGTAAAATGTGTATAATATTTAAAAGCAAGACCATAGTGTCCTAAAGAAGCCGTAGTATATCTTGCTTTAGACATGATTCTGATAGCCTGTTGATCTATGATAGCCTGCAAAGGGTTTCCTTCCAGTTGTTGATGCAGTGCTTGCAGGGAAGCAGATAAGTTGTTTGTATCAATAGTGTAACCGAGTGTTTTCAAGTAAAAAGCAAATTCTTGCACTTTTTTAGGGTCAGGTGGCTCGTGTATTCTATAAACCATCATTTTATTTACTTCTGAGTTCTCAGCACGCATAAACTCAGCAACACATCTATTAGCTAGCAGCATCCATTCTTCAATCATCTTGTGGGTATCTTTCCTAGTCTTTGGCAATACTTGCAAAGGTTTACCATTTTCATCGAGTTTAAACTTTAGCTCTGTGCTTTCAAAATTTATAGAACCATCTTTAAAACGCTTGGCTTTCAGTTGTTTAGCAAGTCGGTTAAGCACCTGAAGTTCTTCATAAAAACTACCAGAGTCAGCTTGTATATTCTCTTGCGCTTGTTCATAGGTAAATTGTCGGTCGGAATGAATCACGGTACGCCCAAACCATTGTTTCAGTATATTTGCTGATTCATCCACCTGAAAAATTACGGAAAAAGTGAGTTTGTCCTCATTAGGTCTGAGTGAACACAATTCATTAGCGATTTTTTCTGGTAGCATAGGAATAGTTCTATCTACTAAATAAACAGAAGTTGCCCTGCGGTAAGCCTCTTTTTCCAAAGCAGTATTCGGATGAACATAGTGCGAAACATCAGCAATATGAATACCAATTTCCCAATATCCTTGTGGTGTTTTACACACGGAAAGTGCGTCATCAAAGTCTTTGGCATCTTCAGGGTCAATAGTAAAAGTAGGGATATCTCTGCAATCTTTTCTACGTGAAATTTCTCTTTCACTAATTTTTACAGGCATTTTTGTTACCTCTGATTCTACGGTCTCAGGAAACTCAAAGGGCAAACCATATTCAAACATAATAGCATGTATTTCTGTTTCATGACGCCCCGATTTGCCCAATAGCTTAATAATTTTACCCGAAGGATTTTTAGCTTGCAACTTCCAATGGGTCAGTTGTACTATTACCTTTTGCGCATGTTTAGCCCCTTGCAATGAGTTTAAAGGCACAAAAATATCATGGTGCATCTTTCTTCCTGAAACTACTACAAAAGCAAGGTGGCGCGTGAGTGCGAGCGTGCCAATAAATTGTGTTTTATTTCTTTGAATTATTTCAACTACTCGACCTTTGCAACACGTTCTACTCGGGTTAAAAAAGATTTCTAACAAAACGACATCTCCATCCAAAGCAGTAGCCATATCATTAACATGTACCCATATGTCTTGCTCAAATTCTTCTACAATAACATAGGCATAGCGAGGATTCACAAAGTCTATCACACCCCTATGGATTTGTTTGCTGAGCAAACCTTGATATAGTTTTTCCGATAGTTTGCAAATCATTTTTCGAGTAGCCAACGTTTGTATTACATCATATAATATTTTTTTCTTCTGCTTAGTATGTGCCTGAAAATGCTTGTTTAGCTGGCGAATCGTGTAGGTATAGTCGGCATGATCATTAAAAAAAGCAAGTATTTTACGAGGGGATAGTAGTGAACTATTTTTACACTTTTTAAATCTACTTTTCTTTTTCATCATAAAGATTATTTCTAATTCAATAGCTTGGGAGAAATTTATTAAATAATCAATTAAATAGTAGGTTTGTTTTCAGAGAGCAGCATGTGAAAAGAATTTTTCTTGATTAATAGTTATCAAAAACACCCTATATACAGCAGATGACTTATTCATATTAAATGACGTGAACAGCCAGTCGGTAAGATTTAATCTATTTAGCTCCACCGTTTAACGGCAAACCTGTTGATTCTGTACCCATTGGCAGTAAAGCTGTTGCTAGCAGCTTCAAAGATATGTGGACATGCCAAAGTGTGAACGAAAACTATTTAAAGGTGCTGATTGACAAATCCCTCGCTTTAATAAAATATATATAATCTATATTATAACGCATCATTAAGAAAAAAATTATGTAAGGTAAAGGAAAAATCACCCTTAAAGAATTAGAAGAAATGCTAGCCACAGAAACCATTGAGACGGTTATTGTAGCATTATACCATAAAGAGAGGGCAGGCTCAAGTTGCCATATTCATATTAGCCTTTGGGATAAAGAAAAAAATGCTTTTGCTGGAGATAAATCTTTCAGGCAAGGTACATATTCCTGTGGGGCGACTCGGAGAGGAAAAAGAATAAACCACAGCATGGAAATAATGACTGAAGAAATCTTTGCACCTATTGTGGGAGTTCGGCAGGTAATAAAAAATGCCCCATCGGTATATTTGAGATGGGGCAGAAAACGTTAGGCATACAAGGACACCCCCAACTTTCAAAAGCATATAATCGGTTATTAATAGGAAGTAGGACGCAAAAAATCGGTAAAGAAATAGCCAGACAGACACTAAAAAGTCTAGAAAAAAATTGCATCATAAATTGATTCTCAACTGCATATTAGGTTTTTTAAAATATTAATAATCACTACTCATGGAAAGATTAAGTATTTTCGATATATATAAAATAGGCATCGGTCCTTCAAGTTCACACACTTTGGGACCCTGGCGGGCGGCCAAACAATTTACTCATGATTTACAGGGTGAGCTAATCGATGAAATAAAAATACATTTATTTGGCTCACTTTCAAAAACAGGAAAAGGTCATGCAACTGACGTGGCTGTACAGCTAGGTCTTGAAAGTTTTGAACCTGAGCATATTTCTACAGAGGAAGTCCATCAGCATATCACCCGTATTCAATCACAGAAACAAATATTCATTCACGGGCTAGCTATTGCTTTTAATCCTGCCCGACAAATTATTTTCCATTCCCACAGCCTGCCCGAACATCCTAACACACTAACTTTTCAAGCCCTGAGAAAAGGCAAAGTGGTGTTAGAAGATACTTATTATTCGCTCGGAGGAGGGTTTATTAGTAAAAAAGGTACAAAACAAAATAAGCAAAAAGCAATTAAAATTCCTTTTCCCATTGACAAGGGTAGTGATTTACTCCGTCATAGCGAGCAAACCGGTTTGTCTATTGCCGATATTGTTCATAAAAATGAGCTATACTTCCGAAATCATGAGGCTGTCGAAAAGGGTATAGAAGAAATTTTTAATACTATGCTTGATTGTGTATTTAAGGGTTGTGCAACAGAAGGAATATTACCCGGAGGTTTAAAAGTAAAAAGGCGAGCAAAAGCTATTAGCGAAAAATTATTGGGCAATCGCAGTTTTCAACACCCAAAAGAGTGGCTACAAGCAATTAGTAAAAATGCCAAGAGTTTTTCTCAGATCAATACATGGGTTAGCTGTTTCGCGTTAGCAGTGAATGAAGAAAATGCTTCTCTGGGCAGGGTCGTTACTTCTCCAACCAACGGAGCTGCCGGAGTTATCCCTGCCGTATTGCTTTATCATTATTGCTTTTGTGAAGATCGGAAAATGCAGGATGTTCGTCGTTTTCTTTTCACCTCAGGAGAAATTGGTTCTTTATTCAAGAAAGGGGCTACAATATCGGCGGCCGTGGGCGGGTGTCAGGCAGAAATTGGCGTTTCTTCAGCTATGGCTGCGGGCGGCTTAACAGAGGTGCTTGGTGGTACGCCCAAGCAAGTATTAATGGCAGCAGAAATCGCTATGGAACACCACCTGGGGCTTACCTGCGACCCCGTTGGTGGGCTAGTACAAATCCCTTGCATAGAAAGAAATGCTATGGGAGCTATGAAAGCCATTACGAGTGCAAACTTAGCACTCTCGGGCAATCCTGACGATGCTATAGTGAATTTTGACATAGTGGTAAAAACTATGTGGGAAACAGCTCAAGGAATGCACAGTAAGTTTAAAGAGACCTCTCAGGGTGGTTTGGCAATCCAACTACCGGTTAGCTTAGTGGGGTGTTAAAGGAAAATACTACCGCTTTGAGTATATAATCTTAATTTTCAAACCAACCAAAGTGGAATCCTAAATTGATATTATACCCGTTGAAATCGCTTTTCTCAATCAGATTACTATCAATACCACTCACCAAGCGATAACCTGCACCTACACTAAGCCTGAGCCAACGAGCCACATTCAACTCAATATCAAGCTGAGGATTCACTACAAATATATTCTCACTGAGAAGCTCCTCTTGCCCGTCTTCTAATGTGAGACCACCCCAGCCAAAACGAGAGCTCAAAGCCAAGTGTACCAGCGATTCGGGTTTAATGATAGCCCCCATCCAAAGTCCGCCATGCCCTAGCTTGAAGATTGCATCGGGGTTGCCTTCCAACGAAAATTTTGGACTGTTAGCAACTCCAGTGCCATACCCACCAAAATAAAAACGATCGTTGACAAGTACAGCACCACCCCCGCCTACACTCACAGCACTTTCACCATTAACATCATAAAAATCTATCATAACACCTCCTATACCCGACGTGCTTTTGAGCCCATCAAATAAATTATCGAATAAGTAGTTGCCCTGGCTTTCTTCATTATTTGATCTCTTACCTGCATAATAATCGTCTGCACCACCAGACTCTTGGGCAACGATGGCTTGTGTAAACGCTATGATGTAAACTGATGCGATTAAGATATTTTTCATGTTTGACTGATTTAAATGTAAATAAAATTTTACTATCAACCTTAGATTTGAAATCTATTTGCCATCAGATGCTCCTGTGATGGCTAGGTTCTCAACACAAGGACGGCAAAAAAAATTCCAACAGATTTGTCAAATCAAGAAAAAAGAAGGATTTTCGGAGGTCTAGATCTGTTTTTAGGATTTTCAGTGGAACTATATTAGTGCAATAACTATTCTATCTGCTAATATCAACAATTTCAAACCTAATAGCACCTCTTGGGGCTTGTACTTTTGCTATTTCTCCAACAGTCTTTCCGAGTAGACCTTTACCAATAGGAGAGTCAACAGAGATTTTTCCTGCTTTCAAATCCGCTTCACTTTCTGAGACGAGTGTGTAGGTCATTTCTGCACCGTTGACCATATTTTTAATTTTTACAGTAGAAAGAACAGATACTTTTGAAGAATCTATCTGCGATTCATCTATCACCCGTGCTTTTGATATGACTTCTTCGAGCTTAGCTATTTTTAGTTCTAACATGCCTTGTGCATCTTTTGCTGCATCGTACTCGGCATTTTCACTCAAATCACCTTTATCTCTAGCTTCTGCTATCTGTCTAGCTATATCGACTCTTCCTTTTACTTTTAACTCGCTCAATTCTTCAAGGAGTTTATCATAGCCTGCTTGCGTATAATATGAGTATGCTGACATAACTTTTTTAGTTTTTTAATAAAATAATAGAATAAGCCATTTATGTCTAGTACCAAAAAAAATCAAATAGAATATCTTTCTTCAAAGTTATATTTTGGCTACTTACAAAAAACGTAAACGTTCCTTATAACGGCTTTTCATATAAAGACAGTTATAAGAAACGTTTAGTTAGACGGTTGTGAAAATATATTTTTATGCTTATTTTTTGTCTTTATCTTCTTGCGTCTCAGTACTTTTTTCTTGTACCTGCAGTTCTTGCTTTTCCTCTTCTATACCTACCACCTTAACTGTTTTCTTTATTGATGCCTTCTTAGGTGTTGCTTTTTTTAGCAGGGCTGATTTTTCTTTTAATTCAGAGAATGCTTCTAATTCTGCAAACGTAGCTTTTTCTGTATTTTCCTTGTTAGTTTTTTCTATATCCTTTGCTTCATTTTCTTTTACCTCACTGCCACCTTTACTTGTTTTGGGGCTATTTTTTTTCCCTCTATAAAGATGACTATGAGAAAGGATAATACGCCTTTCATCTTTAGAGAACTCCACCACTTTAAAGTCTAAAGAATCTCCTACTTCCGGGAAAGAACCATCCTCCTTTTTAAGGTTTCTATTCTGGCAGAAACCTTCTATGCCGTAGGGTAGTTCAAGAATGGCACCTTTCTCAATCTTGTTCACGACAGTACATTTGTGCAGCGAGTTTACTTTAAATACTTCTTCAAAAGCATCCCAGGGGTTTTCTTCGAGTTGTTTATGCCCTAACGCTAGCCTTCTTTGGTTTTTATCTAGTTCCAATACCTGCACCTCCAGTTCTTCACCCACTTTAATAAACTCGGAAGGATGTTTTATTTTCTTAGTCCATGACAAATCCGACACATGCACCAGTCCGTCAATTCCTTCTTCAAGTTCAATGAATAAGCCAAAAATGGTTAAGTTTCTTACAATACCTTTATGCCTAGTTCCGACGGCATACTTATGCAATATATCTTCTTTTGTCCACGGATCTTCAGTCAGTTGTTTAATACCTAAGGACATCTTTCTTTCTTCGCGCTCAATAGTCAATACAACGGCTTTCATTTCGTCGTCAATACTGAGAAAATCCTGAGGATTTCTCAAGTGTTGCGACCATGACATTTCCGATACGTGGATGAGTCCTTCAACGCCGGGCTTAATTTCTAGGAATGCTCCATAATCTGCTACATTAACAATTTTACCTTTTATTCTCGTACCAATGTCAATAGCAGGGTCTAGTGATTCCCATGGGTGAGGGGTTAGTTGTTTCATACCCAAGGAAATACGTTTTTTGCCGTCATCAAAATCCAGTACTACAACGTTGATCCGTTGGTCGAGCTGTAGCAACTGTTCGGGGTGGCTAATCCTACCCCAAGAGATATCAGTAATATGCAACAAACCATCTACTCCTCCTAGGTCAATGAACACACCAAAGTTAGTCATGTTCTTAA
The DNA here is from genome assembly GCA_965199745.1 of Flammeovirgaceae bacterium. Taxonomy (GTDB): domain Bacteria; phylum Bacteroidota; class Bacteroidia; order Cytophagales; family Flammeovirgaceae; genus CBDATB01. Next base: position 637,477 of record CBDATB010000013.1, on the reverse strand, counting down.
TAACTCCTTCTAATACCTGCCCTCTTTCAAGATTATTGAGTATTTCTGCTCTTTGCAGTTCGAGGTCTTTTTCGATTAATACTTTGTGGGAAACAACTACGTTGTCGTTAGCATAATTAATTTTTATTACTTTCAACTCCATTTTCTTACCCACGAAAATATCAAAATCGCGAATAGGTTTCACGTCTATTTGAGAACCCGGTAAAAACGCTTCTATGGCAAAAATATCGGCAATAAGCCCGCCTTTTGTTCTTCTTTTAATTACTCCTTCTATTACCTCACCTTGTTCGAATGCCATTTCTATTTTTTCCCAAGCTCTAACTATTTTCGCTTTTCTTCGCGATAAAATCAGTTGCCCTTTTTTGTCTTCTTGATTTTGGATATATACTTCTACTTTGTCGCCTGGTTTTACACTGGAAACGTCACGAAATTCATTTAATGGGACAAGTCCATCAGATTTAAAACCAATATTAACAACGACATCCCTGCCTGTTACACTCACTATTTGCCCTTGTACTACTTGTCTTTCATTTAGTTTGTGCGATGTACTATCGTACATTGCAAGCATCTTTGTCTTCTCTTCATTAGAATAGCTAGAGCCAAAGCCCTCGTGCTTGCTAAGGCTGTCCCAATCAAATAATGCTTTTTGAGTATTCTGTGTTGATTCTGCCATGGTAAAAAACTACAAATAAATTCTTACGTAAATAAGTAAGAAGATTAGAGTGAAAAATATGTTTATTGGAAAAAGGTGTAAAATTAATAAGAATTTCTATTTTAGCAAAATATACGTTCTAAATGAGAACAATTCAAGTTGCAAACTATAAAATAATTTGAATTAGGTACTTTTGGGCATGAATTAAGTCACTAAAGCATTATTCAATTACATCTGGTTTTCACTAATGATAAAATCTCTGATTCTAAATACTATTTTACTAATATCAGCATGTACCTCAACACCGCTGGCCTACGGGCAGTTTAGGCTGTCGGAGCGAAAAAAGCATTCGGCTAAAGCAACAAAAGCCCTATCGGCCGATGAATGGAAAAAAGCTCAAAGCACTACTACAACTCAAATAAACTTTATATTGGCCAATCCGGCAGATACTTGCCAAGTTGGTAGCAATAGTACTTTATACTGTACGCCTGAGCAAGAAAGAGAGCAACTGACATGTTCAGACCAGTGGGTTTACCTTGATGAAAAACTGCTCATTGAGCAAGCTTATGTAAATGCAGCAGACTATTATACCGTTTGGGATAGGCGGAATCCTAACCCGTACGGCTACAATATTTTACGATGTAAAGATACCGTAGATATTAGATTAACCGATAATAATTCCCGATGGTCTATGCCTTTAAAAGACAGCATTTACATAAACTCACCCTATGGTCTACGACGCCGGCGTTGGCATCATGGCATCGACTTGGATTTAACTGTTAGTGATACCGTATACGCTGTTTTCGATGGTGTGGTAAGAATTGCCAAATATAACTATCGTGGCTATGGCTATTATGTTATGATTCGGCATCGCAACGGGCTAGAGACTCTTTACGGACACTTAAAAAAGTACTTGGTAAAAGTGGGCAGATTGGTCAAGGCTGGCGAACCCATCGGCATTGGAGGCAACACGGGCAGAAGTACCGGACCACATTTACACTTTGAAACACGCTACCTCGGTCATGCCTTTAACCCGGTTCATATCTTTGATTTTCAGAGGAAAACTATTCGCGATTCAGTATTGATTATTACGCGCCAAACTTATAAAGGCATCATCGCACAAAGTAAAAAATCATATACAACAGTTCGTTCTGGAGACTCCCTATGGCGTATCAGCAGGCGATACCGAACCACTATCGGCAAACTGTGTAGATTGAATGGTATTTCACGCAATGCAATTTTAAGGATTGGTAGAAAAATAAGGGTACGGTAAACATCCGGCATTTGTAACTAGCGCAAGAATACTGCTACCCAGACTGGAAGTCTGCTAAACTCCATTTTTGTTAAATAATTACAAAAAATCATCACTTAACTGCAAGAAAATCATTTTGAGTTTTGAAAATTTTATTCAAGTTTGCACTGTCGCCTAGATACAAATTGGGTGACTCGGAAGACTTTAGTACAACAATATCAAATTCATCTTCATAAGCAGATATCTCAATAGGGGCGGCTAATGAATCGTTAGTGTTAATTAAAACGGACATCAGTGGGCTACTCAGTAGCTCTTCATTGCTATCATCAGCAAATTGGTTGATATTCAGGTAGCTAATATCACTCAGGTATTCAGTGACTGATACAGAATCAGCAATGTTTCCCGCAATGGTCCAAGCATTTTCTATCTTTTCTAAAACAAAAGAGTTGTCGGTCTGACTAACAAAAGAAACACGCTGAATTTTTGATTTGTCAATTTTGGTTAGTTGTTTATTTCGGTAAGAATCTTTGGAAAAAGGAAAAGCAATACTCATAAAATCATAACAAACGTAGACTTCATCTTCATCGTAGAGACGCACATAGGACTGATACCGTCGCTGACCTCTCATAGTAAATTTGCCAATAATCAAATCTAAGGTTTTTTTATTTCCCTGATAGACTTGTACTCTGGTTCCCGTAGAATCTACCTGAAATTCATTGTGTTTCTTACTACTTCTGCTAGCCAAGAGGGTGGGTTTTACTTGAGTAAGCAGTGTGTTGAGGGCATTTAATACAATATTCGTCTCTGCCAGTACCAGTTTGTCGTTAATATTTTTCACTTTCCACTGACCGCTGGATTGTTTCTCTAAATAAGTAGTTTCTTTAGCCTTATCAATAATCACTCTGGTAACTTTGGCGGTGTCTATCAATACTAATTCCGACTTAAAGGATTTGCTCCTTCCTTTTTTATCAAAAACTTGATTTAATGCGTAAAGACCAACAATGGAAATTAAAATAATAATCAAGGTTTTAGTTGATAACTTATTCAACATTTTTAATGATATTTATACAAGTGAATAATGAAAAAATTAAATATATTCTTACATCTGATTATATATCTCCTTCAATCCATTTTTGACGTTTTTTAAAATATTGCTGTTTTCTGACAAAGGCGTATACCAATAGCAATATAATAGGTGCGAACACGTTGGCATACTTAATGACAAAACGTTCACCATCTTCTAATTGCTCCAACGGGCGTGAAGTGATGCCTTTGGTACGCAAGTCAATCAATCCGGTGTCATCGGAAAGCCAGTCGATAGCATTAATGGCAAAATTGACGTTATCTTCGCCTATTTGGCGAGCTTGATTGCCAGCACCATTAGTGGCATAATCACCATTGGCAACAACAACGATTTTGGCAGGTGTAGGGCTGGCAAGCGGTCCTTCAGCAGCTACTGCTACTGCTTGGTTGCCGTCAGTAAAATCACTTAGCTGCCATTTTTTTTCTAAGTCTAAAATTGTAGGTGCATTAACTACACCGCTTTTTGCAGAAGTATTTGCTAGCGTAGTATAAGTAATTGCAGAGTCTTTTACCTGTATATCGATAGGATTAATAAAAGAAAACCGAACAGATTCTAGCCCTTTGGAGATGGGATGGTCGGAAAAGTTTGTTATAACTGGAAAATAAGGAAAGCGAATTTGTTGATTAACAATGCCGAAAGGAGGAAGTTGTCTTCTTACCGACACGGCACCGCAATTATCGTCTATCAGGTAAGCATTTCTAAAGTAAATACCTTTTTGTTCCAGCCAGCCTTTCAGCCCGATATCTTTTCCTCCGGACAAGAAGTTTCTGCTATTATCAAATTGAAGATAATTGTAAGCCAAATAGATTCCTCCTCCTTTTGCGAGATACCTATCTAACTTGGCAAGATGTGTGTTCGGTAAAGTGTCCGTCGGATTAATTATGGCGATAGCCTCGTAATTAGTAGGTATTTCGGCCGTATCTGTTAAAGCATAGGGATCTACATCATATAATACTGATAGCTGCCCCAATACCTGCGAAGACGCTTGTAAGTCAGGTTCACCATTTCCTTGAAGGATAGCAATCTTAGGCTTATCTTGCACGGAAAGTTTTTTAATAGCAGAGGTCAGTGCGTATTCCATTGACACACCCGGTTGCACAACGGGAATAATTTCTTTTTCGTCACCCATTTGTATGATAACTCCCATGTATGCTTTTACCTGCTCTGCACGGTCGTTTTCCTGTACATTAATAATCAGTGGGCTAATGCCATTAGCTTGGGCTTCTCGTTCTTTTTCTTCATCATCGGGGCTAACAAATTCGTACACTAAATTGCCACCTGAAAGACTTTCATATTCAATTAGCTGATCTTCAAAGTCTCTTCTGTTGCTAACTAACTGGGGAGGAAGCTTCTCGGAAAAATAGGCTTTTATAGTAACTGTGTTGTCTAAGTCTCTTAATATATCTTTGGTTGCTTTTCCTAAGGTATACCTTTTATCTGCAGTAAAATCAAGCCTGAAAAAGGAAGAGCTCGAGATCATATTCACCGTTATAACGATAGCAATAAGAATTGCCAGCTGTGTAAATACCTTATTTTTTTTCATATTATCGGATATTTTTTGATTGCTTTTAAGTTATTTATCGAATAGCGTGAAAGCTATCTTTATTCCTGCCAATTCCGTTTTGAAAGTGCTGCCTGAGCAAATAGCAAGCCTGTCACTATCACGGAAAGGAAATAAATCAAGTCCCTTGAGTCAATAACACCTCTTGAGATAGACTCATAGTGTGTAGCAGCACTTGAATAGCTCAATAAGTTGCCAAAAACTCCAATAAGGTTTTGAGATAGAAAGGGGAATATTAATTGAAGTAGCGTACAGATAATTAAAGTAACTAAAAGAGCAATAATTTGATTATGAGTAATACTACTAGCGAATACACCAATACTGATATAAGCACCGCTAATGAGCATCAAACCTAAATACCCCCCCCATACGCTACCGTGATCTACATCACCGAGATAGCTGACTGTTAAATAATAGGGCAAAGTACAAACTAAAGTGATAGCCACTAACAAAAAGCTACCGAGAAATTTACCTGCAACAATATGCCAATCGGAAACTGCTTTCGTACTCAATAACTCGATAGTTCCCGTTTTTTTTTCTTCTGCGATTGTACGCATAGTAATAGCGGGTATGAAAAAAAGCAAAGTCCAATAGCACCAAAAGAAAAATACTTGTAGGTTAGCTTGATTTGCCAAAAATATGGTATTGCCGTATAGCCAAGTAAAAAAGCCTGTAATCCCTAGAAATAGCACAATAAATATGTAGGCCATTAAGGAATCAAAGAAAGAAATCAGCTCTCTTTTAGCGATAATACAGATACTTTTCATAATGACAAAAATATAATAAATTAATTGGTTAAATTTCTAAATACATCTTCGAGTCGTGTTTCGATGCCTGTCATTTCCATTAAATACCATTTGTGTTGTACACACAAGTCAAAAACAGCTTTCTTAGAAGAAGAATTTGGCTTGCTTTGTACGCGAAAATACCCTTTGTTTGTACTTTTCATTGGGTTTACTTCTGCCACAGAGACTAATCCCAGCAAGGCTTTTTCTATAGTCGTGTCATCAGCACCTTCTACTTGTATGGTTAGTAATTCCTGACCTTGTGCCTGTTGCCTAAGTGTTTCTGCCGAACCATCAGCGACTATTTTTCCTCTATTAATAATTATTATTCTATCGCAGGTAGCTTCTACCTCAGACAAAATGTGTGAGCTGAGAATAACGGTTTTTTCTTTACCGATTTCTTTAATCAATTTTCTGATTTCTACGATTTGGTTCGGGTCAAGCCCCGTCGTGGGTTCGTCGAGAATAAGTACTTGGGGGTCATGAATCATTGCTTGTGCTAAGCCCACCCTCTGGCGATAACCTTTAGAGAGTTCTTTAATTTTCTTGTGTTTTTCAGGACTCAATCCACATAGGTCAATCATTTTTTTGACATGTAGGTTGGTATCTTCTTTCCTTATACCCTGAATTTCGGCGCAAAATTTCAGATAATCAATAATGGGCATATCACTGTATAGTGGGTTGTTTTCGGGCAGATAACCAATACGTTTTTTAATTTGCTCGGGGTGTGTCCTAATATTTAGGTCATCTAGCCGCACATCCCCTTCATTAGGTGAAATATAACAAGTAACGATTTTCATCGTAGTACTTTTTCCCGCGCCGTTAGGACCTAGAAACCCCACAATTTCGCCCGTGGGTATTTCAAAAGAAATATCGTCTACCGCTTTTTGGTGTCCGTATTTCTTAGTTAAGTTTTCTACTACAATTGCCATGTTTCAAAACAGTAAAATGCTATACGGTTTTATTCTTCAAAAGTAAGTTACACGCTTAAATTATTCGTGTTATAAAAAAGTAGGATGAAGGAAAAAAATTAAGAGTTGCAATTTTACAGGCATGAGAAAAAAATGTCAAGAAAAAAACCAAATTGCACTATTAAAAAATGTTAATTTTTTTTAACATCTAACAAACAATGTAGATCGAAGATTAAAAAAGCCAGATCTAAGCTACAGATACTAATTTTGTGCCTAATGAATGGGAGCCTATCAAAACTGTCTACATGATATTGTTGCACAGTATCCGTTTAGCTCGTAGCAGAGAGTGGATGGCTTTTTTTTATTTTTTCTTTAACTTGGTCGATATTTTCTGATTCTTTGCCAATTAATATGCCTGTAAAGCATCTTTTAGTAAGGACATGACAAACTTCATCGGTATTATTCCAGCTCGCTATGGCTCTACCCGCCTGAAAGGTAAAGTACTATTAGATATTTGCGGAAAAAGTGTGATTCAAAGAGTATATGAGCGAAGCACTCAAGCTTTAAGCCAAGTGTATGTAGCGACTGACGACGAACGCATCGCAGCGCATGCCAACAGTTTTGGTGCTGAGGCAATCATGACTTCTACCAAACATCATTCGGGCACAGATAGATGCCTAGAAGCCCTCGAGCTAATTAGCAAAACGCACCCCACCCCTATTGACGTTGTCATTAATATTCAGGGGGATGAGCCACTCGTAATTCCCGAGCAAATAGCAGACCTGAAAAAATGCTTTCAAGATAAAAAAACCGATTTTGCAACACTCGCAGTAGCAGTTACTAACACCGAAGACTTAGAAAATAATAGCGAAGTCTTTGTTACTTTTGATATTCATTACAACGCTTTGTACTTTAGCCGCTCCATTATTCCTTACGTGCTGGGTGCAAATCGGTCTGAATGGATGAAGAAAACAACATTTTATAAGCATTTGGGTTTTTACGCCTATACCAAGGCGGCCTTAAAAAAATTTGCTAGCTTGCCAATAACACATCTAGAAAAAATAGAATTATTAGAACAAAACCGTTGGGTAGCCCACGGCAACAAAATTAAAATAGGCATTACGAAATACGATACCGTAGGGGTAGATACAATAGAAGATTTAGAATACGTGCGGAAGATTTTAAGTGCTTAAGTACATATAAACCAAGCCTTTAGCGCAAAATATACTAAAATGAACATCCTCTGTGAGTAAAAAACAATTTAGAGTAGGCGAGATTAATTGCGGAAGCGATCAGCTTTTTCTTATTTCAGGACCTTGCGTGATAGAAGGAGAAGACCTTATGATGCGTACTGCCGAAAAACTTAAAAGAGTAAGTGAGCGATTGAAAATTCCATTGATTTATAAATCCTCTTTTCAAAAAGACAACCGCAGCTCTGTGGAATATTATCAGGGACCGGGTTTGGTAAAAGGACTGGCAATACTACAAAAAATAAAAAATCACTTTGGCTTGCCAATCATCTCAGATGTACATTATCCCGACCAAGTGGCAGCCGCTGCCGAAGTACTCGATGTGATACAAATTCCTGCTTATCTGTGTATGCAGACAAGCCTAGTATTAGCGGCAGGAAAAAGCGGTAGGCCAGTCAACTTAAAACACGCACAATTTCTAGCACCCGAAAATATGATTAAACCCGTAGAAAAAATATTAACAACGGGAAATAATCAAGTTATGTTAACAGAAAGAGGCTACACATTTGGCTATAACGATTTAGTGGTAGATCCCCGAAGTTTCTACTATTTTCAACAAATGGGTTATCCTGTAGTATTCGATATTACACATTCGATTCGCAAGTACGGAATTCCCAGTGCAAACCTGAGTGGAGGTGCCCGGCAGTTTCTGCCTATTTTGAGTAGAGCAGGTGTAGCTTGTGGTGTAGACGGCATCTTTATCGAGACACACCCCTACCCAAAAAAAGCATTATGCGATGCAGCCAGCCAATTAGATGTTGAGCAATTAGAAGAGTTTCTAAAACCGATGATAGAGATTCATCATGTTATTAAAAAGTATAAGTAGTTATCCAAAAAAATAAAAACTAAAAATAAATGGAACTATACCTCGATTCGGCAGATGTTCAAGAAATTAGAGAATCTTTTGCATTGGGTTTTCTGGCGGGCTTGACCACTACGCCCACCTTCATGCACCGCCAGGGTATCACAGCTATTGATAGTACAATTATAGAACTGTCTAAAATTGTTCCTATACTTCAAATTGAAGCATTGGGTGAGACAGCAGGCAACATTATTGCCGAAGTACATCGCCAAGATAAACTAGGTCTTAACAAAGAAAAAACTGTCTATAAGATCCCTGCTTCCCTCGAAGCTATGCAAGCTTGCACACAGCTGAGAAAAGAAGGGTTTAAAATAAATATACATTTGGTTTACACATTACAACAAGCCTATATGGCTATGGCTGCTGGTGCCTCCTATGTGTGTCCGCTAGTCGGCAGGTTACAAGACCAAGGGCATGACGCATTAAGGCTGATTTCTGAGTGTGTCGATGCAGTTAATTATTACGGTTATGACACCAAAATCATGTTTTCTTCAGTAAGAAACACAGAACATGTACGCAATGCTCTTAGCGCAGGCGTACATGCCATTACAGCACCCTGGAAAATCATTCAACAACTTGCCAAAAACCACTTTACAGACCTCGGGACACGCCAGTTTACCGAACACACACGCCTGATGACTGTCAAAGTAAAAGATGCTATGAATAATAAAAATCCACTGGCATCACCGGATATGACCGTAGCAGAAAGCCTAGTAGAAATGACCCTAGGAGGTTTCGGCGCAATAACTATTGTAGACACGAGGCAAAAACCCATTGGTATTTTTACTGACGGCGACCTAAGAAGGCTAATTGGCAGTGAAGGCGAAAAAATTATTCATAAAAAAATGAGTGAACTAAGCATAAATACACCCAAGTCTATTAATTCAAATAAGTTCTTATATGAAGCAGCTAACTTGTTGAAAGTACACAGAGTAGATTGTTTGGTCGTTACAGAAAATGGCAAAGCAGTTGGAATGATAGATATTCAGGATATGAATGAGTAAAGTGCTTTTAAAGTAATAATGGAAGAAATTTTTCGACGAATAGGGGCTGAGTTCGTTACTGATGCTCTGAGCATTAAGAAAAAATTGCTGCACACTCATGCCTTGCTACTCGATTGGGATGGTGTTTTTAATGATGGTACTAAAGGCAAGCTGCCGAGCTGTTTCAGTGAGGTAGATTCCATGGGCATCAATATGTTGCGCTTTGGGTTTTATTTGCAAAACAATTGTCTTCCTTTCACTGCCATCATTACGGGAGAAGAAAATCAGACCGCTTTGCAATGGGCACAACGCGAACACCTAAATGCCGTTTTCTTTTTAGCCAAAAAAAAAGAAAACCTATTGCCATGGCTCAAAGTAAAAGAAAAAATTATCCCCCAACAAACACTCTTTTGCTTTGATGACCTCCTCGATATTGCACTAGCCCGCTGGGTAGGCACTCGGTGGATGGTACGCCGAAAAGCCAACCCACTTTTTTTAAATTACTGCAAAAAACATGAGTATTGCGACTACATTACCGCTTGCACGGGTAGTACACACGCCTTGCGCGAAATCTCAGAAGTGGCACTTAGTCTGTTGGGCAGACTTGAAGAAACTTTTCAAAAACGCATTGCTTTTGCAGAACATTATCAAGAATATCTTGCAGAAAGAAATAATAAAAAAACACTAGTCTACCGAGCAGAAGGTAGTGGCTTCGTACGCATGTAAAATTCAAGCGATATTTTTTTCACTCTATCTCGATTGTTTTTTACTACCTTTGTTTGCTCACAATTAAGTAAGATGCTTGTTCTCATAAAATTTTATTCATTTAAAAAAAATTACGTAAAATGTCAAAGAAAAAAGTTGCCATTAATGGATTTGGACGTATTGGAAGGCTTACATTTAAGATACTGCTAAACAACGAAAAAATTGAGGTAGTGGCTATTAATGATCTAACAGATAACAAAACACTAGCGCATCTGTTAAAATACGACTCGATACACGGATGCTTTCAAGGCAGTGTAAGTGTCGAAGATGATAGCATTACCGTGGAAGGTAAAAAAATTAAAGTATTTGCCGAGCGAGACCCCAGCAAATTGCCTTGGAAAGAACTAGGAGTAGACATTGTGTTAGAATCAACCGGGTTTTTTGTTGACCCCGATGGGGCTGGAAAACACCTAGAAGCAGGTGCTCAAAAAGTGGTCATATCCGCCCCTGCCAAAGGAGAAGTCAAAACAGTAGTATTGGGTGTGAATGATGACATACTCACGGGTAATGAAAAAATTCTTTCCAACGCCTCTTGTACGACCAACTGCCTAGCACCGATGGCCAAAGCACTCGACGATGCCTTTGGTATAGAAAAAGGATACATCACCACCATCCATGCCTATACCGCCGACCAAAGATTACAGGACACTGCTCACCGCGATTTAAGAAGAGCAAGAGCCGCAGCATGCTCAATTATCCCCACTTCTACGGGTGCGGCTAAAGCGGTTGCTTTGGTATTACCGCACCTGAAAGGAAGGCTTGACGGCTGCGCTATGCGCGTGCCTATTCCCGATGGTTCACTCACAGATCTTACCGTTATTCTGAAAAAAGAAACCACCGCCGAACACATTAATGCTACCTTAAAAAGTGCCTCTGAATCTTCACTCAAGGGCATACTAGAATATACCGAAGACCCAATCGTATCGATAGATATCGTCGGTAACCCGCATTCCTGTATTTTTGATGCGAAAATGACTGCCGTCAATGGCACCTTAGTAAAAGTAGTGGGCTGGTATGATAATGAAGCAGGTTATTCCCACAGGACAGCTGATTTAATTGATAGGTTTGAATAAGAAATGTAACAAATTTTAAGTAAATCATCACGACTGTTCAGAAAGAGGCTGAATAAGAACACTCATCAAACGATTTGGCTTCTTGAGAAGAACTCAAGAAAGCTCAAGACAAATAACGCAAATTTTAAGTGAGTATGAAGTTTATAAGACAACGCGTAAAAACCATTTATAATAATTGCTTTATTTTACCCTAGAAAAGAACAACAATATTACGTTTGATAAAAGCACATATGAGCTTATTTCAAAACTCTGTTCTAAACAAATACTTAAAGGGATTAGACTCCGAAAAAGTTACGCAAGCATACAAGCGATTTACAAGCCATTTCCATCATCCAACTATTCAAAAAAACATTCGAAACTCAAAAGAGGAACAATATCAAGGCGAATTTTTGATTGACCTGTTTGTCAATGTATTGGGCTATACAAAAAATCCGATACCCAACTTTAATCTCACAACGGAATTAAAAAACATCAAAGGCTTTAAAAAGACAGATGGAGCAATTCTAAAAGGCGACAAGGCACTTGCAGTAATTGAACTGAAAGGAACAAACACAACCGATTTGAGCAAAGTAGAAACCCAAGCATTTGGGTATAAAAACAATCAACCAGATTGTAATTATGTCATTGCTTCCAACTTTGAAAAGTTGCGTTTTTACATTGACAACGCAGTTGACTTTGAGGAATTTAATCTATTTCAGCTTTCAAAAGAGCGTTTCGACATTCTTTGGCTTTGTCTTTCATCAGAATATCTTTTAAAAGACATACCGAAAAAGATTAAAGACGAATCTTTAACGCAAGAGGAAAACGTAACTAAAAAACTTTACAAAGATTACGCCTCTTTTAGAAACGAGATTTTTGATGCCATACAAAAAGAAAATCCCGAATACGATAAGCTAACGTTATTCAAAAAAACACAGAAATTACTCGACCGTTTTCTATTTATCTTTTTTGCAGAAGATAGGTTGTTATTGCCACCTAACTCAATTCGTGCCATTGTAAACCAATGGACTGATTTACGAGATAAATATGACGAGTATTTTCCTTTATACGACCGATTTAAAAAATATTTCGGTTATATGAACACAGGTCGCAAAGGACAGCAACACGATATTTTCGCATACAATGGTGGACTTTTTGCACCAGATGAGATTTTAGACAACATCAAAATCAATGACGATTTACTGCATAAACACACCATAAATTTAAGTAACTACGATTTTGAAAGTGAAGTAAGTGTAAACATACTCGGACATATCTTTGAACATTCGTTAAATGACATTGACGAAATACAAGCAGAAACTCAAGGAGTTGCATCTGACCAAAGTAAAACCAAACGTAAAAAAGACGGAGTATTTTACACACCAAAATACATTACCAAATACATTGTAGACAATACAGTGGGCAAACTTTGTGAGGAAAAGAAAATCGAACTCGACATACAAGAAGCGGAATACGAGAAAGAACGTAAAGGAAGACAAAAAGCGACTTTAAAAAAGTTATCTCAAAAATTAGAAGATTATAGAAAATGGTTATTGCAAATTACCATTTGCGACCCAGCTTGTGGTAGTGGAGCTTTTCTAAACCAAGCGTTAGAATTTTTAATTGCAGAACATCAATACATTGACGAATTACAAGCCAAACTTTTTGGTGCTTCGATGGTATTGAGCGAGGCTGAAAAAGCCATTTTAGAAAACAATATTTATGGTGTAGATATTAACGAAGAAAGTGTTGAAATAGCTAAACTTTCCCTTTGGTTAAGAACTGCACAAAAAGGTAGAAAACTAACGTCATTAAACAATAATATTAAGTGCGGTAATAGTTTAATAGACGACCCAAGTGTTGCAGGATACAAAGCATTTAATTGGAAAAACGAATTTCCAGAGGTTTTTGCTAAAGGTGGTTTTGATGTGGTGATTGGGAATCCGCCTTATGTTCAATTACAACAAATTAAGGAACAATCGATTTTGCTTAAAGCGGTAGGTTACGATACTTACGAAAGTATGGGGGATTTATATTGTTTGTTTTATGAAAAAGGAAATCAGATTCTTAAAGAAAGTGGAGTATTGGGTTATATAACTTCTAATAAATGGATGCGAGCAAATTATGGAAAGAGTTTAAGAAAATTCTTTGTTGCAAATACTGCGCCTTATGCTTTTATTGATTTAGGTTCAGGCATTTTCGATAGTGCGACAGTTGACTCGAACATTCTATTATTTGAGAAAAAACAAACAAATAGTCATGTTTTTAATGTTATTGATTTAAACCAAGAAAAGGACTTTAGAGATTTTTCAATTTATGAAGAAATGGCGGTTAAAGTAAGCTATGAAGATGATGAGATATGGACTATAGAAAGCCCAATTGAAAAGAGGATTAATAATAAAATAGAAAAACGTGGCACACAATTAAAAGATTGGAATATCCGCATAAATTATGGGATAAAAACTGGCTTTAACGACGCGTTTATAATATCAAAAACTAAAAGAGATGAACTAATTGACCAGGATCAAGCAAGTAACGATGTTTTAAGACCCATTTTAAGAGGTCGTGATATACAAAGATACTTTCCTGAATTTGCAGATTTATGGTTGATTGGCACTTTTCCTTCTCTAAATCTTGACATAAATACGTACCCAGCTATAAAAGCTCATCTGGAGTCATTTGGAAAGAAATTGAATCAGACTGGAGAATACTATATTTCTACGAACGGAAAAAGGGAAAAAAGTCGAAAAAAAACCAATAATACATGGTTTGAAACGCAAGACACAATAGCCTATCATAATCATTTTAATAAAGATAAAATCATATATCCTAATATGACCAAATTTCTTCCTTTCATATATGATGAAAGTGACAATTTCTTTATAAATGATAAAGCATTTATACTCACTGGTGAAAAGCTGAAATATTTAACGGCATATCTTAATAGTACATTAGCGAAATATCAGATTAAAAAAATCACTGTAGAGCTTCAAGGAGGCACGCGAGAATTAGGAAAAGTTTATATGGAAACTCTTTATGTTGCTAGAGATATTGTTAATGAAAAAGATTTTAGTACTCGATCAGATAGAATGCTTCGGCTACATAAGGGATTAAGCGTAATGAAAAAGAATCTTTTGGACTTATTGAGTTCAAAATATCAAATAAGTAAATTCTCTCAAAAACTTCAAAACTGGCATGAGTTAGACTTTGGTGAATTCTTAAAAGAATTAGAAAAAGCCCATAAAAAGTCTGCAAAAGAAAACGATTTTGAATACAATAAATTGTCGTTAAGTGAAGAAGCAGAATGGATGCAGTATTTTAAACGAGCAAAAACAAAAGCACAGGAATTAAAAGCAGAAATTGATAAAACGGACAAGGAAATAGACCAAATGGTTTATGAGTTGTACGGATTAACAGAAAAAGAAATAAACATTGTGAAAGTTAGTGCTGAAAGACAATTTGAATGAAAAAAACCAGCTTAAAATATTCGATAATGGTTTTACAATACGGTGTAGATAAGTTTTTATATTTCTGCCTCATAAATATAAAATACCAAGTCAAAAAAACAAATGTAAAGCACGCCACTTGATGATCTTAAAAAACTTTAGGGATGTATTCCGCTTTCCTAACGTGCTTGAAAATGTATAGTATACGTTGCAACAACGATGTTTTTCAATTCAACCCATTCGTATTATTAATTCGGGTTTTTAGTATTCGCCCTCACTAATTTACCCTTGGAAGAATAATTGTTTAGCTTTGCGTCATGACAGGCGAAATAATCCATATTTATGACTTTGGCTCCCAGTATACCCAACTGATCGCTCGCAGGATTAGAGAATTAAATGTTTACTGTGAGATATACCCTTACCAAAAACTTCCCGAGCTTACCCGAGCAGTGAAAGGAATCATCTTATCGGGCAGTCCGTATTCGGTGCTAAGTGATGTTGCTGTTATCAATACGACAAGCTATAGAAAAATCTTACCTGTTTTGGGCATTTGCTATGGTGCGCAGCTAATTGCTCACCAGGCAGGTGCCAAACTAGCCGCTTCAAAAATTAGAGAATACGGAAGTGCCAATCTCAATATAACAAACTATAAGACGTTACTGACGCAAAAAATTAGCCCAAAAACGCAGGTATGGATGTCACACAGCGACACAATTATTGAACTACCCGGCAATTTTAAGGCAATTGCCCACACAGATAACATTCCAGTAGGAGCCTTTCACATTGACGGAGAAGACACCTATGGTCTGCAGTTTCACCCTGAGGTAACACACTCTGCGGAAGGTAAAAAAATACTAAAAAATTTTGTGGTTAATATCTGCCAGTGCAAGCAAAACTGGACTCCCGATGCTTTTGTACAAGATACGGTTGAGTACCTGCAAAAAAAATTAGGTGATGACAAAGTGATAATGGCACTATCGGGTGGTGTAGACTCTTCAGTAGCAGCGTTGTTATTACATCGAGTGATTGGTAAAAACCTCTATTGTATCTTTATTGATAACGGTTTGTTAAGAAAAAATGAGTTTCATCAGGTACTTTCCTCATACGAGGGTATGGGGCTTAACATTAAAGGCGTAGATAGAAAACAATATTTTTATCAAGCACTAAAAAATATTAGCAGTCCCGAAGAAAAAAGGAAAGCCATTGGCAAGGCATTTATTGAGATTTTTGAAGAAGAGGCCAAAAAAATTAAAACAATTCGATGGCTAGGGCAGGGAACCATATATCCCGATATTATTGAGTCGCTATCGGTGAAAGGACCCTCGGCAACCATTAAATCACATCACAACGTTGGGGGTTTGCCACATGTTATGCAGTTAAAAGTAGTGGAGCCACTCAATAATTTATTTAAAGACGAGGTGAGGTGTATAGGGAAAAAATTGGGTGTTGACACAAAAATTCTGGGTAGACATCCTTTTCCTGGTCCGGGCTTAGGTATTAGGATATTAGGTACTGTCGACGCGACAAAAGTTCGCATATTACAAGAAGTAGATGCCATTTTTATCGATGCTATGAAGGAAGCTAAACTCTACGACCAAGCGTGGCAAGCAGGTGCTATTTTATTGCCCGTACACTCGGTTGGGGTGATGGGCGATGAGAGAACTTACGAAAACGTGGTGAGCTTACGCGCTGTAATGAGTGCAGACGGTATGACAGCAGACTGGTGCCGCCTTCCCTACAATTTCTTAAAAACAGTAAGCAATAAAATTATTAACCAGGTAAAGGGCGTCAACCGAGTAGTTTATGATATTAGTTCAAAACCACCAGCTACTATTGAGTGGGAGTAATAAGGTATTGACTATGTTTTCGATTAAATGCACTAAGACGCAGCACATTAAAAACAATAACTTGCTATGTACGCTATCTCCAAAAAACTAGTGTTGTCTTTTCTACTCACCAGCACGCTCATATTGGTCTATGCTCAATCGAAAAAAGATATTAGGCAATACAACTACGGAAAAGAATTGTTCAAAAAAAAATATTATGCACAGTCGTACGTTATTTTCAAAAAGCTTGCAGACACACAGCCAGCTAACAGCATGACACCCTATGCCCTATACTTGAGTGCGTTATCTTCTTATCACAATGGCAACATACACAGTGCTATGCAGTTGCTATACCATCTAATAGCTAATTATGCCGACTGGGACCAAAGGAATGAAGCTTTTTATACGCTTGCACTGGCAGCTTATCAGAACAAAGAGTTTGCAGATAGTTATGGATATATGGAAGAGCTAAATAAAGATTTATTAAAAGAAAAAAATACCTTAAAGCAAGTACTCGTTAAGTATCTTAACCTGCGGCAATTGAAAAATCTATACAGTACAGACCAAACAGACCCTATTGTATCACGAACATTATTTGGCATATTAGAATCCGATCAGAACGCGCGCAACAGTAATCCTAATTTATACATGAGGCTCAAGAAGCAGTATGCTCCCGAAGCCGAATTTAAAGATATTTATAAGAAAAAGTATAATATAGCGGTTTTGCTGCCTTTCTTTACCGATGAAATTGATCCGAGTAAGCCCGCTAGTTATCAGGTAGTTTTAGATTTGTATCAGGGTATAAAAATGGCAAGAGACACTTTAGTTAAGCAAGGAATAGCATTACAAATTTTTGCTTTCGACACCGAGAAGACTCCTGAAAAAACTAAAATTATTCTTTCAGATCCAGCAATGACAAAAATGGATATGATCATCGGTCCGCTTTATATGAATACTATCTCTGAAACAAATGCGTTTGCAGCAAACTACCAAAAACCTATTATCAATCCACTTTCGAGAAATGTAAAAATACTGGCGAGCAATAAAAACACCTACCTGTTGTTTCCGAGCTACCGCACACAGGGTAAAGTAGCAGCCGATTTTGCTATCGATTCTTTGCAAAGCAATACAGCAAAAATTATTTACGGACTCGCAGCCACAGATAAAATTACCGCCTTGAGTTTCAAAGAACGATTTGAGCAAAGAGGAAAACATGTAGCATTATTTCATGAGTTTGATAACGGAAAAACAGCTTTCAATGAGCTTTTAACAAACTTAGGTTCACCTCAAAAAGACACGCTCACCAGCGTGTTTATTAGCACTAGCAACGCTGTGACAGCCTCTAATGCGTTCAGTATACTGAAAAACCTTCAAAATCCTTCTCCTGTGATAGCTATGGGTGAATGGCTCAATTTTCGACAAATTACTTATGAGCAACTCGAAGAGGAAAGCATCTACCTTATTTATCCCGATTATGTAAACAGAAATAGCGAGGCTTTCAAAACCTTTACTAAGGCTTACATCCGCAGGCAAAAGACCATACCTTCCATTTATTCAATGTCTGGTTATGAGACTATGTACTATTTTGGGAAAATGCTGGCAAAATACGGAATAGGTTTTCAAAAATTAATCAAAAATGAAAATTACCACAGAGGCTTGCTATTCTCAGGATTTAACTACCAAAATAGCCGCGACAATCAAGTAGTGCCTATCGTGAAGTTTATTAACGGAGATCTAAAAACAGTTAATCAATCACAATTCCGTCTAAGCGATTGAAATGCATTGGAGAAATGAAGTATGCAAATCTATCATTAGCAGCTATTTCCCCTGTTGACGGGAGATATGCCGATAAAACCGAAAGTTTATCCGATTATTTTTCTGAATTTGCACTGATTAAATACCGCGTGCGCGTAGAAATATTGTACTTTATTGCTTTATGTGAATACCCCTTACATGAACTCAAAGACTTTAATCGGGCACTTGACGCAAGCCTGAAAGAGATATATGAAAATTTTAGTATTACCGACGCCCAAGCTATTAAAACAATAGAAAAAACCACGAACCACGATGTGAAAGCTGTGGAATATTTTATTAAAGAAAAGTTCAAAAAAATGGGTATTGAAAAGTATGAAGAATTTATCCATTTTGGGCTTACCTCACAAGACATCAACAACACTGCTATTCCGCTCATGCTTAAAGATGCTATGGCTAAGGTAATAATACCTGCTATCCAACGCTTAATCAATGCCCTGAATAGCCTTGCCCAGCAATGGAAAGATGTACCCATGCTTGCTTTCACACATGGGCAACCAGCTTCTCCTACCAAAATGGGTAAAGAATTACGTGTATTTTCATATAGAATCGAGCAACAACTTGAAGTACTTAAAAATATACCCTTGAGTGCAAAATTTGGGGGAGCTACTGGCAATTTCAATGCACACCACCTAACTTATCCTGTAATAGACTGGGTGGCCTTTGCCAATCATTTTGTAAATCAGACACTTGGTTTGCAGCGCAGTCAGTTTACCACACAAATAGACAACTACGACCATTTAGCTGCTCAATTTGATGCACATAAACGCATCAACACTATTTTGATCGATCTTTGCCGAGATCTATGGCAATATATTTCGTTGGGTTATTTCAAACAAAAGATAGAAGCCGACGAAATTGGGTCTTCAGCTATGCCACATAAAGTGAACCCAATAGATTTTGAAAATGCAGAAGGTAATTTAGGTATTGCCAATGCTTTATATGAACATTTGGCTGCCAAACTACCGATTTCTCGTTTACAACGCGACCTGACCGACTCTACAGTACTCAGAAATATAGGCGTACCTGCTGCGCATGGACTCATTGCATGTAAATCTATTATTAAGGGCATACACAAGCTACAACTCAATGAGGCAAGACTTAAGGAAGACCTTGAAAATAATTGGGCAGTAGTGGCAGAAGCTATACAAACGGTTTTACGCCAGCAGGGCTATCCAGCACCTTATGAAGCACTCAAGAGTCTCACACGTAAAAACCAAAAAATGACTGCCTCCAATATCCAAAACTTTATCGATACACTCAATATAAGCGAAAATACCAGGGTAATATTGAAAGAGATTACACCCTATAATTATACAGGGATTTAAACACATTTTTTTTAGCCCTAACACTCATGCCCCTTATCGAAACAAATAATTATGTACCACCTTTTCCTCTAAAAAATGGTCATCTGAATACCATTTATCCTGCCTTATTCAGAAGGTGTAAAGAAGTATCTTACGAGCGGCTAAGAATTGATATGCCTGACGGGGATTTTATAGATTTAGATTTTCGTAAAGTAGGCAGCCGTACTATTGCCGTGGTTACGCATGGTTTGGAGGGAAGCTCGGAAGCGTGTTATGTGAAGGGAATTTGCAAAGCACTTAATAAAGCTCAATGGGATGCAGTAGCGTTCAATCTGCGTGGTTGTAGCGGAGAGCCTAATCGCTTGTATCATTCATATCACAGTGGTGCCACACAAGACCTCAATGAGGTTATAGCATACTTAATAAAACAACATAAATATAAGCACATTCTATTGGTGGGTTTCAGTCTGGGTGGAAATATTATCTTAAAATATGTAGGCGAACAAGGACCAAATATTTCCACTCAAGTTGCTAGTGCCGTAGCCATATCTGTGCCTTGTAACCTACAATCGGCAGCCATGCAAATGGCAAAACCCGCCAATATACTGTATCTGAATAGATTTATGAAGTCTTTGAAAAAGAAAATAACTTATAAAAAAGAAAAGTTTCCAGAAGCACCTTTTAGCAAGCAAGATGTAGAAAAAACAAAAAACTTCTATGAGATAGACAATCTATATACGGCACCCGCACACGGATTCAAAGATGCTCAAGATTATTGGACAAAATGTAGTTGTAAACATTTTCTTAAAGATATAGCTATTCCTACTTTACTCATCAACGCTCGAGATGATCCTTTTCTAACCCCCGATTGTTTTCCGTTTAAAAATGCTCAAAGAAATAGCTGCCTTTATCTAGAAATGCCCAAATACGGTGGACATGTAGGTTTTACAAAACAACTTAACCTGAAGCAAGATTTTTGGCATGAAGAAAGAATTGTTTGTTTTTGTAAACAATATATCTTGAATACTAAAATATAATAGTTTATTTTTACACCGTTAGTGCTATTAAAAAGGCGGTGCTGGCGCAGAATGTATCATATTGTTTATATATCGATATAGATAGCGGAAAATCAAATCTTTCAATTTTCTGCCACATCGCTTGACTGTAGGCAAGTTAGTCCCTAACTCAGCAAAAAACTACGGTTTTTTGCTAATTATCTTAGCAGATTCACAGCTCGGATTTACCCGCTCAGGAGTTAATAAACTTGCATCAATACTTATAATACTATTATCATATGATTAAGACCAGAATTTTTGTATTTACTATACTCGTCTTATTATCTACCCGTCTAACTTCGGCTCAAAACCTTACTCAATCTATTAGGGGTAAAGTTACTGACCAAGACACAGAAGTACCACTTATCGGTGTTACTGTCATGGTGTTAAATACAGACCCGATCGCGGGTACAGTTACCGATATGAATGGAAACTTCAGCATCGACAAATTAGCTTTAGGAAGATATGACCTAAAAATTTCTTACGTGGGTTATGAAGATATATATATCAGGCAGGTATTGGCGAGTTCGGGCAAACAAGTCAAACTCAATATCAAACTAAAAGAGTCTATTACGACGCTACAAGCCATCACCGTACTCGCCTCGGAAAAAGATAAAGACAAGCCCATTAGCGATATGGCAACAGTAAGTACCAAAGCTTTTAGTGTAGAAGAAACAGGCAGGTATGCCGGTAGTTTTAACGACCCTGCCCGAATGGCACAGTCTTTTGCTGGTGTAGCCACTAATTCTGGTAATAATAACGAAATTGTTATTAGAGGAAACGCTGCCAGAGGATTACTCTGGCGATTAGAAGGCATAGAGATACCCAATCCTAATCACTTTAGTACAGGCAACGGGAGCAGCGGCGGTGGCATCAGCATGTTGAGTAATACGATACTTGCTAATTCGGATTTCTTTTCTGGTGCTTTTCCGGCAGCATACGGTAATGCTCTATCAGGCGTATTTGATCTGAATCTGCGCAAAGGAAATTATGAAAAAAGAGAATATGCTTTTCAGCTAGGTTTTTTGGGTTTACAGGCTGCTGCAGAAGGACTTTTTTCAAAGAAATCAGAAGCCTCTTATTTGGTCAACTACCGTTATTCTACTTTGGGTTTACTCAATAAATTTGGCATTCATGTAGGTCCTGAAACGGCAGTACCTGAATATCAGGATATGTCCTTCAATTTTTACGTTCCTACCAAAAACGCAGGACGATTTTCCTTATTTGGCATTGGAGGCTTGAGTAGTGTCAGAGTTAGTGCTTCACAAGATTCCGCGCGCTGGTTCAGCAGAAATGATAAGCTGGAAAGGACTCAATTAGGAAAGACTGGAGTGCTTGGTCTTTCTCATACATACCTATTTAAAAATAGTAAAACCTACATGAAAACCGTATTGGCATATACGGTGGAAAACAATAGATTCTTACACGACTCATTAAATAATGAGTACCAATCTAACAGGTTTTTCCGAGAGAGTTATACCAACAATGCCACACGTATAAGCACTTTAATCAATCATAAATTCAACGCCAAGCATGTTTTAAGAAGCGGTCTTATATATAGCTACTTACAATTCAATACCAACGCCTTTGGTTTAGATTTTCAAATTAACCCCAGCCAGTCTTTAAATAACCTCCGAGAGCCTATTGTGCAAAACAGCGATGAACAAATTAATACACACTTTGCACAGTCTTACATACAATGGAAATTTCGTGTATTTAAAGAATTAGAGATAAACACTGGCATACATCATACTTCCTTTTCACTAAACAATAATCATATCATAGAACCTAGGTTTGGTGTAAAGTGGCAATTCAGGCAAAAACATATTATCTCTTACGGATTAGGGCTGCATAGTAGGTTAGCACCTATTGCTATTTACCTAGCAAATTTGCAAAAACCACAGGGTAATGCAGTATTTATTTTTGCAGAGGGTAACAGTTTTTTATTCTCGCCCAAAACAAGCCTTCGCCTGACACAATCTGTTCATAATGTGATGAGTTATAGCTGGAATTTTGCTCGTGATTTTCATCTTAAGGCAGAAGTGTATTATCAGCATATTTTTAACCTCCCTGTAGAAGATAGCTTAGGTAGTACACTTTCTGTTGTTAATTTTAATAGTTTCGATAGGGTATTCTCTTATAAGAAATTAACCAATCAGGGCAAAGGGCACAACTATGGATTAGAGCTTACCTTAGAAAAATTCTTTTCACAACAATACTATTTTCTGCTGACCACTTCCCTCTTCGAGTCGAAGTACACCGCCCTGGATAAAGTAGTCAGGAACACGCGTTTTAATAAAAATTATCTATTTAATGTAGTGGGAGGAAAAGAATTCACGTTTGGAAAAAATAAAGAAAATATCATTGATTTCAATCTTAAAGTTGCTTGGTTAGGTGGCAATAGGGTTACTCCAATAGATTTGGAAGCATCTAAGTTGGCAAAGTACCCTGTATTCATTACAGACCGAGCCTTTGAGCATCGGCTACCCGATTTTTTTCGCATAGATCTTAAAGTTGGCTATCGGATTAATAAGCCTAAGTACACTCTGATCACTTCACTGGATATACAGAATATTACAAATCGAAGCAATGTTCAAGATCAGTTCTATGATGTAGAGAGGCAAAAAATCAGAAAGGTCAATTCGTTGGGTATTTTGCCTGTGTTGAATTTTAGGCTCGAGTTTTAGCCTGTGTTTACTGTGCGATGTATATATCAAAGAGTATTTAGATAATTATGTACCCGTTTTACTAATAGATATAACAATAGTTTTAGAGATACAAAATAAGTGTTTTATAAAACGTTAAGTAATACGTTAACTGTTGGCATAGTTATGAAAAACACCTTATACACGGGGGATAATCTATTTATATTAAATGGAATGAATAGTCAGTCGGTAGACTTGATCTATTTAGACCCGCCCTTTAATAGCAAACGTATGTACTCTGCCCCGATTGGTAGCAAAGCCGCTGGTATTAGCTTCAAAGATATGTGGACGTGGGACGATGTGGATGTGGCTTATTTAAAAGGTTTAGTAGATAATTATCCTTCGCTCGTGCGATTTATCATGTCTATAGGCGAGGTACATAGTAAAGGGATGATGGCTTACATCACCTACATGACACAACGCGTGATAGCGTTGCACAGAATACTCAAAGATACAGGTAGTCTATACTTGCACGTAGACCCTACCGCTAGTCATTATCTTAAAATCGTATTGGATAGAGTCTTTGGTAAGCAGAATTTTAGATCAGAGATTACTTGGAAAAGACAAGCTGCAAAAAAAGGCTCTCAGTATAAAAAGAAATCATTCGGTGCTTCTTCTGATATTATTCTATATTATTCTAAAACAAAAAATTATCAATTTTCTATTCCAAGAGTCCACCTAGATAAAAATGTACTAGAGAAAAAATTCAATCGCATCGGTAAAGATGGAAGAAGGTTTAGAACAGACCGTATCACTTTGCCTAGAGTGATGAGAAGAGAAAATTTGATCTACGAATACAAAGGATACATACCAGAGGATGGATGGATGATGGTCAAAGAAAAAATTGTCCAGATGGACAAAGAAAATAGAATCTATTGGACAAACGAAAATAAGCCATATCGAAAATATTTTGCAGATGAATACGAAGGTCTCGAAGTCTCCAATGTATGGACAGACATAGCGGTAGCCACCGGCCGTGAGGCTACCGGCTACCCCACCCAGAAGCCGTTAGCCCTGCTCGAGCGTATTATAAGGGCAAGTAGCAAAGAGGGAGATGTAGTTCTTGATCCCTTCTGCGGGTGTGCGACTACTTGTGTCAAGGCACAACATTTAGGTCGAAAGTGGATAGGTATAGATATAGAAAAACAAGCCGCACACGTGCTTATAGATAGATTAAGTGAGGAGTCTGGCTTATTTAAAGATTTCGTTCATAGCGATAAGATACCCGTACGTACCGATGTAGAAAAAATAGAACCAACTAAAAAACAGGTAAAAGAACGTTTGTATAAAGAGCAAAAAGGGAACTGCAATGGATGTGATGGCAAACAAGAGATATATAATTTAGAAGTGGATCACATCATACCAAAGTCGAAGGGTGGGGGTGATTATTATGAAAATTACCAACTGTTGTGTAGCTCTTGCAATAAAATCAAAGGAAATAGACCGATGGAGTATCTAATGAATTATATATCGAAAAGAGAGGATTTGTTAAAAAATAAAATCTCGTTTATCGACTAAAATTGACTATGAACTACCTAGATGCACAGAGCGTTGGGGTAGTCCACTGATTAAAAATAAAGACAGAGTTCGCAGCTTTTAAATAAGAAACAACAAGTGTTTTTATCACAATCACTTGATTACATGGCATGAAAAACACCTTATACACGGGGGATAATCTATTTATATTGAATGGAATGAATAGTCAGTCGGTAGACTTGATCTATTTAGACCCGCCCTTTAATAGTAAACGTATGTACTCTGCCCCGATTGGTAGCAAAGCCGCTGGTGTTAGCTTCAAAGATATGTGGACGTGGGACGATGTGGATGTGGCTTATTTAAAAGGTTTAGTAGATAATTATCCTTCGCTCGTGCGATTTATCATGTCTATAGGCGAGGTACATAGTAAGGGGATGATGGCTTACATCACCTACATGACACAACGCGTGATAGCGTTGCACAGAATACTCAAAGATACAGGTAGTCTATACTTGCACGTAGACCCTACCGCTAGTCATTATCTTAAAATCGTATTGGATAGAATATTTGGTAAGCAGAATTTTAGAAATGAGATTGTATGGAATTACGGCAAATGGAGTAACGTCGTAAAATACTATCAAAGAAATCATGATATTATTCTATTCTATACGAAAAGTAATCATTATTTTTTTAAACCAATACATGTTTCTAAAAGACAAAGTACCCCCTATCATACCAATATAGTAAAAGGCAAGGGGCAATTATTAATCTATGAACGTAGTAGAACACCTGCGGATGTGATAGAAAAATACAAAAAAAAAGGATACAAAATTGTTGATGCAAAATACAAAAATGTAGTTATCGAAAACGATACTTGGTCATACTTAAGAGACAAAAAATTAAATGTTTTAAATAGCCAATCCAAAGAACGCACCGGCTACCCCACCCAGAAGCCGTTAGCCCTGCTCGAGCGTATTATAAGGGCAAGTAGCAAAGAGGGAGATGTGGTCTTAGATCCTTTCTGCGGGTGTGCGACTACTTGTGTCAAGGCACAACATTTAGGTCGAAAGTGGATAGGTATAGATATAGAAAAACAAGCCGCACACGTGCTTATAGATAGATTAAGTGAGGAGTCTGGCTTATTTAAAGATTTCATTCATAGCGATAAGATACCCGTACGTACCGATGTAGAAAAAATAGAACCAATTAAAAAACAGGTAAAAGAACGTTTGTATAAAGAGCAAAAAGGGAACTGCAATGGATGTGATGGCAAACAAGAGATATATAATTTAGAAGTGGATCACATCATACCAAAGTCGAAGGGTGGGGGTGATTATTATGAAAATTACCAACTGTTGTGTAGCTCTTGCAATAAAATCAAAGGAAATAGACCGATGGAGTATCTAATGAATTATATATCGAAAAGAGAAGATTTGTTAAAAAATAAAATCTCGTTTATCGACTAAAATTGACTATGAACTACCTAGATGCAGAGCGTTGGGGTAGTTCACTGATTAAAAATAAAGACAGAGTTCGCAGCTTTTAAATAAGAAACAACAAGTGTTTTTATCACAATCACTTGATTACATGGCATGAAAAACACCTTATACACGGGGGATAATCTATTTATATTGAATGGAATGAATAGTCAGTCGGTAGACTTGATCTATTTAGACCCGCCCTTTAATAGTAAACGTATGTACTCTGCCCCGATTGGTAGCAAAGCCGCTGGTATTAGCTTCAAAGATATGTGGACGTGGGACGATGTGGATGTGGCTTATTTAAAAGGTTTAGTAGATAATTATCCTTCGCTCGTGCGATTTATCATGTCTATAGGCGAGGTACATAGTAAGGGGATGATGGCTTACATCACCTACATGACACAACGCGTGATAGCGTTGCACAGAATACTCAAAGATACAGGTAGTCTATACTTGCACGTAGACCCTACCGCTAGTCATTATCTTAAAATCGTATTGGACAGAGTCTTTGGTAAGCAGAATTTTAGAAATGAAATTGTGTGGCAACGCAACAATAAACGAGGAAAGGGAAGCCAGTATAAAGCAAAGAAATTTGGAGCAAACACAGATAGTATCTTCTTTTATACCAAGTCTGATCTATATCATTTTACACCTACCAGAGATATACTCGAAAAAGAAAGAGTACATAAGTTTAATAGAATAGACGCTCAAGGGCGTAGATATTATACAGGCATACCTTTATTTTGCTCTAAATCGATGGGCGATAGACCTAACTTATGCTACCAATGGCGAGGGTTTACCAACCCATATCCCTCTGGATGGCGGCTGAGTAAAGAACTTCTAGAGGGAGAGTACCAGAAAGGGAATGTAGTGATCACAGAAGAAGGCACATTAGAAAGAAGGAAATACGAAGCAGACTACAAGGGTATACCTATGGATAATAACTGGGTAGATGTACCTAGAGTATCAAAGTCAGAATCTACTGGCTACCCCACCCAGAAGCCGTTAGCCCTGCTCGAGCGTATTATAAGGGCAAGTAGCAAAGAGGGAGATGTGGTCTTAGATCCTTTCTGCGGGTGTGCGACTACTTGTGTCAAGGCACAACATTTAGGTCGAAAGTGGATAGGTATAGATATAGAAAAACAAGCCGCACACGTGCTTATAGATAGATTAAGTGAGGAGTCTGGCTTATTTAAAGATTTCGTTCATAGCGATAAGATACCCGTACGTACCGATGTAGAAAAAATAGAACCAACTAAAAAACAGGTAAAGGAACGTTTGTATAAAGAGCAAAAAGGGAACTGCAATGGATGTGATGGCAAACAAGAGATATATAATTTAGAAGTGGATCACATCATACCAAAGTCGAAGGGTGGGGGTGATTATTATGAAAATTACCAACTGTTGTGTAGCTCTTGCAATAAAATCAAAGGAAATAGACCGATGGAGTATCTAATGAATTATATATCGAAAAGAGAAGATTTGTTAAAAAATAAAATCTCGTTTATCGACTAAAATTGACTATGAACTACCTAGATGCAGAGCGTTGGGGTAGTTCACTGATTAAAAATAAAGACAGAGTTCGCAGCTTTTAAATAAGAAACAACAAGTGTTTTTATCACAATCACTTGATTACATGGCATGAAAAACACCTTATACACGGGGGATAATCTATTTATATTGAATGGAATGAATAGTCAGTCGGTAGACTTGATCTATTTAGACCCGCCCTTTAATAGTAAACGTATGTA
Source organism: Flammeovirgaceae bacterium (assembly GCA_965199745.1). Lineage (GTDB taxonomy): Bacteria > Bacteroidota > Bacteroidia > Cytophagales > Flammeovirgaceae > CBDATB01. Next base: position 609,461 of record CBDATB010000013.1, on the reverse strand, counting down.
CTCTGCCCCGATTGGTAGCAAAGCCGCTGGTATTAGCTTCAAAGATATGTGGACGTGGGACGATGTGGATGTGGCTTATTTAAAAGGTTTAGTAGATAATTATCCTTCGCTCGTGCGATTTATCATGTCTGTAGGCGAGGTACATAGTAAGGGGATGATGGCTTACATCACCTACATGACACAACGCGTGATAGCGTTGCACAGAATACTCAAAGATACAGGTAGTCTATACTTGCACGTAGACCCTACCGCTAGTCATTATCTTAAAATCATATTGGATAGAATTTTTGGTAAGCAGAATTTTAGAAATGAAATTGTGTGGCAACGCAACAATAAACGAGGAAAGGGAAGCCAGTATAAAGCAAAGAAATTTGGAGCAAACACAGATAGTATCTTCTTTTATACCAAGTCTGATCTGTATCATTTTACACCTACCAGAGATATACTCGAAAAAGAAAGAGTACATAAGTTTAATAGAATAGACGCTCAAGGGCGTAGATATTATACAGGCATATCTTTATTTCGCTCTAAATCGATGGGCGATAGACCTAACTTATGCTACCAATGGCGAGGGTTTACCAACCCATGTCCCTCTGGATGGCGGCTGAGTAAAGAACTTCTAGAGGGAGAGTACCAGAAAGGGAATGTAGTGATCACAGAAGAAGGCACATTAGAAAGAAGGAAATACGAAGCAGACTACAAGGGTATACCTATGGATAATAACTGGGTAGATGTACCTAGAGTATCAAAGTCAGAATCTACTGGCTACCCCACCCAGAAGCCGTTAGCCCTGCTCGAGCGTATTATAAGGGCAAGTAGCAAAGAGGGAGATGTGGTCTTAGATCCTTTCTGCGGGTGTGCGACTACTTGTGTCAAGGCACAACATTTAGGTCGAAAGTGGATAGGTATAGATATAGAAAAACAAGCCGCACACGTGCTTATAGATAGATTAAGTGAGGAGTCTGGCTTATTTAAAGATTTCGTTCATAGCGATAAGATACCCGTACGTACCGATGTAGAAAAAATAGAACCAACTAAAAAACAGGTAAAGGAACGTTTGTATAAAGAGCAAAAAGGGAACTGCAATGGATGTGATGGCAAACAAGAGATATATAATTTAGAAGTGGATCACATCATACCAAAGTCGAAGGGTGGGGGTGATTATTATGAAAATTACCAACTGTTGTGTAGCTCTTGCAATAAAATCAAAGGAAATAGACCGATGGAGTATCTAATGAATTATATATCGAAAAGAGAAGATTTGTTAAAAAATAAAATCTCGTTTACTGATTAATTTATCCCGATAAACCAATGATTAAATTGCCATAGTATGTTAAATCAACAATATTACAGTAATCCATAACTCACCTTATCTACGGCTTAAATATCTTTAAGTAGCCCGAATGTATTTTTGAAAAAAAAGTGTGAGCAGCCAGCAGGACAAGCAAGCCGACAGGAATAAGCTATTTTTTCCATAAATACTAATAAATAAGCCATCGACCAGAGCAATACCGGCAATTAATTGTGTAATACCGTTAGCTATTTTTCCTTTAAATATGCTATATAAGCAATATGACACCCAAAGTACATTTAGTATTAGTAAGCATAGTGTAGTATAATTAAATGAGTGGGTTTGTGAGTAAATAGCGTAAACAACTGGTAGGTATAATAGTAATGCTGAACTCTGAGAAATTTTTTTTCTTTGGTGTTCGTGACTGGCGATGTGGGTTAATCCTACTAAGTAGCACATAAGTAGTGTGGCAGGAATCCATACAATACTAATCTTTGCACCGGGTGCGAAAGCTATCAGAGCAATAATGTATACCATCGCCCTGCAAAGTCCCATAATAACGGGGCTAGCAGGATTTTCTTTGTGCCTCAGGTTATATAGCATGATAAAAAATAATAACACTAAACCACTCCAAAAGGCACTAAGGTGAACAATAATTAGGCAAATAAGAGCAAAAACAATCAAGGAAATACCTGTTACCAGGGCATGTATTTTGCTAATATATCCCACTACCAGCGGTCGCTCTGGGCGATGCTTTTTATCCCACCTGTAATCGAAAATATCATTGAATACCATCCCGGCAGTATAAAATGCTGCACAAGAGAAAAATACCTGCCATAAAGTAAAGGAATGAGTATAAACACGCGACAATGTTATACCAACTAATACATTACTTAATATCGTAGGTAAGTTAGATATGCGAAAAAGGGTCAGGTACGCTTTAACTTTATTCATAGTATAGGAAAGAGTAACTTTGTAGAAATTAAAAGTTTAAAGCCTCCAAAACCCATGTATACTCTCTGTGAATAGATCTTGCTAAATCCACTTTTAATGCAGTGGGCAACACGGACCAAGTGTATGTTTCTATTTCTAAGTGCCTAGTGAAGGGCTTTGATTTGAATAGATTCAGGGCCTGAACGATATCTTGTTGAGTGGAAAAGAATGATTGATAACTTTCAATAAAAATAGGTACATGGAAATGAATGCGCCACTCCCTATTAGCAATATTGTCTTTTTTTGCCAAAGCATCTGGCAAATCGGGGTATTGAGTGGTTAACTGATTTTTTCTTTCACAAACCTGATGTAAGTATACCGACTCGGCAAAGTCTTCTAGCAAGGAAATTTTTTGGCTGTTGTCTGCGGGGTTTTTGTCAAATATTACTTTTAATGCAGCACTGATTTGCATCTTCCCAATACCAATTCCCGCTTGCTCATACGATTGAATAAGCGTTTCGGGCTTTTCATACATTACGGCAGCATGGCATATATCGTAACACACCTGTATGTGTTCACGTATCCACTGCTCGGCTTGTTTTTTTTCAATACCGGCTTTTTTAGCTAATATATTTATACCTTTTCTCAATAGATGATTTTCAAAAAAATAAATTACTTCTTCGGTTTTTTGCAGCATACCGTCAGGCTCAGACTCTATATCTATATGTATCCATTTGCCGGTTTTTTGCCTGACCAGCGCACAGTGATGCACTATTTCTATTAGGTTTTGGCTTACTGAATCCCAAAAAATAGTGTCTTTTGGCTTAATCCAACTTTTATAGGTGAGTGGACTGGTAGAAATGCTTCCTTCTTCGTAGGGTAATAACTGGGCGAGAGTATTTACTAAATTTAGTGTATAATTCACTCGATCACGGCTTTGCCAGTCGGGATAATGCACTTGGTCTTTTACTGGTTGATGATGAAAATTTCCATAAGGAAATCCGTTCATTGTAAAAACATATAAATTTTTTTCAGCTAATATTTCTTTAAAAAATTTTAGTCGATCATTCTGTAACAGATCTTCTACCTCGGCGTTTGAAAGCCGTAGCCCAATACCGAAAGGTTTTTGTTTTGCTAGTTTTTCTTTTAAATAACCACCATAATTGCCAACATTCAATAAGCATTCTTCTAAGCTCTTAGAAGGGTGGATATTGGTGCAGTAAGTGAGTTGTATATCCGGTTGTTGAATCAGCATATCAGTTTGGGTTTATCTTTGCGCATTTGCCTGGATGATGTTTAGTGTATTGTTGTAGGTGTAAGATAGCTTCTTTCATAATTTTTCTATCAATCTGATGTACTTCAAAACTTTCTCCCGGTTTTTGGATAAGTAAAATAGTGAGCTGCCCTCCTAAATGTTCTCTAAATTCTTCCAATCCGTTAAAAACAGCAGGGTCTTCGCCATTAATTATTGTTTTGAGCAGAAAAGATGAAAATATTGCTAAATGGAGATTCAAAAATACATTGAGAATACTTTTGAGTATTTGCTCACTCATATACCCTTTGAGAAAAGCATAAGTACAATCGAGACTGATTCCAATAGCTACTGCCTGCCCGTGAGAAATGGTGTAATTAGATAACTGTTCTAATTTATGTGCCGACCAATGTCCAAAGTCAAGTGGACGGGAAGAACCCTTCTCAAAAGGGTCGCCACCTTGGCTAATATGTTCGAGATGTAGGCGGGCACATGTATAAATAATATTTTGGATAGTAGCTTTGTTGCGTTGCACGGTAAGCAATGTATGCGTCTGAAGGTATCTGAAAAATGAAGCGTCTTTAATAAGTGCCACTTTAATAGCTTCAGAAATTCCCTCCAATAGTATTTTGTCTGAGAGGGTAGTGAGAAAAGTATAGTCGTTGATAACTAAGAAAGGAATAGCAAAAGTGCCAATGAAGTTTTTTTTATTCAAATAGTTAATGCTATTTTTCACACCGACTGAGGCATCAGTTTGCGACAGCAGCGTAGTAGGAATACGTACAAGCCGAACGCCGCGGTGAGCAGTAGCTGCACAATAGCCGACCATATCAATCACGGAACCTCCGCCAATAGCTATGATAATAGAATGTCGACAAATTTTGTCGGATTCTATATATTCATATATTTTTTTTACTAGAGCAAAATCATTTTTTGCCTGCTCTCCACCCCGTATACGCACAAAGTCTGCTATCAATTCTATTGATTCTTGATGATAATTAAAATAAGATTGTATATCGCTTGTCAATTTTGGATGTGCTTGTATAACTCCTTCATCGATACATATCAATGCTTTTATTTTTTTGTCATGTAACTTCTGAGGTGCTGCAATATGGTTTTTTAATAAGTGATTAGCGGGATTAAATATATTTTCAGTGAACTCAACGGCATACTCGTAAGTAACTGAAAAGGACTGTTGGATAGTGGTGGGATAATTCATATTGGTTTACTGTCAATAGCTCGATACTACAAAGGCGGCTTGTATTTTGAAGATTGGAAAAGTTTATTAGCGTCTTTTAAGGTCATAATTTGTGGGAGTTTTTTATTTGGATGGTAGTAGGAATAATATCGCACAATTTTCCAGCCCAACCATCTACCTACTCTCCCTGGACATGAGCGACTAATTTCGTAGGTCTTCGGTCGTTCGCCAACATACCTATTTTTTTTCATGTAATTGGTTTCATAAAACAGATTACCATCGATAAAATGCCCCCAAATCAGCCCTTGGTTGCGTTCTAAATCAGCAATTTCTTGGTCGCTATATCCGGCTATTAGAGAGTCAGGTGCATAGGGCATGAGTGTGCTGACAAAATAAAGTGCTTTGCCGTAAAATATCATTTCCGATAATAAAGACTTATCTAATTCATTATAGGCATTATAACGCGAAGAAATCAGCATGAGTGTCGAAGGGACAATATACTCTCTTTCGTAGCGATCCAACATGTATTTTGGCATTTTGGGACGTAAGGATGCTCGCCTGCCCGTGAAATAGTCTAGCCCGATGACAATGTATTCGTCGCTAAGGACAAAATCGCCCCCAAAGCCATAAGCACCGAATGCAGAGATACTTGTGTAAATTTTTGGTATCTTGAAGTTGGGGAAGTAATATTTAGCAAATTTGAAAGCCTGGACGAAGGCCCGCCGCAGGTCTTCTATATTATTAAAACATTCTATTACCTGCCTATAAAGTGTATCACTATAACTATGAGTGAGCAATTCAAAAATGTAATTCACTAAAATATCTTCGGAAGGGTAGCGACTTTTTTTAAAGTACCCTTCCGCCAAATCAGGATTTTCGGTAAGATACTGCCGGATATCTCCTTTGGTTTTTAGTGCAAATAATTCTTTTTCAAGTCTTCTGAACGATACGTCTACTTGTATTGCCGAAACATCTGGAACATCTTCTTCATTGCTGCAAGCAAAAACAGTGATTGCCACAAAAATATAGGCGATAATATGTAAGTGTTTTTTTATGTGCAATTTTTTACCTATTGGTTAAAAACCCCCATATTACTAAATTTCTCTATTCTTTTATTGATTCTTTGCTCTGGAGTCATCTCAAGTAGGTTTTTGGTTTCCTTAAGAATTATTGTTTTCAGATCTGAAGCTATTTTTATCGAATCAGTATGTGCGCCGCCAAGCGGCTCTTTTACAATAGCATCTACGATACCCAGAGACTGCATATCTTTTGCTGTTACTTTGAGGGATTCGGCAGCCTGCTCTTTGTAGTCCCAACTGCGCCATAAAATAGAAGAGCATGACTCGGGAGAAATTACTGAATACCAAGTATTTTCCAGCATAATCACTCGGTCGCCTATTCCAATACCAATAGCTCCTCCCGAAGCACCTTCGCCAATAATGATACAAATAACCGGCACTTGCAGCATGAACATTTCTTTCAAGTTTCGGGCAATGGCTTCAGCTTGCCCGCGTTCTTCTGCTTCAATGCCGGGGAAAGCACCCGGCGTATCAATAAGCGTAACGATAGGTTTATTAAATTTTTCGGCTATTTTCATTAATCGCAGTGCCTTTCGGTAGCCTTCTGGGTTAGCCATACCAAAATTGCGTACTTGGCGTTGTTTAGTATTTCTTCCTTTTTGCTGCCCGATGAGCATGAAGGTTTGCCCATCAATTTTACTGAGTCCACCTACCATCGCCTTATCGTCTTTTACTTGCCTATCTCCGTGTAGCTCTATAAATTGCTCACTGATAGCATAGATATAGTCTAGCGTATACGGGCGGTTGGGGTGCCTAGAAAGCTGTACGCGCTGCCATCGGGTCAGGTTTTGGAATACCTCTAACTTCAAACATTTGATCTTTTTTTCCAACTCATTCACTTCTCTACTTACGTCTACCTTGTTTTGCTCGGCAAGTGATTTCATATCTGCCAGTTTGGCTTCTAAATCGGCAATAGGTTTTTCAAAATCTAAAATAGCACTCATGGATGGTATATTTTTTAATTTATTGCTGTATTTTCTGTAGTGATCTTTACTGAATATCTTATCCTACCTCTCCCACTCAATGTGCCCATTAATATCGTTCCTCTCAAAAACTTCTAAAATTTCTTTACAAAAATCTTCCGTTTTTTTATCCTCCGTAGATTTTGCCAATTCATATAATCTCATAAACATTTTTTTGCCCGTTTCTGTTTGTTTGTAATTTTTCTTTCTAAAATTATGCATAGCACAAAGTGTTTGCCCATTTTCAAGAGTAGCTTTCCATCCTTTGTCTTTTGGTTTGATATGGTCAATTTGTAGCTCTATGCCTTCTTGCTTTCCTTTACCGCAAATCACACATTTAAAATCATCTCTTTCTAAAATTTGTTTTTTCTGTTCTGTAGTAAAATCTTCTAGTTTTCTTACATGAATGAAATTAGGATCATATCTATAAGTTCCTTTTTTTACTTTTATTAAAATTCCTTCTTGATGAAACTTTCTAATTTGTCTATCGGGGTCTCTAAAAACTTTCTTCGTTCTTTTTTTATATTCTTCCGTTACCCAATCTACGACTTCTGGATGATTAATATCTTTTTTAGGATTTTTTTTAAAAAACTCCATAAGAATTTCTGCTTGTCTTTGCTAACTCGCAATAACTTTTATCAATATCTAAACCTATTCCTTTTCTTTTATTATTATTAGCAACAATTAAAGTTGTTCCACTCCCACAAAAAGGATCAAAAACTAAATCTTGTTGATAACTAAATAGTTTTATCGCTCTATAAGGAAGCTCTTGAGGAAAAGGTGCAGGATGTCCAATTCTCTTTTTACTTTCGCCATTAAATACCCACATGCCATTAGTATATTTCATAAATTCTTCTTTAGTAATATCTGATATTTTTGTTCCATTAGTTTTTTTCCACTCATCTTTATAAAGAATTACAATTAATTCTACTGGAGCAATCACATGTGGAGCAGAGGCTTTCATCCAACTTCCCCATGCTGTTCTCCTTGAAATATTACCTTCATTCCAAATGACGGTAGAATGATACTTCCACCCTACTTTTTGAGCAATGGAAGTTAAATCTGCTCCCATGCTTTTTTGTCCTCCCTTGTTTTTGTCTAATGGAATATTCAGAATAAATCTCGCTTGAGTATTACTCCACTGATAACAATTTTTCATCCATTTTTTAGAAAAATCTAAATATTCACGATAAGACAATTTATCATTATTAGATTGATAATCTATACCCACATTATAAGGAGGAGAAGTAACAATTAAATCTATAAATGGATAAGAAAAAAAAGAAGAATCTAAAACATCCCCACAATAAATAGAGATATTTTCATTTTTAAAATACTCCTCTTCATCAGTGATCAGTTTTTGACGAATGGATTTTCGCATTGTTTATGTTTCCCGTATTTACAAATTTGCTATAACCTGCTTAAGATTTTCGTACAAAGAATCACTTGCCTTAACCAGTGGTAAGCGTAGGTAGTTTTTGATAAGTCCTTGTATTTGTAGTACAGCTTTTATGCCTGTGGGATTTCCTTCGGCAAAAATAAGGCGGTTAAGTTCAAAAAGTTTATATAATATTTTTTGTGCTGCCACGTAGTCTCTTGCATGAGCTGCCTGCACACTTTGGGTAAATTCTTTAGGAAAAGCATTAGCTAATACTGAAATAACCCCCACAGCACCAACAGACATTAGCGGAAGGGTCAGTAGGTCATCACCTGAAATTAATAGGAAATCATCGGGTTTGTGTGTAGCAATACAAATGCTTTGAACTATATCGCCTGAGGCTTCTTTAATACCGACAATGTTGGGGTGTTCTGCCAGTTTCAGTGTAGTTTCTGCTGCTATATTATTACCTGTTCTTGCAGGCACATTATATAATATTATTGGCACGGGAGAGGCATCGGCCAGCGCAGTATAATGAGCTATCAGCCCTTGTTGATTGGGGCGATTGTAAGGTGGAGACACTGATAACACAGCACTTATTTTATTGGAGTCAATTTGTTTTAATAGAGATATAATGTGTTCGGTATGGTATCCACCTAAACCCCATACGATGGGTCGTTGATAGGTATTTTTTTCGACAATAAAATCTAACACCTTGTTTTTTTCTTCTTCACTTAGGGTCGGAGACTCTGAAGTAGTGCCATTAACTACCAAATAGTCAAGATGAGGCATTGTGTGTGCTAGTAGGTTTTCTAAGGACTGATAATCGACGGCAAGATCAGGAGTGAAAGGGGTAATTAATGCAGCAGCAGTACCGGAAAATTTTTGAATATATGACACCATTTTTTTAATTAAAAACAAAGAATCAAAATTTTGTAAAATTTTTTTGTTCAATACACTTATGCTGCAAAAGTATGAGTTTTGTGTTAAGATTGAAATAATCTCGACAGGCATATTTTTTTAGCCCACTTTCGGAAACGTATTTGACGGGAAGAATAAAAAAGGCTTTATTATTTAATAAAGCCTTTAGTTATAAATTAAGTATGAAAATGAAAAAACCCTAGCACCGAAACATTATTTTTTTATATCTGGTTTACTTTCTGCAAAATTTATTTGAATTATAAGTAGCAACATTATTACAAACACAAATATTGCCTACTTTCATCGCTTTGGCTATGGTAATTATCCTGCTACTTCCGTATACTAGCAGGATACATATACCTACTTAGTTATCATCATAGCCCATTTATTTTTCATTTTTACGCCTTTTATCAGCTCCACTAACCTTAAAAAGGAAAATTATAATGCACGCTGCTGTTTTAAATGTAGTAGGACTTACTCCCGAAATTATCGGCGAACATACTCCTCATATTAAACGATATATTGAGCAGCATAGCCTAAGTACTATTAAAACGATTTTTCCGGCGGTAACCTGCTCAGTACAGAGTACTTTTCTAACTGGGAAGTATCCCAAGGATACCGGTATTGTAGGCAATGGTTGGTATTTTAGAGATCTGTGTGAGATCGCCTTTTGGAAACAATCAAACAAATTAGTCGAACAAGAGAAAATATGGGAAATAGCCAGAAAGCAAAATCCGACTTTTACCTGTGCTAATATTTGTTGGTGGTATAATATGTACAGTAACGTAGATTATTCCATTACTCCCCGGCCAATGTACCCTGCTGACGGCAGAAAAATACCCGATTGCTACTGTAAACCTGCGGAAATAAAGGCGATGATTGAAAAAAAACTCGGTGTCTTTCCGCTTTTTAACTTCTGGGGGCCGAAAACAAGTATTCGTTCTTCCCAATGGATAGCACAAGCAGCTATGTGTTTATATAATGTTTATCAACCAAACCTTTCACTCGTATATTTGCCACATCTCGATTATGGCTTACAAAAATTCGGCCCCGATATATCGGTCATTAAGAAAGACTTGCAAGAAATAGATACGCTGGTTGGCGAACTAATTGCTTATTATCATAAAAGAGGTGTGCAGGTAGTTATTTTGTCTGAATACGGAATTACAAAAGTATCTCAGCCTATTCACCTGAATAGATTATTACGTGAAAAAGGATATTTATGTATTAAAACTGAAATAGGCAGAGAGTTACTCGATGCGGGTGCAAGTAAAGCATTTGCCGTGGCTGACCATCAGATCGCCCATATTTATATTAACGATCCCACGCAAAAAGAAGCGATTAAATCACTCATTAATTCGGCAAAGGGTGTAGAGTCGGTTTGGGACGAATCAGGAAAAAAAAGCCACCATATCAACCACCCGAGGGCAGGAGATCTACTTGCTTTAGCTGATTCGGACAGTTGGTTCACATATTACTATTGGCTAGATGATAAAAAAGCCCCTGATTTTGCTCGAACCGTAGACATCCACAGAAAACCGGGATATGACCCAGCAGAACTTTTTCTAAACCCGGATATACCTTTAATAAAATTCATAACTATTATGAAGTTACTCAAGAAAAAACTCGGTTTCCGGCAACTCATGGATATTATTCCATTAAAAGCCGAGTTAGTCAAAGGCTCGCATGGTAGAATTAATGCTTCAAAAGAGCAGTCTCCAGTATTTATTGCACCCGGTCATGCAAGTGAAGTAATTCATGCCACCGAGATTTTGGGTAGGCTATTGGATATGGTCAACAGAAAGTAAGTAGGCAGGGTCGAGAAAAAAAAATACAAACACCGCCATCTTAGAATTGCCTCATTCCAAGAAAAAGTGTTGGGATAGTGCAAGGAAAATCATTTTGAAAAAAATGATTTTATTTTAATCCTTCAGCTTAAAGTATCCTTCCATAAAACTTAAAATGTCATTTCCATGTTCTCTCGATGAGATTTTTCCACTCTTTATCTTTCTTTGTTTTCTGTATTTCCAGATGAGGAAGGATACATAAGCATTTGAACATAAGGCTAAGAACAATAGAGGGTTTCATTAGTTTTTTAGAAACTACTGAAAGACTACTTGAAATGAATGGAATCAAAGGTGATAAAACATAGTAAAAATATTAGTGTATTTGCTCCTGCCACAGTAGCTAATGTAGCTTGTGGTTTCGACATACTGGGGTTTTGTCTACAAAACCCTGCTGATGAAATGACGCTTACACTTACTGAAAAAAGTGGGGCAGAAATCACAAGCATAAATGGTGTGGGCTGCGAGGCTTTACCTCTGTGTGCAGAGCAAAATGTGGCGAGCATTGCTGTCAATCACTTTTTAAAACATATAGGCAGCCAGCAGGGCATATCCATTAGTATTTACAAAAATATTAAACCCGGAAGCGGCATTGGCTCAAGTGCTGCTAGCTCGGCAGGAGCTGTCTGGGCAGCTAATCAATTATTGGGTATGCCATTGACTACTAAAGAGCTAATTCCTTTTGCTATGGAAGGAGAAAAACATGCTTCTAATACTGCTCATGCAGATAATGTTGCACCTGCTTTGCTCGGTGGTTTTACTTTAATTAGGAGCTATCAGCCGCTTGATGTGATTAGAATAGACGCTCCCGAGAACCTTTATGCAACGATTATTCATCCTCAGATTGAGGTAAAAACAGCAGATGCCCGTCAGATACTAAAAAAAAACATTTCATTAAAAAACGCTGTTCGTCAGTGGGGTAACGTAGGAGGGCTAATTGCCGGTCTGATGAAAAGCGATTATAGTCTGATTGGTCGTTCTCTGGAAGATGTGGTCGTTGAGCCGATAAGGTCAATGTTGATACCCAAGTATCATCAAGTAAAAAAGGCTGCCACACAGCACAGCGCATTGGGAGCAGGTATTTCGGGTTCAGGTCCTGCTATTTTTGCCCTTTCCGAAGGTAAAGAAAATGCTTTAAACATTGAAAAAACAATAAGGCAAATTTATACAAATACGGACATATCTTTTGAGACTTATATATCACCCATCAATACACAAGGGTGCGTAGTAAAGTAAGAGTTAAGAATAATTTTATTCTATTAACGTTGTATTTGTCAATCGTGGTTACACAAAAAGATCTTATTAAAAATTAAATTTTGCGCACACGGAAGGATTCGAACCCTCAACCCTCGGAGCCGAAATCCGATATTCTATCCAGTTGAACTACGTGTGCGGTAAAATCTTTTGCGAAGGTAAAAAAACATTCTAATATTTTATTAGCCCTTGAGCCTACGTTTTCTTTTTTTCACTACCTTTGGTTTTCTTTCCTCAACAAAAAAGATTAGGAAATGTATAATTACATCAGCGGTAAGCTTGTTCATAAAGAACCCACATTAGCAGTAATAGAAACCAACGGCATTGGTTTTGACATAAAAATATCGCTGAATACTTCTACAAATATCAAAGTAAATGAACTTACCAAGCTATACACTTATTTACATATACAGGATACGGCTTTCACTTTATACGGGTTCAAATTAGAGGAAGAAAAAGTTGTTTTCTTATCCCTAACTAGCGTGTCGGGGGTAGGTGCTGCCACTGCACTAATGCTGCTCTCTTTTATGTCTGTGGCAGAAATAAGAAATGCTATTCTCAAAGAAGACGTACAGGCGATTAAGTCTATTAAGGGAATAGGCTTAAAAACAGCACAACGCGTCATTTTAGAATTAAAAGGAAAACTACCTGACTTAGGCAGCCCCGAAGAAGATAATAAAGCATCAGGTGAGCATTATGCTCGAGCAAATTTATTAGAAGAAGCACTCTACGCCCTGTTGGCATTAGGCATCCCCAAACCTACTGCGCAAAAAAATATCAAGGCAGCACTTAACAAATATGAAAAAAATATTTCTTCTGTAGAAGATTTAGTTAAATTCACCCTCAAACAAGCCTAGCTTATACGATCTGAAAACTACATTTTAAGAGTAAAATTTTATTGATTAAACAACCTGATTTGCCGTAAATATGTCACATTTTCCGTGCCTAGTTCAATTATTGCGCAACCCGCAAAGGCAAATCATTTCGCGTCAAAACCTCTTCAAAAACTATTGTTTTCGAAAAAAATTGTTAAGAGCTTGTTGTATCCGAAGTTTGTCTATGTAACTCTGTTGACTGTCTTGTCCAGCCTGTTAGCCAAACCCATGCTGTCTCAAGAGCTTGGAAATACTGCTGACACCACAGGCAAACAACTATCACCCGCTATAGATAGTACTTCTTTAGATACGCTGCCCCCAATACAAACTCCTGCTTATCTGCAAGACAGATATGGTAATCCTTTTTCTCTCTATAGCACAGAATCACCCTTTCTACTTCCCCATCCTAAAGATTTTAAGCAATCAATAGAACTTGATAGTGAAGGGCAATATTTTGAAATTACTGAGCAATACGGTAAAAATAATTTCAGAACTCCCTCACAAGTACCTTTTGAGGTATTACGAAATATTAAATTCAATAAAGATATAAAAAATTACTGGAGAAATATTTCCATTAGTCAAGATAAGGCGGCTACTCTACCCGAACAACGAAATAAACTCATTCCAACCATTAAAATTGGCTCCGTAGGTAAACGGCTATTCGGTGGAGACGAAATCAATATCAACCTAAACGGTTCGTTATTATTGGATTTTGGTGGTCGTTTTCAAACAACAGAAAACCCCTCCATTCCCTTACGACAGCAACGAAATGGCAGCTTTAATTTTGACCAGCAAGTAGGGCTATCTTTTCAAGGAAATGTGGGCAAAAAGCTATCTATCAAGGGTAATTTCGACACTAAGTCTACTTTCCAGTTTAATCAAAACATAAAATTTGCCTACAAAAATTTTGAGGAAGATATTATTCAACACCTAGACTTTGGTAATATAAACTTTCCCGTAAAGAATAGTCTGATTAAAGGTGCACACAATCTTTTTGGTATTGGTGCTAGGCTGCGTTTCGGCAAGCTGTATCTAAATACTGTATTTTCTAACCAGCGAGGCTCTTCTGAAGAGCTTATTATTAAGAATGGGGGGCAAACCAGAGAGTTTGCCTTCAAAGCTGACCAATATGATGCCAATCGTCATTTTTTTCTAGGTCATTTTTTTAGAAATCGATACGAGCAAGCACTGAAAAATTTACCCAATGTCGATCAAGCAATTAATTTAACCAGAGTAGAAGTATACATTACCAACCGCGATAATAATACTGAAACACTCAGGAATTTTGTTGCCTTTGCAGACTTAGGTGAGCAAAACCCTGCCAATCAGGCTGTTATGCAGCTAGGTGTAAGTAGTGAAGCTGAAGCAGATAATGGTGCTAATGAGCTTTTCAGGCTGTTGAGCAATGAACCAGAAGCTAGGAAGCAGGGAGATATTATCAATGCCTTGAGTACTATTGATGCCACACTTGCCGACAGCCTGCAAAACGGGCGAGATTTTGAAATACTAAATGGTGCCAGAAAACTTGAACAAGGTAGGGAATATACCATCCATCAGCAACTCGGTTATATTTCTTTAAACAGACCACTTCGCAACGACGAAGTATTGGCAGTATCTTATGTATATACCAACAATAACGTTACAAAAAGGGTAGGTGAACTCACTGAAGATTATCAAGGGCTTGGAGACGAAGAAGTTATTTTTCTAAAATTACTCAAGCCCTCTATCATTAATACCAACTTCCCAACTTGGGATTTGATGATGAAAAATACGTACAGACTCAACGTTATTGGCTTAAAAGAAAAAGATTTTCAAATGCGTATTTTCTATAAAGATGACTTAACAGGGCAAGACAACCCTAGCTTACATGAAGGTGGACCTAACATTAAAGACATCCCTTTGATTAGGCTTACTGGCTTAGACAGGCTTAACAAAAACCGAGACCCGCAGCCCGACGGCAATTTTGATTTCGTGGAAGGATTAACGGTCAATGCACAAAATGCACTTTTATATTTTACTGTGTTGGAACCCTTTGGCTCACATTTGCGTAGCCTGTTTGAGTCTGCTGATGATACAGTCAATAAGCAGGTATTAATCAATAGATATGTCTATGATGATTTGTATCGAGAAACGCAGGCAGATGCCACTTTAAATACGGCTAGAAATAAGTTTATTTTAAAGGGTTCTTATAGTGCGGGAGCAGCCAACCAAATTCAGCTACCGGGTATTGATATTGCCGAAGGCTCTGTTATTATTACAGTGGGAAGTACTAAACTCAATGAAGCGCAATACCGCGTAGACTACGACTTTGGTAAGGTAACTATTTTGGATCAAGGGATTTTATCTACGGGTGAAGAAATAAAAGTTTCCTACGAAAAGTCAGACATATTTAATACACAACCTCGTATTTTGGCAGGGGTAGACGCAGAATATCATCTCAGCAAAGACATCAAGCTCACCGGCACTTTTATGCACCTAAACGAACGACCCATTTTGAGCAGGGTAAGAATAGGGGAAGAGCCTGCTACCAATACTGTCTGGGGCTTGGGAGTCAGCTATCAGTCATCTTCTAGGTTTTTGACCAAAGTAGTCGATGCCCTTCCCTTTCTTAGCACCAAGGCTGAATCTAAGCTTAGCTTTGATGGTGAATTTGCACAAATATTGCCTAGCTCGGCAGGCTTGCTAGGGGAGGGCGGTGTTTCATATATTGACGATTTTGAATTTAGTGAAGTACCTTACAGTTTAGAATCTTCACCCAATGAAAACTGGCACTTAGGCAGCATACCTGATATGATCTTACAGCAATCGCCACAAACAGAAGTACTCGGGCAGGGCTTTAAACGGGCTAAACTGGCTTGGTATAGTATCGATAATTCTTTTTATTTTAGTGGAGGAATTGCCAGCAGACCACAAAATCTGACAGATGAAGACCTGCAAAATCATTATGTTAGGAATATTGGCTTTAATGAAGTCTTTCCCAATCGGCAGCAAGGTAATATTGGTACTAGCTTAGAGAGAAGCTTCGATTTGGCTTTTTATCCTACAGAAAGAGGTCCGTATAATTTTAATACTAACCTAACTGCTGAAGGGGAATTAATAAACCCCGAGCAAAATTTCGGAGCTATTACCCGTGCTATTGACCACAATAACGATTTTGATAACATTAATATACAGTATATAGAATTTTGGTTAATGAATCCTTTCATCAATGGCGTAAACGGACAAGTGGAAGGAGAAAATAACACTACTGGTGGCCAACTCTATTTTAATTTGGGTAATATTTCTGAAGATGTAATACCAGACGGCAGGCATTTCTTTGAGAATGGTTTGATGGAAGAACCCGGCTTTACTGACTTTACAGAGTGGGGGCAAGTACCCAACACACAATATATACAAAATGTATTTTCTGGAAACAGGGATATACAAGATGTAGGACTCGATGGACTTACCGACGAGCAAGAAGCCAGTCCCGATTTTTTCGCCGATTACTTATCGGCTATCAGTGGGCAAGTCAGCCAAGAGGCTTTTAACACTATATCGGCCGATCCCTCTGCCGATAACTTCAGGCACTTCCTCGGAGAGGATTTGGATAACCAGGATATCGGGATTCTTGAGCGTTATAAAGATTTTAACGGCACACAAAATAATTCACCCATTAATCAGGGGACTGCCTTTACTCCTTCTTCCAGACAAATGCCTGACAATGAAGACCTTAACCGGGACAATACACTTTCTACGGTTGAGCAATACTATCAGTACAAGGTCGAGCTACGTCCCGATCTACTCAGTATCAACCATCCTTTTATCGTAGACCAGGTCAGGGCATACATTGAAGCATCGGATGACAGTGTTACTTGGTATCAGTTCCGTATCCCTATCAGAGATAATCCTGAAGTTGTTAACGGTATTTCGGGTTTCAAATCAATTCGCTATATCAGAACATTTCTCACCGGCTGGAGCCAGCCTGTTGTGCTGCGTTTTGTCGATATGCAATTGGTCGGAGCACAGTGGCGAGCTTTTGAACAAAACCTTCCCTCAGGCAACGGAGGCGTTAAACCTGAAGCACCAGCAGTATTTGATATTACTACGGTAAATATTGAAGAAAACGGACAATCCAACGAAGGTAGTATTCCCTATACCCTACCTCCCGGCGTTATTCGCGATAGAGACCCTACCTCTTTAGTACTTCGCCAGCGCAACGAACAATCCATACAATTATGCGTCAGTGATTTACCAGAAGAAGACGGAGTCGGTATTTTTAAAAACGTACAATTAGATTTTATTAATTACGAACGTTTGCAAATGTTCGTACATGCACAAAGTGACGAGGCTAGCAATGATGACCTACATACTTTTATTAGAATTGGCACCGACTTTGAAGAAAATTATTACGAAATTTCCTGGAATCTTCGCATCACCCCACGCGGCAGTATAGATCCGGCTGCTATCTGGCCGGCAGAAAACTCCCTAGATGTTGCTTTTGAAGATTTATCTACCATTAAAGTAAGAAGAAACCGTGTCAGAGGGCGTACCGATCTAACCCCTTATAAAGAAACGCTCGGTAGATATAGAATTAAAATAGTTGGTAATCCCGACTTGAGTGATATACAGACCGTGATACTGGGCGTGAGAAACAACTCCTCGGCAAACGCTCAAGCTTTCGATGCTTGCCTTTGGTTCAATGAGTTACGTGTGAGTGGTTTCGACCGCCAAAAAGGCTGGGCGACCCGCGCCTCAGTAGACCTAAAGCTGGCAGATTTTGCCTCCGTTAAAGCAGGTATTAGCTACAATACTTTTGGCTACGGAGGCGTACAAGAAAAATTGCGTGAACGCGCCAGAGAATCTACGCTGAGCTATAATGTAAGTGCCAGTATCAGTCTGGATAAAATCCTTTTACACAAAATAGGGCTTAAACTTCCTTTGTACGTGAGTTATCAGCGCAGCACAACAGACCCGAAGTTCGACCCCAGAGATAAAGATGTTACTTTGCAAGCAAGCCTAAATAGTTTCGATACAGAAACACAGCAGTCGAATTATTTGCAAACAGTGCGTTTTTCTCGGCAAAAGAGGAGCATCAGCCTAACTAATGTAAGAAAAATAAAGTTAAAACCCGATGGAAAATCGCATTTTTGGGATATAGAAAATTTATCATTTAGCGGCTCCTATACCGATGAGTTTAGAAGAGATTTGAATACTTTTGCGTACCGTTTAACCCAATGGAATTTAAGCACTGCCTATACGTATAATTTTAACACAAAGCCCCTAGAGCCATTTAAAAATATCAAGTGGCTTAATTCCCCATATCTTCGTTTAATTAAAGATTTCAACATTTCTCTATCGCCTTCTTCCCTTTCTGTACGCGGTACATTGAACAGAAATTTCACTATTACGCAACTGCGTAATAGTAACCTAGATACAGTAGGTATCCTACCCAACTACGAAAAAACTTTTACTTTTGACAGAAACTACAACATGCGATGGGACTTTACAAAAAGCATTAATTTTACCTACGACGC
This sequence comes from Flammeovirgaceae bacterium, assembly GCA_965199745.1. Taxonomy (GTDB): domain Bacteria; phylum Bacteroidota; class Bacteroidia; order Cytophagales; family Flammeovirgaceae; genus CBDATB01. The sequence continues at coordinate 590,958 of CBDATB010000013.1, read as the reverse complement.
ACAAGCAAATGCCATAATAGACGACCCCACTGGTGAACTTGATGACCCCATAGCAGAAAGAGATTCTTTAGTAAAAAACCTAAAAAACTTAGGAAGATTGAAAGCATTTAACCAAAGTGTTGCGGCTAATTATACGTTGCCTTTCAATAAATTTCCGCTAACTAGTTGGCTCAAAGCAAATTTGGGCTATAAAGCAAATTATATATGGACGTCAGGAGCGACAGACCAAATAGAAACCTTTGGACATTCAGCGGCGAATACAAATAATATTGCAGCAAATGCCAATATTGATTTAAATAAAGTCTATAACAAAATACCTATACTCAAAGATATTAATGCCTTTGCCAGCTCGGGTGGTAGCTCAGGAAGAGGTAGGGAAAATATTACGCCTACCGATCCACTTGAATCCAAGCTAAAGAGAATACAAAAGAAGCTGACTAGAATCGAAGAAAAAATAAAAAAACGAAGAGATAAAGAAAAAAATAAACTCGAAGAAAAATTTCAAAAAGAGCCAGATGAAGGTTCGGAAAAAACAGCTAGTACCTTGCCAGCAGTCCCTGCAGATAGTCTGATTATTCCGAAGTATTTATTAAAGAAAAAACGAAAGATCGAGCTTATTGTCAAAGAAATTCAAGAACACATCGAACAGAAAAAAACGCAGAAGAAGAAGAAGCAGAAAAAGCACACAGAATATAAGCTTGCTAAAGGACTTGGTGCTGTTATCCTTTCTATAAAAAAAATTGATGTCAGTTATAACCAAACAAATGGAACGAATATTTCTGGTTTCAGCTATATGCCTTTTTTATTTGGTTTACACAAAGAAACACAAGCACCTAGCTTGCCTTTTATTCTAGGCGTACAAGATGCAAATATTATTAGAGATAATCGCGACTGGCTTGTCATCAGTGATCAAAATCATCCTTTTAAGCAAAGTAGCACAGAGAAAATTTCTTTTAAAACCAGTTTGACACCTATCAAGGACCTAAAAATAAACCTCAGTGCTGAAAGAAGTCGTACCTCAGGGTTTTCCGAGTTGTATCGTTATGATACGATAAATAATCAATTCATTCCGATTAATATCCAAAGAACTGGTAGTTTTAATAGTTCTTTTGCACTAATTCTTACTGCCTTCAGTGCTGGCGGTGCAGAGGGCTTATTCGATAAATTCTCTCGAAATAGAGATGTTATTTTTCAGCGGCTGTCTTTGCTAAATGAAAACCAAGGATCATACGATACAACATCTCAGGATGTATTAATTCCGGCCTTTGTTGCAGCCTATGCCGGGCATAATGTCGATAATGTTGGTTTATCAGCTTTTCCCGCTATTCCTATTCCCAACTGGCAGATTACTTATTCAGGGCTGAAAAATATCCCTTTTTTTAAAGAAAGACTTAAAAATATTAGCATATCGCACAGCTACAATTCTAGCTATTCTGTTGGTAATTATACTTCCAACGAGCTGTATAATACCTCGATATACCGCGATAATCTATCTTTAGATGTGAATGAACGCAATTTCATTTCACCTATTTCACGTGGAGATACTTCAGTGTTTACCCCTTTATTTACAACTGATGCCTTAGTTATTAATGAGAGATTCTCTCCGTTGATAGGCGTTAATTTTACTACAAAAAACAATATACAATTTAAGATAAACTACAATAAAAGCAGAGAATTTACACTTGGCCTAACTAACCCGCAGGTAAACGAAACCAGTTCAAAGGATATTTCTCTTGAAGTTAGTTTCAATAAAAAAGGTTTGAAACTACCATTTAAAATAAACGGACAAACAATAACTTTAGACAACGACCTGAATTTCAGGTTTAACCTAACCTTGAGAGATACTAGAACCGTACAAAGAAGATTTGACCAGCCGGGTACTATTACTGAAGGTAGCTCGAACTTACAGATAAAGCCCACCATATCCTACGTACTCAATAAATGGGGTAATTTACAAGTATATTTTGAACACGCTTTTTATAGTCCGCGTATCTCTCGATCTTTTCCTCGCCGAACTACTGCTTTTGGCGTACAATTAAGAGTTAATCTAAATGAGCTTTGAGGCTTTGCTGCTTATTTTATTTTGCCAATTACGCCAATATTTATAATAGATACGTTGTCAATTACTAAGCACGTACGACCTAAAAATTAGCTTTGAAAGCTCTCCATGTCAAAACTTCAACCAGCCTAAACTTTACAAAGAATTAGGGTGGTCTGTCAAATTTACCAGCTCTTTATTAATTACTTCATTGTAGCCCTCAACAACAAGGCGGTCGCCCGCTGTAAGCCCTTTAGTAACCACTGTTTTCCCCTGGTAAGATTTACTCGTTTCAATAATTACTTTGCAAATGATATGATTATTATTTTGCTGCACAACCGTATAAACAAAGAGCTTCCCGTCAGTTGACTTTTGAATCAGATGTGAAGGAATTGTCAGGGCATGCTTGAGTACGAAGTCTCTTATTTTTACGACAGCCAGCGTATTTGGTCTGAGCCAGCCTTGTTGATTATTTACCTGTATTTGTATTTTGAAGGTTCTATTCGCCGGATTGATAAAACGCCCGATTTGTTTGATAGGAACAGACTCTTCTAAACCAAGCTCGGTAAATCTGACCCAAACTGTATCGCCTTTATGCACGTTGGGAATATAACTTTCTGATACCTCTGCTGTTACTTTCACGCGCGACAGATTTACCACTCTTGCCAATGCAAACTGTGGGCTGGCTGTTTCTCCGGGATTGGTAAAAAATTCATCTAATATGCCGTTTATAGGCGATTTAACATAGGCTTTTTCTAGCTGGCTTTCAAGTGTTTCAAGGGTTTTATGTAGCACTTCTTTTTCATTTTTGGCTTGCAAGTATTGTACTTCAGAACCAATTTTTTGCTCCCACAAGTTTTTTTGACGGTCGTAAATGGTACTGGCTAAGGTTAGGCGTGTTTTAATTTCTGCCATGTTTCTGCGAATATTTTCCGCATCTATTTCCACTAATACTTGCCCTTTGCTTACTTTCTGACCCTCTTCGACGTATTTCTTTAAAATAACACCTCCCAGCTGCGGAACAACCTGAACGTTTTGTTCGGAGTCAACATTTCCCTGCGACTCAATATAATGCTCAAAAGTTTCTATTTGTAAAATAGTGGCTGTTATTTTTTTTAGCTTTTGCTTGGAGTCTTCACTACTCAAAGCATTAATTTCTTTTTCTAGTTTTTTAATTTGTAAAACAAGCTCCGTCGATTTTTCTCTTAGTGCGTTTAGTTTTACTTTCTTTTCTTCTAAACTTTGCAGCTTTTCTGTTTTCTCACAAGAAAATAGTAGAATAATACATAAAAAAGTGCATATTTTATTCTTTGGCGTGAGTAACATAATATGTGTTGTTAAAATGATTTATTCGGGCTTATTCAATATACTTCCCGTAGCTAACTGATAATCTATGTTGGCGTTAAGTGCTGAAAATATAGCTCTGTAAAAATTTGTCTCAGCTTCTTTGTAGGCGGTTTCTGCCTCGATAACTTCTCGGTTACTCCCGACACCTTGTTGGTATTTTGTCTTGCTTACCTGATACACACGTTGGGCAAGGGCTCTATTTTCTCTTTGTATGTTAAGCGTATTAATACTTTTCAGCAAGGTACTTTTTGCTTGTAATTGCTCTACCAGAATCGCTCTTTCAAGGTCTTCTTTTTGGTTGTTTATCTTTTCGAGATTGAGTTTTTCCTGCAAAATTTTTGATCTTTTGCTTAGCCCGTCAAAAATATTTAAATTAAATCGCAGCCCGTAGTTGAAGTAATTAGCCCAAGTGCCAAGCTCCGAAAAAGTGGCACTCAAAGAATTATATCCATATTCCACTGAAGCATATAGGGTAGGTAAATAGCCTACTTTTAGTTGCTTGATATTATAACCTTGTAATATAATTTGCTGATTGATAATATCATATTCTACACGATTGTCGAAATCAAATTCGCTTAGGTTTTTTGTGAGCTGCTCAGGTAAATATTCAACAAGTAGCTCATCGGTAGCAGCAATTTTTGTTTTAAGACTAACACCTATTTGGTATTTAAGCACTTGCTTGCTAACATACCAAGTTTGTTGTGCTAGATCAAATTGGTTTTTAGCATTATTATAGGCTACTTTAATGCGGTCTACATCAATTTGTTCTGTAAAGCCATTTTGATACATAGCTTGTGTTTGCTTGAGTAAAGTGTCTAAGCGCAGGTAGTTTTGCCGTTCTAGATCAATGAGCTTACTGCTTATCAGGCTCGTATAGTAAGCCTTAGCAACACTAGCTGCCATTTGTATTTTACTCATTTCATATTGCTGTTGAGATAGCTTTTCAACAGTTTTTGCCGCCTGCAAACCTATGAAGTACCTTCCATCAAAAACGAGTTGATCGAGCTTGAGGCTGGCTTCGAGGTTGTATCTAGGCAATGATGGAGAAAGCCCTAAGAATTGGTTGAAAATATCACTCCCGAACTCTTGAAGTTCAGAGGAGTATGATGAAAGATTAGGTTCGAGAGAAGCTGCTCCCTGGGCAAAGAAAGATTTTATTGCCACATTGTCGAAAAAATTTGCCTTTAAATTAACTTGTGGAAAACCTTGCCCTAAAGTTTCTCTTATCTGCCCTCTTGATACTTGTATGTCCAGATAAGCATTTTTGGTTTGACTCTTGTTTTTTATGGCATAATCGATGGCTTCCTGCAAGGAAAATCTCAGTGTATCTTGTCCATACAAGGCACATGGAATCAATAAAAATAGTAATGAGAGTTGACAGCTCCTCGCCATTATTGTGGGTGAAAATTATTAAAAATAACTTGAGATTGCACGATAAGGCTTCTAACAAGGCAAAATCGGATGTAAAAATAGGAAGTTCATCACTAAAATTCAAAACTTGAGTTTCGGCAATTCTCTAAAAACAAATATAAAGTGAGATTGAAATAGATTACTCAAAAACCATAAACACAGTGTTTTATTTAATTTAAATTTATAACAACAATAATTTTTTTCATAAAAAAGTACTATAACTTTAATTTACACTTTAATTCGTAATACATTAAATTTAATACATGAAAAAGCAGAACATATTCATTTGTTTTCTCTGTCTAATAGTTTCAGGCAGCTTCGGGCAGTCTTTATTTCCAGTAAAAAAAGATAAGCTATGGGGCCTTATTGACGAGCAAGGAAAAATAATCTTAGCTCCTACCTACGAATACATTAGCGAATACAACCGCTTTCATTGGGCTATTGCCAGAAAAGACGGACTTTTTGCCCTTATCAATGGGCAAGGTAAAGAACTATTGCCGCCCGCCTACGAAAAAATTAGTGTTTTATCTGCCACACGGCTGGCAGTCTGGAAAAATGGTTTATGTGGCTTGGTAAGTACTGATAATAAAATACTTGCCAAACCCAAATACGATAAAATCACCCCCTTAACTAAAGAATTATTCAAAACCAACCGAGTACTTCGCTATGGCTTGATGAGCCACGAAGGAAAAGAACTATTGCCTTGCCAATACGACCAAATTGATGCTTTTGAAAAGGATAAAAATTTTACTCACATAGCTAAAGGTAATAAAAAAGGATGCATCAATAGGCAAGGCATTGTGCTATTGGCAGCTGAATATGATAAAATACAGAGCTTAGTAAATTTTATTAAAGCCTATCGTGGTAAAAGTATTACTTTACTTATTTTAGATGAACAGGGCAACATAAAAGATCTTAAGCAATTTGTTAATGAGACAGCCTACCGACAAGCTGAACAGGCGCAAATCAATAAAAAACAACAGGCATTATTGCGCAATAACCCAAATGCCAGAAAGCCCCGATGGACAAAAGATGGCTATATTTTCCGACTGACCAACGCAGCGGGAAAAAACTTACTAGGCGTAGACTTTCATGCTGTCAGTGAAGATGAAACAACAGGGCTGGCTATGGGAATTAGCCAAAACGATGAGCAAAAAAACCAGAGCTATTTGATCGATAAAAAACAGGCAAAAATTATTTTCAAAGCTTTTTGTAAAGATATTGTTATTGGTGACTTCAGACTCAGTGCTTATGCACGTGCCAGTGTAGATACCCTGTGGGATGCACTCATAGATAAAAAAGGAAATATCAGAAAAACACTCATAAAGCAGAACAAGCCTATTATTATTACCGATATAGGAAATTTTGATGATGAGCTCATTTCGTTCAGATCTGGCAGCCAATTCGGGTTGATGAACCGACAGGCAGAAGTGGTTAATCTGCCCTTATACCAAGAGATTCGTAACTATATTAAAGGATATGCTGTTGCTCGAAAAGAAGGTAAATTCGGGTTGTTAGACAAAGCGGCAAAAACCGCAATACCTTTCCTCTACGACTACCTTTCTGACAACGAAGCAGGCGTATTCAGGGCAAAAAAAGGGGCAAAATGGGGGGTAGTAAATGCACAAAATAAAATCATTATCCCTTTTAATTATGACCTAATAGAAGCCTTCGATAACGGAATGGCTAAGATTAGCGTGAGTAATAAATTTGGTTATATTTCTGCCAAAGGTGAGTACATTATCAAACCAGAAATTTATTGCGACAATATCGGAGTACTCAAAAACGGTATTGCCTGGATAGGACGCGGTAAGCAATCTTACATCGGAAAAAATGGAAAACCCGTCGTTACTTATCGCCAGCACGGCTACGTGAACCAAAAAGGCACTTTTGTTATTCGACCTGAATACGAGCGTATTGGAAATTTCCAGAAAATATGGCAGCAGAAAAAGGGTATTGTTAAAATTTATAAAAATGCAAAAATAGGTTTTGTCAATTATAAAGGCGATTTGGTAATCGATGCTATTTATGATGAAATTGAGAATTTTGAAAAAAATTGGCTGCTCAATCAAGGCTTTTCTCTAGTAAAACAGGATGCTAAGTGTGGCTATATCGACCACAATGGCTTTGAAGTATTGCCTATTATTTACGATTTCATAGACCCTTCATTTGAAAAAGTATGCGCAGATAGTACTGGCATAGCCAGAGCGCAAAAAAAGGGTAAATATGGTTATATCGACTACAAGGGTAGCACCGTTATTCCTTTTCTTTACGAAGAACTTAGCCCTTTTCAAAATGGTATAGCCATTGTGAAAAAAACAGGACGCTGGGGGGTGATTAATGAAAAGAACTTCCCAATTATTAAATTTACTTACGATGGCATCCGTTTCGTTGAAGGCTCTCAAGGCAAGCTATTGGAATTGTATAAAAAAGAAACGCGCTATTATTATATCGACAGCAAAGGTTATATAACCAATAGCAAAGCCGCTAAAGATGTTCCTTCTTCTGAAGGTAAGCCTTATCGAAATTCTGCTGCGCGTTCTCCCAAATTTCTTTACCGAACTGACTACGACCGCAATAATCTGGCTGTTGTAGAGAAAAAAGGAAAACAGGCTGTTGTCGATACTGAAGGCAACTTCAGAACAAAATATGCCTATACCCGTATCCTGCCTTACAGCGAGGGTTTGGCAGGGGCTAAACCTTATCATAAAGACGCGAAAAAACAAAAATTTGGCTTTATTAATACATCAGGTGAAATAGTTGTGACACCCACTTACAGTAAGGTAGCTAATTTTTCCGATGGCAAAGCCGCTGTATTTACTGATCAAAAATGGGGGTATATTGACCTGCAAGGCAATATGATTATTGAGCCACAATTTCAAAAGGCAGGTTTATTTTCTGAAAATAAAGCAGTAGTAAATAATAATATTATCATTAACGAAAAGGGCGAAAGCACAGGCAAATTTGCACTTAGTGGTAAAATTGTGGGTAAATGTTACTCGGAACGTTTTAAGGTAAGCACACTAACCGGCGAATACCATATTAAACCCAATGGGCTGCCTGCATATTATGCCCAGTTCGATGAAGTAACTGACTTTAGCGGTTCGGTTGCTTTTGTTAAAAAAGGAGAAATCTGGCAACTTACTAGAGAAAAAAGATTGCATAAGTTTGAACTAAAATTCACAAAAAAGAATAAAAACCTTTATATTGAGCAATACGGCAAAAATCGTAAGCAAAAAGATGCAGCAGGTCAAACAACCAGAGATATGAAATGGGAAAAAATAATGCCCGGCACCTGGCGCATGATCGACCGCTACGGCAACTTCCCAAGCCATGCTGCCTACACTGAAGTGATACGTTTAGAAGACGGCATCCACCGCCTGAAAGTAGAACAGCTTTACGGTATTGCTGACTTTAGTGGCAAGATCATCAGCCGTCCCGAAAATCAAACTATTCACTCAGTTGGCGAAAATGTATTGCACGTAGAGGCAGCTGGCAAAGTAGGGTATTTCGATATTAAAAACCGAAAGTGGCTCTGGACTCAACAGTGAACTACCTAGCTAAAGACAAGGGTTTTAGATACTTTCTTTATTAAACTTGTATTCTTAAAAAACGGCAAAAAAATAATCTGACAAATGCACTTGGAGAACCTTGTACTTGAAATAGAAGGAGGAAAATCTCTGCGAGGAAATATTGTACCGCAGGGTGCCAAAAATGAGGCCTTACAAATATTGTGTGCAGTATTGCTTACACAAGAGCAGGTAACTATTTATAATATGCCCGACATTAGAGATGTTAATAAATTGATAGACATATTAACAGCCATAGGTGTTGACACTAAAAAAATTGACCGACACACATACAAATTTATCGCCAAAGATATAAATCTGTCTTTTTTTGAGACCGACGACTTTCGACAAATGGCGAGTGCTTTGCGAGGCTCAATTATGATTATCGGCCCTTTGCTCTCTCGCTTTGGCAAAGCTAAAATGCCCCATCCAGGAGGCGATAAAATTGGTAGGAGAAGGCTAGACACCCATTTTTTAGGCATTGAAAAACTAGGAGCGACTTGTAGGTTCAACGTAGAAGACAACTTTTATACATTCCATACTACTGGCTTGAAAGGTGCTTATATACTGCTGGATGAGCCTTCCGTGACAGGCACCGCAAATATTATTATGAGCAGCGTTATGGCAAAAGGTCAAACAACTATTTACAATGCTGCCTGCGAACCCTACGTCCAGCAGCTATGCCGTATGCTCAACAGCATGGGAGCAAAGATCAGCGGTGCAGGGTCTAATCTGCTGACCATACAAGGAGTTACACAGCTAGGCGGTACAACCCATACCTTATTGCCTGATATGATAGAAATTGGCAGTTTTATTGGGCTGGCAGCAATGACTTCTTCGGAAATTACGATAAAAAACGTACAAATTCAAGAAGTCGGCCTCATTCCACAAACATTTGAACAGCTGGGTATCCATATTGTTCGACAGGGAAATGATGTACTAATTCCAGCACAAGATCATTACCAGATTGAGCGCTTTATCGACGGTTCTGTCTTAACTATTGCCGACGGACCTTGGCCTTTGTTTACTCCCGACTTGATCAGCATTGTGCTGGTAGTAGCCACACAAGCTAGAGGGACAATTTTAATACATCAAAAGATGTTTGAGAGTCGGCTGTTTTTTGTAGATAAACTCATCGATATGGGTGCCCAGATCATTCTGTGTGACCCGCATCGTGCCAATGTAATAGGTTTAGACAAAAAAGTGCCACTTCGGGCAATTTCTATGAACTCTCCTGATATTCGGGCAGGAGTCGCTTTGTTAATTGCAGCCCTATCCGCTCAGGGTACTAGCCGCATATATAATGCTGAGCAAATAGACAGAGGCTATCAGTTCATAGATAAACGATTAAATGCTTTGGGAGCTAACATTAAAAGGATGTAACAAGGAATTATTTTCGGGCTTATTTTTTTCCACAAAAAACTAAAAAATGTAAGTATTATGATAGCTAAAACCTTCGGTAGTGCCGTTTATGGAATAGATGCTTCTGTGGTCACAATAGAAATTAATGTTATTAATGGAACAAAATTTTTTATGGTGGGTCTTCCCGACAATGCCGTTAAAGAAAGTCAGCAGCGCGTTGAATCAGCAATTAAACATTGCGGTTATTACATGCCGCGCAAAAAGGTAGTGGTCAACTTAGCACCTGCTGATATTCGCAAAGAAGGCTCTGCCTACGATTTACCTATTGCACTGGGTATTTTGCATGCCTCGCAACAGTTAGCTATCACTGAATTGCATGAATATATGATTATGGGCGAACTCTCACTCGATGGAATGTTGCGACCTATAAAGGGCGTGCTGCCTATCGCCATCGAAGCGCGTAAACAAGCTTTTAAATATTTTATATTGCCAGAAGAAAATGCTGCCGAAGCCGCTATTGTTAGCAATTTGGATGTTATTGCGGTAAAAAGCCTACCAGAAGCTATAGCACACCTAGAAGGTAACAGCATAATAGATCCTCTGAAGGCTGATACAAGATCTTTATTTTATCATAGTAAAGATGATTATGACGCAGACTTCTCTGCTGTGCAAGGGCAGGAGAACATCAAACGTGCCTTGGAAATCTCTGCTGCCGGCGGGCATAATGTCCTGATGGTAGGGCCACCTGGAGCAGGTAAAACTATGTTAGCTAAAAGGTTACCTTCTATTTTACCTCCGCTTTCTCTACAAGAGGCTTTAGAAACAACTAAAATCCATTCCGTTGCCGGAAAACTGGCAGGCAAAGGTGCCTTAATTTCCAGAAGATCTTTCCGTGCACCTCACCACACCATTAGTGATGTAGCTTTGGTGGGAGGGGGAGGTAATCCGCAACCCGGCGAGATTTCATTAGCACACAATGGTGTGTTGTTTCTCGATGAATTACCAGAATTTAAAAGGACCGTGCTAGAAGTAATGCGCCAACCTTTAGAAGAAAGGCAAGTAACTATTTCAAGGGCGCGTGTATCGGTAGATTTTCCGGCAAATTTTATGCTTATTGCCAGCATGAACCCCTGCCCATGTGGCTACCACAACCATCCAGACAAAGAATGCCTATGCCCGCCCGGAGCCGTCAGAAGATACCTCAATAAAGTAAGCGGACCGCTGCTCGATAGAATTGATTTGCATGTAGAAGTAACCCCCGTTTCTTTTGATGAAATGACTGCCGAACAACAGGCAGAGTGCAGTGCCAGCATCCGTAAACGAGTAATAGCTGCCCGTGAAATACAATCGGAACGCTATCGTGCATACGAGCAAGTTCACTGTAATGCCATGATCGATACGCAAATGCTCAAAGAAACTTGCTATATTGACACGGTGGGAAAATCATTGCTAAAAACCGCTATGGAAAAACTACGCCTCTCTGCCCGTGCTTACGATAGAATTTTAAAAGTTTCTAGAACTATTGCCGACTTGGTAGGCAACCAAGATATAAAGCCAGCACATATTGCAGAAGCTATCCAGTATCGGAATTTGGATAGAGATAATTGGTCGGATTAGTTTTAAGAACTCAAGTTGTGCATTCAAGATTGTGGTTTGCGTTAGGCTGATTATAAACTAGAAATTCCCGATATTTCTTTAAGCTGTTTTTTTAGGTTTTTTTGGCAAAAAAATCTCTTGTGCTTTTTCCATTGCAATAACGCTTACGATAATCAAAAATATTTGCACAGATTGCTATTAATGTGTTTATTTAAAAATAAGTAATTCATGAAAAACTATTGGTTAGTGAAATCTGACCCAGAAACTTATGATTGGGATGATTTTGTTGCGTTGGGCAGAGACCACTGGGATGGCGTCAGAAATTATCAGGCACGCAATTTTATGAAAAATATGAAATTGCGAGATCAAGTTTTGTTTTACCACAGTGGGAGCGATAGGTCTATTATTGGCTTAGCAGAGGTAGTCAGAGAATATTACCCTGACCCCACTACAAATGACGACCGTTGGGTAGTAGTAGATTTAGTACCTATTCGTAAGCTAAAAAATATGGTTTCACTAAAAACTATTAAAACACAAAATGCGTTGAATGGCTTATATTTAGTCAAAAATGCTCGACTTTCAGTCATGCCTGTTAAAAAAGAGGAATTTGATATTATTATTAGCCTAGAAAAACATGATCAATAAATTATGTAGATCGCAAAAGAGGGTTTTTGATCCATATTTTTTTGCAAAAAAAATTATATTAGTATTCTCGCTTCGTTTCTTTTCACCTTAAAAATTATTTAAAATGGCTTTAGAACAAAAAAAAATATCGGCTTGTCCTGCAACCGAACTCATTTCTCGGTCGGATTTTATGAAGAAAGTAGCTTTAGCGGGAGTTGGGATCCCATTGCTCGGCACTTTATCTTGTAAAGATAGTTCTAATGTCAATGAACCAGAAGAAGAGGAGCAAGAAGAAGAACAGGATGAACAAGAGGGACAAGAAATTACTGACAAAGTAGAACAGAAATTGGAATATGTTTTACAAATCAATGATACTAATGTGACTGATCAAACAGCCAAGACCATTGAAGAAGAATTCGAATTAGTTATTTCTTATTTAGAAAAAATTATCCCGGGTAGAAGATTTATTCCCACACGAAAAGAATTAACAAAAGAATTTTTGATAAAGGTTAATTTTGACCCATTAACTATTGGTTTTGAAGCGGGCGTTAGCGGATCTCGTAGAGAGGTAGTTCCCACTTTAGAATCAGGTGTCAATACTTTTGCACAGGCTGCAGGTGTTTCAATTCACCCCAGTATTTTATCAATAAAACCAGAGAAGCGTTTGCGTTTGGCTAGTATCATGCACGAAATTTTTCATGGTATGGGCTATTCCATTTTGTTTGATGTGGTTGGGAACAACTTTGTTTCGCCCCCGATCCCGGCACATGAATTGTTGAATGAAGAAGGGCACTTCATTGGAGAAGAAGCACTAAATATTTTCTGTGTAGAATTTAATGTTCCAGATGCAAAATTTATCCCGCTCGATGATACTCAGCATAATACAGAGGACGATAATCCTAAAAATAATGACGGAGTTCCTTGGGGACAAAGCTTACTGAGTAGCGTTTTTAATCCCGGAGAAATACCTGTACTGACTAAAACAGAGTTGACTATAATGCGTACACTTGGCTTTGCTATTGACACAAAAAACATCGAAGAGTTCAATAAATTCTTGGCAGATACAAACTGATATTCACGCGATTTTTTTGTGCGTGTGAGGCTGTTAAAATTTTTGTGTATTTTGTAAAAGACTCTATCATGCCACAAATTGTTGCTAGAGGCTTTCAAGTTTCCTTCGGATAGATTTCCGTTTTCAATCAAAAAAATCAAAGTATCCTTTGTAGTTGCATCTGAAAAATAATCTTTCATGTTAAGGCTCAATAAAATTGTTTGCTTTATTAGTGTACCAGTGTATCTAGCCGTCATCATCTCACCTGCGCAAATTTGGATAGCAGGATTTGCTGCGCTGCTTATTCCTGCCATGTTAGCACTTCACGTAGTATTTCTGGGCTTTTGGTTATTAAAAAGAAAGCTGTATGTATTTTTGTCATTTCTCTTATTATTACTGGGTTTACCGTTTATTAAAGCTACTTTCAATTTTAGTACCTCTGCTTACGATAGGAGCGATAGTGATTTGAGCGTACTTAGCTATAATGTAAGGGTTTTTAATATTTATCATTACTGGGATACAAGAGATAGGACACCGACTCAGCAAACTATCTCGTGGATTCAGCGAGATGATTCGGACATAAAATGTCTTCAAGAGTATTACCAAGAAACTTACTCCGATGATTTATATATTGCCAAAAAACTGGAGCAAAAAGGCAAATATCAAAGCTTTACACACTGCACATTTAGTAGTGTAGCAGGGCAGGAATTTGGTGTTGCCATTTTTTCACGTTTTCAAATATTAGATACTGGAAGTTTATATTTCCAAACTGGAATGAATAACACAGCCATTTATGCAGACATACAAATCAATAAAGACACGGCCAGAATTATCAACGCTCATCTAGCTTCTATGAGTATTGACATGAATCGATGGACCTTCTTAGGCATGTTTAAGAGGATAAAACAAGGGTTCCAGACTAGAGCTTTACAAACAGAGGTGTTAGCCAACTTTATCGCAAAAAGCCCTTATCCAGTTATTCTGTGTGCAGATCTCAATGATACACCTTATAGTTATACCTACAACAAACTGCGCCAGTCGCTTGCCAATGCTTTTGAGCGCGTGGGGAAAGGTTTTGGTTTTACCTACAACCACCCATATTTATCTTTTCTAAGAATAGACCACCAGTTTTACGACAAAAAATTTTTTCCTGTTAGCTACAAAAACCACCAGGTAAGTTTTACAGATCACTTCCCTCTGAAAGTATCCTACCGTATCAAAGACTAGCTTTTTAATTAATACTTTTGTCTTTTTGTAAACCCTAATTGTCTTTGAAAAAATAGTTCTAATACTGTAAAATTGCAGCATGCTAAAGTCTTGGCATTATTAATAATAAGTCAAAAAAATGAACTCATATACTATTTTAACCGTCAACTGATTCATATTAAATTAACTACTACAGCCATGAAAAAAATATCTAGAAACGAAGCTGTGAACCCTCACTTCAGGAAGTATAAATCTGCAAAAAGCTTCATTCATAAGTTCGACGGTGCGGTCAAGAACCTCGATACTATTGTGTTGGAAGAACGAATTATAAGAAGTCAAGCGGCATCATTTAAGCTGTTGGTACTTTTTAACCAATTTTTAGATAATTACTCCAAACGGGTGCTTACACAAGCATTGGATACACACCCAAGACTACAACATACAGCTAACCACCTCAGAAATATTTTTGACCGCCTTTCCTTTTAGAGCCAGGCAATAAATACTCATAGACAGCAATTCCTACTAAAATACCCCAAAAATCTGCCATCCAGTCGCTCCACTCTGCACTGCGGTAGGGTAAATATGCTTGAATGATTTCTGTTAAACCTGCGTACAGCGTCAATACAATAACTGACCTGACCCAGAGCAGCTTCTTACCTTTTCCAAAGTAAGCCTGTTTTTGGTAAGCAAAAGCAAGAAGCCACGATTCAATGGAAAAGAGCGTAAGATGAACCAGTTTTTCGTTTAAAACAAAATGTACTGAGGAAGGTTTTTCGAAATTAAAATTGAAGGTCAGTACAAACAGAATAAACCCTGCCCATACAATAGCGGGCAGTAAAATAGGCAAAGAGCGGAGAGATAGTGAAATTTTAGTGTTATTTATTTATGCTAAAAATTTGCTAAAAATACACGTAAGGAAATACTTAATCAAGTGATTACCCCACCCACACTATAGGTTTCATGGTCGCGGACTCATCTTTAAGTAGTCCAAAGTATCTGTGAAGATATAACTATTTTTACAAACTTACAAAGTATCGTAGAAATACCTTGGTGTTCAATTCAGAGGGTGATTTGAAATCTATTTTTACATCCACTCTCGATAATCCAGATTTTGAAATAGAAGTTATTGAACCTGATATTAACCATTTTCTAATTTCTTACGTTACACGTTTGTCTATTTCTCGGTTAGTTCGTAAAGGCTAAAGCAAGGGTACACGAGTCGACGGTGGTTATTGCATCGTACCACTTTTCATTAATACTATTGGTATGGTAAGCTACCATTTAGTCAGATGCTTTCTTAGCATGTTGCATCCATAGTTAAAGCATCACCAGAATCCGTACGTCAATATATCTTAACTCAAGTTTAAGTCGTTTAAGCCCCGTCCGTGCTAAGGCGATGAATGGGTTTTACAACCCACGCTATAAATATGTAAATTTGTATGATGTTGTTTTTTCTTTTAGATTTGCTAAAAATTTTTATTTGCATATTTTTAAAACTTAATTTAGAAGATACCATCAAAATATAAGATGGATATAAAAAATGTTAATTGTTAATTAAAAGATGAAATAATTATATTTAAATACATATCCAAGAGAAATACACCTGATACCTTTTGATGAAACACCTTTACACAGAGAAAATTTTCTTAAAACTGCTAAAGAGGAAAAATCCCGACCCATAAATATCTCATAAAAAGTGTACACTGTTGAATAAAAATTCAATAAAATATATCCTACTCTCAGTGCTGGTATGCACGCTTTGCATTGTGTACCAATCAACAGCACAGAAAAATAAAAAAAAGCACTTGTATTATTATGCAGCACCCAATTATTTGAAAAATTATCGTGTTAAAAAGGATAATCTTCCTGCTTTAAAGATTGCTGATTTTACAGCGAAGGAAAAAATACAAACTAAAAAGCTAAACCAAAAAGCCTTAAAAAGAGCAGGTAACTTTCGCCCAAACCATAAGCTACCAAATCGACCCATCAATTTTGGTGCTGTCGGTAGTTTTTCGGGCGATTATTCTACATCTTTTTCAAGAAGGCGTAAACAAATGAAAAAATCTCGTGCAGCATTTATTTACGGAGCAAAGCGTCATACCAACAGAATAATTCGCTTCAGTATAAAGGTGGCAAATTTTACCGGTAATTATCCCAAACCTCTTTATAGACCAACTCTTCAGCTTACCGCAAAGCAAAAACATTCTTATCCAAAATACAATCATTTGTATGCCTCAGAATTTACGGGGGAATACACTGGGAGGATACAGCAGAACTTCTATCAAAAAATTACGCGTTTTACAGGAAAATATAAACCGCTTTATCGCAAATATAATCATTTGTATGCCTCAGAATTTAGTGGGAATATACTGGTTAGAAGAAACAAATATCCACATAAAAAAACTGCACAATTCACTGTCAGATATCTTTTCGCTCATCAACCCTACAAACATACGGAAGCAGCTAAATTCTCGGGAAATTTTCGACCTCTGCCGAGTAAGTATAGTGCTAAAGAAAAAATTAATTTTGCTATCAAACATACAACTCCTCACCGACCTTATACCACCAAAATAGCCAGTAAATATACTACTAAGTCCAAAGCAAACAGTCCTGTGAGTGTTTTGTTGGCAAATTTTACGGGAAAAATGCCGAAAAAAATTAGCAATAGCGATTTAATAAAGTTTCGAGGCAAAGACAAAGTTAGTCGAAACTACCTGACAGGTAAGCGTATAAGGAGACTTCCTAAATTGAAATATGACGTAAGGGAAAGCCAAATTTGGTATTGAGGGCATATCGTAAGCCAGATTTGCTGTTTTTTTTTAATCTAATTCTTTTCTCCTTTGGCTTTGCCAAAAATAATTTTTACTAAAAAACAACCCCCTGTTACGGCATGAGTTTGCTGTGTCCTGATTATAATTTTACCTTTTCCTCACTTCTTTTCGCTGTAACAGCACCAAAAAATATAGCCACCTATTGCGTAGACTTTAGAAAATAACTCAGTGTTTATTTTTTCTATTAGATAGAATTAGCATACCTTTGCAAAGGGTGCATTATTATACGACTTGTGCTGTTGATCGTCATCCTTAAAATTAAATATCAATCACTCCATTAATTTAATTTAAAAGTATAATTTTTTCTCATGAAAACCCTAAAGTTTATACTCGCTTGTACACTTATAATTTTGTTTGCTGATATTGTCGATTTACACGCGCAAAAAAGAAAAAGAAGACGCTTAATATCAAGGCGTTATGGGCGTTTTACCAGCGCAAAACAGTATTGGGAAATTGGCTTTAATGTCGGGTCTGCTAATTATCTCGGTGATTTGACTCCTAGCACATCTAGACTTAGCCTAGACTTAGGCTTCTCTAGACCTGGGTTTGGTATATCCGCTGCCAGACGCCTGACTTCAAGGGTGTTTATTAAAGCACAGGCGGAGTATGTACTGATTGCGGGCAGCGATCCTGAAGAAGCATCGCCGGCCGATGCAGGTTCAACAGGTAGGTTTTGGAGAAACCTTAGCTTTACGAATAATATTATTCAGGTGGGTGCTTCGGGTGTGATTGACTTTATTGAAAACAAAGGGCTGTTTTATAAACGACCCTTTTTTCCTGTACCTTATATCACACTAGGTTTTGCTCTCATCATACACAACCCCAAAACTAAAGCACCTCTTGAAAACGATAGAGTCTTTACCAGCCCAACAGGTAAAACAGTTAGACCAGGTCAAGTAGTCAGTTTACGAAATATTACGACAGAGGTTGGAGGTACTTATGGGTCTACGTCCTTTGTCTTGCCCATTGGGGCAGGTGTTAGAATGAAATTGAGTAATAATGTAAATATTAGTTTTGAAGTAAGGTTTAACTACGGTTTCACCGATTACCTGGATGATGTAAGCAAAGGTACTTATATTGCCCAACCTGAAACCGATGCTGCTACCAATCTTGCCTGGCGTTTGAGTTATAGAGCTTCAGAGGCATTGGATGTTAATACAGGTGCCCCTCATAATCCGAGTGCCGTACCTGGTGAATTAAGTCCGAACGCAATCCCCAGTATTATTGAGAAAAGAGGAGGTGCTGGTTCTGATCATTATATCGTATCGAGTATTGGTTTGTCCTACATCTTATCCAACGGCTCTAGGAGTCCTAAATTTAGATAATTTTATGTGTTTTGTTGATGCCATGTAACACCCGTTCGGTTTAGCTTATCGCCTCTTGTTGCAAGGCGAGGTCGGGTGCTAGACAAAAGCGCAATGAGGCCTTAGCACTAGGATGAGCCTGCGACCTCGAACCCCAGTTCATCACATGAAAAAATAAATATTTCATGACACTAAACAGTACACTTAAAAGAGTCATAAGCAATATATCACTTATGACTCTTTCAGTTTCGTATCTACACGCTCAGGACAAGGCAGAAAATAAAAAAGCAGGATACGACACCGAGATAAGCTCACGAGATGAATATGGGTTTCATATTCAGGCGACCAGCTACTCAGGAGAATTAAATGCAGGACGGTTAATAAGTACTAATCTCAAACCATCCATCAACGTATTTTATCGTAGAAGTATTTCTGAGGAGGTAAGTGTAAGAATGAATGTTGGTGCAGGGCTAATAGGTGCTGCTGCCAACAACATTTACAGTTATCTTCAGCCGGTCGATGGTTTTGGCAATGGTCTAGCCCCCTCTTTTGAGAAAGTATTTTTTGACTTTAAATACCTAGTAGAATACCAGTTTTTTGATTTTAGAGATGAAAAAAACAGACGAAAGTATACCCCTTACTTGGTAGGAGGTTCAGGTATTGGTATTGTAGATGGAGAGTTTTTTTTCTACATACCTATAGGCGTAGGCATGAAGTTTATTTTGAGTCATAAAATTAGCTTTGAAGTTGAACTATTGGCAAACAAAACTTTTACTGATGCGTTAGACGATATAAGTTTTAGCAGAAGTAATACTACTGGATATTTTGGAAGTAATACGAACTTTGATGCTTTCTTTCAGATTGGGGTAGGTGTGAGCTACCGTATAGTCAAATTAAGTTGCCCTAGACATCTTCCGTTGAGAAAGGCAAACTCAGTGGTCTCATCTAAGTTCAATAGACCGAAGAGTCGTTAGTATAACGATAGTTACTTAACTACCTCTTTTTGTTTATAACTTATTCTGCTTTCCATCAGGTAAAATAGTTGAAATCATTATCAGGAATATCATTACTTGCCCGCTAGTGTTGCTTGGCTTTTTCTCGTGCGAAATAAGTGTAAAACCCGTAGAGAATATTGATTTTAAGGCACTTAAAAAAGAAATAAAGAATAGGAAAGTGAGAAAAATTACCGATGCGCAGCTTATTGCAGCAGCTTACAACTACGGGCGGTCTGTGATAAATATTATTGGAGATACCCTGCCAGCGATGTGGGACAGCACCCACCTTATCAAGCGGATCAGTCAGATAACTCATGATACACTGTTGCGTATACCTAAGGAAAAGAATATATGGGATGCTTATCAATACAACTTAGCTAACGGAATAGAGTCTAAAGACAACGTACAACTCATTGGTAAGAATGATGTTTTGTATACCCACCCTATGAAGCCTACTCAGAAAGGAGTACAGCCAATGCTAAGTATTCTCATGGATAAGAAGGGGTTAGTTTTAGCCGTCAAGTAATATGTTATTTAAATTGAGATAAAGCCTCCGCACCGCCTACTATTTCCAATATTTCTTTTGTAATAGCTGCTTGTCGGGTTCTATTATAAGTTAATTTTAACTCTTTGAGTAGTTCGTTAGCATTTTCGGTAGCCTTATCCATAGCAGTCATGCGCGCAGCGTGTTCTGATGCGTTAGATTCTAATAGTGCTTTATAGAAAATGATTTTTAAAGATTTTGGAATAAGGTCTAGGACAATCTCTTGTTTAGACGGTTCGAAGATATACTCTCTTATTGTACTAGCCTGTTTGTCTTTCTCTATGTTTTCCTGTACAGGTAAATATTGTTCACGAGATGCTATTTGTGTCGCAATATTTTTGAACTTATTATATATTAATTCTACTTTATCATACTTGCCGGCGGCAAAGTTGTTCATTACCCACTCCGCTGCTCTACGTGTATTTTCAAAAGATATATTTTGGAACAGGTTTGAATAATTTTCTATTACTTGGTAGCCTCTTTTTTTGAGAAACTCAGCCCCCCTAACACCTATACACATGAAGGTAACATCTCCTGCGGCATATTGCTTAGTATATTGACTTGCTAATAGCGATAAGCCTTTTTTAATAACATTACTATTGAAAGGACCACATAGTCCTCTATCTGAGGTAACCATAACAATTAATACTTTACTTTCTTCTCTTGATTGAGCATATATGCTTTGCTCATCATTGTTCAAGGCTGACGACACATCGACTAAGATAGTACGTAATTTATCGGCATATGGACGCATTTGAACAACTCTATCCTGCGCTTTTCTCAGCTTTGCAGCAGCAACCATTTTCATAGCTTTAGTTATTTGCTGCGTAGATATAACAGAATTAATTCTTTCTTTAACTGCTTTTAAACTGGGCATCTGTCAATAAGTGAGCTAGGTTAGAAAATTAAGAAATATAGTTTTCTGCTAATTTTTCAGCTACTTGTTTAAGCGTGGTTGCAGCTTCATCACTGATTTCTCCTATTCTTAATAGCTCCAATACATTAGCGTGCTTGCCGGCTAATAGCTCCAAATATTCCTTTTCAAAATCTTTTACGCTATTGATAGGTACTTTATCGAGTAGACCGCTAGTAGAAGCATAAATAATAGCTACCTGCTTTTCTACTTCCATGGGAGAGAATTGACCTTGTTTAAGAATTTCCTGATTTTTCTTTCCTCGCTCAATAGTTAGCTTAGTGGCAGCATCAAGGTCAGAGCCAAACTTCGCAAACGCTTCCAAATCTCTAAATTGAGCTTGGTCTAGCTTGAGGGTACCAGCAATTTTTTTCATCGATTTAATTTGCGCAGATCCCCCAACTCTCGATACCGAAATACCTACATTAATAGCTGGACGTATGCCTGAGTTAAATAGGTTTGTTTCCAGAAAAATCTGTCCATCTGTAATAGAAATTACATTAGTAGGGATATAGGCTGATACATCACTAGCCTGTGTTTCAATAATTGGTAGTGCTGTTAGCGAACCACCTCCTTTGGCAAGGCTTCTAATAGACTCAGGTAAATCATTCATCTGTGCAGCAATTTTGTCGCTGCTGTTCACTTTTGCTGCTCTTTCTAACAACCTTGAATGAAGGTAGAATACATCGCCTGGGTAAGCCTCTCTGCCGGGAGGTCTTCTCAGTAATAGTGATACTTCGCGATAAGCTACTGCTTGTTTGGAAAGATCATCATAAACGACCAAGGCAGGGCGGCCTGTGTCGCGGAAAAACTCTCCGATAGCAGCTCCGGTAAATGGCGCGAAAAACTGCATAGGAGCAGGGTCAGAGGAGTTAGCAGCTACGATAACAGTAAATTTCATAGCACCTGCTCTTTCCAAAGCGGCTGCTACTGTGGCTACTGTACTCGCTTTTTGCCCGACAGCTACATAAATACAATATACGGGTTTGCCGCGTTCATAAAATTCTTTTTGATTGATAATAGTATCAACAGCAACGGCAGTTTTTCCAGTTTGCCTATCGCCAATAATCAACTCTCTCTGTCCTCTACCGATAGGAATCATAGAGTCAATAGCTTTAATACCGGTTTGTAGTGGTTCGTTTACGGGTTGCCGATATATAACGCCGGGGGCTTTGCGCTCGAGGGGCATTTCATATGATTGTCCCTGAATATGACCTTTACCGTCCATGGGTTCGCCAAGTGTATTAACAACTCTACCTATAAAACCTTCACCTACTCTGATAGAGGCAATATTTTTGGTTCTTTTGACATTGTCCCCTTCTTTAATATCCTTCGAATCACCAAATATAACGGCACCTACATTATCCTCTTCCAAGTTGAGTACCAAACCATTCGTGCCATTATCGAACTCAATTAACTCACCGGCTTTTGCATTAGATAGTCCATATATTCTGGCGACACCATCACCTACTTGTAAAACTGTTCCTATTTCCTGGAGTTCTGCTTCAGTTGTTAAATTAGACAGTTGGTCTCTCAAAATTGCAGATACTTCATCGGGTCTTACCTGGTCCATTATTTAGTAATTAATAGTTAAGAGTTGAAATCAGTTATTGCGTATATCTTATAAACAGTCTTCTATGAAATGAGCTTTCTTTGCAGCTGCTTGAGTTTTGTTCTCAACGAATCATCTATTTGCTTGTCATCCATTGTCAACACGTAGCCACCAATTAATTCCTCATCGACTTCTTCTTTCAATTGAATTTCTCTTGTTGTAAAATTCTGTGCTGCTCTAATAAATTCTTTTGCTAGTTTTTTTTCTAAAGGAAAAGCTGTTTTAATAGATACCTCTTGAAGATTTTGCGATTCATTGTACAGATGAATGTATGCTTTAGCAACATTTTGCAGGGTGAAAGCTCTATTTTTATTGCAGATTACTTCTATGAGCTTGGCAGTAATCTTTTGTATTTTATCGCCAAAAATTGCTAATAATATCTTTTTCTTTTGATCAAATTTGACGATTGGGCTACTGAGCATTAATCTTAAGACTCGACTTTCTTCGCAGGTGTTGACAATGAGATCCATATCGTTTTTTACCTTCAGAACTTTACCCCGCTCTTGTGATAAGATAAAAATCGATTTAGCATATCTTGTTGCTATTCTTGCGTCACTCATTAGTGCCAAATTTTAGTTAAATTTTAAATCAGCCAACAAATCAGCCAATAACTCTCTTTGCACAGCATCTTTAGACAATTCTTTTTTCAGTAGTTTACCAGCAATATCTAAGGAAAGTTTGGCTACTTGATTTTTTACATCTGCTAGTGCTGCTTTCTTTTCATTTTCAATAGCTTGTTGTGCTGATATAATAATTTTTTCAGCATCTTTTGTAGCTGATTCACGTGCTTGGGAGATGATTTTATCCGCTTGTGCTTGTGTATCTTTAAGTATTTGGTCTCTCTCTACTTTAGCATTTTTTTTCATCCGATGGATTTCCTCATTGAGTTTGGCAACTTGCGTTTTGGCATCTGAAGAATCCTTTAAAGCCTGTGCTATAGAATTTTCTCTCTCTTTGATAGAACTGAGGATGGGTTTCCATGCGAATTTTCCTAATAAACTCCATACAACGATGAAGGCAACGCTCATCCAAAAAATAAGCCCTATGCCTGGTTCTATTAGTTCCATGTATTCATGTTTTTGAGTGAACAGGTTTTTTCAGTTTTATTGTCGATATAATTATCAGACCAAAGGCCTGATAACTAATTTACTTTTCGACTTTTTACGAAAGCTGCCAAGCGCAAGCTACTCATATTCGTTTTACTACTTTAATAGTACAATCAGTAGACAAACAATAATGCCAAAAAACGCGGCACCTTCTACCAAAGCAGCAGCCACAATCATGTTAGCTCTTAAATCGCCAGTAGCTTCAGGCTGCCTAGCCATAGCTTCTAGCGCAGAGCCGCCGATTTTTCCGATACCAATACCAGCACCGATAGCAGCCACACCAGCACCGATACCAGCACCCATGTAAGCGAAAGCTACATCTAATAAAACAAGTAATAGATCCATTTTAAAAATAGGTTTGAATATAAAAATAAACAGAAAATACGCATTAATTTTTTTTTACTAACGATTCGATGCAACTAATGGTGTTCTTCCACAGCCGAACCAAAATATATAGCCGATAACAAAGTAAATACATAGGCTTGTAAGAAAGCAACCAAAACCTCCATCAAATTTATAAACATAGCAAAAGCAAGCGAAACAATAGAAACACCCAAGCCTGCTGCTGAGCCATAAAGGTAGCCAAAAATAAATATCAAACTGATGAAAGAGAGTATAATGATATGTCCTGCAACAATATTAGCAAATAAACGGAGCATCAACACGATAGGCTTGGTAAGTATGCCCATAATCTCAATAGGTATCATCAAAGGAAGCAACCATACCGGCACGCCCGGAGTGGCAAATATATGTTTCCAATAATTAGCATTGCCTTTCAAAGTGGTAATGATGAAAGTAAGAAGAGCTAATACCATAGTTATGGAAATATTTCCAGTTATATTAAAACCGCCGATAAATGGGATTAAGCCCAACATATTACTAATCCATATAAAGAAGAAAGCCGACAACAGATAAGGCATAAAAACCTCATATTTTGCCCCGATAGATGCTTTGGCTATGTCGTCTCTAATAAATATAAGGATAGGCTCTACGAGAGATTGCAAGCCCTTGGGTACTTGTCCTTTGCGTTTTTTGTAGGCACTGGCTACGGCAAAAAAAATAGAAAGCATTAGCAGCACAGCAATGAATATTCCTGCAACTGTTTTTGTGATGGAAAAGTCTATGGGCTTAGAATTTAGGAGATTACCTGCCACGTCATATTGCATATCACCTGTTTCGTCTACTATGTAGATTTTTTCATGGTGTAATACATAGCGGTCGTGCTGATGTTTTTTGTTGTGGAATTTTGTTGAAAGAAAAAACTCAACTTTTCTGTCTGGCGTATAAAGAATGATTGGTAGTGGAATAGAAATATGTTTTTCTTCAGGAGTACCTTCATAGAGTGTTAGTAAGTGAATTTCGTGTGCATCAGCTACGTGGTGCATAATCATATCGCCTGCATTAAATTCCTTTTCTCTTTTTTCAACGTCTGTAGCTGTTAGTGTGTTAGACAACAGCAAACAAAATAAAACGAAAATCCTTCTCAGCATTAGACTTAATTAAGTTTAAGAGGGTTATTGTAGACTACTACAAGTATAAAATAGAAGCACGAAGCTAAGGAATTAATTTAAATACTCCGAAACAAAGATTTTATTTTTTTACAAAAGCTATGATTTATAGGTGGTGATGTAAAATCTATGATGAGTTAAAAAGCTGACATTGAGGAAATTAATGTAGTTTTTTCAATGATTAAACTACAAATAACATTAATTTGCCCTCAACGTATTTTGGACTTATGTAGGTAAAAAAAAGAAAAAATACTGGCTCATTTATTATGACGGGGACACCGCAGAGACAGTAGCCTAGTGTGTATGGGGCAATCGTAATTTGAAAACAGCTAAGCGGTTAAGGGAAAAAATTGAAAGACTTACCAGATTGAAAGGTGAAGGTTTTGAAGAGTTTATGAAACTCAATCTTTCTAGGGCGGATTATGAGCAGTGGAGGGGGGTTGCAGGAGTAGTTTTTTAAATCTCCAGGCGGATCTCCGCCTGGAGATTTATGAATATGGCGGTATTGGAAAAGGTTTAATTTCCTGTACAATGACAAGACCTATATAATTTTTTTATACTTTTTCTTACGCCAATTTTATCAATATTCAAAATAGAATAGAAGCCTATTGAAAAGCCCTCAGTGAACTCAACTTCCGTATTAGTAGCTTTTACCCTATTTTGATAATTCAATACTAACCTTTCTTCTTGTGAATCATAAAGTTTAAATATATAAGTAACCCAACGTGTTTTATTAAAGGATGTAAGAGGGTCGTGAATTAATGGGTTACTCACTATTCTGTCTAACAGACCACCTGTAAGAAGGTATCTTACATTTGTATTTTCTTTTAATAAACGCATTTGATTTTTGGGCATTTCTTCATAGGGCTGTAAAAAACCTATTGGACTTTTACTTAATCTTTTTTGTCCTTCTTGAAATGGTAAAACATATAAGCCTTTACATTTATTAAACATACTCTGTATTTTCTCTGTACCATAATCTGATAAATCAGGATTAGAATGTATCATAATAGTTGTTAATAAAGTATCTCCTTTTGAAAAGGTATATCCATTCTTAGGAGTAACGTAAGACCTTGAACTTACACAACTTGATATTAAAGAACATACAAGAAAATAAACAGCTATTCTTTTCATGATTAAAGCCTCATCCCAATAAATAAACCTACTCTAAATCCAAGACCATAAAGGGTACTTGGGTAAAAAATATCTAATTCCTGGTCTACAGATATAAAATTTAACCTTTCTGGAATAATAGTTAATTCCACCATGAAAATCTACTTCAAATATTTTTGATTTAAATAGTGGTACTACTCTACCATATAAAACACCAACTCCTAATTGGTTTGATTGTGTCGTCTCTAAACCATTTTCAAAGAAAATATTTTGAAACCGCAGATAAGGTGCTATATAATTTTTTCTTTTTTTTCCTTCTTTCCTGGGTGAAAAATAAAATTTATAGTCAAAGGTAAAAATAATACCATCTATTAATGAGCCATCTATAAAGTATTGCTCATCTATATGTGCAAAGGTTATTTGTATACCCTTATTTTTAATTTTTCTTTCATACTGAATATTCCATGTTTTTAATGGATATAAAGTAGGGTTTGTTCTAATAATATTTTTTTTTCTGTTTGACCAAAAGCTTTGTAGCAGAAAAAAAACAATATTAATGCGTTCAAGAGTGTTGCTTTAAAAATAGTTTCCATAATAAAGTAAAAAACGAAATAGCGGTAAACACTATTTCGTTTTTATTAATTTCAAAAATAGTAAGCACAAATATAATTTATTCTTGCCTATAAATAAGCCTATTACCCCTCCAAGTATTGCCTCTTCTTGCCATTCCATAACTAACTATTGTTACCCCACTATATTGTTTGCTTGCAGGATTAAAAGTAGGATTTACTTGTTGACCACTTGTACTAAAGCCAATTTGTGACGTACTCCACTTCCGATATTCCACCTGCTATTCTTCCACCTGCATTATTCTCGGCTGGGTCTCTATCTTCTAAATAGTCATATAAAGTAGAAAATATTATTCTCAGCAGTAAAGTACACGCCGTCTGAGGTATACTTGTATATATCATCATCTACTTTTATTTCTCTATCTCTATTCAAGAGAGAAGCAAAATATGGGTTGGCAATCATCTCATCCTCATCGTCTAACTCTACTTCATCTTCATTTATTCTGGCATTAGCAAATTCAAAATTTTCTCGTAGAGATTGTAATTTATAGTCTTTATATTCTCTGATACTTTCGACTTCATCTTCACTACAGACAGGTGTAAGGGAACGAAAGTCTTGTCGTTCAAACTGCTTAATAGTAGTTACAAAATCCTCATTACTTACGGTCTTAGAATGATTGACAAAACCTTTCAAGTCATCAGCATTTTTGAATGACACTCGACCATTTTCTACATTTGCTTCAAAGGCTGGGCTAATTGAGGATTCTTGGTTTGTACAAATTGGTTAATTGTACCCCAATCAAAAATACAATACAAAAAGTAAAGCAACTTTATAAGTTACTGATATATAGCACTTTTAGTTGCTTTCTAAAAATTAAAGGGACAAAATAGGGACACTTTTTGTAATATCCCTTGTTTTTGTCCCTTTGTATATCCCTTGTTGAGGTGCTAATATCTCAATAAAGATAACCCTTTATGTTACTTTCTGTCCCTGCAAATATCAAAAATTTGTCTCACAATAATCATCTTTGGTTATTTCTCCTGTAATTTCTCCCTACTAAAGTTACTTTACTGGTTCTCCTTTCCATTTCCAAGTATTATCTACCAAATCATAATCAGCAATTTTTGCTCTGTTAATCAAATCTGTATCCTCTGTTTTGTCATCCATTGTCCAATAATAGTTTTCATCTAACTTGTAGTAATAACCCTCTCTTGTGTAATAGAATGCTTTAAAGCCCTTTTCTCTAATGAATTGGGCTATTTTACTAAACTCCTCCTTATACTCACTGCCAACCTTATTTAAAACAATATATTCGTGTGGGGCTTTGTTGGCATAGGTTTTAGCGAAAATCCAAGAAAACTGATTAACAAAGTTTCTAAAACGGTTTTCTGTATATAGGCTTTCTTTCTCATTCAATCCCTCAACCTCATCAATATCTGTCTCACAAACCTTAATCAGTTTTTCTAAAAACAAAGAAATGTAGTTTACCGTTTCACCATTTGGTTTAATTTCTCTCCAATGCTCATCTCCCCAAAATTGATAGTTACTTTCTGGAAAATCACCTAACCATTGACCCATAGGAGACTTTAATTGGTTATAATATTTTGATGATATTGCTCCTGTCAAGCTACAATAAATGCTATTATAATTTTCTCTTTTTATAGGTAAATCTGTTAGTATAATTGGGAAAAACCCTCTTGAAAAATAGTTTTTTTTATCTCTGACATAACCTACCTTATGGGAGTAAATTCCAATAGCTGATTTTTTCCAAACTTTCTTTTTTATTGTAAATCCTTCTAAATGGTTTTTATTTATATCAAACCTTCCTTTTTTAAATTCCCAATTATTATCGATAACATCTCTATTTCTTAAATCCTCATAAACTAATTTGGGCAATTTCTCATTAAAGAGTTGGTTTATCTTTTCTGCATATACTTTTTTAAAATCTTTGTAACTGTCATTCCAAAATGCTACCAATTGATGGGCTTCTATTATATTCTCTTTCAAAGCTTTATTCATAGGCGTGTTTTTAAGCTCATTTTGTTTCCTAAATTCTAAATTGATATACTCTGCAAATTCTCCCAAAAGTTTGGTTAGCCTTTCTGCTCCAGTTTCTTTTAATATTTCAATGCAGTTATTTACCCAATCTCTCATTTGTGGATAGGAGAGAACCAAAAACTTGTTTTCTTTCTCCAGTTTACCTCGCTCATCCTTGCTTAAACTTTTATCTGTCGGGTTTGAACCATCTGCTGAAAGGTATATCATTAAAAAATTATCCTCTCCGTACTCTCTTACCATAAAATCACAATACCTCATAATTTGCCTTTCTTGGTCATCAGCAAAAGGTTTGTTCTCAATAGCAATAGCAAATTTATTTTCAAATACAATGAAAATATCTATTTGCCCGTCAAGAGATTTATTGGCATATTCAAGGGAAACATCAATACTTTTAGCGTTTTTGAAAAATGCTTTTTTTCTCAAAAATCTATCAATAAACTGGTCTAAAAATATTTTCCCTTGTGCGTGTACTCCTTTTCTGTTTAGCAATTCCCCTATAAACCTTGATAGTTGTGTTTCTTTAGGAGATAAAACCTGAAAGGCATTAAAATCTGGTGTGATTATTTTATTGTTCTCTTTCTCCTCTTTTTGATATGTATGTAATTCATAAAATAGCTTTTGAATATCCATTAAGACTGTTTTTTTATTTACCCCAGTCCCAAAGGCATTATTTAATTTTTTCCAATAAAAAAGCGTGGGTACTGTAACTCATCAGTCTTTCAGGTATATCCAAACACCCACACACCAAATAAGAACAGCCCACGCCGTAGCGTGAGCGTCTTACTTTTACTTTAGGTGTGTTTAGATAAATTGGAGATTTTCTAATTCCTAAATAAAAGCTAACGCTTCAATATTTTTATATCTTCATTTTGTCTATATCATAGGCAAAAAATGTTTTTGCAAAGGTACTAATTCATCAGAGAAGGTAACCTCCTCAAAAGTCTTTATTATTCTACTGGTTGCAAATCAAAATTTAGTTTAGACCCTAATGCACCAGCTATTTTATTTATACTGGATAAGGTCAAATTAAACTTACCATTTTCAATTTTTGAAATTTGCTCTTTACCCATACCTGCCTTTTCAGCCAGTTGTTGTTGGGTTAAATGCTTTTTCTTTCTCAATTCTTTAAACTTATAGGCTAATACATCTGCTTTTAATTCATTCTCAAACGCTTCTCTTTCTTTAGTACCTTTCTTACCTATAAACTCATCTAATATTTCTTTGTTGTTTATCGTTTTCATTTTTCAAAATTTGGAATTTGTTGGAGTAATTGACTTAAATATTTATCGTCAATGGCTTCTGTTTCAGATTTATCATAAATACTTAGAAGGTAGACCGTTTCTTGAATAAATGCTATGTAACTGATTACCCTTGCTCCTCCTGATTTTCCTTTACCCTTTGACTTTATTGCCAATCGTATTTTTAAAACAACCTTGTCCCAAATCAATACCTTTGGTTGGGTTTTCTGATACTGAATGAATTAAATCTGGGTATTCTTTTTTTAGAGAGGGATATTTTTTAGCCAATCTCTTTAACTGCCTTTCAAAATAAGGAATGGTCTTAACTTTATAACTCATTGATTAATTCTCTTGCGTCTCTTGCTTTTAGCTTTCCTTCCTTAATTAGCTTCATTTCTTCTACTGCTTCCTTAATGCCCTCTAAAACCTCTGCTTTATATGGGGTTAATTCTTTTGTTTTAACAAATTTGAAGTTTTTAAGTACTTCTAAAACAAAAGGGGCTTTTTCATCTTTTACCTCTAATAACAGTTTCATACTATATTAATTTTGTAACAAATTTTAATAATGCAAAGATAGTAAAAAGTTGCAATAAAAAACAACTTTTCTGATTTAAACTTTCCCTACCACATAGAGAGACTGTCCCCTTATTTTACTGCTATACTGTAAAAGTTGGGTCTAAAATCACTACTCTATAAAGAAACTGGGGGTATTGTTTTACAGAAAATAAATAACCCCCCCCTTTGAAATTCTACACCCCTCCACAAATAGGTAGCCAATAATCTGAAATATCATAGTTGTTTTTTGCCCAGTTGGCATAACATAGGGCATCTGCAAGGTCTGGGGACTTACCCAATGTTCTTTGGTTGCCAATATTTCCATTTACAAACTCTCTCCTCAACTCATAATACATTTGAGACCTCAAATTAAAGGGTTGGAAATTGTCCTCATATTCTAACTCCTCTGGTTTTGCACCTCCTACAATTTGCATTACATTGTAGCCCATTCCTTTGAATTGGTCTATTACTCCAGTACCCACACCCACCGCATCTATTCCCACGTGTTTGGGGTCAATATTGTACTCCTGTATCAGTTCAACGGCTCTGGTTACTACTTGGTTGGTGGAGGTTTGTTGGTAGCTCTCTATGAGTTCTATATTGCCTAAAACTAAAATCACAAAAACGGTTCTATCCTCCCCATATCTGGCTACATCTATTCCCAGACTGATATAGCCATATTCCTGCTCTACTCTTTTTGAAGCGTTTTCAAGCGATTTAGAGGGGATTAACTGGTTTATTGTGTCAATCATTGACCAATCCCCATAAAGGTATTTTTGGAGCATCTGGGGGCTGTCCTTAAAGGCTTCTTTCAGGCTTTGGTAATACTCACTATCCTCTGAAAAATTATCACTTGTGAGGGCTTGTATATAGACCTCATTAGGGTTATTGGATTGAATGAAAGTAGGAATAAGCCAACAATTCTCTGGATTACTGGTCAGCCTTATTTCATATCTGGGTTTATTGCCATTAGGCAATATCCACCTTAGCCTTGTTTTTAGGATTTGGTAGGCTCCTAAAGAAACCTCATTTGCCTCATCTATCCCTGCCCAACCTATCTCTAAACCTTTCAGCTTATTTAGTAGTGGGTCTTTGGCAATATTAGCCTCTAAAAAGGTCAATACAGACCCATTGATGAAAGTTATTACTAAACTGCTTTGATTGTAGTTTTTGATTATTTGAGGAGGGCAAATGGAGAAAAAGGAGACAAGTATAGTCCTCCTCAATACTGATAATTCTTTTCTGATTATTACCAGTCTATTACCCTCAAACATCATAGCGTTTTTGATAGCTTCTGCACATAAAAACCAACTCTTACCGCTTCCCATACTTCCACCATAGAGGAGGTATTTAGCCCTATTAGAATGGGCAAGGGATTGTTTGGGCTTAGGTTGATAGTATTTTGAAAAGTCTATTTTCATTAGTCTGGTATATTGCTCACAAACTCTATATTGCCTGAATGCTCTACCTTGATTTTATATAATCCTTGCAGTTGGGTTAGTTCTCTATTGACTAAAAGGACTAATTTGTAATCTTTTGCCTCTATGGATTTTCTATACAGATACTCATTTCTCCTTAATGCTTTTGATAATTCAAAGTCTATGTTTTTGGAGTTCTCTTTTTGTATTAAATCTCTGGCTTTGGCTATGTACTTGTCTATTTGTCTCTCACTTACTCCCCATTCCTCTGTACCATAGAGAATTATACATTTTCTACCTTGACCCTCAATTAGTTGCTCTGCTACCTTACTAACTCTTTCATTTACAATATATTTACTTGACTTTCTCATTGTGCTTGTTTTTAGTTCTTGGTTTTAGGTATGGTTACCAAAATGAGGTGCAGAATACATCTTAACATATAGGAGTTTATGCACATCTTGCAGTTTGAATAATTTTTTTGTCTAACTCTTGGATTAGTTCATTGCCTTGCTCATCAAAAGTTACTTTACTAATTTCTTTAACTCCCTTTCTCAAATCATAAGCCTGTTTTTTTGTTATTGCATTCATACTTTGCCATTCCTTTATTTTTTTCAATACTTGGGGCTGTCCAATATCTGAAATAGTCATATAAGCCAAATTTTCTATAAACCCCTTTTTGCTATTTGTGGGAGGCATAGCGTTAATTTTAGATTTTAGTTTGTGAATTTTTAAATAATTCTCTTTCCACATCCTTACTATTTTTGAATAAAAGACCTCATCATAAAGCATATAAGCCTTTACCTCTGGCTCATTCAAAGTTTCTCCTAACCTTTTCAGTAGCCTGTATTCATACCTCAAAACATTTTTATCCTTGTATAATTCTGGTATTAAATTTCCTTTTACTTTTTGCTCATATTCCTTGCCATAAAAAAGTGATGTTTTCCTACCATTTTTATAATACAAGCCATTATCCTGCTCCAATCTATTGAAATATGGTAATTCTCCCAGATAGGGATAATATAGTTTCTCCTCATACCTCATTACAAAGTTTTGGGCAACATCAATCCTTGTGAGGTTGGCTCTATCAAAAGGCAGTTTTAAACAATCACTTATTTGCTCTATGGCTCTCTTTGTATCTCCTCTTGAAAGTGTTTGAAAATTGTCTCTCAAATAATATTTACAAATACTATTATCACAAATCTTTACACTTCTTTCTGTAATCCTTATATCCAACTTTCCACCTAAAGAACCTGTTATATACTCTCCATACATATTTTTTCCTACATTACTAACCTCTATTTGAGGAGGTACTGAATGTAAGAAGTCTGTATTTGGGCAGTCTGACTGGTATAGGGTCATATTTACAGTATCATACATAACCCTACCTATTTTGAACTGAAAAAAGTTACCAAAACAGGGTAGAGAATACACCTTAACATATACAGTATATCCATTGTACCTAATCATTTTGGGTTACTTTTTCAGTAACTGCTTTATCTCTAAGAGCCTTAACCTCAAAATCTAAATCCCCCTCAATAAAACTGTTCCAAAGACTGTTTTTATCATTTCTGTACCCTCTGGCAATAAATATCTCAAAGCCTGTTACTTCTTTAAAACTGGGCTTAAAAATGATAATACAGGCATCTTGCGTTCCGTTTATATCTCCATAAGCAAAATTACTTTCAATATCTGGGCGTATGACAGTGGTTATATTCCTGTTCTTGGTTAAGGCATAATCTCCTTTGCCTTTCCACTTGTCAGGTCTTTTACCAAAGTTTAGAGATAGTCCCCCCACGTTGAACCCTCTTTTGTTCTCTAAAATCGTTTCAAACAAATCATATTCGCCAGTAGAGGCGGTAATATCAAATCTTGTCTTTCTGTCTAATAGCTTTTCAGCTTTGTAGTAGTCTGTAAGTATCATTTTGCCCCTCCTTTTTTAAGCGTTACATAAGTACTTGCTTGTTTCTCTATCTCATCAGAGGGAGCAAAGCGATTTTCTTTCAGCCATTCTACAATTTCAGCCCTATCAAAATACAGGTGCTTGGCTTGTTTGTAAAATGGTATTCTTAGCTTGTGAGTTAGCTTGTAAATATGGCTCTTGGAAAGCCCTGTAAACTCTGCTAACTCATCAATGTTGAACACATCTTTTGAAATTGATAATAGCCTTTCTATCTTTTCAAGCCTCTTATCAATGGTCTGTAAATCTTCCATATTGAAAATTTTTTAAGATTAAACAATATGGTTAGCTGCTAACCTTTTTGGTTATTTGTAATTACAAGGCAAAAATCAGAAAGATTGGAAAGTATTAAAATAGAGACCCCTTTATACTAAAAGTGTATAAAGGATATTTAGGAGGTCTTTTTAAGTAGGTATGGTTCTAATATTTTGTCAATATCTTGGTGTCCTCTTGGCTTACCAGTTTTACTATTTTCATAGCCGTCTTTAGCTTGGCTAATATTCTCTGCATCCTTAAAGGTTCTTTGTGTAATACTTGGGTATTTAGGGTTTGACCTCTTAAATAAGGTAACAACAAAGTAAGCAAGTAACCTAACTGTAAACTTCGTTTTCCTTTCAATAGGTTTGAAATTATTACTTAGTTGATGAGGTTTAAATATCTCCCTAAAATTATTTAGTGTTGTGTTAATATAGGTAGCTTGTAGTTCTTTATACAGAGCCTTTATTTGTTCGTCTGTCAAATTACTTTCAAAACCCTTTATTACGTCTCCTGTACTCAGTTGTTTTTTTATAAAAGCATCCTGTTCTTTTTTGTACTCTTTTGCCCACTCAATTAGTTCTGAACGTTCTACTTTGCCTTTAAATATGATTTTTTTGTTGTAAAGTGTCCACTTAGCAAAATCATCAATGCTAAGGTCTTTCATATCTAATTCCTTACCTAAACAATTAGCAAATATTTCTGCATGTTCTGGTAGCATTTCATTTTGAATAAGTTTTATTCTTTTTTTGAAATACTCTTTTATTTCTTCAAAATCACTTTCAGAATAATTATCAAGAAATGCAAAACCTGTTGCTAATTTTTTTTCATCATTTACAAACCTTGCTTCTGTTTTAATTTTTTTGTCTGCCATAGTTTCAAATACTAATATTAGGTATTTTATCCATTGCCTCCTTTTTCTTGGTATCCATAATCTTAGCATATATCTGGGTGGTCTTAATCTCTTTATGCCCCAATAACTTAGAAACAGTATATATCCCTGTACCTAACTCTAATTGTAGAACGGCAAAGGTGTGTCTTGCACAATGAAAAGTTATCTCTTTGGTTATCCCTGCTCTCATCATCCATTTATTGAGTTCTACATTGTGCCAAGCTGAATATTTTAAACCCTTAAAAACTCTATCCTCTGGGTTGACCTCCTCTCCTAAATAATCTCTTGCTTGTTGGTTTATATCTAAATACTCTTGCCCTCCTGTCTTTTTTTGCTTAAAAACTATTCTATATCCCTCTCCTTGTTTTCTCACTTCTGACCAAACCATTTTATTAATATCTGACCACCTCATACCAGTAATGCAAGAGAATAGAAAGGTGTTTTTTAGCATAGGGTATCTACAATCTACTTTTACCAGTTCTTTGAGTTCTGATAGGGTCAAATATTCCCTTTTGGGTTCTCCTGCTTTAATTGCTTTTACCCTCCTTACTGGATTATCTGGTATTATTCTATCCTCAAAGGCTTGGTTTATACAGGCTCTAAAATTATTGAAATAGGAATTTTGGCTATTTTGTGCAAGTAGTTGATTGCTTTTTGTTTTGGCTATATTTTGTAAATAGTCTTTAAAGCGTTCAACAAAATCTATATCCACATCCCTAAAAGTTGTATTCTTATCACAAAACCTAATCAAGTGCTTTAATGTACTGTCCCAATTACCATAATTCCCTGTACTCTCTTTCCTCTTTTCTGTCAGGAGTTTAAAGTATTCTATAAAATTGGTATCCTGTTTAAAGTCATTGGCAAATCCCCAATTATCATTTTGTAACTCGGTTTGTCTTTTGGCTCTGATATTTTCAGCAAGGGCAAGGGTCTGTTTATTGTTATCCCTATCCAAAGCTGATTTTGGTTTGACTAAGCAAAGTTTTAAATATTCTTTGGTTCTCTTGCCATTCCAGTAAATATCCAAAAAGAGGCTTTTGTTACCATTGGCTAACTCCTTTTGTCTTACCCTGATATTTTGCTTTTTAGTTTTCATAAAACTATCAATTAGTTTGTCCCTCATTTTATCTCATAAGCAAAATA
Organism: Flammeovirgaceae bacterium; assembly: GCA_965199745.1. Taxonomy (GTDB): domain Bacteria; phylum Bacteroidota; class Bacteroidia; order Cytophagales; family Flammeovirgaceae; genus CBDATB01. The sequence continues at coordinate 554,743 of CBDATB010000013.1, read as the reverse complement.
TCAATACACTAAAAGAAAATATCTAAATCAATATGCTTGTAAATATCTTATTTTAAGTACTATAAGAAAATATTAGAAAATACAAGAAACTAACATTACTTCCCTTATTAGAATCTACCAAAGATAAGGTAATAGAAGAATTACGTTTCCAAAGAGAGGAAGCGGGTTTTACAGAATTAGACGATGGAGGTTTGCAGAGAGCTAGTGAATAAGTGTTTTACAACGTGAGTAAATGGACATTACAAAATCTTCATAGTACGGCTACGAATAGTCAACAAATCCTTCAAGCCAATTTTGAAGACTATCTTGATGGTTTTAGCCCAAATGTAAAAGAGATTATTGATAAGTTTAAGTTAAAAAGCCAAGTAAGACACATGGCTGATAATGATGTTCTTTTGGATGTGTTAGAAAAGTTTATCTCGCCATATATCATCTTACACCTATTGAAAAAAAAGATCCTGAGGGTAGAAAATTAACACCTTTGAGTAATTTAGGGATGGGTTATGTATTTGAAGAGCTTATTAGAAAATTTAATGAAAAAAAACAATGAAGAATCTGGATAACATTTTACACCTCGAGAGGTAATAGATCTGATGACTCACATCGTTTTTGAACCAGTCAAAACTCAAATTTCTCCAGTAATTACCATTTATGATCCTGCTTGTGGTTCAGGAGGTATGCTTACTGAATCCCAAAACTTTATCAAAGACCCAGAAGGCGAGATAAAAGCCACCAAATCTGATGTATACCTGTATGGTAAAGAAAGAAATCCAGAAACTTTTGCTATATGTAAATCAGATATGATGATAAAAGGCAATGACCCTGAAAATATCAGGTTAGGTTCCACGTTAGCTACTGATGAATTTGAAGGGACTCGTTTTGATTTTATGCTTTCGAATCCACCTTATGTAAATCTTGGAAAACAGACGAAAAGTATATCAAAGATGGTAAGAGCATTATAGACCCACGATTTGAAATTCAATTAGATAATTACTGGGGGATGGAAGAAACGGTGGATGCTACGCCACGTACCTCCGATGGGCAATTACTCTTCCTCATGGAAATGATAAGTAAAATGAAAACGTTAGATGATAATCCACAGGGAGCTCGCACCGCTTCGGTACATGACGGTTCTAGTTTGTTTACGGGTGATGCAGGAGGTGGAGAAAGTAATATCAGACGTTATATTATAGAAAACGATATGTTAGATTGCATTATCCAGCTCCCTAATAATATGTTTTACAGCACTGGTATTACTACCTATATATGGATAGTAACCAATAATAAAGAAAAGAAACGACAAGGTAAAGTTCTATTGATAGACGCTTCCAAGCAATTTGTAAAACTCAGGAAAAATCTTGGTAATAAAAACTGTGAACTGCACTCTGAAAATATCCAACGCATCCGTGATGCTTATATGAACTTTGAAACCATAGAACGAGCCGACGAGGATAGCCTCACAGCAAAAGTATTTAATAACAATGAATTTGGTTATTATAAAGTAACTATTCAACGTCCTAAACGCCTTAAAGCTCGATTAACTCAATCAAAAATAGAAGAACTACGCTATGAAAAAGATATTGAAAAACCAATGGAGTGGGCATATTACATATATGGAGATCACATTTATGAAAATTTAAGCTCTTATGAACGTAATATTTTAGATTGGTGTGAAGAAAAATGACTTGAACTTAACCGAAAAAAAATTAAAGCTACTTACAAATTCTAATACTTGGGAAGAAAGGAAAAAACTTTTGGAATATGCAGAAATTTTATTGAATGAAGTAGGTAGTGAAATATTTAATGATTATAATCTATTCAAAGTAAAAATTAATGAAGTAATAAAAACACGAGGTATAAAAATTACAATAAGTCAAAAAATAAAATACTAGATGCTGTAAGTTGGTATGATGAAACCGCAGAGAGAGTGATTAAAAACCAGAAAAAAATCAAAGGAAATAGCCTAGATAGATTATTAGATAAATTAAATTGTAAAGTGGATGATTTGCCACACTTTGGGTATTATCCTACCGAAAAGCCAGACGAATATATCACCTACGAAGCCTATACAGACCTAAGAGACTATGAGACGATTTCTCTCGACCAAAGCATACTCCAAGATGAAGTAAAACCCCATGTAGATGAGGCATGGATAGATTTAGATAAAACCAAAATAGGCTACGAGATTAGCTTTAATAAGTATTTTTATCATCACAAACCCTTACGCTCATTGGCGGAGGTGAGTGAAGAAATCTTATCTTTGGAGCATGAGAATGAAGGCTTGATTAAGAACATACCAAATCTAAAAAAATGAAAACCACTCAGCATAAAACATACGAAAACTACAAAGACTCTGGTGTAGAATGGCTAGGGGAGATACCAGAGCATTGGGAGGTGAGAGGTTTTAAATATTTTTTTAAATTAAGTAAAGGGCTTACAATCACAAAAGCAAACTTGGAAGAAAAGGGTATCCCATGTGTTAATTATGGTGAAATTCATTCAAAATATGGGTTTGAAGTTAATCCAGATATCCATGATTTAAAATATGTAAACATGAAATATGTTGAAAAAACACCTAATGCCTTAATCACAAAAGGAAATTTTATTTTTGCAGATACTTCCGAAGATATTGAGGGGTCAGGTAATTTTACTTATTTAAATAGTAATGAAAAAACTTTTGCGGGCTATCATACTGTGATTGCTAGACTCAAAAATAGAAATCATCCAAGATTTATGGCTTGTTGTATTGATTCGCTCTCATTTAGAAACCAAATAAGACAAAAGGTAAAGGGCGTTAAAGTATTTAGTATTACACAATCAATATTAGGAGAAACTTTTGTTTGGATTCCACCTACATTAGATGAGCAAATAGCCATCACCGATTTTTTAGATAAAGAAATAGCGAAGATAGACCAAGCCATCACTATGCAACACACTCAAATAGAAAAACTGAAAGATTATAAAGCCACCTTGATAGATAGTGCAGTGACAGGTAAAATTAAAATCATCAACTAAAACGTCTCTATTATGGTATCAAAAACCAACGAGGAAGCCTTAGAAAGCACTATCGAAAAAGCATTACAACAAAACGGATATGTAGCAGGAAATAGAAATGACTTTAATGCTAGGTATGCATTAATGAAGTACGGTTTTGGGATTTTCTACAGGCTACACAGGCTGAAGCGTTGGAAAAACTACAACGTAGTGCGGATTGGAAACGCAAGATCTTAGAGCGTTACGACCGTATCATAAAGAAAGAAGGGGTATTGGAGTTACTTCGTAAAGGGCTTCATGTGGATGATGTGAAACTTACCTTGCTCTACGAAATGCCGGTGGTAAGTAGTAGTCAAAGTGCCAAAGATAATTTTGAGCAAAATCGATTTAGTGTGATACGCCAAGTAGCATACAACCAAGACAATGCCAGAGAAGATATAGATATGGTGTTGTTTATCAATGGTATATCCATCGCTACTTTAGAACTAAAAAATCAATGGACAGGACAAAACGCAAGAGTACACAGCATAAAACAATACAAGACCAGTAGAGATATACGCCAACCATTGCTTAACTTTGGTCGTTGTATCGTTCATCTGGCTGTAGATACAGACGAAGTTTATATGTGTACGAAGTTGGACGGGGTAAAATCTATTTTTCTACCTTTCAACAAAGGACACAATCATAGCAAAGGCAATCCCCCTAATCCATCTGGTCATAAAACAACCTACCTATGGGATGATGTGCTTCGTAAAGAAAGTTTGATCAATATTATCCAACATTTTGTAAGATTTGATGGTAAAGGTACAGATGCTTTAAGCAAACGCACCCTTATTTTTTCCACGTTACCATCAACTAGATGTAGTACGTCAAATTATACATGATGTTTCTACGCATGGCGTAGGACAAACCTATCTCATTCAGCATTCGGCTGGATCGGGTAAATCTAATTCCATCACATGGTCGGCATTTCAGCTTACAGAATGCTACCCTACGAAAAAGAATATACAGGGTGCAAGAGGATTAGATATTCCTTTGTTTGATTCAGTGATTGTGGTGACTGATAGACGTTTACTAGATAGGCAGATTAAGGATAACATCAAACAATTTAATCAAGTTAAAAACATAGTAGCTCATGCTCATTCATCAAGAGAACTAAAAGATAACTTGGAGCAAGGAAAGAAGATTATCATTACTACCATTCAGAAATTTCCTTATATAGTAGATGGAATATCAGATCTGAGCGACAAACGCTTTGCGGTGATTATAGATAGAGGCACATAGTTCACAGAGTGGTACCGCAGCAGGTAAGATGAATGAAGCTATAGACATAAAAACAGATGAAGACGTTGAAGATATACAAGACAAGATATTAAAAGCCATCCAAGCTAGGAAAATGAAAGAAAATGCCTCTCATTTTGCCTTCACTGCTACACCTAAAAATAGCACCTTAGAGCGTTTTGGCATCTCTAAAGAAGATGGATCATTTGTCCTCTTTCATTTGTATTCGATGAAACAAGCCATAGAAGAAGGATTTATCTTAGACGTATTAGCTAATTATACCACGTACAAAAGCTATTATGAGATAGAAAACCCACGAAATCCTAATCCTAGAGGAGCTCATGGCTCTGAAAAAGAAAAAGATCTTTTAGATGAGATTATCAAACAATTTAATGAGCGATGGTTCCAAGGTTGGAATGAAACACCAGAAGAGCAAAGGGCTAGATTGATTCTACTAACCCAAAGTGTACAAACTCATCCTGACTTTAAACAAAAGGTATTAAACAACACTGATAAACAAAATAGCGAAATCGCCTATAAAAAAATTGTAGATCACGTAATGGAAAAACAAAGAGTAAATGGATTAGAACTCTATAAATTATATCGTACCGATGAAACATTTAAACAGTTTATCATAGATTCTACAAAACGATTGTCTTTATCTATCACATAGATACCCATCGATTCTTTGATATATACTATGATGAAATTGAAGAACTACGAGAAGATTGGGAATTTCAAACGGGAGAACCTATCAGTATCAAAGGTGATTTAAAGAATTTCTTGGCTAGGTTTGCTTTATATATTGCTTAGAACAAAAATCGTCAGAAAGATGGTGTCAAGCTCTATCTTACCTCACCTCTGATTTGAATACAACAAAAAAAAGACCGCCTAATACATGATTAAGCAGTCGGTAAAGTAAATAGCCTTAGACTTAAAATGCCGTGAGCTTCTCCTGTGGATTGGTCAGAGATACGTTTTGATCTTCTGACAAAGAAAATACATACACCCCTCTGCCTGCTAATTTTTCTCTATCTTTGATTTTACCTCTATTAGTCAATCCTGCAATCGCTCCATAAACTGTTTTATCCTTATAAATCGTTTTCATAAGGGGTAGGTCTTTACGAATCAATTGAGACACATGTTTGGGATACATTGTAGTTTTGACTGATACCAACATCACCACCTCAGCATTTTCCAAAATAATATCAAACTCTTTTTTGCCATAATTTTCATTGGTATAAATCTCGTCAAATTGCAGTCCTGCAATGGGTTCTTCACGTTTGATAGCTCCAAGAAAAGAGTGAAAAAAGTAATTTTCAGCTATAGTAAATACATTTTTGGTATAGCCATTAAATTTTGTATCTAATATATAAGGGGTAGATCCAAAAGGACATTATAAGGAAGAGACGACATAATCTCAGAAAGTATTGAAAATCACCTACTTATGCAAAAAATGCTTACATATACCTCATACGCCCAACTTCAAAAAGTGAACCTTAACGGTACAAAATTAATACTTCCACAAAGCGATTTTAGTCCTTTACTGCCACTAAAAGCCACTTTGAGTTGAAAAAATGCTTATTGTAGCTTGTTTTAATGCTTAAATTGTTCAACCGTTGGGAACGCAGAGAAGTATTATTATACTTTTTTCAACTTTATAAACGTTTAAATGGGTCACTTTTACTGATGGAGAATTAGAAGAAAGTATATACGAGTAGGTAGTATATTTTAAAGGACATAATGAAACTGATAAACGAAACTGAAAAAGAAATAAAATTAAGTACATTTTTTATTAAAGCATAAATAAATGACAGGCACAAATCAAAGAGCTGAATTACAAGCTCAAATATGGAAAATGGCCACCCAAGTATGTGGCTCGGTAGATGGATGAGATTTCAAACACTTTGTCTTAGGTACGCTGTTTTACCGTTTCATTAGCGAAAAATTTACCGATTACATTGAAGCCGATGACGATAGTGTCAATTATGCTGAGCTTCATGATAGTGATGAAAGAATAAAAACCACTAAAGAAACCGTCATTAAAGAAAAAGGTTATTTCATTTACCCTTCGCAGATGAATGGAAAATTAAACAAAGGTGAATCGGGAGAGGAAGATGTCAATGATTTGAATTTCACAGTGAAGTTAAAAATTTCATGAATTGCATTGCATATATGCTGAAATGATTAGGGCTAATAATAACGTTTAATAAGTGTTTAAAATCACCTTTTTGTTTTTTTTTTAACCTTTTTGTTTTAGCATTTATACATTCAATCCCTCAATCTCATCAATATCTATTTCACAAGCCTTAATCAGTTTTTCCAAAAACAAAGAAATATAGTTTACTGTTTTGCCATTTGGTTTTACTTCTCCCCAATGCTCATCTCCCCAAAATTGATAATTATTTTCTGGAAAATATGACCACCATACCTCAAACAAATTATTAAACCCTTTGACTATTTTTTCTTTCTCATCAAATGTTTTATCACACCCTGTTGCGGTACAGTAATCCAAATTGTAATATTGTCTATCAATAAGATATTTTGATAATATTACAGGATAAAATCCTCTTGGAGGATAATTTGCTATATTTCTGTTCTTTATGCCTTTAATAAAATTGCTTGTTTCAATCAAAACTTCATTTATCAAAGTTTGGAATTTGTACCAGTAGTTGGCTTAAATATTTAGCGTCAATGGCTTCGACTTATCATAAATGCTTAGCAGACAAACCGTTTCTTGAATAAATGCAATGTAACTGATTACTCTTGTTCCCCCTGATTTCCTTTTGCCTTTAGACTTTATGGCTAATCGTATCTTGAAACAACCTTGCCCTAGAATCTCCCTTGAGGTAGTACGAAAGAATATCAGTATCAAATAAAACCTTATCCATCTATGGGGTTTGGCTTTGTCGGTTTTGGTTGAACTTGTCGGTCAAATCTTTAAAAACATCATTGTCAATATCTTTCCACGCTCCTGAAAAGGATAATACATTAGCTTGGTTATCCTTTGTTCCTCTTTCTAACTGATAAAAAAAATCAGATAATGGCTTGAGTTTCTTTGCAGGTATCTCAAGGATTTTTTTGACTAATCTATTTCTTATTTGTGCTTCTGTTTGCATAAGGTATAAATACTATTTTTGATTTAGACTAATTTGGATAAGGTAAATACTACTAAACGACCTAATCGATAACAAATTGAATTATTTTTAACAGTATTCAAAATTAGGTGCTAAGTAATCACAAAATCACTTACAAATCAACTGGTTTTTATATCTCAAGTCAACAATTTTGTAGGTATCCCATCCTTTTTTAGCAACGATTTTTTCATAAAATATTTTTAACCTCTCGAGCTTATTTGTTAAATTTTTATAGCTTCCGAAGTATATTTTTTGCTTGCCTATTTGAGGAAATATGATCATTTGCATTTGTTTATCTATATCTATCTGGGCAAATTGTATTCGCCAAAGATTTTCGCTGTTGATATAATTGATAAACTCAATAAATGCCAATCCTTCTACCGATGACAAGTACGATTTATCTAGTATAGTATCTACTCCGTTCCCTGTAATGACCAGCACACGTGCGGTATATCTAGTGGAAAGAGGCAATAATTTATGTGATGCGCTGATATAAGCCTGCCTACCTTGTCTAGAGATTAATCGTGCAATTGGTATTTCTTGTGTAATTTCTACGACTAAATTGTCTATTAAATCTCTTGATACTTCGGCTTCTTTAATAAAATGATGCTCTTTGAGTTTTCTTTCTATTGAGTCTAATGTAATATCTGCAGTGCCTTTGCTTGATATTTTTATTTTTTCAAGTAACCTTCTTACGTCTTTTTCCTGTATGAGGCAAGTGTCTTGTATGCTGTCCATGCGAATAATGAACTCATTAGACATATTTGTCGCTGCTTGACCAAAATAAAGATACATAGCAACACAGATTACTATCATGCCAGTAAGTATGCCAAAGGTAGTGGGCAGTGTGGCTTTTTTTCTGTTCATATTGTCGCAGCAGGGACGCTATTTTTTTTAATATATATTGTGTTAGTGTACGAAAAAATATCATCTTTAGTGTTAAAAATAAATTTAGCTCTATTCTCTACTATAATATGCTTGCTTTGTATAAAAAATTTCATCCGTATAGTATGAATTTAGCCCGATGCTACTGTTTTAGCTATTTATTTTCAAGTAAAATCTTGAGTTTAGGTACATACTTGTCAATATCTCCTGCCCCAATTGTTACTAATACTTGTATATCATTTTGCTTTGCTATTTTACCTAATAATTCTTTATCACCTATTAGGTATTTTTGTGGTTTATCTATTAGCTTAAAAATTGTTTCCGAGCTTATTCCTGCTATCGGTAGTTCTCTGGCGGGATAAATATTCATTAAAAAAACCTTATCTGCTATCATCAGACTTTTGGCAAAGTCTTTGGCAAAATCCCTCGTACGACTAAACAAATGTGGCTGAAAAATGACCATAATATTTTTGTTCGGGTATATCTTTTTTATGGATGTTAGTAGTACGAATATTTCCGTAGGGTGGTGGGCATAGTCGTCGATATAGATGAGATTTTTGGTTTTAATAATATACTCAAATCGGCGCTTAACGCCTCGATAGCTTTCAACAGCATTTTTAATTACATCAGGCTTAATACCCATAAGATGCGCTAAAGTGATAGATGCAGTAACGTTTTCTACATTATGAAAACCAGGCATATATAATTTAATAGATTCAATTTGAAGTGAGTCATTTTTGAAGTTAAAGGTAAAATAATCTTCATGGGTAGACACTTGAGTAGACTGGTAGCTGCCTTGCCCAATGCCGAAGTGGTGGATAGATAATCGTTTTTTGGGCTGCTTTGGTAGGTCTGCTGCTGCCTCTGCTTGTATAATTAGCTGTCCGTCGTCTTTTATTTGACGGCTAAATGCCAAGAAAGATTCTTTTAAAGCTTGTTCATTGCCGTATATATCGAGGTGATCTGCTTCGATGGCAATAATAATAGCTATATCTGGGTTTAATTTTAAGAAGGAGCGATCGTATTCATCTGCTTCAATAACAACTACCTGCCGGTTCTTGCTTTCTCTCACTAGTAGGTTGGTATTAAAGTTACGAGGGATACCCCCAACAAAAGCTGTACAATTAAAACCTGCTTCTATGAGTATATGTGCAATCATGGAAGAGGTAGTTGTTTTACCGTGTGTGCCTGCTACGGCAATGGTAAATTTTTCTTTAGTTATTAAACCCAATACCTGTGCACGCTTAAGTATCCAGTAGTTATTTTCAATGAAAAAATTAAGCTCCTCATGTTCTTTGGCTATAGCAGGCGTGTATATTATCAATGTACTTTCTTTTTCAGATAAGTAGCGTGTTGGGATCAGGTTTACGTTGTCTTGAAAGTGAATAGTTATATTTTTTTCCAGCAGTTGGTCCGTGATTGAGCTTGGGATTTTGTCATAACCCGCTACCCGATACTTATGGTATTTGAACCACAGAGCCAGCGCACTCATACCTATGCCTCCTATTCCTATAAAGTACACTTGCTTGATGTGAGCGAGGCTTTTTTTCATTTTGTGTAATTATGAAGGTTTTGCATTTTATATTTCCAGCGTCCACAAAATAGTTTCTAATTCTCTGACTAACTCCCGTTTTTTAACACCTGGAGCATATACAAAGCCTTCTATGTAATACAGTTTTTTGTTTTTTTCGCTATAGAAAATATAACTAATAAAAGGACCGCCCATAGAAATATTTTTTGTCCGCCACAGACCGCGCGTTTCTAGGCTATACTTACTTTTAAAATCTATAGCCTTGCTTTCAGGTGGCACTAATGTTTCGGTAAGCACATAAGAATCTTTATTTTTAGGGTTTCCATAGATGTGTTTTTTAGTTAGTTTATCTCGCCATTCGATAATATATGCCGGCTTGAACTGCTCTTTTGAACGATATGGCTGGTGGGCGATAATTAAATTCTTATCAAAAGATACTTCAGGGTGTCTGAGCCAGATAAAATCATCTGTACTTTTAGCTGTTTTAAAACCTTTGGGAATTTTTATATCGATCTGGTGAATTGTTTTTAGCTTTTCCGACAAGTTTTTATCCGTGTTGCGTTTGATGGCTTTAATGAGTCTTTTCTTTTCGATTTTATTAAAATGCTGCTGTACTCTTTCTTTATTTTTTTTTAGGTTTTCAATCAATATATCTTCATTTCTCCCAAACAAATACATGATTTCCTGTCCTCTCGCATACTGATTTTGTTGGCTGACCATGAAAGCAGCAGTATCTTGACGGATTTTTTTAATACTTTCCTTAGTAAAATAGCTTTGCATTTTGTGTGTATCATACGAGTCGCTGTCTAGTGTTATTACCAATAAGATATTTTTGTGTCGCTTGAGCAAGCCGCTGAAAGCACTTGGCTTGATATAAGTAACTTTATAAAGGCTCTCGGGCTGTGGCAGTCCGAATTGCACCTGTCCGAAAATACCCTTAATGGTTTGCCCTAGTTTTCCCGCCCATTTCCCCGAATCCATGATGAGAATGAGTTCTCCTTTTTCTCCTTTTGCTAATGGTAAGAGTGTGGTTTTCGTACTTTTTTGGCAAGAGAACATTAAACTGACTAAAAGAAATAAATAGCAATAGTTTTTTATGGCTATCATGGCGGTGCTTAGTTTTTATGTTTTAATACTTAATTCTAAGATAAAGATATAAAAAAAACCCTCATCCAAGCTTATATGAAGGTTTTTATGTAAGATAGTCGGAGTGACAGGATTTGAACCTGCGACCTCCTGGTCCCTAACCAGGTGCGCTAACCGGACTGCGCTACACCCCGAAGTAAGTAGTAAGCGTCTGAGTTTTGATACAAAAAAGCAAAGCTATATAAAAAGATAAGATTTTTTAAGTGTAAATTTGGTTTAATCATTTAAAATAATTTACCTTCGTATCTTGGTCTGCTTACTAAAATTAGTAAACTTATCTCTTATCTGCGTCTCTCATCAGTGCTGCATTTTTTCACGAGCGAGGTGTTTTTTGAGGCGTTGTGTTTTTGTGAAAGGATAGAAAAATAAAAAATTACCAGAGTAATCTTGTTTTTATGAACTTTGAATTTTTGTTAAGTAAAAAACCAGCTAATTATCATGGTAAGAGAAATATTGCAAGCGAAAGCCAATGTTGACTCTTCTCTACTAGGGTACTTGATGTATGATTACAAGGCGCGTACGTTGAAAGTAAAGTTATAAGTCTGGCAAGCATAAAGTTAGAACATGTAAAGGTATCTCTTTTGAAGAATACAACGCAATTATTTGCGCTCCCTCTGTAGGTCGTGCTTTTTTGTCTGTCGTCGGTAAAAATAAAAAGCTGATAGACAAAGTGAAGAATTATTTCGTCGGTTAACACTTTTGTGCCTTAGTTGAATTATCTTAGGAATAGTAACTCTCTATACTTAGGCAGCGGCCAATCCGCATCATCTACAACTAGCTCAAGTCTGTCTACATTTCTGCGAATATTGTCAAAATACTCATTTTTAATAGACTCATAATTCAATGATTTTTCTCCTGTATCGCTAATTTTGTTCGCTATTTTCCGCCTGTCTATCATTTCAAATACTAGTCTTTTGATATTGCTGACGTATCTGGATATACGTTGAATGGTTTGAATAATCTCTTTTGTTTCTTCTTCTAAACCAATTTCTTTCAGCCCTCTCACGTTTTGTATGAGTTTATTTTGGTATCCAATTGCTGTAGGTACAATATGATTTAAAGCCAAGTCGCCAATCATTCTCGATTCTATTTGTATTTCCATAACGTAATTCTCTAACATTACCTCATGCCGCGCTTCTACTTCGGTTTTGCTAAGAACGTGTGTCTTTTCAAATAGTATGATAGATTTTTTTGTTAAATAGGCATCTAATGCACTGGGAGTGCCTTCAATGTGTTTCAATTTTCTTTTTTCAGCGTCTTTTACCCATCCTGCCGAGTAGTTATTTCCTTCAAATCGTATTTTTTTGGATGCCTTTGTATAATCTCTGAGAATATTGATAATAGCCACTTCTTTTTTTTCTTTGTTTTTTATTTGTTTATCAACGGCTATTTTAAATTTTTGAAGTTGTTGTGCTACGATGGTATTCAGGACTGTAATAGGAACTGCACTATTTGCTGAAGCACCCACTGCCCTCAATTCAAATTTATTGCCCGTAAATGCAAAAGGAGAAGTTCTATTCCTGTCAGTATTATCCAGTAAGATGGGAGGTATCTTATTGACTCCTAGTTTCATATATATATTATCGCCTTTTTTTACACTAATGTGAGCGTTGTGTTCGAGTTCGTGTAGGACTTTGGTAAGTTGCTCACCGATAAACACAGAAATAATTGCAGGAGGTGCTTCATTAGCACCCAATCTATAATCGTTGCCGGCTGAGGCAATACTGGCGCGCAGTAGGTCAGCATGTTCGTAGACAGCCATAATTGTATTGACAAAAAAAGTGAGAAATTGTAGATTTTCCTTTGCTTTAGAACTCGGTGCGAGTAAATTTTTCTTCGTATCCGTATACATCGACCAGTTATTATGTTTACCACTTCCATTCAAATCGGCAAAAGGCTTCTCGTGAAATAATACTTTAAATTGGTGCTTATTGGCTACCTTCTTCATCAAGTCCATGAGCATTTGGTTGTGGTCTATGGCCAGGTTTGCCTCTTCAAATATCGGTGTGCATTCAAACTGACTAGGTGCCACCTCATTATGCTTGGTTTTAATGGGAATACCCAGTTTATAGGCCTGAATCTCGAGTTCTTGCAGGTATCTTTTCACTCGTGAAGGGATAGAGCCAAAATAGTGATCTTCTAGTTGTTGCCCTTTAGGAGGGGTACGTCCAAAGACAGTCCTGCCAGTAACCATCAAGTCGGGGCGTGCATTATATAGTGCTTTGTCGATAAGAAAAAACTCTTGTTCGCAACCAAGTGTTACATATACTTTTCTGGTGCTTTTATCAAAATAGTCGCAAACCGCGATAGCGGCTTTATCAAGTATTTCGAGTGATTTTAACAAAGGTGCTTTATTGTCGAGAGCTTTTCCTGTATGAGAGACAAATATGGTAGGAATGCACAGAGTCTTACTTGTTCCTGATTCCATAATAAAAGCTGGACAGGTGGGATCCCAAGCAGTGTATCCTCTGGCTTCAAAAGTATTTCTGAGTCCTCCACTAGGAAAGGAAGAAGCATCGGGTTCTTGCTTGACTAAGCCACTTCCTTTAAATTCTTCTATGTATTGCCCATCGCTTCTTATGTTAAAGAAGCTATCGTGTTTTTCGGCCGTAGCATTTGTCAGCGGCAGAAACCAGTGTGCATAATGTGTAGCACCTTTTGCCACTGCCCAGTTTTTCATTGCCCCCGCCACTGCATCTGCTATGGATTCTGCTATGGCTTCTCCTTTGTAAATTGCATATTTCAGGTTTTTGTAAACATTTTCGGGCAGTACACTCCTCATTTTATTATCATCAAATACATTTTGTCCAAAATATTCTGAAACCTTTACCGAAGGAGCAGCAATTTCAATGCACTTCCTGCTTTCTACTATTTCTAAAGCCTTAAACCTTAAGTTTGCCATATATGTTGTTTGGTTAATCAGTTATGATACTAAGTTTAAAATTAGTATTTTTAGCTCATATTTGTCATGAAAGTAATACAAATATTTATTAATGCTTAATGTTTAACAATTAATTTTCTGACATAATTATGCTTAGGTCATTTGAGTCGCTTCCCAAACAAGCTCGCATTTGGGTGTATCAGTCGGATCGGGTTCTGGAGAAAGTACAGCAAGAACTAATTGTAGATTGGCTAGAAAAGTTTATAAATGAATGGAATTCGCATGGCGTTCCCTTACACGGTGGTGTTCGCTTATTTTTCGATAGATTTATTATTTTGGCAGTAAACGACACTATTCATGTACCCAGCGGTTGCTCCATAGATAGATCGGTAACTGTTTTAAAGGCTTTGCAAAGTAAATTGGGAGTAGATTTACTCGCTAAAAATCAGGTTGCTTTCAAACATGCTCATAATTCAGAGAATATATTTACGGTGCCACTTGAACAAATTGCCTATCATGTTGCAAAAGGAAATATTCATACGGACATGTTTGTTTTTAATAACTTTATCGCAGAAAAACAATCCTTAGACCATCACTGGATTGTTAAGGTGTCAAACTCTTGGGTGAAGAGATACTTCGATCGGTCGATAGCATAATATTGGTACTACTCAGTCAAAGTAGTCATTTATTATCTCTAAAAAACTTGTGGTAGTTACAGAAGAGAGATCCCACTGGTAAGTATTGATGTATTTATCTTTGATAATTTCAATGGCACTATGGTAGTCATCGGCGTGTTCAATGATATTTAGTGCTTTCACAAGCTCATCTTCCTTACACTGAAATAATTCATTTTTAAAACTTTCCCACTGTGTGTCTGAGCTAATGCCCAGAGGATAATCATTGTTCAATGCCGAGGTATCTTCATTGGCTTGTGTTCGAGTTTTTGCTTTTCTGATAGCTTGCTCTGCGGTTTGAAAAAGCTTAGCTCTGTTCTTTTGTCTTTCATCTAGTTCTATATCCATATTCATATCTTGCTCTAATTCGTCAATGAAGCTCGGCTTTTGTAGGTTGATATTCAGGTCAGATTTCCACTGTGGGAATATTTTTTCCGGGTATAATTCAAGGGTTTTGTTCAGGTGTACTATGTAGCTTTCCGGGTCGTCGAAATGACCTTTGAAATTGATTTTTTCGCATATTTCTATTGCTGTTTCTTGTGAAATTAGTGCTTGGTTTGCCTTATTTAGTTCTTTTATCAAAGTCTCTTTGTAATCGGTATGGATAATGATATATTTAGCCAACTCCAGCGTATGTGTATGTATTTCAATATCTTTATCTAGCCTGCTAAATAAATCAATATAATACTGTTTTGGCAAAAATAGCAGATGAAGTGTTTTACTCACTGCCGAAGACAAAAGCGGTTCGAAATAATTACGTGCTATACTGATATGCTTAGAGACAACAGACATGAGTGTATTTACTTCATTGATTACTTCATGGTGCTCATAGTTAAAGTACACACTTTTGACCTGCTCAAATTGTTGTTTCCAATTCTCAAAAATCAACTGAAAGACAAAAAGATTGATTTGCTGTATTTCAGTAATTTGGATAATATCATCGCTGCTAACAGACTGCTTATTTTTGAAATACTTATTACAGATAACTTTAGCATATTCACCTGAGTATTCTTCTAATAATATTTGCGTACTGTTTTTCATATAGCTGAAATTTTTGACTATGTCGTGCATAGCCCCAATTATTTTTTTAACAAAACTAAGCTGCTGAGATGCTCTTTGAAAACAGGATAATGTATCTGGGTTTTGTCATGTGTCTTTTTCAATAAAAGACCTTACTTTATGTATTCTAGGTGATTTTTTCAATGTAAAAAAGGGCTGTTTTTATTTAATTCGGATGTAAAGTGTTTAATGTTTTGCAACAAATAATCAAACTTACAACTTTTTTTTATTGCTAGGATGTATTTAGCATGTTTTTACTCTAACTCTTGTAATTTCTTTTTGGCTTTTTCTCTTTTATCATCCATGCCTAGTTTGCTATAGATGGCAGCAAGTGCTTGCCACGCTTCTTGTCTCTTGTCGTTTATCATTACTGTTTTTTCAAAGCCCGGTAGTGCTTTCTTGTATTTTTCTTCAATTTTATTTTTAAGCTCTTTAGCAGTTTTCTGGTCTTTAAACTCTCCCGTCCGAATGTCAATAGATAATTTGTTTAGTTCATTAGCTATTTTAACTGCTGCATTATAATATAAAGCCGACAAATTGTAGTGAGCACCTTCATGGTTTTTATTCAACTCGATAGTCTTATTATAATAAGCTATTGCTTTATCACTATTTCCCGATTCATCATAAAGAATAGCCAAATTAAAGGTAAACGTTTCGTTATTGGGTTCTTTTACGAGGACTTTTTCTAAAGATTTGATCGCCTCATCTGCCTTTCCTGTAAGAATATATAACTTTACTTCCTGTGCGATAAGGTCTGTTTTTTCGGGCAAATATTCTTTGGCTTCTTTAATAATTTTAGCAGCTTCGTCATAGTTTTCCGATCTCATGGCATCACTGACGAGATAATTATAAAATTTTTCTTCTTTTTTACCTAATTCAATGAGTTTTTTGGTATATTTCCTTAATTTCTCTTTATCGTCCAATTGACCGGCTGCAGAAAGGGCATTTAAGTAGAGGTTGGTGTCGAGCGGTCTCATAATCATTCCATTTTCAAAACTTTTTAAAGCTCCTTGCATATCATCCTTATTGTAAGCATCTACACCTTTATTCACAACTTTGCTATATAGGTCATCAACATAGGGGGCTTTTCCAGTAATACTCGGTCCGAATGTATCTAAGTATATGAAAGAGTTCTCTTTTTCTAATTCTTTTACTTTATTAAAGTTATTCATAGCATCTTGTACAGGGTTGTTGGATAGCTTGGCATGTGCTGGATCATCAGATAAGGCAATGCTAGCATAAATTCTTCCCAATAAAGCATAGGTTTTTCCCGAACCTACCTCCGGCTTTATTTTGCTTGTTTTCCCTTTTTGCTTGAGCTTTTCATTTTTAGCTTTTACGGTAGCAATTTCTGCTTCTAAGACTAATTCTGCCTGATTTCTGGCTTCTTCTAAATTATTATTTGAAAAATCTTTTTCAGCATTAGCAATAGATGCTTTTTGTCCCATAACAAAAGTTTGGATATATAAGCAGGCGAACAGAAAAAAGTATTTTTTCATTTTGTTTGATATTTAAGATTTAAAAGATGTATTAAGTAATAATAATTTGTAGCATTAAGGATGAATTGCATTTTCTTTTTGTTCTATGTTTTTTATTTTCGCTATCGAAGCAATGGTATCATTTTCATTGAGCCTGATGAGTTTGACACCTTGCGTAGCTCTGCCTATCACGCGCAGGTTTGCTACAGTCATACGGATGGTAATACCCGATTTGTTGACTATCATAACCTCATCGTTGTCTGTTACATCGTGTATGCCGATTAGCTCTCCTGTTTTCTCGGTCAGTTGAATTGTCTTTATGCCCTTACCCCCACGATTAGTGATGCGGTAGTCTGCAATAGCAGAACGTTTGCCATAGCCTCTTTCAGCAATAACTAACAAAGATTTTTTTTGATTGCTTATACAAACCAAACCTACTACTTTATCTTTCTGATCGGCTAGAGTAATTGCTCTTACGCCTGCTGCCGTTCTACCCATCGGGCGTACGGAGGACTCAAGGAAACGAATAGCTCGCCCGGATCTGAGGGCAACAACAATTTGACTTTCGCCGTTGGTCATTTTTACATATAACAAATTATCATTTTCATTGATTTTAATAGCGTGAATACCATTTTGGCGCGGACGTGAATAAGCCTCTAACGATGTTTTCTTAATGGTGCCTTTTTCGGTACACATGACTAAAAAGTGCTGATTGACATAGGCTTCTTCTTTAAGATTTTCTACATTAATAACTGCTTGCACTTTATCACCTTTATCGATCTGTATCAAGTTTTGTAGCGGACGACCTTTAGAGATTTTTCCACTCTCGGACACTTTGTATACTTTGAGCCAAAAGACTTTCCCTGAACGAGTAAAAATAAGTAGATAGTTGTGATTCTTGGCTATGAAAACATGCTCTGTAAAATCGCCTTCTTTAGAACCTGTACCTCTTGAGCCTATGCCTCCTCGGTTCTGTACCTTATATTCTTTTAATGAAGTTCTTTTAATATAACCCTCATGAGAGATAGTAATGACCATTTCTTCATTGGGAATCATATCTTCAATTTCCAAATCGTTGGCGTCAAATACTAACTGCGTTCGTCTTTTATCTCCATATTTTTCATTTAACTCTAGCAACTCTTTTTTAAGAATTTCCATTCTTAATGGTTTATTTGCCAGTATTTTTTGTAGTTCTGTTACTAATTCGCTGACTTCTCTAAACTCTTGTTCTATTTTCTTCCTTTCTAGGCCAGTTAAGCGTTGCAGGCGCATATCTAAAATAGCTTTTGCTTGCACTTGAGAAAACGTAAAGGTGTTGATAATTGCACCTTGTGCTGCTTCGGAGTCTTTAGATTTCCGTATGATTGCAATGATCTCGTCGATATGATCTAATGCCTTTAAATAACCTTGCAGAATATGCAGTCTTTTTTTTGCTTCTTCTAGTTCAAATTGTGTTCTTCTGACAATAACCTCGTGTCTATGTTCAACATAATACTGGATGAGACCTTTCAAATTGAGTATTTTGGGCTTGCCCTTAACCAATGAGATATTGTTGACACTAAAAACTGTTTGTAAGGCTGTTTGCTTAAAAAGCATATTGAGTACTATGTCGGGAATGGCATCTTTTTTCAACTCATATATCACGCGTATCCCTTTGCGATCGGATTCGTCTCTGATGCTGGTGATGCCTTCTATTTTTTTTTCATTGACTAGGGCAGCGGTTTTTTCAATCATCAGTGCTTTATTCACTTGGTACGGCATTTGTGTAACGACAATTTGCTCCCGCCCTGATGAAGTGGTTTCCATGTGTGTAACTGCACGTATAACAATCCGTCCTCTACCTGTTTCAAAGGCTTTCTTAACGCCATCAAAGCCGTAAATAATACCTCCCGTCGGAAAGTCTGGCGACTGAATGCTTTGCATGAGTTCGGCAATTGTAATTTCGGGCCTATTTATGTATTCAATGATACCATTGACTACTTCACCCAAGTTGTGTGGTGGCATATTAGTAGCCATTCCTACTGCAATACCTGAAGAGCCATTGAGCAGAAGATTTGGAATTTTACAGGGTAGCACGCTGGGTTCTACAAGTGAATCATCGAAGTTGGGTTGAAAAGCAACAGTATTTTTTTTGAGGTCTGATAAAATTTCTCCCGATATTTCTTTCAGACGTGCTTCCGTATATCGCATAGCAGCTGGCGCATCGCCGTCTACTGAACCAAAATTACCCTGCCCATCTACTAATGGGTATCTCAACGACCATTCTTGTGCCATTCTCACCATCGAGTCATACACTGAGCTATCCCCATGCGGATGGTATTTGCCGAGTACTTCTCCTACAATTCTAGCTGACTTTTTATACGATCTATTGAAATGAAGTCCTAGTTCCACCATCCCGTAGAGTACTCTCCTGTGTACAGGTTTGAGTCCGTCTCTCACATCGGGCAGTGCTCTAGCGATAATGACCGACATGGAGTAGTCGATATAAGCACCGCGCATTTCATCTTCAATATTTACTGATATGATGTTTTCTGCTTCTGTCATCTGAGCTGATAGTTTGGTATCAAAATTTTTTTCTGAGTGTATTTCTAGGCCTAATTTTTTATTTTAAAACCAATAACAAGGATGTCATCTAGCTGTCTCTCTGGTCTTTTTTCGTCTTGATTCATCCAACTGTCTAAGGTGCTTTCGAGTATTTTTTTTTTGTTCTTTCATTGGGAAGGGATGTATTTCTTGTAGTAACTTTTTTAATCTTGTCAACATGAACCTTTTGTTTTTAAGACCGCCAAATTGATCTTGAAAGCCGTCCGAGAGCATGTAACAGCAGGTAGTATTGTCAATGTTGACGGTATGTTTTTGGTATGCTCTTTCTGTTATGTTTGCTCTAATTACTAGACCAATAGGCAATTTTTCGCCTTTTATCTCAAATAGTTGATTTCTCTGAATATAAAGGAAAGGACTTTTAGCACCTGCCGTTTCTAATGTATTCGTGCTTTTGTCATAGGTACAGATGGACATATCCATACCGTCTCTATTACGTGTATCTCTTTGTTTTAAACAATCGACTATGCTTTTGTGCAACTCGTTTAAAATTTTATTGGGAGTCGTAATACCTTTTGTATGTACAATCTCATTCATTTTTTCATTACCTATAATGCTGACAATTGCCCCCGGAACACCATGACCCGTGCAGTCTATTGCTCCTGTAATAATTTTATTTGCTTGCTGTCCGAACCAGTAAAAATCTCCGCTTACGGTATCTCTTGCCCTGTGAATGATAAAAGACTCTGGAAAATGGGTTTGTAAGTCACCTTTAGACAGAAGGAGTGCATCTTGTATTCTTTTGGCATAATTCAGGCTACTCTGTATAGCTTGGTTTTTTTTGATGATTTCTGCATCTTTGTTAAGTACTTCATTTAGTGCTTTTTTCTCTCTTGCCAACGCATTCTCTAAGTATTTTTGGGTATTTATTAGTTGCTTATTTGCAGCAGAAAGATTTGCGTTAGCTCTTTGTAATTCTTCTGCGAACTCTCTGGCTTCTTCCTCAGAAGACAATACTTCTTGGTAAGCCTTGTGTAGCTTTTTTTCTGAATTTGTTACTCGTGTATTGAGTTGTTTCAACTGACGGAAAGTTTTTCTTTGGGAATTGATGAAGTAACTGCCTAAGAAAAAGACTATCGCACCAACCATAAGAAAATTAGCGAAGAACAGACTTTGTTGAGCAGTATGGCTTTTTAGGGGTTCTAATGCTAAGTATTGGAAATATTGGTCGAAGTATACACTTGTACCTACAAGTACAGCGAAAGTGAGTAGCCAAAGCCACACTTGATTTTTTTTGTAAAACATCAGACAGGCGATGAGCGACAGTAAAGACCACACCATTACCGCGCCAGTGTATACAATTCCACCTAAAACAGCCTGAAAAATAAAAGGCATTAGTACACTGTTGAGCGTTTGAAAAAAACGTATTTCATAGAAAAAATCTTCTTTTCTAAGAATAAGAATATTAAAAACACTGAATACTACATATAGAAGTGGAATAATCGCTGCCGTATAAAGTCCGAAAACAATACATAAAATACCCCAAGAGAGTCCGCCTATAGACATAAAGAAGGTGAAGAAGAAAAAGGGAAAAGATACACTTCGTTCTACGGTAGCAGACAGACGCAGAGATAACTCATCTATTTGTTTAAATATAATAGCCATGTACGTGGTTTAAATTGAATGAGAACGGCGTATATGCTGCGTAAAGATCAATGCGATGGATGGCTATTTAAGAGTACAGCGATCAGTTCATGGAGCTATCGATGTTTTTACTATACCTTTAAGGAAAAATTAAAAACTGTTAAAATATTTCTTTTAGCAGCAAAAGCTTATCTTAAACACGTGTTAAACATATTAATTGTTTTCCTGTAAGATCATTTTTTGTTTGTAAGAAGAGCGCGACTTTGCATTTCTTCTGCTCATAGAAGGTTTCTCATAAAACGCCTTTGTCCTTACTTGCTTCAAGACACCAGTTTTTTCAAATTTTTTCTTGAATCTTTTCAAGGCTTTGTCTATCGTCTCATTATCTTTTACTTGGATAACTAACATAGTTTATTTTTCAATTTTTAGATATAAAGAAGTAAATTGAATTATTTAGATTAACTACAGCCTACTTGCGAGTAGTATAGCGTGCGAAAATAGTAATTAAATTTTTTAAAACCCAAAATTTTAGATGACTCCAATAAAACTGTCTTTTCTCATTTCATTTTTCGGAAAGCCCGCTCATGTGTGAAAATTGTCTCTTTGTTGCCTTATCGCTTGCCTAACAGATCCATATCTTTGGAGTAAGCCTGCTGCAGTTTCTGCATCAACATCCAGTGTCTCTTGTAGCATACGCATACCTCTTTCGATAAGTTTATTGTTGCTCAGCTGCATATCAACCATTTTATTACCTTCAATTTTGCCTAGCCGAACCATCAGAGCCGTAGAAATCATATTTAAAATAAGCTTTTGTGAAGTACCTCCCTTCATGCGGGTACTACCCGTGACAAATTCCGGACCTACAATGACTTCAACAGGTATTTCAGCTATTTTTGCCAGTGGCGTATTGAGATTATTTGTAATGCAGGCTGTGAGTATACCTTGCCTTCGGGCACTGTCTAGCCCACCAATTACATAAGGAGTTGTACCTGAAGAAGCAATACCAATGAGCGTATCGCGGTCGTTTATCTGGTATGCTTGCAGGTCTTGCCATGCCTGTTGGTGGCTATCTTCTGCAAATTCAACTGCTTTTCGAATTGCGCTATCTCCGCCCGCGATTAAACCAATAACTCTTCCGTGGGGTACACCATAAGTAGGTGGAATTTCCGAAGCATCTACAACGCCCAACCGTCCGCTCGTTCCCGCGCCTATATAAAAAAGCCGTCCGCCCGCTTTAAAGCGGGCAACAAGGGCAACAACCAGTTTTGTGATTTGAGGAATTACTTTACCGACTACTTGTGGCACTTTCCGATCTTCCCGATTAATATTTATCAGTAATTCTTCGACAGGCATTGACTCCAAATCATCGTAGGGAGAGGGTAGTTCAGTAATTTTCATTTTTATTTCTCTTGTCGTAGTTCTATTTTTTTTACTTTTTTGATAATCCCAACTACAAAACAGAGCAATTCTGTGAATCGAGCTTAAAACAATCAATTTTTTGCAAACTCAGCGGTAAAATCTGCTATGGAATACACTTAAACCCTCAATAGGTGACTGCAAAATTTTTCCTGTTTTTAACGTGTAGGTGTCCATGAGTTTTCGTAATATTTCTGAGAAGTTATAAGCAATAGAACCCGTAAAATGAAATACGTATTGCGAATAATTGGGTATTGAAAAAATATATTTTTCAAAAAACTGCTGAAAATTTTTTACTAACAAATTAGCTACATAAGGTTTTTGTCGGTTTTGATGTAAGTACAGGGCAAAAGACGCCAAATACCGATTAGGTTTATTCTTCTGATATACCCTTTCTAGCACTGAATCTTTTTCGATATTATATTGTTTAGAAAAGCTTTCCATAAGATCTTTCGGTAGCTCATTGTTCAAATAACGTGAGAGCAAATTTTTCCCCTAAAACAGCTCCACTACCTTCATCGCCTAAAACATAACCCAAACCGAGTCTTGTATCTTGAATAGTTGTTCCGTTTGAACACACAACTGCTAGCACCTGTACCCAAAATACTAACAATACTCTTCTGATTTGCAGATAAAGCCCTGCATGCACCGAGTAAATCGGTATAAACCTCAACATTTGCCTGTAAGAAAAATGATTGTAAAATATCTTGTACAAGAGTACTCGTACGCTGCTGATAGCACCCTGCACCATAAAAATAAATGTGATTAGGCGGCTGAGTAGACAGTGCGGGGAGTACCTGCTTTTTGATAATCGCCCTGAATTGTTGCTCATCGGTTTGGAGGGGATTTAAGCCCATAGACATGAAATGAAAAGGATTACCATCTTTGCTAAGCAACGACCAGTCGGCTTTGGTAGAGCCGCTGTCTGCTATGAGTTTTATCATAAGGGCAAATATAGCAACTTGGTGTTGACTGACGCTGTTTATTAGTAATTATTCTTCATTTGATAATTATCAACTACCTTTGCTTATATCAAGTAAAAATAAAAAAAAATTCGTGAAATGAAAAGAAGCTACTGGCCATTATTCTTATTTGCATTCAACTATGCATGTCAGGTGAGTCAGCGTTCGGCGGCAGATACGAGTAGAATTTCTAGGGATGACTCAGTAATTTTAACGGTTGGTGAGCAACAGATATACAAAGAAGAATTTGTTTATTTCTATCATAAAAATTATGGCACTAAGCCAGGATTGTATACGGAGCAGAGTTTGAGGGAGTATTTGGGCTTATTTACCGATTTCAAGCTAAAAGTTACAGAAGCACTCAGCGTGGGTTTAGATAGACACCAAGCGTTTAAAAAGAGAATTTGAAGGATACAAAAAACAACTGTCAGCACCTTATCTCAGCGACCAAGGTGTTATCGACCAACTGGTAAAACAAGCCTATAAGCGTTCGCAGGAGGAAGTAAAAGCCGCTCATATACTTGTCCGTGTTGCAGAGGATGCTCCTCCGCAAGATACACTAAAAGCACTGATGAAGATCAAACAAATTAGGCGGCAGGTAATGGCTGGGGAAAGTTTTGCAAGCCTTGCAATGCAGTATTCGCAAGACCCATCGGTAAAAAAAAATCAAGGAGACTTGGGTTATTTTACTGCTTTGAGCATGGTATATCCTTTTGAAAATGCTGCTTATCATACACCTGTAGGTCAGCTATCTGAGCCAGTAAGAACAAAGTTTGGCTATCATATTATTCAGGTAAAAGACCGTATTGCGGCGAGAGGAAAATTAAGAATGGCGCATATTATGGTCAAAAACAACAAAGATACTATACAGGCAGCAAGCAAAATCAGGCGGGCTTTCCAAGCACTTCAAGAGGGTAAAAAATGGGGTGCGGTTTGTAAGCAATACAGTGAAGATTCTTTTAGTAAAAATAAAAATGGCGAACTGCCCGTATTCGGTCCTGGAGAGGTTATTTCCGGTTTTACTGAAGCTGCTTTTAGGCTGGAAAAACCCGGATATATATCCCAGCCTTTTAGAACAGCGCATGGTTGGCACATCGCTAAATTATTACAGAAATATCCTATTGCTTCTTTTGAAGAAGTAAAAGATCGTTTGACTTCTAGGGTCAAATCCACGTACCGCGGCAAGCATACGCGCCAACTATTGATACAAAAGCTAAAAAAAAAACACACTATCAAGGAGTTTCCGAATCGTCGTCAGTGGGTTTTTACCTATATTGACACAGCAGTTTTATACGGAAAATGGCAGCCGAATACTTTTTTAGGTGCCGATACCGTATTTTTACAAATAGCTGACCAAAGCTATACAAAAAATCATTTTTTGAACTACGTCAAAACTAAACAGAGAAAGCAACTGCCCTCAACTAAGCGGCAAAACTACCTCAACACTTTATACGAGGTCTACGTAGCAGACATGCTTGTGGCCTATGAAGAAGCACACTTGGAAGTCTATTATCCAGAATATCGCTATTTGTTGAAAGAATACAAAGAAGGTATTTTGGTATTTAATCTGATGGAGCGTCAAGTATGGAATCAGAGCCAAGACACTGCCGCCGTCAATGCTTATTTTCGGGCTAATCGCGACCGTTACCGCTGGGGTAAAAGGGTCAAAGCGAGTATTTTTGAGACAGTAAGCGATTCTTTGAAAACGGTTTTTATCAATCAACTGCCCGAGTCCGAAGCAATACAAGATGCTCGTTTGCGGGGAATATATTTTCCACCCGGCATTTTTGCTTTTGATGCACAAATCCGAAAAAATTTAAATGAACTGGTCAGAAAATTCAGACAGCAGCAATCAAATACAATTATACTGACCTTGTCGACTAATGCTGATTCACTGGTAAATGCAAACAGACTGTATAAAATACGAGGATATTTAAGTGCTTTGGGTATGCAAGATGAACAGATAAATGTTTTGCTTACCCCCGCACTTTTTGATGAGGACAGTGTGCGTTTTAGTTTTTTGGGTGGTGGTAAAAAAAATCTTGCAAGCAACTTGCAAAAGGCAGACAGCACTGCCCGTATTGTTGAGCAATGGTTTCAAGCAGGTGATAATATTTGGATAGACAGCACTGGTTGGCAGCCTGGAAAGTATGATTTTTTTAATCAAGGTCGTTACTATGTAGTGTTGGTTGATGCAGTTAGTACAGGTGATTTGAAGGACTTGCCAGATACTAAAGGGCAAGTTATTGCTGATTTTCAGCGTATTAAAGAAGATGAATGGCTCAGGGGGCTAAGAGCGAAATACAACACAAAGATCAATGAAAAAGCAATCAAAAAACTCATTGCTGAACATTGACTATTGGCAATTCAAGTGATTGATCAAGGGCCTAATAAACCCTTATCCAAATATGCTTTAAGCAGCCTTTGATCTGATATCGCTGTCAGTTAATTGAAAAAAGCATTGGTATGAAAAATAAAAAAATATTAATCGTCGATGATGATCCCGATATTGTCGAAATACTTACCTACAACCTTCGTAAAGAAGGTTATCAAGTGATGCAAGCTGCAAACGGTCAGGAGGCTTTTGAGGTTGCGAAAACTTTTTCACCTGATTTGATATTGTTAGATATTATGATGCCCATGTTAGACGGCGTAGAAGCTTGCCGGCGTATTCGTGAACATCTAGTTTTAGGACAATCCTTTATTGTTTTCCTCACTGCCCGCACAGAAGAATACTCTGAAGTAGCTGCTTTTGGTGCCGGAGCCGATGATTATATTACCAAACCTATTAAGCCGCGAGCACTATTGAGCCGAATTCATGCACTTTTTAGGAGACAAAAAGAAAAAAGCACTTCAGAATATAAAGATATTACCGTTGTAGGAAACTTAAAAATTGATAAGTCTGCGTACTTATTGCACATAAAAGAAAAACCTTTTAACTTGCCTAAAAAAGAATTTGAACTGGTACATTTTTTGGCTAGTAATCCCAATAAGGTCTACAGTAGAGAGCAATTATTACAACGCATTTGGGGTTCGGACGTGCTAGTGTTGGTCAGGACTGTAGACGTGCATATCAGGAGAATTCGTGAAAAAATTGGTAATCAGTACATTAAAACCGTTAAGGGAGTAGGGTATAAATTTGAACTGAATTAATATTTTTTCATAATAAATATAACTAACGCCATGCTCTACAACTCCAAAGGCGTTGCTCTGCTCTTATCTTGCCTCATATCATTTCTTTCCGTTCTATTCCTTTCCCTGACAGAAATACCGGCCAATGTCTTGATTTTTATCTTTATTATTGTATTTACTATCGCTTTTATTAGTATTTATATTACTTTGGAAATACTTATTTTCAACCAGATTAATAAGATTTATACCGGTCTAAACAGCCTTAGCAGGCAGCAACTTGAGCTGGATAAAAAACTTACTAATAGTGTTAATCCTTTCCAGATAATTAACAAACAAATCTTCCATTATATCAAAAATAAAGAAAGTGAAATAGATGAGCTTAAAAAGCTGGAAGCTTACCGTAAAGAATTTATTGCTGATATATCACATGAGTTGAAAACACCTGTTTTTTCTGCGCAAGGTTACGTTCATACGCTCATTGATGGCGGGATAGAAGATCCTGATGTCAACTATAAATTTCTCGAAAAAGCTGCCACTACTCTCGACAGGCTCGATGTATTAGTACAAGATTTGCTAACACTCTCACAGATAGAATCTGGTGTTTTACCTATACACATGACTAAGTTTGATATATGTGCCTTAGTGAAAGAAGTAGCTGAAGAAATTGAAGATAAAGCCGCTCGGCAGGAAATACATCTATATAATATGCTCCCGAAAAAAGCACTGCAAGTATATGCCGATGAGCATAAAATCAGGCGGGTACTAATCAATCTGATACACAACGGTATTAAGTACGGCAGAAAAGGTGGCTGGGTAAAATTGAGTGTCATTGATTCGAAAAAAAATGTTTTAATCGTTATTAAAGACAATGGTACCGGAATTAGTAAAGAACATATCGATCGTATTTTTGAGCGTTTTTATAGAGTAGACAAAAGCCGTTCAAAAGAGCGTGGAGGCACAGGTCTGGGTTTGGCAATTGTTAAACATATCCTAGAAGGACATAGCAAACAAGTGATGGTAAAAAGTAAGCACGGAAAAGGCACTGTCTTTAGTTTCAGCCTCGATAAAAACGACAAATAAGTATAAAAATAGAAAGATTTTACAGATAAAAGCTTGATGAAAATAACACTACCCTTGCGTAAAAAAGTATATTTCGCTTCCGATTTTCATCTGGGAGGAGCAAAAGCCACTCAAAAAGAAAGGGAACGAATCATTGTCTGTTGGCTGGATCAACTGAAAGAAGATGCTGCTTACCTTTTTCTAGTGGGTGATATTTTTGATTTCTGGTTCGAATACAAAATGGTTATTCCTAAAGGCTTTATCCGTTTTCAAGGAAAATTAGCTGAACTGGTGGATAGGGGAGTAAAGGTTATTTTTTTTACTGGCAATCACGATATGTGGATGTTCGACTATTTTACCGAAGAACTCGGTATATCTATTTTTAGAAAACCTCAAGTGTTTATTATTAACGATAAAAAAATAATGGTGGCACACGGCGATGGATTAGGTCCAGGAGATTGCCACTACAAAATACTGAAAAAGATATTTAGGAACAAAATATGCCAGCGTCTTTTTGCTTTTTTGCATCCTTCTGTCGGCATGAGCATTGCCACTACTTGGGCAGCACATAGCTGGCATAAGCATTTAAAAAAACCTGAGATTTACTATGGGGAAAACGAATGGATATGGCAATTTGCCAAAAAAACCCAGAAAAAGTCGCACCACGATTTTTACATTTTCGGTCACCGGCACATCCCTATGGACGTACCGGTGGACGAAAATTCCTGTTATATTAACCTCGGTGAATGGATTAACAAGCAAACCTATGCAGTTTTCGATGGGCAAGAGATGAAGCTATTACATTTTTCCAGTACTGCTTAAACGCTAAATCACGGGTGTATCAAGTACACTTAGTGCCTGTTCAACTTCTTGCTGAGAAAGCTCGTGTTCTGTCAAATTTCCTGCGAAATAATCCTCATAAGCCGACATATCAAAGTTGCCATGCCCGCATAAATTGATTAATATAGTCTTACTATTGTTGGCTTCATCGGCTTGCTTGGCTTCCCGAATGGCACTAGCAATGCCGTGATTTGCCTCAGGTGCAGGAATGATACCTTCCGACCGTGCAAAAGTTACGCCTGCTTGAAAGCCCTCAAGCTGATTGACAGCTTGTGCTTCTATGATTTTGTCTTTTAATAATTGACTGACAATGACGCCCGCCCCATGATAGCGCAAGCCACCGGCGTGGATGGGTGCTGGCACGAAGTTATGTCCAAGTGTATACATAGGTAGTAGGGGAGTCATACCAATAGTATCGCCAAAGTCGTAGCGAAACTGCCCACGGGTTAGTTTTGGGCAGGAGGTAGGTTCGCTAGCGATGCAACGGATATTTTTTCCTTCGGTAAGATTGAGACGTAAGAAAGGAAAACTCAGTCCGGCAAAATTAGAACCTCCGCCGAAAGGAGCGATCACTATATCGGGCATTTCGCCAGCCTTTTGCATCTGTTTTAAAGCTTCTTGCCCCACTACGGTTTGGTGTAATAAAACATGGTTAAGTACGCTACCCAGCGAATACTTAGTGTCGTTGTGAGTAGCAGCAATTTCCATTGCTTCGGAAATGGCAATGCCCAGGCTACCAGTGGAGTTCGGGTTTTCAGATAAGATTTTTCTTCCTGCTGCCGTTCGGTTGCTTGGCGAAGCAACTACCTGAGCACCCCAAGTATTCATCATTGTTTTGCGATAGGGCTTTTGCTCAAAACTGATTTTTACCATATACACCTCCAAGTCAATACCGAAATGCTGACAGGCAAAGCTCAGCGCACTGCCCCATTGCCCTGCACCGGTTTCAGTAGTGATACGTTTGATGTTTTGCTGCTTATTGTAATAAGCTTGCGCTACGGCAGTATTAGGTTTATGTGAGCCTGCCGGGCTTACCCCTTCGTACTTATAAAATATTTTACACTGCGTATCCAGTGCTTTTTCAAACCCGCTAGCACGGTATAAAGGGCTAGGTCGCCACAGTTTGTAAATATGTCTTACCTCATCGGGAATATCTATCCACGTTTCAGTGCTTACCTCTTGCTTAATAAGTTCCATCGGAAAGATCGGTGCCAGTGCTTCGGGTCCGATAGGCTCTTTTGTTGCTGGATTAATAGGAGGTAGGGGCTTATTGGGCATGTCTGCTATAATATTATACCACTTATCAGGTATTTCCTGCTCGGTGAGTGTAATTTTTTTCATTTTATTTTTGGGTTATGAGTGATAAATAGTTTTTAAGAAGTAAAACTATGAAAATTTTGAGAAGGACTATAACTTTAGCATAAATAACCTTTATCTTTTGTTGGCGGTAGTTTATGATGATTTAAAAATAGTCTGTTCTCTATCGGGGCCAGTAGAAAGAATGGTAATTGGGACGCCGGTTTGTTCTTCTATAAAATTAATATAGCAGAGCAGCTGAGTTGGAAAATTTTCAAAAGTTTTCACCTGATTCAGCGTACAATTCCAGCCCTCAAAATCTCGGTAAACCGGTTGGATGTTTTCATCTGTCAACTCGTATGGCAGTTGATCGGTAAGCGTTCCGTTTAGCAGGCGATATTTAGTGCATATACGGAGAGTTTTAAAGTGGTTGAGTACGTCGGCCTTCATCATAAAAAGCTGCGTGATGCCATTAATCATTACGGCATACTTTAGTGCAGGCAAATCGAGCCAACCACAGCGGCGAGGTCTTCCCGTAGTGGCACCGTATTCGCTACCTGCATCTTGTAGTTTTTTTCCTATTTCATTGTGCAGCTCGGTTGGAAATGGACCGCTGCCTACTCTAGTGCAATAAGCCTTAAAAATACCGAAGGTTTCTTTTATTTGTTGCGGAGGAATACCTAGCCCTACACTAGCAGCAGCGCTAAAAGTATTAGAACTAGTAACAAAAGGATAAGAGCCAAAATCTACGTCAAGTAAGCTACCTTGAGCACCTTCTGCCAGAATATTCTTTTCTTGCTTAATTTCTCGAAATAGGAGATACTCGCTATCGACGATCTGTAAGTTTTTCATATAATCAACAGCTTTCATAAACGTCTTTTCAAGCTCGGCAAGTTCATGTAAAGGATGCTGATAGCCACCTAATATTCTCAGGTGTTTTTCCTTTAGGCTTTGGTATCTAATTTTAAAATCAGCCTGTAACATATCGCCTATACGCCAAACCTTGCCGGCCAATTTTATCGCTGTATACAGGACCAACACCTTTTAGCGTTGAGCCAATTTTGTGGTCTCCTTTATGTTGTTCATAGGCGGCATCGAGCAAGCGGTGGGTCGGTATAATGATGTGAGCCTTTTTGGAAATATACAGACGAGACACAACAGGCACCCCACTCATTGCAAGCATCTCTGTTTCTCTCATCAGTGTTATAGGATCTAGGACTACGCCATTACCGATAACATTTTTTATTTTAGGGTGAAATACTCCGGAAGGAATTTGATGGAGGACAAATTTTTTACCGTTAAATACCAATGTGTGTCCTGCATTAGGACCTCCTTGAAAGCGGGTAATTAAATCGTATTTCGGTGCGAGGTAGTCTACTATTTTTCCTTTGCCCTCATCGCCCCATTGTAAGCCCAGAAGTACATCCATTAGTGCTAAAAATTATTTTTGGTATGTTTTTATGATAAAATTTTAATAGCTTTTCTTACGATTAGGAATAATCAGAGCTATGTAGATAGGGAGAAAGAAAAATATTAGTTTTGTTTCTTTCATCTCTGTTTGTAGCTTAATATCTGTTGTTTTTAGCTCTTGCCCTACAGTTGCTTCTGCATGGATTAGGCCTTGTTTGTTTGCTAAAGATTCTTCTTTGCTCTGAAATACTCCATCTAATATTTCAATAGCTTTTTCGCCTAGACCTGTCTTCAGTAAGTTTTTATATTGAAATGCCTTCATGGTTTATATTTTTACCGAGTAATACGCTTAAAAGCATTTTTTAAGATACCTGTAGTAGAGCTAAACTAACTAATACAAAGGTATAAAAAAAACTTTTTTCAGAAACTCAATAATTTATATCGACCCGGATCGGATAGGCACGAGTATTTTCACGCGTTGTTATAATTTTTTTTATGAAATAAGTTGAAAGCGTACTTACTTTGCAAGTACTTTGGTTTTACGATAGACAACTCACTACTTATTAACAAACACCCCCATGAACGTTTATCACGGTTTGGAAGTATTTGGAAATATCACTAATACAGTTGTTACTATCGGTTCTTTTGATGGCGTTCATTACGGTCATCAGCGCATTATTCATCGCTTAGAGGAAATAGCTGAACAAACCAAATGCACGAGTGTGGTAATCACTTTTTGGCCCCACCCACGTGCTGTACTCCAACCCGACAATTCGTGTACATTATTATCAGACTTATCAGAAAAAATAGCACTGTTAGCAGAATACTCCATCGATCACCTGCTCATTATTCCTTTCGATAAAAACTTTGCAAATATTGAACCTTCTGATTTTATTAAAAACATATTAGTAAAAAAACTCAGCATACAAAAGCTAGTGATTGGCTATGATCACCGTTTCGGCAGAAATAGAGAAGGCAGTTTTGAGTATTTGAAAAAACATGCTTGGAAATTTGGTTTTAGTGTGGAAGAAATTCCCAAACAAGAGATAGATGCCGTCGGCGTAAGTTCAAGTAAAATCAGGCGAGCACTCTCAGAAGGAAAACTTGACGTGGCAGCCAACTATCTGGGCAGGTCTTATACAATTCACGGAGTTGTTGTAAAGGGCAGGCAAATAGGCAGAAAAATTGGTTTTCCTACTGCTAATATAGTAGTGAGTGAAGCAAGCAAACTCATACCCCGCGATGGTATTTATGCCGTGAGCATACACTACAAAGGATGCTGGTATCGGGGGATGATGAATATTGGTAATAACCCAACCATTTCGGCAAGTCTGACAAAATCTTTAGAAGTCAATATTTTTGCCTTCGATCAAGATATTTATCAGCAAGAGGTGATTGTGCGTTTTGAAGCGTATATACGCGAGGAGCAAAAGTTTTCAAGTATACAATTATTAAAAGAAAATATTGCCCGTGATAAACAAAAAGTCATCGCTTTTTTTACTAAATAACTACAAAAATATGTACCCATATACAGAAAGCCGTTTTAGAAACTTTGTTAATCAGTTTTCTTGGGTTTTTGCAAAAACCTATGCCAACAAAGCTCCACACGAATATGTTGTTTTAAATAAGGTGGGTAGGAGGAGTTTAGTAAAATAGCCCAATTTATTAGAGAAAAAGGGTTTAAAGCATTCTCTTACACAAGAGAAGGTTATTACTACAATTAGATGAAAACTATTATTGGACAATGGATGAAAAAGTGGAGGATACAGATTTGATAAACAGAGCAAAAATTGTGGATTATGATTTGGTAGATAATACTTGGAAATGGAAAGGATAACCAGTAAAGTAAATTAGTAGAGAAAAATAAGCAAAGATGATTATTGCCAGACAAATTATTGATAAAAACATCTCCTTAGCACTGCTACCGGCTGGTTTGCCCACTCAGCGAATCAAGTTCGAAGTAGTAAACGCTCATTCCAGCTTGTAATCTATTTAACAAATCCTAGGCAACTGTTCTCCCGGCAACATAGAGACTATTCGGGTACCCCCTATCTTACTTTTTAAGATAACCTGTTTCGGATGTTGCTTAACCACAGTACCGATGATACTAGCATATTTTCCATTATTATCTTCTTGCAAGGCTTCTACATATTGATCGGCAATTTTGTGAGGTACAACACTTAAAAATAGCCCCTCATTGGCTACATATAAAGGGTCAAGTCCCAACAACTCACAGGCACTTGCCACTTGTTCATCAATAGGAATTGTACTTTGGAAAAGCTCGATGCCAAAATGGCAACTTTGGCAAAGTTCATTCAAAACAGTAGCTACTCCACCCCTGGTGGGGTCGGTAAGAAAATGAACATCTTTTTTAAATTTTTCGATAAGTGAGATAACCGTATGGTTGAGATTATTTGTATCACTCGATATTTCTGACTCAAATTCCAGCCCCTCTCGTACAGACATAATCGCCATCCCATGGGCAGCAATTTTTCCGTTTACAATAATCTTATCACCAACTTTTACGTTTTTGGATGAATATAAGATTTTGGATGAACAGTTCCCAGCCCGGAAGTATTAATAAAGATTTTTTCTCCTTTCCCTTTTTCAACTACTTTCGTATCACCCGTTACAACTTGCACTCCCGATCGAAGACAAGCTGATTTTATTGACACCAGAATTTTCCAAAATTCACTCATCTTCAATCCTTCTTCAAGGATAAAACTTAAGGCTATATACTTTGGAGAAGCACCACACATCGCCAAATCGTTTACGGTGCCGTTAATAGCGAGTTCTCCGATGTCTCCTCCGGGGAAAAAAACAGGAGACACTAAAAAGCTATCGGTAGAAAAAGCTGTTTTTCCCGTTAAGTTCAAAAAGGCACTATCTTGGCGTTCGTTTAGGATTTCATTATTTAACAGGTCGAAAATGCTGCTGTCCAATAGCTTATTAGTTAATACGCCTCCACTTCCATGCCCCAAGGTAATCATATCGAAGTCCAGTTTTGGCATAGGACAGTGAGGGTCGATTCTTATTTTTTTATCGTATGTCATTTTACAAAGCCTGTGGCAAGTTTGAAAAATGATAGTATGCTGCACAAGCTCCTTCACTACTGACCATAGGAGCACCCACAGGCGTACTAGGTGTGCATTTTTTACCAAACTGTGAACATTCGTGAGGCTTTTTAATTCCTTTCATAATTTGTCCGGAAATGCACTCAGGATTTTCTAAAGCATCCTGAATGGCTACCTGAAATTTCTTGCCAGCATCAAAAGCTGCATATTTT
Organism: Flammeovirgaceae bacterium; assembly: GCA_965199745.1. Classification (GTDB taxonomy): domain Bacteria; phylum Bacteroidota; class Bacteroidia; order Cytophagales; family Flammeovirgaceae; genus CBDATB01. The sequence goes on along the minus strand of CBDATB010000013.1, from coordinate 520,091 downwards.
GCTTTGATACCATAGCCGCTATCGGGAATTTCACCGATTCCACGCCATGTTTGGTGCTGTACTTCAAATACCTCGCCGATAATATTTTGCGCCTCTGTATTGCCAGTATCACGTACAATTCTCACATATTGATTTTCTACTTTTGCTTGCTTTTGCTCTAACTGGCGAACGACCATGAGAATACCCTGTAAAATGTCCAAAGGTTCAAAGCCCGTTACCACAATAGGCACCCGGTATGCTGCACTGATGGGGTAGTATTCGGAGTTTCCCATTACTGTACACACGTGTCCAGCAGCAAGGAATCCGTCTATTTTGCTTTCTTCATCGGCAATCACTGCTTCCATTGCCGGAGGTACTAGCACATGGGAAGCCAATATAGAGTAGTTTTTTAACCCTTTACTATAGGCATGAACCACAGAAAGTGCGTTGGCAGGGGCAGTAGTTTCAAAGCCTACTGCAAAAAATATCACTTCCTTATCAGTGTTTTCCGATGCAATTTTAACGGCTTCGAGCGGAGAATACAGAATGCGTACATCTGCTCCCTCTGCTTTGGCTTCGAGCAAGCTTTTTTTGGAACCAGGTACTCGCAGCATATCTCCAAACGAGCAGAGAATCGTATTTTGATGAGTTGCTAAATAAATAGCTTTGTCTATTAATGTTAATGAAGTAACACAAACCGGACAGCCCGGTCCGTGGATCATGGTAATTTCTTTGGGGAGCATTTCAATAATGCCATTTTTAACCAGGCTATGCGTTTGTCCCCCGCAAACTTCCATGACAGACCAGGGCTGAGTAACTGTTTTAGTAATTTCCCGAAGATATTGCCTAACGAGGTCTGGGTCTCTGTATTCCGACAGGTATTTCATAGTTATTTGGTATGAAGGTAATGCGTTAATTGTCCGAAAGAGATGTTTTCGTCGTTTGAAGCCATGTTACGGTTTGTTTTCAAATCTACGCCTATTTTTTGAAAAACACTCAATAGCATCGAGATAATTACTGAATTTTGAAAAATTCCGCCTGAGCAAACAACGGTTTTGACCTGTTGTTTTTTTGCAATATCGGCAATACAACTGACTAATGTAAAAATAAAGCTTGCTGCTATTTGTTCAATTGAACATCCTGCCATCCGGGCGTCAAGCATCTTTTGTATTAACACACGGGAAGGGATTTTTTGATAGCTTTCTTCCGAAAGAAAGTCGATATAGTCGCCTTCGGTATAAGTGCCGGCAAGGTTTTCTACCAACAAGCCGGCTTCCCCTTCAAAAGTATTAAAATCAACCAGATTTAATAAGGAAGCAACTGCATCAAATAAGCGTCCAACCGATGATGTTTTCAGTGTGCTTTTATTTTTATTAAGCAGTTGAGCATAATTTTTCCATTCGATTTCGGTAAACTTAGATCGGATATGATTCCTAGATTGTTCGCTCAAAAGGCTTAATAAACAGAGCCTGGGTTCTTTTGACATTTTGTCGCCAGCAATCCAATCAAAATATTCAAAATGAGTATATCGTGCCATATGACCGCTATGATAAATAAAAAACTCACCTCCCCACAGCTGCCCGTCTTCTCCCAAAGCCATACCATCCCATACAACACCGATTATTTTTTCTTTTCGATTAAAAAGTTGATGTTCACCCAATACACTTGCAAAATGCGCTTGATGGTGTTGAATTTTTACAACGGGAATATTGTATTGTTGTGCTAATTCCTTTCCGAAAATACTGCTCTGATATTGCTCATGTGTGTCTGTAAGGATTGTCTGCGGATACTGTTTGAAAAGTTTAAAGTAGTTTTCCAAAGTTGTTCTATAACGCTCAAATACATAGAAATTATCTAAATTTCCGAAATATTGACTGGTATATACATGGTGGTTGAGCATGTAAGTAAAAGTACTTTTCAGTTGAGCACCCATCGCTAAAATTGCCTGGCTGCTTGCCACCGTAATATTTATATGGCTAGGAGCTAAACCCCTTGAACGACGTAAGACGATTTGTCGGTTACCAGCAAATTTCACCAGTGAGTCGTCTTGTGGAAAAACGATTTCCAAGTTGTGATGCAAAAAATAGTCTGCGATGTGAGCGAGGTGTCTTTCAGCATCTTGTGGGTTTGAAATAATAGGTGAATCATGGCTATTTCCACTGGTTGCTATGACGGGTTGTTGTAGTTCACTCATTAAAATATGAAGTAAAGCCGATGAAGGTAGCATCACTCCTGTTTGGCTAATATTCGGGGATATATTTTCGGAAAGTGTCCCGGTTTTGTTATTTTGCAAGATGACTATGGGCGAAACATCAGATTGTAATGTATTTTTCTCCCGTTCGGAAATATAAAAATCATTTTCAACCCGTTCGATAGCGGGATACAGTAGGGCAAAAGGTTTGTGAGGGCGTTGTTTTTTTTGCCGTAGTCTGTTAATAGTACGAGTATTTTTTGCATCGCAAATCAACAAGTAGCCATTGGTACCTTTGACAGCAACGATGTGGCCGTTTTTTATCAGTTCAGTAACTTTTTTCAGTACCTGCCTTTGCTCAGGTTCAGGTATTTTTTTAGAAACACTTGTTAATTGCAATTGCATACCACACGCCTGACAGCTGATGGTTTGGGCATGAAAGCGACGATCCAAAGGAGTAGCGTATTCGCTAGCACAAGATAAACACATCTGAAATGATGAGACAGATGTATGGCGTCGTTCAAAAGGATATTGTTTACTGATAGCGTAGCGAGGTCCGCATTGTGTACAGGTTGTGAAGGCATAATTAAAACGCCTGTTCTCTGGGTTTGAAATGTCGGCTTTGCATTCGTTGCAAATGGCAAAGTCAGGTGTTAGTGGAATGTGAATGTCAGATGCAGCTTCTGAGCGACCAATTTGGAAGTCGGCGAACTTTATAAACGGTACTTCTTCTATCAATTGTGATGTAATGAATGATGCTTTAGGTTTTTTCTTGAAAACATCTTCCAGAAAAAGATCTACCTCAGGTTTTTTTGTATTTACATATATGACTACTCCACAAGCAGCATTTGATACCCTACCCACCAGTTGATGAGCAAGTGCCAAACGATAGATAAAAGGGCGAAAACCAACACCTTGTACGCGTCCGCTCAGGTGTATTTTATATGTCTTCATTGGTTTTCAAGATTAAAATAAACTCTTAATATGCAAAATATGCGGTGGCATATTTAATTCCTTCATTTGCTTATAAGCAAATGTATTTGTACTTTTCGGGGGTGTTTGGTTACTTATTGGTATTACTAAATCGCTTGTTTTTAATTTGGATACTAAAAAAAGAATAATAGCGGAAAGCATCCGACTATTCAATGAATGCGGAATAGTTAATGTCAGGCTGCAAAGCATTGCTGATGAAGCCAATATTAGTGTAGGAAATCTGGCTTATCACTTTTGTAGTAAAGAAGCTATCATAAAATCCATAGTAAATCAACTTGCGGACTTACTCTATCCTATGACAGATAAAAAGGAGTTTCCAATATTGATAGACTTTGATACACAACTGGCAAAGTATTACCATATTTTAATCAAATATTCTTTCTTCTTCATTGATTTATTGGAGATTAAACGCAACTACCCAAAGCAATATTCAAAAAGAATATTAATCTCAGAACGCACATCAAGTCAAATATATGACTGGATTAAACAAAATGTAAAAAAAGGTATCCTGATAAGCGAACCAAGGTCGAATCACTACAAAATAATAGCGCACACCATCTGGATGATCATTACATTTTACTTAACAAAACCTTTAGACCAGAGTAGTTTAACCAGTGGAGAAAGGGTTTTCAAAGAGATGATATGGACGCAGATACTGCCGTATTTTACTCCAACGGGTCGGTTGGAGTTCGATTTGTTGATAGAATCACTTTTAAACCCATTTGTCCCAAAAAATCAAAGATGGGGAGCATACGCATTGAGTGGGTGAAAGGTGAGGTTTCAATTACCTGCATAGAATTACTCCAAAAGCTCATCCAATTCTCCGGTTCCTTGCAGAAAGTTGAATGTTTTTATTGCTTCAGCTTCATCTATGATACTCACGGCTACTCCTACATGTACCAGTACGTAATCTCCGATTTTTGCTTCCGGGACTAGGCCTAGGTTAATCTTCTTGGTGATACCACTAAAAGAAACCTTAGCAATCTGAAATACAGCGTCGTCGGTTTTTTCTATTGCTAATATTTTTCCCGGTATAGCAAGACACATTTTAATTGAGTGATTTTAATGACTTTACAAACTCTTCAATGACTTTTACGGCTTTGGAATCCCTATTATAATCTACAATCGATACTCCTTTGAGATCGGCAGCAGCAATATTTTCATCATAAGGAACCATCATAGCTATGGGCAATTTTTCCTTGTCGCAGTATTCTCTTATGGCATTTGCCTCTGCCTGTGTTTTTATTTTGTTTCCTATAGCTGCGACTTCACGTATACCCAGGTCTTTAGCCATCTCAGCGAATCTACTCGCTGCTTCCAACGACCGATAGTAGGGTTCTAATACCGTGTACATTTTCTCTACATACTTGGACGTACCCCGTTTCATATGTTCGAGTGAAGCCTCAGTATCTACCACCATCGATGCTTGATAGTCTGAAGTGAGGGCAGAATGAATTAACTCTCTCACCACTGTATGCGACCCACACATGCATCCGGTACCGGCTTTTTCGGGTTTACCTACTACGAGTAAGGTCACATTATTAGCATCTTGGCTGTAGGTTTGGAGTACTTCATCAAAGGGCATTTTTACTCTGAACCTCCAGCTTTCTCCATCCTGAACCCGCTCGATGATGTCGGTGCTTAACGATTTTTGAGGAGGTTGTTTTTTATCCACACCTAAGACTGCTGAAAGATTCGGGTTCGGATCGCCATCGATAGCCAAAACCTTTCTTCCTTCTTTTGCCATAGTCCTGCATATGACTCCGCTGACAGTGGTTTTACCGACTCCCCCTTTGCCTACTACTGCTATTTTCATCTTAAAAAGATATTAAAGATTGTTATTAATACTCACCCAATCCAGATTTTCCGGTCTTTTAAAAAAAGCTTCGTCAAGCTGATTATTTAAAGATACATCCGAATAAATATACTCGTCCATCACCTGACCATTGCTCCAATATTTCGTCCATCGGTGGCTGAAAGTAACACCATTTACTGTTTTATGATCCGACCAGTATATCTCTTCCGGTCTGTAGGTGCCAAAATCAGATTTATTGTAGTATTCTATCTTGTGGATTAAGCTGGTTTCAGGGTTTACCATAAATCGCCATTTATCACGTCCTACGGAAGGATCAAATGAAATATCCAGTATCAACGGATCGCCTTCTATGGTCATATTTTCTAATGGATTCCAGTCTAATAGACCCAAAGAAGAGACATTGTTGACAGCGGGATTTACGCCAGAGTCCGTGAGTTTGAATGGCATAGAGAATCTGTAAAAAGCCATTGTAGCGGCACAATCGGGCTGACAAAATTCAGAATCACACATCATTCCAAGGTCTTTAGAGCTACCTTTTGGATCTGCAGGTATTTCTTGTTTGGTTGCCCAAAATCCTTCATTGTCTTTACTAATAACAACTTCTTTCCCCTGTCTGTCTATCGCTTTGACCATGATCTGGATGCCATTTTCATTTTTCCTGAAATAAAATGTTTCGACATGGTGCGAGAGGCGTTTTCCGGACTTATCATAAACATTCTGCGTTCGGGTGAACTGTCCCGATTTTAGATGATTCCATGCTTGCATGCCTCCGGCAGCGGTTACCATTTGACTGACCAATTCGGCTCCTGTCGGAGCGCGAAATGTATTTTCCCAAAGTAAATAGCTGGCACCCGATAGCATTGCCAGCAACACGACTATTTGCAAAATCCTCAACCTCCTGATGGTAATAGGATTTGCAAGGTCTCCAACCTCAAGGCCAAAAAGCCAGGGTATGTATTTGGATGATTGAGCCTTGCGTACGGTGGTTTCCTGATCTTTAGTTTTCATAGTATTTATCATTATTTATTGAACATTGTCTAACCATTCGATAAGTTTACTTATAGCAATAGGTATCGCACTGGTTACTTCATCACTCATACCTATATTAAAATCGTCGTGCCACTTCGATTGACACCCTAAAATATACACTTTTGGCGGCAATACTTTCAACGCATGCGCTAGCATCATAGCCCGGACAGGATTGGTATAATGCATATCAGCCAGGAATTCTCTTTTCTGATCCAGAGGCATAGTTTCGACCTTACTGATCTTTTCCACTTTTTCTATCGATATAAGACCGGCTTTCTTTCGGTAATCAACGGCATCTGCAATAATCAGTACATCGTAACCAGTATGTAATTCCTGTACCAGATGAATACCGGCTATTCCCACTTCTATTGTCGTCACATTATCGAAGTGGGTCACCGTATCGTTCCACCTTCTGACGAACTCAATACCGAACGCGTCATCCTGCCGTAATTCATTACCTACTCCGGCTATGAGTATTTTTGCAGTACCACTCACTTGAGTTCAAATATTTCCGAATCTAGTTCCCGGTCAAACTGCATTGCTTCATTTTCATAAATAATTACAAGTCTTAATTTTTCTCTATTTTCATTAGACTCATAGAAATACCTTTTGTTATGGATTCTGATTTTATCGACATATTCAAAGCCCTCATAAGTGGTCAATACGTATCCGTGTCCATGGTCCAAAAAATTACCTATCAAACCAAAATTATCTCTGTCGAAATAATACCACCATACGTGCATTCCTCCCGAGCTTCCGATTCCTTCGGCATATGTTACCTTGACAGCATGAACAGGTTTGCCCATGACTGTACTATCTATCCCTTCATAGGTCAAGGTCGCTCCCGAGTCAGTCAGTTTATAAGGCATGGCAATTACATAATGTGAACCAAACGATGAATTCCACGCTTGATTTCTCGACTGTTGATCTGTGAATTCTATCCCATCGGAATATTTTTTTGCTTGATACCCATTGTTAATGACACGATAATTGTCCCCATCTACTTTCCACGACATGTTCGCCTGAAAAAGATCACCCAAATTATACTCATGTAGCTGCCGCACTATTTTTGAGACAACTCCGGCACTATCTAGGTAAGTCATTTTCTTATAAAATGTAAAGTTCTTTTTTTGATCCCAATTTTTCCATCCTCCTGCATAGGCAATAGCTTTCCTGACTACCTCCCCTGCTTCATTTTGTGGCAAATTATCCATCGGATGCTTGCTTACGTCTTTTTTATGACTACAAGCTGCGAGTAATATCGACAACACTATAATCAATGCAGATAATCTTCTCACAGAGCTTAATATGTTATTTTTATCTTCACTAAACCATTGGCTACTATTGCTACTGGATAAATTTCCAGTTGTTTACCGACTTGGTTGACTGCTTGTCCTGTTTTCAAATCATATTTACAGCCATGCCACGGGCAAATAATAAAATGATCTTCAAGTTTTCCCATGTCTATGGGCAACACCGAACCATAACATTGGTTTTTTACAGCGAATATCTCTTTGCCTATTCTCAAAATGAGGAAGTTGACTTTTTCGTAATTTTTTGGGTATACCTTTTTATTTTCGAAATCATCGAAATTTCCCAATTCAAGCCAGTCTTTTTTTTTCGGAATATCGGTGGCTGTTATAAATGCTTCATCTTCAGATTCAGCAGAGTCCGCATTTTTAGGTAAACTTGCTTCAATATTGACATCGTAAAGCTCACAAAGCTTCTGTACCGTCTTGTCATTCACCAGGTCACGCTCAAGCTGCGGATCCATTTGTATCCTATGCATCATCCTTGTAATGGGTTCTCGGTGCATATAGTCAAAATATTGTAATACATTGTAAATTAATACTTTATGCTCAACCTGCGAAATATTTTCGACCTGGCGCATAAGTCCATTAAGCTTTGCCAGTATTTCAATATATTCACCATCGTTGAATAATTTTTCTTTCACGACTCACTCATTTGCAGTAGCACAGTTATGCACACAGTTGTCTAATTTTTGCCCGTCTGCATCATAACAAAACTCACAATCAGGTCCGCATTCACCATGTCCTGTTTTTTGGTAACCCTGAAACGCACTGGAAAATCGCTTGCCTGCTTCTTTATACATTTTCGGTGAGAGCCGAATGAGGGTGTCATCGGCTATTTGCGGGTCTGAAGCAATCAGTACACCATCGACTGAGAGTTTTTTCAAATGAAACCGAAGATTATCTTCATTAGTATTCAGCAATGAAAGAATTTGCACCATCGACACCTGTTCTCCCAAGCCTTCACCCTGCATCCAATAAAGCACCTGAAGTATTTCATCTTTCCAAAAAAGGGATCTAAGAGCTGATTTTTCTACAGTTTCCACTTTTAATCATTGATGTGAGATATATGGTCAAATATAGTATTTCCTTTGAGAAAATGCAATTTTATTTCGCCATTCGGACCGTTAGTTGCCAATTTTTTAATAACAGTTATTACATGCGGGATACACTGCTGCACTTCCCATGTCCATTGTTCGCCAGCTACTTCGGGGCCTGGTTCCACGTCTACGAGGTATACTTCGCTTGGCCAAATATTAAAATACTCCCCTATGACCAGTAAATTTTCAACAGAAATTACCCCGGTGGCGGCATCACCGACACAGGCTTGTATCTGTTCGTTATCGGGCAGCATACCCTGCCACTTAAATACATCGATTTGCCCGATAGCCCTACCTGTTCTCTGAACTGCACACAGGATAACCACTCTTTCAAATGGCGGGTTTTCTTCTTCAAACATTTGTACGACTGCCAATGGTCCCCAGTTGAGTTCGTCTACCTTCACGTACTCGGGCAGGCTTAATTTTTCAAGATGTGGGAGCAACATAGGAGGCACTGAGTGGTTACCCAATATATGATACCCTACCGTGCCGATGAGTGTTTTCTTATTCAAGGCCACAAGCACAAGTAGTTACTTCCCTGGTGACTACATGCTCTGTGTTCTTAGCCATAATATGCGTGGTACACGGCATACAGGGATCGAAGCTTCGAATAGCTCTTAGAATGTCTATTCCTTTGTAATCCTCAGGCTTATCAAATTTTTCCAGAAGAGGCGTATTTAATACGGCTTCTTCATAAGGTCCGGCGGCTCCCCACGGAGCTCTCGGTGCTGCATTGAGTGTGGAGGGTGTAATGATCTGATAATTCTTAATCACTCCTTTTTCTACGATGAGGTGATGTGTTAAAAAGCCTCTACCTGCTCCCCAAGCCCCAAAGCCGATATGTGTTCCTTTTTTAGGAATTTCATAGGGTGTACTCACGAGCGTTTCACCGTTACGGATTAGCTCTTGCGCCATTTGCCAGTTTTCCAATGCCACCATTGCCGAATAAGGAATACAGTATGCCCGCGCCCTGTTCCTTTCAAATGCATTCCAATGTTGAGGTACGTTCCATTCGAGTTGAGCCTCAGGGAGGTTGTATCCGGGTACATTAATTTTCATACTGTGTCCGGTATTTTCAAAATAGTAACTGGCAGGAGCTTTTTGGGCTTTGGCTGTCAGGTACATTCTGGCATAGGCACCTGCTTCCATTGGCATTCTGTCCCAGGTAGGACAAGTGTCCCAGCTGTATCGGTCGCGCCAACTCTGTTTTCCGGGTTTCGGCACAGTATCTTTATTCCACGGGTGATTCGGACTCAAGGGCATGCCTTTGGCGTCAGTAGTATATTTTTGTTCATGCCACTTTTCATAATAAGAGTGTTCAACAAATTCTTCCAGACCAGCGTTTAATTCGCTCAGATTCGTTGTAACAACTTTTCCTTCCACCAGTACACCAGGAGTAGCCCATCTAGCATTACCCCAGGTATCACAATTGTGAAAACTGGCATCATAGTGTTCAGGTCTGTCCCAAACACCAGTATCTGCCATGGTTGCAGGTCGCACGCCACATTGGTTGTATCGTTTGTCTTGCGACAAGAAAAAATCGAATATATCGTTCCAGATACCAGTCGTTTTTTGCCCATAATCAAAAAATTTAACCAATCGGTTATATATCTGATTGAGTACTGTAATATCTACGGTTACCGATATTCCTCCAGGAATAACAGATTGCGGGTGCGGGTATTTTCCACCTATTTGCACATAAGCTTCCCTAGCGACACGGGTCATAGAGAGTGCTTCCAGATATAACTTACCTTTCAGCGGGTTCAGATCCTTCATAATGTCCAGGACTGTATTATAGCCATGTACGGCCTTATTTTTACACTTGACATTGGCGGCTTTTGCTATTAATTCGGGGTTGGTAGCAGCTACTAGCTCCTCAGAGTAGTCCGGTCCAGCCAGCAAGAATAAATGTAAAGGATGATCGTATAAGTACTCTATGGCTAACAGTATATTGCGCATGACAATACCTAAAGGCGGCGGTTTAATACCCAAAGCCATTTCGATAGCCAGAGCAGATGTAGTGGCATGTACGCCACCACACACCCCACAAGCTCTGCTGCTGATATAGGCAGCATCTCTGGGGTCGCGACCCTTGAGTATAATTTCATATCCTCTGAATAGTGTTGCCATTGAGTTGGTAGATAGTACTTTACCTTGTTCCAAATCAACGACACTGTGAAACGCCAAGGCTCCTGCTACCCTAGTGACCGGGTCATAGTCTACACTGCGGATAAATCCGTTTTTTTGCATCAGGCTCCTGAGTTTGTCTTGCTCCTCACCTAAATCTACTACTTTATATTCATAAGGATTTGCAATATCTTCTTTGAGGTAGGCTTGTCCTTCTTTGTCAAAAGCTATTGGTAAATTTTTAAAACACATATTTTTATTGTTGACTATTTCAGTAAAAAACCCTTTTCAAACATGTTCTATACGAGTTTGAAGACTTTTGCAACGGCTACCAAATGGTTATCTACTGCCGACAATCCACTTAGCAGTTTTGTCAAAGCACCATTGATCGTCGCTAAGTTACCACCTAGCAGGCTGGTGTCATCTACTATTTTTTGCAAGGTCTCTGCAAGTTTTTTCAAATGATTACCTGCTCTCCTCAGTGCTATGATTATCAGCAACAAATACACTACTAAAAATAACACCAGCAATCCCACTATGATTAAGGTGGCTACATAAAGTACAGAAGTTGTCATATTTGTTTTAGTTTGTCAGCCCTGTCAGCAAGTGTTTTTTTTATAGTATCTGCATTACCATTAATATGACCTGCTACATCAAGCATACCCGAAGCAACATCTATGGTATTATTCAGGGCAGTAATGTGGTCAGTATTTTCGGCGATACCCTGACCTGCCTCTAGCATCTCTTGAAAATACCTTTCGATACTTCTGCTGGCGCGCCAGGTTCTGTGTAACAGACTAATGATGAAGGGTAGCAGCGATACGGTAACCGCTAATAGAATGATCCATAAAATGATAACTGCTTGATCCATGATTATTGTATTTTTTGATTTAGGGTAGCATCAATAGTACCTTCCATGTTTTTATTGACTACTTGAAGCCCACTGGAGGTTTTCATCAGTGCCTCATTGAGTTTGGTTACTTCTACGGGTAGGTGTCCAGTTTCGATTTCTATGGCCCTCAACCCCAGGCGTAGCTTAGCCAGATAGCTTTCACCACTACCCCCAATACGATTTAAGAGCCTGATGATATGGCTAAGGTATCGAACTAATACAAATACCAAAAGCAAAACAGCAAGAGTTGTAGATAGCATTAAAATAACATCCATAACGACTAATTTTTTAGGTGACAAGCCGGACAGCCCAGACAACCTTGCGCATGGCTTTTGATTGCCTCTGTTCTTTTAACAATATTCACGGATGAACTGTAGATTTTAGCTACTACACTGTTGGTTACAGACAGGAAAATCGGAATTTGGATCGTATTATTAGCTGTGAGTTTACCCTGCGTCCATATCTGTGCTGCTGCTGCGTCTATCTGCGCGGCTGTAGATTTTATCAGGTGAAGTAAAAAGGCGACTACGCCGATTACGACCAAACCGATAACCAGTGAGACAATCCATAGATTTTGATATACTTCCATTGTATTGTTATTTGTTGTTTTCCTGATTATTTTCATGCAATGCCTTTGCCACCAATGCTGCATGAGACTCAATGGCTGCTGCTCCTTCCGAAATACCAATAGCTACTTGATTTGTTTTTTGAAGTTCCCAGATACTCTTCGTATTTTCTTTAATTTGGGTAACAAGACCAAGCACTGTTGTTGCCAGTCTCAGTATTCTTCGGGCAGTCGTCCAAACCAGCAATAGCAAAGTAGCAGCCGCCAGTACGATTGCAAAAGCGATACTCAACCCTACATAAAAATTTGAATACAGTGTCGCTTCACCCATCATACATCATTTTGATTTTGGTTTGGGGCTATTACTAAATTGAAGTTTCTCATAGGCAAAATGAGCGACTTTTCGTAAAAGTCCGGGTTCATCCACATGTCCCCACCCCGATGGAACACGACCGTCTTTATCCCATTTTCTAGTTCGATTCTGATGGGATTGCGTCATCTCTCTGAGATTACTAATGAGCGACCCTGTTACTCTCGATAAAGTAGACGACACGATAGTACCGGGAGGTCTTGAATAAAAAGGTGCAAAGCTATCTGGGAAGCCGGGCATAGTACATCCGATACAAGGAGCACCAACATTCATACATCCCCCTTGGCCATTTAATGCACCTCTTTTATTGATATTGCACTGCACAACCGGCCCCCAACAGCCAACTTCCACCAGACACTGTTTATCGCCGTATTTCTTTGCAAACTTACCTTCTTCATAAAACCCTGCTCTTGTGCAGCCTCTGTGTACGGTCTCTCCGAAAAGCCACGAAGGTCGACCAAGCTCGTCAAACTCCGGTAAAGGTCCTAGACCATGCAAAAACAAAAGGACTGCTGCGATAGTCTCTGTGATATTGTCACCCTGTGGTGCACAACCGGGCAAGTTAACTACGGGGAGCCCCAAAGCACTTCTGTAATCCTCTCCTAAAAAATCCATTACTCCTACCGCCTTCGTCGGATTGCCAGCTGCGGCGGGTACTCCTCCCCAAGTAGCACAAGTACCCAAGGCAATTACGGCTGCTGCATACTTGCTCATCTCGGTCACCCAACTAGCAGAAGGAATCGGTTGCGGATCTCCGTTTTCGTCTTCATCGGAACCTAAACCTGACCAATACCCCCCGGATTCAGCGGCTATCCGCTCATCCATCATCGAACCTTCGCAAATCACCACAAAGGGAGTACCTAATTCTCCTTTAGCAGCAAGCCTGAATGGCTTGACAAATGCTTCGCCAGCATCTACCGCAAGAACTGGATGATGTAGCACGACTTTGGGCATACCTGGCAGCACCCCGCGAAGCAAATTTTCTACCGATGGCGATGAAGCACCAACGGCCGCTATCGAACAGCCATCACAACTTCCTCCTGCAATCCAGAACGCATGTACTTCTTCTATATGGTTAGCATCAATTGGCGCAATAGCTCCGTTTTTAGATAGTTCCATTTTTCAATTATGTTATTATGTTTCAAAGGGCTATCTCAGTAATCTGCACTGATGCAAACCTAGTTGAATTTTAAAAAGAAATGTTCTCTAAAGTATAAAAAAAATAGAAAATATTTTCTATTTTTCTATATTTACTTTTTTTAAATGATTTCATTTGCACTGAGGTTCTTTTAATTATTCCCACAAAAAAGCGAAAAATTATCAGAGAATCACCCAATGTTTTAAATGTTATCAAAGGATTTTTTATAAAGGTATAATCAGTTTAAACTCTATGAAAAAAATATACTTATATGCGGTTGCCATTCCTATTGTATTATTTTCAAATACTGCTTTGAAAGCCCAGGTAGCTGACTCTCTATCGGATCAGGAGCTTGAATCTGTTGAAATTACTGCCACCAGGTTTTCAAGTAAACTAGACATATTACCTGTCAATATTGAGTTGGTCAATCAAAGTAAAATAGAAGAAACTCAGCCCCTCACTCCTGTTGAAGCACTACAGTACATACCGGGTCTAGTTCGCCAAAGCGATGGCGGTCTTGCCAGTACACCAATTATCAGAGGATTAGCTAGAGAAAGGGCACCAATACTCATAGATGGTAACCCTTTTGTAGGTGGAAGAATTAGATCTTATACACTCATTGACCCTTCCCAGATTGAAAGAATCGAAGTAATCAAAGGTCCGGCTTCGGCTTTTTGGGGAAGCGATGCAGTGTCGGGGTTAGTAAATATTGTTACAAGGAAAGCTGAAAATGGCTATGGAAAAAAAATGAAAGTAGGGGGTAGTTTGTATGGAGGCTACCATTCGGTAGCTGGTTTCTACAGAGGCAGAGTAGAGATTGAAGGAAGGGGTAATGGATTAGATTTTCTGATAGGAGGAGGTCTCAGGAATGCGGGAAATACCAATACCCCCAAAGGACCCATAGAGAATAGTCAGTTTGAATCCAATAATTTTGATTTCAACATCGGCTACTCCTGGGCAAAGAATCACCGGGTAGAAGTAAATGGTAAATATTTTAAAAATGAAAACACGGGTTTTCCGGGCGGGTTGGGTGCGCCTGGTCCACCGACGGTTAACAGGCGATTTAATCCGGACGAGCAGTTTGCCTTCAATATTGCTTATGACGGGAAAAATATTTCAGATAGAATAGCATCTATCGGAGTCCGGGGCTTCTATAAAAAACAGCAGCTACATATTGATCAAGTGACGAATGACACCCTCGCTAACGGTAACGCGCGAACAAGAGATTTGGCACTCGACGTAGATGTTCCATTTATGGGCGCAAAGTTTTTTATTACTTTGATCCATAATGATAAATCCAAGTTAACTCTTGGTGGAGACTATTTGCGTGAACACCGCATCGGAACCCACAGAGCATTGGATGTACAAATATTTAATCCTGACGGGGTAATGGTCGTGGATAATAGCCTTCCATTCGAACAGGTTCAACCGGACAGCTACAGTAATAGTTTCGGAGTATTTGCTATTGAAAAAATACAATTACATAAAAAATTAAATTTATTGCTAGCTGGCAGGCTAGACAATGTCAGCACAAATATAGAAGACGGTCCGTTTAGCATCGCCCCCATTGCCTCTATTTACAACGATGGCAACACGTCTGACAGTGACTGGGCTGTATCAGGGAACATCGGGTTGAAGTATAGCCCGAGTAATACCTTTAGCTTTGTCGCTAATGTTGCCAACTCATTCAGAGGGACGGATTTGTTCTCAAAATATCATTTTACTGCCGTTGGCGCAGGATTTCTAGTGCCAAATCCGGATCTTGACCCCGAGCGAGGTGTTTTTTACGAACTCGGAGTCAGCGTTAATCAAAAGGTCTTTTTTTTGAAGGCTAGTTTTTATCAGAATTTCTTGAATAATTTATTTGTATTGAACAATTTACAATTTAATGATGCTGCTTCAGTGCAGTTTCAAAACGTAGGTAAAGCCAGCATCACAGGTATTGAGTGGGATGTTCAGGTTAATTTCGGGGCTTCATCGCATGTTTTTATCAGTGGTAGTTTTATCACGGGTACAAACCGAGTAACCAACGACCCGTTACAGGAAATTCCCGCCACTCAAACCTGGGCTGGTATACATTACAGAGATAGTAAAAATCGTTTTTTTGTGCAACCCGAAGCGTTTCTTGTTTTTTCGCAAAATAATGTGGCTCCTAATGAAATAACTACACCCGGATACGCGGTATTTAATATCAGGGCTGGGTTAAATTTTCATGAAATAATCGAAGGAATGCCCCACAGCAAACTCACCCTTAGCCTGACTAATATTGGTGAAAAAGCTTATAGAAGCCATGTCTCTAGAGGTAATCCCGGAAACCAGAATACATTCCTGGAAGCGGGTCGGAGTTTGAATATAGGCTTGGTCATGCGTTTTGGTGAGCATGTGAAATAATGGAAAGCGTATCACCTATGATGATAAATACTAAAGTAAAAAATTATAGTACTATTACTGAGTCTCAAATTCCACTCATTGAGTCAAAACCTCATACCGCCAAAATATCAAAGCGTATACTCATCCACAAGCCCACTCCTCAAAACACCAAGTCTGACAGCTTCTATCTCCACTACATCACCAGGTTTGAGGTAAATTGGCGGATCCAGGCGAGTACCGTTGCCGTTTGGTGTGCCTGTAGGAATCGTATATCCAGGCTTGAGAGTCATGAAAGTACTCAGGTAAGCGATAATATAGTCGAAAGCAAACATCGGGTTGGCAGTATGATCATTTTGCCTGACTTCGCGCCGTTTACGCGAGTTTGGAGCAGTATCGTCTTTATACTCGGCATGGCGATTGGCATGGTTAACACCAAATAAGTAGCTAACTTGATTATTTTGAGGTTTACATTTTTTCTGTTTCACTTTCTCATTTGAGTACATGTTTAGAACTAAATATTAATTCTTCATTCGCTAAATCCCGCCCCAGCACATGTGTTTTATATGTAAAAACTCGTCGATACCATATTTAGAACCCTCTCTGCCAAAACCACTTTCCTTGATACCGCCGAAAGGGGCTGCGGCAGTAGAAATAAGACCAGTATTAACACCCACCATTCCGTATTCGAGTGCTTCAGCAACGCGCCAGATTTTAGCATAATCACGCCCATAAAAATAAGAAGCCAAACCAAAAGGCGTATCGTTAGCCATATCTATCACTTCTTTTTCAGTCTTGAATTTAAACACAGGAGCCACTGGTCCAAATATTTCTTCGCGAAACACCATCATATCTGTAGACAGCTCGGTCAAAATAGTAGGCTCATAAATCAACTTGTTATCAGGGCTGGTTCTTCCTCCTGTTAAAATCTCAGCTCCTTTGGTAAGCGCATCTTGCACTAGGTTTCCTACAAAATTCAAGGCCTTTTGTTCTATTAAAGGACCGATGTAAACATCTTCTTCTAAGCCATTTCCCATTTTTAGTGCTGCTACTGCCTTGGTCAGTTTTTCTGTAAACTCTTGGTAAATATTCTCCTGCACAAATATACGGTTGGCACATACGCAAGTTTGCCCGGCATTTCTGAATTTAGAAGCAATAACACCTGCCACCGCTCGGTCTATATCAGCATCATCAAAAACAATAAAAGGTGCATTTCCGCCCAACTCCATCGACACTTTCTTGACCCTATCAGCAGCCTTGGCAAGCAGTATTTTGCCAACACGCGTAGAACCGGTAAAAGATATTTTCTTCACTTTCGGATTGTTTGCTAATTCGCAACCGATGGCCGCCGCGTCTGCCGATGTAATAATGTTGAGTACGCCGGGAGGAAAGCCTGCCTGCTCTGCCAGTTCTGCTAGTGCAAAAGCAGAAAGCGGCGTTAGTTCTGATGGTTTGATAACTACAGTACAGCCTGCAGCCAATGCCGGGGCTACTTTGCGAGTAATCATCGCATTTGGGAAATTCCAGGGCGTAATAGCACCTACTACTCCAACCGGCTGTTTGATTACTGTAATGCGTTTGTCACTGCCATGTCCGGGGATAACGTCACCATATACTCTTTTGGCTTCTTCAGCAAACCATTCTACAAAGCTTGCTCCGTACTTGACCTCTCCTTTGGCTTCGGCTAGTGGCTTGCCTTGTTCAATAGTCAGTATCTTAGCCAGGTCGTCTATATTTTCTATTTGTAACTCATACCAACGCCTCAGAATAGTAGCCCGCTTGGTAGCGGTGTAATTTTTCCATTCGTGAAACACCACCTCGGCGGCATCGATAGCTTCTGCACACTCTTTTGTGTTCATATTAGGCACATTGGCAATTATTTTTTGATCAAAAGGATTATACACCTGCAAAGAAGTGTTGCTTTTCCCTGACTTCCATTGCCCGTTGATATAGCACTGTGTTTTGTATAATGCTTTATTTTTTAATGCTACCATTTAAGATTATTTATCTTATTGAGTTTTTATTAATTCTTACAACAAATTCACCATCTTGTAATAAAATGTAAGGTATTTGACTTACAATCTCTTCGTGTTCTGTCAGTGCTTTTCCTGCCGATTGCCCAGAGCCATGTACGAGATTCCAAACACCTTTGGGCAAGCCTGCTTCGTGGGCTAAACGGCAAAGCAAAGGCGATTTTTGTACTTTTTAAGCAGTACGGTCTCATCGTGCTGTAATTTAGCTTATTTCCGCAAAAATTCACTGGCAATTTTGTGAATTTGATAATTTTCGAGAATTTTTGACCAAAAGTAGATATGATACTGCTAATACCTTAGAACATCCTGATATGACCCTTGAAGATGCTTATGCCGTATCTGCATTTTTAAATTCCATAGTCAGCATGAGTTCATAATCAGACAACGCTCTTTTATCTCCCAAGTTTTTAAAAATACCTATTTCTAAATTTTGAGTTTTTTGATTTCTTCTTATCAGTTTGACTTGGTCGGCATCGGGTTTGAGGTTAAAGTAAACCACATCGATAGGTTTTCAAGTTTAGTTTCGTTTCTTACTGTCGGGGAATATTTCATTGTTTTAAGGTAATTACTTAGCCATTAATTTTGGGCACTGTTAAAAATGATTAAATTTATTTTGAAAAAAAGAATAGTTGCTTGGGTTTACCTACTGGCATAGCGTCTTGCCATGCATGAATTGAGTCCCAGCAGGTTGAGTAAGCAAAGTAGTAACCGCCCACCTTTCGAGTGATGGATGGTTTGGAGAAAAAAGTCAATTAAGCCAGCCTTTCTTGAAGTAGGGGATAAAAAGAACGGTGGTCAGTCAGTACGTGTGGGCAAAACGCTTGAGTTATGACCAGAAAACAAGAACTAAATATTTTCAAAGAACTTAAAGATAATTTACAAGGACATAGTTTTATAACAAATCATATGAACACCTGCTAAGTAGTTACGTCATTTTTATAAAAATCACGTATTCAAAAAGAAAATTATCAATATTACTTTAAAAGCAAGCATTTTTAATATATAACTTACTTATTATTAATGTTTTAGTAGAAAAAACACTAATAATAAAATAAAATAACCCAACAAAAAAGTTAGAGATTTATTTTTTTGTTTAAAGTTTTTTAAGTAGGATTGCGTCATTAAACCAATACTTCAACTTGAAGTAAAACATTAGGCTCGTTGAGCTCTCTAATCAAAAATAAATACTTAGGCGTGTCACTTTTTAGTTCCGTAATTCTCCACTTATTTAATTTTGTATTCTAACTATAATTACTTAAATAATGATGAAAAACCCTGAAATAAATGCCGCCTTGGACATAGGAACAATGGGAGTTCGTGTGGTAGTAGCCAAAGCAAATACATTTGGCAAACTCGAAATAATGGGCATGGGCAAGAGTACTTGTGAAGGTGTAAGGCTCGGTAAAGTTATTAATATCGTAAAAACGACCCAGGCTATTAGTGAAGCAACCAAACAAGCAGAAAAATCTTCTGGAGTAGAGATCAATAATGTCAATGTTAATGTAGCCTGTAACTGCACAAAAAGCATTCTCCCACATGGAGAAGTCACAAGTACAAAAGAACAAATTACGCAAGAGGACATAGCTCGCTTAATAAACGATGTTAAAAAAACATCTGCAGAACCCGGTTACGAGATTATTCATATCTTGCCAAAACATTATAGCATAGATGGTCTAAATAAGGTCAAACATCCTGTAGGAACTGTTGGTGTGAAATTGGCAGCAGACTTTCATGTCGTACTGGGGCAAACCGATAATGTTAAAAACATAGAAAAGTGTGTTCGAGGAGCGGGATTGGAAATCAATAAGATGGTGTTAGAATCACTAGCGTCAAGCCTTGCGGTCCTAACTGAAGAAGAAAAAAAAGGACAGACGATACTTATAAATATTGGCGGAGAGACAACCGACATTATTATTTATCATGATGAACTTGTCATACATACAGCTACTCTACCGCTTGCAGGAGAAATAGTTACCAGCGATATCAAATATACCCTCAAAATATTGAAAGCGAAAGCCGAGCAGATGAAGATCAAGCATGGCAGAGCTTACGCTGAAAATGCCCCTGATAACGAAGAAATAAATATAAACCCTACTAAGGGTATAAAAACAAAAAACCTTGCCCATATAATACAAGATCGACTCGAAGAAATCATCGATTTTATTAAGGCTGAAGTAGAACGATGCAAATATTATGAAGAAGGTTCATACCACAGTATTGTATTAACAGGCGGAGGTGCTAATATGAAAGATATAGATCAGCTCTTTCTCTACAAAACTGGCATGGATACTCGAATCGCATATCCTGACAAATTTTTACAAACGACTAAGTACGAGGAAGTAAAAGATCCTATATACAGCACAGCTATAGGATTATTGTTATGTGATTTACAGCACAATAGCATAACAGTTAATTTTTCAGAACATTTACAAGAAAAAAAAGATAATTCATTGGGAAGTTGGCTTACAACAAAAATCAAATCTATTGCCTCCTTCCGCAATGGCAAATCGGAGGATGTACAAAAGTTTTAACAAATAATTATTTTTTACATTTGACCCTATTGTATTATGTCTTACCAATTTGAAAAAATAAAAGCTGTCGACTGCTCCATAAAAGTCATTGGCGTTGGTGGCGGAGGCTGCAACGCCGTCAATCATTTACAAGAGAGAGGCATTAACAGCGTAGAACTTTACGTCTGTAATACAGATTTACAATGTCTTGACAACAGCAGTATAAGTAATAAAATACAATTAGGTAAGGAACTTACCAGAGGGCTAGGGGCAGGAACAGACCCTCAAGTTGGATACAAAGCTGCAGAAGAAAGCAAAAAAGAAATTGAAGAAATGCTTAAAAATACAGACATGGTCTTCATTACTGCGGGTATGGGCGGTGGTACCGGAACAGGTGCCGCACCTTTCATTGCAAAAATATCTAAAGAAATGGACATACTCACTGTGGGAATTGTCACCCAACCCTTTGTCTTCGAAGGAAAACCTAAAGATAGACGCGCAAAGGAAGGTATCAAAAATTTGCAAAAATACTGTGATACGATTATTATCATTCTCAACGAGAACGTAAAAGAAGTATTTAAAGGTCTTAACTTCGAAAATGCATTCCAAGAAACCGACAACATTTTAGCAATGGCTTCCAAATCAATTGCAGAAATAATTACCGTACACAATACATGGAATGTAGACTTTGCAGATGTACGAACTGCACTCAAAAATTCGGGCGTTGCCATTATGGGAACTGGAATTAGTAAAGGAGACAGAAGAACGCTTGACGCAGCAGAAAAAGCTATTGGCTCTCCCCTACTCAATAATGCTAGTGTTTATGGAGCCAAATACATATTATTAATTATTACCACTTCGGATTTCAGTAGTTTTAAGATGGAAGAGTTTGAGGCAGTTACCTCCTATGTAAGAGAGCAAGCTGGCGGTGATGATAATGAAGAAATGGAAGTTATTACGGGTATTAACAAAGACGAATCACTCGAAGATCATGTAGCTATTACAATTGTTGCTACTAATTTTGGTAGTAATACCGAACGCAGTAACAAAGATCTGTCATCTAAGCAAACGGGTGAGAATATCAAAAAAATTGTCGAAGACCAGAAGAAAGATTTCTTTAATGAAATAAGAAAAATTGATAAAAACAAAGAAAAAAACAATCAATTTAATCTTAGTAAAAAGCTGCACACAAGTAATAGAGAAGAAATAACCAATTCTTTAGTTGGAGTCTATAAAGTAAAAGATGAAGGTCGGCAAGATGAAGAAAAAAGCAGCCAGCCCGACGAAATTCCAAGAACACCAGCAATGCCTATTTCTCAGTATTCTGAAGAAGAAATTAGAAAAATCCAACAGATACCAACGCACGAAAGGAAAAAACGGAATATCTGCATTAAGACTTCAAGTCCCAAACTGAAGAATAGTAGAGAAGAAGGATTAACCCCTAATAACTGTTTCGATATGAATATCGATTAGCTAAAGTTTATTAATGAATCGGCAGAGTATATTTAAAAAACAGCTATACAAAGTTATGTAATTGACACACATATTGCCGTATTCTTTTAACTATAAGACAGCTTCAGTGTGTGGTAATGAATTTTTCCAAATCTTTTAGTGTGATCTTTTCTTCATATAAAGCTTTACCAATAACGGCACCGTAAACACCAATTTTATTTAACTTTTCTATGTCTTGTATAGAGCTAATGCCGCCGCTGGCGTATATCCTTATACCGGGAAATTTTTTAATAATGCTTTCGTATATTTCAAAAGCAGGTCCCTGCATGAGTCCATCTTTGGCTACATCAGAGCATTTTACGTATAATACACTTCGTTGATAGTAATAGTCAATAACATCTATTAGATATTTTTCTGTAGATTTTTGCCAGCCCCTAATCCTGATTTTGCCGTTTTGAGCGTCGGCACTCAAAGCTAATTTTTCTCTACCATAAGAAATAAGCCACCCGGAAAATAAATTTGGGTTACTAATTGCCATACTCCCAATAGTAACCGAGCTGGCACCATATTCTATTACTTTACAATAATCGCCGTCGGTATTGACCCCTCCGCCGAAGTTGATATGTAGTTGTGTAAAACCAGCGATGAGTTCTAATATATCGAGGTTCACGACTTTGCCTTTTTTAGTACCTTCCAAGTCAACTAAATGAATTTTTGTAATTCCGTGGTCTTCAAACCTTTTGGCAATGTCTGTAGGTGGTTCTTCATAAGCAACCACTTGGTCATAACTGCCTTGTGCTAATCTTACGCACTTGCCGCCTATTACCGAAATAGATGGTACAATTTTAATCATAACTTTTGGTTTATAAAATGTAGTTCAAATATAGCTAAAATAGTGCTACTTAATAATTTTTGCACAAATAAATTGCAAACTTGGTTTGTATTTGTTCTTATCCGTACAGGCGACTTTTTACATCGCTGTACTGCCGTTAATAAATGTTAATTAATTTTTTCTTTACTTTGCACAATATTTAATTATTTTTATCTTCCTGTAAATTGATATAATTTTGAGGGCGTGTATGAAATGAGTCTAATCCATCCTTGTGTCAGGTGTAAGTTTATTTTGAGCTTTGCTAAAAAACTATGTTAGAAGTTTCGTTTATCAGGGTAGCTAAAGAGGCAGTCATTCGGGGCTTGCATAAGAGAGGGTTTCGGCGAGCAGAGGAGGCAATAGCAAGCGTACTACATACAGACCAACGGCGTAGGCAGCTGCAAATTGAGCGCGACAAGGTTATGGGAGAAGCCAATAAGCAGGCTAAAAAAATCGGCCTGTTAATGAAAGAAGGGGAAAAACAAGAGGCAGAAGTAGCCAAGCAGTCGGCGGGTTTGCTCAAAGAACAAAGTAAAAAATTGAGCCGACAGGTGTCGGAGCTGGAAGCTGATTTAGTAAAACAGCTTTACCAAATTCCTAACCTGCCCCACGCCTTAGTGCCTGAAGGCTTAACTGCTGAAGACAATGAAGTAGTGTTGGAAAACGGAAAAAAACCCGACTTACCTGAGCATGCACCAGCTCACTGGGAATTGGCAAAAAAATATCAACTTATTGATTTTGAGCTAGGTAATAAAGTGAGTGGGGCTGGCTTTCCTTTTTATACGGGCAAAGGTGCCCGTTTGCAAAGAGCACTTATTAATTTCTTTTTAGACCAAGCAGCGGCTGCTGGCTATCGCGAGATACAACCTCCTGTTTTAGTCAACAAAGCATCGGTTTATGCCACTGGTCAACTGCCCGATAAAGAAGGTCAGATGTATCGCTTAGTCGATGCAGATTTGTATCTTATTCCAACAGCAGAAGTACCCATTACTAACATTTTTCGCAATGAAATTATTCATGAAAATAAGCTGCCTATAAAGATGGTAGGGTTTACGCCTTGTTTCAGAAGGGAAGCCGGCAGCTGGGGTACACATGTACGCGGGCTAAATCGCCTGCACCAGTTTGACAAGGTTGAACTGGTACAAATTGCGCACCCTGATTGTTCTCATCAAGCACTTAATGATATGTGTACATACATAGAACAACTCTTAACCAAGCTGTCTCTTCCCTATCGTAAAGTTTGCCTCTGTGGGGGAGATATTGGTTTTAATGCCGCCCTCTGCTACGATATGGAAGTATACTCTGGAGCGCAAAGAAAATGGCTGGAGGTAAGCTCTGCAAGTAATTTTGCAACCTACCAATCCAATCGCTTGAAACTGCGTTATAGCAGTGTGGATAACCAAAAGGCATTGGCACATACGCTGAATGCCAGTGCGTTGGCTTTGCCCCGAATTGTAGCTGCTATTCTGGAAAACAATCAAACTAAAGATGGAATTCTCGTGCCACAAGTACTGCATAGCTATTGCGGTTTTGAGGTAATCAAAATTGAAGATTAAAAAAATGAGGCATTTTTTATATCAAATATATTCATTGTTTTTATCGCATTTCAATTATACATTCTCTTGCACACTGCTGTTTACTCACTTTACCAGTGCAGAAGCCCAACAGCATATTAAAGGTTTTTTTGATAAAGACAGTATCAAGATAGGTGAGTATGTCCATTATACACTTTCCTTCAGGCATTCACCTGACATGGAGTTTGTTTTTCCTGATTCTTCTTTCAACTTCAGCCCTTTTCAATATGTTGATAAGGCCTTTTTCCCTACCCACACAGATAGCTTGGGTAGCCTCGATAGTGTCGTGTATCGACTGACTACTTTTGAAATCGACAAACTACAACAACTCACTATTCCAGTGTTGATTCGCGATCAGCAAAAGAAAGACCCAAACAAACTCTATCCTATACCCGATAGCATTATGCTGATAGAACTAGTAGATTCAGCTTCTTTGAATCCCGAAAATATACGATTCAGTACTTCTTGGGCAGCAGTAGACCTAAGGTTTAACTACCCTTACTTAATCATCTTCTTATTGTTTCTTTTCTTGCTTTCTTTGGCTGTTATATTGCTATTTGGCAAAAATATTCGCAGAGCTTATCGCATGCGTAAACTAAGGAAAAGCAACACGCAGTTTATATTATATTTCGATCAACTGATCTATGGCGGCGTGGGTACAGATGTGGTTGAAGAGGCTTTACTCAAATGGAAAAAGCATACTGGCAGTCTTATCAATTTGCCATTGGTTGCCTGTACTACTCGTGAAATAGGCAGGATTCTGCCTAATACTGATTTGAACACTGCTCTACAAGTGATTGACCGATCTATCTATGCTAATATTACCCCAGAAACAGAGGATATGCGCCAACAGTTAGTTGTGCTAAAAGAATACGCCTTGAAAGCCTTTAGACAAAAAATAAAAGAGTTGCAAAATGGATAGAATCAATTGGGACTGGCTAGATACTCAATGGTTGACACCTGCTGTGCTGAAAAGTTTTGATTGGGGAAGTACGCTACTGATGTACCCTATTCTAGATTTACCCTTGCTAATATATCTGATATTAAGCACGCCTCTGCTGTATGTAATGCGTTGGTTTCTATACATACGCTTTCAGCAAAAGTTTGCTATTGCTCTGCCTGAAACCCATCTCAAGCAAGATCTGACCGCCCTGCTGCGTTTTATTCCTCCTGCCTTGATGGTGGGTGCTATTGCTTTTTTTCTTATAGCCTTAGCCCGTCCTCAAAAAACTGACGAGCGGGTAGAGCAGTGGACCGAAGGCATAGACATTATGCTGGTGCTGGATATTTCGGAGTCGATGCAAATTGAAGATTTTACTCCCAATCGTTTAGAGGCTGCCAAGCAGGTTGCCCGCAATTTTATTGCTGGTAGGTTTCGAGATAGGATAGGGATGGTGATTTTCTCTGGAGAAGCTATTTCTTATGCACCACTAACCACTGATTATGAATTGCTCAATAGCCTAATCAATGATATTGATTTTGAAATGATAGATAAAGGTGGCACGGCTATTGGGAGTGCTTTGGCAGTAGGCATTAACCGCATGCGTGATTCGGAAACCAAATCTAAAGTATTGATCTTGCTGAGTGATGGTGAAAATACCGCTGGTAATATTGATCCAGTAACTTCAGCAAATTTAGCCTATGCTTATGGTATTAAGGTATATACTATTGGGGTAGGTAAAGAAGGAAAAGTACCTTTTGGCACTGACATATTTGGTCGTACACGTTACATTGAACAGAGCCTAGACGAAAGGGTACTCAGAGAAATTGCTAAAATTGGTAAAGGGCAGTATTTCAGGGCTACTAATAACCGGGCACTCAAGCAAATTTTTGAACGCATTGACAAATATGAAAAAGCAGAAATTAAGGAAAATCGCTACAAAGACACACAAGATTTTTATCATATTTATCTCATTTATGGTATCCTGTTACTACTGCTGTGGTTGTTTTGTAAAAGCACTTTTTTGAATAATATTTTGGAAGATTAACTTCTTTTCAATTACTGTTCCTTGCGTGTAGGGCTGACGTAAGAAAACTTGGCAATAAAAAAAACTTCCCTGTTTTTTCCCGCATCGAACTTATTTTTTATCTTTTTTAGCCCTGAATGGATGAAGTGCATGTCATACCATTTGATAAGTCCGCCGTTGTTTAGCTCATATAATTTTTCTCCTGGAAGCATAGCTATTGTATCTACCATAGCGGTGTCTGTATACTGGCTAGCAACACTCCACTTAGAGTAAATATATTTATCTTCCGCATGGGCAAAAACAACAGTATCATTTTTTACAGCCACCTGCGACATCTCTATGGGTAGGTTTTGTATAGTATTTTCATTGAAATTATAGCTATTGTCCCACAGCATGCGTCCTGTGCCATCGAAGGCGCATACGAAACTGTGCGAATAAGCATAGCCAGACGGGCGGGTGTAGCTTTTGGAGAGGTGTCTATTGAGTGCAGAGGGCGTGAATGAACCCCACTGACTAAAATTAGTATTTTGGTAGATACTCGTTGGGTCGAAGTTTCCGTAAAGGGCTTGCAAATTTGGGTCTATGCTGCGGTTAGGACGCGTAAAGCGACTATTGTCTTCAATAATGGGTCTGTATATTTCTCCAGAAAAAACAATTCTGTTTTCACAAAAAGATAAATTATGAGGAAATATGTTGTATTTCAAGTAATAATTTTTGTCTTTTTCACGCTTTTTCCTGATCTGTACTTTGAGTTTCTTCATCCGTTTTTCCGGTAGGTAGCGGAAGAAGTTTTTTAAGTAAGTAAAATCATAAAACCGTATATATTCAACATCTTCATCGCCGAGCCTGATAGCATAAATACCCTGTGTTTTATTATTGTTTCTTAAAGCATAAGTACCTAATATGAATATTTTTCTGTCTTTGAGTAACGTTGTCTGAAAGTTCAGTAATTTATACTCAAACTTATGATCAATATTAAGGTTACTTTTAAGATTTCCTTCTCTGTCGTATCGATTAATAAATACACCACGGTCTTTTGTTCCATAGTTTTTCGATAAAATAACAATTATTTCATTATTGGCTTCATTGGCGAATATATCCATTAATTCTGCTCTAAACTGATGAATAGAAGATAAAATGGTTGTTTGTTTGTTCAGATAATCGAATTGATAGACGATAGGATAATTATTAACTACTCCTCCCAAAAATATTGTATGGTTTAGAATAGTGAAGTGCGTGATATAAAAATTTTTATCACTTTCGTAAGTAATAACTTCTACTGCCGTACTAATACTATTAATTCTTAAAAAACGATATATATAGTTTGCCGTGCTGGTGAGCAGATAAATGTAACCTTTGTGATACAAATATCCGATAATATTTTCTTTTCTACTGATGAAGTAATTTTGTTGCCATATTATTTGTAAGTCTTTATCCATCAATGTAAGCTCTGCCCTCTGCTTGTTACCTTTTAGTCGGTTATTGCTTTCTAAAACGCAAAGGACTTGCTTTGCTCCCGCCTTGAAGATGCGGTAGTTATCACCTTCTCTTGATTCAATAATAAATTCTCGATAAGCACTTTGCTTGACTTGGGCCTTACATAGAAATATGCTAAAGCTCAGTAAGAAATAGATGATATAAATATACTTTCTCATTATCTTTAAGTGTACCTTTTGTTTCAAAAATACTGGATTATCTTGCAAAATACAACCTTGTTTTTTTAAAATTATCCATATATTCGCAATGGCTTTTATTTATATCTATTTAAACATATTCTCATGAATTTTTCTACTGTTGATGTTATTGTTTTTGTATCTTATTGTACCCTAATTATAGGGATAGGTCTCTGGGTTTCTAGAGCTAAGCAGGGACATGAAAAAAGTGCTGAAGATTATTTTTTAGCCGGTAGGTCTTTGCCTTGGTGGGCGATTGGTGCTTCTTTAATTGCTGCCAATATTTCGGCAGAACAATTTATTGGTATGTCGGGTTCTGGTTTTGCCATTGGTTTGGCTATTGCTTCTTACGAATGGATGGCAGCTGCCACGCTGCTTCTTGTGGGAAAATACTTCTTACCTATTTTTATTGAAAAAAACTTGTATACTATCCCTGAATTTGTTGAGAAACGTTACAGCACCAATCTGAAAACAATTTTGGCAATATTCTGGATCGCCCTTTTTGTTTTTGTGAATTTGACTACTGTGATGTATTTAGGTGCCAAAGCACTCGATACGATTATTGGCACTGGCGACGGAAGTATCTTGTTTGTCAGCGTAATTGGGCTGGCTTTATTTGCGGCAGCTTATTCGCTGTGGGGTGGGCTTTCTGCGGTGGCTTGGACAGATGTGGTACAGGTTATATTATTGGTTTTTGGCGGTTTGGTAACTACTTTTATCGCACTAGATCAAGTAGCACCCGATGGGGGGATTCTCGCTGGATTTAAACATATTTATCAGACTGTTCCAGAGAAATTTTCAATGATCCTTGATAGAGGTGAAATCATTACGCCCAATGGAAAAGATGCCTGGTGGGATTTACCTGGTTTGGCCGTGTTGGTAGGAGGCATGTGGGTAGCTAATATTTACTATTGGGGCTTTAACCAATACATTATCCAGCGTACTTTGGCTGCTAAAAATCTTAAAGAGTCGCAGAAAGGAATTGTTTTTGCCGCAGCTTTAAAGCTAATTATTCCACTGATTGTAGTTATCCCTGGTATTATTGCTTATGTAATGAATATCGGACCTGATGGGGTAATGAGTACTGCAAGTGTAGATGCGGCATTTGTAAATTCCGAAAATAATATTGTTAATGATAATGCAGCACCTTGGCTCATTAGTAACTTTGTTCCTGTTGGCTTGAAAGGTTTGGTGTTGGCTGCCTTATCGGCGGCTATTGTTTCTTCTTTAGCATCAATGCTTAACTCTACTGCTACGATTTTTACTATGGATATTTACCTTCCATATATCAATAAAAATGCATCGAATAGACAAACGGTTAATGTGGGTAGAATTACTGCTGCTGTTGCTTTAGTTATTGCGTGCTTTATTGCTCCTTCCTTAGGTAATATTGGGCAGATATTTCAGTATATTCAAGAATATACTGGCGTGGTGAGTCCCGGTATTTTGGCTGTTTTCCTGACAGGGCTTTTCTGGAAAAAATCAACCAACAATGCAGCTATTTGGGGTGTGATACTCTCCATACCCATCGCTATGTATTTCAAAGTAGCTCCTAATGAATGGGTAGATTCTATCCTATTTGTGAATATACCTTTTATGCACCAGATGTTTATTACTTGTTTGCTTTCTATTGTTGTTATTTTAGTATTGAGCCACTTAGAGGCTAAAGGGGCAGACAATGAGAAGGGCATTGCGCTAACAAAATCTTTGTTTTCCACATCGCCTACCTTTAATATAGGAGCTATGGCTGTACTAACCGTTATTGCATTTTTATACGCAGTATTTTGGTGATTAAGCTTAGGGCAGGGGTTCGCACCAAAACAATTAGCAGCATTCAAAATTAATTCTATCTATCTTTGACTAACATTTCTTTTCAAAGCCATTATATAGCCTAAATGCAGCCCTTCATGAATGTTATTGAAAATAATAGCATCCTGGATGCTATTTAAAGTGATGCCGTAGCTCGTTGTGTAGCTTTTATAAGCCGTGAACTTCCTCTCTTGTATGTCTTTTTGCGTATTTGATATTAGCATTATAAATAACTCTTTAATGTTGCCAATTTCCTCTTCGCATATTTCTTCTTCAGGTTTACTGCCTTTTATATATTTTTTAATGTAATCTTCTGAAACATGGCATGATAAGCCTGTCATTTTATAACATACTAATTGCTGAGTAACCAATAGATGTCCAAAATTCCATGCGATATTATTGTTGAAATTTTGCGGAATATTGTTCAGTTGTTCTATGGATAAGTCTTTAATTAATTCAAGTATTTTTTTTCTGGAGGCACTTAGTATATCGAAATGGTATTGTAGCATATTTTTGATTGTCTAGGGTAAATTTATTCTTTTAAAATTATTTATGACTGTGAAGTTCCGTAAATATACGAAGCGTTCTTATCTGTTATATTCGATACTTCTGAGACTGTTATATTTTTAATGTTCGCTACTCGCTTGGCGATAATTGGAATATAAGCTGGTTTGTTGATTTTTCCTCGGTAAGGCACAGGTGCTAAGTAGGGGCTATCGGTTTCTAATACCAAATGTTTCATATCGACGTGTGCTAATACCTGTTCAAGTCCTCCGTGTTTAAAAGTAGCAACACCGCCTATACCCAGTTTGAATCCTTTTAAAGCAATAATTTTTTCTGCATCTTGCAGCGTACCTGTAAAGCAATGAACAATGCCAGTTAGATTTTCATCATTTAGTTCTTCTAGTAATTCAATGACTTGTTGCATAGCATTTCTTGAATGAACCACAATAGGCAACCGATACTTTTTTGCCCACTCTGCTTGTATTCGGAATGCTTCTTGCTGCTGCTCAAAAAAAGTCTTATCCCAGTACAAATCAACGCCCATCTCTCCGATAGCAAAGAACTTTCTTTTGCTGAGCCAGTTCTCTACGATATAAAGTTCTTTTTCAAAATATTTTTTCACTGAGCAAGGATGCAAGCCGATCATAGCAAAGCAGTTTTTAGGATATTTTTCTTCAACAGCCAGCATATTGTCAATAGATTGATGATCGATATTAGGCATATAAATTCTACTCACTTGTTGCTCAAAAGCCTCTACAAGGATACTTTCTATATTGTTTTCAAATTTCTTTGAATATATATGCGCGTGTGTGTCTGTCATATACACTGTGAATTAAAAACTTAGTTCCACCTTTTTTTTGCCTCAAAAAATGTTTAGTGGTGTGGCAGTCATGGTAATTTAACGCCTGTTTGTTTATTTTAGCGAAATAATTGTCGTATTTATCTATAAGGTCTTACTTCTTTCTGCAAAAAACAAATAATCTTAAAAATAAAAAAGCAACTATTTTACTTTGATGTTTTTGAGCGTACTTAAAGATTATGAATGAGTTTAAGTTTTATCTCTTTTTAGCATTTTTACCCTTTAGTTCTTTCCCTTTTTTTTGTTTGGGGCAAAAATATGATAATACATCTAATAAGTACTTTCTTAAAGGGGAAACATTCAAGTACGAAGCAGATTTTTTATTCTTTAGTGTTGGAGAGGCTACTGTTTCTTTGAGTGAAACCATTGAGTATGTGAACGGCAACCCTTGTTATAAGGTAGAAGTCTTAGGAAAAACTGTTGGGATTTTTACCCTAGCAGGAAAACTCAAGGATACTTGGTGTTCTTATATCGATACGGCTACAATTATTCCTCACAAATTCTACAGAGACTTATATGAAAACGGCTACACTTGCGTAGAGACAACGGACTTTGATCACGTACAAGGTAAAGCAATTGTAGACCAGACGGTTAATGGGGAACGCAAGCACAAAACCTATGATATTCCGCTGTATGTACAAGATATGGTGAGTGGCTACTATTATTTAAGAACAATCAGCCTTGAGGATCAGCGGGTAGGGGATACCATCTGTGTCGATGCCTTTTTAGATGATTCAGTCTATGGCTTTAGCATCAGATACTTGGGTAAAGCTGTAGTAAAAACGCGTTTTGGAAAAATTAAGGCTTTTGTTATGTCTCCTATTATGCCCGATAACAATATTTTTGATGGTGGTAACTCTATTAAATTCTGGGTTTCTGACGACCTCAATAGGATCCCTTTAAAAGTAAAGGCTAGGTTATTTATCGGCTCTATACAACTTAATTTAACTAGTTATAATATGCTGAAAGAACCTTTTAACAAAATAGAATGACTCGATATTTCTACCATTCACTTATTTTAAACTCTATTCTTGCATTCTTTTTTCTTGCTGCATCTGTTTCATCAGACGATATGGTTTGTGTATCTGCATATCCTTTAATAAGCAATCGGTCTTTAGGTATTCCTTTATAAACCAGCTGTTGTGCAATTAATGCTGCCCTTTGGAAAGACAACTTTTCTTTATAGGCAGCACTTCCCGAATCGTCAGTATGACCACCTACTTCAATTTTTATTTGCTCACAAAAGTGCATCATATTGGCTATTTCATTAATTATATTAGTAGCTTTGATATCTAGACCGTTGTCTGAAGGACGAAGGCTAATCTTATATTTTGATAAGTCTTGTCCTATTTTTTTAGGGCATTCAAAAGGAGTTTCTAGTACTTTAGAAAAGAAAGATTCACCGTACTCAAAAGAACCGATCTGGTACTCGTCTACCATAATATATTCAACTCTATCGTTGAGTCTCGCGCTGTATTTGTTCAAATTAGGGGTTAGGGGATACTCAGAGCCGTAGCCCACGCTCTTTATCTTATTTCTAGGTACCCCTGTTTGAACTAAGGCTTTAGTGATAACTTGAGCTCTTTCTTCAGAAATGTACTTATTAGTTATTTGGTTTTCCATGCCGTTTGTATGCACGGCAATAATAAAGTGGTGTTTAGGGTTATTTCTGATAAATGTACTAAGATATCTGATTTCTTCTACCGAGTTTGCTTCAAGTTGTGTGTGTTGGTCAAATATTATATTTTGGAGTACCTCTTTTTTAGGCTTTCCTTTTTCTACTGGTTGTAGATCAAAATTTTCAATGATGTTTAAGAATTCAAATTGTTCATTGATTCGTATATTAAGACTCTTGAATAGGTAGCCTTTGTGAAATATTCTTAGCTTATAACTCCCGTTAGGAGCTAAGAATATAGAATAATTGCCAGTGCTTTCATAGGCATGGGTGCTGTGTACGATATCATTGGTTTTTTGGTCAATCACATCAATATATGCCGATAGAGGATCTTTAGTAATAAGGTCTCTTACCTTGCCACTCACTAGGATATTTAGTTTGTTTCTTCCTGGAACACTTACAACATAAATATCATGCCTGCCATAAGTATCATCTCTTACGGAGGAGAAATAGCCTCTGGCTTCATCTGCTGACCATACAAAGAAAATATCGTCATCGGCAGTATTGATTGGATATCCCATATTTTTTGCTTTACTCCATGTGTTTGTTTTGCTATCACGGTAAGAAACAAATATGTCGAAGTTACCCATATTCTCGTGTCCTTTTGAGCTAAAATATAGCGTTTTACCATCAGCCGTAATAAAGGGTGATTCTTCGTCAAGGGGAGTATTAATTTGACTGCCCAAATTAACCGGGGTAGCCCAAGTCAAGTCTTCAAGCCTTTCAGACATATAGATGTCTCGGTCGCCAAGGGAACCACTGCGATCACTAGTAAAAAACAGCGTTGATTTGTCTGCTGTGATAGATGCGTGTGTTTCCCAGCTTTTTGTATTAATCCCATCCAACTTTTGTGGGTCTGTCCACTTACCATATTTATAATCACTGAAGTATATATCACCTGAAGGATATTCTTTATTCTTGCTAAGATTACCTTTGTAAATGAAGAGTTCATTACCGTCGGGAGATATACCAATGGATGCATCGTTATTAACGGTATTGATAGGATAGAACATATTTTCAGGAATTCCCCATTCTCCACCTTCAGCTCTGTGGCATATGTAGATATCCTCATATGCTTCTTGTGTATATGGATTAATCTCTGAATTCTGATCGCTAATTCTTGTTGAGGTAAATATCAGTGTTTTTTCATCTGCTGATATGACTGGAGCAAAATCGTCGTATTTACTGTTGATAGAGTTACCCATATTATGTATCTCCACTTCAACAGGCTTCTGAAGGAGTCTTTTACCTACTTCACATTGTACAATAAGTTTGTTGATATCTTCTTTGCTGAAAATGCTTTTATTACCAATACCGGTTTTATATTTTTCGTAGCACTCAATTGCTTTGTCAAACAAGTGGTTGTAATGATACGACCTGCCTAGATAATAATTATGGTAGTTTTGCAGGGACTTATCTAGCTTGGACGTTTTCTCAGATTCACTTTCCGATACCATGGAAGATACTTTTTTCAAGTACCTTAGTGATTTCTTTTTATTCCATGAATAAAGGTAGGAAACACCTAACTGGTAGTTATAATTTATATCCTCAGGATATGCCTCTTGAAGTATGCGTAGTATGCTTATAGCTGACTCAAATTCTCCTACACTTATCGAACTGATTGCTTGACCAAAAAACCGTTTAGGTTTTTTTAGTATCTGTTCTTGCTCTAGTATCTGTTCTTGCTCTTCTTGAGCCATTATTTTGTGTGTACAAACGCTGACGAGAAGTAGCATAAAAAGATTGAGTGGCTTTATTTTCATGGGTGAAAGAAGGTTGTTTTGACAATAAATTTGAGTTGATGCTCCTGTAAGAGACACTTGTCATTAAAGGAGCAGCTGCAATTATAAAAAAAAATTACGGTTGTTGATAATAATTTTTTATTTTTGTTATTGTTTAACTCTTTTCAAAAATTATTTGTTCCAATAATTGTTGTAAATTACTTCAATTTTGGACGCTAATGTAAAAAGTATGATGCTGTAAAGTGTTGCAATCGAGTGCATGAAAATACAAATAATAATCGCTCGTTCGTAATGTACATACAGAAAAGATAACAAAAAACAGTAAAAAGCCTGTGCTAAGCAAAATTATCAGTGTAAAACTTGTAAAAGACAATTCATACAAGACCACAATTTGATCTATAAAGGATGTTGTTCTTTTATCAATGAAACCATGAGCATTATGTTGGTAAGAGACCGTGGCCTCAGAGGTATTGCTATGATCACACGGGTTGCTATGAAAAAAGTGCTTAGCGTACCGATAAATACGCTGGGTATTTATTTAAAGCTGAAAAAGCTTATTATACGTGCCTGGAAAGTAGATGAGTTTTGAGTTTGTTTTTCCAAAAATTTGTTTGAGTACTTGAAATCTTTCGATTTGGTATTTTGCTATATTAATTTTAGATATGTATAAAGAATATGATACATTCTATACCACCACCTAATTTTTAATCTTTGTTTTATCGTAACCTGAACGTACCAAAATATTGAGCCAAGCATATGTACTACTTGAAAAGTCTATTTCTATTATTTTTTTTGTTCTTACTCCTTTCATGTGAAAAGCAAAAAGCTGAAAAGCGACAAGAGCTAGCAAAAGAAGTACTTCTTGTTCCTGACTTTAATAGTGATTCGGCATTTTTTTTCTTGCAACAGCAGGTAGCTTTTGGTCCGAGAGTTCCTAATACACAAAGCCACCAGCTTTGTGGAGACCACTTAGTAGCAAAACTGAAGCAATATGGTGCCAAAGTAACTGAACAAACTTTTCAGGCAACTGCCTACAACAATGAATTGCTTAATGGAAGAAATATTATTGCTGCTTTTAATTTAGCTGCAAACAAAAGAATTTTGTTTGCAGCTCATTGGGATACCCGCCCTATTGCCGACCAAGATACACAGCATAGGCAGCAACCTATCGACGGTGCTAACGACGGTGCGAGTGGGGTAGCCGTTTTATTGGAGTTTGCCAGAGTAATCTATGCTAGCCCCCAAAAGCCTAGGGTCGGTATAGATTTTATTTTTTTTGATTTGGAAGATTATGGTGCTCCAGAAGATTTTGGACAAGAATCACATCAAATAACATATTGTCTTGGTTCTCAATATTGGCAATCGAATAAGCATCAACCCAGATACCATGCTTATTACGGCATTCTATTGGATATGGTAGGAGGCAAAAATACAAGGTTTGTGATGGAAGGGGTGTCAATGCAATATGCTCCAGGGGTGATGAAAAAAATATGGGATATTGCTGAAAAAATAGGCTATGCAGATTATTTTTTGCGAGAAAAAACACCTCCCAAACTTACTGATGACCATATATTTATGAATCGGGCGGGTATCCCTTCAATTGATATTATCGGTTATGACCATTTTAATGAAATCGGTAATTTGCCAGCTACTTGGCATACGCACCGTGATAACTTGGAAAATATTGATAAAAAATTATTGAAGATAGTAGGACAAACTTTGTTGCACACACTATACAGTGAGTAGTAAAATGTGTCGTAGCAGTTAACTATACTTTTGCATAAAATCTAGCGATAGTTGGTTAAAAAGTGTGGGTCGTTCTATGTTAACCACATGTCCGCAGTATTTTAATATCTTTAGTTGGGAGTAGGCATGTTTTTCTGCCAACATGCGTACTTGGGGCAAAAACATATAATCTTCTTCTCCCATAATATATAGCGTCGGTATTGGTATTTCTTTTTCAGAAAAGTATTTCAGTAAGGGATTGATTTGGGAAGTTAGCTTGAACCATCGCAAAAACTCTTTATGTGCTACATGCTTAGCCTGCTGTATGAACAAATACCTAGACTCTTTGTTGCGTCTTCGCGGCATGAGTATGAAAGCGTATAGGCGATATATCCAAATGAAAGGTAATATTTTTTTCACTATGCTTGCTCCCCACATCAAAAACTTAGACCGAACATTCAGCCTTGTTACCGCACCACCCAGCACCATTGTTTTCGTATGCTCGGGTGCTAGCTCGGCAATGGTACGGATGATAATAGAACCCATGGAAATGCCAATAAAATGAGCTTTCTTGATATGTAAGTGTTTTAATACTTCTATAACATCTCCACTGATTTCTTCAAAAGAATATTTTTTATCCATATATCCCTTAAAAAAATCCTTCGATTTTCCGTGTCCTCGCAGGTCTACTAATAATACGTTAAAATATTTGCGTAGCATCTTTATCTGTTTGAACCAAATAGTAGAGCTGCCCCCTGCGCCGTGTACTAGTACTGCCCATTCTTCAGATATACTGCATTTAAAAGTTTTAAAATAAATCATGGATTAGTTAAATATTATGCTTAGGTAGCTAATAAAGTTACAATGATTTATATAATCTACTAAAAAAAGCACTGCAATTTTTTTATCAGTTTGACTGAGCCAATATAGAGTGGGCTACGCTGATGTAGTTTTTGAGGCAATATATCTAATATTCTTTTTTCGCCATCGGTGGCTATTCCGCCTGCTTGTTCTGCTAAAAAAGCTAAGGAATTACATTCGTATAATAACCTTAATTTTCCATGAATATGTTTTTTTGTAGGAGGGTACAGGTAAAGCCCCCCTTTTAACATATTACGATGAAAGTCTGCTACTAAAGAACCAATATACCTTGCCGTCATCTTCTCTTTTTTCACGCTCGTTAAAAAAGTTTTAATTCCTTCAGGAAATGCCTCATAATTACCTTCGTTGATAGAATAAATATTCCCATTCTCATTGATTTTCATCGCGGGGTGAGATAAAAAATATTCTCCTAAAGAAGGCTCATAAGTAAAGCCATTTACCCCGTGACCTGTTGCATAAACCAGCATGGTGGAAGACCCGTACAACAAATAACCTGCAGCCACTTGTTTGCTGCCCTTTTGTAACACATCCTCTTGCGTTACAGAAGTACCTGTTTTTGATTCTCTGCGATAAATAGAAAAAATAGTTCCTACAGAGACGTTTACATCTATGTTGGAAGATCCATCCAGTGGGTCTATGGCAACGATATATTTAGCATAGGGATTGCCAGTATTAATAATCCCTGCTACTTCTTCAGAAACGATAGCACAGGTTTGACCACCGCGTATCAAAGCTCTCGTAAAACGCACGTCGGCAACTACGTCGAGTTTTTGTTGGTTTTCTTGCTGTACATTTTGTTTACCTACACTTCCTTCAATACCACTCAGGCCTGCACGATTAATTTCACGGTTGATAATTTTGGAGGCTAATACAATATCTCTCAACAGCTGAGAGAGCTCACCAGTAGCATAAGAGAATTGCTCTTGGTGTTCGGCAATAAACCGGTCAAGGGCAGTACCTATGGGTGCTGTGAATTTTTCAAACATAGTATAACAAATTGCAATTAGTAATGCGGAGTTATCTACCTGTAAAATTGATTAAAATTAAAGTTAAGTATAGTAAAAACTAAAAAAATAGTGTTTAATTCGAGGGATATTTTATTTTCAACATTTATATCATATGACTATGGAAGAGCATAATAAAAAGAAAAATAGAAAAAATACCCGAACAAAGAAAAGCGTTGAAAAGGCAAAAGTTAGGGTATACTTAAAAGATATTAACCCTGAGGTATGGGAGTATCCTGCCGACAGGATAGCACTCAAAAGTTTAAAGCAGGTAAAAGGTCTGGACACAGCAATTAAATTTTTCTTTGGTGCTACTACAGAAAAGTCCATCCGATTGATTACGCTAGCTTCAGCTTTGCGCGTATCCGATAAGCAATTTCCCAGATTATTAAAACTGCATGAAGAAGCATGCCAGATATTGGACATGGATAGAGTGCCAGAATTATATGTAGCCCAAAATCCTTTTTTGAATGCAGGGGCCATTGGTATGGACAAGCCTTTTATTACCTTGAATTCCTCTTTGGTAGAAACTTTAAGAGACGAAGAAATACTCTATATCATAGGGCATGAACTATCACACATTAAAAGCGGGCATGTATTGTATAAAACATTGCTGCGTATTTTGACGAGTCTCTCTAGCTTAATGATTAGTATTCCGTTGAGTACGCTTGCGTTGATGGGTTTAATTGCAGCTCTGAAAGAATGGGACAGAAAAAGTGAATTGAGTGCCGATCGTGCCGCCCTGCTCACTGTTCAAGACCCCGAAATAGGTATCAACGTATTGATGAAAATGGCTGGTGGTAGCAAAATCAGCGAGATGAGCTTAGGAGAATTTATCAAACAAGCAGAAGAGTATAATGAATCTCAATCTATCTCTGACAGTATCTATAAATTCACCAATACATTAAAACAGACACATCCCTTTCATGTGATAAGAGTACTAGAGCAAATCAAATGGGTACAAGGCGGTGATTATGAGCATATTTTGAGGGGTTTTTATAAAAAAATGCAAAAAGACTTTAAAGAAGATTTCAAAGAAGCAGCTAACGCATACAAGCAAGATATAGGCGAATCGTTTAAGCCTTTCAAAAAAATATACGAGGATGCTAGCCAAAAAGTCAAAGACTTCTACGATAATTTTAAGTAGCTGTTGGTTTTTAGTTTTTGCCAATTCAAAGTTAAAAACTGCTCAGCTCATCTGATTAAGGTAATACTTCCTTCTCCTGTTTTACTATCATTATTGCTATCTGTGGAGGAGTATTTATAGGAATAAATCCCCGAAGGCAAACTACGCCCCTGAAAAGTACCGTCCCAGCCTGCATTCAAATCTTTTGTGTGAAAAATCACCTCTCCCCAGCGGTTGTAAATGATGAGTTCATAAGTTTGTATGCCTACTCCTACGGCTTTAAATATTGCATTCGGACCGGTGGTGAGATCGGGTATGAATGCAGTGGGAAAACAAATGACTCCTTCACAACGAGAAGTAACATTAATAGTGTATGATTCATTACACGTATTGTCTGATACCGAAACTCGGTAGATTCCCGGCTGGTCAACATCAATGAAAGGGGTATTTTCCCCGTTTGACCAAGCATAAGTCTCATTACCCGAATACCCTGCAAAAGGTGCTAGGCGAAGTACCTTTTCTGTCTGGTCTTCAAAACATTTTTTTGCTTCTCTGAAGCAAAAGGTTGTATCGGTAAAAGTAGGGACAGGAAAAGAAAAGTAGCTAACACGTATAGAATCCGTCTCGGTACATACTCCTTGCCCAACAGCTACGTGATATAGCCCCGGGGTGTTTACTGAAAATATGGGGTCTGTAGAACCATCTTGCCACAAATATGTGGTACTTCCTCCCGGTGTAACAGCATTTAAAGTAATATTTGTTCCGGGACAAACTACTGTGTCGTTGCCTAAGTCCACTGGGGGCTGCGCTATGTAATTCACTGTTACGGTATCGCTAATACTACAATTATTTCTAATAATATTTACATAATAGACTCCTGCAGCACTAACTGTAAAACTAGGGCTGGTGGAACCATCTTGCCATAAATAAGTAGCGCCAGCCCCTGCCACAGTAGCATCCAATAACAAATTGTTTCCCATACAAAGCGTTGTATCATTGCCCAAGTTTACAGTCACATAAAGTACTTCAATTGTATCGGAAACAAGGCAGTTGCCCTGTCGCACACTAACTGAATATGTACCGGGTTGGCTGATGTTGAACCTAGGGTTTGTAGAACCGTCTTGCCACAAATAAGTGGCAGTTCCTCCCGATATGGTAGCATCTAAAGTAAGGGTTGTTCCTGAGCAAATTATCGTGTCATTGCCCAAATCTACTGTGAGCGGTAAGTTGTAGTTTACCGTAATGGTATCAGATATGGTGCAACTCCCTTGCCGAACAGTAACATGGTAAGTACCTGCCCTATTAACAGCGAAGGTAGGGTTTGTAGAGCCATCTTGCCATAAAAAAGACTCTGCACCAAAATTGCCTGGTGATAACACCAAAGATTCTCCTCCACATACGGTAGTATCACTGCCTAAGTTATACTCTTGTATAACAATTTCTAAGCTGTCGCCTGAAATAATACCGCTACATGTATTAGTAGCAATTTTGAATACCAAAGTCTCTCCCTCGTCGGCAATATCATCTCTGATTGGGTTAAGCGCGAGTGTTTTTATAGTCTCATTTATACCAAAAGATAAGGAAGTGGGCAAGGGATTGTAGTCTATTCCATAAGTAGCTGTGCCTCGATAAAGTAAATTTATTGTAGCCGGTTGCCCTAGACCTTGCACCCTTCTAACAGTAAGGGTTGCTGTACAACCTTCAGCGGTATGACTTGCATTATTATTGCTCGTATAACTTAGTTCATATTCGTTGCTATTGACATTTTCTATAAAAACTCCTGAGTCAATTTTTCCATCTCCTCCGTCAGCGATTTTCAATTTCAAATGATATACCTGACAAGGAGTTACATTAATAACAGCAGTGAGTTGCCTCGTAAGTCCATCATATGCTACTTCACTTCCTGCAGTATTATCAGTAAAAAAAGCAGCATTGTTCAAATTGCAATTACTACTTGGATAGGGAGCAAGGTGACCTATACTACCATTATTGACTGTATTGATAGATACAGGTATATTGGTATTAGGAATTAAAGCAATGTTCTGATCGCCAGTAATTCCAGGACCACTGATGAAAAAAGCAAATATATCGTTGACCTGCGCGCACACATATTCATTATATTCTTCTGAACCAAATACATAATTAAATCTCAGTTCCGAACCAGAGGCAATAATATCAAATTCTATCACGCAGGCATCAAAAGTGGGTGATCCAGAGATAGTTGTCAGTTGACTATCACCGCTTCTTCCATAATCGGTTGTTGTGGATCCGGAAGTATTCGGTCCTGTTGCATCATTAACCAAACCTGTTGATAGTATTATTCCAGTACTTAGTCCAAAGGTATTATCAGTAGATCGAAAACTGCCATAGGCGTTAGGGTTGCAATTAACTATAATATTGCTAATTTCTACTCCGTTTCCGACCAAACTCTGAATAATATCATTAACAGCTATATTGGGTTGGATACTGATTTGTGCATGAA
This sequence comes from Flammeovirgaceae bacterium, assembly GCA_965199745.1. GTDB lineage: Bacteria > Bacteroidota > Bacteroidia > Cytophagales > Flammeovirgaceae > CBDATB01. The sequence continues at coordinate 478,326 of CBDATB010000013.1, read as the reverse complement.
TTGGAGTAACCAAAAAGAAAAGAAAGCATACCTGAGCAAGACAGCGGTACATGAGTGACAATAAAAATTTATTAAATACTATTTTTAAGATAAAATTTCCGATCTTTCATTTCAACTCACCACAATTCCCAGTGACTTAGCCAACATATTTTCTTGGTTTTTTAAGTTCCATATAAATTAGTTGTGCTTCATCTACTTCTTCAGCAGTTTTTGCCATTTTCATCATTTCTATGCTCTCTTTACAAAGTTTTTTTAATACCCTGAATTTGAGGCGTAGCAAATTGGTGTATACTACTGAACTGAGATTTTCATCTTTTTCTGGAATAAATATTTTGTGTTTTTTATGCCAATTTTCACTCAAACACCAGCTTTCCGTCATCAAATCAATAACTACCTGCTTGAGTGAGTCATCTGCGTGTTCAATAAAATAGTTATGGTCTATTTCATTTCCTTGCGATATTTCTCTTTGATACACTTCAAGAATTCGCTTGTAAACATGGGTCTGAAAAAGTAATATTTTCTAACTCATCAAATAAATGCTGATGAAGTTTCACACCTTCTGCTATGCACTCATTACCATACTCTAATAAGATACGTATACTCTCTCGCTCTTGGTAGCTAACTGGGTCGACGATACTTGGTTTTTCTTCCAAAATCTGTTTAGAAGTTCTTTGCTGCTCTTGTATTTCTTGCTCAGTAGGCTTTGTAAAAGTTTGTTTTTTTTGCTTGAGTACTATTTTGTTGCCCTCGTCGATTAAAATTTCTTCATCTAACGCTAATAGCGTACTACATGATTTGTAAAACAAAGCCCGCTTGATAGCATCGGGGACTTTTACAATACTTGTTACAATATCGCGGATAATACTGGCTTTTTTTACTGGGTCGCTTTTAGTCTCATCTAGGAAAAGTTTTGTTTTAAAAAGAATAAAATCAGTAGTACTCTTGTTGAGGAAGTCTTGGAAGGCAGGTCCTCCGACTTTTTGTATATAACTGTCGGGGTCTTCCCCTTCGGGTAAAAGTGCAATTTTTACGTCCAAACCTTTTTCTAATATCAGATCTATTCCGCGCAACGAAGCCTTGATACCGGCTGGATCGCCATCATAAAGTACTGTAATATGTTTGGTAAAACGCTGAACGAGCTTAATTTGCTGGGCGGTGAGTGCTGTACCTGAGGATCCTACCACATTTTCAATGCCTGCTTGATGCAGGGCGATTACGTCTGTGTAGCCTTCTACCAAGTAGCAATTATTTTTTTGCCGAATGGCATTTTTTGCTTGAAAAATACCGTACAACACATTGCTTTTATGGTATACTTCAGACTCGGGGGAATTAATATATTTCGCTTGTTCACTTTTTTTTAATGCACGAGCACCAAATCCGATAACTTTGCCCCATGCGTTGTGAATGGGAAATATAATTCTTTCTCTAAACCGATCATACGAGCGGTTTTCCTTGCTCAGTACGAGTCCTGCTTGTTCCAGTATTTCTATTGTATACTGTTCTTTCTCAGCGGCTTTTAGGAATGCATCCCACGAATTGAAACTATAACCTATGCCAAAATGCTTTATTGTTTTTTCCTGAATACCTCGTTCTTTTAAATAAGCCATGCCAATACTAAGCCCTTCGGGAGCGTGCCATAAATTGTGGCAATAGAAAACTTTGGCAAAGTTTAGCGCAATCATCACGCTCTCTTTCCGTTCTGTACCTTCGCTGTGTTTTGATGCGTATCTTCTTCAAGCTCAATAGCATATTTTTGTGCTAGGTGTTTGAGGGCTTCTACATAATTCATACTTTCCATCTCCATGACAAAAGAGATAGCATCGCCACCTTTTCCCGAACTAAAACACTTGAATATACCTTTGTCAGGTGATACGGTAAACGAAGGGGTTTTTTCATCTGTAAAAGGCGACAAAGCCCACCAATTTTGTCCTCTTTTCTTCAATGGCAGATAATCGGCAACTACTTCTATGATATCAGTAGTTTCTTTGATTTTTTGTACAGTGAAATCAGCTATAGCCATGGTGTTCAAAAACAGTAAATGATATCTTGCTTTTTTTAAAAATCATCCAATTATTTATTGTACTTATTCATGGTGTGGTCAATACCTACCACACAAAAAGAAAGCACCATTTCTGCTGCTTTATTAATCAAATAGGATAGTACTCTTTTTTCAACCGCTGAAAACTTTTCTAATACATAATCAGCTTGTCTTCCTCTTGAGAAATTGTTGCCTATACCGAATCGTAGACGAGGATACTGATTACTACTCAAAGCTGTTTCTATGCTCTTGAGTCCGTTATGTCCTCCATGCGAACCCCTTTGCCGCATCCGCAAAGTCTCAAAAGGTAGAGATAAATCGTCTGTAATCGTGAGTGTGTTGCTCAAGGGTATTTTTAGGTACTTTATCCAGTAGTTTACTGTATTGCCACTTAAATTTACATAGGTAGTTGGTTTGATGAGAAAGATATTTCGTCCACTGTATTTGAAGTTTCCCACAAAAGCCAAACGACCGATGTCAAGTTTTAATTTGTTTTCTTTGGCAATATAATCGACCACTGAAAAACCGATATTGTGGCGCGTACCATGATATTCTCTACCAATATTGCCCAATCCTATAACGAGGTACCTCATTTCTTATGTAAAAATAAGAATTTTATTGTAAGGCAAAGCCTAAACCTTAAAACCTATTACTAATATATCATCAGTTTGCGGCTGTTTTCCCTTCCAATTATTAAAATTGTTGAGTAAGGTATCTTTTTGTGCAGCCATAGGCAAATCCTTAATGCTCAATAAATATTCTCTAAAATTCTTGGATAGATATTTAGTTTTTTGATTTTCACCGCCAAACTGGTCGGAATAGCCGTCTGAAAAAATATAGAAACTATCATCTTCTTGTATTGGTAGCACGTGGTTTTTAAAAATTTTCTCTTTCTTAAACTGAAAACTACCAATAGGGAACTTCGAGCCTTTTATCACATTGATCTCATTATTTCGGACATAATAGAGAGGGCTTTTTGCACCAGAAAAATAGAGTTGTTTCTTCAAGCGGTTAATTACAACAACCGATATGTCCATTCCTTCATTTCTGCGGCTATCATCGTCGGAGAAAGTCTTAATTATCCTTTTATCTAATTCGTATAGAATCTGGTCGGGCATCAATACTTTATTGGTTTTGATAATATCGTCGAGAAAATTATTACCTAAAATGGTCATCAACGCACCCGGCACCCCATGACCAGTACAATCGGCAGCAATTAAGACTTTAATTACATCGGAGCAACCATTTTGCTCTTCTACGAAGCAGTCTTCATACCAAAAGAAATCACCACTGACCATATCGCGAGGCAGATACAAGACAAAAGAATCACTCATATTTTGTTCTATTACTTTTACTCCGCCTAGAATAGCCGTTTGCAGCCTACTGGCATAACGCACACTACTGGTAATGTTTTTTAGGGCTTTATTCAACTCTCTATTTTTGTGTTCAATTTCTGCCTTTTGCGCAGTTACTTCTCTAGTGCGTTCGGCTACTTTTTTCTCCAAATTCATAGATAAGTCTTCTACTGCACTAAAAGCATCTGAAAAACTTTTGGTTAATATATAAAACTGTACTATTAGAAATACCCCTAAGGCATAATGTAGCGTTGCCAATTCTCCTGTAATTTCTATTCCTGCGGTTGCTAAGGCATCGTTAGCACCTGCCAAAATCATGGTAGAAATACCGACTAACTGCGCCTGCCACTCTCTTCTTTTACGAGTAGCAGCTACAATTATAACAATAAAAATATAAGCTGCGAATAAGCCTAACATGGCAAAGAAATAAGGAATAATTGCTGTAAAAATTACGGGAGGAGCTAACAGAATAAAAGTGCAATAAAAACCAAAGATCCAAGTGGCTATCTTCAGGATTTTTTTATGAATTTCTTTGGGATACAGACAATTCAGATAATGCAAACCGAGGGGGACAAGACAAAATTGTGCGATGAAATATACCTTACTTTGCACTGTGTAGCTGACAGACAAGTCATTTTTAATAAATTCGTAGAAAAAATGATCGCCAAAAAATAGCCAACTAAGCATCACGGCTGTGCAGACCAAACCAAAATAAAGTGTTGAATAGTCTTTTTTCTGGCGTAACAGAAAAAGGATATAATGGTAAATAGCCATAATGAAAATGCACCCAATCCATACCAAATCTAGTGCATTTTGCAACTTTAAGGCGGTATATATTTTTTCATAAGGACCGAAGCTAAAATTCTTAGCCAAACCCGACGAAACAAATAGATTATAATTAGCTACTTGTACGATAATCTCTAACTTATCCAGTGGATTATAAATGGGTACAAAGGTCTCGATTATTTTATTTTCAAAACCTTCTGCTGAAGTAGTAACTTTACCTACTTCATATAACAGTTCTCCATTAATCCAAACTTTTGCAGCAGACCATATTTTAGGAATGTAAACACCGTAATTAGAATGTTGTGACTTAGGTATATCGACAACTAAACGGTAGGTAGCATACCCGTAAGGCGGAATTCTATCACCATTTTCATCTTCATACTCTGTCCATACACTAGGAACTTTCACCATCATGGGTTTGAGGTTTTGTGTATCTTTGAAGCTATTAGGCGTTAACAGTTGCTCCCAGTAAAACTCCCACTGACCATCTAATACATAGAGATTGTTGTCTAGTGTCAAAACTTTACTATTGGATTCTGCTAAATGTTCAGTGGGGCTACTGCTGCATGCTGAGCAAAATAGCAGAACCAACAATGCGAACAGATAGTTACAGGTTTGCATATGGTGCTTATTAATCAGTGAGGATGATGAGGTAAAAAAGAAAATACTACAACTAAGCAAAGCTAATAAAGAAATTCTCAAATAATCGATATTTTTGGTTATTCTTGACAGAAAACTCACTACAAGTTATCGATTTCTGCCACCACAAAAGCACTACCGCCAATAAATATCAAATCATCAGCAAGGGCGATTTTTCTTGCCTGCCGGATTGCCAGATTAACATCGTCTTTCACCTCACCTTTTAAATGATATTGTTTCGTTGCTTTACTGTGCAATATAGCGGCGTTTAATGCCCTAGGTATTTTAGGCGTACAAAAAAAATAATAAGCATGACAGGGTAATACTGAAAGAATGCCTTCGATGTCTTTGTCAGCAACCATACCAAAAACAATATACAATTTACCGAAAGTCAATTCTTGCAAGCGATTACGCACTTCTACCAAAGCCTGCGGATTATGGGCAATATCACAAATTTGCCAAGGATATTTTTCTAATATTTGCCAGCGTCCCTTAATATTGGTTAGTGATACAACTGCTTCAATACCTTGCTTGATATGGCTGGTGTCGATATTAAAATCACTATTCATCCGTAGGATTTCAACACTCTGTAAAACTCCCTTGATATTTTTCAACTGGTGAGTACCTGTCAGTCCAGGCATCACAGCATCTATGATAAAACCATCTTTTTTTATAAAACGAAATTGTTTGGCAGAAAGATTCTGCATTTCAATTAAAGTATCTGCAAAATAAATGGGGGCGTGCTTTTGCTTCGCTTTTTGCAGAAATACTTCACGAGTGGCTTGGTGGGTTTCGCTAATTACTACGGGTACCTGTTTTTTAATAATACCTGCCTTTTCTCGGGCAATCTTCGGGAGCGTATCGCCCAATATTTGCGCGTGGTCGTAAGCTATATTAGTAATCAGACAAAGTTCAGGGCTAATAATATTTGTTGAGTCGAGCCTCCCCCCTAGCCCGACCTCTACTACAGCTATATCTACTTGCTCATAAGCAAAGTATTGAAAAGCCATAGCAACAGTTATTTCAAAAAAAGAAGGCTGAATAATTGCAATAACAGGCTGTAATTCAGTAATAAAATCTACTACTGCCTGTTGGGGAATTTCTTTTCCATTTACTTTAATACGCTCAGTAAAGCTTTTCAGGTGTGGCGAAGTATACAAACCTGTTTTATAACCTGCAGACTGCAAGATGGCAGCTATCCAATGAGCACTACTTCCTTTTCCGTTAGTACCCGCTATATGAATGGTGCGATACTTGTGGTGCGGCTCGCCCAAAAATAAACAAATTTTAGTGATGTTCTCTAAATTCTTCTTTAATGCTTTTTGCCCAACACGCTGGTACATCGGCAATTTTGCGTACATATAATCAAGAGTCTGTGCGTAATTCAACTTTTTAAAAATTAAAATATAATTATTTTGGGCTTAATTTCTCAAAGTTTGTAAAAATACGCTTAAATATATTTAACTTTTATACTTACCTTGCAATATAATTTCTATTTGAGAAAACCTACCACTATGCTATTTGTAGAAAATATAAAAGAGGCAATCAAAGCTATTAAAGATAATTTACTCAGAAGCGTACTAACTGCCACAATCGTTGCCATTGGCTTAACAGCTTTAGTGGGTATATTTACAGCAATAGATGCGATTCAAAACAGTATTAGCTCTGAGTTGTCAGACTTGGGTGCTAACAGTTTCGACATACAAGATATTCAAAGAAGGCGGCGACGCAGAGGTAGACAACAACGAATAGTAAACCCGATTAGCTTCGATGAAGCTATGGCATTTGGCAACAGGTTTTCGCTAGCCAAAAGAATTAGCATCAACACTTCCGTGACGCAAAGTGCAGAAATTAAACACCTTTCTAAGAAAACAAACCCAAATACTTCTGTGGTAGGTATTGATAAATATTATTTGAAAAATCAGGGTCTAAAGCTGGCAAAAGGAAGAAAATTTTCCAATAAAGAACTCTCTTCAGGTGCTAATGTAGCCATACTCGGAGAAGGGATTATTTCAACACTATTCAAAAAAAATATTGCCTTAGGGAAAACCATTAGTATGCGTGGAAGAAAATATACCATTGTTGGCATCATCAAAAAATCGGGAGGCTTACATGGGGGAGCTGCCGACAGGACCATGCTCATTCCCATACTACATGCCAACAAAATGGTAGGAGAGCAAAGATTACGCTACAAAATTGTCGCCACCGTAAGCAATCCGAGCCAAATACAATATGCTATAGGAGAAGCTACTGGACTAATGCGCCTCATCAGAAAAGATCCATTAAACAAACCCGAATCATTTGAAATTACACGTAGCGATTCTATGATTGCCAGTATGCAAAAAACCGCAAGCACTTTACAGCTGGGTAGCCTTGTTATTGGGTTGATTACCTTGGCAGGAGCTGCCATCGGGCTGATGAACATTATGTTAGTTTCTGTGACAGAAAGAACCAGAGAAATAGGAGTCAGGAAAGCACTGGGTGCTACCACAAAACGCATCAAAGAACAATTCTTAATAGAATCTGTGGTCATTTGCCTAATTGGAGGTAGTTGTGGTATTGTTGTAGGTCTGATAGCAGGGAATTTGGTTGCTAGGCTCGCAGGCGATATTACCTTTATTATTCCGTGGCTGTGGATTATTGTTGGTATAATTGTTTGCATTATTGTCGGCGTGAGTTCTGGGTTTTTCCCAGCAAAAAAAGCGGCCAAGCTCAACCCGATTGAATCATTGAGATACGAATGAGTATGCTGTTAGAATAATTTCTTACTACAAAGTGTACAGGATTTGTTTTTTACCTTCGCAGCCCCGGTTTCGGCAAGTGCCATAAAAATATAAGGAATGGGTTTTAATATCAAACTGGTGAAAATCTTCAACCATCTTCTGTGTAGACTGTATGCTCGGGTCGCAAAACTCAAAGATTTTACGGCAGTCTGTACAAATCAGGTGGTCGTGCTGCTTGTATCCATAAGATTTTTCGTATAAAGCCAAGCTATCACCAAACTGGTGTTTGATAACCAACTCACACGTCAAAAGAAGGTCTAAAGTATTATAAACCGTTGCGCGACTTACCTGATAGTTTTTATTTTTCATATTAATATACAAAGATTCTACGTCAAAATGACCTGACTTTCTGTAAATCTCTTCTAAAACAGCAAAGCGTTCCGGAGTCTTACGGAGATGCTTTTTTTCGAGATATCTCGTAAATATTTCCTTAATCTCAGGGTATTTATTCTTTTCGGGAGTATCCATTTGGTCACTTAATGAATTTTTAACATTTAATTTAAAAGCATCTTCTTTTTAGCAAATCTATATTTTTTTTATTAAAAAAACTTGAAATAGATAAAAAATGACTAAAGTGTTGTAATTGAGGGGTTTAGTACATATTTTATATGTATGAGAATACAAATAACACTCACTTGCCCTAATGCAGCAGCATAAGGATAGGAAAAAACGGTAAAAAAGCCTGTGGTAAGCAAAATTATCAGTGCAAAACTTATAAAAGTCATATAATTAGTATTGTCTTTACCTTTTATTCTTTCTCATTATTAACCTATTTCATTCGTATTACTGTGAAAATTTTTATTTTATTCTTACTGATTGTACCACTGGGTTCCTGTCAAACAGACGACAGCGAAAATAAACCATCAGAGCAAACGACTGCCTCTAAACTGAAAAAGGAACTGGAAACTGTGTTAAAGGACTTTTACAAAACTATAAGAGAGAAAGGATTTTCAGCACCTTATGAGACTGACATAACTATAAAAAACACTGAAGCATTTATTTTTTTTCAGGAGATGAAATAGAATATATTTTTACCGACTCCATCTGATTTGTATTACTGTGAATCGATAGAAAAACCAAATGCTTATTCAAATCAGTATTAAAAGATATATTAACCCCTCTAGAAATACATCGGCATAGGCAACATAGAACGATCGAGTTTTTTCTTCATTTGCATTATTTTAAAATTATTATTTTCTTATTAATAATTTGTTAGTTCGATATAAGCACAACGTTATAGGCTCCACTTGCAATTCTTGAAGTGTTGATCTGAAATTTATGCCAACCTGTCTTGAGACTTTCTGGTTTTTGATTGTATACTCGCTTGCCAGTTATATCAAAAATTTGCATTTTTACGCCTAACTCTGTATTTATAAAAATGTACTCTTTCTAACTCGCTTATAAATTACCGAGTTAAAAATATAAAAATTATTTTCCTAAACGTTCTGATCAAAAATACTGCGGAGGTACTTGCAGGAAAAACGCATATATGGTCAGACACGACTTAATGCAAATAAACCTTTATTTAGATAAAGAAACCAAAGAAACCAAAGAAACCAAAAATCAAAAGACAAGTTCAGATACTGAAATAACGTGGGCAGATATAGGTAACGCTGCTATTGGTACTGGCTCAGTTGAATTGGGTAAAAATCTAATAATGGGAAGATCGGTAACTACAAATGACCTTTCTCAATTTGGAAAGCAACTAGGGCAAGCATTTCAAATAATCTTAAACAAAGAAAATTCAAATGAAACGAGAAGAACAAAACACAAGAACAAAAATCAAAGAAAATTTTTTTCACAAATGAAAAAAGCCCACACAATTTGATAAGATTGATAGTGTGAATAAAATTTATTAAAACATTACGCCAATCCAACCTAATTTGACTAGCATTTTCATTTGCCCAACTATGACAACAAAAAAATAAAATATCGTCTACATCTTCTCTCTAAAGTGGTTATTCATCGCAGAGATAATCCAAAAAAGTTACCAAAAGTAACAACAATTGGAAAGGCAAGTTCAAAAGGATTTAGTTATGTTTTTAACCTATACAGCAGAAATTATTTGGCAATGACAAGACTAGACTAAAAAAAGGAATGGGTCTTATTTATTCGTTTTATAAAAAAAGGCTGGCGATGACCTACTCTCCCACGTATTAGTGCAGTACCATCGGCGCTGTAGGGCTTAACTTCTCTGTTCGGAATGGATAGAGGTGTTCACCTACGCTATGTTCACCATTGGATTATCCTTAATTGATAGCAGTAAGGATTAGGGCTAATTTCGAATAAATATTGTATTATTTCAGCTTTGTAATTACGACAAACTTAAAAGAGCAAGGTATAAGAATAGTGGATAAAGTTTTCGGGTTATTAGTACTGCTCGGCTTTGACTTCTCAGCCTGTATACCTACAGCCTATCTACGTCCTAGTCTTGAACGACCCTTATAGAAGTCTCATCTTGAGCTTGGCTTCGCACTTAGATGCTTTCAGTGCTTATCCTTTACCAACTTAGTTACCCAGCGATGCAGAAGGCTCCACAACTGGTACGCCAGCGGTTGAACCACCCCGGTCCTCTCGTACTAGGGGCAGAGACTCGCAAACTTCTTACGCTCACAACAGATAGGGACCGAACTGTCTCACGACGTTCTGAACCCAGCTCGCGTGCCACTTTAATGGGCGAACAGCCCAACCCTTGGGACCTTCTTCAGCCCCAGGACGTGACGAGCCGACATCGAGGTGCCAAACCTCCCCGTCGATTTGAGCTCTTGGGGGAGATCAGCCTGTTATCCCCAGAGTACCTTTTATCCTTTGAGCGATGACCTTTCCATGAAGTATCACCGGATCACTATATCCTGGTTTCCCACCTGTTCGTCCCGTCGGACTCACAGTCAAGCACGCTTTTGCTATTGCACTCACTATACGATTACCAAACGTATTGAGCGTACCTTGGAAAGCCTCCGTTACGCTTTTGGAGGCGACCACCCCAGTCAAACTACCCTCCAAGCGATGTCTCTGATTTTTTTATCAGGTTAGTTCACAGAAGTACAAAGGGCGGTATTTCAACAGCGACTCGAAAGTGTCCAAAAACACTTCTTCTCAGTCTCCCGCCTATCCTACGCAATATAAAACCATGAGCAACGCTAAGATGTAGTAAAGGTTCATGGGGTCTTTCCGTCCCGTTGCGAGTAAACGGTATCTTCACCGCTACTTCAATTTCACCGAAATCGCGGCCGAGACAGTGTCCAGATCGTTACACCATTCGTGCAGGTCGGAACTTACCCGACAAGGAATTTCGCTACCTTAGGACCGTTATAGTTACGGCCGCCGTTTACCGGGGCTTCGGTTTAGAGCTGCTCCTTACGGATAACTCCGCCCCTTAACCTTCCGGCACCGGGCAGGTGTCAGACCTTATACTTGCTCTTACGAGTTTGCAAAGCCTTGTGTTTTTGTTAAACAGTCGCCTGGACCTTTTCACTGAAGCCTACCAACTAAATCAATAGCGGTGAGGCGCCCTTTTTCCCGAAGTTACAGGGCTATTTTGCCTAGTTCCTTGGCCGCGAATCTTTCGTTCGCCTTAGGATGCTCTCCTCGACTACCTGTGTCGGTTTGCGGTACGGATAGCTGTCTGTAAGTCATACTATCTTTTCTTGGTTGTCGTACAAGTAATTTTCACTTCTCCCGAAGGTTCCGTGTACTCTCTCCTCATAAGGATTCAACGTACTTTTCCCTCAGTACGCATACTTTTTAAAACAACGTCGATAATATGCAGCTAGACAGCTAGTACAGGAATATTAACCTGTTGTTCATCGACTACCCCTGACGGGTTTGCCTTAGAAACCGACTTACCCCCAGCTGACTGACATAGCTGTGGGAAACCTTAGTCTTGCGGCGGACAGGGTTCTTACCTGTCTTTCGTTACTTATGCCTACATTTTCTCTTAAAATAATTCCAGTTTAGCTTACGCTACACATTCATCACTATTTTAATGCTCCTCTAACTAGCAGATATACATCTACTACTACGGCTTCGGTAGTATACTTTATGCCCGTCTATTATCGACGCCTAAACACTCAACCAGTGAGCTGTTACGCACTCTTTAAATGAATGGCTGCTTCCAAGCCAACATCCTGGATATCTAGGTGGTTTGACTGCCTTTGTTCAACTTAGTATACATTTTGAGACCTTAGCCGATAGTCCGGGTTGTTCCCCTTTCGGATAAGGACCTTAGCACCCTTACCCTCACTGCATTGGCAATTTTATGGTATTCGGAGTTCAGTAGGATGCAGTAGGTTTTGACACCCCTTAGTCCTGTTGGTAGCTCTACCTCCATAAAACACAACAATACGCTGTTCCTAAAAACATTTCGAGGAGTACGAGCTATCTCCCGGTTTGTTTGGCCTTTCACCCCTACCCACACCTCATCCAAAGGCTTTTCAACGCCTACTGGTTCGGCCCTCCATCAGATGTTACTCTAATCTCAGCCTGGACATAGGTAGATCACCGGGTTTCGCGTCTGAAATATATAACTGAAATGCCCTGTTAAAACTCGCTTTCGCTACGGCTCTTTCTCTCAAAGAATTAACCTTGCTATATATAACAACTCGTAGGCTCATTATGCAAAAGGCACGCCGTCATCTTAATTAACAAAGACTCCGACCGCTTGTAAACGCACAGTTTCAGGTACTATTTCAACCCCTTATTCAGGGTACTTTTCACCTTTCCCTCACGGTACTTGTTCACTATCGGTCTCTTGAATGTATTTAGTCTTGCCGGATGGTGCCGGCAGCTTCAGCGGAGGATTCACCAACCCCCGCCTACTCAGGTGGTTGCTTGCATATGTACATCGCAATTATACGAGACTGTCACCCTCTACGGTTGTGCTTTCCAGCACATTCTCATTACTAAATACACGTTATAGCGCAACTCCTACTACCCCCAGACTGCTAGTAACAGTCTGGGTTTGGACTCTTTCCCGTTCGCTCGCCACTACTTAGGAAATCACTTTTGTTTTCTTTTCCTTCGGTTAATGAGATGTTTCAGTTCACCGAGTAACCTCCTATTGCTAGGTGATATGTCTTCAACATACCGGGTTGACCCATTCGGACATCCATGCCTCAACGGCTTCGTGCGCCTTCGCATGGCTTTTCGCAGCTTAACACGTCCTTCTTAGTCTTCAAGAGCCTAGGCATCCCCTGTGCGTTCTTTGTTTCCTTTTTCCACAAGCTTGTCTCTTACTCTTAAGTTTGTCATAGAACGCTCCCACTTTCTAAAGAATAATACCTTAATAAAAGTATTCACGAAAATGGAGTGTGCAATACCCTCTAAAATACAGAGAGTTTTATGCATTTCAAACAAATGCGAGCAGCAGCGTGATAAAATGCCAGAAGCACCTGCTTATTTTCAGCGTACTCCACTACCGCCAACTGTGCCGCAAAACTATTATTTAATCTTTTAATCAAAAAATATTATTGACTTTTTTTATGCTTTTTATTGATATTTTTCTTTGTTGTTCAACTAAACTAATTCATTCTGGTGGAAAGATTATCTTTCAGCTATGAAAGAGACTGAGTAAATTTTTTTTTTAGGTAAAAAGGTTCAAAATATGCTAAATCTACAAAATCGGTATCCATGTATTGTTGGACAGACAGTATCCCGATATATTTAGCAGAAGGCATGATATTGGATAAAAAAATAGCGTTGGGGTGCTTAAGCACCTGTTTGCATTTGCCTGCTCCGTCACCAAAAAAAATCACTTTACTTTTTTCTAAGCTCTCACTAAAACTGTCGGCTGTTATTTTTTTTGCTACTACGGGGGCTACCTCATTAATTTCCATGTTGTAAGTTGCGGTATACACTTCCATCCTTCTGGCATCGAGCATGGGAACAAGCACAATGGGGCTAGAAACTATAGGCTGTATTTGCTCACTCACCTGCACAGCCATTGATTTTAGGGTATCTACTGAAATGAGAGGAATTTGACTTGCATAGCACAAGCCTTTAGCCGTAGCCGTGCCAATGCGCAAGCCAGTGTAAGAGCCAGGACCTGCTGATATTGCCACGGCGCAGATGTCTGACATGGTCAATTGGCAATAATTCAGTGTGTTATCAATCATTACTGATAGCCAGGAGGCATGAGATTTTTCTACAGATAGCTCGGCGTAGCTTAAAATTTTCTTCTGATTGTTGTATATTGCTACGGAAGAAATAGTAGTAGTAGTTTCTATATTTAGAATCATATTTAAATCTTTAAAATTTAATTTACCCCCCTTGCACACAAAATAAGATTAGCATTTATTTTTTAAATAATCTCTGACTAAACAGAGAATATATTGCCGAGCGTTTAATAAATCTACAGTTTTGATATTGGCAACTTAAATTAATACCTTTACACAGGTAATGAGGCTCAGTTATATCGTAAACATGCTAAGATAGGGCATTTCCCCAAGATGTAAAAGGCAAGGCTACATGAAAAATTTTACACTCAAAATAGTCAATGGAAAGCAAGAGGAGTGGCCGAAAATAGCTCTGTTGCTGTCAGTTGGTTTTTTTTCAGGCATATTCTTAGCTACCTACGAAGTAATTCCCACCGTTGCCTTCATTAAATACTTTGATGAAAAACAATCGCTACCGTATGCTTTTACTACTTCCGGTGTGCTAGGTGTTTTATTTACTTATCTCTTTTCGCTCATGCAAAAAAAGATGAGTTATAAAACATTAGTATTTTACGCCATGCTATTTGCTACTGTATTTGTTATTTCATTAACAATAGCAATTAAAATCATTACTAACAAGTGGATAGTTTTTATCATTTATGTTATGCATACGCCTATTAGTTCAATTGTGGTACTGATATTCTGGGGTATGTTCGGAAGGCTATTTGACTTCCAAGCTTCCAAAAGATTGGCCAGTGGAATAGACACCGGACAAGCACTCTCTGCTATTATAGGTTTTTTCACTATTCCTTTAGCTAAGAACTGGCTAGGTGAAGAAACTAATTTTATGATTGTCAGTAGTGTATGCATATTGATTAATCTAACACTTTTTATCATTATTTTAAACAACTTTTCCTTAAAAATAGCTAGTTCTAGTTCAGAGAGAAAAACACCTAAAAAAAACCTAAGACAGCCGCTCGTACGGAAAGAATATGTCATGTTGATGGGTTTCTTCATTACGCTCTCTTTATCGGCGGCACATTTAGTTCACTATTCTTTTCTGTCAGTAACGGGCGAATTCTTTCAAGTGAACCAGAGCGACAATGATAGGTTACTCGATTACCTATCCTTCTTTAATGGTGCAGTAATGATTTGCTCATTTCTTGTGCAAACTTTCCTCAATGATAAAATTATAGAAATATACGGCTTAAAAATAGCCTTAATGTTTATACCAGGTATTTTATGTATCTTCACTTTTATTGCCATATTTGTAGGTTATGTTTTTGGCTATACTTACGCATCCAATGTCTTTCTGTTCTTTTTTTTGATGATATCGGTGAGTAAACTTTTTGTAGATGCCCTCAAAGATTCATTAGAAACCCCAACATTAAAAATATTTTTTTTTCCGATAGATGCCTCTATTCGCTTCGATATACAAACTAGAATAGAAGGGGTTGTTAGTGAGGCAGCTACTTTAATCGTTGGTCTTTTGCTTATTTTATCGACGAGAACCAACTTTTTTGATTTAATTTATAATTCATATATCATCATTGGCATCACTTTACTTTGGATGTACACTACGGCAAATATGTATGAAGAATACAAAAAAGCCTTGAAAAATACTTTAGAAAACAGCAATTATAAAAAGACATCGGATGAGAAAAATAAGCTGAGCCTTGTCGGTCAGATAAATAAAGAAATAAACAAGAATGGCAGGCAAGGGCAGGTAAAAATGATGATACTACTCGACAAAGTTGATTTTTTTGCCTGGTACGAAAAAATTGGCGAACTAAATAAATTTAGCTCCCATAAAGTAAAGGAATATATCATTCGACAGATCAATAGTAGAAGCCTTATAGCTCTAAAAGATAAAATTGATCTAGCGTTAACAGATAGCAGTTTGCCCAATGAACTCAATATATTGGCAAAACAGGTTAGAGAAAAGTTGATAAATGACAAAAAAAACACTACTGACTATCACAAAATCACTCGCCTATGCATTTCGAGAAACGCAGACGAAAGGATCCGTGGTATACGGCTGCTATCAATGAATAAAACCCCACATACTTTTGAGTTACTTTTACCTTTATTGAGAGACCTTTCACCAAAAGTCCGAAGGACCGCATTTATAACTACAGGAAAATTAAATATTGAATCGTTCATTCCAATATTAATAGAACACTTAGGAATATCAGGGTATGAAAATACAGCTTTCAGAGTACTTTTACATTTTGGAGAAAAAATACTACCCACCTTAGAAACTGCTTTTCATAAGAATGCACAAAATGCAAAAATTCAGCAAGGTATCATTCATATTTATGGCAGTATTTCAACACCAAAAGCTACCGAACTACTCAAGAAGAAAGTTGGTACACCGAACAGACAAATATTCTACGAAACAGTCAGATCATTAGATCGTACAGGGGGCAAAATATCGAAAGAAGATAAAATACTCGTTAAGGCTGCTTTAAGAGAGCAAATAAGCAACGGCATATGGGCTTTGGCAGCTAGTACTGAAATAGAAAAAACACCTGATAATGAGTCACTATCTAATGCTATAAAACAAGAAATATTAGAAAAATATGACAAAGTATTTCTGCTGCTATCTTTATTACATGAAAAAGAGTCTGTTATGCTCGTTAAGCAAAATATAAGAACAGGAACACCCGACAGTATTGGCTACGCATTGGAATTGTTAAGTGTATTTATTGATGAGGATTTGAAAGCTGTAGTATTACCTTTTTTAGATAATAGCCCAGCTTCAGAAAAAGTAAGAAAATATGAAATTTATTTTCCCAGAGAATCGCTAAACAACAGAGAAGTATTACTACATATTATCAGCAGAGATTACACAAGTATCAACCGCTGGACAAAAGCCTGTGCCATTTATGCTTATGCCATGCGCGATGACTCGAATGTTAATTATGACCTAATTGCCCACCTCTTCAACGAGGATAAACTGTTGCGAGAAACCTCGGCATGGGCAATTTGCAAGCTGGATGCCACACGATATGAAAAAGTAACAAAAAGAGTTGATACTGCCGTACTCACAGACCTGAATAAAACAGTATTAATAGCAGCAAAAATGCACTCTGAATCTGCTTTAAAATTACTGCGTTTTTACAAAATTAAATTCTTATTAAGCATCGATTTTTTTAAAAAAATACCCGGTGCCATCATTGTTAAGCTCATAGAATCTCTGACCGAAATATATGTATGTAAGGGCCAGAATCTGCTTCCCTCCAAAAATACGGAAATCGAGGAGATCTATGTTATCGTAACAGGGAGTATCTTACTACAGCACGGTGGACAGACTCATCGGGTGTTAGCAAAAAAAGAGATAATACACGACACTTTGTTTCCAGAAAACCAGTTTACTAATCAGGTAGAGTGGATAGCACAAGAAGACAGTTTGCTTTACAAATTTAACGAGCAAGAGTTTTTTAGCTTAGTTGATAGTTATACAGAAGTGTTCGAAATTATATTGGACCGATCAAAAGAAAAATCGTAATTACCTAACACTCCATTTCGAGTGCCGTTAAAAATGACTAAATTTGCTCTATGGTGCTAAGGTCTACGCAAAACAGTGCCTAACAAAAAAAATATGCAAAAGCCTATTTACATATATCATTGCAGTACAGACAACACACCGACAGACAGTTGCCCTATTAGATGGATCAGCACTTTTGCACGCTTTATGCAACCTATGATCGCAGATATGAGGGGTGAAGAAATAAAAATAAAGTTGATAGATGAAAACATAGGTGCTGATTTGTCTACTGCTGATATTTTAATTATTTTGCTTTCTCCAAACTTTATCCGTTGTAAAAAAAATCTCATACAATTAGCAGAAATTTCAGACTTATTCGGACTTACTGAAGAAGGAAATGTGAACACCTTAAAAAAAGTTTACAAAGTTATTAAGAAACCAGTCGCAGTTAATGAGATGCCTAAAAACCTAAGAAAACTGCTGCCCTACAGTTTTCACAATGCAGCTCTTGAGAATGAGGAAACTACTGATATCAGAAGCATCGATCAATTCTTTACACCGCGAGCAGAAAAAACTTTTTGGCTGGCACTTATAGATCTATGTTATGACATCTCAGAAGCAAGAATGATACATGAAAAAGTGCTAGAGCAAGGCAGTAGTAAGTACATATACTTGGCTAATACGGGGGCAGATTTAGCTTCGGAACGACTAAAAATAAAAAGAGAGCTACAAAGTCATGGCTTTAAAGTAATGCCCGAAAAATATCCGCCCACACGGGAAAAGGAATTTGAACAACAAATACTTAATGATTTGCGCAATTGCGAGATGTCAGTACACCTTTTAGGTGAAGAATACGGAGAAACTATCAGTGCTTCTGAAGAATTTTCTTTCTCAGAGTTAGAAAATAAGTATGCTGCAAAATTTTCTAGAGAATACCTAACCAAAAACAATCGTATTTTTCCGCGCCTTGTCTGGATGTCGCACAGTGCTGATTATACGGACGAAAAACAGAAATTTTTCATCGATACTTTGAGCAGCGGTACAGAAGAGTTATTATTCGGTGCAGAAATTATTCAGTCTAAAATTGAAGATTTTAAAAGCACCTTGCTGTATCAGCTTAAAATCAAAAATACTCAACAACAAACAAGTTATTCCATACTTGACAACACTTATAAAAAAACTCCTGAGAAAAAAATCTATCTCATTAACGATCACAGAGATGTACACAATATCTCAGCACTTGAAAAGTGGCTAAAGGAACAAAATTTTATGGTTATGAACTCTTGGCAAAAATACGATAGTAAAAAATCCAGAATGCTACACCAAGAATACCTAAAAACATGTGATGCCGCTATTATTTACTTTCAGCATGCGAAAAAAGACTGGGTATTTGCCAAACTACAAGATGTGCTAAAGGTAAATGGAATGGGCAGAAAAAAACGACTGACTATCAGCGGCATATACACGAAAAATAAGGAAAACTACGAGTGGATTAAAATCTTAAAAAGTGAATACCAAATATATCGGAATACGCTAATTATGTATAATAACAGCCATTCAGTAGCAAAAACCATGAGAGAATTTGTAAGCCGTGTAGCTGCCTTATCTGATAAGCACTAAATTTCTTTTACTTATTATTAACAAGAAAATAGAGGTCTAAAAAGCCACAAAGGCACTACAGCAGGCTAAATCTTTGTATATAATACTTTAAATTTACTGCCATAGTACGCGCAGATATGGCAAATCTAAGTAGTAGAGACCTACCGATTAGATTTCTTTGATAAGTCCGAAATCAACGCCTATGATTCAGCTCTAGCGTTTTTAACTCTTGATTTACATTACATATAGGATTAATCCTATATATTATGGAGTATAACTATGATATCTGTGATTAACACAAAAGACAGATCGGATATAAATACGGAACTCGAGGAGGAGAAAAATTTTTGTCAAAAAAAACAGACCTACATTAATCCTTTCCCCGGTTTAAGACCCTTTCGATTAGAAGAAACACATGTATTTTTCGGGCGAGAAGATCAAGTTGATGAAGTGCTTGAAAAACTAGAACAAAACCGCTTGATCGCTATTTTAGGCAGCTCTGGTAGCGGAAAATCGTCTCTGATGTATTGCGGAGTTATTCCCGCACTGTACGGCGGTTTTATGTCTAAAGCAGGCTCAAATTGGAGATTAATAGTTGCGCGTCCCGGTATCGCTCCTATCAAAAATATAGCTCAAGAGATATCTAAGCAAGACTTACAAGCCTCCACCGATGAGGAAGAGCAAAAAATACTCACCAAATACAAACTGGCTGAACTTAGAAGTAGCTCTTTGGGATTGGTAGAAATACTCAAAAAGATGAGGCAAGAAGAAGATGAAAATATTTTATTATTGGTAGATCAATTTGAAGAAATATTCCGTTTCAGCAATTCAAGTACCAATACAGACTCGTCCAACGAATCGGGTGCTTTCGTCAAGATGCTGCTGCGAGCTGTCAAACAATCAGAAATACCGGTTTATGTGATCATGACCATGCGTTCAGATTATATTGGCGATTGTGCACAATTTCCGCAGTTAACTTCACTCATCAACGAAAGCCACTATCTGATCCCACAAATGACACGTTCGCAGAAACAAAAGGCGATTTTAGGACCAAGCTTAGTAAGCAATGCAGAAATTACCCCTAGATTAGTACAAAAATTACTCAACGATTTGGGTAACAGCACCGACCAATTACCCATTATGCAGCACGCCTTAATGCGAACATGGAATTATTGGAATAAATATGCAAGGGAAAAAGGCGAACCTATTGACATGCTTCATTATGAAGCTATTGGTGGCATGGATGAAGCACTTTCACTACATGCCGACGAGGCCTATGATGAACTCAACGAAAAACAAAAAGTAATTTGCGCTTTCGTGTTTAAAAGCATCACAGAGAAAGGTATTGATGGAAGAGGTATTCGAAGACCTACCCGCTTAGCAGACCTCGCTGCCATTGCTAACACTACAGTAGAAGAGCTGGTCAAAGTAATAGAAAGTTTTCGGCAACACGGGCGTACTTTCCTAATGCCTCCTTCCGACCACAAACTCAGTAAAAGTTCAATTATCGATATTTCGCACGAAAGCCTTATGCGTGTGTGGACAAGGTGCCGCACTTGGGTGGAAGAAGAATCCGACTCGTCTAAAATATATCTAAGACTTTGTGAAGCTTCAGCAGCCTACCATAAAGGAGATAGCGGCTTGTGGAGACCACCAGAGCTACAGGTAGCTATTAACTGGCAGCAAAAACAAAAAACCAATCCGACCTGGGGACAACGATACCACCCAGCCTTTGAGCGGTCGATGAGTTTTCTTGAAACTAGCAAAAGAGCTTATGAACAAGAACAGAGCAGTAAAGAACGCCTACAAAAAAAAGCGTTACAAAAGTCACGAGTTTTTAATATAGCCATGGGTGTAGCTGCTATTGTGGCTATCCTTTTGGTTATTTATGCAAACATCAAAGCGGGAGAATCAAAAGCACAGCAAAAAATAGCTCAAAAAAATGCAAAAACCGCTGAATACCAAAGTAATATAGCGAAAGCTAATGCAGAAAAAGCCAAAGCAAATGAAGATCTGGCAATAAAAAGGCAACAAGAAGCATTATTGGCATTGAGAAAAGCTCAACAGGAGAAAGAAAAAAGAAAGGCAGAAGCAAAAAGGGCTGAAAAAGGCGAACTACAAGCAAGAAAAAATGCAGCACTTGCCCAACAAGAAAGACAAAATGCAGACCGACAAGCAAAACTAGCGCAAGAAAATGCCAAAAAAGCACAGTATGAAGCCAACAAAGCTGAAAAGCTGCGCTACTTATCTATTGCGCAAACTATGGCTGTCAAATCACTCCAAATAAAAGATACAGCACAACGAGTACTAGTTGCTAAACAAGCCTTTCTGTTTAATCAATCTTACCAAGGAAGTGCCTATAATTCCGATATTTACTCGGCCCTGTATTATGCCAATAAATTATTGGAAGGAGAAAAGTTTAATCTACTGCAAGGACACAGTGATGCGGTTAGAGTAACTGTCTTTAGTCAGCAAGGGCAATACTTATATTCATCGGGAAGTGATGGAAAAATTATTCGCTGGGATTTTAAAAACACAAAGAAAACTCCAGTTGTCATGCAAGAGGTAAACAGTATTATCAGAAGTATGCATATAAGCCCCAACGACAAATGGTTAGCCACAGGTAATAACCAAGGACAAATTACCATATACAACCTCAGCGAACCCAATAATACACCGATAACAAGATCTTATCATCAGGGAGCAGTATGCTCTATTATATTTTCTCAAGACAACAAAACGATATATACAGCAGCAGAAGATAGCATTATTGCAAAGTGGGATTTAAGAAAGAATCTCAAAGTCTCTCTGTTGGTAAAAGCTCCACTGAGATTAAAAGGTATTGCGCTGAGTCCTAACCAAAAAACAATTGTAGGTGCATTAGAAAATGGAAATATTATGCTATGGGAAACAATAGTAGGTAGCAGCGGAAGAGTTTTATTTTCTAACTATAACGACGTAGCCACTACGGTAGCTTTCAATACAGATGGCACAAAAATCTTCGCAGGCTTCCAAAGTGGTAAAGTGGCCGTTTGGAATATAAATAAAAACCAATTAGAGATAGATTTGGAGGGGCATACAGCAACTATCGCACAAATAGCTTTCTCGAATGATGGAAAGTTTGCAGCAAGTGCTAGCTTTGACCATACTGTCAGAGTTTGGCATACGAAAAAACTCACTGACCAACCGATAGTTATTAATGATCACACTGGATGGGTTCAATCAATAGCATTTTGCCCCGATAATAAAAACATTATTTCTTCCACAGTGAATAAAACCATTCGATACTTTACGCTAGACCTAGAGCAAGTAGCTGACAAAATATGTAAAAACTTGCACCTGATAAAAGGACCGAAAAAATTATCTAAGAAAAATTGGGGGAAGTATGTAGGTCAGGATATTCCTTTTGAAGAAACTTGTATTACAAACTGAATTTCTATCGAATAATTGCGACATAATTGTATACCAATTTCTATGAATACCTCGATATTTTTTCCACAATGAACAATCGGCAATTTACCATAAAGTCTTATTGGCTTTTGTCTGTGCTGCTAATGTTCGTTTATGTAGCACTTTCCAAAGGGCAAGCTACGCAGTCTTGTACAGAAAAGTTAGCCTTAGCAGAAACAGTTTATAAAAACGGCTCTCTTGAAAGAGTGGCAGATATTATTGAAACTTACTGCCTAAAAGGTGGGTTCAGCCAAAGTGATAAATTAAAAGCTTACAGGCTACTTGTATTAAGTTCTGTTTATCTAGATAAAAAAAAGAAAGCTAAAGAATTCTTATTTGACATGTTAGTAGCAGAGCCTGAGTACCAAACAAGCCTCAACGAAACCAAAGATTTCATCCAGCTATACAACGAATTTAAAATAATTCCTTGGGTTTCACTTGGTTTTTTTGTAGGCTCTAACCTAGTAGAACCTCAACTAATACAAAATTATGGGGTGGATAATAGCCAAAACAACAACCAAAATTATACTAGTTCTTTCAGCTTTCAGGCAGGGTTCAGTGCAGAGATTTTACTTTACAACACATTATTTGCCGTGTTGAGTCCACAGTATATTTCTTATCGCTTCACACTAAAAGATGAGCTATTAGCATTTACAGAATTTACCAATGAGGAAAATAATAGTTGGCTAAAATTACCTGTTTTTATACGCTATGGGTTGCTGCCTCAAAAAAAAATACGCCCTTATATACAGCTGGGATGTTCTCTGGATTTTATGTCAAGTGCTTCGGGGCAGTTTGCGCGCAAAGTGGTAGGATCTTCCGATGTAACGGGTGTAACAGAAGATTTAAAAAACCTAAGGAAAAACCCTAATTATAGTATAAGCGCAGGAGTAGGTGTGAAACTAAAAGTTCGAAACGCCTATTTCTTCCTTGAAGCCCTATATACTTATGGCTTGTTAAACCAAGCAAATCCAGCAAAAAGATATGATGCTACAAATGGTGATAGCAGCTTGATTTACAGATACGGGTACATAGAAAACGACTACCGATTCAATGCCGTATCAGTATCTTTTGGTTTTATGCATTCTTTCTACAGGGTAAAAAATCGTAAGAAAAAAACAAAAAAATGAAAAAAAACTGTATATTTCTCCTGCTCCTGTTTACCTCTGTCTGTGCGTGTAAGGATAATAATCTGGGTACATACGGGGGGGAAAATACATTTATTAAATTTTACGGCTACAATGGTAACAACAGAGGTGTCAAGTCTTTCCAAGCTGATGATGGCGGGTATGTAATTTTAGGAAATACTGACTTTGCCAACAGAAGCAATATTTTTCTAGCAAAAACCGATGCAAGCGGTAATGAAATATGGAGCGACAGTTTTAGCATTAAAACATATACTCAAGCCAATAGTATGGAAATTGATGAAAATGGCACATATATTATTTTAGCTACCAGTGCCCCCAGTAGCCCTCTTGTAACATCAGATTCTGTGTCTATGCACCTGATAAGAATAAGTCAGCAGGGTGATATAGATGCAAGCTTTAACGTGAGATTTCAAAGCGACACCTCCCAACTGGTAGGCTCTGAATTGGCAAAAGCAAAAAATGGCGACTATTTGATTGTTGGTAATAATATCACAAATTTGGGAAATGATGTACTATTTATTAGAACAGATATGGAAGGCAATACAATACTGACCAGAACTTATGGTTTTTCCACAGTAAATAATAAAACCCAAAGCGATATTATAGAAAGCAGTAGCGGAAACATTATCTGGGTAGGAACAATTAATAACGGAAGTAGCGTTGAGGAAGACATGAGCATTATTCGGCTCAATAATTCGGGCAATCCAGAATGGAATTTTGAATTTGGTAGTGCCGGAAATCAATCGGGAATAGCCATAGCAGATGTAGGCGATGGCTTCGTAGGTATTGGAAATGACGAGCTAAGTGAAAAGATTTTTTTGCAAAAAATAAATGCACAAGGTCAAAGCTTGTGGTCAATTACACTCCCTACCGATAATTCCCAAGTAGTGGGTAATGATATAAGTTTTTCACAAGACGGTGGTTTAATATTTGTCGGTAACATTACAACTAGTAATGGCACACAAATCTATCTTGCGAAAATTAAAGGTACGGGCAGCGAGGAGCTACTCATTAGCGAACAGTTTGGCGGTGGCGGTAGCAATACAGGCAATGATGTAATTGAAACATCCGATAATGGTCTGTTGATAACTGGCACTATTCAGTTTGAGGGCAATGCTGTCATTGCATTAATTAAAACTAACCCGCAAGGGCAGGTTTCGCAATGAATAAAGTGAGATTTGCATATCAACCAATAAAATAGTGAAAAATCGTTGTTCCTACAGAAAGATTCAAGCTAGTGTTCAGCAGCTATTTTTTTATTAAAAAAATTAACAATTGCTATGCATAACAAACGCCACTTACTTACACTCCTTATTTTCTTTTCATCCCTAGTGAGTTATGCACAAAATAATATAAATCTCTCTGTGAGTAGTAATATAGCCTCAGAGGCATCAGCGACAGTTATCACCGTAACAGCTACAGCTAGCAGTACAGTATCAGGTAATCAAACCGTTGATATAGCTACTACTGGGGCAGGTATCGAAGCTAGTGATTTCTTGCTGAGTAATACCGTAATTAGCATTCCTGATGGGGCGATAACCGCATCGGTTACTCTTACTGTGCAAAATGACATTATCCATGAAGGCGACGAAATCGCTATACTAACTATCTCAAATCCATCTGCAGGAATTGCAATAGGTGCCACAGCTAGCCAAAGTATAACTATTAGCGATGATGACAGCCCGCCTAGCGTAACATTGGATTTATCAGGCAGTCCATTGGCAGAAAATGGAGGCATTGCCTACGCAATAGCTGAGCTTTCGACAGTTTCGGGTCTTGCCACGACTGTCAACCTCACTTTTAGCGGCAACGCTACGGGAGGAGGAGCAGATTATACTGCTGCATCAAGCATTACTATTGGGGCAGGTAATTCCAAAGACAGCATAAGCATCACAGGAAATAATGATAATGATGTGGAAGGTAATGAAACCGTTATTGTAGATATTGATACAGTTATTAATGGCACAGAAGCCGGAACGCAACAAGTTACGGCAATCATTAGTGATGATGATGGCTTTGTTGGCACCAGACTGAATATAGGAGAAATTGCTATTATAGGCGTTAATACCGGCAGCGATGACTTCACTTTTGTGCTACTCGCCAATATTGTTGCCGGAACAGAGATTATATTCACTGACAGAGAACCTACTGCAAGTGGAAGCGATACTTTGAATGCTGGTGAAGGGCAAATTACCTACACAGCACCCTCAAATATGAGTGGGGGTACGGTGATTGATCATGCTAATAATAGTGCTGATTTTTCAGGAAATTTGGCCTTGGCTAATACCGGAGATAATATCATTGCCTTACAAGGCTACAACCCTACCACTAGGTTAGTAATTAGCTTCCTACATGGTGTTAATACTGAAGGTGGGCAACTCACCATACTACCGCAAGGACTCAGTACGGACGACACGATAAGCATAGGAGCGGATGATGGAGAATACATAGGGGATCGAGTCAGCAGTGATCTCGCCAATTTATACGTACTTATCAACGATGCAAATAATTGGTTAGTTACAAATAGTTTTACAGCAAATTTAAACACCAACCCATTTATCCGCAATGATGTACCCGTATTAGCTAATCTTGAAGAGGACATTATTGCATATACTGAAAACGATACAGCCACCAATATAACCAACGCTATCACAGTTGGCGATGATGATGGAGGAGTCATAGATACTGCCACTATCGAAATTTCAACAGCTTACCAAATAGGTGAAGACAGCCTGATATTTACAAACCAAAATGGTATTACTGGTAGTTTTGATAATAGTAACGGTATACTATCGCTTTCGGGAAACACTACACTAACAAATTACCAAACTGCTCTCCGCTCTATTACCTACCTCAACTCCAGCGAAAATCCCAATACTGCCACAAGAGTGATTACCTTCACCGTTAACGATGGTATAAGTAACAGCAATCAACTCACAAGAAATATTGGTATTACTTCTATAAATGATGCGCCTTTGTTTTTTCTAAATACAAATACCATTACTGTCGATGAGGATTTTACCTCTACACAAACCATTACGCTGACTGACAACTCACCCAGCGATGAAGCAAGCCAAACAATAACATACGCACTCAGCCCTAATTCCGTTACTTTTGCCAATATTAACTTTAATAGCAACACCGGAAAAGTCGATATTAGTCAGGTCAACGATAGCTCTGGAACGCAAATTTTTACTATCACCGCTACTGACGACGGAATCGACCTAATCAGTGGAAATAATGATGACTCCACTGCCACCCAAACCTTTGCACTCACTATCAATCCTGTTAATGATGCACCCATTGTACGTTTTCCTGCAAGCCCAACCATTATAGAAGACAATGAAATAAGTTTCAATAACATCAGTATTACGGATGAAGATTTAGACGATCAGCAAATAATGATGACCATCATTAACGGTGTTGTTACATTTAGTACAACGACTGGCTTATCTTTTCTTGTAGGTGATGGAACAAAAGATGGCTTCTTCGCTTTTTCGGGTACACTAAATAATGTCAATACGGCACTCAATAGAATGGTCTTCTCACCAACGCCCAATTTTAACGGCACATCAATTATAAGAATAGAAACAGATGATAACAACGAAGCAAGTGATGATGAAACACTTAATATCAGTGTTTTATCCGAAAATGATGCGCCTATTTTGGCAGATATAGAGCCAACTGCATTAGATTATACTTCATGTACTACCAGTATTATAATTACCAATTTAATCAATATAAGTGACGTGGATAGTGACACGCTGTCGGGAGCAAGCATTACAATTAGTGATAATTATGATAGAAGCCAAGATACTTTAGTTTTCACAAATACAGCTACTATTAGAGGTAATTGGAATAACACAAACGGTATACTAACTTTATCAGGCAATGACACCCTACCCAATTATGTCAATGCGTTAAGATCTGTAAATTATATTCATACCAAACCCTTAGGTGTTGATTCAACTAGGCAAATCGCCATAGAATTTAAAACCGATGACGCCAGCCTGACCAGTAGTTCACTAACGAGAGATATCGTTCTTAATAATATCACACCAACTGTAGATGCAGGTAGTAATAGGGCTATTTGCAGCGGCGAAAGCGTAACATTAGGGGGTAGTCCCACAGTCATCAACGGCGGAGATGTTCCTTATACTTATATCTGGGAAGAGATAGTAGATGGAGGGGTCAATAATTTGGGGCTATCAGGCAGTAACCCAATTATCACGCCACCAGAAAGTACTAGTACAAAGATATATACTTACACGCTAACACTTGTTAACAAAGATAAATGTGTCTCTGCCACCGATACCGTAATTATTACGGTCAATCCACTGCCAAATGTGGATATTATAGCAGAAATAGTTGTTTTTGCTGCTCATGGAGATAATGTACAATTGAACGCAAACCCGGGACCGACTGAAAGTGGAACAGGGGTCTTCTCGGGACCGGGTGTGGTGAGTAATGGCGATAATAGCATCTATTTTTTCAATCCCCAAATTGCGGGCACCACTTTAACAAGAAGTATCAATACACCTCACCAAATTACCTATACTTATACAGACAGTGTTAATAACTGTACCAACACCGAAACAGTGGAATTTAGTGTTTTTGACGATGTCAATCCAATTGACGGGCTTATGACTGCTTACTGTGCTAGTGGAGATTCTACTTATAGTACATTTACAGCAGATTCTACCGAGCTGTTATTACCCGTCGGGAGTAACTCCAACGGGATTGCTAACCTAATTAATCCGAACTTCTCTTTCCATTCTTACTCAGGTACCGGTGTAAGAGAGGTTGATGGAAAATTTTATTTTGTTCCTAGAATAATAACTTTCAGTCCCAGTATTACATCAAGAACGATTAATGTAATAGCCAATCAAGTAAATGATGCAGATCCCACAGACATCAGAGAAATCACTCGACAAGCAACTGTTGTTAATAAGCTGCCCAATGTGAGTATACAAAATTTAACAGAGAACAATAGTATTGGATTAGAAAATGGTGGAAACATTGAATATTGCACATCTGACGAAAATATCTATCTACTCAATAAAGGCTTTCCTGTGAATAATCTGACAAATAACACCGACACGGGTCAGTTTGATTTGTATAGCGTATCGGCGGCAGGCACACTTTTGTCAAGCAATTTGGATACATTAAAACCCGCCGCTTTAGAAGTGGGTAGTTATATTTTATCTTATACCCACCAAAATGCAAATAACTGCCAAGACAGTGTTACCCAACCCATTATTATAAGACCCTTGCCTGCTGCACCTACTATCGCTTTCGAGGATACAATCATTTGTGTTGATAATCTTATCACACAAAAAGATGTACCTACATTAGTAGCTGACACGCTTAGAGCAGGAGACCCGAATACTACCATTAACTGGTATGATGGAATGACTAACTTAATAGCAGGCTCGCCGAGCCAGGTAGGAAGTATTGGAAACCATACCTTCATTCCCAATGTAAGTACGCTGAATTTTGGTGATAATATCATTTATGTAACACAAAACCATTTCACGCGATGCGAAACAGATGCAGCAGATGCAGATAGTATAAAAATTACTTTTTATGATATTCCTGCTACTCCTAGTTTCGACATGTTTGACATTACACAAAATTCGGTTACTACTAGCAACGAATATTGTCAAGGCGAAGAGCTACCTAGCTTCAGGATTACCAACAAAGGAGCTGGGGTAAATGGCAATCCAGATGCTGAAGATTTTGAGGTAGGTTGGAGCTTGAACACCAACAATCTGTTTGCCATCATAGCAGACTCTATCAATGCAGTGAATTTGGGTATCAATACCAATATTGCGGGTAGCTATACAATTTATGTAACACAAAGACTGCAAGCAGCATGCCCCAGTCCAACGGCTGAAATTACCCTGACAATACACCAAGTTCCTGAAATTTCTATTTTTACTGAAAATGAATATGGCGTAGATAGCGTTACCTATTGTGTTTCAGACAGCACGGGAATCATTATTAGAGCTAATATCGTAGATGAAGAAGACAGGCCGCTTACAGGTGCAGGTACATGGTCAGGAACAGGTATCACCAATAGTAGCAGTTTAGGTGCTACGTTTAACCCTTCTATTGCTGCTGCTTCCGTATCTAATGATACAGCACAAACCTTCCATAAATTGATCTACAATTTCACTTCTTCTGATGGCTGCTCTGCTACTGATAGTATCACTTTTGAAGTGAACCCTTTACCAAAACCTAATTTTAGCATTAGTAGCGGGTGCTTTGAAAGAGCAGTACAATTTCAGGATGCATCTACAATAGTTAAGACAGATAGCATCGTTGCATGGGAGTGGATATTTGAAAACCAAATTCCAGGTATGCCTGATGATACTGCGAAGATACAAAACCCCACCAATGTCTTTAAAGGAAATCCGGGAAGCTATGATGTAACGCTTAAAGTATGGACAAAGAAAAGATGTTCAAATACTATTACAAGAAAAATTGCTGTCGAGAGCATACCTGAAGTAGACTTCGTTTGGAAAAATATTTGCCAAGGACAGCAAACAATATTTACTTCTACTTCTTCGCTTAATTTAGGGCAAGTTGACAGCTACAGATGGGATTTTGGCGATGGAAATACTGCAAAGCTAGAAGGCACTACTATTAATCATGAATATGCTCAACCAGGGCTTTACCAAGTTACTCTTACTGCCACATTGAAAAATAATTGTACGTCAAGTATTACGCAAAATGTCTATATCTTACCGTCAATAACTGTTACTCCCTCTAACCCTTATAAGGAAAATTTTGAGGATGGTATCGCTTTTGAACTACATGGCTGGTATGCCGCTGGGAACGATAGCATAACCTGGGAATTGGGCTCGCTAAAAGGGGCAGCTGCCGATGTTGGCATTACGAATACCAACGCTTGGGCTACCAATCTCGATGGTAAATATAAAAATAATGACAGGTCGTTTGTATTCAGCCCATGTTTTGATTTAAGGGCACTGGGCAAACCATCTATTACAATGAATCTCTGGTATAGCACAGACGTAGAAGAAGACGGTCTAATTATACAGTATTCCGCAGATAATGGAGAAAACTGGCAGACGCTTGGCAAAATAAAGGACGGGCTTAATTGGTATAATGGCACTGTAAGCAGCAATCAGGGTTCATTCCCAATAGGTTGGTCAGGAGAAGATACCACCTGGAGACGCATATCACGCTTTTTAGATGACTTACCCACTCAAGATAACATACTCTTTAGGGTCGCCTTCAGTGCTAACGGTGATGGAACTAAGGCAGGAATAGCTTTTGATAATATTATTATAGAAGAACGCAAAAAAATCGTTTTGTTGGAACATTTTACTAATACGACGGATTCAATACAAGACCCAGTAAATAACAGTCGCTTCTCTAACATAATTAACAATGTAAGATCAGATGCTTTAGCTATCAATTATTTCACTAATATTCCTTCACCAGGCCCACTGAATGAACAAAATCCGAGAGATCCAAGTGCTAGGTCGCTCTATTATGGTATTGACCGAACGCAACAGGTCTTCGTATCGGGAGATGAAATGGTGAGCATAAGTAGTTTAGATTCTAGCCATATCCTGCATAGTACACTTGAACCCTTATTATTTGACCTCACACTAACACTACCAACAGAACAAGGTGAAAATATGGCTATTGATGTGGATATCTCTTACGTACAAGATTCTGCTATCAACAGAGAGTTAATACTACATTTGTCATTAGTAGAACGAGTTGTCAACTTAGAATCTTCCCTACCCGGAGGGATAAATACCGCCGAGTGGGTACTCAGAGAAATGATTCCGAGTGCAGCGGGATTTCAGCTACAAGAAAAGGCTTGGAGTCTATCAAAAACAATGCAGCGTATTAGCATACCTTGGAATGGTCTACCCAATAATATAACTGATTATAAAAACCTAATTCTTATTGCTTTCTTACAAAATAACAACACCAAAGAGATTTATCAGACAGTGAGCAAAGTACCAACCATCTTTCCCGAAGTAGTAACAGCACTCGAAGATAAGTTGAGTAAAGTTGTTGGCACTATTAGTATATACCCTAATCCGGCAAATGAATGGATTAGTGTATATTTTGAAAAAGCAAGTCAAAAAAATATCATCTGGAAAATATTCAATAGTTTGGGGCAATTCCAAAAAGACGGGATTATTTTACCCAGCCAAACAGCACAAATATCAACAAAAGATTTGGCAGACGGATTGTATTTCATCAGGTTTGATCAAGGTTTCAACACTTCTATTTATTTCAGGTTTATCATAGAACATTAAATTTCACATTACTTATAAAAACACACCTTCTATTCTTCTGAAGAAATATCAATAGTAGAGACTGCTACAGCAGCGAAAAAACCCAGCACGCCACCGCTGATATTTGTTTTGGGGTTTTGAGGAGAAGATTGAGAGGAAGCATCCTGCTCAACTAATTTTTTTAGTGAAGAATAATAATCAAAAGATTCCCTGTTGATGCTTAATAATTTTGTGGTAACAATATGATTTTTATCAGGAAAAGGGATAAGCACAGTATAAGATAGTTTTTTTCCGTCGACCCCACTATCATCGTGAACAACAATATCTTTAGTATTGACTCTATTACCATTAACAAAGGTTTCCCACATATAGTAATTTTTTACGCCTAGCGGGTCCTTAAAATCGGCATTCACATAAGAAAAAGATAGGTTAGTTGACAAATTATTATCGCCAAGCCTTCCGCTATCCAAATTTACTTGGTAGGGCATGATGCTGCTGGCAGTGTAAGTTTGTTTGTTGTAGATAACTTTCAAATCATACTCCACTCCCTGCTGAAAAGTAGCTTTGGGAGCTGTATATCTTCCAGTACCTTGATGGAAAAAAGTAAAATCTCTGCCTTGCTTATCACTGACAATTACAATGGCATCTGTCACTTTGGGAGTAGTACCGGGCTGGTTGTAGGGTGCAGTAGTGGAGAGCAATATACGGCTCTCATCGGGTATATTTGCTACTATAGCATCTATGACAAGTACAGGGTCAACGGGAGGAAGACTCAAATCGACTCGTTCTTCGCACGTGCAAAAAAGTAAAACAAATAGTGGACAATATAAACGGATAAACCGTTTCATCAAGATGCTAAAACTTAAAATTATAAGTGAAAGAGGGAAAAATCTTAAAAAGATATAGCTTTACAACTTCTGTTTCGTCAGGCTTTTGGCTACTTTGCCTAAACACATAGGCAAAGGTATTCTTTTTACTATAAATATTATAAATAGAAATATTGAAGTTACTTTCATTTTTTCTATCTCTCTGTATTTTTTTCCTAAAAAAAGTAATTGACAAATCCATTCTGTGTGTGTCGGGCAGCCTGAAAGAGTTTCTACTCTGGTATTGCGGCACAACATGACCATTTATCTCATACTTACCCGAGGGAGGAGAAAAAGGTATCCCGGAGCTATACACCCAAGTAGCAGAAATATTAATACGCGGGGCTATATCATAGGAGCATACTAAAGAAAAATCATGCCTTTTATCAAACAAAGGAGCATAAGGTTTTCCATCGTTAATTCCCGGAATAATACGATCAGTCTTACTATAGGTATAGCTTAGCCATCCCGTCATTCTACCATTGTTTTTTTTGAATATCCACTCCATACCATAGCTCCTAGCAGTACCTTCTAAAACTTCAGTTTCAAAATGGTCGCTTAGTAGTAAATTTACAGAGTTTTTGGAATCTAACTGACCGCGCAGCATTTTGTAATAAGTTCCCAATGAAAAGCTATAAGTGTTGTTTAAAAGTTTTTGCTGATAATCAGCCGAAAATATGTACGCTATTTGTGGTTTGATATAAGGACTTGCAGACACCCAAATATCTGCAGGAGAGGCTGTATTGGCATTAGTAAAACGGTGGATATACTGTCGGGTTAAGTCATAGGAAAGCTTAAAACTGCTATTTTTATTGGGCATCATTTTAAGGGCGACACGAGGCTCAAATCCCTGATATGTGTGGTAAGCACCCTTGTGATGAATAGTATCTATAATATTTTCTGTACTGGTTTCAGGAGCAACTACTTGAAATGTATTATAAATATACTGCCTGCTCGGTCCAATATTATCAAAACGAGAAAAACGCAAACCCAAATTTATACGCCACTTGGGCGTAATAAAATAGTTGAGAGAAGCATAAGCAGCCGATTCTATGGCATAAACCCGATTACCTTTCTTAGGTTCAATCTGGGAATTTTCTCCTAAAGGTAAGATCTCACCAAATAAATAAGCTTGATAAGTAGTTTGAAAACCAAAATCAAGATGAGCGTCGGGCTGTATATAAAAAGTAAAACGCTGTTTGAACCCATTACTTGCCAACCTATACTTGCTCTGATTGCCCAAACTAGAAAAAAGCTGGCTAGAAGTCCTACTCAGGATATGGCTTCTAAAAATAGTCATATTGGAAAACATTCTGGAGTTAATAATGTAATTCCAACCCAGTGAATACGCATGGCTATCCCAAATATTGCGTAAACCTGCCTGGAAACTCACCCTGTCGCGTCCGTAGTAACCCAAGGCTTGTATCTTACTTCTTCGGCCCAGCTGATAAGTTCCTTTAAGATATATATCGTGAAAGAAAAAGTTATTGCTGAAAACATCATTTGAAGGGCTATTATTTGAAGCAAAGGAGAAAGAATTTAATAAAAAATCCAGATATGTTCTCCTACCAGAAATAATAACAGATCCCTTACCCTCATTAATAGGAGTTTCAAAAGTTAAGCGGGTGGAAATAGTACCTACTCCTCCCGTCCATTTTCTTTTATATTTATTGCCTTCTCTCACATTTACATTGAGTACAGACGAAAGTCTTCCGCCATAGTTAGCGGGAATACTGCCTTTATGCAAGGAAGCATTTTGGACAATATCGGGATTAAATACTGAAAAGAAACCGAAAAGATGTGCCGTATTATATAGTGGTACATCATCTAAAAGAATCAGATTTTGTTCGATAGACCCTCCGCGTACCACCATACCCGCACTGCCTTCCGTAGAGGTTTGTATGCCGGGCAATAGCTGGAAGGACTTAATCAAATCGTACTCACCCAAAAAAGAAGGCATTTGCTGGACTGTTTTTGCATTAATGCTAAGACCATCGTTGGCTGTGGTGCTAAAAAAAGCTTCATTATTGCGCATCCCCTGCACAACAACCTCTTCGAGTTCTTTATTCTTTTGCTGTATAAAAATATCTAGCACAGTATCTGCCGAGACTAGCACTTGTCGGTATGTTCTGCGATAACCCAAATAGCTATAAAACAGCCGATAGTTTGCTGGTGCTAAGCTCAAAGAATAAAACCCATGATCGTTGCTGACAACCCCCCGGTTTGTGTGTTCAATAGCAATAAGCACTCCCGGAAGTACCTCACCGGTTTTCTCATCTTTTATGCAGCCAGAAATAATGGATTTTTGTTTCGATTTTTGCTTACCGAGTTTTAAAATAATTTCTTGCTTGTGAAAAACGTAGACAATGCGGGTATTGGCAAATAATATTCTTAACACCTGACTTAAATCTTGGTTTTTTAGCCTTAAAGAGATCTTATTAGCCGGCAATACAGAGGAGCTATAAACAAAAGAAACCCCGGTAATTTCAGCAATCGTGGATAGGGCCTGCTGATAAGTTACTTCTTCTAAGTGAAGACTAATAGGAGTCTGTAAGGTAGACTGTGCATATAACGATTGGATAGAAAATAGTAAGAATGCAATATATAAGCTAATTTTACACATTTACAAAATAACAGTGTATATTTTTAGAGAGAAAGTGGGCTGGTAATACAATTACCAGCTCACTTACAAGCACACCAAAAAACACTTCGGAAAGTGGCTTACAAATTACCTGGGCTGTCTAATAAGAACTACCCACCCAAACGGGTTGAGTTTTAGGGTTCGCAGACTTACCCAGTGGTGAGGCTGCACCGCGTCTTTGTTTTAGTATCCGATTGCGTTGCGCAACCAGGCAACCTATTTGTGCTTCGCCTCAATAAAATAAAGGACACAGATAAGAGTAAAAAAGCTGCTTGAAATATAAAATTTACATTTTGGATAAAATACTAGCTGATGGGAGGTTGCTTCTTCACCCGCATTATGCTGCCCTTGTAAGAAGACACAACAATATCCTCCCCTTTATCAAGATATTCTCCCCTGGTAGTAGCATCGTATATTTCGTTATTTATCATCACTTTACCACTTGGTCTCAATACTGTATGAGCGATACCCTGCATGCCCGTCAAATCTTCTTGGCGAAAATCAGATACATAGCCAGCTCGTTTGTCTAAAGTTTCTGTCAGTGCTATTTTTGCCAAAATCTTTGATTGCGACAAGCGGGACAGTCCTAGTAAAACTAAGATCACTGCCCCAAATCCACCCCCAAAAGAAACAGATAAAGCCTTAGTAAAATCGGGCATTTGAACCTGCGAGAAGTCAAACCAATCATTATTGAGCATTACTAATGTAAAAGAGGAAAAGGTCAACATAATACCTATAATACCTACCACGCCGAAGCCCGGAATAACAAATACCTCTGCACTAATAAATAGTATACCTATGACAAACATAATTATCTCCCAGTTTTCTGCTAATCCGTTCAAATAATAGGGTACAAAATACAAAAGTGCTGCCACTATTGCAGCTACCAAAGGAAAACCAACACCAGGCGTTTGTAATTCAAAATAAATACCCCCTAATATCACTAAAATTAAAACACTGCTAACGACAGGGTTTAAAAACCAAGTAATTATTTTTTCTGTTTGCGAAATATTGTACTCAATTAATTCATAGTCTTCTATACCGTTTAAATTAAGAATATCTTCAACACTACTCACTTTACCTTCACAAAAGTCATTCTTGATAGCTTCTGAAGTAGTAAAAGTAATTACTTGTCCTTTGATGCTAACCCCTTCCACTTCCAAATTTTCATCTACCATAGCTTGGGCAATTTGGGTGTTTCTACCCTTGGCTTCAGCAGTCGAACGCATAATAGAACGAAAATACGACTGGTATTTATCGGGTGCTTTGGCACCATCAAGACCATTTACTACCGTCGCAGCCCCTATATTAGCACCTTCATTCATATAAATACTATCACAGGCAATAGAAATAAGTGCGCCAGCAGAGGCTGCATTTTTATTGATAAAAACAAATATAGGCTTTTCAAAATCCAAGATATTAGTTCTTATTTTATCAGCATCATCCACTGCACCTCCATAAGTATCCATTTCAATGAGAACATAGTCTGCCTCTGTTTCTACTGCTTCTTCCAAAGCCATACGGACATACCTACTGCTGCGCGGGTCGATTGTAGCTTTAATTTCCATTTTAAAAACACGCTCTTGCGCATGAGCAGCTCTCAAAAAAATTAAGCACATCGTAAGTAATAAACTCACTTTACAAACAATTATTTTCATAACTAATCAATTTATCGTAAATATTCATTTTCATAAATATCATTTCTCATTAATTACAAAAACAACACACCTATTCAAACGCCTATTTTGGTCGTTATCATTAGCATAAGAAATATCTTCTTCGCCATATCCTTTATGCCTTAGACGCTTGCTCTCTACTCCTAACCGAACTAGCTCGTTAAATACGGCTTTAGCTCTGTTTTTCGACAATTGCAGATTATAAAGCACATCCCCAACAGAATCGGTATAACCCGATACACTCAAATGAATATCGGGGTAGACTTTCATTTCTCTCGCAAGCAGCCTAATCTGTTGCTTACCTACTTTATCAATAGTATACTCACCGAAGTTAAATAAGATAATAGGTAATTGTATATTTTCTTCGTCAAGAGAAATACCATATTTTGCACTTTTTATCTCTGTAAGCTGTAGCTTTTGCTTTTCTTTCTTAGCTGTTTGCAAAAATGATTCTGACCCTGTCAAGCTTGTCTCTTCATTATCTTTTGTGGGTAGTTCGGCAGATTTTTTATTATCTGTTATTTTTTGGCTGCCGTACTCATGAACTTCTTCTTCAGAAGGGATATTTTTCTGTCTGGGTTTTTCATTTTTGGCAATAGGGAGAATTTTTTTTGTATTTTTCAGCTTGTCAGTCGATAATCCGTTAGCTATATTAACAGCAAAAACTTGATCGGCAACAGAATCTGTTTCGATTTGCTGCACAGGAATATCCTCTTGACCAGTTATTTCAACCATGTAAAGGTCTTTGCTAGTATTTGTTTTGTTGCTAGCAACCAGCATTCTATATATTCTTTTACCATCATCACTTACGGATATATACAAATCGTCGGTAGGCGTACTGATAGGGATACCGACATTTTTAGCTTTTGTCCAGGTGCCATTTACCCATTCAGACTTAAATAAATCGTATCCTCCAATACTATTATGCCCTTTTGAGCTGAAATAAAGTGTTTTGCCATCATTTGCCAAAAACACACCGTCTTCATCTTCGGGTGTATTAATCTGATTTCCAATATTTTTTAGCTGTCCCCAACCTTTTGAAGTTTTTCTAATCGTAAATATGTCCAAACCGCCAAAGCTATTATTTTTTCTATCGCTAACAAAATACAGTATTTTTCGTTCAGGAGAAAAAGCAGCCGAGGTTTCTCTATATTTTGTGTTGACCGGTTTGGGTAAGCGTTCTAGTTTTGTCCATTTTTGTTTTTTAGCTTTTTTAGAAAAATAAATATCGCCGTTATTTGTACCTCTATAAATAAAAACCATTCTTCCATTGCGTGCAATTCCTGCAACTGCATCATGCCCTGAAGAGTTAATATCTCGGTGAAGATTTACCGCCCTTCTCCATACACTATCTTTTTTAACCGCCATAAATATATCCTCGTAATAATCACCTGATTCATCGCGATACAAGCCGGTGACACCGACACGCCGGGAAGTAAAAAATAAAATATTTTCCTCGCTGTTGACTACTGGACTATAATCATCTTCACGAGAATTAATACTTCGTCCTAAAGGAGTAACTACGGTAGTAAAACGACGGGTAATCATTTTTCCAGCTTCACAATTCGCAATCAATTTTTGGGCTTTCAGTCGCTTTTCTCGGCTTTTACGACCTGTTTCCAGCATACCTATATATTGATTATAGCCATCAATTGCCTTAACCCACTCGGAGTGCAGGTGATAGACGCGTGCCAAAGCGTAAATCATTTGTGGGTTATTTTTCTCGGACAAAAGCCAAGCGGTTTCAAGGTAGGGTTTTGCTTTTTCAGGTTGACCCGTTCTCAAATAAATATCGCCTATTTTAAAGTTGAGTAGGTCATTTTTAGGATTAAAGTTTTGTACTTTCAAATAAAAGTACAAAGCATCTTTGTAGTGCGTCTCCTCATATAAGACGTTACCTCTCTTGAAGTTAGTGAGTGCTTTTTTAAAGTGTTCTTTTTTGTTTTTAAATAAAGATTTATCAAAAGGAACATTTTTATTTTGTGCTTGTAGTTTTACATATAACAACACAAAGGCTATGATATGATATGTAAGGTATTTATGACACATTCTTTGCATCTTTATATATTCGTAATTTTTTTATAAAACGATTTTTCTATGACCGGCTGTCATCTCAAAAACTTTTTGCAATATAGCTTCATCTTGTACACCAAAAGATTGCTTGCGCCGTTGCATAGCTTTACGGTTAGTTTCAAACAATGCTATTAATTTTACTGTATCGAAACCGCTGGTACCGCCCCAGCAAAAAGAAGGAATGAATTTAGGTGGAAAACCACTGCCAAAAATAGTAGCCCCTACCCCTACTAGGGTGCCGGTGTTAAACATCGTATTGATGCCACACCTGCAATAATCTGCCATCAGAAGACCTAAGAACATTTCGCCGCTATCGATAAAAGCCTGAGAGGCATAGCTCCATACCCTTACGTTTGAGTAATTATTTTTCAGATTAGAGCTATTAGTGTCAGCCCCAAGATTACACCACTCTCCTATCACTGAATTACTTAAAAAGCCGTCATGTGCCTTATTGCTGTAACCCATAAAGACCGTATTATTAATTTCTCCTCCCACCTTACAATGAGGACCTATGGTAGTATTAGCCCTGATTTTAGCACCAATATTCACTACAGTCCCTTCCCCTATAGCAACAGGTCCCTTGAGGACACTTCCTTCTTCAATAGTAACTCCTGCAGCCAGATAAATAGGGCCGTGTTCTGCATTGAGTGTAGCAGCATGTATACTAACACCTTTGGCTACAAAGATGTTAGACTCGTGATAGATGCGCGTGTGCTTGTCCGAAATTTTTTCAGATTGCTTACCCTGAGACAGGCACGCAAAATCTTTGACAATTTCTGTACCGTTTTGTTTAAATATCTGTTGAGGTCTATCTATCCATGCACAAGGAGAGGTATAATATTTCTTTCGGGCCGTGCGGACAACTTGTAAAAAATCCGAAAAATTTGCCAGTTGCTCTCTAGTTTTTAGGGCAACAACGCTGTCCCCACTGGTTAAAACCTCGCCATTTTTCAGTTGCTGTACTGCTCGCTTTAGTTCTGCATCGGGACACAAAGCACCGTTGATGAAGACTGTTTGAGCACCTGTATAATTTTTCGGGAATTTGGTAGCGAGGTAGGCTGCCGTGAGAAAGCCTAAACTGTCGGCTTGCAAATGATATTGCCACTTTTGAGCTATTGTCCATATACCCACTCTAATGGCTGCTACAGGTCTTGTAAAAGTAAATGGTCTCAAGCTGAGTGTATACTGCGGTGTATCAAATAGTATTAAGTGCATATTTTTTTTATTAACCTTTCAACTTTTCGGAAACTTCAGCTGTCTGTTTATTTGATTGAGAACCAGGCTAAGAGTGCCATAATTATGGTGGTAAAAATCAGAGACGAGATAGAAATACCTTTACCTTGCTGAAAACGCATTCGATTCGCATCACCTAACAGTTAAGACAAACTTATGCAAAAAATAAGTAATATTTGTTTTTACAGTCTACTATTCTTAACTTGTTGGATACAAGTTATACCCACTTGCGCGCAAATGCAAATCGATGCTATTCGGTTTGAAGGTTTAAAAAGAACACAAAAAGAATATTTACTTCGATTTATCAGCACCCACCCCCCCAGTAGCTTAGATTCGGCTGCTTTGGCTTTTGACGTACAGCAACTCAAAAACTTATCCATATTAGCTAATGTAACCTATCGGATAGAAACCCAAAACGATAGCAATTATGTTGTTTTCGCATGCGAAGAACGTATTACCTCGCTACCTATTATCGGTTTTGGTGCCATTAAGGAAAATTTCTGGACAGAGCTAGGATTCAACGATATTAATGCTTTTGGCACAGGTATCGAAATGATTATTCTTTACAGATATTACGACAGGCATTCACTATATCTGAGCTATCGCACACCTTACGTCAATAATAGCAAATGGGGTTACGGAATAGCACTCAAAAGCTGGGCTACGATAGAGCCGCTATACTTTCAAGGACAGAGCGTTAGTTATAATTATGATATACACAGTATGGAGTTAACCGGCATGTACCAAGCTAGCCACAATCATCGCATAGAATTCACTAAGGGTTACTTTTACGAAAATATCAATAAACGCGAGGGAGAAAATCAACTGCTGGGACCTAAAAGAATAGACAAGAATAAAATACTAACAAAAATACACTATACAAGCCGACATATTAACCACCATTACTTCTACCTTTCGGGCTATGCGCATAGTACTCAGGCAGAGTATATATTTACTCCTGAACCTGCAGGTAATTCGGGACAAAGAGAAAATTTTATCAAAGTAATAAATGACTTCAAATACTTTAAACGCATCGGAAAAAAAGGTAACTTCGCCATTCGAATAAGCCTGGGCTTGTCTACAAACGAGGCTACTGCCTTCACACCTTTTGTAGTTGATAGTCATGTAAATATTCGCGGATCGGGCAATCGGGTTGCCAGAGGAACCGCTGAACTGCTGCTGAACATGGAGTATAGGCAAACCTTGTTTGAAAATCACTTCGGTGCTATTCAAGGTGTAGTGTTTTCCGATAATGGCACTTGGCGGTCGGCAGGAGGATCGTTCAAGGAGTTAGTACAAAAAGCGAGCCTTCGCCAGTATGTAGGAGCAGGGTTGAGGTTTATTTATAAAAAAACCTACGATGCCGTATTGCGGATAGACTACGGTGCAGATGTCAATGGATCTAGCAGTGGGCTGGTTATCGGTATTGGGCAATATTTTTAAGCCACCGTCCCAAAGACTGCTCAATAGCCCTTCTGTTACATATACCAACAAGAAGACACAACAGAAATTAGTAAAGGTATGAACCAATTATAAAGAATATGCATTATCTTTGTGCTTTGTGCAGATGTATTGAGAGGTATATTCCTGTATGTATTTATTGCCCGTATATATGAATTTACTTCTACTAGTAGTTGACTAATCTTAATTCACAATAAAAATAAATATTATGAAAAACTTCGTTTATGCCTTATTGGTAGTTCTTTTAATGTACTCTTGTAAGTCAAATGATGCTGAGTCCGAGCCGGTTTATATACCAACAACTATTCCTGATGATGCCACTGAGCTAATAAAAAATATTTCTGAAGGCAGCAGCCTAGCACCAGATACGGTGATACTCGTTGTGCAAGGCGGTCCGATGGCAGCCTTGGTTGATGCCGAAGAAGCAATTCAAACAACAGGAGATAAATCATTAGCCTCAAGGTATCAGATGTATTTAGTCCATCAAGTGCAAACTTTTAACGAAAGTGTACTCAATACAAACCTGAGCTTCGAGCAAATCACGCTGGAAGCAATACAAAGTGCAGCTATGCTACAGAAAGTAGTAGAACATTTCAAAGCTGAAAATAATACGGTACTCATTTGGGGCTATTCTTATGGTTTTTTTGTTATTGAAGATCTTTTGGTACGGCAAGAAATGAAATTTGACAGAGCTTTCCTCGGAGGAGGTCGCTTAGATATGACCGAAGAAGTATGGAGGAGTTTCAGCAGAGGGATTCCTGTTAGTTTTGAAAGTGATGGCGTTACTATCTCACAACAAAACCTGGAAGGAGAAAACTTCGCTAGTTTGGCGAAATTTGCCGCAGCATTAGGACAAAACCACTATACCGAGTTACTCAAAGAAATAGAACTGAGCCAAGACAAAATACTTTTTTACTTCGGTGGAAAAGACAGATCCGTGGGCAGGCCTACTGCCGAAGAACTCAGTTTCTTAAATAGTAAAAATGCACTGTATATTTTTGACGAAAATATTGGGCATAATATCAGCCCAGCAAATGCAAGAAAAATAATTGAGTTTTTGCTGACAGGCGAAAAGCCATAAAAAACAAAGCTCAGAGAGATATTTTGCTGAGCTTTATCCCTGCTTAAACTACAGTCCCAAATCACGAATAATTCGCTCAATTTTTTCATCTAACTGATTAGCGACTACATCGTATTGTTCTTTACTTACCAAAGGGGCATTAACACTAAAATAAAACTTAATCTTTGGCTCAGTACCTGAAGGTCTTGCCGAAATAATACTACCATCTTCGAGAATAAACTGTAAGACGTTGGAAGATGGTAGGTCAATGATTTTTTCTGCCTGCTTAGCAAAATTCTTTGCTATAGAGCAAGAATAATCTCTGAGCTCAACCAAAGGCGAGCCGTTCATATACATAGGCGGGTTTTCTCTAAGGTGTATCATCATCGCTTGTATTTCTTCTGCTCCCCGCTCACCTTTTTTAGTGACGGTCATGAGTTTTTCCTTATAAAAACCATAAGAGACATAAATATCTAGGAGTGTGTCAAAGACTGTAGTACGGTTATTTTTGGCATAAGCTGCCATTTCGCAAATCATCGCTACAGCACTAATAGCATCTTTGTCTCTAACGAAGTCGCCAATCATATACCCGTAGCTTTCTTCGCAGCCAGCTACAAAGTTGCGTTCACCTGCAAAATTTCTAATCAAAGCGGCAATATACTTAAATCCGGTCAGTGTATTTTCGCAAGCCACACCGTTGTGCTGTGCCATTTTATCTATCAATTCAGTGGTGACAATGGTTTTAGCAATAAAATCTTTACTAGAGGTCAAGCCTTTTTCTTTGCGCCGCGTAATGAGATAATAAAAAAGCAGTACAGCTGTTTGGTTGCCATTGAGCAGTTGAAAATCTCCGCGATGGTTCTTAACACCAATTCCTACTCGGTCGGAGTCTGGGTCTGTACCAAGCAATATATCTGCATCGATCTGTTTAGATTTTTCGAGTGCCATATGCAAAGCTTCAGCTTCTTCAGGGTTTGGGTACACCACGGTAGGGAAATTACCATCTGGCTCGGCTTGTTCTTTTACTACATACACTTGTGTAAAACCAAAGCGTTTTAATATATCTGGTACTAAAGTAATACCTGTACCGTGTATAGAAGTAAAAACAATTTTTAGATCACAATGCGAACGAATAGCCTCGGGAGCAAGTGATAATTTTTCTATGGCTGCCAAATACACTTCATCCACAGCTGCGCCTATAGGCTCTATCAAATCCTCTCTTCTTCCTCGAAAATTTATTTGGTTGATATCGGCTATATGAGAGACTTCTTCGATGAGGTGTTCAGCGTCGGGTGGGATAATTTGTGCACCGTCACGTCCATACACTTTATAGCCGCTGTACTCTTTAGGGTTATGAGAAGCAGTTACTACTACCCCACCCTGACACTTTAAGTATCTGATAGCAAAGGATAATTCTGGCGTAGGACGTAAAGCCTCGAAGAGGTAAACTTTGATACCATTGGCAGCAAAAATTTCTGCAGCCACACGAGAGAATTCAGTACTGTTATTGCGGCTGTCATATGCGACAGCCACGCTGATGTGTTGATTTACATAAGATTTCAGCAAATGATTAGCAAACCCCTGCGTAGTA
Source organism: Flammeovirgaceae bacterium (assembly GCA_965199745.1). Lineage (GTDB taxonomy): Bacteria > Bacteroidota > Bacteroidia > Cytophagales > Flammeovirgaceae > CBDATB01. The sequence goes on along the minus strand of CBDATB010000013.1, from coordinate 434,000 downwards.
CTAGCAACAGTGTATTTATTTATACGATTTGTACCCACCCCCATAACACCCCTGAGTCCGCCTGTGCCAAATTCTAGATTTTTGTAAAAAGAATCTACGATCTCTTCCGGATCTTCCTTGACCAATCTTCGAATTTCTGCTTTAGTTTTTTCATCGTAATTATGGGACAACCAAGTAGTTATTTTTTCTGTAACAATTTTATTCATATATTTTTAAAATTTTTGAAATTTAACCTAAATTTAAAACACTATTGTATGACCATTCTTTATTTAAATCTATCCCAAACCTATTTTTAGGAGCCAAAATAATATAAAAACAAGTAAAAATAAAATTATTTACCTTTCACTTTAAGCACAATGGAAATTAGAAGAGTTTTTGACATACTTACCTATCAGGCACTACGATATCCTTCAGAGAGAGTCCTAAATGTAAAAGAAAATGGCACATGGAAACATTACAACACACAAGCTATTATCGATGTTGTCAATACGTTGAGTTTAGCGTTTTTAGACATGGGCTTAGAAAAGGGCGATAAAGTAGCCATTATGTCTGCCAATCGACCAGAGTGGAATTTTATCGACCTAGCTGCCCAACAAATCGGTGTGGTAAGCGTTCCGATATATCCGACATCCTCCCTAGAAGATTGCCGCTATATTCTACAGCATTCGGGCAGTAAAATATTATTCTCGTCAGATAGACAACTTTACGATAAAGGAAAACAGGCTATTGGCAATGCACCTACCAAACTGTATAGCTTTGACTTGTTGGAAGGTGCAAAAAATTGGTCTGAATTGAAAGAAACAGGCAAAAAACAAGATATTAGCAAACTACAAAGCTACAAGGACACGGTACAACCAGAGGATTTATTAACACTGATTTATACTTCCGGAACGACTGCCCGCCCCAAAGGTGTCATGCTTACGCATAGCAATATTGTCAGCAACGTCCTGGCTGTATCGGACCGCCTCGATCTGGCATTCGGCAAAGACAGAGTGCTAAGTTTTCTACCTCTTTCTCATATTTATGAAAGAACAGGGTTATATGCTTACCTATACTTCGGCTTAGAGGTTTATTATGCCGAGAGTTTGGAAAAAATTGTAGAGAATGTTCAAGAAATAAAACCACATGGTTTCAACACCGTACCTCGCCTACTAGAAAAAGTATACGATAAAATTGTAGCAAAAGGAAAAGAACTCAGCGGCATCAAAAAATCCTTATTCTTCTGGGCAGTGAACCTAGGTCTGGCACACAACCCCAACGAAAACCGAGGAGCTATCTATAATTTTAAGCTAAAAATAGCCCGTAAGCTCATTTTCTCGAAATGGCGAGAAGCCTTAGGTGGAGAAATTAAAGCTATCTGTTCTGGCGGCGCAGCACTCCAACCCCGGCTGACACGTGTGTTTTGGGCAGCCAATATTAAAGTATGCGAAGGCTATGGGCTCACGGAAACCTCACCGGTTATTTCAGCCACTGTTCCGAAGGAAAAAGATGTGCGCGTTGGTTATGTGGGTACTTTGGTCAAAGATGCACAAGTGAAAATTGCTGAAGATGGAGAAATCCTCTGCAAAGGACCCATGGTAATGAAGGGATACTACCGAGAACCCGAAATGACTGCCCAAGTACTGCAAAACGGCTGGTTTCATACAGGAGACATCGGTGAGTTGGCGCAAGGAAAATATCTGAAAATTACCGACCGCAAAAAAGAAATGTTCAAAACTTCTGGGGGAAAATATATAGCTCCGCAATTATTGGAAAATAAACTCAAAGAATCCTCGCTTATAGAACAAGTGATGGTTATTGGAGAAAATAGAAAATGCCCCTCAGCATTGGTTGTTCCCAATTTTGAGGCACTCGGCAAGTGGTGTGAGCAAACAGGTATTGATATCTCGGCAGATCGTGAAGCACTCACCAAAAGTCGAAAAATAATAGATAAATTTCAAAAAGAAATAGACCGAGCTAACGAAAACTTCGGGCAGTGGGAAAAAGTGAAACTCTTCCGACTGCTAACAGAAGAATGGGGCATCCATAGCGGAGAACTAACCCCCAAAATGTCGCTTAAAAGACGTGTGATTATACAAAAAAATCAGGACTTGGTAGAGCAGATGTATCAGTGATATTAACTGTCTATTAGGGATTGTCTGCTGGTAAAACAGCGAACGGGCAGGTAGTTCCTACAGGCGGGTTTGTTGTCCGACTAGGGATCGAACCTAGACTCTTCTGGACCAAAACCAGACGTGTTGCCAGTTACACCATCGGACAGTGTGCGAGCATTACTCGGATACGCAAAAGTGGACTACCCAAAAACTTTTAGTTTTTGGGCTTCGTGCTTTACAGCCATTCGCTCACCACCTCTACAATAGGGTAGGAGTCTTACATGAGCTAGCTCCATGCGTGTACTCACCAGTCCCTGGCGAGGTTTTTAAGTCTTATACTGACCTGGCAAAAGTACAGAAAAATTTGTAAAAAAAGTATATTTTACTGAAGACAAATTATTCGGGTGTTTTTTTAGGCAATAACCTTGGTCTGTTAGGCTAAAACGGCTGCTATATCTTGCCTGGAAAGTTGCTTGATAAAACTCTGCTCTGAAGAGATTAAATCACGGGCCAACTGCCTCTTGCTACGCTGCAAAGTTAATATTTTCTCTTCAACAGAGTTTTTAGTAATAAACCGATAAATAAAAACTTTATTCTCTTGACCAATACGATGCGCTCGGTCTATAGCTTGAGATTCGACAGCGGGATTCCACCAAGGGTCTAAGATAAATACATAATCGGCAGCAGTTAGGTTAAGTCCGACGCCACCTGCCTTTAAGGAAATAAGAAATATTTTTACTGTTTTATCCTCTTGGAAATGCTCTACCACCTGCTGCCTTTCTTTGGTGCTACCATCCAAGTAAGCAAAGGGTATATTACAGCTTTGCAGTTGCTTTTTAAAAAGTTGAAGGTGCTTGACAAACTGACTGAATATAAGTATTTTATGTTGTTTACTAATGACACTTTCGACCATGTCAAAAGTTTGTATCATTTTGCCCGAACCAAAACGGTAGTTTTCATCAAGCATAGCGGGGTGATTGGCCAGCTGCCGAAGTTTGGTCAGCCCTTGCAATATCAAAAACTGCGATTTGATAATACCATTAATCTCAATTTCTTCCATAATTTTATTGCGATAGAAAGATTTGGTTTTTTCATAAATTTCTTCCTGCTCGCAAGTCATCTGCACATACTGTACATTTTCTGACTTTTCAGGCAAATCAGTTGCTACGCATGACTTGTGCCGCCTGAGTATAAAAGGCTTAACAATTGCGCGGAGTTTTTTACACTTGTCGGGGTCTCTCTTACGCTCAATAGGTGTCTGAAACTGACATTTAAAAAAAGATTGTGTACCCAATAAGCCAGGATTAATAAAATTGAGTTGTGACCACAAGTCCATCGTACTATTTTCAATAGGGGTACCTGTAAGAATCAAACGATTTTTCGACCGTAAAGCACTGATATTTTTGGCAATATTTGAATTAGGATTTTTAATCACTTGCGACTCGTCGAGGATGATGTAGTTGAAATAATATTTTTTTAAAATATCTATGTCCAAACGTACTACGCCGTAGGAAGTAATGACAATATCGTAGTAAGTAAAGACTGCTATGTTTTTATTACGGTATGTGCCTGTGTAATTAAAAATCTTTAGTTGCGGAGTGAATTTCTTGGCTTCGAGCTGCCAATTATGTAACAAAGAAGTAGGTACGACTAATAAAGAAGTACAACTGCTATAAAAATCTTTCTGATGCTGCAACAAAGCCAATGTCTGTACTGTTTTACCCAAACCCATATCATCTGCTAGGCAACCGCCAAAACCATAGCTATTTAAAAACTGTAGCCAATTGTAGCCTACCTGCTGATAAGAACGCAGTTTGCCATGAAAATTAGGAGAAACAAGAAAATATTGAATCTTTTCAAAATCTCTGAGTTTCTCAAGTTGAGAACTCATGCTTACGCGCAGCAAATTACCCAAACGCATCTCCTCAATAAGGGAAGCATGGTGCTTTTTAAGTGTAATATTTTCGTTGTTTTTTATTTGGGTGAAATGCAAAAAGTCAGCATACTGAGTAATCCAAGCATCTGGGATAATGGCAATTTGTCCATCTGGGAGTGTCAATTCGCGCTTATTAGTAGCAATTAGGCGTCGGATTTGTGTAAAAGGAATTTCATAAGTACCAAATTTAACAAGAGCATGTATATCAAACCAATCTTTATTTTCTTTAATTTCTACTTGTATGTGGGCATTACCCAAAAAATACTTTTTAAGGCTTGACTCTTCTTGACAAATTAAAAATCCTTTTTCTTTTAACAAACGGAGCTTTCTGGTAATAATGGCATAAGCCTCTTCTTTGGGCATCAATAACTTACCATCAGATTTAAAATTCAGTCCAATATCTCTTAAAATGGCTAGCTTTTCATCTTCAAAACTCTTATCTCTCCACACTTTATAAAATACGTATGAGTCGTCGACTTTTTGCATTTTTACCGAAGCCTCAGTACCTGTAAAGCCGTCAAAATCAAAAATTTTGTATTGAAAGTTAATCCGAAACATCACCTGCTTTTCTTCATCTCTACTCTTTGCTAGGTCATCCAGTTGATGAAATTCACAGAAATACAGCAAAGCATTGGGCTTAAAACGCATCTGCTCAATACGAAAGCCTTTGGCATTTACATTGAATTGTTCAATAAGCCCGCTGATAAATTTGCTATAATAGGTATCTTCTATTTTTTTGGGAATAGCAATAAATTTTTTATCGAGAAAAGGCTTGAGTTTCCTACCATCAATATTATCTTGAAAACTGTAAATTTTACCTCCGACCAATAAAAAAGCAGGATGATTGCAAAGAACCATAGCATTTTTAAACTGAAAATCCAACTTAACGCCATTGTGTTTGATAGTAGGAAAATAGTGGGTTTCCTTGTAATTCTTCATAACATGTAATAAAATGCTGGCTTGCTCTGAGACCATACTTAATTGCTTGTAGGTAGGTGTGCCATCGCTGCCCATTTCAAAAACCATTTTATTCGAAAGCCTCAGAAGAATTTTTGAGCGAATGGTGTCCAAGTATTCATCGATAGTCTGTTGAAGTTTCTTATCGCATTTTTGTTTATCGTAAATTTTCTCAAAAAATTCCGTCGGGTGTATGTTTCTACGGGCATAAAAACGCTTAATGATGGCATGTTGCTGCATAGACTCTGTGAGCTTAATAAGTTCAAAATCAGTTTTGTCTAAGCCTACACTAAACTCTTTAGCATTTAAAGAAGATATATTTTGATGTTTCAAAGAAAAGCTTCCAACTTCATCAAGAGCTACTACAAAAGAATCAAATAAATAACCTAGATATTGATGCTCAAAAAGCGCATAAACTATCTGAAAAGGGTGTTGAGGGGATACTTTCATTTTTGCCACGTAACCTAAAAGTAAGTATTAAAATCAATGTGATAACAAAATTAACTTACTGTGCATTGAACACTTGAATTTGACCAAAAAAAGAACAAAATTATATATAAATGACGACCTTTTAAAGGTATCTAATACTTTGCATTGTTAAATATCCTTACACTCAATAGCTCCCCAATTTATAGTTTTAAATTGTATACTTTTGTTATCGTATTCCTATCACTACGGATATGCCTAAACAAGTGCCAATATTTTGTGAAAACGGCACAGTAAGGCTTTAGGATGCATAATTTTTCCAACATTAATTCAATCATTTAATGATATAACTTGAACGAAGCAAAATAATGTTCATTATTTTATATTTCAAAAACTAACCCTTAAACTAAGTACGAAAATGAGTAGTAAGAAAATCAGAAAACAAGATGCTTTAAATTACCACGCCAAAGGGCGGCCGGGCAAAATAGAAGTTATTCCTACTAAAGATACCAACTCACAACGCGATTTAGCCTTAGCCTATTCTCCTGGCGTGGCAGAGCCTTGCCGAGAGATTGCCAAAAGAACCGAAGATGTTTATAAATATACGGCCAGAGGTAACCTCGTAGCAGTTATTTCCAATGGTACTGCCGTGTTAGGCTTAGGAAATATAGGGCCTGAAGCCTCCAAACCTGTTATGGAAGGTAAGGGGCTACTGTTCAAAATTTTTGCCGGCATTGACGTATTTGACATAGAACTCAACAGCACCAATGTAGATGAGTTTATCAATACAGTTAAAGCCATGGCACCTACTTTTGGGGGCATCAATTTAGAAGACATCAAAGCCCCTGATTGCTTTGATATTGAAGACAGACTCAAAAAAGAACTCAATATTCCAATCATGCACGACGACCAGCACGGAACAGCCATCATCTCTGCTGCTGGGTTGATTAACGCGCTAGAAATTGTAGGAAAAAAAATTCGAGAAGTAGTATTGGTGGTTTCTGGAGCGGGAGCTGCCGCTATCTCCTGTATTAAATTGGGCATATCTTTAGGCTTAAAAAAAGAAAATATTATTATTTGCGACAGCAAAGGTGTTATCCGTAGCGACCGAGAAAACCTAAGTAGAAGTAAAAAAGAATTTGCTACCAATCGCGATATTAATACCCTCGCCGAAGCGATGCAAGGTGCAGATGTATTTTTTGGATTGTCTGCGGCCAACGTGGTATCTGCCGAAATGCTACTCAGCATGGCCGATAATCCTATCGTGTTTGCTATGGCTAATCCCGACCCAGAAATCGCCTATGACTTGGCTGTTAAAACCCGTAAGGATATATTGATGGCTACTGGTCGCTCAGACCACCCAAACCAAGTCAATAACGTACTGGGTTTTCCTTTTATTTTTAGAGGAGCACTCGATGTGCGGGCCACTGAAATTAACGAAGAAATGAAGTTGGCTGCCGTCAAAGCACTAACAGAACTCACGCGCAAGCCAGTGCCTGATACAGTGTTAAGTGCTTATAACACTAAGTCTATTGTTTTTGGAAAAGACTACATCATTCCTAAGCCGCTCGACACTCGCCTACTCACCACCGTAGCACCGGCCGTTGCAAAAGCTGCCATAGACAGCGGAGTTGCACAAGTACACATCAGCGACTGGAATGCTTACCGAGAAAATTTGACTAAAAGAATGGGCAACGACGGTTATCTCGTTAGAAGACTAGCTAATAAAGCGCGCTTGAACCCTAAAAGAGTGGTATTAGCAGAGGCTGAAAACTATAAAATCCTTCAGGCTGCACAAATAGCCATAGACGATGGTATCGCTAAGCCAATATTATTGGGTAATAGAAGTAAAATTCAAGCGATTATCAAAGAACACCAACTCGATCTAAATGCGCCAATCATCGATCCTTATGAACAGGAAAACAGTGAGCAATGGCATCGGTATCGAAATTTATTTTATCAAAAAAGACAGAGGAGCGGCAAAACACTTGACGAAGTAGGTCGCGTACTCAAAAGGCATACCTACTTCGGTGCCATGATGGTAGAAACCGGCGATGCAGATGCCATGGTTTCAGGTTTAACCAGAAACTATGCCGACACCATCCGCCCAGCACTCGAGATTATCGGCACAGCCAAACCGGGTAAAAAAGTATCGAGCATGTATGTAATACTCACCAAAAATAAAGGAACTTTATTTTTTGCCGATACCACTATTATCCCCAACCCCACTGCCGAAGAGCTGGCAGATATTGCTAAAGCTACTGCTGCTAGTGTGAGGGTAGGCTTCGACATAGAGCCACGCATTGCCATGCTGTCCTATTCAAACTTTGGCACTTCTAATGACGCTCATGCCAAAAAAGTACGCAAAGCTACAAAAATCCTCAAAAAAGACCGACCCGAAATAGTGGTAGAGGGAGAGATTCAGGCTAATTTTGCCCTTGATAAAGAAGCACTACAAGAAAATTTTCCGTTCTCTACCCTAGCAGATAAACAGGCAAATGTACTGATTTTTCCCGATCTGACTTCTGCCAATATTGCTTATCGTCTCATTCAGGCTCTAGCTGCTGCCGAAGCCATAGGGCCCATATTAATCGGTATGAAAAAACCTATTCATGTGCTACAAGTTGGTAGTACAGTACGCAATATCGTGAATATGATCAATATTGCTACAGTGGACGCTCAACACACGCGGAAGGAGTATATAGCAGAGACTTGAGGAATTGCTGGAACAGGGATAGGAAATGTTGGCGTATTTGCTAATAAAAGCAATGCCGCATTGAAAAAACTACTCAAGCATTTTTTTCTAATTGCCGCAGTAAAGCAGACATATCCTTGGGATAGGGGGCTCGGGCGTATATCTCTTCACCTGCATGGTTAGTAAATTTTAAGGCATAAGCATGAAGTGCAACTCTTTTAATGAGGGGGTATTCAAGTGTGTCTCTTTTTAGCTTGAATTTTTTTTTAAGTGCAGAAAGATATAACCATTCGCCTCCGTAGCGTATATCTGCTACAATGGGTGCATGCAGATAAGCCAAATGGATTCTTATTTGGTGCATCCGTCCTGTTAGGGGATAGCAGCTAAGCAGTGTGTGCCAGCTATAGAATTTTAGTGTATTCAAGATTGTTTGTGCTGTCTTGCCCACTGTGCTGTCAATTCTAACATTGCCCGTATTGGAAGTGGCGATAGGTCTATTTACGAGAGTGTTTTCAAAATGATGAACTCCTTTGACTAAAGCGTGGTAGGTTTTTTCCACTCTTTTTTTCTCAAAACATATCGACAAATGACGATAAGCCTGAGCGTGTTTGGCAACTGCCAAAATACCGGAGGTTTCTTTATCTAAACGGTGACCAATTTGCAAATTGGCGGCATAGGTTTTAGCAAGGCGAATAATACTGGTACGCGTTCGGTCGCGGTCATCGAGTGTAGCAACACCAGCAGGTTTGTTCACAAAAATATAGTCTTTATCTTCATAGACTATTAGGTCGCTGAAGTATATTTTTTTCATGAGGAAGCTTACAGGCTAAAAATGTAGAGAAAGCAAGTAAGGTTTTTAAGCATCATATATTTTTCATTTAAGGCTTGTAGGAATCAATAATGATACTTGTATAATTTGGTTGCCGGTCAATATTTCTTCTATCAAACCTTATTGACCTATGTATCATACCTTTATTTTTGTCCCAGTCGTTAAAGCAAAACTTTTTATTTTCATTAAAATATTCCAACGGTTTTACCTCAAATCCAACTTGTTCAAATACCGAAGTAAATGTTTTTATAGTATATAGAATTTTGTGGTCATCATGGCCTATACCCTGTTCAATTGGTTTTACATAATCAATATAATTTTCATCTTTGTGAAATCCATCTGGAACAGCTAATCGTAAGTATCCTCCATGTGCCAAATATTTGAAACATAACTGCGCAGCAGCCCTGCCTTGTTCAAATGTCAGATGTTCCCATACATGTTCGCCCAATAGACATTGAATTTCATTTTCTTGAAAATATGACTGCCAAGTTTTTTCATCCAATAGGTCTAAAATGTATTCCTCGCTAGGAATCCAACTTTTGTCATACACACCATGCGCGCCTATTACAATTTTTAAAGGAATTCCCTTTTGCTTATGATTAAGTACTCTTTTTATAAACTGCTGCTTTTTTACAGGACGCAAGAAGTATATGCGGAGTGGCCTGACATAGCTTTTTAGTTTTTTTATTATTTTCTTAGATTTCATTTGCTAATTTATTATTAATAAATTTACAGAAGGCTAGATTAGCTGAACATAACAGTACTTTTATTCTATTGTAGTTTTCCCTTTTACCTGCTGTTTTTCTTTAATTCTCGCTGCTTTTCCTTTCCTACCTCTTAAATAAAACAATCTGGCTCTCCTGACTTTGCCTTCTCTCAATCGCTCAATTTTTTGAATATTAGGAGATAAGAGCGGAAAAATACGTTCTACTGCAATACCGTTGGATATTTTTCTTACTGTGAAAGTTTCTCCGTTGCCGCCATTTCTTTTTTGCAACACTACACCCTGAAACTGCTGGATGCGTTCTTTACTTCCTTCCTTGATCTTAACATGTACATTTACAGTGTCGCCCGCCTTAAAATTGGGCAAGTCACTCCTGCTGATAACACTAAAATCTTGTTCGACAAATCTGATAATATCTTGCATAATTGTTTTTTAATTATTTAAGTATTTTTTAAGAATGCAAACGTACATATATAAAATAAGGATGCAAAAATAGCAATGGGTTTTTAGTTAAAGACATTTCTCAGTAACTAAAAACCCACAGCTAAAAATACAATATGCCTTGATGTGTTTAAAATTTTTACAGACTTCACTGTTTTGATAATTCTGGCTGCAATTTTATAGGGGTCTGCATTAGATGCAGGTCTTCTGTCTTCGAGGCGACCTTTCCAACCGTCTTCTACTGTAGAAATAGGAATTCTGATAGAAGCCCCCCTGTCAGATACGCCGTAGCTGAATTTATCAATAGACTGTGTTTCATGCAAGCCGGTAAGGCGTTGATCGTTATCGGCACCATACATTTCAATGTGTTCGCTTACTACGGGAGAAAAAGCATCACATATTTTCTTATAAGTCTCTTGCGAGCCACAAGTTCTCAAAGTAGTATTAGAAAAGTTGGCGTGCATACCAGAGCCATTCCAATCACCTTTTACGGGCTTTGGGTGCCAATTAACGGCCAGTCCATATTTTTCTGCTGCTCTTTCAATCAAATACCTTGCAACCCAAGTTTCGTCACCGGCACGTTTTGCTCCTTTAGCAAAAACCTGAAATTCCCACTGTCCAGTGGCTACTTCTGCATTGATTCCTTCCACGTTAATACCTGCATCGAGACAAAGATCGAGGTGCTCTTCTATCAATTCTCTGCCGTGGGTATTTTTTGCACCTACCGAGCAATAGTAAGGACCTTGTGGACTGGGGAAGCCGCTGTCAGGAAAACCAAAAGGTAAATTATTATGCACATCCCACAAAAAATACTCTTGCTCAAACCCAAACCAAAAATCATTATCATCATCTTCAATGGTAGCTCTTCCATTGGAAGGATGGGGTGTTTTATCAGCACTCAACACTTCGGTCATGACCAAAAATCCATTTTTTCTGGCAGGATCTTGAAAGACAGCAACGGGTTTTAACAGACAATCGGAAGCATGTCCTTCGGCTTGTTCGGTAGAACTTCCATCAAAAGACCAGATAGGTGTATCTTGAAACTTACCGCTGAAATCATCGATAATTTTTGTTTTGCTTCTTAGGCTTTGTGTCGGTTTATAACCATCCAACCAAATGTATTCTAGCTTACATTTTGTCATAAGTGTATCTATATTTTATTAATTATTAAAGAATATTTAGAATAAGGTACAAATTAAAACCATTTTTATTAAAAATTTATTGTTTTTGTATAGTAATAGTATCAAATTTATACTTGTTTTACAAAAAAAATATATAAAATCGTTCGTACGTGGCAATTTAGTGCTGCACGGCAAGTAAAGTAAAATTATGGAAGGTTATCAGGTATATGAGTACAGTAATGGCATTAGATTGATACACAAGCAAGTTTTCAACACGCGGGTGGCACATTGCGGTTTTATTTTAGACATCGGAAGTAGAGATGAAGAATCCAACCAACTGGGGATTACGCATTTTTGGGAGCATATGGCTTTTAAAGGGACACACAAGCGAAAAGCCTTTCATATCATTAACCGCCTCGACTCTGTGGGCGGAGAGTTAAATGCCTATACTACCAAAGAAAAAACTTGTTTCTATGCTTCCGTCCTAAGCATATATTTTACCAAAGCAGTGGAACTACTTTGTGATATTACTTTTGACAGTATTTTTCCTGTAAAAGAAATAGAAAAAGAACGCAGTGTGATTCTGGAAGAAATGCTGATGCATGAAGACGATCCAGTAGAAATGATTGAAGATGATTTTAACGCCTTATTGTTTGCAAATCACCCTTTGGGTAATAAGATTATTGGTACGCCAGAACATATTAAAAACATAAATAAAACTAATTTTGAGGATTTTATAAGAAAAAATCTCTGTGCTTCTAACATTATCTTTTCATCGGTAAGTACTTTACCCTTTACGAAAGTAGTAAATACGGTACGCCGATATATAGAAACTTTCAGTCAGTTTGAGAAAAGAAGAAGAAGGAGTGCGCCAGCTTTTTTTAAAGTAGAAAAAATAGAGAAAAAGCAGAAATTTCAACAAGCGCATTGTATGTTGGGTACTCATGCGTTTTCTCTCAAAGATCACCGACGGATACTTTTTGTGTTACTATCTAACCTTTTGGGTGGGGAAGCTATGAATTCGAGGCTTAATCTAGCCATTAGAGAAAAATACGGATTTGTGTATCACATTGATAGCAACTACACAGCTTTTACAGATACAGGGCTATTTGCTATCTATTTTGCCACAGAAAAGAAAACTTTGTGCAGGTGTATTGATTTGGTATTGAAAGAATTGAAAAAATTGCGCGAAAAACCACTAGGTGTACTGCAACTTCGGGCGGCCAAACAACAACTGATCGGGCAGTTGGCAATGGCAGAAGAACATAACTTAAATTTAATGCTGGCAATAGGCAAAAGTATGCTCGACTTGGGTAGAGTGGATAGCCTAACAGATATTTTTAAAAGTATTGAGTTAATTACTGCTTTGCAGCTACAAGACTTAGCCAACGAGATGATGGCAGAAAAACGTTTTAGCTTACTCACTTTTATGCCTAACGAATAGTATCTGTATCACATCTTCTAGTCGAAAGCCTTTGGCTTGGAGTAAGACCAGATAATGAAATAGTAAATCAGCTGCTTCATTCAGGAATAAATCTTTGTTATTATCTTTAGCTTCAAGCACCAACTCTACCGCTTCTTCAGCGACTTTTTGCGCAATTCTATTAATACCTGCTTTAAACAAACTACTCGTGTAGGATTCATTTGAAAGATCACTTTTTCTATTGGCTATGATTGCTTCTAAGGTGCTTAGAAAATCTTTTTCATTGGCTTGGTCAAAGCAAGTATCTTTGCCCGTATGACACACTGGCCCTTGTGGCTCTACCCGAATTAACAAAGTATCTTTATCACAGTCGACCGTGATATTTTTTACGTGGAGAAAATGTCCAGAAGTTTCCCCTTTCGTCCAAAGTCTTTGCTTAGAACGGCTAAAAAAAGTTACCTTTCCTTCCTGCTTAGTCTTTTCCAAAGACTCCTCATTCATATAACCCAACATGAGTACTTTGTTAGTTTTAGAGTCTTGTATAATGGCAGGCACTAGCCCCTGAGCTTTCTGGAAATCAACTAAAATAAGACCTTTCATTTTTTGGACAAAAAAATAGCAATTAAAAACTAAAAGCTCAGATGATTCTCATCGGAATACCGCACTGTTGCAGATATTGTTTGAGTACTGGAATACTTATTTCGTTATAGTGAAAAACACTGGCAGCTAAGGCTGCATCTGCATGCCCTTGAGTGAAAATATCAACAAAATGTTCCATATTACCAGCCCCCCCCGAAGCAATTATTGGAATGGGTAAAGACTGCGACAATTGTGCCGTAATGTCTAGTGCAAAACCTTCTTTTGTACCATCTTGACTCATAGAAGTCAGTAATATTTCACCAGCACCTAAATCTGCGGCTTTTTTTGCCCATTCTGTTGCCTTAATATCTGTTGGGATACGACCGCCATCGAGGTATACATAACAGTTGTCATGCTTAAATTTTGTATCAATAGCTAATACAACACACTGACTACCAAATTCTTGTGCTATCTCTGTTAATAATTGCGGTCTTTTAACCGCCGTGGTATTCACGGAAATTTTATCTGCCCCCGAGCCAAGTAATATAGAAACATCTTCGACCGAGCGTACGCCACCTCCCACAGTAAAGGGGATGTTGATATGGCGAGCAATTTGTCTGACTAAGGCAGCAAGTGTCTTTCTTTTTTCATGGGTGGCAGTGATGTCTAAAAATACTAATTCGTCGGCACCTTGCTCAGCATAAGCTCTACCCAATGCTACGGGGTTACCCACATCTTTAATATTGAGGAAGTTAATGCCTTTTACGGTACTGCCATCTTTGATGTCTAGGCAAGGAATAATTCTTTTGGTGAGCATGAGATGGTTATAGTATCTCTATTGTTATTATAGTACAACACCCACCGAAAGTGTGTTTGATGGGTTAGATCTCGAGGGTGGCAAGCTCACCTAATGGTGATGCCTCGTCGTGTTTTTGTCTTATATTGACCTAATAAAGACACATGTAAAGAGCATGTTTAGGCAGAAGTATGAGAGCTAAAAAAGTGTTTTTTTCTCTTTTTTAGTACCAAGAGTTCTTTCTAAACATGCTCCTGATGCAGCGAAGAAAACGCATTTTTCTTGTTTTGTCAATTCATTTATTTTTTATCTACTTCCTCGTACTCGACATCGGTAACATTACTGTCCTGGTCGCCTTTACTGGTTTTACCATCATTGGTCGCTGCTTCGGCATTTTGCGTTGGCTCACTCTGCGCTTGCTGTGCGTCTTGCCCAGCCTGATACATCTCTTGGGAGGCTGCCTGCCAGGCAGCGTTCAATGCTTCCATCGCCTTGTCTATACCGTTAGTATCTTGTGCAGCGTGAGCGGTTTTAAGCTCTGCTAGTGCTTTGTCAACGGCCGATTTATTACCCTCTGAAAGCTTATCACCAAACTCTTTCAGTTGCTTTTCAGTTTGGAATATCATGGTGTCAGCACCATTGATCTTTTCTACTTTTTCTTTCTCTGCCAGATCGGTCGCTTCATTGGCTTTGGCTTCTTCTCTCATTTTCTGGATTTCTTCATCACTTAGCCCTGAGGAGGCTTCTATTCTAATTTTTTGTTCTTTACCTGTTCCTTTATCTTTAGCAGAAACATTCAGAATGCCATTGGCGTCAATATCAAAAGTTACCTCAATTTGTGGGATGCCTCTGGGAGCAGGTGGAATCCCATCCAAATGAAAACGACCGATAGTCTTATTATCTTTTGCCATCTTGCGCTCTCCTTGCAGCACGTGTATTTCTACTGAAGGCTGGCTGTCGGCAGCTGTAGAGAATACTTGCGATTTTTTGGTCGGGATAGTAGTATTGGACTCAATAAGTGCCGTAGACACTCCCCCCAAAGTTTCTATACCCAAAGAAAGGGGTGTAACGTCTAACAAAAGAACATCTTTTACTTCGCCGGTAAGTACTCCGCCTTGTATGGCAGCACCGACGGCTACCACTTCATCAGGATTAACACCTTTAGAGGGTTTTTTTCCGAAGAATTTTTCTACCTCTTCTTGTATTCTCGGAATACGGGTAGAACCTCCCACGAGGATTACTTCGTCGATATCTGAGGTACTAAGCGAGGCGTCAGACAGTGCTTTTTTACAAGGTTCTAAAGATCGTTTAAACAAATTATCTGCTAATTGCTCAAATTTAGCTCTCGAAAGCGTTTTGACCAAGTGCTTAGGAATACCGTCTACCGGCATGATGTACGGTAGATTAATTTCGGTGGAAGAAGTACTGGATAACTCTATTTTCGCTTTTTCGGCAGCTTCTTTTAGTCTTTGCATAGCCATAGGGTCTTTTCTGAGATCGATGCCTTCATCATTTTTAAATTCCTGTGCCAACCAGTTGATAATGATTTGGTCGAAATCGTCGCCGCCAAGATGTATGTCTCCGTTGGTCGATTTTACCTCAAATACACCGTCACCAAGCTCAAGGATAGAAATATCGAAAGTACCACCGCCTAAGTCAAAAACGGCGATTTTCTGTTCCGTACTTTTCTTATCTAGTCCATAGGCTAAGGCAGCAGCAGTAGGCTCATTGATAATTCTTTTTATTTCTAAGCCTGCAATTTCACCGGCTTCTTTGGTAGCTTGTCTTTCAGCATCATTAAAATATGCTGGTACAGTAACAACCGCCTCACTGACTGTAGTACCTAAATAGTCTTCAGCGGTTTGCTTCATCTTTTGTAACACGACGGCTGATATTTCTTGTGGTGTGTAGAGCCTGTCGCCAATCCTTACTCTCGGTGTGTCATTATTGCCTTTTTCCACCTTGTAGGAGATAGTTTCTAGCTCGCTGCCCACTTCCGAGTGTTTTTTACCCATAAAACGTTTGATAGACATCACCGTGTTGGTTGGATTGGTAATAGCTTGACGCTTAGCAGGATCTCCTATTTTTCTCTCTCCTTTGCCGTTGTCGAGAAAAGAGATAATAGAAGGTGTTGTCCTTCTGCCTTCGCTATTGGGGATAACGACAGGCTCATTTCCCTCCATTACTGCCACGCAAGAGTTTGTTGTTCCTAAATCTATACCTATTATTTTACCCATTATTGTATTACTTTTATTTTGATTAAAAATATATTTTAGAAGAGCTGTATTTGGGGTTTTGCCTTTGGGAAGTTTTTATCAATGCTTATGCCAAGTATTTAATTATGACAGAATGTCAGTAAATGTTTTGATAAACAAACAGGTTTGTTCATTGATTTACTTTACCAAATCTAGAGAAAGTTAAGTACCAGCCTACCAGTCTGCGGCTGTCTTATTAAAAATATCAAAAATAATCTGCTCAAAAATTTCATCTATCAATTCATTTTCTACATCTGAAAGGTTTTGGTCTGCTGGAAAATCGCTGAAGTAAGAAAAGCTTTGTTTGGCAAAACTATTCTCTTGGCTGAAACGATTAATAAACTCTACCGAAACCCTAATAGTTAATCGCTGCAACTGACTAGTTTGATCGATAGCTCCGTTGTTATTTGTGCTGGCACCTGGAGCTACGGGTGCAGTTGCATAAGAGGTGATTGCTCCGGCGAACTGCAAGTCGCCATCGGCAGCTATCAAGTCTAGTGGAGTATTCCTCTGATAATATTCTTTTAAATCCTCGGTAAACAAAATATCTATATTTGCCGGACCTTGTGCGGTTTCGTTAAAGAAAGTACTTATGCTTACGGTTTTGACCTCTGGCGGAAGGTTTACACCTGAAAAAGTAAGCTTTACACCCGTGCAAGCAGCAAAGCCTACAAGCACCAAAATACGTGTAGCTATCGATATTTTTTTATAAAATGATATATGTTGATTTATTTTAAATTTATTTTTTTTCTGTAATATCATATTGTTTTATTTTCCGATATAAAGTTCTTTCAGAAATGCCCAGATCTCGGGCAGCATATTTTCGCTTGTTTTTATTTTTCGACAGGGCTTTGATAATTAACTCTTTTTCTTTTTTTTCTAAAGATAAGGACTCATCCTCCATTTTATGTGTAATGTCTTCAACTTCTTTGATTTCTAAAGTTTTTTGATTGGGAGTGGTAGGTGCGTTTTCTTGGTTTTCCAATAATAAAGGTGAATTTGCTGTGGGAGTAAAAATTTCTTTATCTATATTATGGAATAAATCCTTATATTTTTGCATGGATTGCTGTTGGTCGTCACCTTCTTTTAATAAACCTAATACGAGCTTTTTTAGCTCTGTCACGTCTTTTTTCATATCGAAAAGTAGCTTATATAAAATTTCTCTTTCGTTGAAACTTTGGTTTTCCTCCTGCTGATTGTTTAATAAAAGAGGTAAAGTATTGGTTATATTTTGAGGCAAATAAGTTTTTAGCTTATCTGCATCTACTGTTCTATCAATTTCGAGTACAGAGATTTGCTCTGTTATATTTTTGAGTTGCCTGATATTGCCGGGGAAACGGTAAGCGCATAATATTTTTTTTGCTTTTTCAGTTAGTTGGATAGGCTTTAGTCGATGTTTTTCGGCAAAATCAGTAGCGAATTTTCTAAATAACAACTCAATATCATCTCCACGCTCTCTGAGTGGTGGTACATAAATAGGCACCGTGCTTAGACGATAGTAGAGGTCTTCGCGAAATTTACTTTTTTCTATTTGGGTTTTCAAGTCGACGTGTGTGGCAGCTACGAGCCGAATATCTGTTTTACGCGTTTTAGAAGAGCCTACGGGCATAAATTCTTTATTTTCGAGTACTCTCAATAATCTTGCCTGCGTACCCATAGGTAGCTCTGCAATTTCGTCTAAAAAAATAGAACCTCCGTTAGTTACTTCAAAATAACCTTTTCGCGCCTCGCTGGCTCCGGTAAAAGAGCCTTTCTCATGCCCAAATAATTCTGAGTCAATAGTACCTCCAGGAATAGCACCGCAGTTGATAGCAATGAACTGCCCATGCTTTCTATGACTCAACTGATGAATTATTTTAGAAAAGGATTCTTTACCACTGCCACTCTCTCCAGTAATTAATACTGACAACTCGGTGGGGGCAACTTGCAGGGCAATTTGTATGGCATAATTTAATTTGGAAGAATTACCAATAATCCCATATCGCTGCTTGACGGACTGTATTTGTCGTATATCCATTTTCTAATGAATGAACAAGTAGTTTATACTGTTATAAGGTCTGACAAAATTAGTAAACTATTGACTAATCTATAAAAAACTCTCTTCATTCGCCTAACATTTGTTTTATTTTTAAATTTGTAGTATCATTAAAACTGATAACGCAGTACAAGAGGAAAAACTACCTATTTCTCCATGATTTTCAGAGAAGAAGCACAAGAATTAATTGATAAGAGTCCTTACATCAGTCGTGATTTAAGCTGGCTAAAGTTTAACTATCGCGTCTTAGATCAAGCATCGAATAAGATGCGGAACGTATTTGAAAAACTCAAATTTATTGCTATTACTGCCTCAAACCTCGACGAGTTTTTTATGGTTAGGGTAGGTAGTTTGTATAACTACATTGACTACCAAAAAGAGCGAACTGATTACTGCGGGCTGAGAACAGAACCTTTTAGGGTAAAACTATTAGAGCAGTTACAAACCTTCGTCCAAGAGCAGAACGCATTCGTCAAGAAACTCAAATCCTTGTTTATCAGAAACAATTTCAATATTGTAGGAATAGATCAGTTAGATACAAAAGAAAAACAATTAGCTGAAAATTATTTTCAGAAGACTATTTTCCCCATGCTCACCCCTATGGTAGCAGATGGTTATCATCCTTTTCCCATGTTAATGAATAATGTTCTCATTTTTGGTGTTATTACCAAAGATGAGAAAGATACACGGGACAAAAAAAAAATATCTTTTATACAAATTCCGCAAAATCTTTCACGTTTTTTTGAGATTGAAAGAAAAAATGAAATTCTTTTCCTTCCCATAGAAGAAATCATTCGTACGCATTTGCACCACCTTTTCAGAAATGTAAGGATTTTATCTATCAACTTATTTAGAATTACCCGTAATGGCGATTATACGATAGAAGAGAGCGAAGATCTCGAAAGTGATTTTATCGATGAAATTAAACGAAAGCTAAAAACACGTCGTACAGGCAGAGTAGTCAGGCTTGAAATTGAGGTAAACCACTCGACTTTTCTGCTCCGTAAATTAAAGCAGAAATGGCGTATTGATGAGCATAATATTTTTAAAATAGATAGGTTAATAGATTTATCTAGGCTCTGGCAAATCGTAAATCATCATGCGTTCAGGACAAGAGCAGTTTCTAAACACAGCACCGTATTACCTCTTGCCTTGCGGGCAAAGCAGTCGGGTAGTGTTTTTCGGCACTATCGAAAACAAGATGTACTATTACATCATCCATACAACAGTATGGATCATGTGTTAGAGATGTTAGAAAAAGCCGCTGAAGACCCAAAAGTATTGGCTGTCAAAACAACCATTTACCGGCTAGCGAAAAACTCTAGAGTAATTAATGCCTTACTCAAAGCGGCAGAAAATGGTAAGCACGTTTCGGTGCTTTTTGAACTAAAAGCCCGATTCGACGAAGAAAACAATATTGTTCAGGCAAACCTATTACAAAAAGCAGGCTGTTTTGTTATTCACGGCTTGAGCAACCTGAAAACACATACGAAGATTATGATGATTGTCAGGAAAGAAGGTGAAAAAATAACCCGCTATGTACACCTAGCAACCGGAAATTATAACGAGGTAACTTCCAAACTGTATACTGATATTGGGCTAATTACCGCCAGAGAGAGTTATGCCAAAGATGTTTCAGAATTTTTTAATGCAATTACCGGTCATTCTAAACCCAAAGCCTACGATTGGTTACTAACTTCTCCTAAGTTTATGCGTAGCCGCCTAATTACCCTAGTTAGGCAGGAAGCTGAGCATGCCAAAAAGGGATTACCTGCTAGCATTGTTATCAAAATAAACTCTTTGCAAGATGATAAATTTATTGATGCTTTGTATAAAGCCTCTCAGGCAGGTGTAAAGATAAAATTGATTGTACGAGGTATTTGCTGCCTCAGACCAGGAAGAGAAAAATTAAGCGAAAATATATGTGTTCACTCTATTGTAGGAGACTATTTAGAACACTCCAGAATTATTTACTTTCACAATAACAACAACCCTAAAATTTTGTGCGGCAGTGCTGATGTAATGGTTAGAAGTTTCGACAGACGCATAGAGTCTCTGTTTATGGTTGTTGACGACAAGTGCAAACAAGAACTCATTAACATTCTTTACTATGCGCTGATTGACAATGTAAACTCATACAAAATGCTGGAAAATGGGGATTATGTAAAAATAATGCCTCGACCAGGGCAGTGCCGTTTTAACTGCCACAAAGAATTTTTTAAAATAGGACCGCAAAAAATCGGCAAAGCTAGCCTACTATGATTATTAGTTTTTTTATTGTGCCAATCTAATATTAAACTCAGATATCGATATTTTCAATATTGTGAAACTGAATCTGCTTATCTTCGCCCAGAGTAACTCCTACTACCGAATCTTTGTGTATTTTTCCGCTTAGTATTTTTTTAGACAAATCGTTGAGTAATAACTTTTGCATTACTCTTCTTAGCGGTCTTGCGCCGAACTGCGGATCATATCCTGCTTCTGCTAAGTAATTCAGGCTCTCCTCATCTGCTTCTATTTCTATACCGTTAGGTGCTAGTCGCTTTTGAATATCCTTGAACTGCATACGAACAATTTTTTTAATGTCTTTTTCTGAAAGTGGATCAAACATGATAATATCATCGACTCGGTTCAAGAATTCGGGGCGGATAGTACTCTTGAGCAAATGAAAAACTTGGTCTTTAGTTTGAGCCTCAATAGCTTGCTTATTTTCACGATTGAGTTTCTCAAAATTTTCCATAATAATATGCGAGCCGATATTGGAGGTCATCACGATAATAGTATTTTTAAAATCTGCCAATCTACCCTTACTATCGGTGAGCCTGCCATCATCCAATACTTGTAATAATATATTAAATACATCGGGATTTGCCTTTTCAATTTCGTCGAGCAAAATAACAGCATATGGCTTTTTTCTGACTGCTTCGGTCAGCTGCCCGCCCTCATCGTAGCCGATGTAGCCTGGAGGTGCGCCTATCAATCGGCTAACGGTGTGTTTTTCTTGATATTCAGACATATCAATGCGTATCATGGCATGTTCGTCATTGAACAAAAAAGAAGCTAGAGCTTTAGCTAGCTCAGTTTTTCCCACGCCTGTTGTTCCTAGGAAAATAAACGAGCCGACTGGTCGGCGTGGGTCTTGTAGCCCTGCACGACTTCTCCTGACAGCATCAGAGATGGCTACAATAGCTGGCTTCTGGCCGGCTACTCGCTCAGCTAATGCCTGCTCTAGATGTAACAGCTTCTGTTTTTCACTTTCTAGCATTTTGCTAACCGGAATACCCGTCCATTTTGAAACTACTTCTGCAATATTTTCTGCATTGACTTCTTCTCGTAATAAGGGCTGGTGCTGATTTTGTATTTTAGACTGTTGGCGGAGTGCTGCTAGCTTTTGTTCGGCTTCTTTAATTTTACTATATCGCAACTCTGCCACCTTGCCATAATCTCCTGCAAGCTCGGCTTGCTCTGCTTTAATTTTGTAGTTGTCGATAGCTGCTTTGGCTTGCTTAATGCCTTCGATAATGGCTTTTTCACTTTTCCACTGGGCTTTCAAGTGGCTGAGCTGGTCGTTAAGTTCTGCAATTTGTTTGCTTAATAAAACCTCTTTGGTTGTATTTTTTTCTCTTCGAATAACCTCTCTTTCAATTTCTAGTTGCATCACTTTTCTCTGCAATTCATCCAGTTCTTCGGGTAGAGAGTCAATTGCTATGCGCATTTTTGAGGCAGCTTCGTCCATTAGGTCTATAGCTTTATCGGGTAACTGCCTATCGGTAATGTAGCGGTGAGCAAGTGTTACTGAGGCAGTAATAGCGTCATCTTTGATTTGCACCCCATGGTGTACTTCATATTTTTCTTTGATTCCTCTAAGAATAGAAATAGAGTCGGATAGATTGGGTTCGTCTACTAATATGCGCTGGAACCTTCTTTCTAGTGCCTTGTCTTTTTCGATATATTTTTGGTACTCGTTCAGGGTAGTAGTTCCAATAGCTTTGAGTTCGCCTCTTGCCAAGGCAGGTTTGAGTAGGTTGGCAGCGTCCATAGCGCCGTTTCCGTCAGCACCTGCGCCAACAAGCGTGTGAATTTCGTCGATAAATAATACTATTTTCCCGCTTGAATCGACCACTTCTTTGATAACTGCCTTGAGTCTTTCTTCGAACTCTCCTTTATATTTGGACCCTGCAATGAGCAAGCCCATGTCTAGGGCAACAAGAGTAACGTGGCGCAAATTTTCTGGCGCATCTCCTGATACAATGCGTTGGGCCATACCTTCGGCAATAGCGGTTTTTCCCACACCAGAAGCACCCACGAGCATCGGATTATTTTTCGTTCTTCTAGAGAGTATTTGCAAGACTCTTCTTATTTCCTCATCACGCCCGATGATCGGGTCTATCTTTCCTTTTTTAGCTAATTCATTCAAATTTTGCGAATAACGCTCTAACGCCTGGTAACGGCTTTCTGCATGGGGATCTTTCACTGAGGCTCCAGCCCGCAATTCATCAATGGCTGTGAGTAGGGCTTTTTCTTCAAAACCAACCTCTTTCATTAAGCGCGCCACTTTGTCCTTGCCCGATAACAGACCCAATAAAATATGTTCAATAGCAAGGTATTCATCTTTAAGACTTTTTCGGTAGTCTTCTGCTTTTTGCAAAACCTTAGCCGCATAGTTGGATAGGTAAGGTTTATCTCCACTTGATTGAGGGTAATTCCTGAGAATTATTTTTAGTTTTTGCAAAAAAGTATCCTCTTCGATATTGAGTTTTTGTATCACAAAGTTCGTGAGGCTACCTCCCTGCTCAAAAATAGCTTGCAATAGGTGTACGGGTTCAATAATTTGCTGCTTTGCCGACCGGACAAGGTCACTTGCCTTTTGTAGCACTTCCTGCGATTTGATGGTGTATGTATTAAAATTCACAGCTGTTTATCGATTGATAATTATTTCAATATATTTGTCTCAATAATAAAAAAGTAGCCATTCAAAAACAAGGAGTATTTTTAGTATTTTACTCGCAAATGTTGTCTTTCAAAAAACTGGCCAATAGCTGATGATATAATTTTTGTCAGAGTATACTAAACTGTAGATAAAAACATATGACATAAAGACATTTTCTAATGGATATATTTAAACAAAGACTAACAAAAAGTCAAAAACAATACTTACTATTACTTTTTCCATCTTCGTGGAGAAATATGTTGTAAAAACTCGCAATCAAAAAAACAATGAAATTCTTATTGTATATCATTTTGCTGGGTATAAGTTCTAAGAGCTTTTCTCAGAGTTTTTTTTTAGGTTTGAACCCTCCTTCTGTAAAGTGGAATCAAATTAATACGGATAAAGTACAAGTGGTTTTCCCCAGCAAGCTCGAGTCCAAAGCCCAGCGGGTATCCTCACTGGTTCACTATCTTTACGATAACGCGCAATATTCTATTGGTAATAGAACCGGTAAAGTAAGTATTATTTTACACGGGCAAAGCATTATTCCTAATGGCTTTGTTAGCCTCTTGCCTTTCCGTTCTGAATTTTTTACCACCCCTCCGCAATTTTCTTTTGCCGGTCCTGTAGATTGGGTCGACTTGTTAGCCATACACGAGTATCGGCACGTACAGCAGTTTCTCAATGCCCGTAAAGGAATTACAAATCTGGCATATTATTTTTTTGGACAAGGTGGCTGGGGTACTATGGCGGGCATGGCTCTACCGCGCTGGTATTTTGAAGGAGATGCTACTCTTACAGAAACAGTACTAACGCACGGAGGAAGAGGACGCATGCCTGTTTTTATCAAAGAATATCGCGCTTTACTGTTGAGTGGAAGAAATTATAATTATGAGAAATTTAGTGCCCGATCTATCAGAGACTATGTACCAGACCACTACCACTTGGGTTATTATATGATTACTCATGCTAGGCGAGAGTTTGGCGATGATACTTGGAAGCAAATTGTAGAAGATGCTGTCAAATACAAAGGTATCTTTTACCCATTGAGCCGAAATTTGCGGAAAAAAACAGGTTTAAGTACCAAAAAACTCTATCGTACTACTGCTGATAAACTCCGCGAACAATGGCAGAAACAAGCCGAGCAACTGAGCTTGACAGCTTCGACAAAAATTAACCACTTCAAGAAAAAACACTTTACCAGCTATACAAACCCCATAGTTGTCAATGATAATAATTTTATTGCAGAAAAATCGAGCTTCGACCAAATTAAAACTTACTATTATATTGATAGTTTAGGACAAGAGAAACGCATTATCTCGCCGGGCAATTTTACAAACCTTAATGCAGCACTTTCCTATAATAAAGGTAGGCTAGTTTGGGCGCAGTACAGCTTTGATAAGCGCTGGGCAAATAGGGTGTATACCGATATTTTTACCTACAACTTATCTACGCGCCAAAAGCAACGACTAAGTAGACATAGCAAGTATTTTACCCCTGCTTTTTCTAATGAAGGGCAATATCTGGTAGCTGTAGAAGTACCAGATCCTAATATCCAACGTTTAGTAATTCTTAATGCTCACACGGGCAAGCCAATACAAATACTGACAAGCAGCCACACCGATGCTTTTTCTTTTCCGAAATGGACAGATGACGATCAGTATATTGTAGCAGTTGCACAGAATAAATCGGGCAATGCCTTGATAAAAGTAGCAATAGCTGACGGAAAGGTAAGTTATTTGACTGATTATAACACTTACCAAATTGCCAACCCTTTTCCGCGTGGAAAGTATGTATATTTTCAGGCTGCTTTGAGTGGTATCGATAATATTTATGCCTTAGATATAGAAACTAAAAGAATTTTTCAAGTTACTTCTACGCTGTTGGGTGCTTACCAACCCTATGTTTCAGAGGATGGCACTTACCTGCTCATGAGTGAGTTTACAGCTTTGGGCTTTGATTTAAAAAAAGTATCACTTCAGCCCGAAACGTGGAAAGCTGTTAGTGCGCAAGATGTACATTTACCCGACTTTTATCAGCCACTTGCTGAAAAAGAGGGTGGCGATATATTGTCTAGTATTCCTGAAGAGCAATATGCTGTTACGGGCTTTCGTACTAAATCTAATCCTTTTAATTTTCATACCCTTCAACCCAATATTACCCCCCCTAACTATAGCTTAACTCTATTTACACAAAATAAATTCAGCACAGTTTCAGGGGTGTTGAGTGCTAATTATAATGGCAATGAACAAAACTTTAGATACAATGCTTCTTTGTGGTATGGAGAATATTTTCCGGTTTTAAAAACAGGCTTTTCTTTCGGAAATTCTAGAAGAGGCGTAGAGTTGGCAATTGTCGATCGGATATCGGAAGGAGATACCACAGCCGTTATTAGTTCTTTGAGCAATCGCTGGGAAGAAATGCAGGTGCAAATGGGCATTTGTTTACCCCTGAATTTATCGGCAGGGGTGTATACAGCCGGTTTTACTGTTGATATTGACTACAATTTACGCAATGTCAATTATCAGAATGAGTTTTTTGCTGCTCGCAGAAATGGCAATTTTAGTACGTTGGGCTTTGATTTGCGTTTCTCTAATTCTCGCAGAAGAACTATTAAGCACGTCAACCCAAGGTGGGGTCAAAGTTTTAGGCTTCGATACAATACTACCCTATTGTCGGAGAATAATAGTGGTAGCCGTTTTCAGCTAGATGCTGCATTATTTTTTCCAGGGATTTTCCGTTCACACAGTTTTTTCTTAACCGCCTCTACTAACACGGTCAATCTAACTGATTCTTATAGTTTTTCGAACATCTTTGTATACCCTCGTGGTTATTCTGCTGTCGCTTACGACAACGTGCAACGCTTGTCCTTTAATTACAGCCTACCAGTTCTCTACCCCGACTTAGCACTTGGCTCTTTTGCTTTCATACAAAGAATACGGGCGAATTTTTTCTACGATGTTGCCAAAGGTACTATCAATGCTCACAATACAAGAGATATTGTTTTGCAAAGTTCCCTATCGATACCACCTCAGAGTATTGCACGTAACGACAACAATTTTTTTATTCAAAATACTCTGCGTTCCGTAGGTGTAGAATTGTTATTTGATTTCAGAGCTGTTCGCTTGATAGACCTCAGTGCGGGGCTAAGATACAGCAGACTGTTAGAATCTACCGCCGCCAATGTAAGCCCGAACAGATGGGAACTCCTAGTTACAAGCATCAGATTTTAATCATTTAATACCACATCGTTAGAAATAATCTACTTCCACCGTAGGGTGATTTTTGACGAAGGTTTTTATTTCTTCAATAGGAATTTTTGAGTTTCGGCAATAAAAAACATTCAAATTACTCAGTTGCAGAATTGGTTTCAGTGTGTTGACACCAGAATCCGTGCAAATAACTACTTCTAATGACCGAAGTGTTTTCAGTGGTTCTATAGAAGACACCTGTGTAGTAGAAAAAGTAATTTCTTTTAATTGATAGAGATTTTTTAACTGCAATAGTGAAACGATATTTGTGCTGGAGCAATAAAGTATTTGTAAATCAGAAAGTTTTTCAATACCTTCTAGGGTACTGATATTATTATTATTGCAGTTAATAAATTTCAAATTTTTCAGGCGAGTAAGCGGACTTAGGTCAGATATTTTCGTTTGCTGGAACTGTATTTTCTCTAGCTTCAACAGATTCATAATAGGCTTTAAATCGCTAACCTGAGTTTCTGAAAATCTGAGGTCTATCAAATTTTGCAGATCTTTAAGCACACTTAAATCTGTTAGATTTGTTGCTTCTACATACAAGTATTTTAATTTTTTGAGTTCACTAAATATCTCAGGATTGGGAATACTTACCTGAAAAAGATCTAGTTTTTCTAACTTAGGTAAGTATTTGAGTACCTTTAGAGAGGTAACCTTGATGCCAGAAAGCAATAATTCTTTTAGATTGCTAAGGTATTTCAGATTATCTAGCTCGCGAATAGTGGTATAGGCACAATTAAGTGTCTGTAGTTTTTTTAGATTTTTAATAGGAGACAGATCATGTATTCTCGCATAAGAACAATCGATAAAAGTAAGGTTAATTAAGTGTCTGAGCGGCTCAAGAGTACGTATATTGCGGTCATCGCCAAAGTCGTCTATACCTGAACAGTGAATGATTTTAAGTTGATAAATTTTACTGAGGTCTGCCTCGTTAATTGGTTCGTCAATGCCTGCTTCAGATTTGAAGCACGATTGCCATTCCTTTGTCAAACCACTCCACCAACTCATACTCAGTGGGTTATCTTGCGCAACAAGATACTGAATGTTGTTTGTTAGTAGGACTACCAAGGCGATTTTATTAATATATTTTTTCATATTCATGTATAGTTAGCTGTTTTTTTTGATTTTTGTGAATCGCTTCTCAAAGCGAAAGTATGTAAAATTTGCTCATTTAGAACATGTTTAAAAAGGATTATTTGGGCTAATAAACATCTTTTCAGTATGCTTTTAGAAACATCTACACGCCCGATGCTATTATTATTCGTTCAGGTTTTTTCTCAAAATAAAAATAAAAATGTTAGTAATTAAAAATTTACATGCCTCTATCGAGAGTAAGCATATTTTAAATGGTATTAACTTAATAGTAAAAGCTGGTGAGGTACATGCAATTATGGGGCCTAATGGCTCAGGTAAAAGTACTTTGGCTTCTGTTTTGGCAGGCAAAGAAGATTATGAAGTAACTTCTGGCAGCATAGATTTTGACGGAAAAAACCTACTAGAACTCGCTCCTGAAGAGCGCGCTCGGGCAGGTTTATTTTTAGCTTTTCAGTATCCTGTGGAAATCCCCGGAGTAAGCAATAGGAATTTTCTTAAAACCGCAGTAAATGAAATAAGAAAAGCCAGAGGGCTTAAAACGCTGGATGCTGTTGGTTTTCTCAAGGTAATGAAAGAAAAAACAACGCTGCTCAGTATGGAGCAAAATTTACTGACCCGCTCGCTTAATGAAGGTTTTTCGGGCGGTGAGAAAAAACGGAATGAAATCTTACAAATGGCTATGTTAGAGCCTAAATTATCTATATTGGACGAAACAGATTCAGGCTTAGATATCGACGCTTTAAGGATTGTATCTAAAGGTGTGAATACCTTGAAGTCCGATAAAAATGCTACAATTGTAGTAACTCACTACCAACGTCTGCTCAATTATATCGTTCCTGACTATGTGCATGTCCTTTACAAAGGTAAAATCATTAAGTCGGGTAAAAAAGACCTTGCATTAGTGCTTGAAGAGAAGGGCTACGATTGGCTCAGGAGTGCCTGAAAAACGGGTTTGTAAATATTGCCCAAAAATAACACTACTAAAATAAATAAGGACTTAAAATTTTCCCTTTCAGCATGTTTAATTTGGTAATGGAATATTCTCGTTGGTACATCGTGTTTTGCCTCATAATAGGTGGGGGAATGAGCTATGTACTTTATAGTAAAAAATTTGTTTGGAGTAAAAAACTCAATATCGCTCTGGCTATATTGAGGGCTGTATTAATAAGCCTGTTGTGCTTTTTGCTTATCGGTCCTTTATTTAAATACGTCAAAAATGAATTTGAAAAACCTACTCTTGTTTTTTTACTCGATGACTCCCAATCTATTATCTTATCTTCAGACAGCCTCACCTTAGTTAGTACACTCAACAGGCTAGAAGATGTAATGAAAGATCTCATAAAAACAGGTTATCAAATAGTGATAAGCACTCTCAATGCTAAGCAAGACATAGAGTCTATCTCACAGCTTGATTTTGAAGGAAAAGAAACAAACATCAGCAGGCGGCTAAAAGCCATTGAAGTGGCATACGAACACAATAACTTGGCAGGTGTTGTATTCATATCAGATGGGATATTTAACCGCGGTGTCTCCCCCGCCTATTATTCTTACAGATACCCAATATATACACTGGGACTAGGCGATACGGTGGCTGCTAAAGATATTTATGTGAAAGTAATTTACGCTAATAAAATTGCTTATCTAAATAACCGCTTTCCTTTAGTGGCTGAAATTCACCACCAAGGCTTTATGGGGCAGAAAATACAAGTAGGTTTATATCATGGCAGTAAACTTATGGAAAGTAAAAAAATAGTATTACGCGACAATCAGCACATAGAATCGGTCAAGTTTCTAACCTCGGCAGAAGAGGTTGGCGTACAGCGTTATCGAATTGCCATTGCCCCCGTTGCGGGAGAGCTGACCAACCAAAACAACTACAAAAGTGTATATATAGATATTTTAGATAGTAAAGAAAAAATATTATTAGTAGCTGCCGCCCCACACCCCGATATTAAGGCTTTGAAATACGCAATAGAAAAGAATAAAAACTATGCTTTAAGCATACATATACCGGGTATGACAGACATAAAAAAATCTTTGCAAAATGAACGCTATGACTTGGTGATTATGCACCAAATACCCGACAGATTAGGAACTAAGTACTCACATCTGAATCGCATGCTGAAAGAAAACGTACCCAAATGGTATATTTTGGGTACACAGTCTCATATTAAGCATTTCAACGCTGCTAACGGCATACTTAGGCTAAACACCAACAGTGTGTCTACAGACAGAGTAACCCCTTTCTTTAATAAAGATTTACAAATTTTTACTTTTGACAACGAAAAACGCGAGGTCATTCAGCAACTACCACCAGTTACCGTGCCATTTGGTAATTATTATCTTTTGGGGCAAGCCAAAGTCGTTATGTATCAGCAAGTAGGTAATGTTATTACAGAAAAACCGCTGCTAGTAATTGGTGAGCATAACGAACAAAAGGTAGCCGTGATGACTGGCGAAGGTTTATGGCAATGGCGCTTGCAGGAATATCTGCTCAAAGGTAACCACCAATCCTTTGACGAACTCATCAACAAGTTGGTTCAATATCTTTCTGCAAAAAAAGACAAAAGAAAATTTAAAGTATATCCCAGCATTCATGAGTATGATGAGTCAGAAAGTGTAGTATTAAAAACAGAAGTATACAACGATATTTACGAGCAGATTTCGGGGCAAAAAATCGATCTTAAAGTGGCAGATGAAGCAAACAACACACAATTTTTTACTTATGTTAATACTACAAATAATTTCCGATACCCTATTAACGGAATGCCACAAGGAGTTTATAATTTTACTGCATCAACCAAATTGAATGGCAAAAAAGTACAAAGTAGCGGTCAGTTTAGCGTGAAAGCACTAGAGATAGAAGCCTTAAACACGCAAGCTGATTTTAATATATTGAGAAGTATTGCCCGCGAAAGTGGCGGCGCATTTTACCCTATAGCAGATATGAAACACCTAGGAAGTGAGCTATCAACTCGCAAAGCTCCCGACCTGATACACAGCCGAGAAAGTTTTTCAGAACTTATCCACTTGCCCTGGTTAATGTTTGCCTTTATCTTATTAATTTCTCTTGAGTGGCTGCTGCGAAAGGTAAAGGGAGGATATTAAAGGATCTGATTTTTTGCTAAAAAATAGGTACAGGCAAAAATGCTCGAGATAGAATTTGTGAATAATGTATATTTACAAAAAAAAAGCTCATTTTAAATAAACTACAAATAATTGGCTGATTATTTGCGGTATTTTACCCAAAACAACACTAATTCGACTATACGAAAAATAAGCAGAAACGCCAGTCCTATTAATGTACTAAGCTCTTATTTTTTATCATTTTTTGCAAAAATTTATCAACTGTATTTTCAAAATATTCTAAAAATAAACGTATAAAATAACACTTTTATAAACTCACGGGCAATTTTTACTTAAAAGCGAAGCATAATTTATGAAAGCCTATACTATTGCTTTATTTTTCTCGACTATGCTCTTTGTCTCGGCAAAAGCACCTGAAAAAGATTACGTACAAATAGAAAAAAAAAGTATAACAGAAAGGATTAAGCAACTCATTGTAGCAGGCAATAGCAAAGAACTAAGTACACACTTTGACGAATTGATAGATTTACGCATCGATGATGAAAAAACAAGTTATAGTAGAGAACAAGCAGTTGTTATTCTCGACAAATTTTTCACTAAATACCCAGCCTCCGACTTTAAGTATGTCCACCGGGGGCAATCACAAGGAGGAAATAAACAATATACTATTGGTGAATATACTTATTCGCAAGGAGTCTTCGTAGTATTCATACTCATGGAAAAACTCAAAAGTAAAAATATTATTACCCTAATTGATTTTGAAGAAAAAAAGTAATTTTCCCAAAAAGTCTCATGCAAGTATTGACTGGAAAAAAAGTGCT
The DNA here is from genome assembly GCA_965199745.1 of Flammeovirgaceae bacterium. Lineage (GTDB taxonomy): Bacteria > Bacteroidota > Bacteroidia > Cytophagales > Flammeovirgaceae > CBDATB01. The sequence continues at coordinate 402,500 of CBDATB010000013.1, read as the reverse complement.
GGTTACTGGGGGTGCTGGTTTCATCGGTTCGAATATTATCACTACCCTGCTATCGCAAGAGAACCATGTAACATGCCTAGATAATTTGTCCACAGGCAAAAAGACGAATATTACAACACTTATCGACCATCCTCGTTTTACGTTTATTGAAGGAGATATCAGAAATCTTAAACACTGTTTACAAGCACTGGGAAATAATACCGAATATGTTTTACATCAGGCAGCCTTAGCCTCTGTCCCACGCTCTATTCAAGACCCGATTACTACTAATGAAGTAAACATTAATGGTTTTTTAAATATGCTAATAGCAGCAAAAGAAAAAGGCGTCAAACGCTTTGTCTATGCGGCAAGCTCTTCTGTTTATGGCGACCAGCCTACCTTGCTGAAGATAGAAGAAAATACTGCTAACCCACTCTCGCCTTATGCTATTACAAAGTATGCAAATGAATTATATGCCAATATTTTCTCTAATCTATACCATATGGAGCTTATCGGTTTACGATACTTCAACGTGTTTGGAAAAAAGCAAGACCCCGAAGGTGCTTATGCAGCCGTTATTCCCAAGTTTATCAAAGCACTTATACAGAAAGAAAGTCCAATAATTTACGGAGATGGCACACAATCGCGAGATTTTACCTATATCGATGACGTAGTACAAATCAACCAATTAGCTTTGGTCAGCCAAAACCGTAAAGCTATCAATCAAGTATATAATGTAGCTTGCAGCGAAAGTACAACACTCAACCAACTATTTGAGTTAGTACGCGGGAGTTTGAGTAAATTTGACTCAGCTATAAAAAATATCTCTCCGCGATACGGCAGCCCTCGGCAGGGCGATATCAAACATTCGTTAGCCGCCATTGACAAGGCGAAGAAATACCTAAATTATCGTCCGCAATACGATATAAAAAAAGGTTTAGAAAAAGCCATTACTTGGTATTGGGAGCATTATGCTTAGCATATATTTAAAAAATATTATCGAGAGCTTAGTTGTGGCATAGCCTTAATTTCTTGGTATAACAATAAAGAAAAATCATCTCTTCTTTCTCTACTCAAGTGCAATACGTCGGGCAGATCGACATCTGCATATTTGAAATTTTTATTGTATATTATGGGAATGTCATTCATGGTAAGCCACTGCTCAAATACTTTTTGATTGAGACGTTCTTTTTGCGATGTGTATATTCTTTTCTGAATAGAATGCATAGGTACTACATAGACCGATAAACGACCGCCATTTTCTGTAACTATTTTGTTAAAGTATGCGAGCATACTTTTATCGAGTGCTTCTGTGGTAACTGCTGGCTTTTGTTTAGATATTTGCTTTTTTGCCAGCGCAATCGCCTGCTCTTTCACCAGTGATATTTTATCGTTTCTAATTCCTCCATCAGAAGTAAGCAAGGCTTTTTGTCGCTTCAATAATGGCTTGTCAAATACATGCATTTGCTCTGTTATAAAAGGAATTGATCTGTAAAAAGAACTAAAAAAAATTGCTGCCATACTTAGTTTTACTTGTATTGAGTTAGTAGACTGTTTCTCATAAATCAAAAACGACTCATAATCGAGATATGGCAATAATAAATGAGGCATAGCTTGGTCTGAAGTTGTTGAAGGCTCATATACGCGAAGGTGGCCCTCATCAAAAGGCTGATAATAGTTTTCGTTTCCAGTATGTTGAATAAATACTAAGCTATTTTTGAGATACTCGGGAAATTTAGCGAGTTTGCTTTTTATGGCCTGGTAATGCGTACCGGGGGTTGTATATCCTTTGCCTGCTACTATAGTAGTTTTATTAGGCTCTTTTTGCATGAATATTTGAGGATTAACACTCGAAGCAGTTCTTGAATTTCCGATAAACAAATAATCTGCGTGTGCCGTTTGCTTGGCTGCAAAAGAATGTATGATTTGCTTACATTTAGGTGCTGATTTATCTTTGAGGTTATAGGTATTGATTAAATAAAAATAAATAGGGTCTATAAGAAGCTTGCAAAATAATTCGAATAAAAAAAAACCACGACAGCAAAAAATAATGTTTGCCGAATAAATTTTTGATACTGGACGGCCATGACATTTAAAATTGAAAATAAATAAACTCTTGCTCATTTCCACCAAACCAGGCAATACAGGCAATAATGACCAAATAAAAAAGTTTTCTTATAAAACTTGAAAACGGTAGGTCAGTGAGTTGTAAAGCATGCTGTTTTCCTCTTTGAAGCCATTCGACCGCAAGAAATATAATGATAAAAACAATGCAAAAACACATTTTTAGCGACAGTATTTCGGGTATAGATATTATTGACCATGAAAACATATTGAAAATATAAAGAACGGCTTGCGTAAGTGTTTCTGCTCTGAAAAATAACCAAGCAATAGTAACGAGAGAAAAAGTTATCAACATTTGGAAAAGATGCTGTACAGAGGGGAAAACTTTACCTGAAGCAACTGTATCCATGTTTTTACGGTTCTGTTTCAGAAGCAATAAAGGGAGAAAGTAGCATGCATGAATAAAGCCCCAGGCGATAAAATTCCAACTTGCACCATGCCAGAAACCACTAATGATAAAAATAATAAAAATATTTCTGACAACCAGCCATTTACTCCCCCGGCTACCGCCCAGCGGAATATAGAGATAGTCTTTAAACCACGACGATAAGGAAATATGCCAACGCCTCCAAAATTCTGCAATATCACGCGAAAAATAAGGAAAAGCAAAGTTTCTCATTAAACTAAAGCCGAACAAGCGAGCAGTTCCTATGGCTATGTCAGAATAGCCGGAAAAGTCGCCATAAATCTGAAAAGCAAAGAAGGTAGCTCCCAATAATAATGTACTGCCAGAATAATGTGCGTAATTAGTAAAAATATCATTAACATATACTGCACAATTATCGGCGATGACAATTTTTTTGAATAGCCCCCATAGAATCTGACGCATACCGTCTACAGCTTTTTCGTAACAAAAAGTTCTTTTTTCATTGAATTGAACTAAAAGGTTTTTTGCCCGCTCTATGGGTCCGGCCACAAGCTGTGGAAAAAAGCTAACAAACGCGAAAAAAGCAACTATATCTTTAGTGGGCTGTATTTCTCTTCTGTAGACATCTATAGAATAGCTCATCGTTTGGAAAGTATAAAAACTAATACCGACTGGTAAAATAATATTCAGCTCGGGCAAATCTGTTTTTTGTCCAAAAAAAGTAAAGGCTTCGGAAAAACTTTGCGCAAAAAAGTTGAAATATTTAAAAAATAAAAGCACGCCGAGATTGGTAAAAATACTGGCTAGTAAAAACAATTTTCTGTGTAGGCTTTTATTATTTTTTAATAAAGCCAACCCCACCAAATAATCGACAAATGAGCTAAATACTATTAAAAGGAGAAACCTTAAATCCCACCAGCCATAAAAAATATAATTTGCAAGAATTAACAAGCTGTTTTGTGCCTTTAAACGATAGTTTTTTAGAGACCAATAAAGTAGGAAAGTCATTAATAAAAATATCGAAAAGTCGATTGAATTAAATAGCATCTTGGGAAATGATCAACGGAAACAGCCTGTGGACGATTCTTAGAAACCTGTCTGTATCAGAATAAAAAATTGTACATACCAAAGTTTTTATTTAGCAATTCATAATCAAATTGATTGTTTTTTAATTTTTCTATTAGCAAGTTTAAGTGTTCTTTTTTCTTTACCTCAATGCCTACAACGGCAGGGCCTGTTTCGCGGTTTACTTTTTTCGTATACTCAAAATGAGTGATATCATCTTCGGGTCCGAGAACATTAACTACAAATTCTCTTAGAGCACCTGCCCGCTGCGGGAATCGGATAATAAAATAATTTTTTAAGCCTTCATAAAGTAAAGCACGCTCTTTAATTTCTTCCATGCGAGTGATGTCATTATTACTTCCACTAACCAGACAGACGACATTTTTGCCTTTAATTTGCTCTTTGTATAGATCTAATGCGGCAATACTTAATGCTCCTGCTGGCTCTACTACGATAGCTTCTTCATTATATAAGCTCAAAATCTTACTACAAACCCTACCCTCAGCCACCAACACGACGTCATCGAGTATGTCTTTACAAATATCGAAAGTAAGCCCTCCTACACGCTGCACGGCAGCTCCATCTACAAATTTGTCTATCTGCTCCAAAGTAACTACCTGCCCTACTTCTAATGATTTTTTCATGGCGGGTGCCCCTTCAGGCTCTACGCCAATAATGCGTGTTTTAGGACTGATATGCTTAATATAACTACCAAGTCCTGCCGCTAGCCCCCCTCCTCCAATGGGTACAAATAAGTAGTCAATTGGCTGAGTAGCATCTGCTATAATCTCTGGGCCTATAGTGGCTTGCCCTTCGATGACTTTTGCATCATTGAAGGGGTGTATGAAAGTTTTTTTTTCTTTTTCACAATACTTATCTGCTTCCTCATAGGCATCATCGAAAGTATCACCCGTGAGTATTACCTCGATATACTCTCTACCAAACATTTTCACTTGTTTTACTTTCTGTAGGGGCGTAGGGTTAGGCATAAAAATAACCCCTTGAATTTTCAAATGACGGCAAGCATAGGCCACTCCCTGCGCATGATTGCCAGCACTGGCGCATACGATGCCCATACCCATTTGTTTTTCGTTGAGTGAGCTAATTTTATTGTAGGCTCCCCTAATTTTATAAGAACGCACGACCTGCAAATCTTCCCTTTTCAATAAAATATACGCCTGGTAGCGTTCCGAAAGGGTGATACTTTGCAGCAAGGGAGTAGGCTGAACAACTCCTTTGAGATTTATCCGTGCCTTAATAATAGATTCCATCTCCATGTCAGTTGCCCTATTGTGAGCAATGAAAAATAAAGAATTATGTTTATTTCAGCACAATTCTTCACTGTCAACTATTGTTTGGTCGCAATTTTCTTACCTGCTTGCCTGCTTGCCACATTTCTGAATTACTGATGGCAGCGAGTTCTTCTTGAAGTTTTTCGCGGTAATCTTCCTGACTGTTAGCATCAATAGATCGCTGCGACTCTTTGCCTATTGCCACCGATTCATATAATTGGTCAAATACGGGTGCTACAGCATCTCTAAATTTACCTTTCCAGTCGAGTGCTCCCCGCTGTGCAGTAGTAGAGCAATTGGCATACATCCAGTCCATACCATTTTCAGAAACCAGTTTGATCAAACTTTCGGTAAGTTCTTCTACTGTTTCGTTGAAGGATTCTGAAGGTGTATGTCCTTTGCTGCGAAGCAAGTTATATTGTGCTTCCATCACGCCGGCTAATGCTCCCATGAGTATTCCTCTTTCTCCGGTCAGATCTGAATATACTTCTTTTTTGAAAGTTGTTTCAAATAAATATCCTGAACCGATACCGATACCAATAGCGATGGCTTTTTCTCTTGCCTTTCCGCTGGCATTTTGGTAAATAGCAAAGCTTGAGTTCAAGCCCTTACCTGCTACAAACAACCTTCTGAGGCTAGTACCCGAACCCTTAGGTGCTGCCAATACCACATCCACCGCTTTGGGCGGCACAATACCTGTTTGGTGATTATAAGTAATACCGAAGCCATGCGAAAAATAAAGGGTTTTACCGGCGGTCAAATACTTTTCTACAGTTGGCCAAAGATGGATTTGGGCAGCATCGGAAAGCAAGTACATAATAACGGTTCCTTTTTCGAGGGCTTCCTCAATAGAGAAAAGTGTTTTCCCTAGTACCCACCCATCCGCTAGGGCTTTTTCATAAGATTTGGAAGGTTTGCGTTGCCCCACAATTACATTGAAGCCATTATCCCTCATGTTCATTGCCTGACCGGGACCTTGTACACCATAGCCGATCACTGCAATGGTTTCATTATCCAATACTTCACGAGCTTTTTCTAGGGGAAATTCTTCACGCGTTACCACCTCTTCATCTACACCTCCAAAGTTAATTTTTGCCATCTTAGTTTAAATTATTTAATGATCAATTGAGTGATTAGGTTCGCAAACTTAACAAAAATTTTTGAATGCTAATTTAACACCATAGATAACACAGCTAAATATACCATGCCTTATGTATTCTTCCTGTCTCACTTAATAATCTTTATTTCACCTTCTGGCATTGGGAATCCAATCACATGCAGTAGGCTTCACTGACAACTTGTTTTCACTGAGGTGATCACTTTTTTTAGTTGTATTTTTTGCTTGAGCAAGATAGTTTTTTAGTTCTTCCCACCGATTATTATGTTAAATCGCTTGGATAGTCAGCGCGTGTTACTGTTATTTGTGCTGTATCTATCTTAAATTATATCAATTAAAAACATCGTAAAAATTACTATCTAATCAACTTGAGTATTTCCATTAAATATATTTAAATTATGAAACGAATAGCAGTCATAGGTTTAGGTAAGGTGGGAGTTTTGGTAGCTACTCTATTAGGCAGAAAATACGAGGTGACAGGTTTTGATATTCTGATAAATAATGATGGATCGCCTGTAAGCTATAAGACTCAGACTCTGGACGTATCTGATAAAAAAAGTATAATTAAAGCCTTAGAAGTTTTCGATGCGGTAGTGGCTTGTTTGCCCTTTAAATTTAACTTAACCGTAGCTCAGGTAGCTCATCGTTTAGGATTACACTACTTCGATCTTTGCGAAGATGTACATTCTACCCAAGAGATTATAAAGATGTCTGCTACTTCTGAGGGAGTGATGGCACCCCAGTGTGGCTTAGCACCAGGCTTTATAAGTATTGTAGGCGCGGATTTAATAGGTAGGTTTGATAAACTACGAGATGTCGAGCTGCGTGTAGGTGCTTTACCTCGTTACCCGAACGGCTTATTAGGCTATTCTCTCAATTGGTCTCCAGCTGGCCTTATCAATGAGTATATCAACGATGCTGAGGTGATAGATAAAGGCAAACGTAAGTATATACCTTCTCTCACAGGAGTAGAAACAATTAATATAGAGGGGCAAACCTATGAGGCTTTTACCACCAGTGGAGGCTTAGGTACATTGTGTGAAACGCTGGAAAATAAGGTAGATACTCTTAACTATAAGACTATTCGCTATCCTGGTCATTGTAAGTTAATGCGATTTCTTCTCTTCGAACTCCTTCTAAAAGACAAGCGTACACTAATTGAGGAGATTCTGCTGGACGCTAAACCTACCGTAAAGGAAGATCTAGTCCACGTATTTGCAGCTGTGGAAGGCTGGCAGAAAGGCAAACTCGCTCGAGAAGAGTTTTTTGCCACCTATCTACCTCAGACAATAGAAGGTAAAGAATACAGAGCAATATCCTGGACTACTGCCGCAAGCGTATGTGCTGTGGTAGAAATGGTAGACAAAGAACGCTTGCCGTCTAGTGGTTTTATCAAACAAGAAGCTATACCACTACAGGCTTTCTTAAGCACGTCTTATGGCCAGTTTTATGTAAAACAAATGAAAAAAATATGATTTTTTTGATGCTTTTGATTTAAACTACTCACTTATGAACACTACATTAGAACAGGTATTGGATGGGCTTATGTCTCGATATGAAAATCTTGTGCCAGATGTGAAGAAGATCACTCAAGCCCTTACCGACAGAAAGGTTATCAGTGGGCAGAAAGATATAGAAAACGATCATATCGCCTTTAGAACAATGGGGGTCAAATATTTAGGTATTGCCTCTTTTGAGAAAATATTTTTACACCTAGGCTATACATCGCGAGATGATTATTATTTTAAACATAAAAAACTCAAGGCGAGATGGTTTGCACCACCTCATAATCATCTCCCACGTATATTTGTAAGTGAATTAATCCTAGAAGATTTGCCAGAGAATATCCAAAAGGTTATTTGCAAATATACATCCTCACTTAACTCCGACCCAGTGGATGCACTCAACCTCGATGATGCACAGCAGATAGATACTTTCTTGCACGCACCACTCTGGAATACGCCTACATTAGAAGACTATAATAAGCTTCTTGACGTAAGTGAATATGCCGCATGGGTGATTCACAATCGATACTATCTAAACCATTATACGATAGGCGTACACAACCTACCCGATGGCTACAATACACTCAAAGCATTTAATCAGTTTTTGCTTGATATAGGCGTGAAACTCAGTGATGCCGGAGGCCACATCAAAGTCAGTCGTGATGGGCTGCTACTGCAAAGTGCTACCGTCTCACAGATTTGCGAGGCTACCTTTGCCTGTGGCGGTGTCCAAAAAATATCTGGTAGTTATGTAGAGTTTGCCGAAAGGCTCGTGTTACCCCAGTACCGACATCTGTCTACCTCAGCAATAAAACGTCATCATCGCAGAGATGGTTTTGAAACAGCCAATGCAGACAAAATTTTTGAGAGTACCTTTACGAGCCAAACTAATAAATAGTTCTTTTAAATTATAGTATTTATTTTCTATGAAAAAACTATTACACCATCTTGGTATACAAGACTACAATAGAGGTACATGGATAGGTACACAGGGTTTAGTCTCCAAAGCTCAGCCCATACAGGTGTACTCACCAGTAGACGGTAAGGGCATAGCAAAAGTAGAAGCTACAGACAGAGAGGGATATGAGCGAGTGATAACCTCTGCTGAGGAAGCTTTCAAAATATGGCGTGGCATCCCATCACCACATAGGGGCGAAATAGTGCGACAACTGGGAAAAAGTCTCAGGCAACATAAAAACGATCTCGGTCAATTAGTATCATATGAAATGGGCAAGAGCCTGCAAGAGGGTATGGGTGAAGTACAGGAAATGATAGATATTTGTGACTTTGCCGTAGGTCTCTCTCGCCAGTTGTGTGGACAAACCATGCATAGCGAACGCCCTTCTCACAGAATGTACGAACAATGGCACCCACTGGGAGTGGTAGGCATTATTTCTGCTTTCAATTTTCCAGTAGCTGTCTGGAGTTGGAACACAGCGATTGCTTGGGTCTGTGGCAATGTATGTGTTTGGAAACCATCAGAAAAAACGCCACTTACCGCATTGGCATGTCAGCGTATCATCGGCGATGTACTCATACAAAACAATATGCCTGCTGCAGTCAGTACGCTTATCAACGGCTCTAAAAAACAAGGCGAGTGGTTGAGTCAAGACAAAAAAGTGGCCTTGCTATCTGCCACTGGGTCGTCCAGGATGGGACAAAACGTGGGAAATATAGTGTCTCAGCGTTTTGGTAAGTCTTTACTAGAGCTGGGTGGCAACAATGCAGTGATAATCACTGCTCATGCCAACTTAAAAATAGCAGTCCCAGCTGTCGTCTTTGGTGCAATAGGTACGGCAGGACAACGCTGTACAACGACTAGAAGGGTGATTATACACCGCAGTATTTACAATACTGTAAAAGAAAAACTCGTAGAGGCATACCAACAACTCAATATAGGAAACCCTCTGGACGAGACCAACCACGTAGGACCTCTAATAGACACCTTAGCTGTAGATGCCTATCTCAAAGCTATAACTACATGCAAAGTGCAGGGGGGTCATTTCGCTGTAGAAGGCGGCCTGATAACGGTGAATGGTTACGAGGGTGGTAGTTATGTACAGCCTTGTATAGCCGAAGTAAAACCTGACTTTGAGATACTACAGACTGAGATTTTTGCACCTATACTTTACATCATGCCTTACGATAGCCTAGATCAGGCCATCGCTATTCAAAACGATGTCCCACAGGGCTTGTCTTCTAGTATCATCACAGAAAATATAAAGGAAGCCGAGATTTTTTTGTCCGCAAGAGGTAGTGATTGTGGAATAGCTAATGTAAATATAGGTACTTCTGGAGCAGAAATAGGAGGTGCTTTTGGAGGTGAAAAAGAGACCGGAGGCGGAAGAGAAAGTGGTAGTGATGCTTGGAAAAGCTATATGAGAAGGCAAACAGTTACTATCAACTATTCAGATGAACTACCACTTGCTCAAGGTATTACATTTTGGTAGTATTACAAATACTGAATAGAAATTCTTATCTACAACATATTTTAAGTCAGTTGTTTTACAAGCCTAATTAATATTTTCCAAGCTTTTCAGATAATCGTGCATATAGATCATGGGTTTGGCAATGGCCACTCTTCCCGAACGCGAAAAACCTAAAATACCGTAAGATTCTAATTGCCTAAACAAGGCTTGTGTTTCTTCTTCGTGTCCTGTTTTTTCAATGATGATATACTCGGGTTCTACCGTTAATATTCTGGCGTTGTTATCCCGTACAATCTGTTCTACCCGATGCCCGTCGGCAAGGGCTTTGGTCGGTAACTTATACAGTGCTACTTCCTGATAAATTGTATCAGCAGACTCATGGTAATACGCTTTTACCACTTCAACTTGCTTTTCGATTTGCTTGGTCACCTTCTCTATCATACTTTCATCGGTATTGACCACGAGTGTAAATTTAGAAACACCTTTAACTTCTGACTCGGAAATTGTTACACTTTCTATATTCAAGTTTCTTCTAGTAAAAATAATCGTAATCCGATTGAGTAGACCAGTCTTATTTTCTGTATAAATCGTAATGGTAAATTCTTGCATAGTAGTTTTAGTACCAAATAAAATCTTTTTCGCCGAGGCTATTCTAATCTGATATCGGTAACGGAGGCACCACTGGGTACCATCGGAAATATATTATCTTCTTTTTCTACAACCACCTCCAATAAGTAAGGACCTTGGTTTATACGCATTTTCTCCACAGATTTTTTCAGTTCCTCTCTTCTATCAACTTTTTCCGATGGTATTCCAAAGGCTTTTGTCAGAGCAACAAAATCAGGGTTGTGCATTTCGGTAAAAGAGTATCTTTTCTCAAAAAATAGCTGCTGCCACTGCCTGACCATACCGAGAAAACTATTGTTCAGGATAACTATTTTTACACCTATATTATATTGTGCAATTGTTCCTAATTCCTGTAAGGTCATTTGAAAGCCACCATCGCCGATAATTGCAATAACCTCTCTTTCGGGTTTAGCCAGCTTAGCACCCATAGCAGCCGGTAGTGCAAAACCCATAGTACCCAGCCCGCCAGAGGTGATATTGCTATCTTCTGCGGCAAAATTATAATAGCGTGAAGTAGCCATCTGGTGCTGACCTACATCACTCACAATGGTAGCTTTTCCTTCGGTTATTTCAGAAAGTTTGGCAACGACCTCAGCCATTTTGATTTTTGGCGTAGAAGGTGCCATATCTTTGGCTTTCACTTTTTGGTTTTCTATTTCATCGCACTCATGAAACTCGGCAATCCATTGGGTATGCTTCCTTGCCGCCACTTTGGGTAAAAGCATCTGAAGTGCCAGTTTAGCATCAGCAATAAGTGCTACATCGGCTATTACATTTTTATTTATTTCCGAAGGGTCTATCTCTATATGAATAACCTTTGCCTGCTTAGCATACCTACTCAAATCTCCAGTTACTCGATCGTCAAAACGCATACCCACTGCAATGAGCAAATCGCACGCATTAGTTTTGATATTCGGCCCGTAATTACCATGCATGCCCAAATACCCCACATACTGCGGGTGTTCGTTGGGAAAACCCGACAAACCTAGTAAGGTACTAGCAACAGGAATGCCGGTTTTTTCTACAAAAGTTTTTAACTCGTCCTGTGCTTTACTGATAAGTACGCCATGTCCCGTTAATAAGTAAGGTTTTTTTGCTTGGTTAATTAATGCTGCTGCTGCCTCGAGGTTTTCTTCAAGTAATTTTTTGGTAGGCTGGTAGCTCCTGATATAACTACACTTTTGGTAGCTAAAATCTACTTCTTCAAACTGCGCATTTTTTGTAATGTCTATTAACACAGGGCCTGGTCTTCCACTGTTGGCAATATAAAAAGCCTTGGCAATAGCCTCAGGAATTTCTTCAGCATGGGTTACCTGAAAGTTCCACTTAGTTACGGGCATAGAAATACCTAGCACATCGGTTTCCTGAAAAGCATCTGTACCCAGTAGTACGCTGGTTACTTGACCGGTAATACAGACCATCGGCGTAGAATCTATAAGGGCATCGGCAATACCTGTAATAAGATTTGTTGCTCCCGGACCCGAAGTAGCAAAGCATACTCCTGCCTTTCGAGATACTCTAGCATAACCCTGTGCAGCATGTGCAGCCCCTTGCTCGTGCCTAACTAAAATATGCTGTAGCTGCTTTCGATATTTGTAAAGTTCATCATAAATGGGCATGATGGCACCTCCAGGATAACCGAATATGGTATCTATCCCCTCTTCCAATAAACTGAGTATTACGGCTTCGGCACCAATGATTGTTTTAGCAGGTTGAGTACTCGAACTCAACAACACTTTTGTCTTCCCAGAGGTATCCGGCGTTGTTATCATAATCTTCCTAATAGTTAATCGTTAATTATCAGTAACACACCCCTGTGAGGCAGATGCTACACACCTTGCATATTTGTATAAAACACCTTTTTGGTATGGTATTGGCCGCGGTATCCATCTTACCCTACGCTCAGCGATTTCTTTTTCGTCTAAATGAGCCGTAATGACATTATTGACCGCATCTATCGTAATTTTATCACCATCTTCTAACAAAGCAATCAAACCACCTTCATGTGCTTCGGGAGTTACATGACCTACTACAAAACCATGGGTTCCACCAGAAAAACGTCCATCGGTAATCATCGCTACATCTTTTCCCAAGCCCGACCCAATAATTGCGCTGGTTGGTTTTAACATCTCTGGCATACCGGGGGCTCCTTTCGGTCCTTCATAGCGAATCACTACGACCTCTCCTTTGCTCACCTGCCCGCCTCTAATACCTTCAATAGCCGAAAATTCGTTATCAAAAACTTTTGCAGTACCCTGAAAGCGTTCCCCTTCTTTTCCTGTAATTTTTGCCACAGCACCCCCTTCAGCGAGGTTGCCATACAATATTTGGATGTGCCCGGTAGCTTTGATAGGTGTATCAAAAGGGGCTATTATATCTTGGTCAGCTTCGAGTGCAGGTAAATTGTCTAAATTTTCAGCAAGAGTTCTACCTGTCACCGTTAGGCAATCGCCATGCAAACAACCGGCTTGCAACATCATCTTCATTAGCGCAGGTGTACCCCCTACACGGTGCAAATCTTCCATCAGATATTTACCACTAGGTTTTAAATCAGCTAATAGTGGTGTGCTATCACTTATTTTTTGAAAATCATCAATATGCAAATCAATATCTACCGACTGCGCCATTGCAATCAGATGTATTACTGCATTAGTAGAACCTCCGAGTATGGTAACGAGTCGCAAAGCATTTTCAAAAGCCTTGCGTGTCATAATATCTTTAGGTTTAATATCCTTTACCAGTAAATTTTTAATAGCCTCTCCAGTCTGTTTGCATTCAGCTAGCTTTTCTCTACTTTCAGCAGGATTTGACGAGCTATAGGGCAGACTCATTCCCAGAGCCTCTATTGCCGAAGCCATCGTATTTGCCGTGTACATCCCACCGCAAGCACCGGCGCCTGGGCAAGCATTTTTAATCACACCTTTGTAATCTTCCGCGCTGATGCTGCCGGCAAATTTTTCACCTAAAGCCTCGAAGGCAGATACAATATTTAGCTGCCTACCTTTATAGTAACCAGAGGCAATCGTACCACCATACACCAATATAGCAGGGCGGTTGAGCCTGCCGATAGCCATGATCGAACCGGGCATATTTTTATCGCACCCCACAACAGCGATCACAGCATCATACCATTGGGCATTGACAACGGTTTGTATAGAATCGGCAATGATATCTCTAGATACGAGTGAATATTTCATCCCTTCAGTGCCATTAGCAATACCATCACTCACCCCGATAGTGTGAAATATCAGACCTACTAAATCATTACTTGCTACGCTCAACTTTACATCTTTAGCTAAATCATTGAGGTGCATATTACAACAATTACCCTCATAACCCGTACTAACAATACCCACTTGAGCTTTTTTCATATCTTCCTCACTCAGGCCGACTGCATAGAGCATTGCTTGAGAGGCGGGCTGCGTTATATCCTGCGTAATTCTTTTACTGTATTTGTTTAATTCCACTAAATTTTAGTTTTAGGTAACTTCGCTGCAAAAATAGAAATCATTAAAAAACTCTTTCATAAGACAAAAACCCATAAAAAAACCTTCCCCAACTACCTGTGATGAGAAAGGATTTTTGTAAACTACCCAATCACAGAAGAGCTTACAGGTGTAGCAAAGCACTTATCAACACAGTCAAAAGTTTACAAGCAGCAATCGGAAGTACTAATTCACGATTTGTATAGAGTTAAATTACAGCTTCACACCAGCATGAAGCTATCGCCTTGGCAGTTCACTGAGGATTTACAGCGAGTGAACAGAATGAATGAGGTTTATTAAAACACAATACAAAGCAATAGTTAATATTTGTAAAATGCAAACAAAAGCCCATATTTTTTATGAGAAATATATAAAAAAGGCTCTACCTTTGAAAAGTATAACTTTTAAATCAAATGATTATGGTTTATGGAAAATTCTTCAAAATTAGCACTTAACATTAATCGTATAGAGGCAGAACTTGCCTACAAAACTGCTCAATTAGTAGCTGTGAGTAAAACTAAACCCATTGGGATAATACAAAATGCCTATGACTTGGGCGTCAAAGATTTCGGAGAAAATAAAGTACAAGAACTCATGCTAAAATATAATTCTCTTCCAAAAGATATTCACTGGCACATGATTGGGCATTTGCAGACGAATAAAGTAAAATATATAGCTCCTTTCGTCTCGTTAATTCATACAATTGACAGCCTCAAACTATTGCTTGAAATCAACAAAAGAGCCTTACAAAACCAGCGGATAATTAACTGTCTATTCCAAATTCGTATTGCGCGTGAAGAAAGCAAATTTGGACTCTCTGCCAGCGGTTTAGAAATAATACTTAATAATGAGCAGTTTCTCAGTTGTAAAAATATACATATGAAAGGACTCATGGGCATGGCAAGCAATGCTTGCGATAAGGATATGGTAAAAAGTGAATTTGCTACTTTGAGTACTCTATTCACCGAAGTTAGAAAAAAATATGGGAACTTGCCTAATCTACATTTCACCAAACTTTCTATGGGAATGACCAACGACTACAAAATTGCCCTAGAAGCAGGGAGTAATATGATTAGAATAGGAAGTTTAATATTTGGTGAAAGAATAAAAAGGGATTAACTTTGTTTAGAACTTTAACGTAAAAAAACTATGAATCAACTAATTTACTCTGAAAAAGATAGTAAAAGATTCGGACTGGTTATTTACAGAATGCAAGCAGATGAAATTAATGCCAGTGAGATTCTCGAACAAATTATTGAGCATAATATGGACACAGCCATTATCAGGCTACCAACCATTAAAATAGCGCAAACTAGCCAATTAATCCGTATGGCCATCCCTTTTTTAATTACAGATACCTTAGCATACTATCAATTAGATTTACAAAAAGCCACACCTGCCCAAATAAAAAACAAAGATCTTAGTTTTAGTATAGCCGGGCTAAAAGATCAACAAGTGCTTAACCACTTGGCAGCAAGTATTTTTGGTCAGTATATCAATCACTACCGCAATAACCCCATGTTCGACAATGAATCAGTTAATGAAGGATATAAAGACTGGGTGAAAAGTTATGCAGAAAAACAAGAGGATAGAGTCTGTTGGCTAATCAGAAGAGCGGAAAAAGTAATTGGCTTTGGAACTTTTAATTTTGAAAGTCAAAAACAAAGAATTGTAAAAGGCATACTGTACGGGGTCAAAAAAGAGGAAAGACGTAAGGGTGTTTTTAAAGATTTAATGTCGCATACTATCAGCTATTCTAAAGATAAAGGCTTGAAAAAAATGCAAACCATAGCACAAATTGAAAATATTTATGCGCAACGCGTATGGACTAACATGGGTTTTGAATTAGTGCGTAGTGCTAATACCATTCATGTTAATGCTGCCCTAAGTAAGTCAGTTTTTGAGCGTTTCACTGTTTCGCATATTATTGAGCAGAAAGATGCAGAAGCCATGAAGGTAACTAACCGGCATATTCTTCGACAAATTAATTTCCATTTTGATATTAAGCAAAATATGGTTACACAGAACCATAAATTTGTCAATATTCGCCCGCTCAAAGTAGATAAAGAATATTTACTCAACTTTTCCTTCCCTAGTGCTAACAAAGGATTATTGCGCGTAACAGATGAAGAAAGAAAAAATTATATGCTGGTTTATTTTTATTTGAAACATTTTGTGGCTTAACCACATGTTGGTAGCAATCGCAGGGTTCGGATACAGCAACACCCCAAAAGTCTCCTCCACAGAAGATAACAAAAAAATTAAATACTTTTAAAAGAAAAGGCTGCCTCAATAGGCAGCCTTTTCTCTTTCATGCCTTCAAAAGTTAAACGCGGATAAGTACCGCCCGGAATTTCGCCCAAACCCTCAAAAACAATCATCATACTGTGTATACTATTTGCCGATGAGTAATTTAATGCGTTTAACAGCTCCGTTGCCGTCCCAAACACGCAAAATGTATAAGCCCGAAGATAAATTAGACGGCAAGGACAATGCATGTACAGTATCTCCCACAACATTACCCTCCAAAACCACAAGACCATAACTGTCATACAGACGATAAGAAGCACTATTGTCAGCACCCAAACCACGTAAAAGCATATTCACCGTAGCAATCGCAGGGTTCGGATACAGCAACACCCCAAAAGTCTCCTCCACAGAAGATAACTCCACAGAAACTACCACAGAATATACAAAACTGCCATCCAAGTCTATCTGCTTGAGACGATAGTAATTCAGGCCGATAGCAGGAGAACTATCCACATAACTGTACTCTGACAACACAATACTATTGCCCTGAGAAGACAACTCCCCTATCTTGCTGAAACTCATACCATCAATACTGCGCTCTATCTCAAAACGATCGCTGTTCAACTCACTAGCCGTAGACCAAAATAGCATTACAGCCCCCTCAGCAGTTACAGATGCTCTGAACCAAACCAACTCCACAGGTAGTGGTTCTATGTCGGAATCTACTGAACCCACACCAAAACCACTGAAACTGCTCACCGTCGCACGTAACTCATAGATAGAATCTAGCAAATTGCTGAACGAATAAGTAGAATCAGAACGTACATATATTTGCTGCCTAGGCAGACGATACAAACTGTCGTAACTAATACCACCTAGAGTACCCCCATCACTGTCTGCAAGGGTACCTATAGCACGAACCTCACCAAAACTGTAAAGGGCTAAGTCGTTCTCCAGTGAAGAAGCAGAATCTAAGATAGTAAGACCATCATCAACACTGATCAAAGCAAATTGGGTGGGGTATGAAAATGAAAAATTATACACATGAGGAAATTCCGATAACAACAAACAAGCATCCGTCCCCAATAAAGTCCCACCAGCAAGTACATCAGCAAAAGAAACATCTGAAACAGCATAGGTGTACGTCGTATCAGCACCGTCAATCGACTCAGTAGCCGATACTAATGAACGACCAAAAGCACTGTTCAATATAAGCACACGACTGTCATCGCCCAAATCGTATAATGAATCGTAGCAAAGCAGCGAATCCACAGGAATAGTGGCAAAACTAGGATCCGCAGACGATACTAAAGCCTCTGCAGCACTCTGCAAATCTGAAAAACTGTATGCAACACGCTGGAAACTACCCAACAACTCCTCATAGGCTATAATCGAAACATCGGCTCCCGTAGACACAGAATCCGTCCGAAGTATCCTAGCACCACTGCCCAAACGAGAAGCAGAACCCCCTATATTATTCCAATTCCCTTCCTGAGCTAGTCCGTCAGACTTAATTACTCGTAAGCGTCCCACAGAACCACGAAAATTATTGTCCGCAGCAGAAATACTGAAAGATACACTATAGGTACCCGAAGGAGTACCGCTTAATTCCACCGTCCAAAAACTGTTGCCGATAGCCTCAATAGTATCTCCAGCAACTAATGTACCCACTGAATCAGCAGACGGAGGAGGTACACCACCCCCAGATGAAACCCTGAAAAACTCATCGGAACCTATACGACCACCAACTTGCAAAGGCAAATAGTTATCTCGCTCTCCAAATGGAAATAAGCGCGTTAGTAAGGCTCCCGTACCCAATACAATAATAGGATTACCAGTGGCCACATAGCTCGCATTGCTGCCACCACTAGCACCCGTACCAGTCAGAGTCAGCGAACCTCCCATAGTTAATATACCGTCAGTGAGAACTAAACTGCCCGAAACACTCAAACCCCCGTCCACACTTACACCGCCAGAAGTATTAATCTCTAAGGTGATATCTTGCAATGAATCACTGCCATTGTAGCTAATCGCATTACTGCCGCCCAAAACAATACGACCATTGCGCAATTCAGCATCAGAAGAACCACCCCAGTTTTCACCCTCAAACGTCAAGGTATTGCCATCTAAATCCAAGTGTTCATTTACGACCACAGACTCCCCGCGCAGCGTAACATCACCAACAAAACTTATTACTCCGTTGCTAAAAGACTCACCAAAAGTTAAACACGGATAAGTACCGCCCGGAATTTCGCCCAAACCCTCAAAAACAATCATAACGCTATCAGCATAAGAACCCGAAGGAAGATTGAAACGACCAGCTAAAGCACTCAGCGTAATCGTTCCATCACCGCTTACTTCGTTGAAGGTATGACCCGAAGTCTGCCCCAAAAATACACTGCCCAGCAAATGCATACTTTCCACTAAAGCACTATTTGATGTAACATTGATGCGGTGACCCTCAGCTATTACCACAGGATTGCCATTGGGAGCGATACCAACAGGATCTCCCGTATGATCCTCAGATGCCGTCCAAGTGTTTGCATCGCTAAATGTGGCACCCGTACTGCCTATATTTGTCGCAGCACTCCTGCTGTAGTAAGTAGGAGGACTCACCCTAACAATCAAAGTATCGCGTCCACCAGCAGAAGAACCCTCAGTAGCAAATACTACCACCGTGTCCGTACCAATACTGTCGGGAAGATAATTCACTAATAAAAGACTATCCTGTAATATGGAAACCGTTAGCAAATCATCATCTAAAGCAGTAGCACTAAAAAATAAAGGAGCGTCAAAAGCATCGATGTCAGGGTCGGAAAATACAGCCAAAAGATTGATTGTGTCAGGATCAACACTCTCAAGAACACTTATGCTTATATCCGACAGCGCATTAACCACTACAGGAGCAGTCGTCGGCGTTTGTCCTATACTGAAATATTGACCATTAGCCAGGTTTACATTAGCAAACGTTATCGTATTATTTACCGCATTGAAAGTACCCGTTGCAACATTATCTGTCGTACTGAAGTCCCCATCGCTATCCAATAGCAAACGAACATTACCGCCCAAAACACTCAAATTAAGACCCGTCAAATCAAAGCTCATATCCACAGCACCCACATCGCCACCGCTCTCGCTCACACGCCATACTGTATTCAATCTACCACCTATACCCGTAGGTACATCCGAAACCTCCATAAATAACTCCTCCTCTCCATTATTGCCCCAAAACAAAAACCGACCGTTTGATGCAACCGACCTCGCACTCAACTGTTACCATACCACGTACCCCTAGATACTAGCAAAGAACTGCCATCAGCACCCACACCAATACCCGCCACTTCAAAATCATAATTGCCATTCGCCGCATTATCCATCGTATACAAGTCATTAGCTGCTAGAGACAAACCATATTTTGCCGACAAGTAGTTCTCTACTATGATCCTTTGAACTTCAGACAAAGTATCGATATATACTAACAACTCAGCTATGTCTCCATCAAAAGCGAAGCCACCAGAACCCACCGCAGCTATCTGCAAAGGATTCGAAGTCTCAGGAGCATGGTTCGAAGTGAAGGTGGTGTCTAAGCTACCAGACACATATACCGCACTGCCATTAACAACATCTTCCTGATGAACTACTGTAGATACAGAATAAATACCCGTCGTAAACAAACTGTTGACGCCGAATGCAGCAACACCATCAGAAACACTACTAAAAGGAGTGTTGGAAAGAACCCTATCGAGGTTAAAATTAGCATTATCTTCCCCCCAAACAGCCCCTGCAGTATTCACCCTTGGCCGATAAACCGACAGTACCGTTACCCTAGGCACACTGCCCGCATCGATACGCAAATCAGTAGTGAGAAAATCACCCGTGCCATCAAAAGTAATCGCATCCACACCGTTTACAGAACTCGCATTCAATGCAGGGTCGCCACCCACTGTAATACTCACCCCATTGCCCGACTGGTCGCTTACACCCGTTATCGGCGAAACACCCGTTATACCCGCATTCGCATCAAACCACAGCTCCAAAATACTACTGCCGTCAGTCGAGCCAATGCCGCCCGGTCCTGTTACATCTGCCTCTAGCACAGTCAAAGTGAAGGTATCGCTCACAGAGGATGAACCATCACTGGCAGTAACTACCACATCTGAAGCACCGACATCTCCGCTCAATGGAGTACCCGAAAAAGAAGGTACGCCAGCATCAAAACTCAACCAAGCAGGTAAGACACCACCACCAGCTAAATTCGCCGTGTAGGTCAGGGCACTTCCCTCTGGGTCAGTGAAATTGCTGCTTAATATTAAAGAGAAAGTATTCCCCGTAGTAGCAGATACATCGGCAATGCGGATAACTAATTGCGGAGTATCATTAGCCACACTCACTGTAAAGGTGTCACGCACACCAGCGGAAGAACCCTCAGTGGCAAATACGACCACCGTGTCAATACCACCGCCGTCGGGAAGATAATTCAATACTAAAAGACTGTCCTGCAATAAAGAAACCGTTACCAAATCATCATCCAAAGCAGTAGCACTAAAAAATAAAGGAGCAGCAAAAACACCGATATCAGGGTCAGCAAATACATTGGCTAGATTGACTGTATCAGGAGTAGCACCCTCAAGAATATTTATATCTATATCCGACAGCGCATTTGCCACCACAGGTGCAGTCGTCGGCGTTTGACCTATACTGAAATACTGACCATTAGTCAAGTTTATATTAGCAAACGTTATCGTATTATTCACCGCATTGAAAGTACCCGTCTCAACATTATCTGTCGTACTGAAGTCCCCATCGCTATCCAATAACAAACGAACATTACCGCCCAAAACACTCAAATTAAGACCCGTCAAATCAAAGCTCATATCCACAGCACCCACATCCCCGCCGCTCTCGCTCACACGCCATACTGTATTCAATCTACCGCCTATACCCGCAGGTACATCAGAAACTTCTATAAATAGCTCCTCTTCTCCATTATTGCCCCAAAACAAAAACCGACCATTTGATGCAACAGACCTCGCACTCACTCTTACAATACCCGTACCCCTAGATACTAGCAAACCGATACCATCAGCACCCACACCAATACCCGCCACTTCAAAATCATAATTGCCATTCGCTGCATTGTCCATCGTATACAAGTCATTGGCTGCTAGAGACAAACCATATTTTGCCGACACGTAGTTCTCTACTATTATCCTCTCCACCGTAGACAACGTATCGCTATATACTAGCAACTCGGCAATATCCCCTTCAAAACTGCTGCCACTAGGATTGGAACCTATATGAAAAGAACTTGAAGGCTCAGGAGCATGGTTCGAAGTGAAACTGCGTGCCAAACTACCAGAAACATATACCTCACTGCCATCCGTAACATCTTCCTGATGAACTACCGTAGATAATGAATATCTACCACTTGAGAACAAATTCGGGATATTGCCCTCATAAGTACTACCATTAGAAACACTATTGTTACCAGCAGCAAGAGTCGCGTGATCTCGAAGAAACCTATCGAAACCGCCGTCGTCTTCTGACCAAACAACACGCGAAGCACTAGACCTCGGCAGATAAACTGACAGCACCGTTACCCTAGGTACAGTACCCGCATTGATACTCAAATCGGTAACGAAATGATCGAATACCCGATCGAAAGTAACCGCATCCATACCGTTCACAGAACTTGCATTCAAAGTAGGGTCGCCCCTCACTGTGAATCTTACCCCATTGCCCGATTGGTCTGTTACCCCCGTAATACGTGTGGCACCTGTGATGCCCGCATTCGCATCAAACCACAACTCTAAAGAACTATTGCCGTCGGCAGAACCCACGCCACCAGGCCCTGTTACGATGGCATCTATCACGGTCAAAGTGAAAGTATCGCTGCTACTAAGAGTACCATCGCTGGCAGCAACTACTACATCCAAAGAACCTACATCGCCCGCCAAAGGAATACCCGAAAAAGTAGCAGTGCCATCCTCAAAACTCAGCCAAGAAGGTAAAGCAACACCATCAGATAAAGTCGAAGTGTAAGTCACGGCATCGCCCTCAGGATCAGAAAAATTAGCACTCAAATTAAGGGAAAGAAGCCTACCCGTACTAGCAGACACATCGGCAAAAGCACTCACTAAGCGAGGAGCATCATTTGACGGACTCACCGTAACTATCAAAGTATCACGCACACCAGCAGAAGAACCCTCAGTAGCAAATACCACCACCGTATCCATACCAACACTGTCAAGAAGATAATTCAATACTAAAAGACTATCCTGCAATAAAGAAACCGTTACCAAATCATCATCCAAAGCAGTAGCACTAAAAAATAAAGGAGCATCGAAAGCACCAATATCAGGGTCAGTAAATACATCTGAAAGGTTTATTGTATCTGGAGCAGAATCCTCGAAAACACTTATATCCGACAACGCATTTGCCAACACAGGTGCAGTCGTCGGCGTCTGTCCTATACTGAAATATTGACCATCAGTCAAGTTTATGTTAGCAAACGTTATCGTATTATTCACCGAATTGAAAGTACCCGTCTCAACATTATCTGTCGTACTGAAGTCCCCATCGCTATCCAATAGCAAACGAACATTGCCGCCCAAAACACTCAAATTAAGACCCGTCAAAGCAAAAACCATATCCACAGAACCCACATCGCCACCGTTCTCGCTCACACGCCATACTGTATTCAATCTACCGCCTATACCCGCAGGTACATCCGAAACCTCCATAAATAACTCCCCCTCTCCATTATTGCCCCAAAATAAAAAAGTGCTATCTGAAGGAACTGTCCCTGCACTCACCGTTACAATACTACTACCCCTAGATACTAGTAAAGAACTGCCATCAGCACCCACACCAATACCCGCTACTTCAAAATCATAATTGCCATTCGCTGCATTGTCCATCGTATACAAGTCATTGGCTGCTAGAGACAAACCATATTTTGCCGATAGGTAGTTCTCTACTATGATTCTTTGAGCTTCAGACAAGGTGTCACTATATACTAACAACTCGGAAATATCCCCATTAAAAGTGTCTCCCCCAGTACCAGCACCCGACGCACCTATCTGCAAAGGATTCGAAGCCCCCGACCGACTATGATCCGCAGTGAATGAAAGCAATAAGCTACCAAAATTATACACCTGACTGCCATTAATAGCATCTTCATGATAAATTATTGTAGCTAAACCAGGCTGATTCCCTACGAACAAACCATTAGCAAAGACTGGAAAATTATCACCATCGGAAACATCACCAGTACTAAGACCCCGACCAACAATCCTATCTATATTCGGATCAGGACCAGCATCAACTTCACCCCAAAGAGAACCTATAGAAGGATCACCTGCAGATGCCCTTGCTGACTGATAAACCGTCACCACCGTTAGTCTAGGCACACTGCCCGCATTGATACTCAAATCAGTAGTGAGAAAATCACCTACTAATGCATCAAAACTAATCGCATCCACACCATTCACAGAACCTGCATTCAATACAGGGGCTCCGCTCACTGTAATACTCACCCCATTGCCCGACTGGTCGATTACACCCGTTATCGGCGAAACACCCGTTATACCCGCATTCGCATCAAACCACAGCTCCAAAATACTACTGCCGTCAGTCGAGCCAATGCCACCCGGTCCTGTTTGTGCATACAATGAGCCGCCCACACAAAGCAGCATCAGAGAAAGTAAAGATTTTTTCCATAACAAAATGTTTCGTGCCAAACAACGCAACACAGCAAATGATGGGAAGTAATTATTCATATCCGTAGTTTTAATGATATTATTAAAATGATTTTAGCTAAATAACTTATTTTTTATCCTTCGTTTTAGTAAACACAACCACAAATAAAAAGAAAAATTTTGTAAATATCAATGTTTTTTTCTTTAGTTACCAAGTGGGCTGGCATTTTCAAAATAGTATTCAAAAATATTGTGGAGTTCGGATTCCGCAAAATCCATCCAATAAACTCCTAAGCCCATTTTTTAACTTCCTCCAATAAGTCGTCCACTTTTGTTACTCTATCATTTTGAGAATCCGACTCATTGGCTGAAATTGTGCATCCTCTTTCCTTCTGAACATGTTCTCTAGTTGAGTAATTTTTTTTTCACTTTGAATTTTCAAAAACTCCTGTACAAATGCTATTTTTCTCGTTTGTATTAGGCTCTTTCTTATTTTTTCTTTGGTCGTATTACGCCTTGTTATAATCAAGGCCGATAAAGTTACAAAAAATATTCAATTAAAAAAAATATTTTTGCACATATTCGACAACCTAAAAGATGTCCGTAACATTGCCCGCATCGATCCTGTTCGGTCAAAGGTAATCACATCCATACTGTTCACAGAAGCATTATTCAGCGAAGGAACAATTAATTAAATAGAAAAGTTCCATGAACGGTGAACTGGCCTGATGGTGCTAGTTCTCTTTCATGCTTTCACATACTGTGTATACTATTTGCCGATGAGTAATTTAATGCGTTTAACAGCTCCGTTGCCGTCCCAAACACGCAAAATGTATAAGCCCGAAGATAAATTAGACGGCAAGGACAATGCATGTACAGTATCTCCCACAACATTACCCTCCAAAACCACAAGACCATAACTGTCATACAGACGATAAGAAGCACTATTGTCAGCACCCAAACCACGTAAAAGCATATTCACCGTAGCAATCGCAGGGTTCGGATACAGCAACACCCCAAAAGTCTCCTCCACAGAAGATAACTCCACAGAAACTACCACAGAATATACAAAACTGCCATCCAAGTCTATCTGCTTGAGACGATAGTAATTCAGGCCGATAGCAGGAGAACTATCCACATAACTGTACTCTGACAACACAATACTATTGCCCTGAGAAGACAACTCCCCTATCTTGCTGAAACTCATACCATCAATACTGCGCTCTATCTCAAAACGATCGCTGTTCAACTCACTAGCCGTAGACCAAAATAGCATTACAGCCCCCTCAGCAGTTACAGATGCTCTGAACCAAACCAACTCCACAGGTAGTGGTTCTATGTCGGAATCTACTGAACCCACACCAAAACCACTGAAACTGCTCACCGTCGCACGTAACTCATAGATAGAATCTAGCAAATTGCTGAACGAATAAGTAGAATCAGAACGTACATATATTTGCTGCCTAGGCAGACGATACAAACTGTCGTAACTAATACCACCTAGAGTACCCCCATCACTGTCTGCAAGGGTACCTATAGCACGAACCTCACCAAAACTGTAAAGGGCTAAGTCGTTCTCCAGTGAAGAAGCAGAATCTAAGATAGTAAGACCATCATCAACACTGATCAAAGCAAATTGGGTGGGGTATGAAAATGAAAAATTATACACATGAGGAAATTCCGATAACAACAAACAAGCATCCGTCCCCAATAAAGTCCCACCAGCAAGTACATCAGCAAAAGAAACATCTGAAACAGCATAGGTGTACGTCGTATCAGCACCGTCAATCGACTCAGTAGCCGATACTAATGAACGACCAAAAGCACTGTTCAATATAAGCACACGACTGTCATCGCCCAAATCGTATAATGAATCGTAGCAAAGCAGCGAATCCACAGGAATAGTGGCAAAACTAGGATCCGCAGACGATACTAAAGCCTCTGCAGCACTCTGCAAATCTGAAAAACTGTATGCAACACGCTGGAAACTACCCAACAACTCCTCATAGGCTATAATCGAAACATCGGCTCCCGTAGACACAGAATCCGTCCGAAGTATCCTAGCACCACTGCCCAAACGAGAAGCAGAACCCCCTATATTATTCCAATTCCCTTCCTGAGCTAGTCCGTCAGACTTAATTACTCGTAAGCGTCCCACAGAACCACGAAAATTATTGTCCGCAGCAGAAATACTGAAAGATACACTATAGGTACCCGAAGGAGTACCGCTTAATTCCACCGTCCAAAAACTGTTGCCGATAGCCTCAATAGTATCTCCAGCAACTAATGTACCCACTGAATCAGCAGACGGAGGAGGTACACCACCCCCAGATGAAACCCTGAAAAACTCATCGGAACCTATACGACCACCAACTTGCAAAGGCAAATAGTTATCTCGCTCTCCAAATGGAAATAAGCGCGTTAGTAAGGCTCCCGTACCCAATACAATAATAGGATTACCAGTGGCCACATAGCTCGCATTGCTGCCACCACTAGCACCCGTACCAGTCAGAGTCAGCGAACCTCCCATAGTTAATATACCGTCAGTGAGAACTAAACTGCCCGAAACACTCAAACCCCCGTCCACACTTACACCGCCAGAAGTATTAATCTCTAAGGTGATATCTTGCAATGAATCACTGCCATTGTAGCTAATCGCATTACTGCCGCCCAAAACAATACGACCATTGCGCAATTCAGCATCAGAAGAACCACCCCAGTTTTCACCCTCAAACGTCAAGGTATTGCCATCTAAATCCAAGTGTTCATTTACGACCACAGACTCCCCGCGCAGCGTAACATCACCAACAAAACTTATTACTCCGTTGCTAAAAGACTCACCAAAAGTTAAACACGGATAAGTACCGCCCGGAATTTCGCCCAAACCCTCAAAAACAATCATAACGCTATCAGCATAAGAACCCGAAGGAAGATTGAAACGACCAGCTAAAGCACTCAGCGTAATCGTTCCATCACCGCTTACTTCGTTGAAGGTATGACCCGAAGTCTGCCCCAAAAATACACTGCCCAGCAAATGCATACTTTCCACTAAAGCACTATTTGATGTAACATTGATGCGGTGACCCTCAGCTATTACCACAGGATTGCCATTGGGAGCGATACCAACAGGATCTCCCGTATGATCCTCAGATGCCGTCCAAGTGTTTGCATCGCTAAATGTGGCACCCGTACTGCCTATATTTGTCGCAGCACTCCTGCTGTAGTAAGTAGACAAAGCATTTACCGTAACAATAAAAGTATCTATAGCAGCAGCAGAAGAACCCTCCGTGGCAGATACTATTACCGTGTCAGTACCAACACTGTCGGGAAGATAATTTAGCAACAAAAGTCTATCCTCCAACAAAGAAATTGCCAGCAAATCGTCTCCCAAGCTATTGGCACGGAAAATTAGGGCATCACCGTCAGGGTCAACAAACACATCTAAAAGGTTTATTGTATCTGGAGTAGCACTCTCAACAACACTTATACTTATATCGTCTATGGCGTCATCTATTACAGGAGCGTTTGTCGGCGTTTGTCCTAAACTGAAATATTGCCCATCAGCCAAATTTATATTGGCAAAAGTTATCGTATTGTTACCTGCATCAAAAGTACCCGTTGCAATATTATCTGTCGTGCTAAAGTCGCCATCATTATCTAAAAGCAAGCGAACATTGCCACCCGCAACCGTCAGGTTAAGACCTGTCAAATCAAAGCTCATATCCGCAGCACCCACATCGCCACCGCTCTCGCTCACACGCCATACTGTGTTCAATCTACCGCCTATACCCATAGGTACATCCGAAACTTCTATAAATATCTCCTCTTCTCCATTATTGCCCCAAAATAGAAAAGTACTATCTGAAGGAACTGTCCTTGCACTCACTGTTACAATACCCGTACCCCTAGAAATTAGCAAACCGCTACCATCAGCAGCCACACCGATACCCGCCACTTCAAAATCATAGTCGCCATTCGCCGCATTGTCCATCGTGTAAAAATCGTTAGCTCCTAAACTAAAACCGTATTTTGCCGATAGATAGTTCTCTACGATAATACGCTCTGCTGAAATCAACGAATTATTAAATATAACCACTTCTGAAAGTGAACCACCAAAATCTCTAGCACTATCAAAAGAACCTGTTCCATCACCACTCCTGCCAAAACGGAAAGAGTTGTCATTAGTGATTGCTGTACCATCAACAGAGCTGCTCTCCTCAGACAATACACCATTCAGGTAAAATAAATAATCATTATAACTATCCCCAGAACCATTGCCGAAGCTACCTAGCTGCCAAACGCCATTGCTAAAACCATCAGCAAATATCCGACCCCCGTTATTGAAACGAACAGAAGCATCCGTAGCATAAGTCCGAGAACTACCAGCAATATTAGCTAAATCACCAACATCAAAAACAGAACCCACAATATCGCCAGCAGCACTTTCTCTTACAACCAAAAATATACTCGAACCAGCAGAACCATCAATACCCAAACCGTCGTCCACGATATTTTCCAACACATCATCACTACCATCAAAACTAATTGCTCCCAAACCATTCACTACACCCGTATTAAACACAGGACGACGCAAAGCATTGGGCTGACTCACAGATAAACCGTAACCCGAAGCGTCCGACCATGTACTTACAGTAGCACCATCCGACAAATCCAATACATCTGTCCTAAACCAGCCCCGTAAGCTACTAGCTCCATCAACAGCACCTACGCCACCCGGACCTGTCGTACCCACTGATACTACATCAACAGTGAATATATCAACCGCCTCTGCTGTCGCTGCTACTCCATCATTGGCAGAAACTTCTATCTCAAAGCTGCCAGCATCTGCTATTGAAGGAACAAAAGATAATAAGCCGCCATCAACAGTAAGCCAACCGGGTGCAGCACTACCATCGGATAAAGCCACAGTGTAAATCAGCACATCGCCATCAGGGTCGTTGAAATTATCATCTAAATTCAAAGTGAGAACCCTGTCAGTACCCAGTGATATATCTGAAATAGGGCTGACCAGTTCAGGACCATCACCCACTGCAGTCACCCTCACGACAAAAGTATCACGCACACCGACAGAAGAACCCTCAGTAGCAAATACGACCACCGTGTCAATACCAGCACTGTCGGGAAGATAATTCAATACTAAAAGGCTATCCTGCAATATGGCAACGGTTATCAAATCATTAGCTAAGGCATTAGCAGTGAAAATTAAAGCAGCACCATCGGGGTCAGCAAATGCATTAGCGAGGTTTATTGTATCTGGAGCAGCATCTTCGGCAACACTTATATCCAATAGTGCATTAGCCACTACAGGTGCAGTCGTCGGCGTTTGTCCTAAACTGAAATATTGCCCATCAGCCAAATTTATATTGGCAAAAGTTATCGTATTGTTACCTGCATCAAAAGTACCCGTTGCAATATTATCTGTCGTGCTAAAGTCGCCATCATTATCTAAAAGCAAGCGAACATTGCCACCCGCAACCGTCAGGTTAAGACCTGTCAAATCAAAGCTCATATCCGCAGCACCCACATCGCCACCGCTCTCGCTCACACGCCATACTGTATTCAATCTACCGCCTATACCCATAGGTACATCCGAAACTTCTATAAATATCTCCTCTTCTCCATTATTGCCCCAAAATAGAAAAGTACTATCTGAAGGAACTGTCCTTGCACTCACTGTTACAATACCCGTACCCCTAGAAATTAGCAAACCGCTACCATCAGCAGCCACACCGATACCCGCCACTTCAAAATCATAGTCGCCATTCGCCGCATTGTCCATCGTGTAAAAATCGTTAGCTCCTAAACTAAAACCGTATTTTGCCGATAGATAGTTCTCTACGATAATACGCTCTGCTGAAATCAACGAATTATTAAATATAACCACTTCTGAAAGTGAACCACCAAAATCTCTAGCACTATCAAAAGAACCTGTTCCATCACCACTCCTGCCAAAACGGAAAGAGTTGTCATTAGTGATTGCTGTACCATCAACAGAGCTGCTCTCCTCAGACAATACACCATTCAGGTAAAATAAATAATCATTATAACTATCCCCAGAACCATTGCCGAAGCTACCTAGCTGCCAAACGCCATTGCTAAAACCATCAGCAAATATCCGACCCCCGTTATTGAAACGAACAGAAGCATCCGTAGCATAAGTCCGAGAACTACCAGCAATATTAGCTAAATCACCAACATCAAAAACAGAACCCACAATATCGCCAGCAGCACTTTCTCTTACAACCAAAAATATACTCGAACCAGCAGAACCATCAATACCCAAACCGTCGTCCACGATATTTTCCAACACATCATCACTACCATCAAAACTAATTGCTCCCAAACCATTCACTACACCCGTATTAAACACAGGACGACGCAAAGCATTGGGCTGACTCACAGATAAACCGTAACCCGAAGCGTCCGACCATGTACTTACAGTAGCACCATCCGACAAATCCAATACATCTGTCCTAAACCAGCCCCGTAAGCTACTAGCTCCATCAACAGCACCTACGCCACCCGGACCTGTCGTACCCACTGATACTACATCAACAGTGAATATATCAACCGCCTCTGCTGTCGCTGCTACTCCATCATTGGCAGAAACTTCTATCTCAAAGCTGCCAGCATCTGCTATTGAAGGAACAAAAGATAATAAGCCGCCATCAACAGTAAGCCAACCGGGTGCAGCACTACCATCGGATAAAGCCACAGTGTAAATCAGCACATCGCCATCAGGGTCGTTGAAATTATCATCTAAATTCAAAGTGAGAACCCTGTCAGTACCCAGTGATATATCTGAAATAGGGCTGACCAGTTCAGGACCATCACCCACTGCAGTCACCCTCACGACAAAAGTATCACGCACACCGACAGAAGAACCCTCAGTAGCAAATACGACCACCGTGTCAATACCAGCACTGTCGGGAAGATAATTCAATACTAAAAGGCTATCCTGCAATATGGCAACGGTTATCAAATCATTAGCTAAGGCATTAGCAGTGAAAATTAAAGCAGCACCATCGGGGTCAGCAAATACATTGGCAAGATTGATCGTATCTGGAGCAGCATCTTCGGCAACGCTTATATCCAATAGTGCATTAGCCACTACAGGTGCAGTCGTCGGCGTTTGTCCTAAACTGAAATATTGCCCATCAGCCAAATTTATATTGGCAAAAGTTATCGTATTGTTACCTGCATCAAAAGTACCCGTTGCAATATTATCTGTCGTGCTAAAGTCGCCATCATTATCTAAAAGCAAGCGAACATTGCCGCCCGCAACCGTCAGGTTAAGATTGGACAAATCAAAGGTCATATCTACAATACCTACATCGCCGCCGCTTTCACTCACACGCCATACTGTATTCAATCTACCGCCTATACCCGTAGGTACATCGGCAACTTCTATAAATATCTCCTCTTCTCCATTATTGCCCCAAAATAAAAACCGACCGGTTTGCGGAACTGTCTTTGCAGTAACTGTTACAATACTCGTACCCTTGGATTCTATCAAGCCGTTACCGTCGGCAGCCACGCCGATACCCGCCACATCAAAATCATAGTCGCCATTCGCTGCATTGTCCATCGTATACAGGTCGTTGGCTCCTAGAGGTAAGCCGTATTTTGCCGCTAGGTAATTTTCTATGATAATACGCTCTGCAGTGCTAACCTCGTTAGCATAAACTATCACTTCAGCTATCTGACTATTAATGGCAGATGTGAGACCTAAGGTAATTGCGCTTGCTCCAACCGCTGCACTACCTGTTGCAGTTATTCCCTGAACACCATTGCCATACCCGACAGCGTTATTAAGGTTATTACTTACCATGGTAGCTATGTTCCAATCACTAGCTGTTATACTAGATGTTCTGCCACCACCATCAGCTACCGCACTTAATACATACCTTTGGTCTTCGACAGGGGTTCTGAGAACGATACCACGACTTGAAAATGTGAAAATTGGGGTGAAGAAAGCACTAGAGCCTCGGTCTCTCAAAACCATAAAAACACCGTAATCGCTGGTACCCGAAGCACCAAAACCCAAGTCAGGACCTGCCATATCATCGCCTGTAAAATGCACTGCTGGCAGTGAGCCGTTGATTACGTCGGTAAGATAAACCGGATCACTACCTCCATTAGCAGCAAGATCATGCCCATGACCACTCTGGTCTGCCCAAGAGGTGATGGCAGCCCCATTGGTCGTGGTGTTCGTACCTACGGCAGCGTCCAACCACAACCTCAAGCTACCCGTGCCGTCAGTAAGTCCGACACCGCCCGGACCCGTTGTACCCCCTTGTGTAACCTCCAAAGCAAAAGTATCCCTAACTGTCGTGGTGCCATCATCGGCAGCGACTAACACATCTAAACTAGCAATATCACTACTGAAAGGACTGAGCAAAAAAGAAGGAATATCATCAGCAAAATTCAGCCAATCGGGTAAGGCACTACCATCAGCTAAATTCGCAGTGTAAGTAATTGTATCGCCATCAGGGTCAATAAAATTATCGCTTAAATCTAAAGAAAGAACAACGCCCGTAATAGTAGACACATCGGCGAGTGGGCTGACCAATTCAGGTGGGTCGCTTACTTCATTCACCGCTACAGTGAAAGTATCACGCACACCAGCAGAGGAACCCTCAGTGGCAAATACGACCACCGTGTCAATACCAGCACTGTCGGGAAGATAATTCACTAGTAAAAGACTATCTTGCAATAAAGAAACTGTTATTAAATCATCAGCTAAAGCGTTAGGAGTGAAAATTAAAGCAGCACCATCGGGGTCAGTAAATACATTGGCAAGATTGATCGTATCTGGAGCAGCATCTTCGGCAACACTTATATCCAATAGTGCATTAGCCACTACAGGTGCAGTCGTCGGTGTTTGCCCTAAACTGAAATATTGCCCATCACTCAAGTCTATATCTGCAAAAGTTATCGTGTTGTTATCAGAATCAAAAGTACCCGTTGCAATATTATCTGTCGTGCTAAAGTCGCCATCACTATCCAATAGCAAGCGAATATTACCCCCTGCAACGGTCAGGTTAAGATTGGACAAATCAAAGGTCATATCTACAGCACCTACATCCCCGCCGCTTTCGCTCACACGCCATACTGTATTCAATCTACCGCCTATACCAGCAGGAACGTCGGCAACTTCTATAAATATTTCTTCCTCTCCATTATTACCCCAAAATAAAAACCGACCAGTTTGCGGAACTGCCTTTGCAGTAACTGTTACAATACTCGTACCTTTGGATTCTATCAAGCCGTTACCGTCGGCGGCAACACCTATACCTGCCACGTCAAAATCATAGTCGCCATTCGCTGCATTGTCCATCGTATACAGGTCGTTGGCTCCTAGAGGTAAGCCGTATTTTGCCGCTAGGTAATTTTCTATGATAATACGCTCTGCATCAGATAGAGCATGACTATACACAAGCACCTCGGCAATATCTCCGTCAAAAACTAAATCACCAGCACCAAGTGTAGCTATCTGCAAGGGATTCGAAGTCTCAGGAGCATGGTCCGAAGTAAAGATGCGCTGCAAAGTACCATCGACATACACCTCACTGCCATCAGTGCGATCTTCTTGAAAAACTACTGTAGACAAAGAATAAGTACCCGGTCTGAACAAATTGTTGATATTGCTTGAAAAGCCCGTACCAGTAGAGACGCTACTGAGAGAAGAAAGGTCAGTAAGAAACCTATCGAAGCTACCATTATTTTCACCCCAAACGCTTCCTGCATTATCCACTCTTGGATTGTACACAGCCAATACGGTTGCATTGGGTACAGTGCCGGCATTGATACTCAAATCAGTAGTAATAAAATCACCTGTTCCATCAAAAGTAATCGCATCCATACCACTCACAGAGCCGATATTTAAGGCAGGATCGCCGTTTACAGTGAAAGTTACCCCATTACCCGATTGGTCTGTTATGCCTGCAACGGGTGCAACACCCGTTATGCCCGCATTCGCATCAAACCACAATGCCAATGTACTCGTACCATCAGTAGAGCCAACACCACCCGGACCTGTTGTGCCCCCTTGTGTAACCTCCAAAGCAAAAGTATCCCTAACTGTCGTGGTGCCATCATCGGCAGCAACTAACACATCTAAACTAGCAATATCACTACTGAAAGGACTGAGCAAAAAAGAAGGAATATCATCAGCAAAATTCAGCCAATCGGGTAAGGCACTACCATCAGCTAAATTCGCAGTGTAAGTAATTGTATCGCCATCAGGGTCAATAAAATTATCGCTTAAATCTAAAGAAAGAACAACGCCCGTAGTAGTAGACACATCGGCGAGTGGGCTGACCAATTCAGGTGGGTCGCTTACTTCATTCACCGTTACAGTGAAAGTATCACGCACACCAGCAGAGGAACCCTCAGTGGCAAATACGACCACCGTGTCAATACCAGCACTGTCGGGAAGATAATTCAATACTAAAAGACTGTCTTGCAATAAAGAAACTGTTATTAAATCATCAGCTAAAGCGTTAGGAGTGAAAATTAAAGCAGCACCATCGGGGTCAGTAAATACATTGGCAAGATTGATCGTATCTGGAGCAGCATCTTCGGCAACACTTACATCCAATAGTGCATTAGCCACTACAGGTGCAGTCGTCGGCGTTTGCCCTAAACTGAAATACTGACCATCACTCAAGTTTATATTGGCAAAAGTTATCGTGTTGTTATCAGAATCAAAAACACCTGTTTGAATATTATCTGTTGTGGAAAAAATACCATCGCTATCCAAAAGCAAACGAACGCTATCTCCTACAACTGTCAGGTTAAGGTCAGACAAATCGAAGGTCATGGTAGTAGCACCGACATCGCCAGCTCTTTCACTCACACGCCAAACCGTAGCGAGCCTGCCACCAATACCCATAGGAACATCGGCAACCTCTATAAATATTTCTTCTTCTCCATTATTACCCCAAAACAAAAACCGACCGTTTGAAGGAACCATCCTCACACCGACTGTCACAATACCCGTACCCCTAGATTCTATCAAACCACTACCGTCGGCAGCCACGCCGATACCCGCTACATCGAAGCTGAAACCATTAGCCTCTTGAGCATATAAATCAATAGAAGATAAAATATCAATACCGTATTTTGCCGACAAATAGTTTTCTACTATTATTCTTTCAGCATCAGACAAAGTATCAGCATAAACAAGCACTTCGGCAATGTCTCCATCGAAAGGTAAAGGCTATTATCACCAAGAATACCAGCCGAAGCCTATATGAAAATTCATTTGAAAATTCCGGCGCATGATTTGAAGTAAAAACCCGCTCCAAATTACCTGCAACGTACACCTCACTACCATCGGCAACATCCTCTTGAAATGCTACTGTCGATAAAGCGAATAAGCACCTGACTGTAAACGAATTGCCATTGATATTAGTTATGCCATTTGCCAAACCAGTCAGAAGTACTATTATTAAGCCACCGAGTGCAATATCGAGAAGATGTCTATCGAAAGCCACCGTCATCATCACCCCAAACGCCTCCTGCATTATCCACTCTTGGATTGTACACAGCCAATACGGTTA
The DNA here is from genome assembly GCA_965199745.1 of Flammeovirgaceae bacterium. Classification (GTDB taxonomy): domain Bacteria; phylum Bacteroidota; class Bacteroidia; order Cytophagales; family Flammeovirgaceae; genus CBDATB01. The sequence continues at coordinate 366,972 of CBDATB010000013.1, read as the reverse complement.
GCATTGGGTACAGTGCCGGCATTGATACTCAAATCAGTAGTAATAAAATCACCTGTTCCATCAAAAGTAATCGCATCCATACCACTCACAGAGCCGATATTTAAGGCAGGATCGCCGTTTACAGTGAAAGTTACCCCATTACCCGATTGGTCTGTTATGCCTGCAATCGGGCGCAACACCCGTTATGCCCGCATTCGCATCAAACCACAGCATGCCAATGTCGCTCGTACCATCAGTAGCAGCCAACACCACCCGGACCGGTGTTGTGCCCCCTTGCTGTAACCTCCAAAGCAAAAGTATCCCTAACTGTCGTGGTGCCATCATCGGCAGCAACTAACACATCTAAACTAGCAATATCACTACTGAAAGGACTGAGCAAAAAAGAAGGAATATCATCAGCAAAATTCAGCCAATCGGGTAAGGCACTACCATCAGCTAAATTCGCAGTGTAAGTAATTGTATCGCCATCAGGGTCAATAAAATTATCGCTTAAATCTAAGAAAACAAGGCTGCCCGCAGTAGCAGACACATCGGCAAGTGGACTGACCAATTCAGGAGGGTCATTTACTTCATTCACCGTAACAATCAAAGTATCGCGTACGCCGGGAGAGGAACCCTCAGTAGCAAATACGACGACCGTGTCAATACCACTGCTATCGGCCAGATAATTCAATACTAAAAGGCTGTCCTGCAATAAGGAAACTGTTATCAAATCATCATCTAGCGCATTAGCGCGCAAAAACAGAGCAGCACCATCGGGGTCAGCAAATACATTGGCAATATTTATTGTGTTTGGAGCAGCATCTTCGTCAACACTTATATCCGATAGTGCATTAGCCACTACAGGTGCAGTCGTCGGCGTTTGCCCTAAACTGAAATACTGACCATCAGTCAAGTCTATATCTGCAAAAGTTATCGTATTGTTACCTGCATCAAAAGTACCCGTTGCAATATTATCTGTCGTGCTAAAGTCGCCATCATTATCTAAAAGCAAGCGAACATTGCCGCCCGCAACCGTCAGGTTAAGATTGGACAAATCAAAGGTCATATCTACAATACCTACATCGCCGCCGCTTTCGCTCACACGCCACACTGTATTCAATCTACCGCCTATACCCATAGGAACATCGGCAACTTCTATAAATATTTCTTCTTCTCCATTATTACCCCAAAATAAAAACCGACCACTTTGTGGAACCGTACGCGTGGCAACTGTCACGGTACCCGTACCCCTAGATTCTATCAAACCACTACCGTCAGCAGCCAAGCCGATACCCGCGACATCAAAATCATAATCGCCATTCGCTGCATTGTCCATCGTATACAGGTCGTTGGCTCCTAGAGGTAAGCCGTATTTTGCCGCTAGGTAATTTTCTATGATAATACGCTCTGCAGTGTTAACCTCACCAGCATAAACTATCACTTCGGCTATCTGACTATTAATGGCAGATGTGAGACCTAAGGTAATTGCGCTTGCTCCAACCGCCGCATTACCTGAGGCAGTTGTTCCCTGAACACCATTGCCATACCCAATAGCATTATTACGGTTATTACTTACCATCGAAGCTATGTTCCAATCACTAGCTGTTATAATAGGTGTTCTACCACCAGCACCACCTGGAACGTTTAATGCGTATCTTTGTCCACCGGCAGGGGTTCTAAGGTTCAAAGTGAGAGTTGAAAATCTGAAAATTGAGGTGAAGAAAGCAGTAGAGCCTCGGTCTCTCAAAACCATAAAAACACCGTAATCGCTGGTACCCGAAGCACCAAAACCCAAGTCAGGACCTGCCATATCATCGCTTGTAAAATGCACTGCTGGCAGTGAGCCATCGATTAGATTGGTAAGATAAACCGGATCACTACCTCCATTAGCAGCAAGATCATGCCCATGACCACTCTGGTCTGCCCAAGAAGTGATGGCAGCCCCATCGGTCGTGGTGTTGGTACCTACAGCAGCGTCCAACCACAAGGTCAGGTCACTCATGCCATCAGTGCTACCTACACCACCCGGACCTGTTATAAAGTTCGGTACTACCTCCAAAATAAACGTATCCCTAACTACTCTTGTACCATCATCGGCAGCGACTACTACATTCAAGATGCCGGCATCGGCACTAATGGGAATACCTGAAAAGGAAGGCACAGCATCATCAAAATTTAGCCAAGCAGGTAAGGCACTACCATCATTCAAGTTTAAGGTGTAAGTTACAGCATTATCACCAAGGATAATATTCTCACTTAAATCTAGCGAGAAAAGTGCAGCCGCATCAGCAGATACATCGGCAATAGGCGTAGCCAATTCCACAGAATCAAACAAAGCATTCACCGTAATAATCAAAGTATCGCGTACGCCGGGAGAGGAACCCTCAGTAGCAAATACGACGACCGTGTCAATACCACTGCTATCGGCTAGATAATTTATCAACAAAGATGTATCTTGCAATATGGCAACGGTTATCAAATCATCAGATAAGGCATTAGCAGTGAAAATTAAAGCAGCACCATCGGGGTCAGTAAATACATCAGCGAGGTTTATTGTATCTGGAGCAGCATCTTCGTCAACACTTATATCCAATAGTGCATTAGCCACTACAGGTGCAGTCGTCGGCGTTTGCCCTAGAGTGAAATACTGACCGTCGGCCAAGTTTATATTGGCAAAGGTTATCGTATTGTTACCTGCATGAAAAGTACCCGTTGCAATATTATCTGTCGTGCTAAAGTCGCCATCATTATCTAAAAGCAAGCGAACATTGCCGCCCGCAACCGTCAGGTTAAGATTGGACAAATCAAAAGTCATATCTACAATACCTACATCGCCGCCGCTTTCGCTCACACGCCAAACCGTAGCGAGCCTGCCACCAATACCCGCAGGAACATCGGCAACTTCTATAAATATTTCTTCTTCTCCATTATTACCCCAAAACAAAAACCGACCGCTTTGTGGAAGCGTACGCGTGGCAACTGTCACGATACTCGCCCCCCTAGATTCCAGCGTGCTACTACCGTCGGCAGCCACACCGATACCGGCTACATCAAAATCATAATTGCCGTTAGCCGCGTTATCCATCGTGTAGAGGTCGTTGGCTGCTAGAGACAAACCGTATTTTGCCGACAGGTAGTTCTCTGCTATTATCCTTTGCACCGTAGACAAAGTATCGCCATACACAAGCACTTCAGCAATGTCTCCATCAAAAGCGAGGCCACCAGCACCGATGGCAGCTATCTGCAAAGGACTCGAAACCTCAGGAGCATGGTTGGAAGTGAACGTACGTGCTAAACCACCAGAGACATATACCTCACTGCCACCCGTAACATCTTCCTGATGAACTACTGTGGATAAAGAATAATTACCCGCTACGAACAAATCGGTGATATTACCCTCAAACCCCGTACCACTAGAAACACTATTATTACCAGCAGCAAAAGTCGGATGATCTTGAAGAAACCTATCGAAACCGCCGTTGTCTTCTCCCCAAACAGCCCCTGCACCATTCACTCTTGGCCGATACACCGATAATAGCGTTACCCTAGGTACACTGCCCGCATTAATACTCAAATTAGTAGCCAGAAAATCACCCGTGCCATCAAAAGTAATCGCATCTACGCCATTTACAGAAGTCACGTTTAGCGAAGGGTCGCCCCCCACTGTGAGCGTTACCCCATTGCCCGATTGATCTGTTACGCCTGTAATAGGCGCACTGCCGGTTATGCCAGCGTTCGCATCAAGCCAGAGTGCTAAATCACTGTTCCCATCAGTAGAACCGATGCCGCCAGGGCCTGTTATAAAATTCGGTGTTACCTCCAAAATAAAGGTGTCCCTAACTACTCTTGTACCATCATCGGCAGCGACTACTACATTCAAGATGCCGGCATCAACACTAGTGGGAATACCCGAAAAGGAAGGCACAGCGTCATCAAAATTTAGCCAAGCAGGTAAAGCACTACCATCATTCAAGTTTAAGGTGTAAGTTACAGCATTATCACCAAGGATAATATTCTCACTTAGATCTAGCGAGAAAAGTGCAGCCGCATCAGCAGATACATCAGCAATAGGCGTAGCCAATTCCACAGAATCAAACAAAGCATTCACCGTAATAATCAAAGTATCGCGTACGCCGGGAGAGGAACCCTCAGTAGCAAATACGACGACCGTGTCAATACCACTGCTATCGGCTAGATAATTTATCAACAAAGATGTATCTTGCAATATGGCAACGGTTATCAAATCATCAGATAAGGCATTAGCAGTGAAAATTAAAGCAGCACCATCGGGGTCAGCAAATACATTAGCGAGGTTTATTGTATCTGGAGCAGCATCTTCGTCAACACTTATATCCAATAGTGCATTAGCCACTACAGGTGCAGTCGTCGGCGTTTGCCCTAAACTGAAATACTGACCATCAGTCAAGTCTATATCTGCAAAAGTTATCGTATTGTTACCTGCATCAAAAGTACCCGTTGCAATATTATCTGTCGTGCTAAAGTCGCCATCATTATCTAAAAGCAAGCGAACATTGCCGCCCGCAACCGTCAGGTTAAGATTGGACAAATCAAAGGTCATATCTACAATACCTACATCGCCGCCGCTTTCGCTCACACGCCAAACCGTAGCGAGCCTGCCACCAATACCCGCAGGAACATCGGCAACTTCTATAAATATTTCTTCTTCTCCATTATTACCCCAAAACAAAAACCGACCGCTTTGTGGAAGCGTACGCGTGGCAACTGTCACGATACTCGCCCCCCTAGATTCCAGCGAGCTACTACCGTCATCAGCCACACCGACACCCGCGACATCAAAATCATAATCGCCATTCGCTGCATTGTCCATCGTATACAGGTCGTTGGCTCCTAGAGGTAAGCCGTATTTTGCCGCTAGGTAATTTTCTATGATAATACGCTCTGCAATGTTAACCTCACCAGCATAAACTATCACTTCGGCTATCTGACTATTAATGGCAGATGTGAGACCTAAGGTAATTGCGCTTGCTCCAACCGCCGCATTACCTGAGGCAGTTGTTCCCTGAACACCATTGCCATACCCAATAGCATTATTACGGTTATTACTTACCATCGAAGCTATGTTCCAATCACTAGCTGTTATAATAGGTGTTCTACCACCAGCACCACCTGGAACGTTTAATGCGTATCTTTGTCCACCGGCAGGGGTTCTAAGGTTCAAAGTGAGAGTTGAAAATCTGAAAATTGAGGTGAAGAAAGCAGTAGAGCCTCGGTCTCTCAAAACCATAAAAACACCGTAATCGCTGGTACCCGAAGCACCAAAACCCAAGTCAGGACCTGCCATATCATCGCTTGTAAAATGCACTGCTGGCAGTGAGCCATCGATTAGATTGGTAAGATAAACCGGATCACTACCTCCATTAGCAGCAAGATCATGCCCATGACCACTCTGGTCTGCCCAAGAAGTGATGGCAGCCCCATCGGTCGTGGTGTTGGTACCTACAGCAGCGTCCAACCACAAGGTCAGGTCACTCATGCCATCAGTGCTACCTACACCACCCGGACCTGTTATAAAGTTCGGTACTACCTCCAAAATAAACGTATCCCTAACTACTCTTGTACCATCATCGGCAGCGACTACTACATTCAAGATGCCAGCATCAACACTAGTGGGAATACCCGAAAAGGAAGGCACAGCGTCATCAAAATTTAGCCAAGCAGGTAAAGCACTACCATCATTCAAGTTTAAGGTGTAAGTTACAGCATTATCACCAAGGATAATATTCTCACTTAAATCTAGCGAGAAAAGTGCAGCCGCATCAGCAGATACATCGGCAATAGGCGTAGCCAATTCCACAGAATCAAACAAAGTATTCACCGTAACAATCAAAGTATCGCGTACGCTGGGAGAGGAACCCTCAGTAGCAAATACGACGACCGTGTCAATACCACTGCTATCGGCTAGATAATTTATCAACAAAGATGTATCTTGCAATATGGCAACGGTTATCAAATCATCAGATAAGGCATTAGCAGTGAAAATTAAAGCAGCACCATCGGGGTCAGTAAATACATCAGCGAGGTTTATTGTATCTGGAGCAGCATCTTCGTCAACACTTATATCCAATAGTGCATTAGCCACTACAGGTGCAGTCGTCGGCGTTTGCCCTAGAGTGAAATACTGACCGTCGGCCAAGTTTATATTGGCAAAGGTTATCGTATTGTTACCTGCATGAAAAGTACCCGTTGCAATATTATCTGTCGTGCTAAAGTCGCCATCATTATCTAAAAGCAAGCGAACACTGCCGCCCGCAACCGTCAGGTTAAGATTGGACAAATCAAAGGTCATATCTACAATACCTACATCGCCGCCGCTTTCGCTCACGCGCCATACTGTATTCAATCTACCGCCTATACCCGTAGGTACATCCGAAACTTCTATAAATAGCTCTTCCACTTCATTATTGCCCCAAAACAAAAAAGTACTATCTGAAGGAACTGTCCTCACACTGATTGTTACAATACCCGTACCCCTAGAAATTAGCAAGGTGCTACCATCAGCAGCTACACCGATACCCGCCACTTCAAAATCATAATTGCCGTTAGCCGCGTTATCCATCGTATACAGGTCGTTGGCTGCTAGAGGGAGACCGTATTTTGCCGATAGGTAGTTCTCTACTATTATCCTTTGCACCGTAGACAATGTGTCGCTATATACTAGCACCTCGGCAATGTCTCCATCAAAAGCGAAGCTATTACCATTTAAAGCTATCACGAAAGGATTCGAAGTCTCAGGAGCATGGTTCGAAGTGAAGGTACGCTGCGAAGTACCATTCACATACACCTCACTGCCATCGGCAACATCTTCCTGATGAACTACTGTGGATAAAGAATAACTACCCGTTACGAACAAATCGGTGATATTACCCTCAAACCCCGTACCACTAGAAACACTATTATTACCAGCAGCAAAAGTCGGATGATCTTGAAGAAACCTATCGAAATCGCCGTTGTCTTCTCCCCAAACAGCCCGCGCACCATTCACTCTTGGCCGATACACCGATAATAGCGTTACCCTAGGTACACTGCCCGCATTAATCCTCAAATTAGTAGCCAGAAAATCACCCGTGCCATCAAAAGTAATCGCATCCACACCGTTTACAGAAGTCGCGTTTAGCGAAGGGTCGCCCCCCACTGTAAGTGCTACCCCATTGCCCGATTGGTCTGTTACGCCTGTAACCGGCATACTGCCCGTTATCCCAGCATTTGCATCAAACCACAACTCTAAAGAACTACTACCGTCGGCAGAACCCACGCCGCCAGGTCCTGTTACAATCGCATCTATCACAGTCAAAGTGAAAGTATCACTGCTGCTAAGAGCACCATTGCTGGCTAGCAGTACTATGTCTAGCATACCAAGATCCATAATCGAAGGAATACCCGAAAAAGAAGGTACTGCATCGTCAAAACTCAGCCAAGAGGGTAAAGCACTACCATCAGATAAATTGGCAGTATAGGTAAATGTATCGCCCTCTGGGTCAGCAAAATTGGTGCTTAAAGATAAAGTGAAAGAACTGCCCGTATTAGCAGACACATCGGCGATGGGAGTAATTAATTGAGGGGCATCGTTCACTGAATTGACCGTTACAATAAACGTATCGGCAGTAATACCCGATGAGATATCGGTAGCGAATACGATGACAGTATCAAAACCGTTACGGTTGGGCAGATAATTGAGTAGCAGCAACGTATCATTTGTCAAAGTACCTGTTAACAAATCATCACCTAAGACGCTAGTAGTGAAAGTTAGGGGGTCGCCGTTTGGATCGGTAAATATATCTGTAAGGATTACAGTATCTTGATCAGAATCTTCGTCAACGCTCATATTCAGCACAGGGTTAGTTACTACGGGCAGTTGTGTAGGAATTTGACCTAAGGTAAAATAATCAGCATCGGACAAATTGATGCTAGTAAAAGTTAGGGTGTTGTTGTCGGCATCAAAAATACCTACGAAACTATTGTCTGTTGTTGCAAAGCTACCATCGGCATCCACGAGCAAGCGGACGTTATTGGCAGACTGGGTCAGATTGAGGGCAGACAAATCAAAGGTGACTGTCAGGTTACCTAAGTCTCCGGTCGTTTCACTCACGCGCCATGTAGTAGCCAACTTACTAGCAATACTTGGGGGGACGTCTACATTGAGTCCAGCAAATAGTGGTTCTTGTCCATTATTACCCCAGAATAAAAACCGACCGTTTTGCGGGGTGGTGTTTGTGGCAATAGTCACGATACTTGCACCCCTGGATTCAAGGAAATTACTACCATCGGCAGCGACACCGATACCCGCGACATCAAAATCATAATCGCCATTCGCTGCATTGTCCATCGTATACAGGTCGTTGGCTCCTAGAGGTAAGCCGTATTTTGCCGCTAGGTAATTTTCTATGATAATACGCTCTGCAGTGCTAACCTCGTTAGCATAAACTATCACTTCGGCTATCTGACTATTAATGGCAGACGTGAGACCTAAGGTAATTGCGCTTGCTCCAACCGCTGCATTACCTGTTGCAGTTATTCCCTGAACACCATTGCCATACCCGACAGCGTTATTAAGGTTATTACTTACCATGGTAGCTATGTTCCAATCACTAGCTGTTATACTAGATGTTCTGCCACCACCATCAGCTACCGCACTTAATACATACCTTTGGTCTTCGACAGGGGTTCTGAGAACGATACCACGACTTGAAAATGTGAAAATTGGGGTGAAGAAAGCACTAGAGCCTCGGTCTCTCAAAACCATAAAAACACCGTAATCGCTGGTACCCGAAGCACCAAAACCCAAGTCAGGACCTGCCATATCATCGCCTGTAAAATGCACTGCTGGCAGTGAGCCGTTGATTACGTCGGTAAGATAAACCGGATCACTACCTCCATTAGCAGCAAGATCATGCCCATGACCACTCTGGTCTGCCCAAGAGGTGATGGCAGCCCCATTGGTCGTGGTGTTCGTACCTACGGCAGCGTCCAACCACAACCTCAAGCTACCCGTGCCATCGGTAGAGCCGATACCAGCCGGACCTGTTTGGGCATGCAGTGAGGTACTGAGCCAAAGGAGTGCCAGAGGCAGCAAGATCTTTTTCAAAGACATGGGGACTCTTTCTCGGTATGGTTCAAGTATGTTGTGCTTAGCGAGTTTGTTCGTATTATTCATACTAGTGTATTTTGTTAAGAGTACAAGAAGTATTTATAATGATAAATATTGCAAGTTCAGATAATTTTTCATCATTCATTGATAGAAATACATCCGAGATAGCTAAAGCGGCTAGCTACTCTGTTAGATGGTTGACAATGATGTTGATGATAGCCTATTTAGCGGGAAAGGAAAGTGAGTGTGTGTTTTTACCCGAAATAGTATATTTTTTATTTGAACAATAGGGCGAAGTAAATAAAAAAGTTATACAATCCAAAAAAACTCATTTTTTTACTGCCTGGGTGTTCGAAATTTCGGATTGATTTACGCGACACTATTAATCTTAAAAGACTATTTAGCTCATGAGTACCCATTTAACTAGGTCTTTATAGCTCGGCTTTTTACCGTGCATAAGTATGCCGACGCGGTAGATACGGGCGGCGACCCAGACGGCAAGCACAAAACTAGTGATAAGCACAGACATGGATAGCATTAGTTCCCACCCAAATCCGATAAAGGGCAGTCGTACCATCATGACCACAGGGGAGGTTATCGGGATAACTGACAAGCAAAAAGCAAGCGTGCCACTAGGCTCGCGGATGATTACGGACGACACGGTGATAGCAAAGACAATAGGCAGGGTAATAGGCAGCATAAACTGTTGTGTATCTGTTTCATTATCTACGGCTGCGCCTACTGCACTGAAGAGTGCGGCATATAGCAGGTAGCCAAATAAGAAGTAAAATACAAAACCAAATAAAAGCAAGGGTATATCAATACTATTAACTATTTGCAGTATGTTAGCCATATCAGAGACTGGGGCTTGTTGTGCAGTTGTTTGCACTGGCTGCAAAGCGGTAGCTTGGTTTTTGTCTGCACCGGCAATGACGCCCACTGTCGAGAGGGCAAGCGTACCTAATACGATCCAGATGATTATTTGGGTAAGTCCTACTCCGGCAATACCGATAATTTTGCCCAACATCAGCTGAAAAGGTTTCACCGAAGAGATTACTACTTCTACTACACGGCTGGTTTTTTCTTCCAATACGCCGCGCATCATCTGTACCCCATAAATGAAGACGAAAAAATAAATGAGAAAACCACTGACAAAACCTATTCCGGTAAGTACTAAGCTATGGCTGTCTTTTTCTCCTTTTTCCAACAACTGCCGTACTTTCAGTGCTATATCGGTCTTAGCCGACTGAAGGACTTGTATATCTATTCCTTGGGCGATGAGTTTTGCTTTTTCGACTTCCTTTTCTATCAGGTTTTTGATGTCATTTTCTATTTCAAAAGAGATACTTTGTTCAGCATAGATCAGAACTTGGCGCAGTGTGTCAATAGTCATTTGAGGGACATGTAGGAAAGCGTAATAACCTTGTTTGAGAAAGTGCTGTTTAGCTTGTGGGAAAGGTTCTTTGGTATACTCAAAAGTAAGTGATGGGGTATTTTTTAAGCGGTTGTAAAAAATACCACTTTCGTCTAAGACCAGTAATTGTTTTTGGTCGCTGTCTGAAATAGCAAACAAAAAGGCAAGCCCGTAAAAGGCAGCAATGAGCAAAGGGCTAAGCACAGACATAATAATGAAAGAACGCTTGCGTACTCTTGTAGAGTATTCCCTTTGTATGATAAGTAGTATTTTATTCACATCGGTATTTTTTGCTTTTTTATTAGTTGAGTAGGTTTAGGAAATAGCAGCGATAAAAATATCATTTATTGAAGGAATATGCTCTTTTAATCCATAAATTTTTGTTTGTTGCATAAGCTCTGTAAGCAAGCTGTTTGTATTGCCTGTTATAATTTTCACTTTGGTTTGGTGTGTATTTTCATTTTCCTGTGTAGCCGATACAATTTGATAAGCAGAGGATAAATTTTCAATCGGGTTGCTTGTTTGCAATATGAAGGTATTGGTTTTGTACTGCGCCTTAATTTCAGATTTTTTACCTGACAACACCTTTTTTGCTCGGTCAATCAGGGCAATATCATCACAAAGCTCTTCGACTGATTCCATGCGGTGAGTAGAAAAAATCACAGATGCCCCCCTGTCTCTAAGTGCTAAAATTTGGTCTTTAACTAAATTGGCATTGACGGGGTCGAATCCGGAGAAAGGTTCATCTAAAATAATCAATGCTGGGCGGTGTATTACGGTAGCAATAAACTGTACTTTTTGTTGCATTCCTTTGGATAGTTTTTCTATTTTTTTGTTTGCCCAAGCCTTAATTTGAAACTTATCCAGCCAATAAGCAAGTTGTTGGCGAGCTTGTGTGGCGGGTAAACCTTTGAGGCGTGCCAAATACATGAGTTGTTCTGCTACGTTCATTTTTTTATATAAACCGCGTTCTTCGGGCAAATAGCCCATTGTGTGGATATGTTTGGGCTGCAAGGGTTTACCGTCAAAAAAAACTTCTCCTTCGTCGGCTCTAGTAATTTGTGTAATAATTCGGATCAAGGAGGTTTTCCCTGCGCCGTTGGGTCCTAATAGCCCGAATATGCTTCCTTTAGGGATATTGAGGTTGATGTCTTTTAGTGCTGTGTGTTTGTGGTAGTATTTACTAATATTTTTTATTGCTAAAATATTCAATAGTTTAAGATTTAGTCGTTGAGGATTGATCAATTATTTTGGAACCTTGTTTGAGCATATAATCGTGCGCTTGTTCGTATTGGTTGGCGATGGTTCCTTCGAGAATAGCTTCTCTGATAGCTGCTTTAATTTGTCCCACTATTTTTGAAGGGGGCAGGTTGAAAGCCTTCATAATCGTTTCGCCCGTGATGATAGGTTGGAAATTTCTCAGTTTATCTTTTTGTTCAACAACTGCCATACGGGCTTCTACCCTATCGAAGTTAGCCAAGTATTTTTTTATTTTGCCATCGTTTTTTGAAGTAATATCTGCTCGACAGAGCTTCATCAGGTCGTCAGTATCATCACCGGCTTCAAACAATAGACGTCTGATAGCGGCGTCAGTAATTTCTTCTTTTGCCAAGGCTATAGGTCTGAGATGAAGCCTGACGAGTTTTTGTACGTATTTCATGGGTTCGTTCACGGGCAGTTTTAAATTTCTGAACAGTTGCGGGATCATTCTGGCTCCCTTTTCTTCATGTCCGTGAAAAGTCCACCCTGCTTTCTTATCAAACCTTTTGGTAGCTGGTTTGGCAATATCGTGCAAAATAGCTGCCCAGCGTAGCCAGAGATTATCCGTTACTTTGGCTATATTGTCTAGTACTTGTAGTGTGTGATAAAAGTTATCTTTATGGGATTTGCCCTGAATAGCTTCTACTCCTTTTAGCTTGAGCATATGGGGAAAAATAAGTGCTAACAAGCCGGTTTGCAAGAGCAACTTAAAGCCGTAGGAAGGCAGTGGAGATAAAATAATCTTATTGAGTTCTTGAGTGATTCTTTCCTGCGAAACAATAGCTATGCGCGCCTTATTTTTTGCAATAGCGGCAAAAGTATCGGCAGCAATGTCGAAATTAAGCTGCGTGGCAAAACGGATACAGCGCATCATGCGCAAAGGATCATCTGAAAAAGTAGTGTCAGGTGCTAAAGGGGTTCTTAATATTTTGCGTTTCAGGTCGCCTATCCCGTCAAAAGTATCTAGTAATACGCCATAGCTGCTCTGATTAAGAGAAATTGCCAGCGTGTTGATGGTAAAATCTCTGCGGTTTTGGTCATCTTCGAGTGTTCCATCTTCTACTTTGGGTTTGCGAGAATATTTGTTATAAGATTCTTTTCGAGCACCTACAAATTCTACTTGCCAATTTTGATATTTGACCATTGCAGTACCAAAACGCTTAAAAAAATATACCTTACTCGTAATACCTACCTTTTCGGCAAAAGATTTTGCCAATTCAGTACCGCTGCCCACACAAACCACGTCAATATCTTTAGAAGGGCGTTCGAGCAGCAAGTCGCGTACATAACCACCCACCACATAGGCATCGCACCCTAATTGGCGAGCAGTGTGACTAAGTATTTGAAAAAGCGGATGATCTTTGAACAGTGAAGACATAAAAAGTGATTCAGATAGAAAAAGTAGTCATTTAAGCATTATCAGAATCATTGAAATGATCAAAAACTCCTTCTGGCTGCATTATATGCAGGAACAGAAGAAGCGGCAAATGTAATCAACAAAACCAATATAGCAACATAAGCAAAGTCAGTCCAGCTAATTCTGACAGGATAGGCTTGTAAGATATTACTTTGTACGGCAAAAGTAAATACATTAAATGTTTGTTGCATCCAACAAAGTAAGGCACCGAGTCCGAGTCCGCTGCATGCACCTGTTAGTGAAATAATAGCTCCTTGAAATAAAAATATTTTACTGATGAAAGCTTTGGTTGCTCCCATCGAGAATAATGTATCTATATCTTTTTTCTTTTCAATGCTCAAAATGGCGAGTGAGAAAAATATATTAAAAGAAGCAATTAGTAGAATAAATGCAAAAGTAACAAATACAAATAAGCGTTCTATTTGCACGGCGCGTAAAATATCTGCTTGTTGCTCTTTTGAGTCGGAAATGGTATAATTGGCACCGAGTATTTTCTCCAGCTGTATTTTTATTGTCGGTATATGTTTTTTATTACTTGTTTTAATCTCTAGGTAGCTACAGTGGTTTTTGTAGTTGAGCAATGAGCGCATAAATTCAACGGGTACGATAATAGTATTTGCATCAAATTGCTGTTCGATAGAAAGTACGCCGTTGGGCAAAATAGTTTTTCTTTTAAAGGATTTTTCCGGATTGAGTTTAAGTAGTTCATCTGCCTGTGGATACCATAACTGCAAAGGTGTATGTCTGTTGTCTAATTGTATGGAAAGCTGATGATAGACACCCAGGCCGACTAGGGCAAAGCTAATCGGCCCTTTGTCGATATGCAAATCGCCTAATATTAGGGCAGTATCTAGGGCATATTGCTGCCGATAGTTTTGGCTTACACCCTTCGCCTTGGCGACCATTTGTTTGTTCTGATAATGGAGTAAGATATTATCCTCGACAACCTCTGTTACGGCAGTGATATGGGTGATAGCAGCTATTGCCTGCATTTGCTCTGCTGTGGGGACAAAAGTTTTTCCTTTTTTACTCTCAACCTTCAATTCGGGGTTATAGGAACGAAAAAGCGTTTTGGTCAGGGTTTCTAAACCGTTGAATACAGACAATACAATAATGAGTGCTGCACAAGCCACTCCCACCCCAAACATAGAAATGTTACTGAGTATTCTAATAAAATTTTGCCGAATAAAATTATCAATAATTTCCTTATAAAAACGGCTAATACGCTTATTTGAAAAGCTAAATAGAGCAATAACAATTTGAAAAAATAATTTAATGATATAGCATAAGAACAGGGAGTGCTGGAGTTTGCGCAGCGGAGATTGGTGTTTTTGTGTTTGCTTAAGGGCTACAAAATACCTTGCTGCAATATAAAACTCGGTCTTCATATTTTTTAGTGATATGCCCGTTGGTCGAAAAAATAGATGATGCATTTTCTGTATTTACTAAGACCGGATAGGCGGCTTTGCCACTAGGTACTCTCGAGTGGATTTCAGTTTGGTTCTGCGCGCATCTGTAATTTATTCCTCATAAATAACACGCAAGGTGGTACGCCTGTTTAGCTGATGCTCTTCTTCTGTAACTGCATTAAAAACTTCCAGATCTGTTTCTCCATAGCCCTTGGCAATGAGCCTGTCGGCAGGAATACCATTCAAGATGAGATAATCGACCGCTGACTGCGCTCGTCTTTGAGATAGTTTGAGGTTATATCGATTTGAGCCTCTCACGTCTGTATGAGAGCCTAATTCAACACTGAGCTTGTTTTCTAGTAGGTATTCTACTAGTTGATCGAGGATTTTGGCTGCGTCGGTTCTGATATTAGACTTATCGAGGT
Source organism: Flammeovirgaceae bacterium (assembly GCA_965199745.1). GTDB lineage: Bacteria > Bacteroidota > Bacteroidia > Cytophagales > Flammeovirgaceae > CBDATB01. The sequence continues at coordinate 351,938 of CBDATB010000013.1, read as the reverse complement.
CGTACAAAATTAATAGAGAAACTTCTCCTGTATTGGGGTCTGTGAAACCTTCTGTAAAAATATCTTTATACAGCTTCACATCTCGCTCAAAAGTAACGGAAGTAACGGAAGGGTCGAGGGTTTTAATGTCTATATCATCAGCGTTGGCGTAGTATTCTTCTCTGTGTTTGATATAGTTCTTTTTTTCACCGACAATAGTATAGGTTTTATATACTTCGAGTTTTTTAGGAAATTTAAATCGTCCTTTTTCGTCTGCCGTTGTTTTATCGTATACTGCACCCGAATTATTGAGCAAGGTGAGCGAGACGCCGGGCAGCAAAACCAGACTGTCATTGGCATTGGTATTGAAGTAGGCATTACCTGCTAGGTAGTATTGCAAATCTCTGGACGATGGTGTTTTGTCTTCATAGATATAAATATCGTCGTTGCCTTTGGCATTTGCTACCTTCCTGTTAGAAGAGAAGAATCCTTTTTTGTGTTCGGTCAACACTATGCCAAAATCGTCTGCTACAGAGTTGATAGGAGTACCCATATTAGTAACAGTAATTTTTTTATTTTTCCTAGTGGCAACAAAAATATCAAGGCCGCCTAAACCAATATGGCCATCTGATGAAAAATAAAGGTTACCATTTTCTGCAATGTAGGGGAACATTTCATTGCCTTTAGTATTGATTTTACGTCCCATATTTCTGAGTTTACTCCACCCTTTAGTAGTTCTGGTAGCTTGCCAAATATCTACGCCACCCAAGCCACCGGGACGATTGGAGGCGAAATAAAGTCTTTTGCCATTCCTGGATAGTACTGGTGTGGAATCCCAATATTTTGGGCTGCTAATAGGCAATCTTTCAGCTTCAGTCCACTCTCCTTTTACAAGCCTAGACTGGTACAAGTCTACTTCTCTGTAGACATCTTTTTTATTACCCACATTACTTCTGGCAAATATCATGGTTTTACCATCTTTGGAGAAAGTAGGCGAAGCCTCGTGGTATTTTTGCAAATTAATTACGTTGCTAAAAGGATAAGCCTCGCCGACACATTGATCGAGGTTTTCTAATTCATAATAATACAGGTCGAGATAACCACCGCCTGTACCTGCAAAAATGAACTCGCTTTTTCTGGAAGAAGTGAATACTAGATTGTCTTTATAAATGACGGGAGAAAATTCTGCCGCTGCCGTATTGAGGCGGTCACAGTTTTCAACACTTACCCATTTGTTGGCGACGAGTAGATGACGAATAGAGTCAATATGCCTAATTTCATCTTTAGCCCTTTTGACGTAATTGAAATCTGAGGCTTCTTTCACATATTTTTTGAACTGCTCAAAGGCTTCATTATACTTTCCGTTTGCCTTGAGAGCATAGCCATAATAAAACTCAGAATTTTCCGTATAATATTTATCGTCAAAGGCTTCTTCATAATAAGGAAGGGATTCGGCTATCTGGTTGGAAAGGCGATAGCTTTCGGCAATACGGTAGTTAATTTTACCAACTTCATGCTTTTTTTTAGTCGTATCTCCTTGCAATATTTTCTCAAAAATGACAATGGCAGTATGGTATTCTCCGGAATCAAATTTTTTCAGCCCACTTTTGTAGGGAGAAGCACAGCCGTTTACAAAAGATAAAACTATAACAGTGGCGAGTAATTTTATTATATTTTTCATAGTTCTACCAATTTTTTGAACAATAGGGTTAATGGGTTACTATTTTTTAAGTGGTTTGACTTATTGAAGACAGCACAAAAGTCAAATAAGTTGTTTGCTTTGAGCAAAAGTAGTCTATTCTCTTTATTTTTAGCCTACAGACTTAGGCACTTATTTTACCTTCAAACACTTTTTTTGCAGCACCGGCAAGAAATATACGTTTAAAAACACCTTTTTTTTGTTGAAAATTAACTCCCAATTCACCGCCTAGTGTTTCGATCTTAATGGGTGAGTTCCATTTTTGTGAAAAAGCTGCTACTATAGCTACTGCGGTTGCACCTGTGCCACAGGAAAGCGTTTCATTTTCAACACCCCTTTCGTATGTTCTCACTTTTAGGTGTTGTTTTTGAACGATTTGTACAAAATTGACATTTATGCCACCTTGTTCGGTAAATTTTTTACTATGCCTTATTTTTCTTCCCTGAAGACATACATTAACATTTGCCAAATTGTCTACAAAACGGACATAATGAGGCGAACCAGTATTAATGATAAAATCGCTCTGATATGTTTGCACCTTGTACACGTCAATCATTCTCAATACAACACTTTCTTCGTGAAAGTAGGCTTGGTGCGGTCCGTCAATTGCCTGAAAAGTAGTAGTATGGTGAAAAATTTTCAGGTAGTGGGCAAATTTAACAATGCACATTCCACCGTTTCCACACATAGAACTCTCACGTCCGTCGGCATTAAAATAAATCATTTGAAAATCCGATGTGTGATGCTTCCTCAGCAGTATTAGTCCATCTGCACCGATACCGAATTTTCTATCGCAAAGTTTTGCGATAGAATTAGCATCTTTTACGTCAAATTCTTCTAATCGGTCGTCAATAAGGATAAAATCATTGCCCATGCCTTGATACTTAAAAAATTTCACCGATGATAAGTTTGCTTTAGGTCTATTCCACTAAGCTCATAATTCTTTTCCATCTGATACGAGAGAATATATCTAGGAGGTTTCCCTGCTGCTCAAACGACCACCAAACTACGACGGCCTTACCGACAATATGGTCGGCAGGGACGAAGCCCCATACTCTAGAGTCGGCTGAGTTATGGCGGTTGTCGCCCATCATGAAATAGTAATCTTTTTTGAAAGTATAATTAATAAGTGTATCGCCATTCTGCAGTAGTCTGCCTTGCAGATAAGTAATATCTTTGTTGCCTTCATAATATAAAATAAGGTCTCGGTATGTGTGTATATTTTTTTCGTTCAGGGCAATAGTGGCTTGTTTTTTAGGAATATAAAGGGGGCCGAAATTATCTATCGTCCAACTAATAGATTGGTTTTCTCTATAAGTACTATCTATGAGTTGTACAGTATCGACTTGTTGAAAAAAACCCTTTTGCCGCAGTCTTTCAGCTTTATCTCGGAGTATGTTGATATAGTAACCCTGTGCTGTTTTTTCTATGTCTGCAACGCCATATTTCTGTAAGAGTGCTTCATCGAGTGTCTGCGATTTGAGAAAGAATCGCTGGCGGGTGTTGGGGTAAAATCCTCCTTTGTCTTTGATTTCTACGGGCGGATAAAAGAAACTCGAATTATTGAATGCTCTTACTTTTTCGGGGTTTGTATAGACGATATAAGACTGGTTTTCTGTATCTACACTCATGTCAATAATACCCTGACGGCTGAGTATCTTGTCTGGGTTATTAATTATTTTCTTAGGCTTTAAATAAAAGCTGGTTTGCTGTTTGCCAATATTTTCGATAGCTTCTCCATTAATAAGCACCTGCTTATCTTGCATGGCTAAGCGTTCGCCGGGCAAACCAATACAGCGTTTAATGTAATAAGTACGCATGTCTACGGGTCTTTCTAGTTCGGCAGGATAGTTGAAAACCACTGCATCATTGCGTTTAACTGCTGAAAAACCGGGCAAGCGAAACATCGGAATACTAATGTTTTCCAAATAAGAGGGAATTTTTGTAAACCATATATGCTGAAAAGTGAGTGGAATTTGCAGGGGAGTTTGTGGGCTTCTGGCTCCGTAATGTATTTTACTAACAAAAAGGAAATCGCCTCTTAGCAAAGAGTTTTCCATAGAAGAAGTAGGAATCATGAAAGGCTCAAAAAGCAACCAACGGATAATACTAGCTACTACTACGGCAAAAATTAATGCGTCTAACCACTCTCTGAAGGGGCTTTTTTTCTTTTTTTCATTTTGTTTTTTTGTCATTTTGCGTATTGTATTAGTTGAACTATCAGACGTATGGGACGCAAAAATATTACTTTAATTGAAATTTCATACTATCAACAAGTGTATAATCGAAAAAGGCTGGTTAAGAGGCAATAGCGGCCGAGACGTTGTACGGAAATATGCGGAATGCTCGGCATGTCGAAAAAAACGCTTTATTCGTATCTGCGTTTTCGCAGCATGGAGCCTGCAATGGCCATTAGCTCACAGCCTTGATTTATTAATATTAACTATTAGCTTACTGGCCTTTAGCTAAAAGGCAGCAAAATGGTAAAACAATAATTTTGGTCGTTTCGTTTTGCGCTAATATTTCCACAAATAAATATATTTGCCATCTAAAACGCAAACCTATAAACCCAAATGCTCATTGATGAACACTATCAATTTCTGGAAAAATTGGTCTTTTTCCTCGCAGTTACTTTTTTTTCTTTCTTCTGCTGTGCTTTCATTAACACTGGTTATTTACGCCTATCTTTTTTCTCTGGGAGATAGAGCCACTATTGCGTGGCAACATGTAGGAGATTTAGAAATTATTCCCACCGTTATTGATACTTTCAGCCGACATTTTTTTGATTTCAATATTTATACAGATGCTTATTTGCTAGTAGAAACTTTTGCGGCAGCAAGCATACAAGCCCATCCGTTAACGCATTATCTGTATTTTGCTGTGCAGCTATTTGGTCTGGTATTACTATTAACAGTAATTTCGGATTTGAAGGGAATAGGCTATTTTGCAGCAGCTACTTTTTTAGTCTTTTTTTTGGCAACTGCTAACTTGGAGCTGTTGCGTGTATTTCCCAATGTTTACATCTCTTGGCTGGGAAATAAGCTTTTCTTTCTTGTCGTTGTGCTAGCCTATATTCCGTTGAGTTATATTTTTTATAGCATCTCTTACAAAGTAGCACCGCTTTGGCGCTTTGTTTTGTATAGTATTATCACCGGTTTCTTGCTGTGGATAGCAGCACGCTACGGAAGGGGCGATTTACCCATTCAGCATCTGACACATTACAACTTGGCAAGTCCTATTATTTTAACAATTGCCTTTTGTGCAGTGAATGGGTATGAGATCGTCCGTGTGTTTGTACATATTACTACCTCCTTTAATCATTCGGCGAGTAGGGGTACTGTACGGCACTTGCTTATTCTGTCACTTATCTACTTGTTCAACTTGGTGTATGTTTATCTTCAGCTCACTAAAGCTGTTGACTGGGGTATTTTTTATGTACATCCTTTCGTAGTATATATCGCAACGATTGTAGTCGGTTTGTGGGGCTGGCATAAGCGGGCTCTCCATTTTAGAGATTATTTCGATATAAACCCCACCGGCAGTTTATTGTATGTCGCTTTGGCAATACTAAGCGTCTCGAGTATTAGCTTTGCTTTTGCTACGCATAATACCCCATTGATGGAAGTATATGAAGACAGTATTCTGTACACACATTTTGCCTTCGGGCTTGTCTTTCTCGCTTATGTTTTCAGTAATTATGGCAGGCTGCTAAGCGAAGATAAAAGAGTATACAAAATACTGTATACACACGAAAAAACCGGTTTCCTTTTTAGCTGGTCCATGGGCATATTACTGATTTTCCTGCCACTGTTACGTTCGGGCTTTATTATTTATGACCAAGCTTTTGCTGGGTATTACAATAGTTTAGGCTATTTACATCAACTCCTCGATAAGCCTTATGAAGCCGAGCAATACTATCGTGTGGCATTGGCTTACGACCCACTAAATTTTCATACAAATTATACTTTGGGTATGATGGCAAAAGAAGCTGAGGAAAACGCTGCTGCTTTTATTTTTTTTCAAGACGCCAACATTAAAAAAAAACACCCGCAGCCCTATATTCAGATGGCGCAAATGCACGGTAAGAATAACAAACTATTCAAAGCATTATTTACACTAGGTGAAGGAGTACAAAATTGCCCCGAAAGCGGAGAATTATACAATAACCTAGCCATGCTATTTGCCGAGACAAACGTGAGCGATAGCGTGAGTTATTATTTGCAGCAAGCCTCACAGTATAGTTTTTATCCAGAGGTTGTAGAGGCAAACCGTTTTTTATTGGGTACTAAATACAATTTATATAAGCAAGTTCAAGAGGTACATCCCAGTACACAAGAGGATTATATAGGTGTTTGTGCCAATAAAATGGCTTTTCTGAATAAACAAAACCAAGCACCCTCGCATCCTTTCAACCGAGAGCTACTGGCAGATAGTATTTTATCAACCCCTGAATTGTGTTATTTGTATAATTATGCTTTGAACCCGCAAGCCATTCAGCCTGATAGCATAGCCTCTTTGCTCACCTACTATGAGCATTTTGGGGCAAATTACGCCTTTGATAAATACCTAAAAGTTGCCCGAGCGCACATTTTATTTGAGCAGGGCAACAGGTTGGAAGCCTTCAAAATAATGCAATATCTTTACGGGCAAAGTAGCCTGACAGATCCTTACTATGCCAATTTACTCGGTTTGCGTTTGCTGCAAATAGGCGCATATAAAAAAGCAGCTAAATACTTAAAAGTAGCGTATTATCGAGGTTTGGAAGAAGCCCAGGTAAGCATGGCTATTGCGCTTTCGCACCTCAATAACAAAAATCCAGCTTTGGCAGTATGGAAAAATATAAGTATGCAAAACAACCCCAAATACCAAAGGCTCGCCGATGAGGCAATTCAGTTGATGCATATCCAATCAACAACAGCTATCGAAAATAATATCCTATCGGCAGATAGCAGGACAAAACAGCTTTTTTTGGCTTATGCAGGCACACAAATAACCGATGAAGATTTTGATAAAATACTGCTGAGTATAAGTGAAGAAAAAATACAAAATTACTATCTAGCAGACAGAATGAAGCAATACTTGCAGGCGCAAAAATTAGACAAAGCAACGAAATATTTCATTCTTATCGAAGAGTATTATCAATTGGGTAGGATAGACCCGACACTTGACTTGGCTAGGCTGCAATATTGGTATGCAGCAGGCAGAGTAGATCAAGTATTTTTTAAGCAGCTACAAGAAACAACGTTCTCGAAAGATGCACAAGGGCTGAAATATTATTATCTGGCGGGTTATTACGCGGAAAAACAACTTTTTGACAAAGCGTTGGTACAATACAAAAAAGCTGTTGTGAGCCTTCCATACCGGGCGCAAATATGGATTGACTTGGCTAATATTTATCGCAAAGAAAAACAAGAGGAGAAAGCATATGAGCTGCTCTTGGATGCTTATCATGTCAATCCGGAGTCAGCCGAAATCATACAAGCCTATATCCTGCAATGTATTCGTTTAGGCTACGATAGTTTTGCTAAATTAGCTTTACAAGATCTTCAGCTGCTCATTAGTAAAACAGAATATCGGGCTTTTGGGCGAGTTTGTCGGGCTGAGCGTACGGCTGTGGAAAAAAGATTAGAAAGAGCCTGGGATAATATTTAATTTTCAGAATTTTTGACTTTTTCACCAAAAGCCGAGAGGCTATTTGTTATATAACGATATGCAAGAGATTATAAAAACTAAAGATATTTCTAAAACCTACCGCATGGGAGATCAAGTAATACATGCTTTAGAGAGTATTTCCATCAGCATTGATAGCGGTGAATATGTAGCTTGTATGGGGTCTTCGGGTTCGGGCAAATCTACCTTGATGAATATTGTAGGCTGCCTCGACAGCCCGAGCTCTGGAACTTATATTCTCAATAATAATGACGTAAGCGAAATGGCTGATAACCAGCTTGCCAATATTAGGAATAAAGAAATAGGTTTTGTATTCCAAACTTTTAATTTGCTGCCACGGTCTTCAGCCTTAGATAATGTAGGTTTACCTTTGGTTTATGCAGGCTACGGCAAAGCCAAGCGCAATGAGCGGGCTATGGAGGCACTCGAAAGTGTTGGTTTGGGCAACAGGGCTAAGCATAAGCCAAATGAATTGTCGGGCGGGCAGCGTCAGCGGGTGGCTATTGCGAGAGCCCTAGTAAACGAACCCAGCATCATTCTTGCAGACGAGCCTACTGGAAACCTCGATACGAAAACTTCACATGAAATTATGAATATTTTTGAGCAGTTATACAGCAAAGGGAACACTATTGTTATGGTTACCCATGAGCAAGATATTGCCAAGCACGCACACCGTATTATCAGGCTGCGCGATGGCTTGATTGAGAGCGATGAACGGCGTTGAGGATTATACATTAAACCTGAAATGCATTATATCACCATCCGCAACTACATATTCTTTTCCTTCAATGTGTAGTTTGCCAGCTTCTCTGCAAGCAGCTTCAGATTTGTATCGTTGGTAGTCTAGTAGTTTAATCACTTCTGCCTTAATGAAACCCCGCTCAAAGTCTGTATGGATAAGACCCGCTGCCTGTGGTGCTTTCCAACCCGTCTGAATAGTCCAAGCGCGTACTTCTTTCTCACCTGCCGTAAAATAAGTGATTAGCGATAGCAGCTTGTAAGCAGCCTTTATGAGCCGGTTGAGTCCCGATTCTTCCAAGCCGTATTCCTGTAAAAATAATTGTCTTTCTTGTGAGTCTTCAAAATCGGCAATTTGTGCCTCTACAGCAGCACTGACAATGATGAGTTCGGCCTGCTCGCCTGCAATACATTTTTTTAGACTATTTACCTGCTCGTTACCGGCAATCATAGCATATTCATCTACGTTAGCAACGTAAATAACTGGTTTGGCAGTTAATAAAGAGAAATCTTTGAGACCCTCCCATTGATATTGAGTGGCCGTAGTACTTCGCACATTTTTGCCTTGTTCGAGGTGTGCTTTAAATTTTTCGAGCAAAGCTAAAGTTTTTTTTGCCTCCTTGTTGCCTACTTTAATCAGTTTATGTGTCTTTGCTATTTTTTTTTCAACCGACTCGAGGTCCTTGAGTTGTAGCTCGGTATCGATAATTTCTTTGTCTAGCACTGGAGATACTTTTCCCCCTACATGTAGCACCTGATCATCTTCAAAGCATCGAACGACATGAATAATGGAGTCTACCTCACGGATATTGGCTAAAAACTGGTTGCCAAGCCCCTCCCCTTTGCTAGCTCCCTGCACTAGGCCGGCAATGTCAACAAATTCCATTGTCGTAGGAATTATTTTTTGCGGATGTACCAAATCTGATAGCACGTCTAGGCGCTTATCCGGCACATTAACAATACCCACATTAGGCTCAATAGTACAAAAGGGGTAATTAGCCGATACTGCTTTTGCACTGGAAAGTGCATTAAATAAAGTGGATTTACCTACATTTGGCAAACCGACAATGCCGCATTTTAGTCCCATAGATATAAATATTACTTTTGTCGTATATTTTAGAATAAGAACACAGTTAAAAACAATTTTTGACACTAATATACAGATCAAACCCCACACAAACGTATTGAAACAATTATTATATTTTGTATTGCATCACTTGAGTTTCTACCGCGGTGGTGCCATTCATTCTCCCTTTGTATTTGAGCTATATAACGAGGTAGTTCGCTCGCGCAAATATTATTATTTTTTCGATCAAATGAATCAACTCAGAAAAAAACTACGCAAGAGCAAGGAGATTATCACCGTTACAGATTTTGGTGCAGGCTCAAAAGTATTCAGCAGTAACCGCAGAAAAGTGAAAGACATATTAAGACACTCGGTGAGCAAACCCAAAAAAAGTGAGCTAATATTCAAGCTAGTAGATTATTTTAAACCTGCCATTGCCCTAGAGCTAGGTGCTTGTCTGGGTGTCAATGCAGTTTATATGGCAGGTGGCTCACAAAACACTTATGTACTTACTCTGGAAGGTTGTCCAAACACTGCTACTATGGCAAGAAAAATTATCCGCCCCTATCAAAGAAATATTCAAATAATTGAGGGTAAAATCGAAGATACCTTAGCCCCACTACTGAAAAAATTACCATCCCTAGATTTTGTTTTTCTCGATGCAAACCACACCCGTCGGGCTTGTTTAAACTATTTTGAACAATGTATGAATAAAGCGGCTGAGAACAGCATTTTTGTAGTAGATGATATTTATTGGTCAGAAGAAATGCGGCAGGCTTGGCGAGATATTAAAGCACATCAAAAAATTAGGCTCACTATTGATTTATTTGATATAGGTATAGCTTTTCTTAGAGATAAACAAAGCAAACAGCACTTCCTGTTGAGATATTAAATTTAAAACAAATTTTTATCTTTGCCCAGTGCAATGGGCTACTTGGAAGTTTTAGGACACAACTTGGTTAAATAGAAACTGAACATACAAAACTAAAATCTTTTTATCATGTCTCACAGGGGTGGTTTTTCAAGCAGGCTAGGTTTCGTAGCAGCGGCAGCAGGTTCTGCCGTAGGCTTGGGTAATGTATGGAAATTTCCTTTCGAAGTAGGAAGTGGCGGCGGCGCAGCATTTGTCGTAATGTATTTAGCATTTTGTTTTATTTTATGCTTTCCCGTGATGGTTTGTGAAATTACCATTGGCAGAAAAACACAGCTGAATCCCGTAGATGCTTTTGCTGTATTGGGCTTCAAAAATTTTAGTATTATTGGCAAACTGGGTCTGCTGTCGGGCGTGCTAATACTTTCTTTTTACAATGTAGTTGCCGGTTGGGCTCTCGGCTATTTCATAGAGATAATCACAGGCAATTTTGATATCGGTAAGCACTTCTCTGAATTTGTTAAAGACATAATAAAGGTAGGTACTTATGCGGCAGCGTTTATGATAGCTACTGCCTATGTCGTCGCACAGGGAATTTCTAAAGGCATAGAGAAAACCTCAAAGATTTTAATGCCCACGCTCATTATCATTATTTTGGGTTTAGCACTTTACGGACTGAGCCTGCCCAATGCCATGCAAGGTCTTGAGTTCTACTTATTACCCGACTTTTCCAAAATTACTTTTGAAGTAGTTTATAAGGCATTAGGACAGGCTTTTTTCTCCTTGTCCTTGGGGATGGGTGCACTCATTACGTACGGGAGCTATTTAGGTAAGAATGAAAATATTATCACTTCTGCAGCACTGATTACATTAGCAGACGTAGGCATTGCTTTTATTGCTGGTTTGATGCTTTTTCCATTGGTATTTTATCAAGGAGTAGCACCTACTGGTGGTCCGGGGTTAATTTTTGTTACCCTACCCGCTATTTTTGAGACATTGGGTGCTAGTTTGGGGGTAATTATCGGTAGTTTTTTCTTTGCTTTACTTTCTTTTGCTGCACTTACCTCTACGGTATCTTTGCTAGAAGTCCCTGTTGCACACATTGTAGATCGTTACAAAGTAAGCAGAAAAACAGCGGCGTGGGGTGTGGCAATATTTATATTTTTGGCAGGCATTCCTTCTCTGCTCGCCAATGGCAAGTCGGACTTATTTACCTATTTCATCATTTATTTTGGCACTGATAAAGCTACTGACTTCATGACTTTTGTCGGGCATGTTGCCAATGATACTTTCTTGCCCTTAGGCGGCTGTATGATTACTGTATTCTGTGCGTACGCTTGGAAAAAGAATAATATGCACCAAGAAATTAGTAAAGGTTTTCCAGCGTTCAAGCAGTCTTTTATTGCCAAATACTTAGATATTACTATCAGTTATATATGCCCACTTTTGCTGGGTTTGCTATTTGTATTAACTGTGCTTAGCAGATTTTTTGGTATTAATTTAATAGGTGTCTAGAACTAAACTAAGGTTGTAGGTATAAAAATTGAAGCAAAGTAAAGTCAAGTAAAATGAATATTTTTGACGGCAAGCGGTACTGTTACTATATCTGTTTGGATTGTAACCATCATCTAGCCTTATTTACAAAAGAAGCCTACTATCATATCATTGACGACAGTATAGCTTTGCTGAACAGAAAATTCAAGGCAAAAATATTGGGTTATTGCTTTCTACCGCATCAAGTGCATTTAATTCTTTATTTTGAAGAAAGAGTAAAAACTGTTGATTATATAGAAGAGCTTAAAAAAATAACTGGGGGAGAAATTATCAGATTATTAAAATTGGCAGGTAGTAATCATTGTATACACAAGCTAAAGAGTAGCCATTCGGGGCAAAAGCATGAAGTATGGATGACGGTTTTTGAGGAAGAAAAAATAGAAACTATTCAACAACTCAAGCAGCTACTCGACGACCTGCACCTTTTCCATTTAGATTATATTTCGGAGGGGGAGGAAAAAAACTATACCCATTCTAGTGCTATGTTTTATTCTGAAGGAAAGCAAACAGCAGTAAAAGTAACGCATTACGAAGAGGTAGATTTTTCGTAACCACATACATATTAGTGGTGTAAAAATTGCAAAAAAGATCACTTTTTTTGATTGAGTTGCTTTTGCAAAAATTTCATTTCGAGTTCGTATTTGTCTTTTTTTTCGGCTCGTTTGGCTTTCATTATTTTCCACCTGCGCAAATAGTCAGCTGTTTTGAAACTCAAGCCTAGTAAGGCAAGCACAAATAAACCTACTTTGATGCCAGGGTCTATCCAGTCAGCCCACTACAAGATGTATAAAGCTATTATACTCAGCAGGTCCATATCAAAAAGGTTTTTTATAGTTTGTTCACCTATTCAACTTTTTAGCCAATATAGCTGCTTTTTCTTCTGTGTCAATTTCGTGATCGAGAGCAGAAGGCAAGGCTTCCCATTCTTTACTGGTGGCAATCGTTTCTATATTATGTATTCTCTTTTTTAAGCTTTCATTTTCGAGGTGGAGCCGTTGTATTTCATCGGCTAATTTTTCCAATTCTTTGGGGTTTTGTTGTATTTTCTGGAGGTCTAGCTTTTTCGATTTAATGTATATTCCGCCAATAATTGCAATAATGCCAGCGGTAATACCCAGTATAGGAATAATGAATACCATAATAAGTACTATTTGTGTTGAATCAAGAAAAATATAAAGCGTCCTGTATTTTTTTTAGTATACGCTCTTTGGTTTTTAGTTTGTTCAAATAATTATTTCTTTTGAGATGTATTTCTTTATTTTTAGATTCTTTTATATTCTCTGTAAGAATATCTGCATATTTTATTTCAAAAGCTTCTAATTCGTACCTATCTTGCTCAATAGATTTTTTGGTTATATTAATCTTAATATTTAGCTGATCTACTCGGCTTTTTTTGTCAAAGTCGGGTTCGGCATCTATGATTTCTCTTTGCAGAAAATAAGATTCGAAAATTTCATTACATATCATTCTAAATTTTACATTAAGTTCTCTGTCTTCGGGCAGGGACAGTTTGCCTATTTTCTTCCATTCTGTTTGCATACTTCTTACGCCGTATAGGTCGTAGGGTGTGCCGTTGGCAAGTAGCTTTTCTGCTTGGGAGCAGTAGTTTTTCTTAGTTGTCAGCTTATCTGTTTCGGAAGAATTTTGTGCTAAGGTACTGAAAAATATTCGTATGAGTGTGCTAAATTTTTTGCCTAGCCTATACAATTTTATTTTGGGTGTGACCCCAATATTTTTCCATGTTCTTTGCAGGGTTTTTACCCGATCGATATATTCTGCTTTATTTTCTTTAGCATTAATTTCAGTAAGCTCTGTTATTATATTTTCGCGCTGCTCGACATGCTTATCAAGCATTTCTTTGAGTTTGAGAAAGTAGTCTTTTCTGCGATCGAAAAAAAGCGTACACGCTTGCCTGAACCGCTCGCTAAGCTGATTTTCACTTTCTTCAGGGGCGTTACCTGTTTTAATCCATTTTATCCTGAGTTCTTTAAATTTATCAGTTGTATTTTTCCAATCTTCACTTGCTTGCCAGGACTCTGCTTCGGCAACTATGGCTTGTTTAATATTTAAATTTTTAATTCTATTTTCGGCAATACTTTTTCTAATTTTTTCTTCTAACACATCTATTTGTTCTAATAACAAAATAAAATCTCCCAGTGCGTTGAATTTGGTTAAGTATATACGCAAATGAATTAGTTTCATCAGGAATGACCCCTTGTTTTCTTCTTCATTGACTAAGCGTACTAGTGTGTTCACTTTAGAGATGACTAACTGAAAGCGTTTAACAAAGTACTCCATACTTTTCTCTTCAGACTCTCTGACTACACCTATTGCTCTGTCTTTGAAATTGAGATAGCCCTTCAAAAATACTTTATCTTCTTTTACATATCCGAATGGAGAAATATGGTTATATTGGTTAATATCATTTTTTAACATTTTAGTTAACTCTATTTTGTTTGGTTGAACATGGCATTTTATTGAAATTCAAATACAAATATGAACATAAATGAGTAGTTTTGAGGTTTTTTTAACGATTATTTTAGCATATCTTTAAAACAGACTTTTGGAGTCGTAAAGTGCCTTTTTGTTGTTATTTGCTTATGATGAGAAAAATAGATAAACTAATTGTTAAACAATTCTTACTGTCGCTAATTTTAAATTTTTCTCTCGTTGTATTTATCCTGTTGATGTTTGCGTTGATGCAAAAGTTCAAATACTTTGTCGGTAAAGGTTTGGGTTTAGATGTGTACGTAGAGTTCTACTTTTTTTATAGCCTGGTGTCTACTCCCATTGCCTTGCATGTTGCTGTATTAGTTTCCTCATTAATGACATTTGGTAATTTGGGCGAGCATTCTGAACTCATAGCTATTAAAGGATCGGGGGTTTCTACGCTGAGAATTATGCGCTATCCATTTCTGATTGCTATTTTATTAACACTGTTTGGTATCTATTTCAATGACCGAATACATCCTTATGCGAGCTTACAGGCGTATAGCTTGTTGTACGACGTGCGTCAAAAAAAGCCCACATTAGATTTTGAGGCAGGTATTTTTTATAACGGTATTCCCAATTATAGCATTAAGATAGGCAAAAAATATGCAAACGGGCGGTCTATCAGAGATATTATGATCTACGACCATTCGCGAAGAAAAGGTAATACGCAAGTAATTGTAGCAGATTCTGCTTATATGTACATTACTCCCGACGAGCAGTATATGTACTTGAACCTATTTCGGGGTAACCTATATATTGACGTGGGAAAAGAAAATAGAAATAAAAAATTTGGCTTCTCGAAAAGTAATTTTCAGCAGGCTCAGCTTTTTTTTACCTTAGCATCTTTTGAGCTAAAAGACACCGACGATAAACTCTTCTTAGGACATAATATTATGAAAACACAGGGTGAGCTATCCAAAGAAATGGACTCTGTTGCACAAAAACTCATCAATGAGAAAAATATTTTAAAAAAAACACTTTTTGCACCTCGTCAAAAAGCTTTATCTCAAAAGGATAGCACCGAACCAGCCCGTATAAAGGCTCAAAATCAAGACTTACTCCTTGATGATTCGCTGCTGTTGTATAAAAAAGATACTATCGGTGTACGCAGCGTATACGGAATAAAAAATGATAATTATACTTTAAATATCGCATCGGAAATTGCTAAAAAACATCTGACCAAAATTCGTAATTCCCAAAACCGTTTTGTTCAGTTAAGAAAAGAAATCACCTTCGACCAAATAGACATATACCGAAAATACGCTGATGCAATTATTGTATTTATCATGTTTTTGATTGGTGCACCATTAGGTGCTATTATCAAAAGAGGAGGCTTAGGTGTGCCTGCTTTAGTGGCTATTACTTGTTTTACGTTCTACTATGCTATGGTAACAGCAGGTATTAAACTTGCTCAAGAAAGCATTCTTTTGCCCGAAGTAGGTTGCTGGATAGCACACCTTGCATGCGCCGTATTAGCTGCCATATTATTGAACGAAGCAAAAAAAGATTCTTATCTTTTCGATTTAGATCATTACATGATTTTAATGAGTAAAATATTGAGAAAACTAAGGCTACAGTGAGTGCTTGTATGTTTCATAATTAACAGACGAATAATATATGCTAAAAAAAGTTGACAAATTAATCATCAAAGAGTTTATCGCTCCTTTTGCCCTTACTTTTGCTATCACTGTGTTCATTTTATTTTATCAGTTTATTAGCACGGAGCTAAATAATTTGCTGGGAAAAAATTTGGGTTTTTGGAACTATGCAAAAATCATTTTTTACTTCTGCATTGGCTTAGTACCTGCGGCTTCTGCTTTGTCCGTATTGCTGTCTTCTTTAATGACCTTCGGGAGCTTAGGTCAGCATTCGGAAATAGTTGCCATAAAGGGTGCCGGTGTGTCTTTGCCGCGCATACTACTACCAGCTTTTTTCGTAATACTTATTATTACACTGGTCAGCTTTATCTTTAATAATACGGTGGTGCCAAAAGCACATCTAAAACTCCAGAAAATGATGATATCACTACAAGAGAAAAGACCAACCCTAGAGCTTTCAGATGGCGTATTCTACAACGGGCTTCCGGGCTACAGTATAAAAGTCGATAGCAAAAGCAAAGATGGTAACCAGCTATACGGGCTGATGATTTACGACCACACTGATGAAAATGGCAACACTGTAGTGACCCTTGCCGAGAGGGGAAAAATTGCTCAGACAAAAGGCAAGCGGTATATGGTCATGGAACTCTTTAACGGAAGTTCTTTTACCGACCAAATCAACTTCACACAAGCAACACCAAGCGAAAAAAAGACGCAATCTGTACGCAACCAGTTTGACTATGGAAAAATATATATGGATCTGCAAAAAAGCAAAAAGAACAGAACAACATTTTATTTAGAGCGGAAAATGATGCCAATGCACACGCTGCTCACTCACTATGACTCTGCCTATGAGGCATTTAGCCAGTTAAAAACAAAACTTGCTCAAAAAACAATACCAGCCCTGAAACAACCCACAGCAGGCAGTAGCACCCATAAAAAAGAAACTGTAGACAAGCAAGCACTCATTTTGCAAGACATTGACCTGGCGAAGGAAAAAGTGAAAGCCGCTAGAGCGTTTATCAACGAGCAAGTGAATGCTATCCGAGAAGAAAGAAGGCAGGTAAGAAGTTATCTCGTAGAGATTATGAGGCGATACGTAGACGTAGCAGCTATGTTAGTAATGTTTCTTATTGGTGCTCCCATTGGTACTATTGTAAAAAAAGGTGGTTTGGGTATGCCTATTTTACTGGCTACTATTTTCTTTAGTACCTACAGTTTTATGCTTAACTTCGGAGTTAAAGCAGCCAAAGAAGATGCTTTACCCATTTGGGTAGGCTGCTGGGCATCTTCCTTTATAATTGCGCTAATCGGCTTATTTTTTCTCAACCAAGCCCGAAAGGATACCGGTATTTTCGACATAGATTTTTACCTAACCACTTTTACCAGAATATTTAAGATGCGTGAAACTTGAATTAATTAAATCGGGTATTACTATTTAGAGCGGCACAGCATAGTTATGTTTAATAACTCCCATTACAAATGTACTATGAGCACTTCCAACATTTTTTATTAATCCTAAATCATTGAGTACAAAATCCTGATAATGTTTCATGTCCCTCACTGTCACCTTTAATCTAAAATCATGATCTCCCGAAATATTATAACACTCGCTTACATATTTTAAAGACATAATATCCTGTACAAACCGATGACCTATTTCTTTGGTATGTTCCTTTAGGGTTATATCGCAGAAAACGACAAGCCCTTTTCCTACTTTTTCAGCTTCAACCAAGGCCACATATTTTTTGATAACTCCCTCTCTTTCTAAACGTCTAATTCTTTCATACACGGGAGTCGGCGACAGATGTACCTGCTGTGCAATTTCTTTTGTGGTCAATTTCCCATTTTGTTGGAGTAAGTCTAATAATTTCAAGTCAGTTTGGTCTAAGTCCGACATAGATAAATTTTCTTTTTGTGAATTAAACCATTACAAAGAAAAGATATTTTATTTAAAAAATCTATGTTTAAAGATAAATCACCTTATTTTAAGATAAAATATAATTAAATCATCTTTTGTTTTTATTTTTGTGAGGTAAAACAACTAAAAATTATTGTCAGATGAGAGCGATTATATTAAAAAGTTCAAGAATAAACGAAAAGAAAGGCATGGAAAACACTCAGCATAAGATTGAGAATGATTTTGCATTCACAGTGAAGAGTATTTATTTCAATGAGAATTATATACCTGCCGACAGTACACGTACAACAACCAATTTTGCCAACTTAGCAAGAGGAGAAAGTCGTCAAGAGAACTTGCGCAACACGATTAATATGATTAACAATCGTTTTAATACCTTGGCGAACTGGGATAATCCTAATAACGATCGCTATTCGATTGAATTAGAAATTGTATCTGTTGATTTAGATATTAATGGCAGCGGTACAACATTCCCTACGATTGAGGTTTTAAAAACGCATATTATCGATCACAAAACAGGTAAACGCATTGAAGGTATTGTTGGAAATAACTTTTCTTCTTACGTACGCGATTATGATTTTAGCGTATTGCTTTTGGAACATAACAAGGGTAAAGACAATTTTAGCATTCCAGATAATTTTGGTGAATTACATGGCAGGATATTTAAGCACTTTGTAAACTCGAAAACCTACAAAGAAAACTTTATCAAACCACCCGTCATCTGTTTGAGTGTATCAGATAATAAAACGTATCAACGCACAGGAAACCATCACCCTATATTAGGTTTTGAATACGCACCCGACAAACTTTCCTTAACAGAGCAATACTTTAAAAAAATGGGTTTACAGGTTCGTTATTTTATGCCACTTAATAGCGTTGCACCTTTTGCGTTTTATTTCTTTGGCGACTTACTAGCTGATTATACAAACCTCGAATTAATCAGCACCATTAGCACGATGGAAACCTTCCAAAAGATTTACAGACCTGAAATTTATAATGCCAATTCTGTTGCAGGACAGTGCTATAAGCCTAGTTTGAAAAATCAAGACCATTCTTTAACAAAAATTGTATATAACCGAGAAGAGCGAACCCAGTTAGCAATGGAGCAAGGTAAATTTGCAGAAAAACATTTCATTGAGCCTTATAAAAGTGTTTTAGAAGGGTGGTCTGCTAATTTGACTCTTTAATTAGTGCAAAAAAATTTAAGCTATTGTATGATGAACAAGTTACTACCGACCTCAACTGTTGGAAGTTTACCCAAACCTGCTTGGCTTGCGACACCTGAAAAGCTTTGGTCACCTTGGAAATTGCAAGGCGATCAGTTACTTGAAGCCAAACAAGACGCTTTACGTGTTTCTGTGCATGAACAACAATTGGCAGGAGTTGATATAATTTGTGATGGTGAGCAAACACGGCAACATTTTGTAACGACTTTTACAGAGCATTTGAGTGGTGTAGATTTTGAAAATCGTAAAATTGTAAAAATTCGCGACCGTTATGATGCGAGTGTTCCTGTTGTTGTAGACGAGGTTGCGCGCCAAAAAGCAGTTTTTGTTGAAGATGCTAAATTTTTACGCAAACAGACTGATAAGCCTATAAAATGGGCATTACCAGGACCGATGACAATGGTTGATACCTTGTACGATGACCATTACAAAAGCCGAGAAAAATTGGCCTGGGAATTTGCCAAAGCACTCAATGAAGAAGCGAGAGAACTACAAGATGCAGGGGTAGATATTATTCAGTTTGATGAGCCCGCATTTAATGTTTTCTTTGAAGAAGTAAACGATTGGGGAATAACTACATTGGAAAGATCCATTGAAGGCCTGGCATGCGAAACTGCGGTACATATTTGTTACGGTTATGGAATAAAAGCCAATAATGATTGGAAAAAAACATTGGGTTCGCAGTGGCGTCAGTACGAAGAAATTCTTCCGATAATTCAAAACTCTAATATCGCTGCTGTATCGTTGGAATGTCATAGCTCACGTGTACCTTTTAATTTAATTGAACTCGTTCGTGGTAAAAAAGTGATGGTCGGTGCAATTGATGTGGCAACCAATACTATCGAAACACCCGAAGAAGTAGCTGATACTTTACGTAAAGCTCTTGAGTTTGTAGACGTCGAAAATCTTTACCCTTGTACAAACTGTGGTATGGCTCCGTTGTCTCGAAATGTAGCAACAAGCAAGTTAAGTGCTTTAAGTGCAGGAGCTCAAATTATACGTAAAGAGCTTGCGACTTAGTCCCAGCGTATTAGTTTAAAAATGGTCTCCTTGTTTGAAGCTCAGTTTAATCGTTT
Source organism: Flammeovirgaceae bacterium (assembly GCA_965199745.1). Classification (GTDB taxonomy): domain Bacteria; phylum Bacteroidota; class Bacteroidia; order Cytophagales; family Flammeovirgaceae; genus CBDATB01. The sequence goes on along the minus strand of CBDATB010000013.1, from coordinate 332,047 downwards.
AATTCCATCAAAGTAAAGGGCTGCAAAAAAGTAAAGCTCTAAAAATTTTAATTCACTCATGGATATATTTATCCTCTACTACCTCGCTGCAGGTACTTTGGCTGGTACTTGCAGGCTTGTTTGGTATTGGTGGGTATGATAATTGCACAGCATTAATCTACATTTTTACAACGCAAGGCGTCCCAGAAACTACGCTCACACATGTTGGTATTGGTACGTCTCTTGCAACTATTATTGTTACGTCTATTAGTTCACTTCGTACGCACAATAGTAAAGGAACAGTAAAATGGTAATTCGCTCAAAGCATTAATTGGCACAGGTGCGTTTTTGGTAAGATTAAAAATGTTATTTATGAAAAACAAAGCCTTAGAAGAAAACGACTTTAGCAAACTGCCATCGCCTGTTGGGCAAACCGGATTGGGAGGTTTTATCGGTATTATTTCTGCTATTTTTGGTATTGGCGGAGGTACATTGACCGTTCTAATATTGAATCATTATGGTTTAAAAATTCAGAATGCAGTGGGTACATCAGCTGCCTGTGGCTTACCTATAGCTAGTGCTGGTGCTATCGGATTTCTTGTCTTTGGGCAATTTGCTGATGCTGATCTAAAAGAAGCATTACCTAATGGTGTATTAGGCTTTATTCATAAAGATTTGCCTAATACACCTATAACTATCAATTCACCTAGTGGTAATTTGACTGAAAATAATGTTTCAGAAGTTAGTCTTCGTTTTGACAAACATTGGGGAGCAAGTCTTTGTTTTTGCATTTGGTATACCTTTGCCTTGCCCAAATCCTTACAGCTATCATTTTGATAATGGCGTTACTATTACTGGTTCAGTAGTATATAATGATGTTAGTAGAACTGTTCAACATATGGGAAGACCTTAAATTTTGACTTTATGAAAAAAATCTTTTTTGTATTATTATTGTTGTTACTAAATAGCTCTCTTTATTCCCAAAACCTTATAAGTATTGGTTTAGCTGCTGGTGTTAAATATTATTCTGCTAAAAAGAATGACCCTATGAATGTTGTACTGAATAGTGGTACTATTAGCCCTTTAGCTAATATTGAATTGGAATGGGAATTTGTATCAACATTGTCTTTGCAATTAGTAGCTGGTAGGAGTGAATTTGCTGGTGAGTTTAATTTTGGTAGTATTCAATTTGGAGATGGGGGTAGTTTGTCAAGTGTAAATTATTTTGGTGCTAATATCAAAAAAAAGTTATTATTTTTAAAAGTTCCTCCTAATGCCATATTTAAATCCTTTCACGGTATATCTATTAGTGCTTTAGCAGGGTTTTTCTATACTTCTTTCTCATCAATAGGATTAGACTCTCCAGAAGTTTTGAATGATAATTATCAAGGTTCTCTTCCTAACTTTTTCTTTAGTGGGGATATTCCAAATTTTAATAATATTGAAATACTACATAGAGAATATAACTTAACAAGTCAAATAGGTTTAGATATTGCCTTTGAACTTGGGAGTTTTTCTTTATACTATAAATTTATTCTCGATGTAGGATTTTCCCCTTTCTTTACTGATCAACTCGATTATAAGTATTATAGACAACCTACTGAGCAACTTACTTTAGAATACAATGGAACTGGTTTTAGAGGTACTTTTGGAATAAGATATAATTTTCAAATGTAAACCTTTCATTTTTTATAATGTTATGTTATGCCATGTAAATTTACTTTCAAATAAAACCATCGAAGAGAAAGCCGCTCATCTGATGTACTTTACCATCAAAAACCACCCTTTTAATGATGGAAACAAAGGGAGTGGTGCTTTTGCCTTTATTTGATTTTTGCAGAAGGCCGGTGTTGATTTTAGAGAAAAGATAAGCCCGGAAACGCTGGCTACGTTAACCATTCTCATTGCAGCATCCGACCCAAGTGAAAAAGACAAAACTGTCAGTATTATATTACTGTTGCTTCATTTTGAGAAGTAGCCTATGCTTTGAAAAAATCACTGCTCTCTTTTCGGCGGCCAGTCATCCCGGAAAGATATATTTTTTAATTCATCAAGTCTGTCTTTTTGTTGGGGGTCGAACAATTGTTCCCACTGTGGGCTAAGTCCATAGGTCCTATTTTTTCTTGACGAATTGATCACCTGCAGGAATTTTTGCTTGAGCCACTGCTGGGTCAGGTTATAAGTGCTTCTTGATTTTAAGCCCAAGCGGTTTGCGAGCTCACGGACACTCACCTCCCTGTTGGCTTTGAACAAAGAAAGGGCCTGGCGTTGTCGAGGACGAAGTTCCCGCAACTTTTTAGTTTGGTAAGCAGGCTGTTCACCTTTGGCAAGGCTGAGCCCGTATTGCCTGATAGCCTGTTCTTTGACCCTCTCGAGAGATACGGCCATACCTTCAACAAAGTATTCCAGAAAGGGGTTCAGGTCTGCTTCTGCTCTGCCTTCGTAATAATTGTGGCTCTTACCTATCCTCAGGGCATAATATTCTTCGAGTGAATAGATGCCCTTTATGCCATAGCCCATTTTGTGCACGATAAAGGTAGTTAGCAGCCTTGCAGTTCGTCCGTTGCCGTCATAATAGGGAATGAATGGTGGCAAATTGGTAATGTGCCAAACCTACAAGGAAGGGAGCCGGCAGTACCTGTTTTTCCATCGCTTCATTGAGCCATGTAATCAACGATCTCATTAAAGGAGCAACATCCTGGGCTTCGGGTGGCATATACACAACCTGTTGCGCTGTCTTTAATAACATTTTGTTTTTCTCTGTAAGGGCTCATGCGTCGGGTGCTACTCATCACCAAACCGTGTATCCTTTGAATCAAAGATTCGGTGAGAGGAATGTCATTTTTGAGTACTTCTTCCGCGTAGGCAAGAGCCTGATGATGGTTCCAGATTTCACGTTCATCTCTTTCTCTTCCGGCAAATACTTTGTTTTTGCCTTGGGTGATTTCGACTACCTATTTTAATGTCAGCCGGTTCCCTTCAATTTTGGTTGAGTAATGTGTTGTAAGCAGGCGTGCAGTCTCCCGTAAGGAGGACAACAAGGTCACGTTGATAGGCAGGTGTTTAATGGCTTCTTTGTGTTGCTCAATGTCTATCAAATGTTTGGCGGTCTGTAGGGTGATGGTGTATCGGGGATTGAATTTCATAGCCGTAGTTTATCACATATAGTAATAATTATGCAACTATATTGTATTTATTTTGTAGTTAAAAAGTATTTAATCACCTTGAGAATCCGACTTCCGGACACATTACAAATCCAGGCACCCTACGCTAGCAATTGCTTCTGCCTAAGCACCTACTCCACACAAAGCCATAATGGAGTTATGCCGAGGCCAAAGCACAAAAAAAACATCTACTACTTCGCCCAAACGAATTTCAGAAACCAAAAAGATACCTTCGGTATTTTGCTTGCCAACCGCCTACACCATTTCTATATTCTCGGAAAAACCGGAACGGGTAAGTCTACCTTGCTACTCAATAAAAACACGACAACACCTACCGCTCTTGATCATAAGAAGGGTCTTGGTCTCGTCTCAGTCTATCAAGCTCGTTGAGTCTTTCAGACTGACGGTCTTGTTGCCTTTGTTCGAGAGTTTTATCCAAGTCATACTGCTGCTTGCCGTTAAGCAACTGCACTGAAATATTCCGAAGTGTTGGCGGCCGACTTTTCCAGCGTCTCTATAATATGTGGGCGGTACTTGGCCAACAGGTAGCCCTGATTGAAAACGGCGGCGTATTCATAGTTTACAAATTCCCGAAAAGCAAAAAGGGTTACAAACGATAGATGTTTGTAACCCTTTCATTATTAGTGATTTATGTAGGCGGAACAGACGGGACTCGAACCCGCGACCCCCTGCGTGACAGGCAGGTATTCTAACCAGCTGAACTACTGCTCCAACAAGCGAGACAAAAGTAAAGCATAATTTTATATTTCAAATTATTGAATAAAATTTTTTTTCAACTTCTTTGCGGAAAATATACGATTATTTTCAGTTCTAGCAAATGCAATACGATATAGTAGTTATTGGCGGTGGCATTATTGGTATGGCAAGTGCCCTGCAAATTTTACAACAAAAACCCAGGTCCAAAATATGTGTGCTTGAAAAAGAAAGAGAATTAGCACTACACCAAAGTGGACACAATAGCGGGGTTATCCATTCGGGTATTTATTACCGCCCCAGCAGCCTAAAGGCAGAAAATTGTCGCAAAGGATACCAAATGCTCGTCAGTTTTTGCGAGAAGGAAGGCATACCTTATGAGCTTTGCGGAAAAATTATTATTGCTACCAACGAGCGGGAATTTCCTGTATTATATACACTCTTAGAAAGAGGAAAAGCCAACGGACTGAAAGGACTAAAAGAACTATCTGCTGAGGCTTTGCAAGAATATGAACCCTATGTTAGTGGGCTTAAAGGTATTTTTGTCCCACAAACAGGCATTGTCGACTACAAAGTCGTTACGGAAAAATATGCTGAGAAAGTACGCGAAAAAGGTGGAGTAATTTTTATGAACGAGAAAGTCATTAATATTCTTGAAAAGAACACACACAGTGAAATCATCACAGAAAATAAAACCTATTGGGCAAAGCTCAACATTAATTGCAGCGGTTTATACTCCGATAAAATTGCCTCTATGACACAAGGCGCTTTGCCCACAAAAATAATTCCCTTTCGGGGGGAATATTACCAAATTAGGCGAGAAAAAAGCTACCTCGTCAAAAATCTAATTTATCCTGTACCTGACCCTAGCTTTCCATTTTTAGGTGTGCATTTTACCAGAATGATTGGCGGCGGCGTGGAGGCAGGTCCTAATGCTGTACTTGCTTACGGGCGAGAGAGTTATAAAAAAACAACTGTCAATCTACAAGAGTTTCTAGAGACACTCGCTTGGCCAGGGTTTCGAAAGATAGCGTTCAAATATTGGCAGACAGCTCTTCAGGAAATGTATCGGTCTTATGTTAAATATGCTTTTACTAAAGCCCTGCAAAAGCTCATACCAGAAATTGAGCAGAAAGATTTAGTAGCAGGCGGTGCGGGAGTACGCGCACAAGCCTGTGATATTAAGGGCAATCTACTCGATGATTTTGTTATTTTTGCTAAGGGGCGAAGCATTAATGTCTGCAATGCTCCTTCGCCAGCAGCTACTTCATCGTTGGCTATTGGGAGTTATGTGGCAAAACAAACTTTAAAACATATTTAATTATTCAGTATTTTTTGGATATCCTTTTGTATAATTATTTGTGTTCTCATTAACTCTTCCATCATTAATTTTAGTAAGATTTTTTCTTTTTTACCCCTTTCAGTCAGATTGGAATAGATGAAATCCAAAAGTTTATTCTGTTTGTAGTTTAAGAGTTTATTCCCTTCTTCTATATCTGTCAAAACGGATAATTTATCGCATCCAATCAATTCTATTTTTGAGTTCGATAAATGCCCTCCACTAATTAAGTAAGTTTGATACGCGGACTATTAACGCCTCCGGCTTTTTCAATTACAGTAACTAAAGGTAATGTTTCCTTATTCGAATAAATTCTTTAAAGTTATTTTTCATTGCTGCGTTCTGTTCTGCTTGTTGCTAACGCTCTGTGTATGGTGTCTAGCATCCCGCAGGGTGCTATTCGCTATACACATTGTTTTATCCTGTTTTTATTTCCAATAATCAAAAATATTTGCTATTTAGGATTTAAAAATATGAGGAGCTCTTACACTAAGTATAATTTTACCTTTGTTATTGAGAAGTAAACTTATTTCACCAACAGGTGTTTTTTCATCATCACTACCACATAAAACAACAGTTCTGATGATTTTATATATAAAACCTTCAACGCCATCTAGTTCATTGAGATAAGAAACAACAAGCTCTAAAGGTGTAATAAATAATTTATTGTTATTAACTGTAATTTTCGATAGCAGTTTTTCAAATATTGGTTCATTATTATTTTCTATATATGCTTTCTGTAAGACATAAGAAAAATACATAAGGTCAGATGATAATATCTGAGTCCCGTGGTTTTTAAAATATCTGCCTACACTTGTTGTACCTGCAAAAAAGTCGAAAAATGAATGGTCGTTTATTTTTTCATCTTTCAATACTTTATGTATCTTTTCAACTGAGTTTTCTTTATTACCAATAAATCTCATTTAAAATATTTTTATTTGATCGGTTATAGGTTTGTAGTTTGTTATTAAGACTTCGGTAGATTTGTTGTTATCAATCTAATTAATTAAATACTCGTTTACTAAACCTTTATGGTCAATTACATTATAAAGAGCAAATTTTATACGTCTGTTATTTAATAGGTTCAGCCTTGATATTGGATTTCAAACTCTTTGTGTAAATCGTCAATTTTATGTACTCCTTTTTCACGATACTTTACATTTGCTTTTATGTCGGATACTTTTTCTAATTCCAATAAATTTATCTTGTACCCTAACTCAAGTGTGTGTTTTATTAAAAAGGCTAGCGGCAAAGAAATAACTGTTATTTCTCCTCCTTGCAATCTTTCAAAAGTTAAATCGACAAGGTATTTGTACTCTAGAAAATAACGATACCATTCTCCTTTGCTAGGTAAATCAATTTGATAGTTAAGTTCTGCCTTTCTTTTCACGATAATTTAAGTCTATAGTTACGAAAAAACGCTAAAATTCCAGCAAATAAAATAGTTCCAATAATTATATGGATAATATTTCCTAATAGTGAGGAAATAGAACTCTGTTAATTTCATTAGGTAGGGCATATGGTCACTTCTATCTCGAGATGTAGGAGAATTAGCAGATGTAATACCTGTTAAACTACCTTTAGCTAATGCAGGTATTCTTTTTCTTTTTGCTCTGGCATTTTTAAGTTTTTCCCAAAACTCTGCAGTTGGTTTGCGTGATACTTTTGTTTCTGACGTTGGTGTATCATTATCAGGTATAATACTTAATGACTCCCGAAGATTTGAAGGAGGATATCCGTCAAACCAATAACAAACATACTTGGAGCTGTTGATAGGGTTTTCAAAAATGTATGACTTGGGATAAGCAAATAAATCTCCGCCTCTGATTTTCCCCAAATGCTGAATCAAAAACAAAGTCAACAATGAGCTGCCCACAGAAAGCAGCATCAAAGTCAACAACGACTTTTTTACTTTTATTTCTTTTTTCATAGTTCCAGTTCCTCTTTTGGTGTCCATCCTTTAAAACCTCTTTTACCGTCATTATAACTACCTGTAGTTATTAAAAATTTTAATTTCTTTTGGGAATAATGGTAGAATTTGGCTTAAAAGCCTTGATTTACCTCCTATGTAATTAAGTGGTGAATTTTATCATTCTATTTTTTTTTCTTTACTAGTAACTCGCAAATGTCTATTTGTAATATCTCTGCAATCTTGTATAAGTCTTCAATACTTGGCTGTCTTCTGTTTTGAGCATAAGAGTTAACCATGTTGTAACTCTTACCCAACTGTTCAGCTAACCAAATTTGCTTGATCCCTTTCTGTTCTAAAACCTCTTTTATTCGGTTCATTTTTGAATTATTTTCTTCAAGTGCAAAAGTAGAAATAATAATTTGTTATCTCATTCAATGAGTATTAAAATAATCATTAAGTTTGAGGAAAGAGGAAAGGTGAAAGTTCTTTTAATTTTGTGTGGAACGAGCAACATTAAATGTGCTTGAACGCGCTTTGGCCTTTTCTTTTTGCCAATGGCATACAACTATTGTTTATATTATCTATTTGCTTTATTTGGGTATTTATCGTCGGTGAATATTTAGTATTTTTCGTGTTATTGAGTTGCTTTTATACGTTTGCAGTATTCGATTATCTCTTTTTAAGATGTAATGATTACCTTTTTCAAGAATTAAATACTAATAATCAAAGAACATAACTTTCCACTCAAAATCACGCATAGATATGAAAGCTGTATTACCATAATAATCAGCTTTTTTAATATGGCTGTGTTGGTAATCTAAGTACAAAATCACTGCTCTAGCATTTCAATCAACATCTGATTAGCTTTTTTAGGGTTTGCTTTCCCTTTCGCCATGCGCATTATTTCGCCCATAAACATGCCTAATACACCTTTTTTACCTTCTTTATAAGCTGCGACTTTATCGGGATATTTTGCCAGGGTTTGTTCGATAAAAGGTTGGATAAAGTCCTTTGTGCTGTCCTGTATCAGGTTTAGTTTTTCTGTCATTGCTTGAGCACCTGTTTCAGGAGATGCTATTAAGGCGGGAAACAAACGCTGTGAGGCAATACCGAAGCTAATTTTTCCGCTATCCACTAGGGCAATAATGTCAGCGATCACGATAGGTGATAAGGGGAATTTTGCAATGTCCAAAGTCAGTTCGTTCAGGTAGGACTTGACAGTACCCATCACCCAGTTAGAAGCTGCTTTGTAATTTTTCGTATGTTCACAAAGCGACTCAAAGTAGAGTGCGATGCCTTTTTCATCGGTCAGTACGGTAGCATCGTAGATAGGTAGACCATAGCTATGGGTAAAGCGTTTGAAAAGTGCTTGGGGCAAGCTGGGCATCGTTGCTCTGACGCTTTCTAAGTATTTGTTAGTGATTACGACGGGAGGCAAATCAGGCTCAGGGAAATAGCGATAATCATTGGATTCTTCCTTCATACGCATTCGGGCAGTGGTGCCAGTTTGGGCATTAAAGGTACGCGTCTGAGAAATAATTGTTCCACCTACCTCAAGAATGCGAATTTGCCGCTCAAATTCATGTGCTATTGCTCGCTGTACGTTGCGGATAGAATTCATATTTTTTACTTCTACTTTACTGCCCAGTTTGGTTTCTCCTTTCAATCGCACAGAGATATTTGCATCACAACGGAGCGAACCCTCTTCCATATTGCCATCGCAAATTTCTAGGTAGCGTACCAACTTCCTAATTTCTGTTAAATAAGCATAGGCTTCTTGGGAAGAACGAATGTCAGGCTCACAAACAATTTCTAGCAAAGGCACACCCGCCCGATTCAAATCGACCAGTGTTTCCGTTTCTCCCTCGAGGTGAATAGATTTTCCTGCATCTTCTTCCATGTGAATTCGGTTGAGGCGAATATATCGTTCCTCATTATTACGCATTTTAAAACGGATACCACCACCTACACAAATGGGCGTTTTATCCTGAGTAATTTGGTAGCCTTTAGGCAAATCAGGGTAAAAATAGTTTTTGCGATCATAATAATTATATGCTGTTATGTTAGCATCACAAGCTAAGCCCAACTTGATAGCGTAAGTAAATACATGCATGTTGGGTTTTGGCAAAGTACCCGGGTGGGCTAGTGTAATTATACTGATATTGGTATTGGGCAAATTTCCATACTCATTAGCGTCGCCCGAATACGCTTTGCTTTTGGTTAAAAGCTGAGCATGTACTTCCAAACCAGATACTAGTTCATATTTATCTAAAATTGCTGAGTCCATTTGAGAAATTTAATCACTAAAAATTAATAAAAGCAAAACTACTAAAGAAAAATTGTCATGGTGAATGCCTAATCTTTACCCTCACTCCTTTGGAATGGCTAGCAAATTCGGGGGCATACATACTTTGTATGGTGGTTATACCATTAGAAAAATTACCTTTGTGAACTACGCGCAAAGGATATTCAAAAACATATACTCCTTTGGGTAATTGGCTAAAAAAGAAATCGGTAGCTAAATCGCGGGTACTTTCGTAATAGCCCAAGCCGTTTTGCCATTTGTAACCACTCAGCAAGTTAATAGGTTCTAGCCCACCGGCACGCATGTCCTTCATGTGTACATATTCCATTGCTCTGCCAACGCGCAGCTCGATACGAATTTTGAGTAAATCGCCAACTTTCAAAAAAGTATTTTCTTTAACCAAACTCAGGACGACTCCCCTATCAGTATTTTTTTGTAAAAAAACCTGCTTTTTCAATGCTAGCGGTGCTGCGTTAAAAGATTTAATTTTGTCAATATTTTCGAAATATTGCCAGTGTAAGGCTCCCCAAGCAATACCTGTATTAGGATTTTCTACCGAAATTTTTGCCATTTCCACCTGTATCTCATCGGCTTGCCAAGATACCTTAAACTCACCACTTGCGACGCTGGTTTTCTGTTCACTCTGGTCAATAGTTTGTTGACCTACCCGAATAGTTACTGGATTTTCTTCAAGCGGCCAATCCTCAGCATACATCAACAGGGCGTAAACTGCTGAAGCTGTTGCTTTGGTAGTTTTCCAGTGCCTGGTTTGTTTTTGTTTGAGCAGCCATATTTTCAGATCTTCTACTGCTTTTTTGTCCTGCGCCACCTGTGAAAAAACTTCTATCATTAGCGACTGGGTTTCTATCGGTAGCTCATACCAATAATAGCCGTAATCATTTTTCCAATACATGCCTAATTGGTCATCATGCAAAGCGTATTCTTTGAGTGAAGTAATGATTTTAGCAGGTGTTTGCCCGTCTTTTTTACGGTGCAAAGCCAAACACAGCATCGCTTGCGAATAGCGGTTTTTATTCATCCAATAATGCTTTGCCTGAGATATATAGTAACGATAGGCTTTTTGGTAATCACCTTTTGGTAAATTGTATTCAGGGAAAAAACTGCGAACATAAAGATAGTGGCAAACCGAATAACTCAAATGATCTGCCTGTAAATCAATGTATTTTTTTTCTACTTGTTTTTCAAGGTGCCAGTATTCTTTCAATAAAGCATTATCTATGTAGCGAAGGGCTTTTTGCAGCATTTCTTCAGAACGAGATTCTAGACGTACACCTAAGTATTGCAAATACCCCAAACCTGCTACAATGTAGCGGGTAATATAGTTGTTGCTCTGCCCACCTGGAAACCAAGGAAAGCCGCCATCATGACGCTGCCGTTCGGCAATTTTTTGCAGTGCTAAGTTTATTTCATCGCTCATTTTATTCAAGTCGAACAGCAAGGCAATTTGTTGTTTTTGTAGTGCTTCACTCTGTGATTGCAGCACCCAGGGGGTTTCTGCCAGCAAAGCATTTTTAAGGTCTTGGTTTTTAGCAAGACTACTTTTGAGTGCGTCGGTATTTTTCCATTGCGCAAAAATCTGTTTCAGTTTAGGGTGGGTCTTAACAACCTGTGCAGCCAGACTATTGGCATAATAGCGGCTAAAAATTTGCTCAGTACACTCATGAGGATGTTCCATCAGATAGGGCAAAGCCTGCACTGCATACCAAGCAGGATTAGAAGTGAATGCTACAGTTAGTCGGTGCTGTTTTAAGGTATTTGAAGAATTATTTTTCAAGGCATTAAATACAAAATCCTTTTGCTGTTTTCCGCCAATAGCAAGCGGCAAAGTTTCTGTTATTAGTATCCGATTACTGACGATAGGTAGCGTACCTTCTTCGCCGTCTGAAAAATTACCTGCTTTGGCAAGTAGGCGGTAGGTTAGTGGGTAAGCAATATTTGAAGGTATTTTTAATGTCCACTGTAATAGTGTAGATTGTTTTTCTTTCACTGAGAAAGACTGTTGCATTTTATTCAAGCCAAATTCGGCAGCTACCGGCTGACCGTTAAGCGCGTTCGACAGTTGTAAAGCAGCCGTGCCTTGTAAGGTTTTACCTGTGAGATTATTGACCCTAGCGGGAAAAACAATGGTATCATTCTGCCGCAAAAAGCGTGGCGGGTTGGCCTGTACCATCAGGTCTTTTTGAGTAATGATTTCTTTTTCTGTCAGCACATTTTTCAGATCTTTGGTATGGGCAAAGCCCAAAAATTTCCATTTTGTTAAAGTCTCGTTCATTTTGAATTTAATAATAAGACTTCCTTCTCGATCTGTATACAAATGTGGGAAGAAAAAAACGGTTTCATTAAGATTAGCACGAATGTTTATGTCTCCTAAGTCAGTTTGTTGTTTGAGTTTCACACGTGGGTGCGTGGGGGTTTGTGCAGTTATTTCTAATATCTCGGGGGCTACCGAGTCGAGATCAAGTTCAACTTCTTCGTCCACCACCATAAGAGCGTCAGCATCGTCAAAATACGACTTCGCATTTCCTCGATAAAATCCGGTATAACGAGCAAAATCAAACCAATTCAATCGAGTATACTGCCTATTTGCCGGCAGAGGTTTTAGCAGCCAATCTCTATAGATTAAGCTTGTTTTTTGCACATGGCAATTACCAGAAGATAAAGAAAAAATAGCAGGGTTCGCATAAAAGTCAATACCTTTCCATTGGTTTGCCTGAAGAGCATGCAATGACGCATCGTACATGGTCGCCACCATTTCGGCAGCTACTTTTTCTCCCTTTGTACCAGTTACTTTCAGTTGCCACTCCTCCTGCTGCCCTGGCTTGAGTTTGTCACGAAAAGTAGTGTATTCAATAGATAATTGTTTATTTTTCCAGGGAACATGCAGGCGGTATCTGTGGTTATGCACTCGGTTATGCTTAATGAAGCTGATGTGATAATACAAACCTCCACGATGTGCCTCTTGGATAGCAATATCTTTTCTGACCATTTTTTTTACATCAATCCATTGCGAAGAGGCTTTGCTTTTATCTGCTACATGATAAAGTATCATAACATTTTGCTGTGCAGACCCTACGTAAATATGGGCTATCTGTCCGGGTTGTAGATTATTTTTTTCGTTTACGTGAAAATAACTCACAGCAGCAGGGATTTCTTTTTTCTTTAAATCGTAAAGCAGAAAATACTTATTTACTTCTATGGCCGTACCGTATTTATCACGTGTCTTCATATTGAGGCGATACATGCCTGTTTTCCAACGTTTTGGATCGAGAATAATTTCTTTGTTTTTTTCTGTATCAAACTTTTCTTCATATATAGTTTTGAGAACCTGCCAGTTTTCGCATTGGTTTTCTTGCCGATAGGGGTCGTGGGGAAAAAGCTGTTTAAACTCACTTTCAGTTAACAAAAATTTGTCAGGCGTATCCCACAAACGCTTATGCAGTGCGACATCGGGGCTTTTCAGCAGAACAATACTAATAGCTCCTTTAGCAGCCTCATATTCGCCGTTGAGGTTGGCAGTTTCCAAAAGTAGCTGATATGTACTATCGCGATTGAGCTTTTCGGGAATAGGTATATCTACCAGCAGGGCAATAGTACCTACACGTACATTTGTTTCTATAGCGCGGGTTTCGCCCGTAATGTCGGTGATATCTGCATAGATATTGTAAGTAAATTCAGGATTTTGGTTTAAAGCAACACTTCTGTCGGGCAAAGCCTGAAAAGATATTTCAAAGCGTCCACTGGCATCTGTACGAGTTTCGCCGCTGACGATTTCCGTTTCGCTGACCACAGGGCAATCAAAATCGAAGTTCCAATACGGAAAACGACCGCTTCTGGCTACTCTATATTTTACAAGTGCTGCGTCCAACGGACTAGCCGAGTACGTTCGTCCCCACCCACCAAGTATTATTTCATCGTTGAGTCGATAACTTGTGGCAATAGTGTTAAAGCCAACCTCAAAATTAGGTCGTTTGTATTCTTCAACGCTAAAATAATGTTTGTGATGTGTGAGGCTATTTTGCAAAGACATTCGACCTAGCAATCCGTTAGCAGGTAGAATAAAATGCCCGCTGGCTGTGCCATATTCATTAGTAATGAGTTGCTGCTGGGCAAGCTGCTGCCCGTTTGCATCGCGCAAACTCACACGCACCGACTCATGTGCTAAAATAGTGGGAATTGCCCCTTTATCTCGTTCGGTAGCAATGATTTTAAAATAAACAGTTTGACCGGGACGATAAACTACCCGGTCTGAAAAGAAATGAACCTCTTTTTGCATCTCAAATGATTTTTGATTTGCAAGCAGATGAGATGTGTTTTCAAATAAAATATCTTGCTTATTAATGAGCTTAATAAAAAACCAATTATAAAGACCCTTGTTATTTTTACTATAACAACTGGCATATCCTCTATTATTAGTCCTTGCAACCCCCTTTTTTTCTTCAGTATATTTTCTGTTTTTATATGATTTTGTATAAAATTCTACCAACACATTTTTCATCGGTACTCCACGCTCTCTATCTAATACATATACCCCAATGCTATCATTGCTATACTGTGTAAAATACGCTAAATTGCTTACCTTGATAGAAGTAAAAGCCACTGCGTTTTTTTGGTAAGAAAAGTCTTCATTATCAGCAACTAGCAAAACATACTCACCAAAAGGCAAAGCATTTAAAGCTAGCTCTACACTATGCTCTTGGTAATCTGCATTGGGTGGTAAACTAACTTCTTTTTGCCATAAACTATTCAGCCGGTTAAGATAATCTACTTTTTCTGCGCGATTCATTCTTTGCTGCTTTTTATTTTTTTTCGTATCAGTTTTCACCGCCTTTATGTAGATCTTTGTCAAATTTTTGTAAGTGAGTTTTGCCAGTATTGCTTTGTAGGCGGAAGTAACGCAGGCTACTTCCAAATATAAATTTTTACCTAAAATTTCGCATTTGAGGTTATGGCATAAAACAGCACCATAACTTTTGGGAAAACGCTCAATAGCTCGTTGGCACAAGTTAAGTGCTTTTTTAAAATCCCATTTGTACAGACTGTCTTGTTCGGGCAAGTAAGAAGCTCGGTATTTTTTGCCTGTTTGCCAATAAATTTTGGCAAGGGAGTGGCTTATTTCCGCATAAGCTACACGGTTCTGGTACTGGGCAGCCAAATTTTGTAAGGCTTGCAGATACAACTGTTTTTTATCAGGTACTACACTGTGGCGATAAACAAAATTAAGACGCTTTAAATCGGCATTCAGCAGAGCGTCTGGCGTACTATCATTTAGATGAAAAGCGAGTAGTCGCTGAAATTGTAGCAAAGCCAAATATTTGAAAGAAATACTGTCTTGCGCTCGGAAAGTAAATTTTGCAAAAGCTGCTGCGGGAGCAAAGGCTTCTGCTTGATCAATAGAAAAGCGATAGGCAGGTCGGTTGAGGTAAGTCCTTTCGTTAGTCAGAAAATCAAGGGTGCGATGTGTCAAAAAATCGTACAGTGTAGGGCGAAGGTTTTCATTGTGCTTGCCTGGATGAATAATGGCTTGAAAGTCTTTTAAAGCAACCTGCTTAATAGCATCTTCAGCTATGGATTTTAGGTAAAGCTCACGGCTTTCAGCAATAAAATCCGATACACTCCATGTGCGGATGTCATGGCTAGTTTTTTCAGTAGTTTGTGTACGATTTCTCAACTGCCAGCGGTGTGTCTCCAAATACTGAATATATTGTTCTGCCAGCATCGATTGTAAGATAGGTTTTAGGGGAAAGCCCAAAGTATCGGCATCGCGCTTAAGTTTTTCAATAGCTTTGGCAAAACCATCTTCGGACAAGGTAGCTTCATATTTTCGCTTGTAAATAAGGGTTTTAATGATTTGGACATGATTATTATCTTGTTTTGCTCGTTCGTATAGTTGGTTTACTTTTTTGAGTGCTGACTTCGGTAGTGCTGCCAGATGTTCAAGAGAGTCTATCTCTTTCCATTGCTGCTCGTAATTATCGTCATTAAAGTCTGGCAGAGGTAGTTTGGGTTTAACAATATTATTGGCGACAAATAAAATTTCTGTGGATATAAGTATTACCAATAAAATATAAACATTGTTTTGTATAATTTTTTTTTCAGACACATCTTTACAGATCAATGTGAAAAGTCAATCCGGTTAGCTCTATAAACACAAAGTTATTTGTTATATTTACAATTTGTAGCCAAAAAAATAAAATACTAGAAATACCTATGGAGTTTCGACAAATTACCACCAAAGAAAAGGCACTTGAAATTAATTTAAACCAAAAGATTTACGGCTCTTTTGCCGAAATTGGGGCTGGTCAGGAAGTAGCTGCTAATTTTTTTAAGGCCGGGGGTGCTTCGGGTACTATCGCCAAAACAATGTCTGCTTATGATATGAAATTCAGCGATGTTATTTACGGAAAAGGTAAACGCTACGTTTGCGAAAATCGGTTGATAAAAATGCTCAATAAAGAATATAGCCTGCTCATCGAGCGGCTACCTCACCGCCATGACAGCACCTGCTTTTTTGCTTTTGCCGATACGGTAGAAACACTTAATTTTAAAAGAACTAATCAAGGACACGGTTGGATAGGCGTTCGTTTTCAAAATCACCCGACAAGTAAACCCAACGACTGCGTCGTACATATACTCATGCACGACAATGATATGATTTGGCAACAACAAGCCATTGGGGAAGTAGGTGTTAATTTACTACATGCTTGTTTCTATCATCACAAAGAGCCAGAGAAAATACTTACGTCTTTGATGGATAATCTTCAACCCGGTCGGATAGAGGTTGATATGTTTCGGCTGGAAGGTCCTTGTTTTACCCACGTAGACAACCGCCTGCTCAGCCTGAAATTAGTTAAACATGGTATGAGTAAAGCAGCCATGTTTGGGCCGAAACACAAAACCGTACAACCTAACGAAGCCTTATACAAAAAAAATATCCTTTTACTCAGAGGGCGTTTCAGACCTGTAACACACGTTAATTTAGACATGCTGAAAACTGGAAAAGAACAATTTGTGAATTTTCTGGGCAAAGACCGAAATAGTTTGGTTACTTTATCAGAACTTACCCTACATGATCTGAAAACGGCTGACAAAGATATTGATGAAAAAGACTTCCTCGACCGTGCAGACATCCTCTGTGATTTAGGGCAAACAGTCATGGTCTCGGACTATCCTGAATATTATAAGTTGGTGATGTATCTATCAAAACTGACTACCAAACACATTGGCTTAATTATGGGTATTTACAATATTATGAATATTCTTGACGAAAAGTATTACCATGAACTTGAAGGCGGGCTAGTATCTTCTTTCGGGCTATTATTCGGAAGAAGTGTAAAACTCTATATTTATCCTTATCTGATGAATGATGGTAGACTGCTTACTTGCAAAAATGTAAAAGTAAACCCTTCGGCATATGGTTTGTTCCGCTACCTGCAAGATAATAGTCGATTAGAAGATATCAGCGGTGTTAATCAGCAAAATTTACATATTATTTCCGACAATGTATTAGCTATGATTAAAAAGGGTGGAGTCGGTTGGGAAAAATTTGTACCCGAAAAGGTGGTGAACGCTATTAAAAAGGACTGCTTGTTTGATTATCCCTGTAAAACTCCTTCATAAGAAGTTGAAAAGGAAAAAAATTCCGATAGAAGCTACGAATTTAAAGGTTTATTTAATAAAATATCAGTTTCTCATTTATGGTGCAAGGCGCATTTTTTTCCACTTGCTTTGGTTCAAAATATATATAATTCGGTCGTGCAAACGGTTAGTTCTGCCCTGCCAAAATTCTATTTCAGTGGGTTTGACCATATATCCTCCCCAGTAATTAGGGCGTGGAATAAAATCTGTATCGGCATATTTGCGTTCAAAAATTTCGTAACGTTCTTCAAGTGTTTTGCGTGCCTGTAGTATGCTGCTTTGTTTTGAGGCATATACGCCGAGGCGGCTTCCTTTGGGACGACTGTTAAAATAAGTATTTGAAACATCGGCAGCGACTTTCACTGCGCGACCCGAGATACGCACCTGCCTTTGCAATTCATCCCAAAAGAAACTCAAACATACTTGCGGGTTTTCCTGTATATCGCTACCTTTTTGACTTTTATAGTTGCTATAAAATAAAAAATACCCCGCTTCGATTCCTTTTAGCAACACAACGCGGGCACTGGGTTTTCCTTTGGCAGAAACAGTCGATAGTGTCATAGCGGTAGGTTCTTTAATATGAGTGTTGAGGGCATCCTGCAACCAAAATTCAAATTGCTTAATAGGGTCGGCTGCTAGTTGGTCAATAGATAATTCAAACTTGTTATAATCTCTGCGAATATTGGCAATGTTATCCATATTCAGTTGAGTTGTTTATCGGGTTATTAGATTAATTTGCAGTTTTAAGTAGGGTTTTATAACCATCCAACATTAATAACTGTTTAATTAGCGTTAGCGACTATTACTAAACTATGCAACCAAGTGCTTTTAGCAGAGAAGAATTGGCAAGGTACAGCCGGCATTTAATTATTCCCGAATTTAATATTGAAGGACAGAAAAGATTAAAAAAGGCCAAAGTGCTGGTAGTAGGCAGCGGAGGATTGGGTACTCCTTTGTTATTATACCTAACGGCAGCAGGAATTGGCACAATAGGAATTGTAGACTTTGATGTAGTAGATAATTCTAACCTACAAAGGCAAGTACTCTTCACAACAGAGGATGTGGGCAAACCCAAAGCCACTACGGCAGCGACACGTTTAAAGGCACTGAATCCCCACGTTCAATTTATCGTACACAATACTCAATTAAATATCGAAAACGCCCTGAATATTGTTAAAAACTATGATGTAGTTGCTGATGGTACAGATAATTTTCCTACACGCTATTTAATTAATGATGCTTGTCTTATACTGAACAAACCAAATATATACGGGGCTATTTTCAGGTTTGAAGGGCAGGCTTCTGTTTTTAATTATACTGACAAAACAGGGAATAAAGGACCTAATTATCGAGACCTGTTTCCTAGTCCTCCCCTGCCCGAAACAGTGCCTGACTGTGCCGAAGGAGGTGTTTTGGGAGTATTGCCGGGTATTATCGGAAGTATACAAGCTAATGAACTAATCAAAGTAATTGCGCAAATAGGAGAGCCGCTTTCCGGTCGTTTACTGTTGTTTGATGCACTTAATTTTCAAACGAGGATAATCAAATTAAAACCCAGCAAGCAGACCTCTGCACCTACTCAATTAATCAATTATGAAAATTTTTGTGGTATTAAAAGCAGTACAAGCGAGGAAAAAGCAGTCAAAGAAATTAGCCCCAAAGAGGTGCAGCAAATGATTGCAGCAAAGCAAGATTTGCAACTAATTGATGTACGAGAAGCTTATGAGTACGAAATTACTCACCTCAACGGCACTCTCATCCCCATAGCAGAAATAATAGATGCTGCAAATAAAATATCTACCGATAAAAAAGTCGTCATACATTGCCGAACTGGTCTTAGAAGTGCCAAAGCTATCAGACAACTACAAAAACAATACGGTTTTACTAATTTATATAACCTAACAGGAGGAATACTCGCCTGGGCCGAGCAAGTAGATAATACCTTGCCCAAATATTAAAGATCAAAACTCACAACAAAAAACTCAAATGCTACATTACACTATCTGCTACCAGCAGCCGAACCTGCAATTTATTAATTTCAAGCTGCGTGTTACAAATATTGAACAAGAAAAGACCTACTTACAACTACCTGCCTGGAGACCGGGAAGGTATGAAATTCAAAATTTTGCGCAAAATATTCGTTCTTTCAATATTGAGAATACTGACGGAAAACAAGTAGCTTTTAAAAAAATAACAAAAGATTGCTGGGAAGTAAATACACAGAGTACCAGCAGTATCATTATCCATTACGATTATTTAGCCTGCCAATTGGATGCTGGAGGTACATGGCTCAATGAAGATCAACTTTACATTAACTTTATTACTTGTAGTTTAATGGTGAAAGGTCGTGAGCATGAGTCTTATGAAGTAAAATTAGAAATTCCATTGGACTACCAGATAGCTTGTCCGCTACCTATACGTTACAACACACTTAAAGCAAATAATTTTGCCGAGCTAGTCGATAGCCCACTCATTACTAGTCGTTCATTGCAACACCGTACTTATGTAGTGAGCAACACTACTTTTCACATTTGGATGCAGGGAGATTACCAGCCCAACTGGCAACGTATATGTAGCGATTTTAAAAAATTTACTCAGACCCAAATCAACTTATTCGGCAGTTACCCACACGACGAATATCACTTTCTAATCCAAGTACTCTCATACCGCTACTACCATGGCGTAGAACACAACAACGCCACAGTGCTTGCACTAGGACCTGGCGAAAGGCTCACTACCGATTTATATGCCGACCTGCTAGGGGTCAGCTGCCATGAACTATTCCATGTTTGGAATGTCTGCCGGATCAAACCCGCAGAAATGTCTCCTTACGACTATAGCAGAGAAAACTATTTTCCCACCGGATTCATTGCCGAAGGAATAACTACTTATTATGGGGACTATCTACTGGCACGCTCGGGGGTTTTCAGCAAAAAAACTTATTTTAAAGAACTCAACAAACTGCTCAAAAGGCATTTTGACAATGAAGGACGATTGAACCTTTCGCTCGTCGATTCTTCTTTCGATCTCTGGCTGGATGGTTATCGCAAGGGTATTCCAGGAAGAAAAACCTCTATCTATGTAAAAGGGGCTATTGTTGCTCTCATCTTAGATTTAGAAATCCGGCAACATACGCATAACAAAGATAGTCTCGACAGCGTAATGCGGCTACTGTGGCAAAAATTTGGAAAACAAGCAAAAGGTTATTGGCTAGAAGACTACATCGAGGCAGTCAATACTGTTGCACAAACAAACATGCAGGAATATTTTGATACCTGTATTACTGGAGTTATTCCCTTAGAAAAAAGACTGAATAAGGCACTGAACTATATAGGCTGTGAGCTAGCAGAGAAGCCTGCTGAGAGTATTACTGAGAGAGTATGGGGATTGAAAACTATCAATAGCGGAGGTGGCACAATAGTAGATATTATTAGTTCGGAGTCACCGGCAAGCACAGCCTTATCTGTCAAAGATGAGATTATTGCCGTGAATGGCATGAGAGTAAAAAATGATAACTTAGATAATTTATTAACCCAACAAACTGAAAGGATAAAGATAGCCCTATTCAGAGAAAATAGACTAATAGAAAAAACCCTTCAAGCCTGTGGCAGAAATTATTTTAGCACCTATACCATCGAAGAAAAAGAAAAAATAAATGAAGAAGAAAAAATAAATTGTATACAATGGCTGAAATTTAATACTTAATTAGCTACATAATGTTCATCGATAAATTTGGTAGTAAA
Organism: Flammeovirgaceae bacterium; assembly: GCA_965199745.1. Lineage (GTDB taxonomy): Bacteria > Bacteroidota > Bacteroidia > Cytophagales > Flammeovirgaceae > CBDATB01. The sequence continues at coordinate 311,235 of CBDATB010000013.1, read as the reverse complement.
TTTTCCAGATTGGAATACTTGGTTATCCATCAGCCAGATATGGAAAGGAATTGTTGTTTTAATACCTTCAATGACAAACTCTTGCAAGGATCTTTTCATGCGTACAACGGCTTCTTCGCGTGATTGTGCTGTAACGATGAGTTTAGCAATCATTGAGTCATAGTTGGGAGGAATAGTGTAGCCAGCGTACACATGTGTATCCACTCTCACGCCAACTCCACCGGGTACGTGCAAGTTCTTAATTTTGCCGGGAGAAGGACGGAAATTATTTTCAGGGTCCTCAGCATTAATACGGCATTCGATAGAATAGAGTTTTGGAAAGTAGTTTTCTCCTGAAATCGGAACGCCTGCAGCTATCTTAATTTGCTCTTTAATAAGGTCAAAATCAGTTACTTGTTCAGTAACGGGATGCTCTACCTGAATGCGTGTGTTCATTTCCATAAAATAGAAATCACGGTTTTTATCAACGAGGAATTCTACCGTACCCGCTCCTTCATAACCAATAGATTTTACTGCCTTAGTGCCTGCCTCACCCATCTTATGCCTAAGTTTTTCATCTAATACAGGTGAAGGTGTTTCTTCTACTAGTTTTTGGTGCCTGCGTTGAATAGAACAATCTCTTTCCGACAAATGGCAGGCATTGCCATGCTGGTCGCCAAATACCTGAATTTCTACGTGGCGAGGTTCTTCAACAAATTTTTCGAGGTACATACCATCATTGCCAAAACCCGCTTTGGCTTCTGCCCTAGCAGAATCCCAGGCACTTTTAAAGGCTTCTTCATTTGAAACAACACGCATTCCTTTTCCGCCGCCGCCAGCAGTGGCTTTCAGTATCACAGGATATTTTATTTTTGCAGCAAGTTTCATACCTTCCTCTACGGAGTTAAGTAAGCCGTCTGAACCCAAAACAGTTGGCACACCAGCAGCTTTCATGGTAGCTTTCGCAGTAGATTTATCTCCCATTTTATCTATCATTTGCGGAGAAGCACCAATAAATTTAATTTGATGTTCTGCACATATTTTAGAAAATTGTGCATTCTCAGACAAAAAACCGTAGCCGGGATGTATAGCGTCGGCAGCAGTAATTTCAGCAGCAGAAATAATATTGGGAATACTCAGGTAAGAATTTGCACTCATTGCAGGGCCGATGCAAACAGCTTCATCGGCAAATTTAACATGTAAACTATCTACATCAGCCTTAGAATATACAGCTACAGTCTTAATGCCCATCTCTTTACAAGTTCTAATGACTCGCAGTGCTATTTCTCCCCTGTTGGCTATCAGTATTTTTTTAAACATAATTCTAATAATTGGCAAACAATAATTAGGCTTTTGCTTTTATCTACGCTTCTTGTTTTTCTATAAATAATGCTGATTGACTTTTAATAATTGCAATTCGTTCTTTTACCATTTCACAGTATTCATGGCTCATGTCAATACCTATATATTTTCTGTTTAATTGAAGAGCGGAAATACACGTTGTTCCACTACCGCTCATTGGGTCAAGCACTACGTCTCCTTCATTTGTCCAAGAGTTTATATGGTCTCTCGCTAATGCACATGGAAATGGGGCTGGATGCCCTTTTGCTTCTTGGTCTTCAGTTTTTTTTCCAACAACATATTCCCAAATGTTCCCTTTGATTTTCTTTTTCTTAACGGGCTTTGCCATTTTTTCTCGTTTCTGCTCGCCTTTAGAGTAGTTCTTGTGGGTAGTTCCATTTAATTGAATCCCTGCATGCAAACAATCAACTTTAATTGGATTATGAGTTTTAACTTCTCCTTTACTAAAAACAAACATGTATTCAAAAATGTTGTTGTATCGTTTTCGGTAAATCTGCGGAATAGGATTGGTCTTTTGGAATATCATGGTGTCATGAAGATTAAGACCAATTTCGTTGAAGCGTAGGGCTTGTTTGAAACTTGTACCTGTTTCCGAGCCGTTGATTGTCGCATCTGCAACAACCCAAACTACAATGCCACCAGGCTTAGTCACTCTATAAAGTTGTTCAGCGATTTCTTCAAACGGAAAAACATATCCCTTATAAGCACGCAAATTGTCATAAGGAGGGGAAGTAACGGTTAAGTCAATTGAATTTTCATCAAAAGACTTCATGACTTCAACGCAGTTTCCTTCAATGATACTATTTATAAATTTGTCCATAATTCTTATTTAATAAGGCTTCATCATGGCTCATTCGCATGATTTTTTCTCTTTCAAAAGCCAAGTAACTTAATCCTTCTTCTTTTGCGATTTCAGTTGATTCCGTCGCTGCTTCTTTTTCCGTTTTCCATAGGTCTTCAAGTATATTTGAGTAACCTAAAATTGTCTTGTTAATTGCTAACCAATAATCAACAGCATTTTTCGAAGGGTTCAATGCAGGAATTGTTTTGAAAATCTCATGTAAAAGACCTTCTGCATTTCCATTACCTTCTTTAATTGCATAGTTTACCAGAAGTGATAAATGGGAATATGTGAAAATGCAAACGTTTCGTGTCGAAGCCTGTTGATAAATCTGACTTGCCCGAGTCGGTAATTGATAAATTGGGCAAACAACCATTGCGTAAGGTTTGCCATGTTTCCAACCATCCATTGCCTGAACTTTGAAGTCCTTTTGATTTTTCGCAGTTCTACTTAATCGAAACGCCTTTGCATCAGCAACAAAACTGTAATCTTTTGCAAAAGCATCAACGTCTGCAACATCTGCTCTTTCGGTTAGAACTACACTTTTCAGCCCCATTTCTTTGTAGGCAAAGCACAGAAGACTGTCAGTGTATTTTGAATACAGTTTTTCTTCACTGGAATCGTGACTGTATGCTTCTGGAATATTACCACATAAACGTAAATGGTCAATTAGTGTACTTGACCCATACTTTTTTATTTCTTCACCAAGTTCATTTTCAAGTCTTTCAGTGTCGTTCGTAAAATTTCCGCTCAAATTTTGAATTTCCCCAACCCAATATTTTCTTGTCTTTATTGCTTTATCCGAGATTATTTTTGTCATGCTATTTTTGCATCATAAAAGAAATAAAAAAAGCATCAAGCCGGTTCTATCAAAAACAAAGGCTGGTCATACTCTACGGGTGAGGCATTTTCGGCTATCACTTTAGCAATTTTGCCATCGTATTCAGATTCTATTTCGTTAAAAAGTTTCATAGCCTCTATGATACAGAGTACTTGCCCCTTTTTAATAGTATCTCCTACCTTAACGAAAGGTGCGGCATCGGGTGTAGAAGATGTGTAGAAGGTACCTATCATGGGCGATTTGATGGTTTGGTAATTCGGTGAGACTAGTGCAGCATTATCTTGTTGCATATGAGTTTGTTGGAATGGCGCAGGCACGGTGTCTTGCCTGTCGTCCACTGCCGTAGTAGGTGTAGGTGATAAAGGAGATAAAAAATCAGTGGACAATCTCTCAAGTGCCTTTGTCTGAATTACCTTATTAGCGGCAGAACGCCTGATTTCGAGTTTAACTTCATCTGTTTCTATTTTTACCTGGTCTAAACCAGAGTCTGCTATAAAACTAATTAATTCTTTAATTTCTTTGGCTTTCATTGAGGAAATATTTAGTTATTTTACCCTTTCCACATAGCTGCGCGTGCGGGTATCTATTTTAATGGTTTCATCTTGATTAATAAATAAAGGTACCTGAATTTTCGCATCGGTTTCAAGTGTAGCAGGCTTGCTGGTATTAGTTGCTGTGTCTCCCTTGAGTCCCGGTTCGGTATATATTACTTTTAGTGTTACAAAAGGGGGTAGTTCGCAGCCGATTATCTCATTGTTTTCTACATGAAAAATAATATCTACATGTTGCCCGTCTTTCATTAAATCGGCGTTGGACACCATATTAGGGTCAATGACTATTTGCTCGAAAGACTCACTATCCATGAAACAATACCCCAAATCATCTTTATACAAAAACTGATGGGTTCTTTTTTCTACTCTAGCAGTAGTTATTTTATGTCCGGAAGAAAAAGTATTTTCCACTACTTTTCCCGTTCTTACACTTTTTAGTTTTGTACGCACAAAGGCAGGACCTTTTCCGGGTTTTACATGCTGAAACTCAACGATAGTATAAATATCGCGGTTATACTCAATGCATAGACCATTTCTGAAATCTGCTGTGGTAGCCATTATTTATTAGTGTTTAGTTCTGAATATCTTTTGCTAGTAAGCCCATTTCAGGTACAATGCACCCCAAGTAAATCCTCCGCCAAATGCTGCCAGTACTAGATTATCGCCTTTTTTAATTTGCTGTTCATAATCCCACAAACATAGTGGAATGGTTGCGGCGGTAGTATTGGCATATCGATGGATATTGACCATTACTTTTTCTTCGGGAATATTGGCTTTTTTTCGGGTGGCATCAATAATGCGTTTATTTGCCTGATGGGGTACTAAAAAATCGATGGTATCGGCAGTTAGTCCGTTTTTTTTCATAATATCTGAAACTACCTTACTCATACAATCTACGGCATGCCTAAATACAGATTGCCCTTCCTGGTATATATAATGGGCTTTTGCATTGACAGTTTCATGAGAAGCAGGGAGTCGGCTACCTCCCGCCTTCATATGCAAATGTTTTTCGCCATTACCATTGACGTGAAGAGAAAAATCAATAATTGCATTTTCATTTTCGGCAGGTTCGAGCAAAACAGCCCCAGCACCATCACCAAAGATAATGCAAGTTCTGCGGTCGGTATAATCAACAAGGCTAGACATTTTGTCTGCCCCAACGACTACGACTTTTTTATGAATGCCGGTTTCTATAAACTGAGTACCCGTGACGAGTGCATACAAAAAACCAGAGCAAGCTGCTCCCATATCAAAACTATATGAATTAGTAGCACCAGTTTCTCTGGCAATAATATTTGCGGTAGCTGGAAACAGCATATCCGGAGTAACAGTAGCACAAATAATTAGATCTACCTCTTTAGGATTTGTATTTGTTTTTTCCAACAAAATATTAACTGCCTTCACGCCCATTACAGAAGTGCCTTTTCCATCTCCTTTCAAAATACGTCTTTCCTTAATACCTGTTCGCGACAAAATCCAATCGCTATGAGTGTCGACCATCCGTTCAATCATTTCATTTGTTAAGATATATTCGGGTACGTACGCTCCTACACCAGTAATAGAGGATTTTTGTCGGTTTATCATAAAATTTTAAAAATTAGGATTATAAAAAAAGAGAAGTATTTACTACTTCTCTGTGGTATTCAATTTTAATGATCTATTCCGTCTCTTCTGTATCTATCACTACATTGCCTTTGTAATATAACTTGCCTTCGTGCCAGTGTGCTCTGTGGTATATGTGGGTCTCACCGGTAGCAGGGCAGACGGCTAGAGTAGGTAAAGCTAGTTTTTGATGCGTTCTTCGTTTATCTCGCCTTTGTCTGGAGATTTTACGCTTCGGGTGTGCCATAATCGAAATTAATTAAATATCTGAATATTGAAAACTAAAATTTCATATTTCTGAGTTTATCCCAGCATTCATCTCCTTTTGGAGTCTCATCTTGCTGGTTGCGCTTAGTAGAATAAACAAAATCTTGCGTATCTGTCAATTCAATAGTGGCAAATTTAGGGTGAAGTTTTTTAACAGGCAAAGCTAAGAGCATAAATTCATAAATTAGACCACTAAAATCCAATGTATGCGTATCATAAGGCACCATTAATACATCTTCCGATAGCTCTTCAAATGATACACCGTATTTATAATAAATAGTGTGTGTATGGTTTAACGGAAAATTAAAAGGCTCAAGGCTTTTATCACAAACCAAACCAATATGCCCCGAAAGTGTCAATTCGGCCTCTATCATAGTTTCTGATTTATTTAGTACAAGCTTTGCCAAAAAATCAGCAGATTGTACCATACCATCTTCACGGTTATTCAAAAAAGCATCGTCTATTTTAAATGCAAAACGATGCTTGCCAATGGAGAGCGAAAAAATAGAAATAATACATTTATTCTTATATATTTCTTTCATATTGCCAGCTAATAATCACTTTTTTAGATAATTACTAAATAGGTTCTATGTTTCAAAATAGCATGTTATAATCTTCTCAGTCTTGAGTTTTCTATTCGGACAACCAGCCTGACAGCTATAAATAACAGCTTTCTTCATCTTCGTTTGGCAATTACTATACTTACTCATGTTCCTGCTAGGATTCTGTCGACGGACACACATTTTATATTGTCGTTGTGGCAAAAAGTTACTGCTCACTCAAAGCCCCTACAAATACGCTTCATTTGAACAAAGGATTGAAAACCAACTATGGTAATTCACTCAGCTGATGCCATAGATTACGAGAATCTGCCTTCGAGAACGCGAGTGTCTCAGCTTTATCGAATGAAGTCTTTAATATTTGATTGTATATAACAGACAAAGGCGAAGGTATACAAAAAAGTTTTTGTTCAAAAATTCAGCCTCTTATACCTCACCCAAAATGCCGCTCCTATTTTCCAATAAAATACTTCTTTTATTGCCATTTTTTCATTTATTTCGCTTGCGTTTTTACTCCTTAAACGTTTGGACGCTTGAATTTACAGGATATTTTCAAAGATAATTGCGGTTGTGGTTTAATTGCTAACTACAAAAACAGAGCTTCGCGAAAACTTACTACCGACGCTATCCAAGGGCTAGGCAGAATGATGCATCGGGGGGCGGTAGCTGCCGATGGTAAAAGTGGCGACGGTAGCGGTATTCTTTTTTCTATGCCAGAGCAATTTATGCGCAAAATTGCCGAAATAAATGGCTTCGATTTGCCAGATAAATATGCTGTGGGGGTACTATTTCTTACTGAAGAAAAACAAAAAGAAATTTTTAATAACACCTCTCAACAAAACGATCTAAAAATACTTTTCTATCGAAAAGTACCTACTAACCCTGAAGTATTGGGAAAACAAGCAAGAAAAAGTTTACCCAATATCACGCAGGTACTTGTCGTACCTAACTCCATTAGGGCTGTCAAGCACTTCAGTGCCTTACTTTATCTGACGCGCAAAGAAGTAGAACATCGCTTAAAAGAAGAAAAAGACTTTTATATCGCCTCTTTTTCTAGCGATTCTATTGCTTATAAAGGGCTATTTAGACCCACAAAAATTAGCGACTTTTATTTGGATTTACAAGAAGAAGATTTTGAGACAAGTTTTGCCATTTTTCACCAACGTTTTTCTACCAATACCCTACCCCGCTGGCGGCTGGCACAGCCTTTTAGGACTTTAGCACACAACGGAGAAATAAACTCTATTCAAGCCAATCGTTTCAATGCTAAAGTGTTGAGTGAGCAACTGAAAAGCAGTGTTTTTTCCGAGCAAGAATTAGCACGTATCTTACCAGTATTGGAAGATTCGGGCAGCGACAGTGCCACAGCGGACAATATGTTCGAGTTTCTAATTGCCAATGGAGTAGATTTTTTTAAGGCAGCGCGTAGTTTGATACCACCTCCTTGGCAAAATGCACCTTATATGGATGCTTCTCTGCGAGCTTTTTATGAATATACTTCCTGCAATTTCGAGGCATGGGATGGCCCTGCTGCTCTTAATATGACTAATGGTAGATACATAGCCTGTGTGCTAGACAGAAACGGTTTACGTCCTGCCAAATACAGAATTACTTATGATAAGCAAATTGTGATAGGAAGTGAATACGGCATTGTTGATATTGCAGAAGAAGAAATTAGAGAACAAGGCAAATTAAAAAGTGGTGAAATGATTGCCATTGACCTGAAACAAGGGGCTATATTGAAAAATGAAGAAATCAACGACTACATTAAACAAGAAAATCCTTACAGCAAATGGCTCAATGAAAACAGTACTTATTTAATGGAACATGCCGAGCGGAATTTTCTGAATTTAGAAGATTACAGTCCGAAAAATATGCTCGAGTTGCAGCGTTATCATAATATTACTAATGAAGTTGTCGAAGGAATTATTAAACCGATGATGCTCAATGGAAAAGAAGAAACAGGTGCTATGGGAGACGATACGCCTATGGCTTGCTTTAGCAAAGTACAGCGGAATTTTACAGACTTTTTCAGGCAAAAATTCGCCCAAGTGACCAACCCTGCTATTGACCCAATCAGAGAAAAACTCGTCATGTCAACAAGTATGTGTATCGGTGCGAAAAATAATATTCTCGATGATAGCCCTGTCAATACGCATCGGCTCAAAATGATTAGTCCTTTTTTGAGTAAAGAAAAATTGGATGTACTTCGTTCCTTTGGCACTTTAGGCGACCCTCTATATGACCCTTCATACAAAAATAAAGTCTTTGACACTAGCTTTCGAAATGACTTGCGGCAATCATTGCACACACTGGGATGGGCTGTTGCTAATGCTGTTAAAAATGAAAAAATAAAAATAATTCTTCTCGACGACCGGTACTTAAGTCCAAAAAAGAAACTAATCCCTATGGCTATGGTGGTAGGTTATTTGAATCATTTCCTACTAGCGGAAGGTGTCAGAAGCCAGGTTTCTATTATCCCCATCACAGGAGAAGTATACGACTCGCATTCTTTTGCAGTACTAATTGCTTATGGTGCTGTTTGTATTTATCCTTATCTACTGCTTGGCACGACACTGCAATTGGTAGAGAAAAAACGACATGTTAGCTGGAAACTCAAGCAAAAAGCACTGCTACAGGTGAAAAAATCTATTGTGACTGGTTTATTAAAAATTCTGTCCAAAATGGGTATTTCTACCCTAGAAAGTTACCATAATTCCGGATTGTTTGATATTATTGGACTCAGTAAAGAAGTCGTATCAGATTGCTTTGCCAACTCAGAAGTTTTTATTCCGGGCCTAGGTTACTGCGACGTAGAACTCAGGCTGCACAAACAGCACCGCAGTGCCTACAAACACCACCTTATCAAAAAACTATATCCGCTAGAAGTAGGAAGTTATTATAAATATATGAGCAAAGGAGAATACCATGACTTTTCTCCCGATGTTGTTCAGTCTATTCATCAGCTTGCTCACTCGAATAGTGCAGAAAGTTATAAAATGCTGCGCAACAGAATCAACAGTCGCGGACAACAAATGATTCGCGATTTCTTTGAACTTAATCCTGACAGAAAGCCTATCACTATTGCAGAGGTAGAACCAGCATCGGAAATTACCCGACGCTTTTGTTCGGCAGCTATGAGTTTGGGGTCTATTTCTCCCGAAGCACACGAGGCAATTGCAGAAGCTATGAATACTATCGGAGGTTTTTCTAACTCAGGCGAAGGCGGTGAAGATCCGGCGCGTTTTAATAGCTTGAGAAATAGTAAAATCAAACAAATTGCTTCGGGCAGATTTGGCGTTACGCCTTATTACTTACGCAGTGCACAAGAAATACAAATTAAAGTGGCACAAGGGGCTAAACCAGGAGAAGGCGGACAGCTACCCGGAGCAAAAGTTAGCCCACTTATTGCCTCTCTACGTTGCACTATTCCAGGTCTTACACTGATTTCTCCTCCGCCCCACCACGATATTTATTCTATTGAAGACCTAGCACAATTAATATTCGACTTAAAGCAAGTGAACCCCAAAGCACAGGTAAGCGTGAAGTTAGTTTCTTCTTCAGGTGTAGGAACTATTGCCGTAGGAGTAGCAAAGGCATACGCCGATAAAATCATTATTTCAGGTGCTGACGGAGGTACTGGGGCAGCTCAATTAGGCTCTATTAAATTTGCAGGAAACCCCTGGGAAATAGGGTTAAGCGAAACACATAATATGCTGAAGGCTAATCACTTGCGTGAGTTTGTAGAACTACAAACCGACGGAGGACTGAAAACAGGTCTCGATGTAGTAAAAGCAGCTATTCTGGGGGCTGAAAGCTACGCTTTTGGAACATCTATTCTTACAACGGTAGGTTGTAAAATCCTGAGAATCTGCCACCTCAACAAATGTAGTGTAGGTATTGCTACACAAAATGAAACACTCAGGGCTTATTATATCGGTACGGTAAAAGGTATTGTATCTTACCTAACGGAAGTAGCCGAAGAAGTAAGAGAAATTTTAGCCGAGCTGGGCTATGCTTCACTCAATCAAATTATCGGTAAGAACTATTTACTAAAAATCATTGATGATGAAACTGCTAAAAAATTCGATTTTACTAAAATACTATACAGAGTAGACAATAGCCCGGACACAAGGACTAGAGAACGCAATGAGTGTTTTGATAAAAATGAATTTGAAAAACAAGTGCTCAAAGAAGTACTACCAACAATTTACCAGCCCCGAAAACCAACAACTGTCAAAAGAGATATCACCAATACCAACCGTAGTTTCGGAGCTTTAATAAGCGGCGAAATTGCCGATATTCACGGCGATAATGGCTTGCCAAAAGAGACTTTGAAAATAGAACTCAGCGGCGATGCAGGGCAGTCTTTAGGTGCTTTCATGAGTAAAGGTATGATTATCCAACTCACCGGAACAGCTAATGATTACGTGGGCAAAGGCATGAGGGGAGGACATATTATTATTTTGCCCAAACAACAAAACAAAGGCTATAACTTAGCAGGCAATACTTGCCTTTATGGTGCTACGGGCGGAAAACTCTTTGTAGCTGGAAAAGTAGGCGAACGCTTTGCCATCAGAAACTCCGGCACACTAACTGTTGTCGAAGGAACAGGCGATCATCCTTGCGAATATATGACAGGTGGGACGGTGGTTATTTTAGGCGATACTGGACATAACTTCGGTGCAGGCATGACGGGCGGAACTGCTTTTGTATATGATAAAAAACTGAATTTTATGGATAAAATCAATCGGGAACTTATCCTGGCCAAACGAATTGATACAGACGACCAAGACGAAGCCCGATATTATCTGAAAAGAATCTTAAAAAGTTTTTACAAGAGAACACAAAGTCTCGCAGCGAATTATATTCTAGAGCATTTTAGGGAAGAAACCCGCTACTTTTGGATGGTTACGCCGAAAGATATGAAATCGCCATTGAACCCGATGGAAGGAGATTAATATACATTAGGACATGTTTACAATCCTGTTTCTTTCTTTTTCAGATTAATATATCTAATAACACCTTTCAAATAGGCATTAGCAACTGTTACGACACGTTGGCATATCTTCCCTTTACTTAAGTCGTTTTTATGCAAATATTCTAACTCTTGTACATTGTCTTGTAGCAATGGCTCTCCATAAAAAATCGGAGAATTTAGCAAGCGGCAAAGCCTCAAATTACGCGCATAAATACCTTTTTCTACTTTTAAAGAGAAGTTTTTTATATAAAATGGCGAGCTGTCGCTATCGAGACTGGGAATACCTAGTTTGTCTTCAAACTCGTCTATAATTTCTCCAGAAAGCTTAGTCGACTCTGATAAATGCTCGGTGAGCAATACGCGCAAAAAATCGAAACGATCTAGTTGCGTATTCATTTCATCTTTCAGATAGGCCCCAGGCACAAAAGACAGGCAATAGTTATTTTGTGTAGATACATTCGAGTGCTTCTTTTCAGAATCAGCATTATAGTGGATAACAATCGTGAGGTCGGGCTTGAAATAATTAATCTTATCGGCTCTGGCGTCGAGATCCTTCCTAGAATAATATTTAGCAAAGACAACGCTTTTAGGCATTTTTCTAATCAAAGTCTCTGCTTCTTGCACACTCATTCCCTTGCTTTTGAGTTCTTTCCTAAAATCTTCTTTGTACCACCTGTCGAAACTTTTATGGACACAATGGGGTATTTTGCTGTCTTTTGTCAGAAAAACTTCTGCTCCTTTTTTCTCTAGGCTGTCTTTGAGTACGAGTGCTGTACTCAAATTCAGTTCTGCTTCATAAAACTGGTATAATTTGTTACCTTCGCCTCCTACACTGATAAAACGCTGTTCGATTTGTGCCATTTGATAGGTATTTGCTACATGCCCCGGATCAATAGCGATACGATAACCACTCAAAGGTTTATTAATACTGACAGGGTAAAACTGGTGATTTTGTTTCAATATTTCAATAGCTTGTAAGGTATTTTCATCAAAAGCCCGATTGCCCTTGTGAGTATAAGTATAAAACTGAAACTGCCTGTCGGCGTATTTAATCAAATCTTTAAAATGCTGTAATTCTTCCCAAGGCAAACTAAATTCGGGTTCAGCATACTTTTTTTGCTCAGGTGAGCTATAAATAAAAACACCATTTTGGTTAATGGTAACATAATTCCATACCTGCTTATCTTTAATTAGATATTTAGCTGCAATATTGTTATAATGGCTCATCAGGTACGTTTTGTTCTGCCCATTACCAGCATAGCTCATCAGGTAGGTGCAAGCCCATAAAGCAGGGAGTTTGTATTTCACTATCCAAGAAGTAATCATCATTACGCAGATACTATACGGTTTATGAGAAAGTGGGCTACCCATTTGCTAAAGACAAATAAGCTGGAGGTTTCATAGACCCGTGCTTCTCGAAAGAAATTTAAGTATACAGCATTTAAAGACCTTAGAGCAAACTGCGATATTTGACTGTTCACTTCTTTAAAACAGCTACTCCAATAACACTTTTTATTCTCGTGTTGATCTCGATTCAAAGCAATATGTCTTGCGAATTGTTTTCGTGTCTACAAGTATACTCTTTTTATCGCAGATCTATAAATTTTTATAAAAACTCCGACCTTGTGTAAAAAATTTCACAAAAAAATTGCTTCGTTATGTCTCGGTGAGACTTCGGCTGATACTGTCTGTCAATACATTCTCAAACGGGGTCAGAATCTATCGCTTAGGTTTGATTGACTAAAGTCGTGCGGTCAAATAAAAAAATCGCTATCTTTACAGTTGGGTGCAATAAGTGAAACTAATTAATAATATTTTTAATTGGTATCTTAAACAAAAAGATTATATTATCATCGTATTTCACTTTTTAATATGTCCTTCAATGAAATATAAATTTTCAGTGTTTTTATTGTCTGTTTTATTAAGTTTTCACAAAAGTGTAGCCCAGACCTTTCGTTTCAATCAAGATATATCGGTTATACAAGAGGGAAAATTATTGTCTTTGGCTTGGGCAGGTGGTTTAAATAGTGTTCAAGTTTCTACTATCGATTTAGACAGTGATGGCACACAAGATCTTTTTCTTTATGACAGAAACACCAACAGAATTAGTATCTTCTTAACACAAAACCAACAATATGTTTATACTCCCGAATATGAGTTATTATTTCCGCAGGTAAGCTCGTGGGTTTTGTTGAGAGATTATAATTGTGACGGAAAGAAAGATTTATTTACAGCACAGCCCGCAGGCGTTCGTTTGTACGAAAATATAACTGACTCAGGGGCTGTGCTGCAGTGGCGGCAAGTAACCAATGCCATACAAACATTAGGTATATCGGGCTTTACAATTAATTTGAAAATTGATGTTACAGATATTCCTGCAATTATTGATGTAGACAATGATGGTGATATAGATATTTTACATGCCGTGCCTTTTAGTGGGGAAAGTATTGAATGGAATAAAAATTTTGCACAAGAACGACTCGGCAGATGTGATACTTTGGTGCTAGAAAGAGCAGCACTTAACTGGGGAGCTTTCAGAGAATGTGGCGACTGCCAAACCTACCTTTTTGACCAAACAGCAGAATGCTCTAGCGACGGGGGCAGAGTACAACACGCCGGCACCTCTATTTTGCTGTTAGATCTAGATAATGACCAAGACAAAGATCTATTAATGAGTGAATCTTCTTGCAATAATATTGTACAACTTACCAATGCAGGCACGGCAGACAATGCCCTTTTTAATGCTGCCCTTGCTGCTTTTCCAAACGATAAACCCGTTGAATTACCTATTTTTCCAGCGGCTTATTATGAAGATGTGGATTTTGATAAAGAAAGAGACCTAATTGTTTCTCCGAATATCACCGAAAACGAAGGCTTGATTAGCAATTTTCAACAATCTGTATGGTATTATAAAAACACAGGTACCGATGCTCTGCCTAAATTTACTTTTCAACAAGAAGATTTCCTCCAAAATGAAATGATTGACTTGGGAGAATCTGCCCGTCCTGCCCTAGCCGATAGCGATGGCGATGGCGACCTTGATTTATGGGTAGGTAATGCCGGCATCGAACAAGCCGACGGCTCATTCTATGCCACACTCTACTATTTTGAAAATACTGGAACATCTCAAAAACCCACTTTTCAGTTAAACAACAAAGACTACTTGGAGCTTTCTGATTCTTTGTGGCTCAATATCAAACCTCATTTTGCCGATTTTAATCAAGATGGAAATATAGATCTGCTGCTTACTCAAAGAAACGCCAACGCCAATGTAGCGGCTATTTACTATTTTCTGAATACAAACACAGAAAATGGCGTAAATTTTAATGTACAAAATATTCAGAAACTTAACTTAGCTATCAACCCACTCGATGAAATATACCTCCATGATATAGACCAAGACGGAAGACAAGACATTCTCATTGCCAAATTAGCGGGAAATCTCGAATATTGGCGCAATGTTTATGGTAATTATCAGCGTATAGATGATACTTTCTTAGGTATTCAGGCCAATACCACCACGCGCGAGCTTAGCCTAGATATTTTGGATATAAACAAAGATGGTTCTGCTGATTTAATTACAGGAGACAGAAGTGGGCAGCTCAAAACATACTATAACTTTCTAGATAGTATTTCCCTTTCACTAACACCCACAGTAAATATAATTTTCAGCCAACTCTTAGAAAGTGCTAAGCCATTTGATTTCGGGCAGGCGATTTATCCAACACACTACATGAATGATTTGCTATTAGGCACAAAAGCAGGCGGTTTGCACTATCTCGAAGATAATGGTTTAGTGAATGCCCTAAATGAAAACACGACCGTACAAACGTCAATTAAAATATATCCAAATCCTGCGCATATGGCTTTTTCTGTCCGTACCAACCAACGAGGCGAAGCACAGTTGTATAACATGCTCGGCGAACCTGTTTTGAAAACTACTTTACTACCTGCTGGTCAAACGACAGCTTTTGACGTAAGTGCTTTGCACAATGGCGTGTATCTTTTGTATATCCGCCTGCTGCGAGAAGAGCGGCGGGTAAAGGTTTTGGTTTGCAAATGATAGAAAAGCAGCGCGGTATATATACCTTTTAAAATTAAAACTAAATGAGAGATTTCCTTGCATTTGTCTATCACTATTTAAGGTTATACGTCTTTTGTCTTATTTGCGGCTCTTTTTATCTGCCCACAGCACTCCCAAGCAATGCTACTTCCAATAAAGACACTACCTTCATACTCATAGATTCAGCACTCACTGAGAAGCTTGAACGCGGTGTGGCTGCTATGTACAACTGGGAGTTTGATTCGGCAAACATGATTTATGATTTATTAACAGAAAAATTCCCACACCATCCTGCTACCCCTTTTTTCAAATCGCAATTAACTTACTGGAAAAATGCCCCTTTGGACTACCGATCGCCTGTTTTTACAAAAATTGTCGATTATCTCAAACAATCTATTAGTTATTCAGACCGTATTCTGAAAGAATATTCTGAACACAGAGAAGCTGTATTCTTTAAAATGATGAGCCACGCGTTACTTTCCTTATTTTACAATGACATGGGTGAAACCTTAAAAGCAGCTAGGCAAGCCCGATGGATACTAAAATACCTGTCTATAGCGAAAAAAGAAAAAGAAAAACTAAATGATTTTTATTTGGGCGTAGGCATTTATAACTATTTCAGAGAAGCCTTTCCCGAAAGGTATCCTATTTACAAACCTATTGCTATATTTTTTACCGCTGGCGATAAGGAAAAAGGCTTATTTCAACTGCATTATACTGCCAATCATAGCTTATTTTCTGCAGCGGAAGCACTGAATTTTCTCACACAAATTTATCTTGAGTATGAGTACGAAAAAGAAAAAGCAACAGAAGCTGCCTACGAGTTAGTTAGAAGGTATCCTCAAAATAGATATTTCTATATCAAGTACATTGAAGTATTGATATTGATTAAAAATTTTGAAAAAGCCCAATACCACATCGACCAAATGCAAAAATATGCCGACGAGCCTTTCTACCAAATGAGTTGTTTGACACTACAAGCGATGCTCTACGACTTACGCGATAAAGATGCTTACCAAGCTCGAAAAACTTACCTTGAAGCACGGCAAATGATTGCAGCAACCGGAGAGGTCGAGCTGCAATTTAGGGCTTACATCTACGACGGACTCTCAAGGTATGCAAGCAAAGAGCGGGAAAGAAAATACTATAAGCAACTAGGGCATAAGAATGATAAAGAAGGCATGTTGAAAGTGTTGAAGAAATATTAAACAAAATAATTTTTCCATAGTTTATTCGCTATAAATGACACAACGCTCTTACAACTACCTCTAAATTGCTCGAGTCGAATTATTTGGGGTAAAAAAGTGCTTTCCTACCTATCGATCGAATAGATGCAAAGAAAAATACTCATCATTGGTTCAGGAATAGCCGGCTTGTCCGCTGGTGCCTGCCTAGCAAAACAGGGACATCAGGTAACTGTGGTAGAAAAAAATGACCAACTAGGAGGACGAGCCAGAAAATTGCAAGCAGAAGGTTTTACCTTTGATATGGGACCGAGTTGGTATTGGATGCCTGATGTATTTGAAAATTTTTTTGCCAAATTTGGTCACTCAGTCCAAGATTATTACGAGCTTATCCGCCTCAACCCTTCCTACCGTGTTTTTTTTGGAAAAAACGACTTAGTAGACCTACCGGCAAATCTTCCCGCATTGTATCGTCTGTTTGACAGCATGGAAACAGGTAGCGGAGACAAGTTGAAATACTTTCTCGATGAAGCTGCCTATAAATACAAAGTGGGCATGGGAGATATGGTCTTCCGACCGGGTCAATCGATAAAAGAATTTTTAGATTTGCGCTTGATCAAGGCAGCTTTTAAACTACACCTATTTGAGTCTGTGTATCGATATATACACAGAGACTTTAGTAATCCCAAATTAACACAGATATTAGAATTTCCTGTACTGTTTTTGGGTGCTACTTCTGAAAAAACACCCGCTTTATATACTATGATGAATTATGCAGATATGGCTTTGGGTACTTGGTATCCGAAAGGAGGTATGTATCAAATCATTGAAGCAATGGTTAAATTATGCCGCTCTATGGGAGTGGCATTTCATACCAATACCTGCGTAGAATCACTTGCTGTAGAAAATAATCATATAATAGCCGCTAACACTTCAAAAGATGTAATACAAGCTGATATTGTGGTAGCTGCTGGGGATTATCACGCTATTGAGCAAAAATTATTGGCTCCTCAATACCGAAACTACACTGAAAAATATTGGCAGTCGCGTACTATGGCACCTTCCTGCTTGATTTATTATTTGGGTATTGGTAAGAAAATAGCCGGTTTGCTACACCATAATTTATTTTTCGATCAGCCTTTTAAGCAACATGCTATTGAAATTTATGACAAGCCTCAATGGCCTTCTAAACCTCTGTTTTATGTCTCTTGTACGTCAAAAACGGATGAAACGGCAGCACCAGAAGGCTGCGAAAATATATTTATTCTCATTCCCGTTGCTGCGGGTTTAAAAGATAATACAGCTATTCAGACAAAGTATTTTGACATAGTTATGAAAAGACTAGAATACCTAATTGGAGAGGACATTCAAAAACATATCATCTATCAAAAACGTTTCTCACACAGCGACTTTATTCAAGACTACCATGCCTTTAAAGGCAACGCCTACGGCTTGGCTAATACGCTAAAGCAAACAGCTATTTTTAAACCCTTATTAAGAAGTAAAAAAGTAAAAAATTTGTTCTTTGCCGGTCAGCTAACCGTGCCCGGTCCCGGTGTGCCACCCGCCATTATTTCAGGGCAAGTAGTAGCAAAAGAAATTGAAAAACATGAAAATCTTATTCGATGAAGTATCATTAAAGTGTAGCCGAATAACTACCCATTCATATAGCACTTCTTTTTCGTTAGGTATTAGACTTTTAAAAAAAACACTAAGAAAACACATTTATACTATCTATGCTTTCGTTCGTTTTGCAGACGAAATTGTCGATACTTTCCACAATTATGATAAAGAAAAATTACTCAATAAATTTGAGCGTGATACTTACGAGGCTATTGCTTTAAAAATCAGCCTAAACCCTATTTTGAATAGTTTCCAACACACTGTAAATGCCTACGGTTTGGAGCGATCTTCTATTGGTTATTTTCTTCGCAGCATGAGAATGGATCTGAATAAAAAGACACATAGCAGAGAAAGTTTTAATGATTATGTGTTAGGCTCGGCAGAGATTGTTGGCTTGATGTGCCTGCGTGTATTCTGTGAAGGAAATGACACACAATACGAGACTCTAAAACCTTACGCTATGCGCTTGGGTGCTGCTTTCCAAAAGGTTAATTTTTTGAGAGATATTCATGCCGATCATGTGCAGCTAGGGCGTTCTTATTTTCCTGATATAGCCATAGAAAATTTTGATGAGCAAATTAAAGCGCAAATTGAATCAGAGATTTATGAAGATTTTCAAAATGCCTTGCAAGGTATTAAAATGCTTCCACCAGGCTGTAAGTTAGGTGTGTATCTAGCTTATATTTATTACCTAGCTTTATTCAAAAAAATTATTCACACCCCTCACCACAGAATTCTTAGAGAGCGTACCAGAATACCCAATATTAAGAAATGTATACTGTTGATAGTTTCCTACCTTAAATTTAGACTGAGATTGATATAAATATACCTTCACTTACTACCTATCAATTTTATACCAATTTCGCAAGAGAGACACCTTTTGTGTGTACAGAAATCCTCGTATAATGTTATCAAAGATTGCGTATCAAATGCCGACCGCGCCTGTATACCTGCTGCTTCCCAATCTCTAATCATCCGATTGCTTTCAGGTCTTATTTGCTCAAGAAACTCGATAGCTCTTTGCATAAAATGCTCATTGTCTTTATACTTTGTATAAGCTGCTAATAGCGGCACTACTGTATTGATAATCAGCGTATCGATGGTTTTTTTTCCTATTTTCCCAACAGGCTTTTTAGCTACCTTCCCAAATACATAGTGATGTTGCCAATAACTTGACTGCTGGGTACGTAAAGCCTTTTGGATGTCTTGTAAATTTTCTATAAAAAGTAATTGGGAGAAAAAATTTGGATGCTTATTCAGTAAAGCCGCCAGTTGGGCTATTCTGATAGTTGGGAAATTGGCTGGTCTTAACCGCAGAAACTTCCAGTGAATATCATCGATTTTACTTTTTCGCAAGTCGTACTTGTGTAGCAAGAAATTGTACTCTTTCGATAAGTTTTCCCAGTAAGTATCTTTCCCAACAGTTCGCTCCAATAAACCCGATTGCCCGAAAAGTAGTGCTTCTATCTGTAGAGGTTGATCGCTATGCTTCTGTAATATTTTTAAAGGCAGTGATTTTGCTAGGCGTAAAAAATGCTCATTATTGACTTTCATACCAAAATATTTAACCAAATATTGATAGCTAGTTTCTGCCCAGTCGTGCTGATTTTTTTTTAGGTCATCAAGTATTTCTTCTGTTTTCTTCTGTAGCCTGCGAAAAAGCATCTTGTCTAACATAGCCATTTGATGGACACTAGCAACCTGTTTTAAATGACTTGAACAAGGAATTGGCGATGAACTCTTCATCATATATCCGTATTGTTCTATCAGAAGCATACTCACTCTTTCTTTTAATACTAAAGTGGGAAGTTTGCTTTTATCCGTGCGATATATTATTTTATCATATATCCAAACAACATGAAGAACGACCGTGTCGTAATAAGTATCTCTATTGTGCTGATGTGCGTTCCAGTCAGAAGATTTGATATGTATTTCTATATTACCAATCGATTCAACACCGTTGAGTAGTATTTTTCCTTGACTGAAATCAGGACCTGCCGCTGTATTTTTTATACCGGGAGATAAAATTTTTAAAGTTTCTCCTTTGGTAGTTTTCAGCTCTTTTTTCTTAAAATGCTGAAACTGCCATATGTAGTGTAAAAATGCTTCGGGTATCATGATAGCTAATCAAAGGCTCACTTATATTTATTTTGTCAGTTGATCTAAATACCAAACCACGGTCTTTTCAATACCTGTTTCAAAGTTTTCTTGCGCATGCCAACCTAGTTCACGTTTTATTTTTTGTGCATCAATAGCATAGCGAAGGTCGTGTCCGGGTCTGTCTTTTACATAAGTGATTAACGATCGGTAAGATTTACCGGAAGGTAAAGGTTTTCTCTCGTCTAATATATTACATATTTTTTGTGCTATGTATATATTCTCTCTTTCATTTTCACCGCCTATATTATAGGTTTCGCCACCTTTACCACGATGAAAAGCCAAATCAATACCAGTGCAGTGGTCTGCTACATAAAGCCAGTCTCTCACATTTCTTCCATTGCCGTAAATAGGAATAGCTTGCTGTTTTAGTGCCTTGCTAATAATAGTAGGGATTAGCTTCTCATGGTGTTGTCTGGGCCCGTAGTTGTTCGAGCAGTTAGTGGTAATTACATTTAGACCGTAGGTATGGAAATAACTTCTCACAAGCATATTGGAAGCAGCCTTCGAGGCACTGTAAGGACTATTAGGGGCATAGGAAGTTTCTTCAGTAAATAAGCCTTTTGCTCCCAAACTGCCATATACCTCATCGGTAGAAATGTGGTGAAACCTGCAATCTTTGTAATTTTCTTTATATTGAAAAGGCTTATCCATCCAATAATTTTTAGCTACTTCTAGCAATACAAAAGTCCCATATATATTTGTTTGAATAAAATCCTCAGGTGCTGATATAGAATTATCTACATGCGACTCGGCAGCAAAATGAATGATACCTTGAATATCGTATTCGGAAAAAACCCGGCTGACAAGCTCCTTATTGCAAATATCTCCTAATACAAACTCATAAGACAAATGACTGACAAAATCTAAAAGATTATTGCTATTTCCAGCATAGGTGAGTTTATCTAAGTTGATGAGTTGGTATTGAGTGTATTTATCAAGAAAATATCTAATGAAATTTGAACCAATAAAACCAGCCCCTCCCGTTATTAATATAGATTGCATACGCTTGCATAAAATTTCTGTTGAAAGCATTAATTTTTTTGAACCTGCCACTCAATATGCTTCACTTACAAATATAGAATATTTATGCAGCATTAGCTACTGAAAAGTACTACTGTTTTTATCTAAGTATATTTTTCATATTTTTGCTTTTATTACTTTTTGTAAAATGTTTGAATTATGAAATACATGTCCTGTTGCTTGGTAGCAATATCATTGTTGTTTGGTTCTTGCCAGGATTCTACTAACTCTATTTTCGCAGCAGAAGCGATAGCAGCAAGAGACTCGGCAATAATAGCTGAATATTTAGCAGAAAATAACCTGACAGCTACACGTACTGCCTCAGGTCTATATTATATAAACTTTACTACGAAAGATAGCACTGCTATTGGCAAGACAGATTCTGTTGCTGTAGATTATCGCGGTAGGTTGCTGTACGGCGACGTATTCGACAGTTCTTATATTCGCGGCGAACGCTTTGGTTTTCGTTTAGGTGAAAGGGAGGTCATTGACGGTTGGGAAGAGGGTGTGCAATTGATGCGCGTGGGCGACTCATCTCGGCTTATTATCCCGTCGGGACTAGGTTACGGCATTTCGGGACAAAGAAATTTTATACCTTCCAATGCTATATTAGTCTTTGATGTGGTAGTGCAGGAGTTATATCCCTAAAAAAATTTGTTTGATGCTTGTTCAATATAAATAAATTTTTTATCTTCCTCCAGATTGACTGCGCTAGAGTTACTGAATGGCTCAAAACGATGATTGTTTTTCTGAACAAATAAAGGAATAATTTTTTCTTTTTTATGTTCTAGAAAACTTTCAAAACTTTCTCTGTCTTCAATAACAAACTCTTTGGTTTGTGGGCGTTTTCTCGATAGTTGAGTAACACTAATATAATCTAGAGTAGCACTAAATAGTAGATTTGTGGGTTTTTCAAGGTCAGTAATTCTAACTTCTAGCGGTGAGGCAAGCCTGAATACATTATTTTTTCCGATTTCATTTGATAATATTTTACAAGCTAAAATATTAATATCAGTATTTGGGGTTGTGGCGAAGAGCTGACCATATCTTGAAAAATCAATATTTTCTAGAGCCTCGTCACTGAGCAAACTGCCTTCATATACCTCAAAGCGGTCTGCTTTTGCTTCCCGGATATTAGCCCTCGAAGTGTCTGCTAGCAACACGGACACCTCCATATTGCGTAGGTAGTGGGCTAGGTAGCGCGCTGGCTCGTTAGCCCCTAAAAATAATATACCGCTGGGTTTTTTTCTGGTAACATCTAGCTTTTTAGCAAAAATTTTAGCTGTAAGCCCTTGTATAATTACTGTGCCGACAATCATCATAAAAGTAAGTGGTAGTAAAAACTCACCGGCTATATTTCTAGGATTGGGTGCTGCACCTTCTGCCAGAGAAAGTGCAAAAATAGAGGCTACACCCGCTGCAACAATTCCTCGTGGCGATATCCATGAAATAAAAATTTTTTCTCTGAAATTTAAACCCGAACCCATAGTGCTGACAAATATGGCAATCGGTCGTACTACCCAAATGATGACCATAAAGAGGATGAGTATTTTCCAATTAGCAAGCATTTGTAAATCTTTTATATCAATTCGGGAAGAAAGTGTGATGAAAAGAATGGAAATGAGAATAATAGTAACGTCTTGTTTGAAAGAAAGAATCTCTTTTAATCCTTCTATTTTCGTATTACCCAAAATAATTCCTAGCAATGTTACTGCCAGCAGTCCGGACTCCGTATGAATGGCATCTGAAATAGTGAAAGACATGATCACTAAAGCCATAATTACTACATTGTGGAGATATTTGGGAATAAGATCTTTTTTTAGCAGGTGGTAAATTAGAAAAGCAAAACTAGCACCGCTTGCCGTGCCTACTACTATGGTAATGCTAATAGATTTAGTGGCAAAAGATAAAAAGTTTTGGTCTAAGTCAGAAAAAGCTAAATATTCGTAAATTAAAATGGCTATCAACGCCCCTATCGGATCGATGAGAATACCTTCCCATTTCAGAATGGTTGAGATATTAAAATTAGGTCGAACGTTTCTTAATATCGGACCGATGACTGTAGGTCCTGTAACGATAATCAGGGAGCTGAATAGTAGAGAAGTGGCAAAATTAAGATTCAATAGCAACTGGGTAGCAATGGTGCTACCAATAAGGGTAATAGCTGCACCCAATAGTACGATTTTTCCTACTGTACCTACTAAACGTTTTACTTCTGCTACTTTGAGTGTCAATCCTCCTTCAAATAAGATGAGTCCTACGGATATAGAAATAGCATCAAATAACAAGCCTTCTTGAAATATACCGTCTCCATCAATTAGTTTTTGTCCGTCTGGTGTGAAAAAAGTTGAAATTGAGCCAACCAACAAACCAATAATAATAAGTGGTAAAATAGCAGGTACTTTTATTCTCCAAGACAGCCACTGTGCTAGAAAACCTAACACTAATAAACCAGCTAATTCAGTCATTTGCTAATAAATTAATGGGTGAAGAATGCGTTATGTCCAACTCAATGAAGATTATAAAGATTTAAAATCTCGGTACTATTTCATCGGTTGCTTTCTCAAAAAGAAAACTCTCCGTAAGAACTTTTTATCGTCATTCGATTAGTAGGTGCATCTTCTACATAACCGACCACTTGCGCTGATATATTAAAACCCGCGGCGATATTTATTATTTCTTGCGCATATTTTTCTGCCACGTAAAACTCCATGCGATGTCCCATATTAAATACTTGATACATCTCTCTGCCGCCTGCATTACTTTGCTCTTTAACAAGTTGAAACAGAGGTGGGGGGCAAAAGAGCTTATCTTTGATAATATGCTTTTGGCGTACAAAATGCAAAGCCTTAGTTTGCCCTCCGCCCGTACAATGCACCATGCCGTGTATTTTTGGTCGTAACGATTCAAAGACTGCCGTAACGACTGGCGCATAGGTGCGTGTAGGAGATAACAGCAATTGCCCTATATTAATACTTTTTGGGATGTCTGCGAGGGTATCTGTGAGCTTTTTGCTGCCTGCATATATAAGAGACTCAGGGGTAGCTTTCTCATAGCTTTCAGGGTACTTTTCTGCCATGTATTTAGTGAATACATCATGCCGGGAAGAAGTTAGCCCGTTGCTGCCCATACCACTATTATATTGGTCTTCATAGCTTGCTTTTCCCGAAGAAGACAAACCGACGATCACATCTCCGGCAGCAATACGTTCATTATGAATTACTTGACTTCTTTTCATACGTCCTGTAATACTACAATCTACTACTACAGTACGAACCAAATCACCTATATCGGCAGTTTCGCCTCCGGTGCTATAAATGTCGATACCATAGCTGCGCAATTTTTCCAGTATTTCTTCCGTCCCCTCAACAAGACTTGCAATAACTTCACTGGGAATTCGGTATTTATTTCTGCCTATGGTAGAAGATAACAACAAATTGTTTGTCATGCCAATGCACAACAAATCATCTGTATTCATCACAACGGCATCCTGTGCAATTCCTTTCCATACAGATAAGTCTCCTGTCTCTTTCCAATAAACATAAGCCAGTGAAGATTTTGTACCTGCTCCATCTGCATGCATAACATTGCAATAATCAGGATCGTGACATAATAAGTCAGGAATAATTTTGCAAAAAGCTCTTGGAAATAATCCCTTATCAAGGTTTTTAATGGCAAAGTGTACGTCTTCTTTAGTAGCCGAAACCCCTCTTTGACTATATTTTTGAACCATGTTAAAAAGTGATAGTTAGACGCTTACAACTAAGAATTTATCCTTGCGTTTTTGCTCCTCTCATGAGTTTATTAGAAAAAATAAATTCATCTAAGGCTTGGACGTTTGTATGAAAAATTTCCTGGTTAGTTCCTTCCCAAACAACATATCCTTCGTGTAAAAATATAATGTGTTCGCCGATTTCAATCATAGAATTCATGTCGTGAGATACGACAATAGTTGTTAGGTTGTATTCTTTAGTAATTTCTCGAATAAGATTATCGATAACAATAGCTGTTTGTGGATCTAGTCCCGAGTTCGGCTCATCACAAAATAAGTACTGCGAGTTCATCGCGATGGCTCTGGCAATACCTACTCTTTTTTTCATTCCCCCACTCAGCTCTGAGGGCATTTTTTTATTGGTATTTTCCAACCCTACTCGTTTGAGGCAAAAATTGACCCTTGTTATTTTTTCTGCTACAGGCATCGTGCTGAGTGTGTCGAGCGGAAACATAACATTTTGTTCTACGTTCTTAGAATCAAAAAGTGCACTTCCTTGAAAAAGCATTCCAATTTCACGGCGGATTTGTATCTTTTTCTGTTTGGAAGAATGATGGAAATCGCGATTATCATAAAATACATGACCTTCTTCAGGTTTTATTAAGCCTACTATTATTTTTAACAAAACACTCTTCCCTGTGCCACTAGCACCAATAATCATATTCATCATACCTTTTTCAAAAGTAGCACTGATGCCGGATAATACCTTTTTGCCACCGAAAGATTTATGTATATTTTTTACTTCTATCATATATTGTATGTCAGCAACGGCACAAACTTACTACATATGTGGAAATCACCCTATCAAAGCATTTAATTTTTAGTGCTGTCTTTCTTCTTACCCAACTATCCTTTTAGGTAGCATTGCCTGCTAATTTTCTGATAAGGAGCTGATGCCACTGACGGCCTGTTTTAAGTTTATGAATAGTGACTAAAAGGACTTTGATATTTTTTGACTTCGGTGTCGTTAAAAGAATTGCCAAATTTTAGCTGTGTGCAAGCCTGTTTTTATTAATTCTTTCAGTACCTTTGTTTACCCTTATGGGACATATTTATTATATGCTCTTACTAATGGTTTTTTGATGCAACAACACAAAATTTATACTGCTGATACACATACTGTTGCATCTTTTTTACCCATTTAAATAACTTTTTAACCCAGATGCACTTAGAAATTATCAGCCCCGAAGAAAAAGATTTTGAAGGAGAAGTAGCCGGCATAAAAGTGCCAGGTAGTTCAGGTTCTTTTGAGATGCTTAACGAACACGCCTCCATCTTAAGTACCTTAACAAGGGGTATTGTAAGAATTCGCACAAAAGACGGCTCGCAGCAATCTTTTCAAATCAACGGAGGTGTTGTCGAAATGAACAATAATAAAGCAGTGATACTAGCAGAGAGTATTCAATAAATAACACCTATGAACTGATGTCATATACTTTCTCGAGTCGGGGAAATATTCAAAACAAACTTTAAGTTAAGAAAATACCCCCTCTCAAACACGAAAATAGTTTCTGAGACGGTTTTTAATAGCCAGTGTCCCAAGTGAGTTATCTAAAAAAAATAGCACAAAAGACTACTAAAAATCCATTGCTAAGTAACTATTTTTATATGCTCATCTTGCGGGTAGTACACTCTTTCTTACCCGTAATCACCTACCCACATCTGATCAAAACCTTAGGAATAGAAAAGTACGGATTAGTGGCTTTTGTTATTTCTGCCTTACAATACGGTATTATCCTTGCCAATTTCGGCTTTGATATCTCAGCAGTAAAAGATGTATCTGTACATCGGCACAATAAAACAAAACTGAGTGAGATTTTTAGCAGCATACTGCTTGTTAAAGCCCTTATGCTGAGCATATTTTTTGCCGTCCTTACTCTGTTAATCTTGTTTTTCGACAAATTTTCTCAAGAGTGGCAGGCTCTTTATTTAGGTTTAGGCTTTACGGTTGGGCAAGCAATGTTCTGCACCTGGTTCTTTCAGGGTATTGAAAAAATGAAATACCTTACCTTTATTAACGTAATATGGAGAACAATTTATACCATTTTGGTTTTAATGCTTATCAGACAGCCAGAAGACTACGTATTATGCTTGTCTATTCATTCTATTGGGGCATTAGTCTCAGCTGCTTTTTCCATGTGTATCATCTTTTTTCAGTTTAAAATCAAACTTATATATGTGTCTCTACTTACTGCCAAAGAATATTTTATGAGCAGTAGTCATTTTTTTATATCGCACGCATTTATATCTGCTTACACAAATACTAATGTTTTTGTTATCACCTTATTGTTTGGCAACCAAGCCGCCGGTATCTATAGTGCGGCTGAGAAGCTATTTAGTATTTTAAATATTATTTTCGGATTAGTTTCACAAGTACTATATCCTTATATGATTGTACGAAGAAATATTCGTCTTTTTAAAAAAATTTTTACCTACACCTTCCTATTGAGTATTATTATCTACCTATTTTCCATGTTCAGTGGAGTGTATGTTTTTAAATGGTTTCTCAGTAAAGAATTGGAAATAATTTCTGAGGCTAACAAAATTTTTCAGCTTTTTTGCATACAAGGTATCATTATGGTAGTCAATAATTTTACAGGGAACCCTTTATTAAGCGCATTTGGATACAGTTCATACACCAACTACAGCACTGTAGTTGCTTCTATCACGCATATTACCTTATTGCTTGTTATATGGAAATTGGCTCTTTTGAATGTATATATTGTTGCATACGTGGGAATACTCACCCAAATGATTATCATGATTATAAGAATGTATGGAGTAAAAAAGAAAATAATCAATAATGAGAATAAAGAGTTGAAAAAACCATAAAGCAGCCCAGTGTATTTTAGAAGCAGTTTGCACCCTAACTTTCTCCTGTAGGTAATTAGACATTTGGTAACTCACTCATTTCAATACCTCTTTCTACTTCGTAATATCCACCGCTCTATTGGTACATGATAAGTGTCTGGTGTTTGGTAACTGCGAGCAAACTGCGGTACGACCTTAATTCTTTATTAAAATCATTAAACATTGTGCTTTCCGTCCTTATTCAATAGTTGTTCATATAAATCAACATATTGGGCAGCAATTATTTTATTGTCGAATAAATTAACTACCTTTCTTCTTGCAGCACTACGCAAATTATTATGGTAATCATTATTAAGTACCCATCTAATTCCTTTGGCTATATCTTCACTTACGAAAGGTTTAGCTTTATAACCGTCCACCTGATGTGTTATAATATCTTTGGTTCCTGTTGCATTAAAACATACTGCAGGGGTAGCACAAGCCATAGCTTCTATAACTGTCTTACCAAAGGGCTCCATCGTACTTGGTGCAACAAATACATCTGCAGCTGAATAGAGAAGTCTCAGGGAGACAAAATCTTGCAAAAAGCCAAAAGAATGATATTCAAAGCCAAGTCTTTCGAGTATATTTATATTACTTATATTTCCGAAAAAACATAAGTAGTACAGGTGCTTATCCAGATACTGAATAGCTTGAATATATTTCTCGAAACCTTTATAAGATTCTTCTAAATTGATGGACCCCAATAAAATAATCTTTTTCTTTGTTTGTATTGCTAAAGCCTTCCTTGCAACTATTTTATTAACAGGAAAAAATACATCCATGTCAATGCAATTGCTAATCGTTCTTATATCAAAATGCTTAAGAAGAGTACTTTCCCTAGCTTGCTCAGCTACCCACTGACTAATGGCTACTATTTTAGTCTGTTTAGGAAGGTATCTTCTCTTTCGGTGTAACACCCATTTGGACAGATCCAATCTATACTTGCTATTTAATTGAACACAACTTCCACAAGAGGTTTTGTACCTTTCACACCCTAAAGAAAGGTGACATCCTCCTGTGAAAGGCCACATATCTCGGATAGTCCATACAAGAGGTTTTTTGATTTTAGATAAGTGCTTAATATTGATAAAGCCCCCGTTTATCCAGTGCAGGTTAATAATATCTGCTTCTTGGTAGGCTGCAGTTTTCGTAAAGTCAAAACCGAAAAGACCAGTGCTAAATAGTGCTTTTTTTTTTTTGTAAAGCTGCGGAATGAGGCTGTCCAGCAGGGCATACAACTTAAGGAATATTTTATTTTTGAAAGTTGAGGCTACAGAAATGATCCGTTCGTCTTTTGGACTCTTGGCATTTACTAAAATTTTGCTTTGCACACCCACTTCACACAAACCTGAATGCAGCCAGTAAGCACCTTTAGCGGCTCCTCCATTTAAGTTCCCTGCTACTATGTGTAGTATTTTCATGAGTTAGATACTCAATTACTTTCGGCAACCGCAGATAGCTTGGCCAAAAATTTCTTTGCTTTATTAACTTGCGGACTAGCATTATATTCATTGACTACTTTATCGTAAGTATTAATAGCTTCTTGATAATTTTCTGTCATCTCGTAAGCGAGTGCTAGTTTGATTAAATAATCGGGAGTAAATTGTTCATTTGGTTTATAGGCGATGGCTTTTTTATAATAATTTACGGCTTCTTGAATATTTTCTTGTTCCAAGTAAGCATCTGCAATTAGGCTGTAAACCCTGCCTTGAATTAGGTAGTCATCGCCGCTAAACTTTTTCAGATAACTAATTGCCTCCTCGTAGTTAGCTTGTTTGAGGTAGATAGCACCAATATAAAAATTAGCTAAATTAGCAGCATCTGTTGTGCTATACTCGTCACTAATTGCCAACAAACCATCTGTGAAGTTACCGCCATCACCCAAGAGTGCCTGCTCTAGTGAGCCTTTCTCAAATAAAAATATAGCAGGAAAGAGCTGAGATTGTGCTGCTATATTTTGCTGATTTACATAATATTTGTACAGAAATATACTGCCAACAACAAGGGCAATAGCTGAGAGAACGGCTGTAATAGTATTTTTGTGCGCCAGTATAAATTCAGGAGTCTTATCTATCTGATTCTGCAGCAAGTCTGAACTTTCTAGTAAACTTTCTTTATGCTGCTGTTTTTTTTTAGTTTTCTGCTTTGTTTTCATAAGTAAGTAATCAATATTTATCTAAATTATTTCTCTATCTCTTTCATTTGCATCACCCTAAATAAATGGTTTAGCTCGTAGCCTGCTGCATTTTTAAAAGATCCATTGAGTGCCGATTTGTAAGCCTCAACGGCGTCCTGATACCTGTTAGCATTTTCATAAATTAGCCCTAGTGCAAAGTTAAACTTAGTTTTTGTTTGGGTATTCATTTTGGGACTTCTCACCGCCCTGCTCAATACTTCTGTAGCCTCTTCGGCTTTCATCAGCTTGTACTCGCTCATGGCTTTAA
This sequence comes from Flammeovirgaceae bacterium, assembly GCA_965199745.1. Taxonomy (GTDB): domain Bacteria; phylum Bacteroidota; class Bacteroidia; order Cytophagales; family Flammeovirgaceae; genus CBDATB01. Next base: position 281,132 of record CBDATB010000013.1, on the reverse strand, counting down.
TGAAAATCACATTTAAATTCAGCGGATTAACTTCCAAGCTGTTATTTGAGGCAGTAATAGCAAATTCATATTCCTGATTTTGGTACCATAGCACCGCTAAGTCATAGTAGCTATCTTCTAAAACACTGGGGCTTTTCTCATTTTTAATAATTTTCTCTTGAATTAGTATAGCTTTTGATTTATCTGCTTTTGCATTAGTCAATTTTTTTTGAAGTTCATAAGCCTTCGTATTATTAGGACCTAACTTAATGAGTATGTTCAGGTATTTTTCACATAAATCGTAGGCAAATACTTGATAATAGGCATCTGCAAGCCCAAAATAAAAATCAGGAGAGAACTGTTTTATTTTCAACCTAAACTCTCCATCATCTGCTTTTTTAAATGCTTCTGCAGCTTTCTCATAGCTGCCAGTATGGTGTAGGGCTAAGCCGTATTCAAAAAAGTACTTTTCATTACCTTGTACAGGTTCAACATCATCAATAATTTTATCAAATAACTCTAGTGCTTTATCATATTGCTCCACCTCGTTGTAGTATTTAGCCTCAGCAAATAGTAGGTCAAACAAATCGGGTACAATTTGTCTGGCGTCATCGATATGCTTTTTAGTTTGTACATATTTATTCAATATGTTCAGCAGTTCAATGATTTCCAGCTTATAAGTCAGCCTATTTTCTATATTTTCGTCATAAATATAGGCACTCTCATAGCTTTCTACGGCTTTTTGCGCATCCCTCACCTGATAGTACAGATTGCCAAGCATCTCGTAAGCCTGATAATAATCTTTTTTTACGAGTACCGCCTTTTCGAGCTCATTAATAGCTTGTTTGAAATTGCCTTTGTTGGTATAGCAAATTGCCTTTTTAAAACGTGCTTCATACAGTTGTGGATTTTTCTTTAATGCCTGATCTAACATGAGCAGAGCGTCTTCAAAACGACTATTCTGCATAAGAAAATCGGCTCTTTCAATTAAATCTTCACCAGCTTGCGCACAAATATTTGCAAAAAAGCTAAAATACAATAGGACAGATAGCGTACTTTTAGGTGCCATTTTTTATCAATTTGTTTGGATAAAAAGGATAATTTAAAAAACAGTACCGGCTGCTGATAAACATCAATACCGGGGTTAAAAATTCATTAAAATACATCGCAAATTGTCCGTAGCCAGCACAATTTCTCTCACAGAGGCTGGATAACTATTTTATAGATTTGATACTTATCAGTAGCCATTTTTAAGATCAAATAGCTTACCTGATATACCCTTAGAAGCCAAATCGTTTCGCTGTTTTACAGCTAACTCTTTGTTGATGAAGTTTCCGATAAAAATTTGGAATTTAATATCACCACCATATTGATCTATCATGATGAACACATCGTCCAAGTCCTGATCTTGTATTCTGCGACACTGCTCTTTGGCCGATTCGAGGTCGGAAAGTTCTGATACTTGTAAAGACCACCTATTTTTCTCTATCCTTACACCATCAGGGTCGTAAAGATGTCTATAATAAGGATTGAAAGAAATATATGATTTGCCAAAATAGGGCTTCTTTCCTATGGCTTGTCCTGCGGTGTCTTTTACACTAAAAAACCAGTCTGCCCGCAAAATATTGAAGTTGCGTACTTCTTCATCGCCCATAACATATAAATAGTAAGGCTGACCTTGTTTATTTTTTAATTGGCTGTGCTTTCCGGGTGCAACAATAGTATGTGCCGTGATCAGGTAGTGAACCACAGGCTTACCTTCGGGAAAACCTTTGGGCGGTTTGGGGGCAGCACGAACAAAATCTAAAATACCATCGCTATTGAAATCCCCAAAAGTCTCATACCCTTCAAATAAGCTAGAAAAAGAAAGCTGTGTAATATTTTCTTTATCCGTAATATCAAAAACATTATAACAACGATACCGACAACCATCGCCAATACAGTCTTCACGAAAGCTAGCTAGCATCAGATACCTTCTTGCCAAAGAGGAAAATTCATAAAATTGCAACACATTGCTAAAGTTCTGGCGAATGGCCATCTCAATACCGCAGAAAAACAGAAAGTGTTTTTTATTAATAAAAATACCGGTCGGACTGGGGTTGAAAATATTGTCGTATTGGTCACTATTAATAAAATAAATTTGAAAATCTACGCTTCCTCCCTTGTACACGGTAAAAGTAGTGTCGCCAACTTCTCTCGCACTAGAGGGCTGTAGAGTAGCCAAAATATTAAGAGACTTTTGCGAGAGTTTTTCAAAAGAATACGTTTGATTTAAGGAGACGTCTTGGGCACCCAAATGGAAGTGTATACAAGAGTAAAGACTCAGTATAAGTGCTTTACCCAAGCTATTTAATACAATTTTCATATTTCATACAAGTTAGTTCGAGATAATAACACGTTTTAAATAGATGGTAGCAAGCATCCGTTAAGAGAGTTACATTACTTTACAAGAAAATTTGCCTATATCATTTATTTTCTCAAAAACTTCTGGCAAAGGATTCACCTTGAATTTTTCAGAGAACAAATTTAAAGAAATATTCTGTTTTGTATCAAGAATTTTAAATTTCAGCGTGCATTTTCCTGTATTTTGTACAATAATCTTACGCAAAGTATCAATAACTTTGGTATCTACATCCGCTATATTTGCCTGTAATTGTACGGTCTTAAAAGAATTATTCAATTCTGCAAGTGGTGTAATCTTAGCGGGAAATAGTTCCCATTGTCCGGGTTGGTTATATCTTTCTCTTACTTTACCCTTCACACAAATAAAAGTTCCTTGCTCTAGCAGGGGAGAAAAGCGCGTGTATATTTCAGAGAAAGCTGGCATCGTTACTGCGCCATCATAGTCTTCTACTGTAAAGCGGGCATAAGCAGCACCTGTTTTTCCGTGCCGAACATCTACTGAGGTAATCATACCGCCAACACTAATTTCTTTTTGCTTATGTTCTGGTATACGATTAATTGGTGTACAAATATTTTTTAGGATTAGTTTATAGGGATTTAGTGGGTGACCACTAATATAAAAACCCACTACTTCTCTTTCGTACCTGAGTTTGTCTATGTCGGGCCAGGGCTTGCATTCGGGCATACGGGGCTTGGGTAAAGCAGCAGCACTATTATTGCCAAACAAAGAAATTTGTGTCGATAATTTTTCGGTCTGGCAACTTGAAGCATATTTTAACAACCTTTCTACACCATTCATATTTTCTTCCTGATGGAGGTATTGTGCGCGATGCAAATCATCAAAACAGTCTAAGGCACCTGCATAGGTGAGGCTTTCGAGAGTTTTTTTGCTGACAGCTCTCAAATTAATACGATCGAGGAAATCCCATATATCTCCATACGTTCCATTTTCTTGGCGTTCTTTGATAATAGTAGCTACGGCTACTTCGCCCGCACCCTTAATTGCCCCTAAGCCAAAACGGATAGCACCTTGCCGATTAACATCAAACCGTATATCACTTTCATTAACATCTGGTCGCAGCACTTGTATACCCATTGCACGACACTCATCCATAAAGGAACTAATTTTGTCGATATTACCTAACCAATTACTTAGAACAGCAGCCATATATTCTGCTGCATAGTTGGCTTTGAGATAGGCCGTTTGATAAGCAACGACCGAATAGGCAGCAGAGTGTGAGCGATTAAAACCATAATAAGCAAACTTTTCCATGATGTCAAAAATTTCTTCTGCTTGCTTGCTTGCTATACTATTTTTCTTTGCCGCACCTTCTATAAAAATCTTGCGGTGCTTAGCCATCTTCTCTATCTCTTTCTTACCCATCGCCCGACGGAGCAAATCGGCTTTGCCCAAAGTATAGCCAGCTAATATTTGGGCAGCCTGCATAATTTGTTCTTGATAAACCATAATTCCGTAAGAATAGTTGAGAATAGGCTCGAGCAGCTTATGTGGGTATTCAACTTTTTCTTTGCCGTGCTTTCTGTTGATAAAGTTAGGAATAAACTGCCTCGGACCCGGGCGATACAGTGCGTTCATGGCAATGAGGTCTTCAATATTGGTAGGTTGTAGATCTTTGAGATACATGCGCATCCCTTCAGACTCAAACTGGAAAGTGCCAATAGTTTTCGCTTGGCAATAAAGCTCGAAAGCTTTGGTATCATCTAAAGGAATTAGATCAATATCAATACTAATGCCACGATTTTTTTTCACCAACTTCAAAGTATCTTTAATAATTGTTAGGGTTTTCAGACCTAAAAAGTCCATTTTAAGCATTCCTGCATCTTCTACCACTTTGCCATCGAACTGGGTAACCAGTAATTCAGCATCTTTAGCCACACATACGGGAACATATTGCATCAAGTTATCAGGGGCAATAATTACACCGGCAGCATGCGTACCAGTGCCTCTCACGGATCCTTCTACCGTTTCAGCTACTTTGAGTACCTGACTTTCAAGGCCTTCTTTCTGATTTTTCAGATCATTCAATTCAGCTACTTCTTCAAAGCTTTTTTTTAAAGTAATACCCGGAGTATCAGGTATCTTCTTTGCCAGAGCAAGTGATGCAGGCAAGGGTAGATCTAGCGAGCGAGCGACATCGCGGATAGATATTTTTGCTGCCAATTTGCCATAAGTAATGATTTGAGCTACCTGATTTTTTCCGTACCTCTCAACCACATAATTAATGACTTTTTGCCGACCTCTATCATCAAAATCAATATCTATATCGGGCATAGAGATCCTCTCTGGGTTTAAAAAACGCTCAAAAAGCAGGTTGTATTTAATGGGATCAATATTGGTAATGCCCGTGCAATAAGCAACGACCGAGCCTGCGGCAGATCCTCTTCCCGGCCCTACAAATACGCCCAAGTTGCGACTGGCTTTGATCAAATCTTGTACAATGAGAAAATAGCCCGGAAACTTCATTTTTTTGATAATTTCCAGCTCGTAATCAATCCGCTTGCTTACTTTTTCATCTACGTCTTGGTACTTAACTGTTGCTCCTTGATAGGTCAAGTACTTTAAATATTCGTCTTGTGTTTCAAAAGTTTCAGGAATGGGAAAAGCAGGTAGCAAGACATCTCTTTTCAGTTTTATGGGTTCGCATTTATCCACAATATCATTAGTGTTGGCAAGTGCTTGCGGTATATCGGCAAAAATAGCATTCATTTCTTGGGTAGTTTTAAAATAAAACTCCGTATTGGGTAAAGCAAAGCGGTTTTTTCTACCCTTACCCACCGACATATTCATTTGCTTTGCTTCTTTAATGCACCAGAGTACATCATGCGTATAAGCATCTGCTTGCTGCATGTAGTAGACATTATTAGTAGCAATAGGTTTTACGCCATACTTTTTAGCAAGACGGAGTAATACCTGATTAACCCGATTCTCTTCTTCTAGCCCATGCCGCAGCAGTGAGGCGTAGAAATCTTCTCCAAATAAGTTGTGCCACCACTGGAAGGCTTCTTCGGCTAGTTCTTCGCCTTTGTTGAGGATAAGTTGAGGGATCTCACCCTCTAGCCCACCGGTAGTTGCTATCAGATGGTCTTTGTGTTGAACGATCAAATCTTTACCAATACGCGGCATTTGGTTATAGTAACCCTCAATAAAACCTACTGAAGATAATTTCGAGAGGTTCATATAGCCTTGCTGGTTTTTTGCCAGAAGTACCTGAAAAAATATTTTATCGGGGTCTTGTTTAGTGAATTTATGCTTCAGGCGTCTTTCTGAAACATAAAACTCACAACCGATGATTACTTTCAAATCCTCGCCCTGACCGGCTACTGCATTGAATGCTGCATGTAGATTACCATGGTCGGTAATAGCTACTGCCCGCATACTCGCCTGTCTGGCACTTTTCAAAATCGACTCGACAGCAGCAGTACTTTGCAGAATAGAAAATTGTGAATGGACGTGTAAATGAGAAAACGGAATTAGCCGCTCAGGTTGCTGGGTTTTAAATTGCTCAATACCCGATTTTTGGGAAGAATCCTTGGCAAAATTAGCTTTATCAAGCTTGGGAGCTTCATAAGCAATATTTTCGATTAGCTGCCCATCAAAAGAAACAATGACTCTTTCTGCAATCAAACCGAAAAAGCATTTGGCAGTAGCATGTACATCATAAGCTGCATCGTGTGCGTCGTCAAAACCTTTTCCAAAAAGTTTTGTATGTAGCTCCGTCAGGGTCGGCCATTTATATTTTCCTGCTTTCCCACCGGGCAAAGCGCAATATTCTGTGGATTCATCTTTTGTATCTATGGAAGGGACACCGATCAGCAAATCTTGCAAATTTGCCCGAAGAAATTCGGCAGTAACAATTTTTATATCAAAATCGATATTATGCCCAACTAACAGTTTTGTACTGCTCAAATCCCGGCGAAATTTTTCTAGTACTTCCACTAAGGGATGACCCTGTTTTAGGGCGCGCGCTGTAGAAATACCGTGAATCTTTTCTGCATTGTAAGGAATACTAAAACCTTCGGGCTTGATAATGTAATTGCCAATTGATAATAAAACACCTTTGGTATTATGCAACTGCCAAGCCAACTGGACGAGTCGAGGCCAATTGTCTAGATCGTTAACGGGTGCATCGTAATTGCGGGGCAAGCCAGTAGTCTCTGTGTCGAAAATTAAATACATAGAATAACCGGTAATTGAAAGTGCAGTTCTTTTTTGGATTGAACTGTCGATTAACTTACTGTTTTTTACTTATAAAAGTATTTTAATACTGGGTCAAATTTATGTATTTGGCTTTTATTTACATGCAGAGAAGATGAAAAAATATTTTTCTGCAGCTATTCCGCAACTGAAGTTTTGACAGCTTAAAAAGCACGGTAATTGTTTATAAAATGGAGCGTAAAACCTATTGGTCTTTAGCCGAATGGATATAAACCTCTTCAGCTACTTGGTTATTCGAATAATACATTTTGCAAAGTTTGATAATTCCGAACAATTTGCTTTCCTTATAGTTCATTTCGCTGGCTATATTACCTTCATCGTAATATTGAGTCCACTTTCTTTCTTGCTTTCCATTAGCCATTTTTCCGCAACCGAAGTTTTGACAGCTTAAAAAGCACGGTAATTGTTTATAAAATGGAGCGTAAAACCTATTGGTCTTTAGCCGAATGGATATAAACCTCTTCAGCTACTTGGTTATTCGAATAATACATTTTGCAAAGTTTGATAATTCCGAACAATTTGCTTTCCTTATAGTTCATTTCGCTGGCTATATACCTTCATCGTAATATTGAGTCCACTTTCTTTCTTGCTTTCCATTAGCCATTTTTCCGCTATACAACGACCTTGCTAAAAACCGTTTTAATGGTTTTTAGCTTTTGTTGTATGCTTTTTCCCAACACAAATTGTTGATAGGCCCATTGAATTTAAGATTATTTTATCTACAGTTTTGAACATAGGAACTAAAGCACTGTATATAGACATCTGATATTTTGGAATAGTTCTAAATCTTAAAATTTTACCAGTAAAGTACCACCCCAATATTCCTATGAAATTAAAATATTGTTTGTGTATAACATCCAATTGGCTCTCTTTAAAAATATGAGAGAGCTTTTTTTTGTTGTACCTCCTATAATGACCCAACTCAATATCGAATTGATTAAATAATACTTCATATGATGGAACCAAAATAATCAGGCAACCAGTATCTGTTAGTAGTTTACTGCAATTATGTAATGCTAAAACGTCATCACCTATATGCTCTAGCACATTCAAAGCAAACACAGTATCGTATTTACTGAAGTGATTAGCGAATTTTTTATCAAAATTCTCGTCTACCAAGTTCACACGTTCAACACCCAAAAGATTTGGTTCATCTTGAAATTTATGTTGTAATTTCTCACAGTATTCCTCCCTTATATCTGTCATTTGAATTTTAAATTCATCATGCAAAAAATACTTGGAAATATTCCCGATACCACTGCCAAGCTCAATTATATTTCCTTTACAAAAAGGCTTAATGGTTTCATACATCCACTTATTAAATCTGTCAGCTTCAGAAATTACATCTAAAGTTAATTCGCCAGACGTATCATTTTCAATAAACTCTATTTTTTTCATAGCAAATTATATTTGATTATACAGTAGATAGCTCTAATCCCATCTTTCCAATTAATTTTTTTCCCTTCTGCATAGGTACGCCCATGATAAGATATTCCAACTTCATAAATTCTGACTCGCTTTATTTTAGATATTTTAGCAGTGATCTCTGGCTCAAATCCGAATCTCTTCTCTTTCAATTTTATGCGGTTTAGAACTTCTTTTTTAAAAAGTTTATAACAAGTTTCCATATCAGTGAGATTGATTCCAGCAAACATATTTGATAAGGTGGTCAAAAACTTATTCCCAATTGTGTGAAAGAAGAAAAGAACACGACGCGGGTTGCCGCCCATAAATCTTGATCCATATACAACATCTGCAAATCCAGATAATATGGGCTTTAAAAGCAGATTATATTCTTCGGGGTCGTACTCAAGATCGGAATCTTGAATGATAATAAAATCCCCAGTAGATTTAGCTATCCCTAAATGAATAGCAGCACCTTTACCCATATTTTTAGGTTGTTTGTAACATTGAATTGAAGTACTGGGGTTTTCTTCCTGAAAATCCGAGATTGTTTCTAAAGTTTTATCAGTTGAGCAATCGTTCACTATTACAATCTCTTTTTCTATCCCTCCTGTAAGTACCACATTGCTAACCCGCTCAAGGATGAGATAGATAGTTTTTTCTTCATTATAAGCAGGAATTACAATAGACAATTTTTGATTTTTTTTCATAAGGTTAAATTCTCCACAACGCTCTGGCTATGCGTAGTGCGACTGCTTAGGGAGCATTACCGTATAGCCATTGTTGAGATGCGTTTTAATATTTTTTTGTACCAATTCTTATCCATGCATGGTCGCTCAATCAAAAGGAAATATGAGGCTGAAAATATCATCACAACAAAAAGTAAAATTGAAGAACAGGCTAAGGTTTTCACTAAGGAATTATTCGAAAAATTTATTTTCATCAACGGATTACCAATCATACTTATTAATGGATAATGTAAAAGGTATATTGTATAGCACATTCCACCTATATTTGTTATTATGGGATTTGCTAAAAGCCTTATAGAACGATGGATTATGACTAAGTAATAGAAGACAGATATTGCAATTATTTGAATTACACTAAAGATAATGCTTGCCAATGCCGAGCTTGGTTCGATTAATTCTATGAGCCAAACTACAATAAAAGATAATATCGAAATTATAGCAGCATATTTTATTTTTTCTAATTGAATAGAACAGACATAAATGTCCGCCAATAACAAGCCTATTAAAAAATAATGCATATAATTTATTATTGACCTGAATGGCATTAATTCATCTAAATCTAAAATAAGAAACAATAAGGCAAGCATCATTATGGCTGTTCTCCTTTTATTGTCCTTTTTAATCACGAAAATATTTGCCAAAAGTGGCATTAACAAATAAAATTGAATTTCTATTTCCAAACTCCATGCTACTGTGTTAAGTAGAGGAAAGGTTTCTTTTCCGTAAAAGAAGTTATGAGTATATGTTATAGATGCAAAGTAACTTACAATCCCGTCTGAGAGTGAAACAACTTTGGCTACATAGACAGTACCAAATAAAAGGATTGTCATGATTAATATGTAAGGAGGCTCTAATCTTGTTACTCTTCTGATAAAATAATTTTTAATATTTATCTTAGAACCATTGTTAATGCGCATTTGTGCAAAAGGTCTTGCCAAAATGAACCCACTTATTACAAAGAATAATGGTACGCCTAAATGTCCAGCCGATAAAATTTTGTTAATCATATCGAAGTCGTACTCAACTTTGTAACTGCTTGTATCTTTTTCTAATAAAAAACCATTTAAATGGTAAAGTACAACACTTGCAATTGCAATGAACCTTAGTCCATCAATTTCTGGAATGAAACTACCTTTAGATATTATTCGTCTGAATCCTATTTTCATTTATTTTTTTTAATGCTGCCCAACGGTTTCGCCATGAGTGGTAGGCGAGGTACGAGCCTATTACTTATATCTTTTGTTGCCAGTAGTTTTTATACCTCCTCTCTTTCTTTTTGGAACTTGAAAAACCCGTCAAAACTTAAATCTTCATCTGTTTCTTCCCTGTGTATTCCAAAGGGTGACAACTCAAAATTATTTCGTTTTTTGAAGTTGCCTTTTCTAATCGTGGAAACTATTTTAAAGGCATTGATTTTTCTATCCCTTCATTTATCTTCAGAAAGATATTTTTGTTGTCAAACCAAATTTTTTGGATATTACTGATACAGTCCTATATCTATAACCACTAGTACTAAAACATTCTGTTTTATTCCAACCGATATAGACTCCGTTTTAATGGGGTTTATTTTTTGTTAGCAATTGTTTTTTTATCCAAAAACTGCCAGGCTCTCTCCCTGTTTGTTTAGCATAAATTGGGCATTTAGATTGAAAATTTTCTTTATATTCATGCGAAAGATGATTTAAAGAACCTATTATTCTAAATTCATTGTTGAAACTTAAAAATGTCTCTAAAAGGTATTGTTCATTCCATAAACGATGTTGTTTTTTTACCCAAACATCTAAATAGTCTTTTGGGGTAAAAATATCGTGAATATGAACTATAACCCCATCTTTCAAAGACGGTAATATTTCCAAAAATTCGTATAATACATCTCCTTGGGGTCTAATAATATGTGATGAGTCAATAAATAAAATATCATTTTCATCCAACTCTTGAAAAAACTTAATGTCTGTATTTTCTACAAGCTCTTTCCTTAATTGTATATCCAATTGATTGAGCCATGGCATTTCATAAGGTTCAATACATACGTGACTGCATTCGTGTTGAGGATTCTCAAGCTTATTATTTTTAATCGCATTACGAGTCATCAGGGTTGAATACCCGCTTCCAATTTCAATTATTCTAGCTGGCTTAAAAAGTCTTATGATATTATATAAATACTCAGCATCACCCGATTCGTATGCACGATTATTATAGTAGAACTCAAGATCCTTTGTCTTCTTTATAGGAAATGTTAAAAGTTCATCATTGTAATTGAATTGTGCTAGAATATCCAATTGCTCATTTATGTTAAAGTCGATTGCTGGAAGATGGCGGTCAACTCTCAAAGAATTCTTTAAATACTTTCTGGGGTTTATCAAAGGTTGATAATAGTGGTCTTGGACTGGAAGAATTCCAAAGAACATAAATATCTTATCTGTAAAATTTCCTATTCCTACTTTTCTAATAATTTTAAGCCAAACCGTTGACGCAATTGTCAATGGAAAGCCTAATTCTGCAACAATGACTAATATTTTTTTTAAAGTTTGTTTCATATTTTCGGTTTTTGTTTTCATTTGAGTTGATGATTGGTTCTACTTACATGGTTAATTTTTTTAATTGATTTCCTTTTAGTCTAATTACGCCCCATTTATCTTGAAGTATTGAAATTTGAAATAATATCGTAAGTTTACCACTATTAACAACTCCCTGCTTTTTATTTTTATCCGTTATGATACCAAATCCATTTTGGAAATGTGTTTATACTTGCTAAAAGTTCTTCGTTTTCTGTTGTTTTAATATCCTTCCCATATTTACAACCGCAATTCAATAATATTTCTCTTATGTTCTTAAGTTCAGTAGTATACTTTCTCCCTTCTTGTCTTGCTATTATTCCAGGATAAGTTCCCTGCATACACTTTTCAATAAAATCTAATAAAGTCTCTTTTTTACCATCAATTATTTCATATTCGCTAAAATTAAAATCAGGGTTACAAATACTCCCTCTATACCACTGCTTACTTTCTCTCTATTTTCTCTTTTAGCTCTGTCAGTACGTATGTATACCCAGAATTTTTTCTACGATAATCTTCACTTTTCCAGAAATATCCATCCATAGAACTTCTAATCATCAATCCTATCCATTATGTGTGGATATGACCATCATTTTCTTGTGCGATTAGTGGACTAAAATTAACTTGAAATATCAAAAAGACTATAAAGAAAAGTATTTTCATTTTAAATACAATTTCAGTATAAAACTTTGTCATAGAACATTTTTTTCTATCCCATCAAACCACACACAGATAATCTCTTTATGTCTTAACCATGCTTCTGATATCTGTTATTTTAATAGCATCATTAAAATTTTGATAATTGCTAATTGAGCAATGTGTTATTTCCTTAACATCTTTTATACTTTTACCATTTGTACTAACCACAATTCCAATATGTCCTTGTTTAATTTTATTTCCTCTTTTATAATCCGGATAAACCAACATTGAACCAAGTATTAGCTTCTCCATTTTTGTGAAATATCCTACTGAGTTGATACCATCATAATATATTCCCGTAGTTTCAAACCAACCACCATTAACACGTTTATAAAAAGGATGATTAACTTTTCTGTTTTCGGCTAAACCTTAGACACCAGTTCTAAAAACCACTACAATCATTTTGAGCGTTTTCAGGCCGTTCAGAAGTTGCAAAAGAAGGCATCTTTCCTGGGCTTTTGTATTTAGTGCCTTTGTCAAGAGCGGACAAAGCACGTGATAAAAATAATTTTACATTCATTTTTTATTTGTTTTAATTTTTGCTAACGGTCGCGTGTATGAGCAATAGCAGATTTCAAGGCACTAAACTGTCAGATAGCACCGACCTTTGTTTTATAATTTTACGTTTCAAATTAGCACTGTGTTCGCTATTTATTATACATCATGTTAAAAGTTCGGGTTTCTTTTTTTGTCAGCAACATTTCTTGTCTTGTTGAATTGGGGGACATTTTACACTTCCGTAACTACAATAAACACAACAATCACCTTGCTGTGGTTTTAGAACGGTCTTACATTTTTCACATTCATAAAAATACTGGCAAGCATCTGTTGGCATTGTTTCTTCTTTCTTGTGTCTGCAGTTAGGGCAAGTGATTGTTGACTGTAAAATTACTTCCATTTTATTTTTCCTTTTCGTACGTTACTGAATATCCTGTTCCGTTTATTGCTGTCTCAATTTCGGCAATGGTCGTTTTTCTGCTGACCGCTAACGGCTCAGATAAACTGCGTTTTAATGCAGTTTGTGTACTGTTAAGCGAATTTCATGATAAGAGTCTTTTGATTTTCTTCTCAAATTCTATAAATAAATTTTTAAGTGTATAGTTTGATTCAAATTCAAGTGAATTCATATAGCACATTTCAACCCATTTAGGAGCTTTCTTTAAAGTTACTTTGGCTAACTTCTTATATAACCACCCCTTAAAAAGTTTTGAATATGTAGTTTTATTACCTTTAAAAACTCTTTGCACATCACAATTCGAAAGCACGAAACAAAGTAGGCTACATAGTTTAATAGCTCTATTGTTCATATATAATGTTCATTTTTTTGATAACTTATCAGCTAGTTGTTTCGGAGTTCCTGTTACTTTCCGTCTAATCAGCCAATCTACGTATTTCATTCGTTCTATTTAAGTTAGTATCTTCATGGCATACAACGGTTAGTGTATGGTGTCGTAGCATCTGGCAGGGCACTATTCAATATAAACATTGTTATAAAATGACATTTCATTCTTCTGTTTGGTCTAATATCCAATTTATCCAACCCGATATAGTCGAAGCCCTTCTATTAAAAGTAGTTTCAGAGTCAATATTGTATAAATCAGACTCTTTCATCAACCTTACAATTTCCTGTCTGTTTGGAGGCTCCTCTTTGTTTATATACAATGTAAGAACTCTATTAAAAACAGTATGACATAAAATTAACTCAATGTACCTGACTTGTCTTTTCACAAGTTGGCATACCAAACAAATGCTTTCCCTTTTGCGTCAAATAATACAGTCTATCCTTGTTTTCCTTCTTCTTGTCTATTAAGCCCAAATATCTACCTGCATCAGTATAATAATTGGTTTGCCGAACGTCAAAATCGGAACGTTCTGTAATTTGTTCTCAGCTCATGATTTCACCATGATCTAACAATTCACATAAATTTATTACTCTTTCAAATGAATCAGCTTGATTTAAAGCCTCGTTCCTAATTGCATATTTCTTTTCTCGTACTAACTCAATTGAATTATAATGGTTTATATCTCCAAATTTATTTCATACCTGCCGTCCTTGCTAATCTTTTTAAGAATGTTGAATTCCTTAAATAGCTTTTGCCAAGCCAACTCGTTTTTTGTGTTACTCATAATTTTTAACTAAAACCTCTTCCACTTCACCTCGCTTTTGCCCATTAGAATTAATTGGACGATTTGCCTTTACATAATTGATATTAAACTCTTTATACAAATCGTCTATCAAAGGGGTTGCCGAATTTGACAATAGGAATTTTACACCTTCATCGTTTAGTTTATTACATAAATCCCTTAATCTAACCTGTTCAGGCATATCGAACCCACCTTTGTTGTATCCTGTAAAACTTGAACTTTTAGAAACAGGTTGGTATGGCGGGTCAAAATAAACAAAATCATCTTTTCCTACACCGTCTAAAGATTCTTCAAAATCTCTATTAAGAATAGTGATATCGTTTTCGTTAAAATATTTGTTAACAGCCCTAATGGTTATTTCGTTTACGATATTCGGATTTTTATAACTTCCAAAAGATGAGTTGAACTCGCCTGAATTATTTACCCTGTAAAGCCCGTTGTAACAAATTTTATTCAAGAAAATCACTCTTGAGGCTTTTTCTATTTCAGACAAATTTTCAAATTCATCGTTTCTATCTAATGCTCTGATTTCATAAAAATAATTTGATTTATTTTTGTGCCGCTTCAAATCGTTTATTAAATCATCAGGATTGTTTTTTATTACGAAATATACATTTATAAGTTCTTCATTAAGATCGTTAATAATAGCTCTTTTGGGCTGAAAATGAAATAATACAGCACCACCACCTACAAAAGGCTCATAATAAACCTTGTATTTTTTAGGAAAATAGTTTCTAATGGCAGAGACTAACTGGCGTTTACCACCTACCCATTTCAAAACAGGAGATATAAATCTGTTTTTTCTCATTTTATTTTTCCATTTTTATGTATGCAAGGTTGCGTTTTTATTTTGACCAAATACTCATTTTTCAACAGTCCCATTATCATCGTCTTTTTTGCTTGTGGCTAACGTTCCATGTATGGTGTCATAGCATCCCGTAGAGTGCTATGCACTATACATATTGTTTTGTTTCCATACTCATTGAAGTTTATCTAAGCACCACAAGTATCTTTTTCCAAACTTCTGAGTTTACGCGATTAACAGTTACTCCATTTTTATCCCATATCTTTTTTCTGTCAGTTTCATTAAACCTAACCATAATGTTATTTCTTTTTATTATGAGTATTTTTCTTGAAGAATATTTCATACCTGTAGTATCTATCAGAGTCAATATCCCTAAAAATTTTTATCATTTTCCAACCCTGTTTTGCCATATAGTTCATTGGTTGAACTTCAGAATCACAGGTGTACTTATCTTCATTTGAGGTTAATAAGCAATTCCACCCTTTACCATCTCCATAATTTATTGATACAAAATAATCTCGAGATCTACTTCTCTTTCTTACTTGTATTTCACAAAGTTTCTCCATACTTCCTATGTTTTTCAATAACCGCTAACGGTCTTGTATAAATTCCGTTCTAATGGATTTTGTACAGCGTTATTGGTTTTTTTATTTCACCCATTCGCATTCATAAGTGTTAATAACACCCTGAATTAGCTCATTCTTATCTTCGGTAACTGCAAGTACATCAGTATACCAAATAGTTTTGGTTCCTCCGTAATTATCAGTACTGTATATATAGTCATTAATATTTTTTAGTACTTCGTAACTAACATTCTTAATCATTATATTTCCATAGTTGTCAAAAATATATAAATGATTGTAATTCATATCGGATAGAAATTCGTAAAGTTTCTCATAGCCATCATACTGCTCCTTGGTATTTATTTGATTTTCCCAAAACAGTATAGGCCTATCATTTTCTATTATATTTCTTGCTGACATTATTACATCAAAGTCAAATCCATCAGTATCTACCTTAATTAGTGATATTCTCAATTCACCCTTCAATAAATGATCAAGTTTTACTCTTTCTATTTTAATATTACTGTGATTATTTTGTTCTATTGTTGCTGTTCCTCCATAATGAAATAATTCCCCAGATGTGTCTTGTTCACCGACTAAAGATTTTATGCAGATTATTTTATCCCGTTCTTCTTCAGGTAAACTATTAACATTTTCTTTCAGGTATTTGAAAAAAATATCTGAGGGTTCCACACAAATAATGCGAGCTTTTGTTTCGTTAAGCATCATTACTGCTGTGTCACCTACATTAGCTCCTACATCAACAATTACATCTCCCTTCTTTATAAATCTTGCTAAAACAGGAAGAAACCTATCATACAGCTTATGCTGGTTTTGATATCTCATCAGAGTATGTTGGGGAGGAAGATTAATTTCATATCTACCGATTTTGTAACGAATATCTTTTCCGATTTGAATTCTTATTACTTTGTTCAGAGTTTTAAAGATTTTGACAAAAACGGGAGGGGTTAATTCTCTTAAAATTCTTTTTATCATAGTTTTAATTTTATTACCGATAACGGTTTGGATATGAGTAGTAGGCGAGGTACGAGCCTATTACTTATATCTTTTGTTGCCAGTAGTTTTTATTTCAATTCTTTCAGTAGTTTATTCAGTTCGTCTTCAGACATGTTTGCCATATCAGATTTATCATAAACTGCAAGCAAAAAAATCGTTTCCTCAACTACCTTTTACATAAGTGATTACTCTTGCTCCACTTAACTTTTCCTCTCCTTTTGATTTTATGGCTAACCTTATTTTGAAACAATCATTACCCAAAGCCACACCCTGTTTAGGGGTAGCCCTTAAACTTTGTGCAAGGTCAGAAATATCACTTTGAATAGAAGTGTACTTTTTGGCAAGTTTTTTAATTCGCCTTTTAAATCTTGGGGTAGCAATTATGCTATAATTCATGTAACAATTCTTCTATAGGAATACCTTTAAGTTTACCTGCTCTTATTTGGTTTACTTCCTTAACCCCTTTAATATCCTCTATAATTTCTTCTTTTTCTGTAAAAGACTCTGCCTTTACAAACTTGAAATTTTCAAGCACCTCCATTACAAAAGGAACTTTCTCGTCTTTGATGTCTAATAATACTTTCATAACTAACGTATTTATGATTTTACAAAAATAGTACTTTTTATTGCTTCTTATTCTCTCTATCTTCTCTATTCCTATCCAAAATATCATTTATTTTTTTTCGGAAATCTGCTTGAAAACATATTAGGTTTGATTTTAATGTCCTTGTTGAGTTCTTCTTTGAGTTTCTTTTTCCCCTCCAATTTTTCTATCACAATCATAAAGCCAATCTGCTTCTTTACCAGGTGCTGGTACGCCTTTTAACCAACCTTGCGGGTCGGCAATTCCTCTGCCACATTTACCTCTGGTTGTCCATCTTGGTGTTTGAATACGATCACAATTATAGTCAAAACTACCATCACCTCTATGTACACTGAACTATTTAGTTTGCCCTGTATAGGCGAGATTACCGTTTTTAACATTATCATAACAATCTTCACAATTTTCCACATAATCTTTTTTAGGTTTATTGGTATAATCATCAGTACTTGGCTCTGCGAATCCGAATCCGTCCCCATCATTATCCTTATAATACATACGGTATCCTTTCTTCTTCCTTTTGATACTCGATTTTAAATCACGTTTTGATACTTCTACTTCCTTGTATCCTGATTTATAGCCTTTAGGAAAAGTTACTTCTAAAGTTTCATTGTCTATAAATTTTGTAGATGTTTCACTAGAGAATTGACCCACAATACCAGCTTTAATTTTAGCTTGTACTTCTGCATTTACTTTCTTATTCCACACAAAAACCAGAGACGCTTTATCATATATCTCTAGTTCTGTTACAAAATAAAACCCTTTCTCAATACCCACCTTTATGTCAGAAAGTTGATTATTATTCAGAACTCTAAATAATTTACTAACTGAAGAACTACCTGAACTTAGATAGACTTTACGACCGCTCTCTAATTTTAATTTAACATCTTTCAATTCATCAATATTTGCATCACCAGATAGATCCAAAAATGAAAATTTTCCGTTCAGACTAAATTCTTTTTGCACTTCAGTTTTTCTATCCACTGTATAAGAAGGCAAAGGCTGCGCGACTTGAGACTCCAGAATATTGGAGTGACATATTTGGTTCGCATTTATTTCTTGAATCAACTTGATTGATTTAGTCTCTTTATCTTCGGTAAAAAACGCCCCTAAATTATATCCGCCTTTAAGAGGAAATTTTTTAAAATCTGATGATTTGGATTGCTGACCAAAACTGCTATGGAGAGTTGCTATGCTTATCAACGCTGTAAATAAAACTTGCTTTTTCATCTGTGTAAAATTAAATATGCAAATTTTAGCATTCTAAATACTGGAATCTTACCACTAGCACCTCTACCTCTTTTCCCTCTCACTCTTCTTGCTCCAAAATAACTCTCATCCAACGCTATCTCTCCTGAAGAAAGGAGACTACTTGTTTCACAATGTTCACTAATTCTTTGGCGAATAGCATCAAATCAGTTTGTTGATAGTCATTCTGCTTATGCCACTTAAATCACTGACCTTAGTAGCCTGTATATCCAAGCAAAATAGCTTTAAAATTTCTCTGAATTTCTTCTCCGAAATTCGGGAACGATAAACATACTTATTCTTCATGGATAATCAGTAAGTTACAATAAAATATCGTATCTTAAATTATCTTGAACCTAAAAATATGACCAGTAGGCGAGGCACGAGCCTATTACTTATATCTTTTGTTGTACGCAGGCTCTCTTTTCACTTTTTATATACTGGTCAACCATCTGCATATTTCAGTTAATTGGTCATCGTTGGTAAGGTTCGCTGCATTTTTCATCTGTCCCGACTGAAGTTGTTTGAAAATTTCGTCAGCCATGCTATTTTCAATAGCGGCTCCAATAAAGAATGTGTCTGGGTTGAGTTTCACTTTCTTAAAACCTGTTCTTATCCTATTTAGAGCTGTGTTTGCTGTCTTCCAATGTTCATCGGCACCAGCCGGATCTATACCGCGTTTCAATTCTCCAATAGCAATGTATTTTTTAGGATTGTGAATTATGGATTTTTTTCCGCCTTTTAAGTCAACCGGAGTACCATCAAGCAAGTTCAAATCGACATTTTTCTTAACCAATGGTATGTTTCGGTTCAGAACCAATAGTCCTTTTGGAATTCTCCTTCTTCCAATGCAATGCTTTTATTCGTTTTTCGATTCCTTCTGAGTTGTCTGGTTTTTCGAGCCAAGAATTACTTTCTCTGTCAAGCCACTGATATGGAATACCTGCAACATTTAAAACTGAGATTAACGAAAGCAAGAATTTTCTCTCTCCGAGAACACCAGCCAGATTTCTTGCTTTTCCACCCAGCGTATCCCCTTTTGTAAGCAAATAACGATATACTAATTCATCAATGAAGCTTTTACCGGCTGGTTCTAAGAATTCTTCAATTAATCCTTTTATGGCAAGAGTTTCATCTTTTTCATTCAGATAGTTTAATGCCTTTTCTGAAAGACCGGAAGCCGTCAAAAGTCCTGTTCTCAGGTCAGTTATTTTTAAAAGGTCTATCGGCTTCTTAACTTTCCTGGCAAGTGATTTTAGTGCTTTGGCTTTTTCAACGTAAGGGACTGCAATGTAATTTTTTTCTAATGCCATTGCAATGAATCCGGCACGGGTTTCTTCACGTGGTGTAACAAGATCACTGGCTTTCTTTATCCATCTATTTGAAGTTATCTTTTTTGCCATAAGTAAACGCATTTCCTGATTTCCGTTCGCCCAAAACTTCCCATTTGCTGACTGCTATTTCCTTTCCCTTTGGGTAGTACAAATATTTTTTCAATTTGAAATTCGAAATTTTCAGCAAATTCGGAAAGAATTAAATCTACAGGTATTTCTTCTCCAGCATATCGAACATTATCGTTGACCATTACACAATGCCCTTTGCTTTTTGTAATTCGTGACATCTCATATATTACGAAGCACATTTCTAAGAAGTAATTTTTTACCATTCTGGCCATGTTCTTATTGTTCAACTTTCCTAATTGATTTAAGGAATCTAGGATTTCATTGACTTCGTTCATAGCCTTAGAACCTTGATATACTTCTACAACTTTTTTGTATGCATCTTCTTGATCGTTTTGTTTGTATAGGTTTTGCAGATAATCTATTTTTTCCTTGTTTTCTACGGTGCACGAAAGCATTGTTTGTCTCAGATTACTTACTTGTTCATTGTCATATCCCAGAAAAACAAGTTCTAAGGCATAAGTCCTTGTATAATCGTAGCGATTACAATAAGGCGGAGAAGTAATAGTGAAGTCAAAGAAGTTGTTTTGATAAGTAGGAAGAATTTCCAAACACGAACCTTCTCGGATTGATACTGGAGGTTTTATTGAAATAGTTTGTTCAAGGTGGTCAAATAATGTTTTTGTCTGGACTGGTGAAATATCTTGTTTAATGAATTCGAGCTTTTTATTCAGGGCTTCCCTAAATGAAAATATTTTGCCCTTGTTGAATGGTTTGCCCGACAATGCTCTTTTTGTACGGTAGTCCCATCTCAGATATTGACCGTCCTTTCTTGTGAAACTTATTTCTTCCAAAATAGAAAAAGCTGCAAACCGTAGGACAGTTTGGATAGGTTTATCATTAATTTGAGAGCAATAGCTCAAAAACCTATTTATCTCGTTTTCTGTTTCATCTGAAAATGCATCTTTGGTAATTCTAATATGCTGAATGTGGCATTTGGGTTTTTCGATCTTGTCTAACTCTGACCAAAGATTATTAACAAGGCTTAGAAATTTCTTGTGATTAAGTTCATTCAATGCTTGTCTGGTTTGCATTGCAAACACTCCAACAGGTAACAGTTCTACTCCGTGTGATTCCCATCCCAATTCCTGCCAGGCAAATAGAGTTGTAACCGTACCTGCAAAGGGATCAAATAGTTTTCCGATTTTGGTTGTATACTCTTTAAGAAAGTACTTTACTAAGTTTGCCGAAAAACCTTCTTTATACTTATTTATATAATTTATCTAAATCATAAAATTTTTTTAATATCCAACTATTATTTTTATACTTTTCTTTTAGCTTTTTCTGATTCTTTTTATCTTCTTTTTCCAAAAAATTTATATACTCTTCTCGCACACTTCTAAAATCCTCATATAAATTATCAAAAAGTACAATATCTTCTGCTTGCATCACTTAACTATATTTTGTTCTAATACTAAATCTACAACGTTACTATAAGAAGTATTTTTTGCAATATGTATAACTCTATAACCATCGATAAACCGGTTTATCCTTGTTATCCTGAAAACTCACAAGCTTTCGATTAAGATTGTATGCCGTTTCCAATCGATCTGAATAACGCTCTAAAAGTGCTTCTCTTTCACTTTGAAATATTTCTACGGTTTTATTCATTTACTGGATTGTTTTTAAATATTCTACTTTTTCTTCTGCCACTTTCAATACACTTGTATCTACATCTTCGTTTATGATTTTGTAGGCTATTAAATCACTTAGGTATTCGGCTAATAAATCGGATTCACTTACTTTGAAGAATTCAGATACGTCTGTAATTTGTTGCCGTGTTGGAGTTCTTTCAGACCGCTCAATTTTAGCCAGTAATGAGATATCTATTTCAACGGCAACTGAAACGTCTTTTAATGTCAAACCTGCTTTTTCTCTCAAAGTCCTGATTCGTGACCCAAAAGTCGTATGGTTTATGGTTGTCGTCATTTTGGACAAATTTTGACCAAAGATATGTTAATTTTTACAATTGGACAAAATATGTCCATTTTTGTTTTCAACAAATATGATAGAATGCGTTTTCTTAGCTTGAGTACAACGGTTTGTATATATTCACCTTTGTGATGTTTATTTTTATTATACTCTGCCTTGAGTAGTTGAATACTTCATTTTCCGAAATATATCGTAGCGTTATCCTTACAATAAAAATCTTCCAGTGAGTTTCTTATTTTTTCAATCTCTCGACTCGAAACTCAAGTATATATTTCTGTGCTCCTCGAACTATTATGTCCTAACAATATTTGAATATGTCTTAAAATTATTCCTTGTTCTAATAAATGTGTTGCAAAGCTGTGACGTAATGAATGTGTGAGGACTTATGTTTTTACGAAAAATTATCTGTTATCATCAGCAATCAAACAGCCTACTACATTACTCTTATTTGCTTTCTTTCATCTATTGAAAGGGCAACGACGGTCTTCGTGTATGAGTAGTAGCAGATTTCTACTCACAAATTTTTCGGTTTTGCACTGACCTTTGTTTTATGTTTATCTTTTTGTTTTAACACCTAAACTGCTATTACTTATACAACTTGTTAGGCACTGGCAGTTCCTGCTTCAACTCATTCCGCTTTCCAAATTTTCTTTGCACTCTCAAACATAAAGTCAGCACGTTTTTGCATTTCATCTTCGTTCCATTCTTGAAGGTCAAGATATGGTGCAAGGGTTTCAATTCCACCCGAATAATGTCTTAATCCTTGCTTTTTTCTGCCACCATTTTTTTTAGTTGGCCAATTAGAATCTCTAATGGACGCATTTAACGATTGTGTGATAATCGCCAAATTCCCTAAAGTCTTTAATTTTAAATTTCTAAGATCTTTAGCTTTCTTTCCTGCAACGTTTGCCCATTTGTTTTCCCACTTTTTTGGCATTAAATGCTCTAAACTGTAGCTACTAATTCCTAAAAATTGCGTAGCTTGTTTACTTCTGTTTCTAATTTTAGATTCAAGTAAGTAAATAACTCCTGCCGATTGTTTGTTAATCAATATCGAGTTGTCAAAACCATCCTTTAATTCTGTATTGTTTGGCAAGTAGTTTACTTTATCATTTCTATTGTTTAAATACTCTTGAAACTGTTGTTTTGAAAGGATTTTGTTTGAAATTAGTCTATCAGTAAATAATTGGTTGTAGTTTTTTGTCGTTGCTTTAACTACCATTCTACGCATTACATAACTTTCAATAAACTCGAACAATTCACTTCGTTGATTTTCGTCCGTAACATTTTTAAGTACAAATAAAACATAAGGAATTAGAGTTGAAGTTTCTAAACCAAAAATGATTGCATTTATTCGCTCAATTCCAAAATCAGAAGTTAATTCTTGCCAAATTGTATCGTAATCGAAATTGTCCTTAAATAGGTTTGCATATTGTTTGATTTCGACTAAAAGTTCTTTTTTGTCAAGATTGTATTCCTTGATTAGCTTTTTGTATGACTCAAAAAGTATTTCGACTTTTGAAAACTCTGTTTTATCTTCTGTTTTAACCTTTAATTCTGGTTGCGGTATTTTTATCTGTAGATAAGAGTAGAAAAATAAATCAATAAATGTTCTTCTTAATCGACCTGCTATTTCTCTGCCCCAATAGTTTTTTGTTTCATCGTCTTTTTCAAAGACGCTTTTCCAATATGTTTCATATTCGGTCAAGTCATTTCTGTTAAAGAAGTAATTTTTTAGCAGTTCGGCAGTTGTTAATCGAACACCAAGCGAATTTATGGTATCAAAAATTTGCTGTTCTTCTTCTTCAACGCCTAAATCAATACCAACAAACATTATGTTGTTTAAAATCGTTTGTCGGTCTAATTTTTCAGGATTGATATTCTTTTTGAAAAAATTATAGGCTTGAAGAATATTATCCGTTCCGTCAATTTCTTCCAATTCGTTGAGGTTTAGAACTTTTTGAAAAGAATCAATATCGTTGTGGTTGTGCCACAATGCCAGTTCTTCGTTTTCAAGTTTGAAACGTCTTTCAAATGAAGAATTTTTGCCTGTTTTTAGGCAAAGAATTTTAAAGAAGATATTTAATGTTGTTAATCTCTGCTGTCCATCAATTAAAGTTCGCATATCGCCAACTCCGTTTGAAGTATTTGTCTGTTGCTGTTTAAGAATTACTGAACCTAAAAAATATGGTTTGTTTGAAGCAGAAACCAATTCCATATCCTCCAAAAGTCTTTCCCATTGGTTTTCGCCCCAAACGTAGGCTCTTTGAAAAAATGGAATTTCTAATACTCGGTTTCCATTAAAAATGTCGTTTATAGTTCTTTTTCCTGCGTCCATTTAGAATTAGTTGGTTTTAATTACTAAATTCTCGGTGTTCGTCCTTGCTTGTGCCTAACGGTTTGGCTAAACGGCGTTTTAATGTTGTTTTAGCTTTTGTTATGGGCTTTTTATTTCATTTCAGGTATTTCAAGTTGTTTACAAATCTTCTTGCACAATAAATTTGACAATTCTCTGTGTCTCCCTACTGTCGATTGTTTTTGATTAGATAAATTCTTAAAAATAGAATGATTACCTCCCTCTCTCATCAAAATACAATTGTACTTTTTAAGGTGTTTGATAAAGTCATTTCTTTTCATCCAACTTCTAACTGTTCTCTAATAACCTCTTTACCCTTATTCTCAAATTCTACATTTTTACGATTAGAATCTAACAATAAATTTAGTGCGTCTAATAAATTCGCTTTTAATTCTGAGATTGTCTTTCCTTGTGATAGAATTTCAGGTAATTCTTCTAATTGCCCTACAAACCAACCATCATCAGATTTTTCTATAAGTGCTGTTAATTTCATGATTAAAATTTTTCCTTTAAAGTTACATACTTTAGTTTTTATTAAACCAATAGTAAATGCATTATTTTTTATCATTCAACAAATAGATGCATTCCGCACCCTTTGTCTTGCTTTATCTCCCTTTATTAAACCATGAATAAAGGAGCCAGTAAATCCTAAGTCAAGAAGTAATAATGGAACTCCGAACCCACTTACAACTCCAATTAGTGTTGTTGCCTCTGCACCTACTAAACCTATTGTAGTCCATGTCCTCGCACTTTTTCTTAAATATAAAGATTCTTTCAAATGAAGATTTATTTCATTGTTGCTCAAATCATAGCTTGAAAAGGGAAACCCGTTATCATTAAGATAAGTTTTTTGTTGCAAATCAAGTTTTTCTAATGAAATAACTTTAGAGGTTGTTTCATTATTCCTCGTTTGTGCTATCAATAAATTAATAGATAAACAAAAAACTAAACATATTAAAATTAACTTTTCCATAATTATTTTTTTAATTTATTAATTTAAAATTTATTTTTTGACATACTCTTTTCGATTTTCTGCCTGATACTCATAATATCACTCGACTACTATAATATTTGATGTCGATTTTCGTTACTCGACTTTGGGAGGTCACCCCGTTTTTGACCACACTGAATATTTTAAAAATTCCGTTACAATCAATTTAGCTTTTAATTCAGTATTTTCCGTTTTTTCTGTCGGTGGCTTACTATACTTCAACCTTACCGTTACTTACGCCAAATTGCCCATAACTTGTTTATATAGCAGCAAATGCAATATTTTATTTTTTAATTTTACTATATTTATTATTCTTCTTATACTCTGTCTTGAGTAGTTGAATACTTCATTTTCCGAAATATATCGTAGCGTTATCCTTACAATAAAAATCTTCCAGTGGGTTTCTTATTTTTTCAATCTCTCGACTCGAAACTCAAGTATATATTTCTGTACTCCTCGAACTATTATGTCCTAACAATATTTGAATATGTCTTAAAATTATTCCTTGTTCTAATAAATGTGTTGCAAAGCTGTGACGTAATGAATGTGTGAGGACTTATGTTTTTACGAAAAATTATCTGTTATCATCAGCAATCAAACAGCCTACTACATTACCCTTATTTGCTTTCTTTCATCTATTGAAAAGGCAACAACAGGGTATTATTAGCTATGTAGACAGTAGTAAACTTCCAGTATGTACGCTACATAGAAGTGGACGGAATAATATTTTACTTTTAGAAATGTATTTTTTTTGTGAAAACATGGTGAGATATTGAAGAGAAAACCATTAATTTACAGCACGTTTGAGCAATAATCAAACGCTTTACATTAAATTTTAAACTTAATGACCTGATGAAAAGCAAATTATCTTTACCTATCTGTTTAACTATCGCAGTGTTGTTGGGCAGTTGCCAAGACACTTGTGAGGGTACTCATACGGCGGTTTATTATGAACCCGTTTACGGCACTACTACCAATGTTCGCAATGATTTTGGCGTACGGTCAGCTACTTCTTTGAGGCAAACAGGAAAAATTTACCTATACGGCAGTTACCTATTTATCAACGAACCTGGTAAAGGTGTTCATATTATTGATAATCAAGATAAAACCGCACCGATTAACGTATCTTTTATTAACATACCCGGTAATTTTGATATAGCCGTTAAAGATAATGTACTTTATGCCGACAGCTATATCGACTTGTTGGCTATAGATATTAGTAACATAGATAATATTGCTCTGCTCAGCAGAAGAGAAGGTGTATTTCGTAATTATTGCGAGGCTACATTCGATTATAATGAAGCACAAAATACTATTATTGTAGATTGGGAAGAGATAAAAACGACTGAAACTTATTCGTATGATTGCAGTGGATTCTGGTCGGGTGGTGTCTTATGGGCTGCTAATTCTTTCGATAATACTTCTTCGCCAGCAATCGCTGCCGAGGCAGCAGCCCCACAGAGCCAAACCGGGGTGGGAGGTTCTTTTGCCCGCTTTGCCATTTATACCGATTATCTTTATACAGTTGATATTGCTAATATGAGTGTCTTTGATATTAGCGATATTTCTTCTCCTGTCAATATTAATGTTATCGGGATTGGTCGCGACATTGAAACTATTTTTCCCTATCAGGACAAATTGTTCATTGGAGCACAAGATGGAATGCATATTTTTGACAATTCGACACCCAACTCACCAGTCTATCTATCAACATTTCAACATGCTAGGGCTTGCGACCCGGTAGTGGTATCTGGTAACTACGCTTACGTTACTTTGCGTTCAGGTAATACTTGCGATGGTTTTACTAACCAGTTAGATATTGTGGATATTACTGACTTGACTAATCCACAATTGCTTGAATCTCACCCTATGCAAAACCCTCACGGGCTAGGTATCGACCAAAATACCCTATTTCTTTGCGAAGGGTACTTTGGTCTGAAAATATTCGATGCATACGACCCGCTAGCCATTGACCAAAACCTGATAAATCATTTTACGGATCAACATGCCTTTGATGTAATCCCTCTTGAGAATAACTTGATTATGATTGGTGATGATGGTTTATATCAGTATGACTATACAGACTTAGGCGATATAAGTCTCCAAAGTGTTATTCCTGTTGTGCGATAGTTCTTTTGTGAGACTACTTAGCTCCCCAAAATAAAATGAAAAATAAAAGCTCAGCAAGCAGCCCGAAAGCGTGTAGAGGTCTATTTGCGAGATGGAAGTATTATTTTGTGGGTAAACTCATCAAAAGTCAAGCAGGAGTACCCATTCAAGTGCAAAGAACCACAAGAGGCGGTTTTGTGTTTGACAGCTCAAGAGTAGAGAGAAGGACGCGTAGAAATATGCAGGTAAAAATAGGTTTCTCACTTTCGCAAGCCTAAAATTTTCTTACATTGCCTCCAGAAACTAAAAAAAGAAGGATAATATCCTTTAACATCAAACATCCAATCTCGACTTTCTTCTATGCCTCGATAATGCTTGTTCAGGGGGTGTTCTTTATAATATATTTTAGTCAAACGATGGGTATGAATAAGTTCATCAAACTCCCCAACATATACCCGAATATTAGCAATATTTCGAGATAGCTTTATGACAAAATCAATAGTTTTTTCCGAAACCGGATAATGTAAAAAATGGCTGGGTTCTAGCAGTAGTATTCTATTGGCAGATATATTTTGCTTCCATTGCGGGTCAAGGTTGTACAAATTATATAAGCAAGTCGGTAGCTCAGTATTTACGGTTATGGTTTGTTGGGCAGGTAATGGAGTCTTTAACTCAGGGATAATCGTATTTGTCATCACTGCCGGAACAAGCATCGTAGCAAAAGCTGCATAATCAACATCGAGAAAGGTATTTTTTTGTGTCGTGTAAAAATATTTGTTAATACTGTCTTGATTCATATAGTATTTTTTGTTGCTATTGCTACCCGCCACCCACTGCCAACTCAAAGCATTACTAGCCCAATCAGCATCCAATAAATGATAATACATCCATTGCGCGGGAAGCCTCCAGTGGCTTCCGCATATATTACAAGCCAACGCTGCAATATACAGGCGCATGTGATTATGCAAATAACCTGTCTGGTAAAACAAAGCAATTGCCTCATCTACTGCCTCAATGCTCGTACACCCCCGTAAAATAGCCGATGGCATCTGATAGTGTATTACGCCTTGCTGCTGAGATTTTATATCGCTATTAATGTACTCTCCCTTAGCTAGCCATACCTGCTGCCAGTAGTCTCGCCAAGCTAATTCTTGGACAAATTTTTCTATAGCTTCTGCATTATAGCCTCGGTTCAACACGGCATTGAAAACATACTTTGTAGCAATCACCCCTCTTGAAATATAGGGAGACAAAGCCGTAGTAGCCCCGTCGGAAAAGTTGCGGGTTTTGGCATACTTAATAGGGTCAATACTCTCTGTACGCCGCTGTATTTCTTGTAGCGTAACCGGAAAATTTAAGTACTTCATGAGTCTTTAAGAAAAGACCGAATAGCATAGCTAGCCATCACACCCTCACCGGTGGCAGCAGCTACTTGTGCAATTGCCCCACGTCGACAATCTCCAGCAGCAAAAATACCGGGCACATCGGTGCTTACATTACCCGACTTGGTATCGACGAAGCCGTGTGAGTCTAATGCAACATTATTTTTTATAAAATCAGTGTTAGGGATTAGACCAATGAATACAAAGACACCATCGGATTCAATCAATGACTGCTCACCAGTTTCGTTATCTTTTATTTTTAAAGCACTAAATAAGCCTTTATCGTCAGATAAAAACTCAAGAGATGTTTTATTCATATATATTTCAATATTGTCGATTGTTGGCAGTTTCTCTATATAGGTTTCCGAAGCTGAAAAAGTTATTTGATGATTGACGATTTTTACTTTTTTGCAGAACCCCGCCAAAAATATGCCTTCTTCCAAAGCAGTATTGCCACCCCCAATAACCACTACCTCTTTATCGCGATAAAAAGCACCATCACAAGTGGCACAAAAATGTACGCCCGAGCCAATCATGCTATCTTCTCCCGGAATATGTAATTTGCGATAGGTAGAACCTACCGCCAAGACTACGCTCTTGCCAAAGAAATTGCCCATGTCGGTGCTGACTGTAAAGATGCCTTTTGCTTTATCAATATTTTTTACGGTTGTACCCTCTTTAATAGTGGCACCATAAACCTTAGCATGTGCTGCCATTTTATCCATGAGGTCTGGTCCTGAGATAGTCTTAAAACCCGGATAGTTTTCAATTCTTTCAGTCAGGTAGGCATTACCGCCAATATTGCGTTTTTCCAGTACGAGTGTATTAAATTTATCTCGTTGTGCATAAATAGAGGTAGTCAGTCCGGCAGCTCCACCGCCAACAATAATAGTGTCGTAAACTTGATGGGATTTTGTTTCGTCTATTTTCAATAAATATTTTAAACGGGCATTATCAGGATTGGTATACGGCACGTCGTCAATCAAAATTGTGGGAATAATGCGCTTGCCCTTATTAATCTGCTCAACTTTATCGGTAGCCCATTGGTGTTTGTCCACATCGATAAACATATAGTTGATGTGATTGTCGTTGAGATAATTTTTTGCCCGTCGGCAGTCAGGACACCAGTCGGCACCAAAGAGCAGTACTCTTCCCACTTGATTAATACCCAACACTTTTGCCAGGGTGTTATTGTCGGGGTTAGTATAATGGCTTTCGCCAATATAAAAGGTAGGAATGACCCTTTTTCCTTTATTAATGGCTTCTACGCGTCTCGTTGCTGCCTCATTCAAATCAATATTAATAAAATTAAAATCGATTTGCTTGGTTTGCAAAAAGTTTTTGGCACGCACACAATCAGGACACCAGTCGGCTCCATACATGGTAATTTCTGTCATGATTTTTTGTATAAATGGTTAAAAATATTGAACAGGGTTTGTATTCACCTCGCAAAGCGATAGTTTAATTGCTTGAAAACGATTTCGGAGAAGGCCAAAGAGCAATTCTTTGGTAAAAATCTCACTCTCATAATGACCGATATCTGCAATAATAATTTTATCTTCGGCATCAAAAAATTCATGGTATTTGAAATCTGCCGTTACAAAAACATCTGCTCCCTTTGCAATAGCATTTCTTAACAAAAAACTTCCTGTACCGCCACACACAGCCACTTTTTTTATTTTTCTTTCGAGCAAATGCGTATGACGTATACAAGACAGATTCATTTGCTTTTTCAAATATACGAGCAGTTCATTTGCCTGCATGCTTTGAGGTAAATTTCCTATCATACCCGCACCTAAACTTTGGTTTTCGTTAGTCAAAGGATACAAATAATATGCTACCTCTTCGTAAGGATGTGCCTTTTTCATGGCACCAATTACCTGTTCCGACAGGTGTTCGGGTAAAATTACTTCAATACGCACTTCATCAACGGTTTCCAACTGATTGGCAGCACCTATGTAGGGCTTGGCTTTTTTGCTGGGTTGAAAAGTACCTTGTCCTTTCAGTTGAAAGCTACAACGGCTGTAATTTCCAATCTGTCCGGCACCAGCTTCACTGATTGCTTGTAATACAGCTTCTTTGTTTTCAACAGGAACAAAAGTAGTCAGTTTACGCAAAAAACCTGTTTTAGTGGCAAGAATTTTTGTATCTTGCAACTGTAGGCGATCACATATTTTGGCGTTCACCCCGTTAGATACATTATCGAGGTTGGTATGAATGGCATAAATAGCAATATCTTCCTGAATAGCTTTAATAACAGTGCGTTCTACATAGTTTTTTCCGTTGAGTTGCTTCAAACCCTTGAAAACAATAGGGTGGTGTGCAATAATGAGATTACATCCTTTGGCAAGTGCTTCGGCAACTACTGGCTCGGTAGCATCTAGTGTGCATAAGATACCCTGTACTTCGGTTTCAAAACTACCGCATATCAGCCCGCAGTTGTCATAAGATTCCTGGTATGATAAAGGGGCAATTTCTTCTAGGTAGCAAGTAATTTCTTTAACTTTCATATAATTTATCGGTTAGTTATAGTCAGAATAGTATGTATCAATTGCTTATATAAACATGACAAAGGGTTTTTTAAAAAAAATAGAGCAGCAACACCCGCACTTCACCTTATTATGTATAAGTATTATCGGTATTTTTTTCTTTTTTTTCTTTTTAGTATTTAGTTTTTTCATTGTCAATAAAATACAGATAGCAGAAAGTATTGCGCATTTTCCAAAATTTTTTATTGTAAGTACCATCGTAATCATGCTTAGTAGTTTTGTGATACAACAAGCTGAAAGATACTTCCGTCAGGAAAAATTGCAAAGACTTTATCAATATTTATTTTTCACTTTTCTTTTAGGTGTTGTATTTTCAGTTTCACAAGCACTCGGTTGGAGAGAATTACATGAATCAGGTATTCTTATGACAGGTCCTAGGTCGAGAGGTAGTTATTTATATATAATTTCAGGCTTACACGTCCTACATGTTTTGGGTGGTATGGTTGCACTAATCATTGAGTTATATCGTGTAAATAGGCATATAAAAGACCCGGTTAAAAAGTTAATTTTTATCACTAACCTTTATGAAAAACTAAGAATACGGATGCTGAGTATTTACTGGCACTTCGTAGACGTACTTTGGGTACTACTGTTGTTGATATTTATTTTTTCCTTTGGTTGAAAAAAGTATAACTCATGCAAAAATATTTTCCTTACTATTTAAATATATTAATAATCATTAGTTTACATACGCACCAACGGGTTAGGGCACAATCAAAAAATTACGCTCGCAATGTACTCAAAAGCTTATGCGCCCCTGAAATGCACGGCAGGGGATATTACCAAAAGGGAGATAGTTTGGCAGCAGCATATATTCAAAAAGAGTTAGAAAAATGGGACATACAGCCATTTGGAAATAGCTACTTTCAGCGGTTTTCACTGCCGGTAAATTGTTTTAATGGATTCTTACAATTAAAAATAAACAACAAATTCCTTCGACCCGGTGCAGATTACCTCATTAGCCCTTCTTCTCCTTCTTTTAAAGGAAAAGTTAAATTACACCGAATCAGTGCCGAAGAGCTATTGTCTGTTGAGAAGCTAAACAAAAAGCTACTTGAGATAAAAAACGGTTTTGTACTCATAGACCCAAGCCAATGGCTAGATAAGGCTCAGGAGGCGCAAAAAAAAATAGAGCAAACGATTTTGCAGCTTAAATACCACCTCGACGTACCTGTACAAGGGGTAGTAATACTCAAAGAAATGCTGCCTCCTCATGCAGTTTCTTCTTATCAATCGCCCAGAGCTAGTATTATTCTAAAAAAACAAGCACTACCCCAAAAGGCAAGAAAAATAGATCTTCATATAGAAAGCCAATACAAGCCCCGCTACCAATCGCAAAATGTTATCGGGTTTGTTCCCGGTGAGATACAGGATACATTTATTTGTATTACTGCCCATTACGACCACTTGGGAAGAATGGGGCATCATACTTATTTTCCGGGTGCCAACGATAATGCCAGCGGTGTGGCTATGGTACTCGACCTCGCACGCCACTATGCACAGCTTATAGAAAAACCTACTTATAGTATGGTATTTATTTTATTCGGAGCAGAAGAAATCGGCTTGTTAGGCTCGAAATATTATACGAAAAAACCACTTTTTCCGTTGTCAAAAATTAAATTCTTACTAAACCTAGATCTCGTCGGTACAGGCGATGATGGCATACAAGTTGTCAACGGAAAAATATATACCCAACAATTTAATGAATTACTTGAGCTGAATCAAGCTCGTCAGCTGCTCAAGCAGATAAAAACTAGGGGAGAGGTTTGTAATAGCGATCATTGCTTTTTTCACCAAAACGGTGTGCCCAGTTTCTTCATTTATACTTTAGGAGGAATTGCACATTATCATAATATTTACGACCGTGCCGAAACCTTAGCACTTACAGCATATGAAGAGCTATTCCAACTTATTACGAGCTTTCTTAAAAAGAAATAAAGGGATACTTCCTAAAAATTACCCATAAATGCACAAAACTCGCCATGAAGAGATATAAATACACCTTAGTATTTGCAGGTATATTCATCATTTATATTTTTAATTTGTTCATAGATATTATGGACATAGATTCGGCACAATACGCTTCTATTGCGCTGGAGATGATGCAGAATAAAAGTTTTTTGCACGTATACCATCGCGGTGCCGATTATTTAGACAAACCTCCTTTGTTGTTTTGGCTCTCTTCCTTGAGTTTTAGCTTGTTTGGTGTAAGTAATTTTGCTTATAAACTACCTGCCTTGTTGTTTACACTACTAGGCATTTATGCTACGTATCGTTTTACATTACTTTACTATAGCAAAAAAACCGCTGTTTTTGCTGCCTTGATGCTGTCTTCTACGCAAGTATTTTTTTTAATTACCAACGATGTACGGACGGACACTAAGCTGACAGCATTGGTTATTTTGGCCGTTTGGCAGTTGGCAACCTTTCTGAAAACACATTTGTGGAAAAACTTAATTTTGGGTTTTATCTGTGTGGGCATGGCAATGTTGGCTAAGGGTCCTATTAGTATTATTACGGTAATTGCTGCACTCACTTCGGATTTTTTACTAAAACGCCAGTGGAAAAACTTTTTTAAATGGCAGTGGCTAGTGGGGGTGCTTATTGTGGCATTACTGCTGCTACCCATGTCTTACGGTCTTTATACACAATTTGATTTGCACCCTGAAAAGTCGGCTTATGGCATTGAGAGTCCTTCGGGATTGAAGTTTTTTTACTGGACACAAAGTGTCGGACGTATTACCGGAGAAAGTTCTTGGAAAAACGACTCTAGCTTTTTTTTCTTTTTCCACAGTATTTTATGGGACTTTCAGCCTTGGGTAGTTTTTTTAATAATGGGCTTAATAAATGCTATTTTTAGGCTATTTAAACACAAAATACGTACGGCAAAAGATGAGTATATGTCTTTGGGAGGCTTTGTATTGGTATTTCTGGCACTGTCTCTGTCTAACTATAAACTGCCTCATTATATTTTCGTCATTTCTCCGTTTGGAGCTATTATTGCCGCTCGGCACTTAGTGAGTCTTACGAAAAAAGATCGATGGATAATAGGCGTACAGGGAATTATTATAGGGTTGTTTTGGCTCATTTTGGTGCTGGGTCTGGTCTTGTTTTTTCCCGTAGAAGATTTGTCGCTTCCTGTGGTATTATTACTATTGTTTGTAAGTGCTTGGTATGTATTTTTTAAGCTGAGATCCACTCCCAGCAAGCTATTTTTCAGCACTATACTCACTATTATAGGCTTTAATTTTATGCTGGCTTCGCACTTTTACCCTTCACTTATCGGCAATTATCAGGCATCTAATACAGTGGGTAAAATGGTAGCGCAGCGGTGTATGCCATGGGATAAGTTTTATTTTTATAAAGCCCACGAACACAGCCTGGATTTTTACAGCCGCCGTTTAGTGCCGTCCGTATCATTTGAAAAACTGCCACAGTTAGCCTCTGGTACTTGGGTATATACCAATGCCAAAGGGTACGATGAAATAAAAAAAGCTACTTTGCCTTATGTGGTAGTTCTTACACTAGATGATTTCCCCGTTACAGAGTTGAGCTTGCCTTTTTTATACCGCAAAACAAGACCAGAGACTTTGCAGAAAGTATATGTTTTAGAAAAATTTTAAGCAAAATAACAGCTGCCAAAAACTCAATTTTTTGCCCATAGCCATGGAAAATTCTTTAAATCCTCTTCGGTGTCTATATCACTGAGTGTTTCAAGGAGTTGGTAGCGAATATTGAGTTTTTTACAGTCTGCAATAGTTTGGCTAAGCACTTTGTTAGTACTCCAGAGTTTATTTTGAAAAACAGTTTTGTACAGTCGCTTCATGCCTAGAAAGTAATAGCCTCCGTCTTTTGCAGGCCCGATAACCACATCAGTTTTTGCTAAAGTATGCAAAGCATTTTGTAGGATTTTTGTAGATAGCTCTGGGCAATCACTGCCAATAATCCCCACCGAATGATAGCCCTGCAAAAAAGCATTTTCAAAAGCATGATGAATTTTGTACCCTAGGTCCTTGCCGTGCTGCATATATACTTGACAATCTAAGCCATGCCACAGAGAAGGATCTTCTATTGGTGTCGACAGATATAAGGCTACGTCTGCTAACAAACCAGCACTTTCTCGGAAGGTATGCCGAAGCAATTTTTTATATACTCTGACTGCAGCAGCAGTGCCAATCGTTTGGGCTAACCTAGTTTTAACCCGACCAGCCTCTGGCTTTTTAACGAATATAATGAGTTGTTGTTTTTTCAAAAAATATGGAGAGGAATTAAATTTTGGGGGCTTTTCAAGCTTTTATAAAACTATTATTTGGGTTTAAAATAGGCTTAGAATGCAAGACCAAAACCGATATTAAGTGTGTGTTTGAACTGTGTGATGCTTGTTTCAATAAACCCAGTGTCTTGATCATAAATTAAGTTAGTAGCAAAGGAGGCATTGAGATATTTATTTATTTTCATAGCCAATAAAACTTCCCAGTTAATATCTATTACAGCGAGATTTTCGTAGTTTGAGAATAAATTCAGTGTTGTCCTAAAATCCACATTTTCCATGAGTACAGTAGTGAAGAGGCTCGTAAAGTTTGCTCCTAGTTCGATACGTACTTTTTCGCCTGCCTCGACACCGTAAAATCCTTGGTCAGATAAATTTTCATCCAATACAAAAGTACTTTTCAATGTAGTACCTGAAAGTGTGGCGGCAAATTTTGTTTTTTTATTTTTAGAATCTGTGTTGTAGCTAACACCAGTAGAAAAAATCAGGTAGCCCGGTGCTAAGAATTGCGATATTTTATTGGCGATTTCTTCCCCTGGTTTGAGTGGGTCTTCTGCATACTCAAAGCCGGTGGTGAATTGTGTTTTTAGGTCTAATAAAGCGGTGGCACTCCATTTTTTATTTTTAAAAATCCTGTCATATTGTGTTGACACAACCAGTTGGTCGTCAGTTTTTCTTATTTCATCGAAACCCTCCTGCTTAACAATACCGTAGCCAAAGTTGATATTATTTCTCCAGCTATACTTGTTTGTTTTTCGAGTAGCAGCATAACTAAAAATAGTACTCAATGAGATAGCATTTTGTCCACCCCCTACCCAGTTGCTAAGTCCTACGTTTGCAAAATTTATATTGAGCAATCCTTTTTTTGTCCAAGTAGTGTCTTTGAGTGCATTTTCCTCCTGTGCTTGACTTAGCTGCCAATGCAAACACGATAATAAGAGGAGTGGGATAAATAAGTAGTTTTTGTTTTTCACTTCAGTGTGATAAGTTTAAGTTAAGCATGTATTCTAGATCAGAAGAAAGCGCGAAGGTAAATTAAAAAATATTGTTTCGCATTTTTTCAAACTATTTCTTGCAGAAATTTCCAAAAAAGATACATCGTATATTGTTGTGTAAAATTCATATTAGACACTCTATCGGCACTAAATTGTAAGCATTTGGTAAAAGTTTGTTCGGCAGAGGCAATAGCTACCCAAATAGTACCTACGGGTTTTTCAGGGGTTCTGCCGTCGGGTCCGGCAATTCCCGTGGTAGCAAGGCCATAATCGGCTTTATAGTTTTTTATAATATTTTCTGCCATTTCTTTTGCTGTTTGCTCACTCACTGCACCGTGCTGTTTAAGCGTGGTTTGTTTTACGCCTAAAAGGGTTTGTTTTATTTCGTTATTGTAAGCCACCATAGCACCTTTAAAATAAGCTGAGCAGCCTGGGTTTTGCACAAACTGATGTGATAATAACCCGCCCGTACAACTTTCGGCAATGGCTAGAGTCTGTTTTCTTTTAATGAGTATTTTGCCAATGGCAATTTCTATGTCTTCATCGCCGTAGGCATAAATATGTTTACCGATGAGCTGTTGTAGTTTCGGTATCTGCTGTGCTATATCGCTTTTAGATTGTTCTATACTTTGCCCTACGGCAGTCAAACGCAAGCGGACCTGCCCAAAACGCGGCAGATAAGCCAATTTAATATGCGTAGGCAGTGCTTCTTCCCAAGCCTCCAAGCATTCGGCCAGCTTAGACTCGGGGCAGCCAATAGTACGAATAATCTGGTGGTAAATAGCAGATGTAGGGAAGTTCTTTCTTAGTTTGGGAATAATTTGTTCTATCATCATTTTCTTCATCTCGTAGGGTATGCCGGGCATGGAAACGTATACGATACCTTGTTCATAAAACCACATGCCCGGTGCAGTACCCACCGAGTTTGTTATTACTTCTGCATTTGCTGGAATATATGCTTGCAGGCGGCTAAGTTTATTAATTTTTCTACCTTTTTGTTGGAATAGTCTCACTATATTTTCAACTACCTCCTGATAAAAAACCATTTCTTGCTTGAAATAATCGGCAATAGTTTTTTTTGTAATATCATCTCTGGTAGGTCCGAGTCCTCCTGTTATGAGAATAATTTGGGCGCGCCGGCTACACTCTTGTAGGGCATTGCTAATTTCTTCACTTTTGTCACCAACAGAAATAACACGGTTGACCTTAAAACCTGCTTTTCCGAGTTCTTGACTAATCCAGCGGGAATTAGTATCAACAATTTGCCCATAGAGAATTTCGTCTCCGATAGTAATAATTTCTGCTTTTATTTCTTGCATTTTATTGTGGCTTAAATTTTAAATATGTTGTTAATATTACTTTTACTTAGAGCAAAAATATAAGTAAAATAAAACCTTAGAAAATAAAAAATTATGTAAAATGCTTATAGTTTTGTGCTGTCTCCCAACAAGACAAAAAAATCCATGCACGGTTATCAAAACATGTTGGGAGTATTGCATTACGTAAATTAAAATATTTTTATTAGTCGATAGTTGAAAACAGTCAATTATCAGCCATTATGAACACATTTGAAACTTCAGGATTATCTGTTGAAATATTACAAGCTGTAGAGGCATTGGGTTTCAAAAAACCTACCCCCATTCAGCAAAAAGTTATTCCTTACTTACTCACTTCAAACCGAGACTTGGTAGCATTGGCGCAAACGGGTACAGGAAAAACTGCTGCCTTTGGTCTACCGTTAGCAGAAAAAACTAACCGAGAAGCTCGGCATGTACAAAGCCTTGTTTTGTGTCCTACCCGCGAATTATGCTTGCAAATTAGCAAAGACCTAAAAAGCTTTTCAAAATACCTGAAAGATCTCCACATTATTGCCATATATGGCGGTGCAGCAATTAACGAACAAATCAGGCAGCTAGAAAAAGGGACACAAGTTATTGTAGGCACTCCGGGAAGAACAGCAGATTTAATTCGCCGTAAAAAGCTCGACGTATCATCCGTTGAGATTTTGGTATTGGATGAAGCTGACGAAATGCTCACAATGGGTTTCAAAGACGAGCTAGATTTTATTCTGGAAGAAACACCTGCCGAGCGACAAACTTTGTTATTTTCAGCTACTATGCCTGCTGAAATTGCCAGAATTGCCAAAAAATATATGCATCAGCCGCAGGAAATAACTGTTAGTAAAAAAAATATTGGAGCAGAAAATATCAAGCATTTGTATTATATGGTGCAAGCCAGAGATAGGTATCGCGCCCTCAAACGCATCGCAGATGTTAACCCTAATATTTATGGTATTATTTTTTGTCGTACCCGGCACGAAACCAAAGATGTCGCTGACAAACTCATGCAAGACGGCTACAACGCCGATGCCCTGCACGGTGACTTGTCGCAAGCGCAACGCAACTTAGTGATGAATCGTTTTAGGCAAAAACGCTTGCAACTACTCGTTGCTACGGACGTAGCAGCCAGAGGGCTAGACGTAAATAATCTGAGCCATGTTATTAATTATAACCTACCTGATGATATAGAAGTATATATCCACCGAAGTGGTCGTACGGGAAGAGCAGGGAAAAAAGGCATAGCCGTTACTGTTATCCACAGCAGAGAGTCGTCCCGAATACAAGCTATTGAACGAAAAATGGCTAGGAAGTTTGAACGTATACCTGTGCCTAATGGCAGAGAAATTTGTGAAAAGCAACTCTTCCACATGGTAGACAAGGTCAATGAGGTGGATATAGATGAATCGCAAATAGGGCAGTATTTAGAAGTGATTTACAAAAAATTTGAACCTTTGAACCGCGAAGAAATGATCCAGCGTTTCGTCTCGGTAGAATTTAATCGCTTTTTATCTTATTACAAAGACGCTCCAGATTTGAATATCAGTCTATTCTCGAAGAGTAGAAAATCAGGGCAGAGAGGTAATTTCTCCAGATTTTTTATCAATATCGGCACAAAAGACAACGTAAATACAAGCCGCCTAATTCGATTGATTAACGAGAACGCTCATAGCAGAAATATAGCGGTGGGCAAAGTAGATGTTATGCAAAGTTTTTCTTTTTTCGAAATAGATAGTCAGTATGAAGAAGACATTTTGTCCTCGTTTAGAAATACCGAGTTTCAGGGGAGAATTTTACAGGTAGCCCTAGCAAAAGACACTAATAAAAAGACAAATAACCGATTCAGGCAAAAAAGACGTAAAAGAATATTTCGTTAAATAACAGAGCATGAAAAAACAACGATCGGTCTTCGCTTTAGCAATATCTATGCTACATGCCTGTTTTATGATTGGACTCACACTGCTATACATGTCTCTACACCTGTCCTTAGAAGATGAGATTATTTTGGTAAAATTAAGTTCTTCGGTGAGAAACCTTTTGGCAAAAAAAAGCATCAAATTTGATAAAGATCGATTTTTATTCGTCAACGTGGCATGGCAAAAAAAACTTATTCCCAAACTCGACTCGGCTGGTATTCCCATTGGCGTGATAGATATTACCGACCGAGCAGCACTAGCCACATTATTGGAGAGAATGAGCCAAAAACCTGATAATCACGAGTTTTTGTTCGTAGATATAAACCTAGAAATACCCTCTTCGGATGACTCTCTGTTGCAAGCTGCTTTTAATAAAACAAAAAATTATTTGGTCTCCTACCACAAGAATCAGGCAGATAAACCTATTTACCCTATCCTTGAGGTAAACACTGGTTTGTCGGATATGCAAACAGAAATTGGCGAGATGGTACTTAAATATCACATCGTACAGGGGGATTCCTTAAAAACCTCCCCGCTAATTATGTATGAACACCTACACGATCAACAGCTGAAAAAAGGGCTAATCTTCGACAAACTCAACGGTGAATATATCATTCAAAATTTTATTCTGGACTTTCCGATTTCTACCTTCAACAAAAATGAACTGGCTTACACGCATTTAAGCGACCTACTAGTGCTGCCCTCTTTTGCTATTCATGAAATTACTAAAGACAAAATTGTTGTGCTAGGCGACTTTGAGGATTATGACTTGCACGAGACGATCTATGGGATGATGCCAGGACCCTTCATACTCATCAACGCATTTTTAGCTCTTGAGCATAAGGCAAATGCCCTTTCTTTTGGTTTTTTGTTATGGCTTTTCATTACCTATACTTTTATCTCCTTTAAAGTATTTAAAAGCGACGACCCACTAACAGATTTGGTCAAGAGGAAATTCAGTGAAGATAGTTTCCTTATATCTCTTTTAGTAGACACTCTTTTCTACTTGGTTTATTTTGGTATAGTATCTTTAGTAGCTTATTTCCTTTTTAATGTGCATTTAGCCATACTCATTTTGTCTTTTTATATGTATGGACTTGAAGTAGTTGTTATCCTGATACAGGAGCGACAAAAGAAAAAAGCATTGAAAAATATGAATAATAAAGCGTAAAAAATGAATAATTTTTTATCATTTACTATGCGTATATCAGTTTATGAGAAACGACCTTTTATTAAAAGCAGCTAGAGGCGAAGTGGTAGAGCGAACACCTGTATGGTTAATGCGGCAAGCAGGTAGAATTTTACCCGAGTATCACGCAGTGAGAAAACAAGCCAAAAGCTTTATTAGATTGGTGAAAACACCAGATCTGGCAGCAGAAGTAACCATACAACCAGTAGACCTGTTGGGAGTAGATGCTGCCATTATTTTTTCTGATATATTGGTAGTACCCGAAGCGATGGGTTTGCCCTATGAAATGATAGAAGGCAAAGGGCCGAGCTTCCCTAAAACAATTGATACAGAAAAAGATATTGACCACTTACATATCCTATCAGATATTTCCCGTATCCACTACGTGGCAGAAGCTATTAGGCTGACTAAGAAAAAACTCGATAATCGAGTGCCGCTCATCGGTTTTGCAGGAGCACCTTTCACTATTTTTTGCTATATGGTAGAAGGTGCTGGCTCTAAAACTTTTTCTAAAGCCAGAAAAATGCTCTATCGTGTCCCTGCATTATCGCACAAATTGTTGCAAATGATTACCGATAGCACGATTTATTACCTAAAGTCCCAAATTAATGCGGGAGCTGATTTGATACAGATTTTTGATTCGTGGGCAGGGATTCTAGCTCCTGAGCAATACAGGATTTTCGGGCTTGCTTATATCCGTCAAATATGCCAAGCACTAGCAAACACTGTTCCGAGAACAGTGTTTGCTAAAGGTGCTTATTTTGTACTAGAGGATTTTAGCAATTTTCCCTGCGAAAGTGTCGGTTTAGACTGGAATATGAACATTAAACAAGCTAGGCAGAGTGTAGGTAGTGATAAAACGCTGCAAGGCAATCTAGATCCTTGTGTGCTTTATGCAAGAGCTGAGCAAGTAGCAGTTGCCACAAAAAAAATGCTCAGCGAGTTTGGAAGTCAGCGATATATTGCTAACCTGGGGCATGGTGTCTACCCCGACACCGATCCTGAAAATGTCAGAGTGTTTGTGGAAACGGTTAAAGAATATAGTATAAAATAAGGTGGCAACTCAATTTACATTTATTAAACAAAAAATGAACTGAGTTTTCTAAAGAAACGAAATTTCAGATTATTTCACGTTCAAAATAAGTATTGCCCTTGCTAAAAAAATAGCTATAGCATGGCTTTTTTGGAAAGACGAGTAGATAGTCAAATTTTTTTCAGCGCAAACAAGTCCTTTTTCTCACCCGGAAAAATCTCTAGTACTCCAGTAGCAGTTAGTTCAATAAAAATATTTGAAACTTTTTGTT
This sequence comes from Flammeovirgaceae bacterium, assembly GCA_965199745.1. GTDB lineage: Bacteria > Bacteroidota > Bacteroidia > Cytophagales > Flammeovirgaceae > CBDATB01. Next base: position 238,937 of record CBDATB010000013.1, on the reverse strand, counting down.
TTGTAATTCCGGTGCTACGTGTGAAGTCATCAATTGAGTGTTTGGGATGATTAGCTAAAAAATTGATGACTGCCTTTTCTTTGTCGCCGTAAGTAAATTTCCAATTTTTTTTCATTGTTTTAGCTTTAAGTATAATGCGAGCTTCCCTACTTGCCTGAATACTTTTGTCTGCAATCCGTAGGTAAGCTCTGCCAGTATGCCTGCGGAAATTATAAGTTACGTAGACAGGTTTTTCAGTATTGGCTCTGATATGAAAAACTAATACTTCATAATCGTTTGGCAGCTTTACTCTCGCCAGCTCATAGCTGACAGGTGGTTGGCAATATTTTTTCATAGCATTTTCCATTACAAAAAGTTCTTCTTCTGGATATTGCAAGCCCAAAATATTTTTGCTGTCGTCTACACCTATTATTAGCATTCCTCCCTCAGTATTGGCAAAGGCAGAGACTTCACGCATAATTTTATGTGGATCGCTTGCTTTCCGTTTAAATTCTACATATTGTGTCTCTCCTTGAGTTACAATAGCTTTTAATGCCTTGAAAGTCATTTGGAAAAGGTTTATTCAAACGTAAATTTGGCTAATTAAAAAATAAAACCACTCTTTTCGCTAAGCGAACATTCATACAAATTCATTGTGCAAGTCTTGCAAATAAAAAGTTTCTCTCTCGTTAATACTTAAAAATATAGCTATGTGTTTATACAAGTGCTGATTTGGTATGTTTTTCTCTAAGGGTGGTGGTAGTTGCCGGGAATTGAGTGGACTTGGATAGCTTCGTTCCCTGCTTGCCAATTATTAACGCACGGTGATGATAAGTAGTTTTCAGCAATGAATTAACGTGGATTCTATATTAAACGATAAATTATGTAATACGCCAGTGTTGCCAGTAATTTTAAAACACAACGGAAATATGAGAAAAATTAAGATTTTAACACTTTTAGCCTTGATGTTGGGAAGCATAGTAACGACACAAGCACAAGAAAGACAGAATGATACTACTTGGGAGGAGACGATTCAATTTTTCAAGGATAATATGGAAGTGTTTAAGAAAGATTACTCTCCATATAGCACGGAAGCAGTAATTAGTGATAAAGAAATTTGAGACGAGCAAATTTCAGACTACAATAACTTTACTGCTGCTACAAATTGATGCATATTTATAAGAATGGTTGCTGAAATAATTTTCAACATCTTTTTTAGAAAAATCATTTACTTTTAACGAGGCTATAAAAGGTGTTATTAAAGCTACATAAGTTCTAATACTAGAAATACTATAGTTTTTAGCTTGTAATTTTGTCTTAAATTTTGATATTAAATCTTTACTTTCAGAGCTTAGTTTTCTTTTCGAGAAAATTTTAGGATTTGTAAATCGTTCTATAAAATCACAAAAATTCAATTGCTCTTTAATCTCTTTATACTTTTGTTTATCATAGGGAATATACCAACCTTTATAGGTAACTGAATATTTTGCACCTCTTTTTTCAAACTCGTCAATGAGTTTTTGATTATACGCAAACAAAAAGATAAGAATCTTTTTGTTTTCTGTGAAAAATATTTTTAACGACAACTCTCATTTAAAAAAAAAGATACAACAAAATTAATTGAAATATTGTAAAAGCAAAAAATAAAATATTGCATTTGTTGCTATATAAACAAGTTGCCGTTAATTTAAAAAACAGAGAATATGAAAAATTTATAAAAAGTAAAAATGATTTTAGGGTACATTCTAATAGGATTTTCTTTAATTGGAATGTTACTCGCTCTATCCTATCAATTTCGCTGGCATTTGCTCAGGAATGATTACTATATTTTTGGACGAGGAGCATCTAATATTCCCATTTTTTACGGATTAGTGTCTATTGCAGGAGCAATTTTATTAGCAACTGTAAAAACAGAACAGGCAAAAGAAGATTAGATGAGTGAATTACTTAAATACTTCGGCCTATATTCTATTGGTACAGCGTTTATTGTTTCAGTAATTGGATTTCTTGCAAAAAAGATAATTGAACAATTACTTAACAAGGATTTAGAAAAATTCAAGAATCAACTAACATCAGAAAACGAAATTGCCAAACTAAAATTTGAAAAAGAAATTGAAAGTTATCGAGCTGACCTTAATTTAACATATGGTAAGCAGCTACAACTTTATTCAAAGAAATCATATGTTATAGAAACTCTTTACCATAAACTTGTTGACTTGAACGATGCAATGTTAGATATGACACAATCATTTCGGAACATCACAGGTAAGGATACGGAAACAGTTGAAAAAGAAGAACTCGAAAGAGTTAATCAATCAGCCGAAAAAGCAAATGATTTTTTAAATATTATAGTACGAATAAAATATATTTTGAAAGAGACACTTGTTCATTAATAGAAGAACTTCAAAAGAAATTTAGGGAATCACATTCTGACTATTCATTCGGTCATACTTTTGGAATGCCTACATCTCAAATGACATATGAAATGGCAAAAAAAGCAGGAGATAGAGTAAGAGATGATATACCTACTACAATGAATAAGCTTGAAAATGATTTTAGAAAAATACTTGGAGTAATAGAAAAAAAAACTTGAAGATGAATAAAAACTAATGGCAACAATGTATATATTGCATAGTGGATTTTGTGGTTTTTTGAGCTTTGTTAATCGCCCGCATTTCGGTGGTGTTCTGAAAGTTAAGACTCACGTAATCCGCTACGACACCATATACTCACCGTTATGGGCAATTAGACTGAAACCCGTAACAGTCAGAATAAGCTGAAAAGAGACGATAAACAGAAGTAAGCATTATCTTAAAGAATAAGAAAAAATGAAAATTTTAAAAACATTATTAATTGCAGTAGGACTTTTGGTTACTACGCAAACATTTGCACAGGATTATACCCAAAAGTATAATAGCCTTTATCAAAGAACAGAATTTTTTGATTCATATGGAAATATGGTTGGGTACGCAAAAGAAAACTCACTTTATAACAGAATTGAGTACTTTGACGCTAATGGAAATATGATTAAGTACGAAAAGCAAAACAATTTGTACAATCGAAAAGAAACATATGACTCATATGGTGGTCTAGAAGGTTATGAAAAAAAGAATAACCTATATAATCGCAATGAAACATATGATTCTTACGGAAACCACAAGGAAACTAAAAAATGGAATGATTTGTACAAGCGTTATGAACTTTTTGATTCTTATGGAAATATGAAAGGGTACTATAAATACATAGCTTACACGAGCGTTGGGAATACACAAAATCTTCTTATTAACAATTATGGGAAAGAATCAACACGTTGTAAAAAAAGAGAGTAACTGGACTGTAAAAGGAGCAGGTAACACGAAAGCAACTAAAAAATTTGACACACAAAAACAAGCGATTGATTTTGCGAAAGAAATTGCGAAAAACCAAAAGTCAGAAGTTGTAATTCACGGAAAAGATGGAAAAATTAGAGACAAAGACAGTTACGGAAACGACCCTAATCCACCGAAAGACACCAAACATTAAATATTATAACAATGTATATACATGTAACGCATTATTCATTTCGAGAACCGAATGCAATTTCGGAGTATGAATACATTGATTTAAAAAAGAAACTGCAAACACAACCAGACTTCTCACTAATAGACCCTAATGACACTATTACTAATCAATTTAGCAGGCTTTTTAAGTTTTTAACAGGTGCATTGATTTCGTTACCGATTTTTATAATTCTCTTTTTAGCGGAAGTTGAAAATGGATTTGTATATGAAAATGGATTTGCAGTTATTCCAATGTTGATAACAGGCATTTGGGTATTTATTGGCTTTTTTACGTTTATGATGAACATTACTGATTTAGTACTTATGCAGGATATTTGAAAAAGAAAAGAGCCTATTTCACTCGTATGGAGAAACACATAAGAAAAAGTAAAGATTATGATGATTTTTTTGACAATTTTTATCAATGATTAAAGACTATTACAAAATACTTAATGTTAGTTTTTCTGCCTCTCAAAGTGAGATTAAAAAGGCGTTTAGAAAACTTGCTGTTTTTTGGCATCCAGACAAGAATTCGAATCCAAATTCTATGAAAAGAATGCAGGAAATTAATGAAGCATATGAGATTTTGTCGAATCCCATAAAAAGAGAAACGTACAATAAAATCTATCAAGAACTATACGGTTCAACATCAGATATCGCAGTTTATAAAGAAAGCTCTCAAACAAATTTTAATCAAGAAAGACGAAAAGAAAAAGAACAAACAGTAAAAGAAAAATACTCTAAAGAAATTAATGACTTAAACAATTGGATAAGAAGTATAAAATTCTCGCTTGATTCAGTAGATGATTTTTTAAATAGGACTATTTCTAAGGTCGACAGACCAATCGAAAACTTTGTTTACTATCTGCCTTTCGTGTTTTTAATAATATTTATCGTTTTAGTTCTAATAATCAATTTAAAGTTTTTGTATGCCTGAAAACGTGGAACAAGCAACAGCAAAAAACCATGTGTAAACGAAATGCTACGCACAGGCGTTTACACGAACCGTTATGAGCAATTTAAACGCAACACTAAAACCCGATATGAAATAATATTTTCAACATCAATGAATACAAATCATAAAATAATATTTGGTAACAGTATGAGTATGGTAGAACTGTCAGACGAAAGTATTCATTTAATAGTAACTTCACCTCCGTATTTCAATGCTCCTTTTGACTATGACGGTTTCTTTAAAAATTATGAAAACTACCTGAATGTCTTACGGCAAATGGCTAACGAATCTTTTCGGGTATTACAATCAGGTAGAATCTTTGCACTAAATATTGATGATATGCTTGTAGCCGGACAGAAGTATCCCATTACGGCAGATGCCATTAAAATCTTTCAGGAAGCAGGATTTCAATACCGTGATAAGATTATTTGGAAGAAACCTGATGGATATTTAAGAATTAGCAGACGAAGCGGAGTTTTACTACAGAACCCTTTTCCCATGTATTTTTATCCCGATAATTTGTTGGAAAGTATTGTGATTTTTCAGAAAGGGAAATTTGATTACCGGTAGGTTTCTAAAGAAGTACGAGAAAAATCAAAAATAAATACAGAAGAGTTTAAAAAAAACGGCTGGTTCAAAACTATCTGGGAAATGACAAATGTTATGCCGGGTTCTAAACTTGAGAGAGGAATTGCAGCATTTCCCGATGAATTGCCTTACCGATTGATAAAATTGTATTCCTATTCGGGAGAAACCGTATTAGACCCTTTCCTTGGAAGTGGAACTACAAGCAAAATGGCGAAACTAAATGGTAGAAATTCTGTCGGGATAGAAATTATTAAAGATTTAGAAAACAATACCATACAAAAAATAAATTGAAAAAAATATTTTAATGAGGTTTATTGGAAATAAAGAATTGATTACTGTATAGATTAAGAACCTATTAGAGAAAAAAGGATTATTAAAAAGTAATCTAACATTTTTCGATGCTTTTTGTGGAACAGGATCTGTGGCAGACTCATTAAAAGATTATTTAAACGTAATAGTAAATGATATGATTCAATGGTCTGTTATTTATACGAAAGGTCGCTTAACTTCTAATAATTGTAATTTTGAAACACTTAGCTTTGACCCTTTTGATTTTTTCAACTCTAACAATAAAATTATAAAAGGTTTTTTCTACGAGAATTACTCAAAAGGAGGTTCTGAAAGAATGTATTTTTCAATTGAAAATGCAGGTCGAATTGATTATTTCAGACAAACTATTGAGCAGTGGAAAAAATAAAATTTAATAACAGATTATGAGTATTCTTATTTACTGGCTAGTTTAATAGAATCCATTTCTTATGTATCAAATACTGCAGGGGTTTATGGATCTTTCCTAAAACATTGGGACCCAAGAGCAAAAAAGCCAATTGTTTTTCAAAGAGTAATAGCTAAAGAATCAGAACCTCTTAATATCAAATTCTACAATCATAAAATTAAAGATATTATTGAGAATATAGAATGTGATATACTATATCTTGACCCACCATATACTCAAAATCAGTATGGTACTCAATATCGTGTTTTACAAACTTTAGTTTTGGATGACAAACCTTCAATTAGTCCTGTGACTGGTTCCAGAACAACAACACCAATGCGTTCGGATTGGTCAAAGAACTATAAATCACATATTCTATTCGATAGAATCATATCAAAAGCCAAAGCTAAACATATCATTTTTAGTTATAGTACAGATGGCTTTCTGTCGAAAAGCCTTATAGAAGCAAGTCTTAAAAGATACGGTAAGCAAGAAACTTATAAATGTCAAAAAATATCTTACAGTAAATACACAAACTCTAAATCTAGAGGAAAAAAAGAACACTTTGAGTATTTATTTTATGTAGAAAGAAAGGACGAAGAAAACGTGAAATTTGAATCCCCTTTAAACTACATTGGAAGTAAGGCTAAAATGATTAATGAATTAAAATGTTTTTTTTCAAAAAAATGTGGAAACTTTTATTGATGGTTTCGGTGGTGATTTCAATGTTGGCATTAATTCAAGTTCAAATAAAATAATTTATAATGAATTAAACCATTTTGTAAAAGATTTGGTAGAATCGTTCAGAGTTAATGATACTTACCAGTATCTACTCTATATGAAAAGAATTATCAAAAAATTTAATCTGAAAAAACAAGATTCCAAGAGTTATATTGAGGCAAGAGATTACTACAACTCTTTACCTTTTTCAAAGCGTGACCCTAAATTACTTTATACAATCATTCTATATGGTTTTAATCAACAAATAAGGTTCAACGGTGACCACGATTTTAATAATCCTGTAGGTATGCATTGGTCCAATGATAAAGTTTTAGAGAAAATGATTTCCTTCTCAAGAATCATAAAAGAAAAGAATATTGATTACACCAAAATTCCAGAGTTTATAGACAATGAACCCTTTGTCTATTTAGACCCACCATATCGTCTTATAACTGGAGCATACAATGATGGTAAAAGAGGGTTCAAAGGTTGGGGATTAGAAGCTGAAAAAGTACTTTTCGAGTTTGCAGATTATTTAAGCAGTAAAGCAATTCGCTTTATGATATCATATGTTATTGAACATAAAGGACAAACAAATGAAGAATTAAAAAATTGGTTTTAAATTATGACGAGAACGGAAACACCACATTTTGTGATAAAGAACAACTTTCAGAAGGGAGGACTGTATCAAGACCTATCGAGACTGTCTATTCTAGCTGATATTTGTGAAAAAATAACTGGACTTACAGACTATACAGTAGAGTTTGACAATTCAGGCTACAATAAAGGTCGCCTAGCAAAACTATTTTTTCACGAAAATGTAAATTACATTTCTTTTTCAGATGAAAGAGTAGCTGGAAGAAATTCCAGCTTTCAAAGTTTTTCAACTGCTTTGACTATGTATATACTAGAAGAAAATCCTAGTAAACAGATTTGCTTCTATTTTCTACCTATAATTACTGGAAATTATAAAACACCATATTTCCTTTTCAATTACAGGCTAATGAAAACGGCTAATGTTAATTTTTTAAACGAGTCTGAATTTTTAACCAATCCAATTATTCCATTTGTTTCCCCAGAAGATATAATAGTTCATAAAGATTTATCATGTTTCTTGGCTTGTTAGTACTATCTGTAATTACTATTGGACTTGCATTTCTATATTGGACTTATTGGAATTTCAAATACTTCTTCACTAAAATGGAAGTTCAAGATTAGTCGGATTGTAAATTTCTTTAGAAAGTATTATTTTTACCAAAAAGACAATCAATGCCTGAGATAAGTAGATTCTATGGAATAATAGTGAGGATGTTTTTTGACGAGCATAACCCGCCACATTTTCACGTAGAATATCAAGGATATAAAGTTTTAATTAACCTGAACGATGAAGTGGTTAAAGGTTTTATGCCTAAACGAGCTTTAAAACTGACTTTTGAGTAGATGGAGTTACATAAAAATGAATTATTTGAAAACTGGGAAAAATGTCAAAAAGGTATTAAACCTAACCCAATAGAACCTTTAAAGTAGATAAAATATGGATTTAGTATGGGTAACAAATGCAAAATATGTAAAAGACTACAAAGTTTGGCTGTCTTTTAATAATGGAACTGAAGGAACTGTAGATTTTACTGACAAAATAAATAGTTTAGCCATTTTTGAACCATTAAAGGATAAGGATTTTTTTAAGGGTTTTAAAATTAATAGTTGGACTTTGGAGTGGGATAATGATATAGACATTGCACCCGAATCACTATATCGGATGATATTAGAAAAAGATAAAAAATTCATAACAACGTATAATCGATAATTGCTTCCTATCGTCAGCTACTACGCTTATACTTACCGTTGTATGTTATTAAAAACCGAAATGGAAAAATTAAGAACTTTGAATTTTGAAAAACTTATCTCAATTGAATTTGAGAAACCTATTTCTGAATATTCTTTCAATGATTATTTGAGTAAAGGCAAACGCCAGATAAAAGGTTTTTGTACTGATTGCGAAGGTAAAAAGCTAAATATTTCCCCTAAAGACGAAAACTACAGATTACAAAATATTTCACACGGTGCAACCTCAAATGACATTTTTGAAGCAAGCGATAAAAACATAACAAAATTAGACAAGTACTGGAAAGATGAAGGTGTGATTTTTATAATGGAAAGCCCGAGTGCTGATCGGGGGGGATTTTATGAAAAAAACACGTTTGACGGAATTACGAAAAAACCAACTAAAGAGTGGTATTGGGTACATTACAAGCAAGATAAATTTGGGTATCCTCAAGAGTTTAAAGGAGGAAGATATGGTAGTTTATTTAATAGTATCATCTACACCTTTAAGCTCAAAAATGCATACCTCACTAATTTAATAAAGTGTGGAATGAACAATGAAAATGGGAAATTCAAGGGAATTGACTTCTTCAACGGAGGATGTATCGATAATTGCTTCAACCGTTTTCTAAGTGAAGAAATTAGAATAATAGACCCAAAAATTATTTTTTGCTTTGGGAGTTTAGTCCTAAATAATTTTAATTCTCATTTCAAAAATAGAGACATAAAAGTAGTTGGACTTCCTCATCCAGCAGGACGAAGGAGAGGATTTAAAGACGAATACTATAGACATCTCTATTTTTCAATAATTTTAGAAGGTCTTTATGATAGTGGGGTTTATTCAATGGAAGAAGCTAAAAATAAGTTTGAACAATTTTTAATAAAATAACAACACACAACAATGGCTATTAAAGAAGTTAAGCGTCTTTATAATGCACAACCTTTAAACAGTATCGGAGAAAACTGCACTATCGTTAACATAAATAGAACATATCAACGAGGAAAAAGTGGGCAGTCGATTTATCAAGCAACGAAAGAAACTTGGACAATAAAAAAGAGCAGACTGAATCAACTTAAATACGTTCTAAGTGAATATCGCGGACTAATCGTTGAAGTGTTCGAGGTTGAAGAATGGTACGAAAAAGAAAGAGGTTATCTACCGACTGCAAAAAAGTACGGACAAACGAAAATAGGTTACGGTTTTAATGGACACCAAGCTTCTGACGAAATACGAAATCTCTATCTGAACAAATCAATTGCTCATACTAAGAAAAGAGGTGCCGGCTCAGCAATTAGATACAATATATAAAATAATAAAGCATGTAATAATGTATACAAAAAATAGGCGTAATACTTAATATCAAGGCTTTTGACTCAAATCAAGCTTTGTATTTAAGCGAAGGTTCGATGCTAAGAAATCGCCTACTTTTCATATACTAGACCGTTGTGCGTCATACCCAAACTCACGGAGAAATAAATAAAAATTAACAAAACCTATCAAAGTTTATTAGATAATTCTATCGATTCAATGTTATATGCAATTGAGATTTATAATAAACCTGATTTCAAATATCGTGAGGAAATTTTTTCCATACTTTCTATTAATGCTTGGGAGTTATTATTTAAAGCTAGAATTTTAAAACTTTCAAAATACAAGATGAATTCCATTTACGTGTTGGAAAACAAAAAAAAGAAAAATGGAAAAAATCTAAACTACTCACACCTAAGCTTAACAGAGCGAAAACTCCAATGACAATTAGTCTGGCTAAATCAATGCTTATATTAAGAAAACTTGATAAAAGGATTAGTTTAAATTTAGTCAAAAGTCTTTCCTCACTAATTAAACTTAGAGACAATTCAATACATTTTCATAACGCTTCAGACATATCGAAAGAGATTCAAGAACTAGGTTTTGCTCGTATTAAAAATTATATAGAATTAATACAAAATTGGGAGTCAAGAGTTGACTTATCAAAATATAATTTTTATTTAATGCCACTTGCTTATGTTGATTCTAAAATCGACTCTACTTCTGTTCTTACTGAAGAGGTTAAAAACTATTTAAATTTTGTAAAAAAGAAAGTCTCTGAGACAGACATATTAGACGACAAATTTAGTGTCGCAATAGGAATAGACATAAGCTTTAAAAAATCAAAAAACATAGACGGAATTGGAATGAGATATGATGAAAATGGTGTTCCCGTAAAATTAACAGAAGAAGACATTACATTAAAATATCCTCTCTCCTACTCTGATGTCACAACTTCGGCCAAGCAAAAATATCAAGATTGCAAAGTAAATAAAGAGTTTCATTCTGTTATGAGAGAAATTAAAGTAGACAAAAAATTAGCTCATAATAGAAAGTTAGACCCCAAAAACCCAAAATCACAGACGAAAACATTTTACAATTCGAATATTTGGAAAAAATTTGATGAAAAGTACACTAAAAAATAAGTACGAATGCACAACACTGGCTATAAGTAATGCGGGCTAATTTGTTTTACCAAAGTTTAGTTATTCTATTCCGCTCGCAATTTGTATATTTATTTTTGAAATATAATAAATATACAAAAGGCTCGCTAGGTCAGTGCTAAATCGAAAGCTTTGGCTTAAAATTCCGCACTACCCATAGCCGAGACCGTTGCCAGTAATTTTAAAACACAACGGATATAGGAAGAATTAAATTTTTGACACTTTTAGCCTTGATTTTGGGAAGCATAGTAACAACACAAGCACACGAAAAACAGAATGATGACACTTGGGCGAGACGATTGAATTTTTGAAGGATGCTATTTCAAGATTTAACCTTACTCTAAAATTTTCTCCATCACAATATGAGTTTGAGTATAAATATAAAATAAATAAAACTGAATTAGAGCAAACCAGAATTGATGAAGATGATAGGTTGATTTCAAAGGCATTCAAACACCTTGCCTATTTGGCAAATGAAAAACGAAAAGAAAGTAAATTTTAATCAAACATTTAATAACTTAAAAATAAAATAAATATGAGGACAATTAAAAATTATGAAAACCAAATTTTTAGCACTTATCGGTGTTTTGTTTTTAGCCTCATTTGGGAGTGAGACAAAGGCACAGGAAGGGAGGTTTTAGTATGCTTGGGTAAGTGTTTATGACGATGGTGGCGACTATACAGGTCATACTTTTATTACCCCAGTACAATATGTAACTAATGATTGTGATTATTACATCTCACACTCAAGTGCTTGTGCTGAAGAGTCGATTTTTGTGCAGTTTTTACACTATGTGAAAGCAGAGTATCGTCTTGAAGGTAGTGAGAATGTACTACGCACCTAAAGAGCATAATCTACCACATATTCACGTTTATTACCAAGACTATACAGCATCTTTTGAGATTGAAAGCGCAGAAGTGTTGAAAGGTAAAATACCTACAAAACAAACTTGAATGGTACAAGCTTGGATAGAAATTCACAAAGAGGAATTATTGGCAGACTGGAAATTATGCCAAAACAAAGAACAACCATTTAAAATTGAACCTTTGAAATAAAAACATGAATTACACAATAACATCAGTAAAGGTTTTAGAAAATTATAATCTTCTTCTAACATTTAAAACAGGTGAGAGAAAAGTATATGATATGAAGCCACATCTTGACGGAGGAATTTTTGAAGAATTGAAAGACAAAAAATTTTTCAATAAAGTTCGTGTAAGTTTTGATACTATTGAGTGGGAAAACGGAGCAGATTTTGACCCTGAAGTATTATATGAAGATAGCCGTGTGGAAAATGTGAAATAATAACTACTGGCAACAATAGATACAAGTAATAGGCTCGTACCTCGCCTACTACTCATATCCCAACCGTTGTAGCATATCTGAACATAGAACAAAATGACAGTACAAGCACAAGAAAGTTTAGAATATCAAGATGGGAAATATTCGCTTATCGGTACACCACTACATTCATATTTAGAAAACCATAAGGAAATCAAATTTGAAATGTATACGACAGTACATTCGAGAGGATATCAAGGCTATTGGCTTTTACAGGACAACAAATTTTACTTAACAAACATTGAAAGTGCAAATTACACAATCCAAGATTTATTCAAAACGGACAAACCAGTTCTTACGGATTGGTTCAGCGGACAACTTGAATTTGGTATTGGGGATTTTCACCATGACCATTGGTGGGGGTTTTATGACAATTATGTTTGGCTAAATGTCGAAAAAGAAAAAGTAGTTGAGAAAAAAATAATCAAAAGGTTTACAGAAGAGACAGAATTTAAATTTGGCAAATACAAAGGGAAAAAACTTGAAGAAGTTATAAATGGCAAAATTCAAAGAAACACATACACGACCATAAAAGACTTTGGAATTTGCCTCTTAGAATTCATACGAGATAAAGAGTTTGCATATGAAGTTCAAAGTCCTCATTTCAAAGTAACTGAACAAGATGTTGAATTAGTTCGTGAAATTCGAGATTACGGGATTGAATATTTTTTAACTCAAAATTTTATTGCCACAAGTTCAAAAGTCTTTTGGGAAAATTCAAACGAGGATGAACGTGCTTCAAATCTTTCAATCTTATTAGAAAAAATATTTCGTTCTGATTTCACTAAACCATTTACGCTAACGAAACAGAATTTAGAAAACGCAGAAACAGCGGAGCAATCAATTTTGATTAACGGAGATTTACAATATCTAAATTGGGCTTTAAAAACTGTTGAGTTTTTCGCAATTCCACCAAATCAATTAGAAAAGGAATTTTCATTAAAAAGACTAAAAAAACTTTCTATAAAACGACTTAATGATTTAGTGTTTGAGTATGAACCAGTTTTAGATACAATTAAATACAGGTTTTCAGAAAATATAATAAACCTAAACCGAGAAAAATTTGAAAAAATAAACAAAGTCAAATATGACTCTGAAAATCAATTCTATTTACCAAACTTGACCGAAAGCGAGTTAATGAATGAATTTGGGCATTATCTTAACGAAGACTACATTGAGCAAGAAGTAGTTGACTTTGATAATTATCAATACCAACACGATGACTATTATTACGATTCAGACGATTGGTTGAGAGACGCAGCAGGCACAGATGACCCTGAAGTTATGAATGATGTTTATTGGAATCTTGATTAAAAAAAAAACGTGCTACAACACGGTGTATAAGAAATAGCAGTTTAAGTGATAAAACGAAAGTATACACCTAAAACAAAGGTCAGTGCAAAACCGAAAGGTTTGTGAATAGAAATCCGCTACTACTCATACCGTTGTACACAAGCTAAAATCCCACCGCATAGTCAAGCACGTTTGGTTTTTCCCAATACAAAAGCCAACCCTAAAAAACAAAAAGAGCTTGCCTTTTTCCACCGCTTGACTTGAAAATCAAAATAGATTTGTTATTTTCGTCGTAAATTGACAAGGTCAAAAAATCAAGTCAAATGAAACAATCTTTTGGAGAGTACATTAAAGAATTGAGAACTACAAATAGTTTTACTCTGACCCAATTAGGTGCGAAATTGGGATTGGATTCTGCAAATTTGAGCAAAATCGAAAATGGCAAAAGAGAATTTGATGAAAAAAATTATCACTATTAGCAAGCGTTTTCAAACTTGACTTAGAAGAATTAAAAACTGAATATTTCAGCGACTTATTCGCAAAAAAGCTTTATCAAAGTAGCTCTTCAACTGATGCACTCATTGTAGCTGAAGAAAAAGTAAAATACTTACGTCAGATAGATGCCAAACAACAAAGTCTTAAACTTTAAAATATGTCTAATAATATTAACAAATATCTCAATAAGGTAATCCAAGGCGACTGTCTTGAAGAAATGAAGAAAATTCCAAGTAGAAGTATAGATATGATTCTATGTAATTTACCTTATGGAACAACCCAAAACAAATGGGATTCCGTAATTGACCTTAATAAACTGTGCCAAGAATATTATCGAATAATTAAAGATAATGGAGCTATTGCCCTCACTTCACAGGGAATATTTACCGCCAAACTTATTTTAAGTAATGAAAAAAATTTTAAGTATAAAATTGTTTGGATAAAATCAAAAGCAACCACTTCGCAAATACGAAGACATTTGTGTTTTTTACAAGAAACAACCAACATACAATCCGCAAATGAAAAACGGAGAAGCGTATGATAAAGGTATTAGAAAAGACCAATATACAGGTAGTTACGGAGATTTTAAACCACGACACGTTAAAAGTAATGGAAAACACTATCTAAATGATGTGGTATTTTATGAAGAACAGCCAATTGACGGCTACATTTATGTAAAGACTGCCGAATCGGAAGGAACCGTATATCACCCAACTCAAAAACCAATAGAATTAGGTCGCGTTACTTGATAAAAACTTTTGCAAAACCAGGCGATATAGTACTGAATAATGCTTGTGGTAGCGGAAGTTTTTTTACTCTCTGCAATTTTGGAAAATAGAAATTTTATAGGAATTGAAAAGAACGAAGATGTATTACTTCATAAAGTGAAGCCTGTTGATTATATCAAAGTTTGTACCGATAGAATAGAAAAAACTTTAAAGCAAAGGGAAATTGAAGAATCTACTTTACAGTTGTTTAACGAACCTATTACAAAATATCACACGTTAAATTACAAAAACCAAGTTCTAAATGGATAAAACAAGCTATTAATGACGGCACTACCCTATTTCAAGATGCAACCAATGACGAAGGATTAAAAGTCGCATCAGGGAGAACAAAATTTCCTGCATGTTCTTTTATTTATCGACAAGATTTCGGATATTGTTTTCAATGGTTGGGAGTTGAAATTTCCAGATACCGAAGCAGATGACACCGAAATGTTGGAAAATACTTTGGAAAAAGCCGAACGGCTAAAATCTGATTCTTTTGTTACTTGAAACGGTACAGAAGCTATTATATGGAAAATCAAAGATGATAATTATTCTATTTCGGGATTGGAAAAACTGAAAGTTTACCCGAAAGAAAAAGACATCATAAATAGAAATGATTTAGCCAACAGAAACAACTACAAAAAATACGAAGCCAAAGTTGAAAAACGGCTTAACGAAATACTTCACGATTCAGGGCAGCTCTACCAAAACAGAAAGCTGAAAAAGGCGATAAACATTTCGTCCAATATTGTTGAAGCCATTTTGCAAACTTCTCAGCATTTCGTTCCGCAATTTCAAAATGAAATCAACGAACTAAAAGGGGATGATAGTACATTCAGAAAAGAATTTAATCAATGGAAAATTGTAGAAAGTGCTACACTTAAAATTCTGTCAACTTCATCAAGACGAGTTGAAAAAGTTGAACCCGAAGAAGTTTTAGCAAAATTCACATATTATAAGTTTATCGGTAAAATCCTCTTCTACCTTACCCTTTCAGAAAACCTGTCAGGCAAAGTTTCTAAACTAGAGTTAAAGGAAAGTACAAACGCTCAAAAGCAACTAAACAGCTTTTTTGACCAAGCAAAGAAAATAGATTATCAAGCCGTTTTTGAAAGTGATTTTACAGAGAAAATTCCGTTCAACGAAACAATTGACGAATTGCTTTTTAAACTTGTTTCTGTTTTAACGAATTTGATTTCAAGGTATCACCTAATGAAGTAATTGGTCATATTTTGGAAAATTTAGTTCCACAAGAAGAAAAGCAAAAATTTGGACAATATTTTACATCAGAAACATTGGCAAATCTTGTTACTTTTTCTGCAATCAGAATCCGAAATGATATTATAATTGACCCAACAGCAGGCACAGGAACATTTTTAAATTCGTTTTACAACACGTTGCAATTCTTTGGAAACAAAAATCATCAACAAATTGTGAACTACCTCTAAACTAAAGATTTAGAGGCTTCGAGAGGCAGTGTACTCCTTTCTTTTTTTCTGCTTCACAGAGCCACGACTACCTACAAAGTTTGCACCCTGCAAGCCCGCCAATGTACTCTCCACAGACGTTGATTCGGACAGTCCCTGCCCTATTTTCTCTAATCCAAACGCTTTGATATTCCTCGCTGCGTTCACATCTCTATCATGCTTGGTTTTACAACACTCACACGTCCACTCTCTATCACTCAATTTCATATCCTCCTTCTTCCACCCACATTTGTGGCATTGCTTACTGCTTGGTTGATATCTTCCTATCTCTATCAGACCAATACCATACCACTCGCATTTGTACTTCAATAGCTCAAAAAACTTACCTAGCCCTACATCTGCTAGATGACGAGCTAATCGCTTATTTCTCATCATTCCTTTGACGTGCAAATCCTCTACACATATCGCACTCACTTGACTATCGTGAGTTAGTTCATGTGTAATTTTATGAATAGAGCCTAACCACTGATTCGCTACCCTCTCGTGTAGCCTCGCTATCTTTAATCTGCTCTTTTCTCTGTTGCTACTAATTGACCTTCCTTCTCTTGCCATTCTCACCCTCCACCCACACTCGCTCTTTGCGACTATGCCACTTTTGTAGCTTCATCAGTTTCTTTAATGACTTCTCTAAATAACGATTGTTGTCATATTTCTGCCCATCGTCTCTTATCAAAAAATCTTTGATTCCTACATCTATCCCTATGGTCTTCTCTTCATTTATCATTCTCTTCGGCAAGGGTTCTATATCATTATCTACCAATATACTCGCACAATACTGCCCACTACACGTTTTACTTATCGTTGTCGTTTTTATCTTACCTTCAAACTTCCTGTGTAGCTTAATCTTTATATCTTTTACTTTTACCATCTTCAATATCTCTTTTGTAAAATCTACTTTTGTATGTTGTGTACATTGAAAACTCTGTTTGCTATCTTTTCTACTTTTGAATCTCGGAAATCCAGCCTTCCCTCCTCCTTTCTTTACCCTTGTAAAAAAATTCTTATACGCTGTATCTAAATTCCAAACCGCATTAATCAACGATTGGCTGTTGACTTCCTTTGGCCATTCATGCTCTTGCTTTAGCTCTTTTACTACACTTTCTTGTAGTTTCTTCTTACCAACTGACTTCTTCTCCTTCTCATACAATTCTTTCTTTTTAGCTAATCCCCAGTTATACACAAATCGCACACAACCAAAGTGTTTATCTAACACCTCTTTTTGTCCTGCGTAGGATAGATACGATATTTGTACGCTCTTAACATCTTATTTCTATTGAATATGCAACGTCAATACATCTCTCAAAATCATAGTAAGTTCCTCCTTAAGTATCACATTATCTTCGTTTGCAAATATCGTAAAAAACTGCTTACCCATCCCTTAGAGCAAAGCATCAAAACTATTCTCAAAGAGATGGAAATTGTATCAGATTTTGTCATAAAAGAAATGGAAACTGACAAAGACCGTATTCATTTACTTATCAATAGCAAACCTACGCTCTCACCCCTTTCTATCGTCAGACGGCTCAAGTCCATCTCCACACATCGCATATGGAAACTGCATCCACATATTCTCAAATAAACACTTTTGGAAAGAATATACATTTTGGACTGATGGGTACTTCGTCTCTTCTGACTAGGTAATGCTTCTATGGATACCATCCAAAAGTATATCCAACAGCAAGGCTAACGCCTCGCTTGTTTGCATTCATCCACTGAGCTAAAGACTTACTGGTTTTCTGCAAACTTTTTTTAAAAAGTTTGAAAATCAATATAATAAAAACAACACACTAACTATTAGAGAAAAAGGATTTAAATATAATCATAAACCTTTTTGGTATTCTATTCCACCAAGTAATGCGAACATAGTTACTTCCATAAATCCATACAAGAGATTGTTTTTTAGCTACTCAGAAAACTCATTTGCTTCAAATCAAAGATTATCAGCGATTCAGGTTTATGATAAAAACATTGAAATAATAACAGCCCTACTAAATTCAATTATTTCTCTTTTAGTTGTTGAACTGAACGGAGTTTCAAGGAATCTAGGAGCATTGGATTTGAATGCAGATTTTTTCAAAACAAAAATGGAAATGTTTGACCCAAACCTACTTTCAGATAGTCAAAAGAAAAATATCCTTTCAAAATTTGAAGCTTTAAGCAAGAGACAAATTCAAGATTACGAAAACGAATACAAGCAAAAAGACAAAATTGCATTTGACGAAGAAGTTTTAAAAGCCTACGGATTCAAAACAGAAATTCTACCACAATTGTACTCTCTTTTGATAGAAGCTATTGGCAATAGAGTAGAAATGAAGAATAGATAATGAGAAACAAAATATTCATAAGTCATGCAACACCAGATGCCAACGATTTTACAAAATGGTTGGCATTGAAACTTATTGGCTTGGGTTATGAAGTTTGGTGCGACATTTTATTTTTAGATAAAGGAGCCGATTTTTAGAGTATTATTGAAAAAGAAATCAGAGAAAACACCTGTAAGTTTCTAATCGTATCTTCTTCTTATTCAAATCAACGTGAAGGTGTGTTAAAAGAACTGGCAGTAGTCACCAAAGTCAAAGAGCAATTGAAAGACGAAACATTCATTATTCCACTTGCAGTTGATGAAAACCTTTCTTATGATGATATAAACATTGAAATTGTCAGGCTCAACTCCATTAATTTTAGAAATTCTTGGGCAATTGGTTTAAGAGATTTGTTGAAGGCATTGGAAAAACAAAGCATTGCTAGAAACAGTCCTGATTTTGAGAAAAGTAATCTGTTGTATCAACAAATATTTCTTCACGATAAAGGTATCATTGATAAGGAAGAAATTTATGATTCCAACTGGTTTTCAATTCTTTCTTTTCCTGATGAGCTTGGGTTTCACGACTTTGATTGGCGACTTCCTAAAAAATTTGATGTGCAAGAGTTAACTTTCCCTGCTGTGAGGTATAAGAGCTATTTATGCACATTTGCTTGGGCATATGATTTTAAATATCAATTGCCAAAAACTGAAGCATATCAAAAAAGTAAAACAATACGAATACCAACGCAAGATATATTATCCAGCGAATACAGTTCCAAATTCATTGGAAATTCGGAATGTAAAAGATTGATTGTTCAACTTCTCAATAAAGCATTCGAGTTGAGAATAAAAGTCAAGGAAGTAAATGAATATGAAATGTCTAATAGAACTGCTTATTGGATAGAAAAAAATACGTTAGAAAAAGACAAGTTTCAGAAAATACAATTAGTCGGTAAACAAAAAGAGAAAAATTGGCACTTCGGAATCTCTGGCACATCCAAACTATATCCATTTCCTGTTTTGATGATTTCATCACATATTTTCTTTACAAAAGATGGAAAACAGCTAATTGAATCATCAAGCATTCAACATTCCTTAAGAAGAAGACAAGGAAAAAACTGGTGGAACAATACTTGGAGAACAAAACTTTTAGTCTTCGTAAAATGTTTGTCGGATGATGACGACTCATTTTATCTAGAAGTTGGAAGTGAAGAAAAGGTTTATGTGTCAAATGAACCATTAAAATTTAGAGGTAGTAAAAGTTATGATATACCTAAAAAAAATATTTTAGAAGATGAATCTGAATTATCAGATATTCTAAGTAACGAAGAAGTGGAACAACAAGATGATTTCATTGAATATTTAGAGACTGAATAAAACAACTAATCCACATAGAAGAACCAAATATATTGTTCGCACACGATCAAAAATGCTCTGATGCAAGAGATGGACTTGCTCTTTTTGGATCATTAAATGAGATTTATGGAATTAAAAGTGGTGTTATAGGAACAAAAGATGGTTTACAAATTTTTAAAAATTATTTAGATTATATTCAAAAACCCATCTATAACAGCAAGAATATTACAAGGCCAATATTTCCAGGCTTTGAAACAATTTTTGGTTGTAAATGGGAATCTTCTAGCATAACTTTTAAAGAAGTTACAAATGAAGAAATAGGGAAATTGCTATACAATAGCAGTAACCATAAAAGAACCTACGATTTAGTTACCCTATTTATTGATAAAATCATATCTGCAAATAAAAATGAGGACGAAACTGTTGATGTATGGTTTGTGATTGTACCCGAAGAAATTTTTAAATATTGCAGACCAAATTCTGTATTGCCTAAAGATATGATTGAGACTAAAGCACTTATTTCAAAGTCAAAGGCTAAATCATTCCAGTATGTACCTACCCTTTTTGAAGATATTAATATTGAATTAAAGAAGCGAGAAAAAGAAGCTATCACCTATGATTATGATGCGCAATTTCACGACCAATTAAAAGCTCGATTATTAGAACACACCATTCCAACTCAAATTATTAGAGAATTGGAGAAATATTAACAGCGAGTGAAGACATAAAAGCACCACCACTTGCATTTAAATATTACATTTGATGCCAACGCCGAATGACAATCTGAGCGGAAAAAAGCCAGCGTAAAACAATGTATAAGAAATAATAGCGGCTGAAGTGCTAAAACGAAACAATAAACATATAACAAAGGTCTGTAATAAACCGAGAAGTTAGCGTTCTATAATCCGCTACTATTCTTATACTAACCGTTACCAGTAATTTTTAAAACACAACAGAAATATGAAACATAGAATTTATATTTTAACGATTTTAGCTTTTGAATTTATTTTGAATGTGAAAGCTCAAAATACATCTTTACAAAAGATACCTCAACCAATAGACAGAAATTGCGAACAGTATAGGGAAAGAGAGGAAGCTTGGGCAAATTCTAATGATTTAGAAGTTTGTGACAGAAAATCAACTCCATACACGGAGTGTGTATGTCAAACTGCAAGGGATTGGGTAGAGTATAGAAAAGAAAGAGAATCCATTCTAAATTTGTCTGTTCAATTTAGAAAAAAAGATGGGAATTTAGACGCACCAGCAAAACTTTGGAATGGACAGAGATATGAAAAAAATAGTTGTTTATGACAAAAATGGACAATTAAGATCAAAATTTTGTTTGCAGAGCCGCATTTCATATTAGAAGTACTTTCAGCTTTTGATAAAAATGGGAAACCTCTTGAAAAAGGAACCTTAAAAAATGGAAAAGGTACTATTCATTATTATGATGATAAGGGTAATTTTGTTAAGTCTGAAAGGTATCGAATGGGTATACTAATTAGAGAAAATACCACAAAAAAACTCAAATAACGACATTAATTTTAAAACAGTAAATTTGTAAAGTGAGAAATAGAATTTACACAGACACATCGGTAATTGGTGGGTACTTTGACGAAGAGTTTGAAAAATATTCAAAGAAATTTTTCAACAAAGTAGAAGAAACTGGCTCTGTTATCATGTTATCTAATGTAGCTTTGGACGAAGTGGCAGACGCACCCCAAGAGTTCAAGATTGTGCAAAATCTCTCTCTAACAAGAATATTGAAAAAGTATCTTTAGATGATGAGTCAAGAAATCTTGCTTTAAAATATATTGACGAAAAAGCGGTAGGAGAAATAAGTTTAGCAGATTGTTTTCATATTGCCATTTGGTCATTTGGAATTTTAAACACATTGTAAATACTCATAGAATTAGATGATATAATGGCGTGAATTTAATTTGTGGCCACCCGACTATTAAAATTAGAAACCCAAGAGAAGCATTTGATTATGAAGACTAAAGTAAAAACATATGATTGTGTCAAAGAAGTAAGAAAAAGTCGAGAGCGGATTAGTAGAGATTTGAGAGGAAAATCAACAGAACAGATTTTGGCTTACTTCAAAAAGAGACAAGAGGAAAGAAAAACTACTGGTAACAAAAGATATAAGTAATAGGCTCGTGCCTCGCCTGCTACTCATATCCAAGCCGTTGTGTGTAACCAAAAAATGAAAATCTACATTAAAAATATGGTCTGCAACCGTTGTAAAATGGTGGTAAAATCTACTCTTGAAGACTTAGGGCTTAATCCTATGGAGGTATATTTAGGCGAAGCACTTTTAAAGGAAACAGATATTATAACAGTAAAAGATGAGTTGAAACAAAAATTACAACACTTAGGCTTTGAACTTTTGGACGATAAAATGTCAAGAATCGTTGAGAAAATCAAAACTCAAATTATCAGTTTAGTGCAGGACAAAAGCAACACCCTATCGGTCAATCTTTCAGAGTATTTAGCCAAGCAACTTCATCGAGATTACAACTCCTTGAGCAACTTGTTTTCAGAAGTAGAAGGAATTACCATTGAGAAATACTACATCTTGCAAAAAATTGAAAAGGTAAAAGAACTCTTGGTGTATGATGAGCTTACGTTGAGCGAAATTGCCTTTCAATTCCACTACTCCAGCACGGCTTATCTCAGCAACCAATTCAAAAAAGTAACGGGACTTTCGCCAAGCCACTTTAAAAAAATGAGAACGATTAAACGCAAGCCCTTAGACCGCCTGTAAATTTTACAACACTCTCCCAAAATTCTGTAACTAACTCATCTTTTAGATTCCTGATCTTTGTAAAAGTAATCTTAAACAAGAGTTTTATGACACACGAATATACTGTTACAGGAATGACTTGCGGAAGCTGTGAAGCCAATATAAAATCGGCTTTGTTTTCGGCAGAAAATGTAAAATCTGCAGAAGTCTCAAAAGAAAGCAGTAAGGCAACCATCAGTATGGAAAAACACGTTGCTTTGGCTGATTTACAAAATGTTTTAGATAGCAAATATCACATTTCAGCAATGCAGCAAAGCGAAACTGTGGATCACACTAAATCGTGGTTTGGCACATACAAACCCGTTTTACTCATATTTCTTTATATCTTTTTGGCAACCGCACTTATTGAACTAACTGCTGAAAGTATAATCATCAACCGATGGATGAGGCACTTTATGACGGGCTTCTTTCTTACTTCCTCGTTTTTTAAAATGCTGAACCTGAAAGGGTTTAAAGAGAATTATTTGATGTACGACATCATTGCTCGGAAATTTCCAACATGGAGCTATATCTATGCTTTTACGGAATTGGGGGTGGGAGTAGCTTATCTGATTGGTTTTAACCCAATCATCACCAATAGCATCACTTTCATCGTCATTTCAGTTAGTATCATCGGGGTTTTACAAACTGTGTTGGACAAGAAAGCTATCAAATATGCGTGCTTAGGCGATGTGTTTAACCTCCCAAGGAGTACCGTTACCATCATACAAAATGGATTGATGATTTTAGTAATGTTATTAACGGCTTAAATATAAAAGAATAGTGAAAAATTACTTACATATCTTAATTGCTATACTTGTTTCTAATACCCTATTAGCCCAAGTAGGCACAAACGGAGACGACCGAAGCGAAGAAGGCAGACCCGTAAAAGAATATAACCTAACCATAGAACAAAACAGAGTTACTTTAGCTGGTGTTACCAATAATGGAATGACCGTAAATGGTGACATTCCCGCCCCTACACTAGCGTTTACTATTGGCGACCTTGCTGTTATCAATGTAACCAACAAAATGAGCGTAGAGACTTCTGTTCATTGGCACGGCTTAATCCTTCCCAATTTTTATGATGGCGTTCCTTATCTTACCACCCCACCGATAAAGCCCGATACCACTTTTCAATACCGAATCCCAATTAATCAAACAGGAACGTATTGGTATCATTCACACACGATGCTACAAGAGCAAAAAGGCGTGTATGGCTCTATTGTCATTCAGGCCAAAGAAAAAAAGATTGAATATGATAAAGAACTCGTAGTCGTTCTTTCTGATTGGACAAACGAAAAATCAGAAAATGTATTGCGAAACCTCAAAAGAGGCAATGAATGGTACCAAGTGAAAAAGAAAACAGCCGTACCCCTAAGCCGTGCAGTTGCGAGAGGGGCGTTTGGGGTACAGCTAAAAATGTGGCGAGACCGTATGGAAGGGGCAGACATAGCCGATATTTACTATCCTGCATTTTTGAGCAATGGGCAAGATTTGGCTAAGTATCCCGATTTCACCCAGGGCGAAAAAGTGCGTTTACGCTTTATCAACGCTTCGGCATCTACTTACTTTTGGCTGGACTTTGGCGGAGGCAACCCTCAAATCGTATCTAGCGATGGAGTAGACGTACAGCCCGTGAGCAAAAACCGCTTGCTTTTCGCCATTGCCGAAACGTATGATATAATCGTTACTATCCCTAGCGGGACACTAGAGATTACCGCCACCGCCCAAGACGGTTCTGGGCATACTTCGGTGCAGTTAGGCAAAGGAAAACTCATACCTGCCACAGTCATTAAACGCCCTGACAAAGTTGCTATGATGCAACGAATGGCTAAAATGGATATGAAAATGGGTGCGCCTTCCATTATTGGCAACACGAAAAACAAAACGCCTGATTTGCTGAAAGATAAATACGGAATGAAGATGAGCCACGACCATTCTACAATGCACCACGACCACTCCATGCACGACAATATGAAAATGCAAGGCGAAATAAAAAAAGATACTACCCAAATGCCGATGCAACACGATGGGACTGGACACGAACATCATAAGCATATGATGAGCAAAACGGAAAAACCTTTTGACCACATGGAGCGGATGAAGTATTTTGATTATGAATTTTTGAAAGCAAAAGAAAACACCACCTTTCCCGATACAGCTAAGGTGAACGAACTACTCCTAAACCTCACGGGTAATATGAACCGCTACGTATGGAACATGAACGGAACGCCACTCACAGAAACCGATAATATCAGAATAAAAAAAAGAGAAATAACACGGCTCAAACTCAACAACCTTACCATGATGCATCACCCTATGCACCTACACGGGCATTATTTTAGGGTCATCAATAAAAATGGTGAACATTCGCCACTAAAGCACACCGTGAATGTGCCTCCAATGCAAGAGGTAACCATAGAGTTTTATAATGAGGAAACAGGTGACTGGTTTTTTCATTGCCACGTACTCTACCACATGATGAGCGGTATGGCCCGTGTTTTCAGCTACGATAACCCCCGAGACCCACGCATAGCAAAATACCCTGCTAAAATGATTATAGATGAAACAGACAGATTTTATAATTGGGGTGCTGCCCGTTTAGGCTCTAACTTTAACGAACTCATGCTTACCTCTAGCGACATACGCAACGAGTTTGGATTACGTGCCGAGTTTGATTATAGCCAAAACGCAGAAGTAGAAGTAAACTACAACCGCTATCTCAACGATTGGGTTCGGCTGTATGTAGGCGTAAATGCCGAAAACGAAAGCCCTGATTCATTTGATGAAATCAATACCGTTGGCGTAGCGGGTATTAAATACTTTACGCCCTATATGTTTAATGTTGATTTGAGCATTGACCATCAACTCCGCCCAAGAATACGGCTTGATAGAGAGTTACTGCTTTTTCCAAGGCTGTTTTTAGAAGGTGAGTACGAATACCGAGGCGATTTTGGAGTAGTGAATAGCTTAGAGGGCGATAGTGAATACGAATCTGAAACCGAGTGGCTCGTGGGGCTATCATATACTTTATCCCGTAATTTTTCTCTGCAAGGAAACTATAACAATCAATATGGTTGGGGAGGTGGCTTGTTAGCGAGGTTCTGAGGAAAAAGGCTACACACAACAACTGCTATACGCAATGCGAGGTTTGGTGCCAATTGAAAGCAAGCGAATATCAACAAACATATCAGTAAATGCAAATGAAATGCTTTCTACTCCCGCACTACGCGTAGCTGGACGTTGTACACAATTAAAACGAATATGGCACATACCAAAATGTATAAAACAAAAAGGCTGACCTCATTGTTGTTTTAACCTTACAATCAAATAATTATACGAATTTTTAAAACATAATATCATGAGCTTACAAGCAGGAAAAAACAGAGTAACATTCAAATCATTCGGAGTAGATTTAGTAGCAGACTTGTACTTACCAAAAGGGTTTGACGAAAACAAAAAGTATAAAGCGATTGTTGGAGCAAGCCCATTTCCACAATTTAGAGGACAAGTTTTAGCAACTTATGGTCCAGAAATGGCAAAAAGAGGATTTGTCTTTTTAGGCTTCGATTATTTAGGAATGGGTGACTCGCCAGCATTACCAGGAGAATTTAAACAATCACGCTATATGTTTAGATTAATTGAAAATACTTGGGATGCCGTTTCGTACTTAGGAACATTACCATTTGTAGAGGAAATATATGGATTAGGAGTTTGTCAAGGTGGTTCTATTATTGCTTCAGCGTCAGTTACTGACCACAGAATAAAGAAAATTGCCACCGTGTCAGGAATGATGGCTGCAGATGGTTTCCAATGGCTTGGTAGAGAAGTGACAGACCCACAAATTGCAGCAGCAAATGCTTCAATGCAAAAACAGTATGAAACAGGAGAACCCGACTATCACGCTCCATTTGGATTGGACAATGAGATGTCAAAAGAAGAGTTTGTTTCAGCCGCTGCGCACCCACCAATGGCAGAAGAAACGTATAGTTACTACGGAAAAGATGGTGTGAAAGGTCCGGGAAAGGTTAAAAACGCTTCAAACATTCACATCGCTGACAAGCTATGCAGTCTTTGATTTCTGTTGGAGAGGCGTATGCAGATAAGATTGTACAACCTACTTTAGTAGTTTATGGAACATCGGCTTCTACAGCACCATGCTCAACTGTACTTATTGACAAGTTAACCAATAATCCAGAAGTTTTAGCAGTAGATGAATTTAGCCACGTAGATTTTTACTACAAGCCAGAGGCGGTAAAAGTATCAGTGGATGCTGTAGCTGAGTTTTTTGAAAAATAATTATAAGAAATTAGATTTTAATCTCTACCTTATTTTTTAACAAGCAAAAGTGAACTAAAATAACTGCGTATAATCAATAGCGGTTTGGGTGCTAACTCGAACCGTTTTTGCGTTTATTTAAGTATATTTCTTGCCGAAAAGTAGTAGCTCAAAATCCGCTACCGCTCATACACGAGACCGTTATAGGTAATTTAAAAAACAAATAGCAGTATGAAAAAAATAATTCTAGCAATACTTAGTAGGAAGCCTTTTCACTTTTAGTTCTTGCTCAAATCAACCGAGTTGTTCAGATAGTGAAACAAAGGAGATAGCATTTAGTTTAACTAAAGAAATATTTCTAACAGAGTTTGCATTTCAGTCATTCGTAGAATAAAATCCTCTGCATGATTGGGCAAGGGGAAAAGACATGAATGACCCAAATGTAAAAGCAACATGGAGTAAAGTATTAGATTTATGAATAGGTAATCAATGCTTTTTAACTCGATAGAATTTCTTGTTTTTCTTCCTTTGGTCCTTTTGAGCTATTCTGCATTAAAACAGTTTAGAGTTTCTCTCCTGTTGCTTGCTAGCTATTTCTTCTATGGCTGGTGGAATTGGTCCTATCTGATGTTAATCATTTTTTCGACCTGCGTTGATTATTTCTGTGCAAAAGAAATCTCAAAACAAACGATCGGAAAAAGGAGAAAATCAACCTTCCTTTTGATCAGCATATTATTCAATCTTGGGATTCTCGGTTTTTTCAAATACTACAACTTCTTTGGTTCTGAACTCAACGAGCTGTTTGAATACATAGGAATGAATTACCTAATTCCCTTGAGTGATTTCCTGCTTCCTATAGGCATTTCATTTTATACGTTTCAGACTCTTTCCTATACCATGGACGTATATAATGGAAAAGTCGAATATGAAAAAAATGTATTCAATTTTGCGCTCTACGTGTCTTTTTTCCCTCAATTGGTGGCTGGACCCATTGAGCGACCCAAACATCTAATCGGACAATTAAAAAACTTAAAATCCTTAGCGTCATATAACATCAAGGAAGGATTCTATCGCATCACTTTTGGCTTGTTCAAGAAGCTCGTGATCGCAGATAGATTGGCCTTGTTTGTCAATCAGGTATATGCTAACCCAGAAAACTACGATGGCTCACTTCTTCTTATAGCAACTCTCTTTTTCGCATTCCAGATTTACTGTGATTTTTCAGGCTATTCTGATATCGCAATTGGTACAGCAAAATTGTTTGGAGTAGATCTGATGGAAAACTTCAAGAATCCATATTTTTCAAGGAATATTAGAGAATTTTGGTCACGATGGCATATTTCATTATCAACATGGTTTAGGGATTATCTATACATCCCATTGGGAGGTAACCGACAACTTCATCTTCGAAATATTATCTTGGTTTTCTTAATAAGTGGCTTGTGGCATGGAGCAAATTGGACTTTCATTGTTTGGGGTGGTCTGCATGGATTCTATTTTCTTCTTCAGCAACTATCAGCCAAACTAATCAAGCTTCCAAAGTCTAACATTTCCCGTCTTTTTAAGACAGTGATTACCTTCTGCGGTGTATGCTTTGCATGGGTTTTTTTCAGGTCAAACAACGTTCATGATGCCTTTTATATCATTTCTAAATTCACCGAAATCAACTTTATTTATTTGAAAGACATGGCATATCAGATCAAAGTCGGAATCTTAGAACCAGGCACTTTGACTAAGGCATTCAACATCAATTTCGGGGAATTCTATTTTCAATCATCAGTAGGTGACATAATATTATCATTTATACTCATTCCAGCCCTCCTGCTAATGGAATCTAGAAGACAAAATAAAAACTTCACAATGAGAGAGAACTATAGAAGTGTTTTGTATCTTATTCTTGCGGTTTCGATAGTACTCTTTGGAGTCTTTTCTGAAAATCAATTCATCTATTTTCAGTTTTAACATGAAGCAACTTATATTAATAATTTCAGGAGTTGTATTGACTTATTTATTAATTCTCAGGTTGGGAGTCTCATCTATTAAAGACCATCAAGACTACAAGAAATTATTTTCACCTAGTCAAAATTCAATGATTATTGGAACATCAAGAGCAGCCAAGTTAAATGCCTCTATTATGTCCAAAGAACTAAGGAATCAGATATCTAAATCTGGAATATTAAATTATGCCTTTAATCTGGGAATGTCTCCATATGGGACTCTCTACAATGAAAGCATTTTTTCTCATGTGAATTTTATGTCCAAAGAAAATGGTTTCTTTTTTGTGTGCATTGATCCGTGGGCACTATCAGAAAAGAAAGATTTGATCAACCAACCAAAAAAGTTTAGAGAAACGAGAACTTCAATCAATTTTAATCGTGAGCAAAATTTAGCATCTATAAAGTATTTTCTTGAGAACTATTCCAAGCCTTATTACAACTTGTTTCTGCCCTCAAAAAAACAGTATCAAAAAAGGATAAAAAGACCTGATAAAGATTTTATTAAAAACCACTTGATTGCAAAGATTAATCGTTACAAAAGAGTACATTTTTTTGACCAAGAAATATCTAAAGTTAGACTCAACTCCCTAAAGTTCTTAATAAATGAACTCAGCAAAAAAGGTAAAGTCTACTTAGTGAAATTGCCAATATCTAATGAAATGATTAGCCTGGAAAAGAAGTTTTGTCCCGATTTTGATTCTTTGATTACTTCGCATTTAGCTATACCAGAAATGAATCTAATTGATTTTTATCCCTATTCTAATCTATTCTTATACCCTGATGGAAATCATTTGTGGCAAGAGGATGCTGATAAAGTATCCCAAATCATAGCAGACATTGTAAGACTAAACGAAAAAAGATTGCTAACAAATGATAAAACGAATTTGATTTCTACTTATTTGGAAAATGAACAGGCAAAGTATGCAACATATTTTAATAAAAAGTTTGCAAAAATCCAGTAAGTCTTTAGCTTAGTGGATGAATGCAAAAGTTATGTTTACCATAAAGTGCAATGTATTAGCATTGCTGGTGGATATACCGTATGCGATATGTGGATATGGACTTGAGCCGTCTGACAATAGAGAGTAGAGATAGGGCAGCCCGTAAGGACTTTGAAGCCCCTAAACTAAAGATTTAGAGGTAGTTCACTTATCAATATCTTCGACTTCCCAGCCCTTTGCTCGCGAGATACCTCAAAAGTTTTTTTGAGAATCGGCCGGTTAGCAAATTCGGTGTAAGCAAGGGTAGTAAGTGAGCCTAATGAATAATAGTATTGATATAATGTATTGTTTGAAGGCGTGCTGATATCAATGTATTTATTCACTGCCTATTGGCTGCTTTAAAAATTTCGCTAAGGTGCTTTACTCAACCATTTTTAGTTACACTTTCTCGACCCACGCACAAGTTACTGCGCTGGGGCTTGAGAAATGATTTAGCAGATTAATAATTAGTGTTGTTACAATTGAATTTTTATAAACTGCTACTTTTTAGATGATTAATTAAATGTATACTGCAATCATGTATTAAAATAAATTCTTATTGCCAAGAAGAAATGGCTTTTTCAAGTTCGAGTGCATATCCCTTCTTTAGAGCTACTATAGCTTTATGTTCAGGTATTTTGCCGAGTTATTATTATGATATTAGGCTTGATTACTTTTTATACGCCGCCGCCTTATTGAGTATCTGTTATTTTGGTGTTGTTTACCGTTCCTCTACAACTTTCCTTAGAAAGTATCACTACATTCCCGGCATTATTCTTTTTGTGATATTTATTGTTTTTGGCAGGCTTAATATGACCTTACAGAAAGATACTAATTCTTTGAATCATTTCCAAAAAGTTTGCCCTTCAGCAACTCATTACTCGGCAAGTATTGTAAGCGACCCGCAAAAAACATCGGCAGCTGTGAAAACTCGTATAACGGTAACTGCCTGCCAATGTGAAGGGACGTGGAAAAAAGCTTCAGGTAATGTTTTATTGCAGTTATACGGTGGACAGCAAACATCGGCACTTGCCTATGGCGATATACTACTGATTCGCGGTATGCCTAATACTGTTTCCGCTCCTCAAAATCCTGGGCATTTTAGATACGACTCTTATCTGAGATCTAAAAATATTTATTATATTCATAATATATCCACAGAAGATTTTATCGTGCAAAAAGGCGAAATAAGCAATTTTTTAGTTTATTATACTATTAAAATCAGGCATTTATTCGCTGCTAAAATTAAAGATTTATTGGGAGACAGCAGAGAGGAAGCAGTGGCAGAAGCCATATTATTGGGTCAAAAAAGCCACTTGGACAGGTCAACCAGAGAGGCTTATGCCAATACGGGTATGATGCATATATTGGCCGTATCAGGTCTGCATGTAGGTATCATTTTCTACATGGTTTTGTTAGTGTTCAACAAGGGAACTCTGCGTGGCGTATTCAAACCCCATTTAGCTATTATTTCTCTGCTAATTATATGGTTTTATGCCTTACTCACAGGTCTTTCTCCCTCTGTATTAAGGGCTTCTTTGATGTTTTCTTTATTCATTATAGCCCGCGTATTCAAAAGGCATACCAATATTTATAATATTATTGCACTGACAGCTTTTATATTGTTAGTATACCATCCACTTTATCTGTTAGATGTAGGTTTTCAACTCTCTTTCATAGCTTTAATTAGTATTGTGCTGATTTACCCTTTTTTGTATCAATTGAAAACCTTTAATAGCTTCGTAGGAAAATATCTTTGGGATTTGGTTAATGTGTCTACCGCAGCACAAATGGGTACTTTTCCAATTGCTTTGTATTATTTTCATCAATTTCCTAACTATTTCCTCATCGCCAATTTGCTTATCATCCCTTTAGTTTTTCCAGTGGTTGTTTGTGGGTGGGTATTTCTATTATCTTCATTGCTTTGGCAAGGTATTGCCCATATTACAGGAAGTATCTTCGCTAATCTATTAGCATGGGTGAATAAAATAATTTTCTTTATCGGTAAGATACCTTATGCCAGTGTTCGAGATATTTATATTGATAATTTGGAGCTTATAGGTGTTTATGCCATTATCATATTTTTAGTCTGTTTTTTGTTCGCATACCAGCAAATACGCTTTTTCTACCTAGCTTCTGCAGTTTTTGTTGCTTTATTGATAAGGAGTACTTGTTATAATAATATAACAAATAAGCAAGAAGTATTTACTGTGTATAAAGTACGGAATCACTCAGTTCATAGTTTTGTTAAGGGACGTTGCGGAAATATTGTAGCAGACTCGGATTTTTGGCAAGATACTACTCAATACGATCGTTTGGTGAAACCGCATATGTTTAGCTTAGGGGTAGAAACTGTGGGCAGACTTATTTTGACAGATACTATTCCAATGACATTGTACGCTTCAGTAGCTAGTGAAAATAGCCGTTTAGTATTTTATGATAATATTAATATTTTGTTCGTGACAAAGGGTTTTTCGGGGACGATACCTAAAGATATACAACTTATAGTGATTGCCGATAACCCTAGGCTTGATTTTAATTTTGAAGATACTGTTAATTTCAGTGCCGACGTAGTTCTCGATGCCTCTAATTACGTAGTCACGGAAGAGAAAATGCTTCGTAAGTTTCCTTTTATTGAAAATAGATTGTACTCGGTGAATAAATATGGAGCCTATGTGAGCAAGAGAAATAAATAAACACTCAAAAAATAACTGGGTTAATTACTGATTTTTCCAGTGATTAGTTAGGCCCACCATCAGTAATTACCCAAAGATAACTATAAATAAGTTTTCTGCGTGCTGCTTCTGCTGCCCCACCCGCTGTGTATCGACTGCCTCCGGCATCAAAAATTACATTATCTACTAAGACACTACTACTCGACCAGCCAATTAATAAAGCATCGTAATTTTCAGTGGAAAGTGTTACATTAGTGAACATGCCAAACATGTCACTAGCACTAACAATATTCCAGCTACTTATATCCTGATTAAAAGCAGTAGCACCGCTAAACATAAAACTCATATCAATAACATTAGCAACATTCCAACTACTTATGTCTTGATTAAAAGCAGTAGCATTCAAAAAAATACCCCTCATATCAACAACATTAGTAACATTCCAATTACTTATATCTTGATTAAAGGCAGTAGCACCATTAAACATGAAACGCATATCAGTAACATTAGCAACATCCCAATTGCTTATATCTTGATTAAAGGCAGTAGCACCATTAAACATGAAACGCATATTAGTAACATTAGCAACATCCCAATTGCTTATATCTTGATTAAAGGCAGTAGCATTCAAAAACACACCACTCATATTAGTAACATTAGCAACATCCCAATTGCTTATATCTTGGTTGAGGGCGGTAGCACCACTAAACATAAAATTCATGTTAGTTACACTAGAAAGATCAGGTATATCACTTGCATTTATCATCAAATTACTACAACCCGCAAAAGCAGTATTGAGTGAAGTCCATTGAACATCTCCCCATTGTCTTATGTTATGTATTTTTGTTGAGTTATCCCCTGTAGATACATCGAAATCAGCAAAACGAATTGAAGGAAAAGCCCCCAAAATACTCACTGTATAAGTGCCAGCCGTAACATAAATGTGTGTAGCATCAGCCGTTTGTGCTGCTGACATATTCCCATCACCCCAATTTACAGTGTAGTTATAACCACTACCTGCTGTTGGAATTGTAATACTGTCATTACTGCTGGTAGTTCGCCAAGTGGAAATAAACGCACGTGTCGAAATTGTAGCCGAAGTATTACTTGTTGCGTCGCTAATATCGTTCATGGCAGTGAGTGTGGCCGTAAAGCTCCCCTCAGAGGTATAAGCATGTGTCGGTGTTAGCTCAGTAGAAGTATCCCCATCGCCAAAATCCCACTGGTACGAAGAAGCAAATTGAGAAGTGTTGCGAAATGATACCAGTCCGTTTTGATTGCTCAGTATCTCAAAACTAGCAATAGGTTCTTCAGATGGGAATTGTTCTGTTAACGTACAGACCTGTAAGATACCTGTCGAAAACAATATAAAAATGATAAATTTCCTATTCATTTCTTTAATATTTAGTATACTTAAAAAGTGAGCTACGCACCCACGCCAGAGGCGATGAATTGGGCTTCAGAAGTCAGCAATCCTAGCAAGTATAGACAGTTCGTTCCAATTTTTAGTAACTGATGGTGGGGTTTACACTCGGTTTTACAAAAAAATATGCTAATTTAGCAAACTCAGACCCATCCCATGATAAAGGTAGGGAAAGCTCAATTAATAAACGAATTATTGCGTTAATAAATTATCTTAAAAGATAAGTTTTTCTGAGTCAAAGGACATCATGAAAAAATATCATTTAATTTTTCAGCATCTATTTATACTCTTAGCTACTTTGCACTCGGGGATTTTGCAAGCACAAATGTCTTTTCGCATACTAAACTAGAAAGCTACATCTTACCGTCTTGCTGAAAAGAAAATAGTCAGGTAAATTGATTACCAAGGTTAGTATACAGCAATTTGCAAATAAAATATTAAAACAAAACTCTTTCGCCAACTTGAAAAAATATCGACACATATTCTTTGACTGGGATCACACCCTGTGGGATTTTGAAAAAAATTCAAAAGATACACTCAAAGATTTATATGTATCCTTTGATTTATCAGAAAAAACAGGGGTTGACATCAAAGAATTTATCAAGGCTTTTGAGCAAGTGAATCGAATGCTTTGGACAAAATATAATGCTGGCAATATCGACAGGGAAGCCGTCAGAAACACACGCTTTGAATTAATTTTTCAAGGACTGTCCGTCGAAATATCACCCAAACTAACTGCTTCACTCAACAAAGCATACTTAAACTGGTGTTCCAAAAAATCGTCTTTGATGGCTGGAGCCAGTGATTTGCTGCAATACCTATCGAAAAACTACCGACTGCATATCCTTACCAATGGTTTCAAAGACGTACAACACACAAAAATAGAAAGTGCGATAGTAGCCCATTATTTTGAGGTGGTAGTTACCTCAGAATGCTGCCCATATAAAAAACCTAACCCCGGCATCTTTGACTTTGCCCTCAAGCAGACCAATGCCCGAGTATCAGAGGCTATCATAATTGGCGACGGGCTCGACACGGACATACAAGGAGCCATTAACTATGGCATGGACTGCATATTTTTCAATTCAAACCATCAAAAGCATAACTATCAGGTTACCCATGAAATCACTGCATTGAGTGAATTAAAAGATTTTTTTTAAATTCGCGCCTTTCTCAAAATATGCCATTTGAAACACTCCTACTCTATCTGGCGAAAGCAAAACTATATCTAATGAAAAAAAACATCGCACTTTTGGGTGCTACTGGCTCTATTGGTACGCAGGTGCTGGAAATTGTAGCAGAAAATCCTACACGCTTTAACATTGGCGTACTCACCGCACAAAACAATGCAGCACTACTTATTGAACAAGCACTTATGTTCCGACCCGACCGAGTAGTTATCGGCAATATAGAAAAATATCAATTGGTAAAAGAAGCACTACAAACTAAAAACATTCAGGTGCTTGCCGGTCAAGAAGCACTCTGCACAGTAGTTGCTTCAGAAAATATAGATATTGTTCTTACTGCCCTGGTGGGCTATTCAGGGCTTAAACCGACCATCAAAGCCATTGAAGCTAAAAAAGACATCGCACTTGCCAACAAAGAAACACTGGTGGTAGCAGGCATACTTATTGCAGCACTTGTTAAAAAGCATGGAGTCAGTGTTTTACCCATAGATTCAGAGCACTCAGCTATTTTCCAATGCATGAAAGGAGAGCAGCAGAGTGCAGTAGAAAAAATAATACTCACAGCTTCGGGCGGTCCTTTCAGAGGAAAAACAGCCACTCAGCTAGCACATGTTACCAAGGCGCAAGCACTCAAGAACCCGAACTGGCAAATGGGTGCTAAAATTACTATCGACTCTGCCACCCTGATGAACAAAGGCTTAGAAGTAATTGAAGCAAAGTGGTTATTTGGACTCGAGCAAGAGCAAATAGAAGTAATCGTTCATCCACAGTCTATCATTCACTCTATGGTACAGTTTAAGGATGGGAGCATTAAAGCACAAATGGGTCTACCTGACATGAAATTGCCCATCTTGTATGCACTTAATTATCCGGAAAGAACCAAAACTAATTTTGAACGTTTTAGTTTCATCAAATATCCTACGTTGACTTTTGAAGCACCTGATGCAGAAACTTTTATAAATTTGCAACTTGCTTTCGAAGCACTCAAAAAAGGTGGTAATATGCCCTGTGTGCTAAATGCTGCCAATGAAATAGCAGTATCACGGTTTCTTAATGATGAAATTGATTTTCTCGATATTGCCCGTATCAACGAGGCTTGCATTGAAACAATTGACTTGGTAGAAAACCCCGACTATGAAGATTTTGTACAAACTGATTTTGAAGCGAGAAAAGTGGCTCTCAGCTTTTAATCATGCATCTTTAACGTCTATAACAAAGCAAAAAAATGGCTAAAAATCTACCTTTAAAAACTCGATAAAAGAATGAATACTTTGATAATGGTTGCCCAGTTGCTATTGGGAATTTCTATTTTAGCAGGTGTACATGAATTGGGACACTTACTCATGGCCAAGCTCTTCGGTATGCGTGTAGAAAAATTTTCTATCGGCTTCCCTCCTACTGTTTTCAGTGTAAAATTTGGAGAAACAGAATACTGCTTCGGTGCCACTCCGTTGGGCGGTTTTGTGAAAATATCCGGTATGGTCGATGAATCTTTCGATACTAAAGGACTCAGCAGCACACCTCAGTCATGGGAATTTAGGGCTAAACCTACTTGGCAACGTCTAATTGTTATGCTGGGGGGCGTTCTGGTGAATATACTAACCGGCATAATGATATTTGTTGGCACGACTTATTTCCTCGGTCAAACTTATTACGATATTAAAGAGGTAAATAGACACGGTATTTATGCCACCGATATAGCTCGCGAAATAGGACTGAGAACTGGAGATAAAATTGTCGCTATTAATAATTACCCTATTGAAATATTTTCCGACATACAAGACCCAAACTATTTCCTCGAAGACAATGCCTATTATACCGTTATTAGGAACGATTCGACCCTCGTAATCCCTATACCTTCTAGCTTGACCGACCGCTTGAGCGAAGAAGAGAACCCATACTTTGTGCAACCACTCTTCCCTTTTGCAGTCGATAGCATTTCTCCGGGAACAAATGCTGAAAAAGCAGGATTGAAAAAAAACGATAAGATCCTTGCCGTGAATAATAAGAAGACTATCTACTATCAAGAGTTCAAAGCAGCTCTATATGAAAAAAAAGGTCAAAAAATTAACTTGATCGTTCAAAGAAATAGCGACACAATACTATTACCCGTTCAGGTTACACAAAAAGGTACTCTGGGTTTTTACACACTACCGCTCTTAAAAGAATCACATCGAAGCTACACTTTTTCCGAGTCCGTTCCTACGGGCATTAGCCAAGCCTTTAAGGTAGCCGCAGTGCAGGCAAAAGCCCTGCGCAAAATACTGCTTGGTGAGGTTTCAGCACAAAAATCTTTGGGTGGCCCAATCGCCATTGCAAAGACTTTTGGCACTAGCTGGGACTGGATTAGGTTTTGGACACTTTGCGGGCTGCTCTCCATAGTGTTGGCATTTATGAATCTATTGCCTATTCCCGCATTAGACGGCGGTCATGTAGTTTTTTTACTTTACGAGATGGTTTCGGGCAGAGTTCCGTCAGTAAGATTTTTAGAAACTATGCAAAAAATAGGTGTTGTCACTTTATTAACCATTATGGCATTTGTTTTTGGTAACGACATCTATAATCTCTTTAATTAGTTTCGTGGCATCCGTACATGAAAATCACCACTTTTGACCATATAGTTTGCTTCTTTGTCTCATAAGTATTCTCAGCAAATGAACGCTAAACAGACAAATTTGTTATGGATTATTGATAAACGCTCATTAATTAATCTAAAAAACATGCAAAATTTATTAAGGTACATAGCAGCTCTTATCCACTCAGATATTTATTTTTTCCATATAAAAACTATTTCGCTATTATGCCTGATAAGCTTACCTATTTTTGACCTACTCTCGCAGACACAGCAAGCAATTTATATTCGTGGGAAAGTAATAGATTCGGATACTGAAGAAGCTATTCCCTTCGCTAATATATACCTTCAGAATCATGCAGAAATAGGCACTAATAGCGACTTAAAAGGAGATTTTAAGATCGAGTATGTCGGTAGTTTACCATCCGATACCCTAATTATATCAGTAGTAGGCTATGAAACTTTTCGCTATTACATTAATAGAAATAAAAAAAAGCATAATATTCGTGCCTATATGCTTTCGAAAATTCAGAGCCTGGACGAAGTGCAAGTGCTGGCAGGTGAAAACCCGGCAAATATTTTGGTGAGAAACGCTGCCCGATTTAAAAAAAGATACAATAAAAACAACACCTCTGCGTATGAATTCCGCACCTATAACCATGTCGAGCTTTATGTGAATAATATAAGAGGTTTGAAAAACAGTAAGGCTTTCAAGGATATTAAAAACTGGGCAGTAAAAGACGGTAAGGAAGAGTTGCTCAAAGATAGACGAGGTAATTCAGTAATTCCGTTCTATTTTGTAGAAACCATATCGAATTTCTATGTTAGAAAAAAACCCTATGCGAAAAAAGAAGAGATTATTAGAAGAAAATCTAAAGGCATTGGTGTAAATGATGATGACGGAATAACCAAGCTAATGACCGGTAAAGGTTTCAGCGATTATAATTTTTACGAAAACCAAGTACTTATTAGCGATAAATACATCACATCACCCATTGCAGACGGGTGGAATGTTAATTATAAATTTTGGCTGATAGACAGTGTAGTTATTGAGGGTCAATTTTGCTACAAACTCGAGGTAGAGCCGCGTAAAAAAGAAGAAATTGTTTTTGAAGGCTTTATCTGGATCGCCAAAGAAGACTATGCACTCAAAAAACTCGATTTGGTAGTGAGCGAGAACGCACAAATGAATTTTGTTAAATCTCTAAAAATAGAGCAAACCCTTGCCAAAACAGAAAAAGGAATCTACATGCCCTCAGTTACTCACCTAGAAATAGATATTGAAGGATTAATTGAGCAATTTCCGGGAATATATATGAAATTACATACCTATAATGATCAATTCGAAACTAATAAACCCAAACCCGTTAAATTCTTCAATACGAGCATTTCCTATGATAAAATGCAAACAAATAATGACGACTCTCAGTGGAGGTTCTTCCGCGAAAGGAGAGTCGCTTTAGGAGATAGTGCCATTTTTCAAGCATACCAAATGGTCGATTCGGTAGAACAATTACCCTCGGTCAAGCGTACGGCAAAGTTGATGAGAATTCTTGCAAATGGCTATATGGAGACAAAAAAAATAGACTATGGACACTGGCTAGGTCTTTATTCTAATAACGACGTAGAAGGCAGCCGGATTGGTGCGGGATTCAAAACTAGTACTAATTTAAGCAAGAAGTTTTTATTTAAAGGATACGCTGCTTATGGCTTACGAGATAAGCAGTTTAAGTATAAAGGACAATTTTTCTACTGGCCCGAAACCTATCGCCCTACTTTAATAGGCTTACAATTCAAAGATGATATTGACCCGGTAAGTATTATTGGTCAGACTACATTTACCAGTTTTTTATACGATTATTTAAGCCGTTGGGGGAACTATACCCGCTGGAACCCGCTCAAAAACCAAGAAATGAAAGCATGGATAGAAAAAGAAGTGCTTACAGGCCTGAAAACCTTTTTCACTTTAAGACATATTCGTTACAGTAGCATACCCGGCACACTCGGTGCCGAATTTAATACGCCAGATATTACAACTTCTGAATTTGAGGTGGGCATACAATACGCCAAAAATATTAGGGCACTACGCACTAGGGGTAATAATATTATTTACCTCGGTCCGCAAAAAGCACCGATTCTAACCTTACGCGGCGTATTTGGTTTTAAAAATATTTTTGGCAGTGATTATAATTATCAAAAAATATTTTTAGACCTGTACCAAAGAAGAAAAGAAATTTTGGGAATGGGTTCGGCCACTATTACCTTTTATGCAGGCTATGTATTCAATAACTTGCCTTATCCTTTGCTAAAATCGCATCAGGGCAATAACAGCATATTTATTTTTCAAAATTCAAGTGAAGGAATGAATAGCTTTGAGTTTGTTAGCGATTACTTTGCCGAGTTGCATTTTACACATTTTTTCCAGGGCTTCTTAATCAACAGGATACCTTTGTTAAAATATTTAAACAAATGGGTAGATGCCCGCCTCATGCTAGCAGCTAATGTTGTATGGGGAGGACTAAGCAACGGAAACCAATTGCTCACACCTCAATCGGAGGTAGCAAATGTTAATCCTTTGTTCTACAACTTAGACCCCAAAACTCCATACGTAGACATAGGATTTGGTATTGAAAATATTTTTAAAATCTTCAGAATTAATCTATTCAGGCGCCTAACATACCTCAGTAATCAAAATGTGGATGACTGGAGAATTAAAATTTCTACCAGATTACAACTATTCTAGTTATTTTTTTTTAATATTGTAAAATTTTTTCAGAAAGTACTTGAATTTAGTCTCTTTTTGTGTAGAAAAAATATCCAAACCTGTTAGTCTGTAAGGTCTAACAGGTTTCATTA
This sequence comes from Flammeovirgaceae bacterium, assembly GCA_965199745.1. GTDB lineage: Bacteria > Bacteroidota > Bacteroidia > Cytophagales > Flammeovirgaceae > CBDATB01. Next base: position 198,341 of record CBDATB010000013.1, on the reverse strand, counting down.
TTATAATATGAAAATATCTGAACTATCTTTATACTCATATGTATTATAGCCCGAATCATGCAATACCCACTTTTTGAATTAGGTACGGAGCCATCAAAGGAGCAACTTTCATTCTTCGAAGAATACGGATTTCTACACTTTAGAAATTTTATTACTAAACAAACAGTAGCATCCATTATCGATGAATCTAAAAAAATTGAAAAAAAATGGATAGAAAATGGTACCACGCAAGTCAACGGAATTCCTATTAAATTTGGACTTGATGTTGATAATTCTAAAATTGTACAACGCTTTGCATTTGCCTCCTTGCAAAGTACCCTATTACATGAATTTCTTAAAGATTCCCGATTCAAAACCTTATTCCATCTAATTGAAGGAGACGTGAGAATAGGGGAAATAGAAAAAGATGGTATGGTATTGAACCATTATGTTAATACATCCGACAGCCAGTTTACACAAATGGGATGGCATACCGATTCTCTAAGAGATGTTTTTTACGGTAAAAAAGTACAACCTATGTTAAACGTAGGTGTACATCTGGACACGACTGCAAAAGAAAACGGAGGACTGAGAATTATTCCGGGAACCCACAAGCAAAGCCTGTGGAATATTCTTTTCAGAAAAACTTATTTCCTTGATAATAAACCCGATAAAGAAGAAGTAGGTCTCGACATAAAAGCCGGTGACCTAACCGTCCATGACGGTAGATTGTGGCACAGAGTAGCACGCTCAAAATTTATCGGAGAAAAAAGTAGAAGAAGAGTTATTTACATCCCTTTTATTAGTGGAGCTTATCAACCCAAAGACCGATCTAGTAAAACTCCTTTCTACCATAAACTTCAGCACCTAGTCAGATAATTAAAATATTTTACACACCCGAGCGTAGTAAAACGCATTCATTGCTTTACTGTGTATGGGATGTGAGCGGCACACTGAACTTGTGCTAGAATGTATTGACTTAAAGCAAGGGGGAAATGTATTCTCTGCTTGTAGGACTTAATCAGACACTAAGCAACAAAAGTGGGACGAGGTCTTAGCCGGTTGGATACCTGCGAACACCGAAGCTCAGCATTTCTGCCGTGGCTGATTCGCTTAGATATAAACAAGAATTTCAGAACATTGGAATACGCATTAATTACAGGTGCAAGCAAAGGCATTGGAAAATCCATTGCCTGTGGATTAGCAAGAGAAAAATATAACTTGCTATTGCTGGCTCGCTCAGAGGCTTTGCTGAAAGTTGTATCACAAGAGCTACAAAGTGCTTATGGTATAGAAGTTCATTATCTGGCATGTGATCTGACAGTACCTAATGCAGCGCAAACTGTTACTAGTTGGTGTACTGATAATAAATATGATGTTTCAATCCTTGTCAATAACGCGGGCTATGGACTTTGGGGGAAATTCGAAAACCTTGATGCCTGTTCACAAAGCAATATGATGCAGCTAAACATGCGCTTCCCCGTAGAGTTGATCGCCCACCTGCTGCCGTCTATGAAAAAGCTACCTTGCGCTTATATTTTAAATATTGCTAGCACCGCTGCCTACCAGGCAGTACCTACAATGAGTGTGTACAGTGCCAGTAAAACATTCTTACTTGCATTCAGCAGAGGATTAAGCTATGAATTGCACAAAACTAATGTTTCTGTAACGGCAGTAAGCCCCGGTGTTACCCGCTCTGACTTCATGGAGAGAGCAAACATGTCAGACGAACTGAAAAAAACAGCAGAAAAATTTATTATGGAGAGTGATACGGTCGCAAATATTGCCATAAAAGCAATGTTCGCAAAGAAAACTGAAGTAGTCACAGGAGCCCTTAACAAAATAGGTGCTTGGATAAACCGCATCCTGCCTAAGTCACTGATGGAAAAAAGTGCTGCAAGCATTTACGAAAAACACTTACACTGATTGCTATTTTGGGAATATATAACTCAGTTTGATGATAGGCTTAAATGAGCCGCTGTTCTTTAATATGATATATATAACGGAGTACAAATCCATTCATCGCTTTGCTGTGGGTGGCTCACTTCCAACCTAAGCCAGAGAATAAGTACCGAAAATATGCTAATGAATAATAATGAGATCAGTATCTATACCGATGGATCTTCTTTAGGAAATCCAGGACCCGGTGGCTACGGAGCAGTGATTTATGCACCCAAGCAGCAACTGAGAAAAGAACTTTTCGAAGGATTCAGGAAAACAACCAATAATCGGATGGAGTTACTGGCAGTTATTGTAGCTCTGGAAGCACTCAAACAGCCTAATCAGAAGGTAGTAGTTCATTCCGACTCGACTTATGTGGTGCGAGCAGTAGAAAAAAGATGGCTCTGGAACTGGCTAAAAAATGGTTTTAAAGGAAAAAAAAACCAAGATCTCTGGCGACGCTTTTTGCAGGTTTTCAAAAAACACCAAGTACGATTTCAATGGGTGGAAGGCCATACAGGCATCACTGAAAACGAACGCTGCGACCAATTAGCCACAGCAGCAGCAGCTGGAGCAGACCTTCTCATAGATAAAGAATATGAAAATAGTTAAGGAGAATATGCTTTGATAACGGAGCTTTACACATACAGGCTGATTTTACAGAGACTTGTCCAAACCATTAGGTTATAGACCCTTCCAAAAAGATCTTAAAGCAATTTATAGGCTTGAATAACTAAGTTTTAAATCATTTTTCAGTTGAAGAACGGCAACGAATCGGACTTCACATTTGTCCGGAAGGTGACCATGATAGTACACATAGTGCTGATGTCGATCACGTCGAATTGATTCCGTTGTCGCTTACTTCGAACTGCGGCAACTTTTATGCGCAAATGGGCATAAAATAAGTATTATTATATTATCTGATAATTTCATAATTTTATTCATTGCGAGTACTAAATAGTAGGATTCAGGCTTATGCAAGCCTTAGAACTAAGCCCGAAGAATTTGTCTGGCATGTTCTTTTGTTTTCACTTTTCTAATAATATTAGAAATATTTCCTTGTTCGTCAATAATGAATGTCGTTCTGACAGTACCCATAAAAGATTTTCCATACATTTTTTTCTCCTGCCAAGTGCCAAAAAGCTCATGTACTTTCAAATCGGTATCAACAACTAAAGGGAAAGGAAGCCCATATTTTTTAACAAAATTTTTATGCTTTTGGGTACTATCCGAGCTGACTCCTAATACCACATATCCCTCTGACAAGAGAGATGAGTAGTTGTCGCGCAAATTACAAGCTTGGGCAGTGCAACCGGGTGTGTTGTCTTTGGGATAAAAATACAAGACAGTTTTTTTCCCCTGAAAATCTTTTAGCCTAATTAAATTTCCTTGCTCGTCTTCTGCTTCAAATTCGGGGGCTTTATCGCCTATTTTAAGTTCCATCGGATGACTAGGTAGCTTAACTGTAAAATATACTTTATCTGTTGAAGTACAAAAGTAAAAATTTAACTATTAAAGTTAAAAGTAAAGGATGAGTTCTGCCCCTCTATAAAAGGATTTATAACCTGCACTTCAAATTCAGCCAACTTTTTTTGAATTACTTAATAAACCGTTACATTTGCCACCGCAATAAAGTATCCTGAAGTTTCTTAACGATCTAAAAAAGCCTAGCCCAATTATGAGTGAACCTAATCAGCCGCAGCCAAATGATGAAGTAGATGTTCTACAATTATTTAAGAAAATTAGTCAGTATGTTTCAAATACTATTTCTTCAATGCTTAGGTTTTTATTGTTATTAATATTGAAGATAAGAAAATTCATCTTTACTAATATGACTGTGTTATTGTTATCGGGTTGTATTGGTGCGGCTGGCGGATATGCTTACTATTATTTGCAAACAAAAAATCGCTTCACAACTCGGTTACTTGTCGAGAGCAAATATTTAAAAGGTTTTTATTTTTTAGAAGAAATGGAAAAAATTGCCCAAACGATAAGAGTCGAAAATTACGACCTGCTCTCCAAAATGCTGAATACAGAAGAAAAATACTTGAAAAACATAATCGATATAAACACAAAAGGTTTTGCAGAATATTATGGAAGTGAGGAAAAATTTAAAAAGATTTATATCAATAAAGAAAAGTGGTTCATAGATTCCTTGAACATTAACGAAAAATTAAATGCTCAATTATTTATGATTCAAATCAAGTTTAAAATAAAAGAAAATTCTTCATTACAGAAGTTAAATTACATTGAAGAAGGGATTATACATTTTTTTGAAAAAAATAAATATGTTGCCAAACAACATGAAGATAAAATGAAAAAGCTGAAAAAGGAAAAAGAGGGATTGCAACAGCTATTAAGTAGTAAAAATAGCCTCATACAAGCAATTATACACTCGTTACGAGAAACGGTACTGACTAAAAATACTAAATTAGACTCTCGAAATATTAAAGTTACTTTCGGGAGTGAAACAGCAAACAATATAACAGATATTTCATCAATATATGATAGTTATGATAAAAATTACCAACGGATAGTTAGTATAGAAGAAAAATTATCGAAAAATGAGAAAATAATCATCGTCAGCGATTTTTCCCCATTAAAAAAATCTACTCTCAACAACCCTATTTATTTATTAGTTATTGGGACATGCACAGCAATAGGGATTGTAACAATTATTATGCTAATTATTACAGCTGATTTTTCTTTAGTAGCAGAAGGAAAATACGCTAAAAACTAGCTGAGATTGAACGTAATTTATGAAGCTGGATATCCTTGCTATTACTGCACACCCTGATGATGCTGAACTAAGTGCCGCAGGGACAATGATTGCCCATGTTAAACAAGGAAAAAAAGTGGGAATCGTAGACCTGACAAAAGGTGAGTTGGGTACAAACGGAAGTGTGCAAATTAGAAAGAAAGAAGCTCATCAGGCCAGTAGATTAATGGGCTTACGAGTCAGAAAAAATTTAGGTTTCTCTGACGGTTTTTTTGTTAACGATCGAACACATCAGCTCGAAGTCATTAAAATTATCAGGAGGTATCGCCCCGAGGTTATTATCACTAACGCACCGCAAGATAGGCATCCGGATCATGTTAATGGCGCAGAATTAGTAAAAAAAGCGACTTTCTTAAGTGGCCTACAAAAAATAGAAACCGCACTAGGTGGCTTAAAGCAAAAACAATGGAGGCCCTCACAGCTATATCATATCGTACAAAGCCAATATTTGCAACCCAATATAATTGTGGACATTAGCAACTTTTGGGAAAGAAAAGTCAAAGTATTGCAAGCTTATCCTTCACAGTTTTATGTGGAAGGGATAGATTCAGGGCAAAAAACCTATATTTCTACTCCCCAATTTATGGAATTTGTAAAAGCCAGGGCAAGAGAGTACGGGCAGGCGATTGGCGTGACGTATGGCGAAGGTTTTATTAAAAGTAGTGCCATAGGGGCTAGAAGCCTGTTCGATTTACTATAGACTATATATTTATTACCCGAACAGTAAAGATCACATCAACTAAAATCAACCCTAAGGCACAAAATAGAAAATAATAGTACTTATCCGCCTGAGTATCTACTTCTTTCACGCTCCTGAGTTCTCCTTCTATTTGCTTAATAGCAGTAATCATTCGCTCTATATCGTTGGTTCGTGTGCTAATTTCAAAATATTTTCCGTCAGTAATTCCAGATAAATTTTTTAGTGCCTTGTCATTGAGCGTACTAACGATTTGTTTGCCATTTTTGTCAGTTTTAAACCCGTAGCGATAAGGAATTTTACCTCCCTTTCGAGTACCTATTCCTAAAGTAAAAAGTTTAATTTCATTTGCTTTTACTTGCTCTGCCGAGCGAACAGTTTCACTCCCAAAGTCTTCCCCATCACTTACCAACACGATAATCTTCGACTGCTGCTTGGCTGTAGGGTTGTCCCCTCCCTCATGTTTTTTGAGTGCCATTTTTAAGGCAGGGGCAAAATCAGTACCTGTATTAGAAACAATATTTGTGCTGAGTGTTTCAATAAAAAGCAACAAGGCATTATGGTCGTAGGTTAAAGGGCATTGCAAAAAGGCATCTGAAGAAAATAAAATGAGCCCGATTCTGTCGGAGTGAAAAGCCTTAACGATTTTTCTCAACTCAAATTTTACTTTCTCTAAGCGGGAAGGCTGAATATCAAATGCATTCATTGATTGAGACAAATCTATCAGCAAATATATATCTTTACCAATACTTTTTATCTCTTTCTTAAACTCACCAATGGAAGGACCTAACAAGGCAATGAGAAGTAGTGAAAAATATAACAACCTAAGAATACATTTAAATACAGTCTTGCCAGCATGGCTATTAAGCATGCGGGCAACACGAAAAGTGCGTGTGAGATAAAATATACAGGAAAGAGCAAATAAAGCAATGAATAGTATTTCTAAGATATCTGCGCTTCTGGCCAAATTCATCGGTAGATGTTAAAAATGTTTTTTTGTAAAAAAAAATTACTTGTTAGTGATATATATCTATATTTGATGGACTCTTTTTGGATTCTTTATACTTGTATCAAAATACGAGAGAAGAAAAAAATTATAAGGTATTTTTTTGATACAGACTCCAATGAGTACTCAGGATTTTTACAAATAGAAAGTAAATTACAGCTATACAAATGTTAGCAGCTTTTCAGTCTGCAAAGGTATACCAATATATTTTTTTAATTAAAAAATATGTTTTCACTTTTTGGTTTTTCATTTAAATAATTCAAAAAATGGAACAGCTCTCAACAAAAGCAATTGCCTCTAAGTACGGGCTTATATTCGTATTAATTATCATTGTTTATTCAATACTACTCGAATTTGTTATCTCTGATATAGCCGCTCGTCAGAATTGGGGAAATATAGGTTTTCTATTTTTAATGGTAGTTATCATAATTGCTTGCCGAGAGTTTAAGAGAGAAAATAACGGCTTCATACGACTTGTTCAGGGCCTAAATATAGGGCTTTTAGTAGGCTCAATAGGAGGAATACTCAATGCAGTTTACAATTATCTATACCTTACTTTTATAGACCAATCAGTAATAGAATATGCTACAGATAAGGCGGTGCAAGAGATGGCACAAAATCCAAACATTACCGATGAACAAATCGAACAAGGGATTGAGTTTCTTTCAACATTTATCATCAACCCTTTTGCCATCAGTTTAATGGTATTTATATTTACCATATTAGCTGCGGTTATAATTTCGCTAATCGTTGGTGCTATTATGCAAAAAAGCGATCCTAACACAGAATTTTAAAAAATAAATTCCATGGCGGGTAAAATAAACCCTAAATCAGGTATGTCAAAATCTTCTTTTCTGTTCGAAGTAGCCTGGGAGGTATGTAACCAAGTAGGAGGCATATATAGGGTGATTCACTCAAAAATACATCGGGCTAAGTCAGCTTGGGAAACCAATTACTGCCTTCTCGGTCCGTATTTTTACAACAAAGCACTTTCAGAATTTGAACCACAAGAAGAGCAAACAGACAGCATCGGAAAAGCAGTAGCTACCTTACGCCAAAATGGCTACGAAGTATATGACGGCTATTGGCTAATTAACAAAAAACCGAGAGTTATTTTATTCAACCCTCAAAGTGTTGTGAGTAAATTGGGCGAAATAAAATATGAACTCTGGCAATACCACCACATCTCTGTTGAAAAATACGACCAGCTAGTCGACCAAGTATTAGCTTTTGGTTTTTTGATAAAAATGTTCTTTATTACACTAAACGAGCAGAAAATCTTAAAAAAGCAATCAACTATCGCTCATTTCCACGAATGGATGGCAGCCACAGCTTTGCCTGAAATACGTCGACTTGAACTGCCCATTACCAATATATTTACTACCCATGCTACCGTACTGGGTAGATATCTGGCAATGAATGACGATATTTTTTACGAACATCTGCCATTCTATAATTGGGAAGAAGAAGCTGCTAAATTTAATATAGAAACCGAGGCAAAACTAGAAAGAGCTGCCGCACACGGTACCCATGTATTCACTACTGTCAGTGATGTTACCGCAAGAGAGTGCACTCACCTACTCGGTAGAAAACCCGACACCATTCTACCCAACGGATTAAATATTTCCAGGTTTACCGCCCTACATGAGCTTCAAAATCTTCACCTAGACTATAAACTTAAAATTCACCGTTTTACTATCGGACACTTTTTTGAGTCGGACAATTTCGATCTTGATAAAACTTTGTATTTCTTCACTTCTGGAAGATATGAGTACAAAAACAAAGGCTTTGATATGGTACTTGAAGCACTTGCTAGGCTTAATTGGCAAATGAAAAAAAGCAATATTGATAAAACTATTATTATGTTTATTGTTACTAAAAGCTCTTATTATAGCATCAACCCGAAGGCATTGCAAAATAGAGCTTTAGTAAACCAAATAGAAGAAATTTGTAAAGGTATGGTCAATCAAATCAGTGAACGACTGTTTTATGCTGTTACTGCCGGTAACGGGCAAGAGCTTCCTGATTTTAAAGACTTCATAGATGATGAATGGGTGCTGAGGCTGCGTAAAACTATACAAACCTGGAAATCTAATGATTTACCTCCAGTCGTTACCCATAACCTAGTGGATGATAGCAAAGACCAAGTATTGCAGATGATTCGTACTTGCCAATTGTTCAACGGTCATCACGATAAGGTGAAAATCATATACCATACCGACTTTATCACAACGGCCAACCCTTTATTTAACCTAGATTACTCACAGTTTATCAGAGGCTGCCATCTCGGCATTTTTCCTAGTTATTATGAGCCTTGGGGCTATACGCCACTCGAATGCCTAGCCAGTGGAGTACCTGCCATCACCAGCGATTTGGGAGGTTTTGGCAATTATGTACTCAACAGCGTTAAAAGCCCACATAAAAAAGGCTTATATGTGGTAGAAAGACATAATAAATCATATGACCAAGCTGCGCAGCAGCTCACCAATTACTTGCTTGAATTTACTTTAATGAACAGAAGGCAACGCATTAGCCAACGCAATGAAGCAGAAGAAACTTCAGTGAAGTTTGCTTGGAAAGAACTTTATAAGAATTACCTAGCAGCTTATCAGTTTGCTTTAGAAAGTACATAACTTTTGTTCATATTGCTAGTTCATGCTAAACTTTTTATTTGCTTAAATCTTGTCTAGAATGGTCTTTTGTGGTCTTGATCTAAAATAGCTGCCTGCTTTACACGTAAGTCTACACTTGGTAAAAAGCAGTAGACTTATTTGTTGATAACATACGCACAGCCTATGATTGTAAAGATTAATAATTTTTTACCAACAAAAACCAATTTATTGAGTTATAAGGAACAAGTATACTCGCTTGGCTTTTGCAAGCCACCTTAGGTTTTAGCTTATTTAGCCATCATTGATTATTGGATAATTTCATACACGTTTAATGAACCAAATCTTGTTTTTATGAGTTGGATTACACAAACTTTTTCTAGTACATTAGGTCGAAAGCTCATCATGGCACTAACTGGACTGTTCCTCATCCTTTTTATGCTCGGGCATCTGGCAGGTAACTTGCAATTACTACTACCCGTAGGTGATGCGAGTAAACTACAATTTAACAGTTATGCCCACTTCATGACAACCAATCCGGCCGTAAAAATTTTGTCTTACATAACCTATATTTCTGTTTTAGCTCATATTATTTACTCTATTATACTCACGCAACAGAACAAAAAAGCGCGCCCGGTAGGGTATGCTTATGGCGGAAACACTAACAACAGTGTGTGGACTTCAAGAAATATGGGTGTACTCGGCACATTTATTCTGATCTTTCTGGTTATCCATCTGAAAAGTTTTTGGGCTGAAATGCACTGGGGAAATTTACCCAGAGATGCCTACGGCAATAAAGATTTGTATACAATAGTGGTGGAAGCGTACGGTCAGCTATGGTATGTAATTCTCTACATATTGAGTATGGTACTCTTAGGCTTTCACCTCTCGCATGGATTTAATTCTGCTTTTCAAACGTTGGGCTTAAGTCACAAAAAATACACGCCAATTATCAAAAGTATCGGTGCCGTCTTCTGCATATTGGTTCCTGGACTTTTTGCCTATATTCCTATCCATTTATACTTAAATGGCTAATGGTAAATGATGAATGAAAAGTCTACTCAAACCACCTGTCATTAATTAAAATATGTAAACTCATTATACTTATGAAATTGGACTCCAAAGTACCTCAAGGTTCGATAGCAACCAAATGGACAGACTATAAATCAAAAATAAAGCTAGTTAATCCTGCCAATAAAAGACACCTCGATATTATTGTTGTTGGTACTGGCTTGGCGGGTGCTTCATCTGCAGCTTCTTTCAGTGAAATGGGATATAATGTGAAAGTTTTTTGTTTCCAAGATTCCCCACGTCGCGCACACTCTATTGCTGCACAAGGGGGAATTAATGCTGCAAAGAACTACCAAAATGATGGCGACAGTATTTTCCGATTGTTCTACGACACCATAAAAGGAGGAGACTACCGATCCAGAGAGGCGAATGTACACCGACTGGCAGAGGCGTCTGTAAGTATTATAGACCAGTGTGTTGCACAAGGTGTTCCTTTTGCCCGTGAGTACGGCGGTTTATTAGATAACCGCTCTTTCGGTGGTGTGCAAGTAAAAAGAACTTTTTATGCTCGTGGACAAACAGGACAACAACTGCTCTTGGGAGCATACCAAGCGTTGAGTCGGCAAATACATACAGGCTCATGTACTATGTACAATCGCCATGAAATGATGAACTTGGTACTTATTGATGGCAAAGCCAGAGGTATAATTGCCCGTAATCTTATGACGGGCGAAATAGAAAGACATGCTGCCCACGCCGTCGTATTGGCTACAGGAGGCTATGGGAATGTATTTTTCCTTTCTACCAATGCTATGGGATCGAATTGTAGCGCATCTGTGAAAGCGTGGAGAAAAGGAGCTTTACTGGGAAATCCTTCTTTTACACAAATACACCCCACCTGCATCCCTGTATCAGGCAACCATCAGTCCAAACTGACACTCATGTCGGAGTCTTTGCGTAACGATGGCAGAATATGGGTACCTAAAAAGAAAGCAGATAATCGCAGAGCTGTAGATATTCCAGAAGATGAAAGAGACTATTATTTAGAAAGAAGATACCCAGCCTTCGGCAACCTAGTGCCTCGTGATGTAGCTTCTAGAGCTGCCAAAGAGCGATGCGATGCCAGTTACGGGGTAGGAGAAACAGGCATGGCTGTCTACTTAGATTTTACCGACGCTATTAAAAGAATGGGTAAAGGTACTATCGCTGCCAAATACGGTAATCTTTTCCAAATGTATGAAAAAATTACAGACGAGGACCCCTACAGAGTACCTATGCGGATCTATCCAGCAGTTCACTACACTATGGGCGGCACTTGGGTTGATTATAACCTGATGACTTCTATACCAGGCTGCTATGCTATCGGCGAAGCCAACTTCTCTGACCACGGTGCAAACAGACTCGGTGCTTCTGCGCTGATGCAAGGTTTAGCTGATGGTTATTTCGTTATTCCTTACACTATTGGCGATTACCTTGCTGATGATATTAGAACCAAAAGTTTCTCAACAGACCTGCCCGAGTTTGAAGAAGCAGAAAAAGAAGTAAAAAGTAGTATCTCAAAATTAATGAGTATACAAGGTAGCAAACCCGTTGATTATTTCCACAAAGAACTCGGTAAAATAATGTGGGATAAGTGCGGTATGTCAAGAAATGAAGCAGGACTAAAACAAGCAATACAAGAAATCCGGGCTATCGGAGAAGACTTTTGGAAGAATGTAAGAATCCCAGGAAATAGTGATGAACTGAACCCCGAGCTAGAAAAAGCATACCGCGTAGCAGACTTCCTTGAATTAGGTGAAGTTATGTGCTATGACGCACTACAAAGAAATGAATCTTGCGGAGGACATTTCCGAGAAGAATACCAAACTGAAGAAGGTGAAGCACTTAGAGATGATGAAAACTACAGTTACGTATCAGCTTGGGAATATAAAGGAGCCGGTAAAAAACCTGAACTACACAAAGAACAACTTGAATTTAAATATATAGAACTTAAACAAAGGAGCTACAAATAGTCTTTAAGCTAAACGAGCATACATACACTAAGATCTAAAAGAATAAATCATTGATTGTATCAAAAAAACAAGAGATATGAATCTTACACTCAAAATATGGAGACAAAAAAATGCACAAGACAAAGGCGCGCTAAAAACATATTCAATCGCCAATGTCTCCCCTGATAGTTCCTTCTTAGAAATGATGGATCAGTTAAATAACGGGTTGATAGAAAGCGGCGGCGACCCAGTAGCTTTTGATCACGACTGTCGAGAAGGTATCTGCGGAATGTGCAGTATGGTTATTAACGGCAAGCCACATGGCCCTAACAATGCTGTAACTACTTGCCAGTTGCACATGCGTTCATTTAAAGACGGCGATACAATCTATGCTGAGCCATTCAGGGCGCAAGCTTTTCCTGTTATCAAAGACTTGGTTGTCGACCGCTCTGCTTTCGATAGAATCATTCAGGCAGGAGGCTACGTGTCCGTGAATACAGGGGCAGCAAAAGATGCTAATAGTATTCCTATTACCAAGAAAAATGCTGATGAAGCTTTTGATGCAGCTACTTGCATCGGCTGTGGTGCTTGTGTGGCAGCTTGCAAAAATGCTTCTGCTATGCTATTCGTCTCGGCCAAAGTGTCGCACTTAACCTTATTACCGCAAGGGCAAGTGGAAGCTAGAGACAGAGTAGAAAATATGGTGGCACAAATGGACAGAGAAGGCTTTGGTGCTTGCACCAACACGGGGACATGTTCGGCAGAATGCCCAAAAGAGATTTCCATAACAAATATTGCCCGCCTAAACCGCGAGTATTTAGGTGCAAAACTAAGCTCTGAGAATGTTTAAACAACTTCGATAGTTATGGGCAATTGTAGCAAGAATTAACGGCATCAGTAAAGCAACCGACTTCATCGGAAAATAAGAAAAAGTAGACCGATCTAAAGTATTCAGACAGATAATTGGCCATAGCCGGATAAAAATTTGACATTGCAATTCTGAGTCACGTTATCGAGCATGTAGAGTCCCCTCGACAATTGCTCTATGAAGCATCCCGTTTGGCAAAGAATATATTTATTGAAGTACTGCTGGAAGATAATATTAGGTTATCTCGGAACTTTGAATTTACGAGTGTTAGACACATCAATCTTTATTCCCCAAGTTTAATTCGTCGGTTGCTTCAGACATGTAATCTGAAAATAATTAATCAAGGAACTACAAATCCTTCTGAAAAAGTATATACTTTCAACAAAGGCAATCTGGGATTAATAAATTATTACACTAAACAATTTTTATTAAAAGGATTTCCCAAAGTTACAACAAAAATATTTACTTATCATAAAAAACTTTTCTCAAAACCTTGTGATATCAGGTTTGAAGGCATTAAATAACCAAAAACGCGAAGAGATCTGACCAATAACAATATGTAAATTTAATAGTGGATTTGTGGCAGTGCGTTGGTCGGATTCTCACATCGATTTCCTAGTCCTGTCGGACACAAAACCACTCCTATAACTTACACTAACTGTTGTGTGGTATAAGAAAGGTAATTAATAGTTGGATGCTTGAATCAGATGAATAAAGTTTTAGGAATTTCAGCGTTCTATCATGATTCGGCAGCAGCTTTGACAACTTGGAGGAGAGGTAATTGCCGCAGCACAAGAAGAACGTTTCACAAGAATTAAGCATACTCCTGACTTTCCGACAAATGCAATAAGATATTGTTTGGCGGAAGCAGGCTTAAGTATCGATGAATTAGACGCGATTGTTTTTTACGACAAACCGTTGTTGAAATTCGAGCGTTTATTGGAAACATATTATGCTTTTGCACCCAAAGGAATAGCCTCTTTTTTAAAAGCAATACCAGTTTGACTTAACGAAAAAATGTTTTTCAAAAAACTGCTTTTCGATGGGCTGAAAGAGGTTGAAAAGTTTGATAAGAAAAAAGTAAAGTTACTTTTCCCAGAACATCACCTTTAACATGCTGCAAGTGCTTTCTTTGCATCACCTCACAAAGAGTCCGCTATTCTTACCATAGATGGTGCAGGAGAATGGAACACAGCTACCATTGCTTATGGAAACGGTAATAAAATCGAAATCAAAAAGGAGTTAAATTTCCCGCATTCGGTTGGACTGCTTTACAGTGCATTCACCTATTTCCTTGGTTTTACCGTGAATTCGGGCGAATATAAATTGATGGGATTAGCTCCTTACGGTAATCCAAATTCGGAAGATATTGAAAAGTATATCAAAATAATTAAAACGGAACTCATTGATCTAAAAAATGATGGTTCCATTTGGTTAAATCAAAAATATTTCAACTATGCTACAAGGGTTGAGAATGATTAGAGAGAAAAAGTGGGCAAAGCTATTCTCTTTCCCTACCAGAAAACCCGAAGCCAATTTAGAACAGCACCATTCTAACTTGGCAATGGCCATTCAGAAAGTAACGGAAGAGATTGTGGTGAAAATGGCAAAAGAATCCAAACGGGTTACCAATTCCGAGAATCTTTGCCTATCAGGAGCGTAGCATTAAATTGTGTAGCAAATGGAAAACTTCTGAAAGAAAAAATATTTACATACAGCCAGCAGCAGGAGACGCTGGCGGCTCGCTTGGTGCGGCATTAGCTGTAAATTACATGTATTTTGAGGAAGAAAGAACTTCTGATGAGGTAAACGATAAAATGTTCGGAACCTATCTCGGACCCGATTACTCCGACAAAGAGATATTATTGATGAGTCGTAAGGCAAAAGCTGTTTATAATAAGTATGACGATTTTACTGAGCTATCTAAATTCATCGGATCAAAGATTTCGGAGGGGAATGTGGTAGGGTGGTTTCAGGGACGAATGGAATTTGGGCCGAGAGCCTTGGGGAATCGCAGTATTTTAGGCGATGCGAGAAATCCTGAGACGCAAAAAAACTCAATCTCAAAATTAAATACAGAAAAAGTTTTAGCCCTTTTGCCCCATCAATTTTAGCAGAAGAAAGCCAAAACTTCTTTGATTTAGATATCGCTTCTCCATACATGTTGTTTGTGGCTCCTGTTGATGAGAGTAGGAGAAAAGAACTGCCCAAAAACTATTACGACTTACCTTTATGGGACCGGTTATATCATGAGTGCAGCGATGTGCAATCAATAATTCACCTAGACTTTTCGGCAAGAATACAAACCATTCATCAAGAGACTAACCCAAGATTTTGGGGATTGATCAATGAGTTTAAAAATCAAATAGGTTACGGCTTGCTTGTAAATACAAGTTTTAATGTGCGTGGAGAACCGATCGTTTGTACACCCTACGATGCTTATAGATGTTTTATGAGTACAGAGATGGATTATTTAGTCATAAACGATTTTGTATACTGTAAAACAGAACAACCCGGTTGGGAAAAGAAAGACAAATGGATGGTTAAATTTAAAGTGGATTAGTGATGAAAAACGAAAGTAAAATATATAATTTTTTCATTGTTTTAGCTTTATTTTTTTGGAACCCCTTATCGTTTTACTTATTGTACAGCGGTACTCCAGTAGTAGATTTTAAAAGCGCATGGATCGCGTATACAGTGCTATTCATTGTAGGCATCTCTTAATCGCGCTCATCAGTAAGAATAAGGTGAATAAACTCTTAAAAGATGTCGCATTAAGCTCTGCTTTTATAAGGATACTTTTGGGTATCATGTTGTGCATCAATGCGAGTGTCAGTGACGATACGATTACTCATCAGAGTGAACAAGGACTTGTGTTTCCAAAAAACTATACGTTTACCAGTAAAACCATCGAATACGATTATAAAATCATTACCAATAGTTTGGGAATTAGAGACCGAGAAATTAGTGTCGATAAAGAAGATAAGTATCGTATTTTATGTTTCAGAAACTCTTGGACAATGGGCTTTGGCGTAAATATTGAAAATAGCTGGCCTAGAAAACTACAAGAATATCTGCAAGCAAATCAATTTAGGAATGTCGAAGTAGTTAATTGTGGAAGAGGCGGACGGTATACTACTAAATATTTTAGAGTACATGAATAACGCCATACCGCTTTTAAAACCGGATTTGGTCTTGGTTGGTGTTTTACAACTTGATGATTTAGCTCAACTCTATGAACATAATAATATTTCAGAAACAAAAGCTAACATACAGAATCTCACATTAAAAGCTCAACTCAAACATATAATAAAAACCTATGGAAAACATTCAGTTGGGAATATTCTAAAAAAGAGAAAACAGTTGGTTGACTTAAAACATAACGATATTAATTCGGTAAATAATAGAATAGCAAAATATGACTATCTCCAGAAAAACAGTATGAATTGTTGCCTGATAGCATAAAATATTTATTTGAAACCGGTAATTTAAACCCTGGATTATTAAACTATTATGTTAGTTTTACATATAGAACGGTTGTTTTTAACGACCCTAATCATTCGGCAACAAAGCTTGCAATCAAAAAAATGAATAAGGACATTAGAGAAATGAAGTTATTGTGTGAACAGCATCATTCTAAAATGGTCTTTATTAATATGCCTATGGCAACATTTACCGGTCATAAAGTTTTGAGAACGCCAAATGATGCTTTTAATAATTTTTTTAAAGAAAATAATCATATAGATATTACTTATCAAAATGTTGCTGCAAAAAATAATTTGCCGTATTTGGAGTTGACAAATCATTTCATTGAATTGGAGCCTAAGGATAAATATTTTTTTAGATACGAGGGGCATCCAAATGAAAAGGGATATGCTGAAATAGCAAAGTACATTGCCAATGAATTAGTAGAACAAAACTTAATTAAATAATCATGGAGTTTTTAAAAGATTTATGGCTCTTTTTAAAAGAGCGAAAGAAGTTTTGGTTAGTACCAATGGCCTTAATTTTATTACTGTTAGGTGTATTAATCGTATTTGGAGGTAGTAGTGCTGTGGCACCATTTATATACACGTTATTTTAAAATTTATGAAAGCACAAAATAATAACCCATTTAAAACGGTATTAATAATATCTGTTGACTTTGGAATTATATTTTTCCTCTTGGACTATAGATGGACTTTAAACACCTCCCTAATTATTGGTTTGTTGGGATAATCTCAGACAGAATCAGTAAACTCATAGACTTCTTATGGATGAAACTTGCCAAGGTGCTGAGTTTTATTGTCCCAAATATTTTGTTGAGTACGATTTTCTATTTATTTCTGTTTCCACTTGCATTTCTATCAAGAGTCTTTTCGAGTAAAAGTACCTTAATATTGAAAAATAAAAACAACTCTCTGTGGGTAGATAAGAACTCTTCCATGGATAAGGTTTCATTTGAGAAGATGTAGTAAATAAAAGATTACACTATACAACATAGCGTATAAGCAATAGCGGTTTGAGTTTCAACTTGAGCCGCTTTTTTATTATTCATGGGATTGTCAACCAAACTTCTCAAAAGCAATGGTGAACTTATTTTTATTACTCCGAGAAGTTTTGCGGCAGGAAATTATTTTAAAGCCTTTAGACAATCGTTCTTTAACGAGGTTAGCATCTTTGATATTCATATTAATACATAACAGCATTAAAACAGGAAGAAAATGATAAAATATTTAAAATCAGAACCTTTACAAGAATTATTATCAAATAATCAACATTGTAAATTCGAATTTTCAAGACTTTTTTAATATCTACGAACCAACTAAAAATGATTTTATCTTTTTAGACCCACCATACGATACAGAGTTTAGTACTTATGCCCAAAACGATTTTGTGAAATCTGACCAAAAAAGACTTGCAGATTTTTTAATCAATAATTGCCAAGCACAATGGATGATGATTATTAAAAATACCGATTTGATTTTTGACCCATATACCCATCCAAAAATCAAAATTTCAACCTTCGATAAAACTTACTTGGTAAGTTTTATGAATCGCAATAACAAAGAAACTGAACACCTTTTAATTACAAATTATTAATGGCAAAAAGAATAACCGAAACCGAACTCATTTTACCTTCTCTGTATTTAATGAAATTGAATGGTGGCAGAATTACAACATCCGATCTGCTAGGCTACAATTTTTCAGCTTTGGCTGCTAAATGTGTTTGATTGACGAACCACATCAACAGCTAAAAGTAATTTTTGAATCGTTGTAGCGATATTTTCACATTTATTTAAATAAATTTAAAAATATGAAATCTCCAACGAAACTACGTTTAGCCCTTTCTGTTGTAGCCAATACAAAGTCAGACGAAGTAGCATTTAAGAAGAGAGAAATGAAAAGCCAACACACAAACAGCACATTTGCAATTCGCACGAGCCGGCACACAGACCCAAAATTACAAAAGAGCTATTTTTTTCCACCGCTCAAAAAAATGCGCTATTTTTAGTGCTTGTAAATTTGTAAATAAATCTAGTGTCTATATTTCAAAAATCAGTAATAAGTAGTCGCTTATCTCAGCTCGAAAACGAACAAATAGATAAAGCATTTAAAAAGTTTAAAGAGAACTACTCCCAAAGCAAAATTGCAAAGATTCAGAAAATGAAAGAAGAAGAATATCAAGACGGATTTCTTCGGGATATATTTGTTGATGTACTTGATTATACCTTAAAACCTGCCGATAATTATAATTTAGCAAGAGAATTTAAAAATCAGACTGATGGAAAAAAAGCCGATGGGGCAATTCTTAAAAATGGAAGTGCAATTGCTGTAATTGAGCTAAAATCTACAAAAACAAAAGATCTTACAAAGGTTACCGAACAGGCATTTAATTACAAAAACAATCAGCCAGAATGTAAGTATGTAATCACCTCGAATTTTCATAAACTGCGTTTTTATATCGATTATGCAAATGAATACGAGGAGTTTGATTTATTTAATTTGCAAAAGAACGATTTTCAGCTTTTATATTTGCTTTTGCATAAAGAAAGCATTTTATCTGATTTGCCTTTAACGCTTAAAAGCGAGACTAAATTTCACGAAGAAAACATTTCGGATAAACTCTATAAAGACTACTCTGCGTTTAAATACAAGATTTATGACAACCTTATAAAAAACAATCCCCAATACGATAAACTTACGCTGTTTAAGAAATCTCAAAAATTTCTCGACCGCTTGTTGTTTGTGTTTTTTGCCGAAGATACAGGCTTGGTTCCACCAAATGCTATTTCAAAAATTGTAGAACAGTGGCAGCAGCTACAAGACTTAGATGAATATTTCTCGCTTTATAGTCGTTTTGTAAAGTTCTTTGGGCACTTAGACAAGGGGCATAAGTACAAAACCTACGATTTGCCTGCTTACAATGGTGGACTGTTTGCTCCTGATGAAATTCTCGACAATGTTACCATTGATGATGAAATACTAAAAGACGATGCTCTTTTGCTTTCGGCTTACGATTACAGTACCGAGGTAGATGTAAACATACTTGGGCATATTTTTGAGCATTCACTAAACGAGATTGAAGAAATAACTGCCGAAATTGAAGGCACTGCTACTGATAAAAGCAAAACCAAACGTAAAAAGGATGGTGTGTTTTACACTCCCAAATACATTACGCAGTACATTGTAGAAAATACCATTGGTAAACTGTGTACTGAAAAACGGGCAGAACTGGGTATTTCGGAAATTGAGTTTGACGAAAGCATTATTACCAAAACGGGGAAAATGTCGGCTAAGGGTAAGAAGCTATTTACTACTCTGCAAGCATACAAAGAGTGGTTATTTAATTTAAAAGTTATTGACCCTGCTTGTGGTTCGGGTGCATTTTTAAACCAAGCTCTTAATTTTTTAATAAATGAACACGCGCAAATTGATGATATAACAGCCGAGCTTACAGGCGAAAGCCTCCGTTTGTTCGATACCGACAAAACCATACTCGAAAAGAATCTTTACGGAGTAGATATTAACGAAGAGAGTGTAGAGATTGCCAAACTATCGCTTTGGTTACGCACGGCACAAAAAGGACGTAAACTCTCTAATCTGAATAATAATATAAAGTGTGGTAATTCGCTTATTGACGACCCCGAAGTAGCAGGAGAAAAAGCCTTTAATTGGCAAAACGAATTTCCGCAAATATTCCGTAGGAAAAAGAAAAAAGCGTGGCATATAACTACCGCAACGCATAACTCTAGGTATTCGCAACGAATGTTCGATAACTATGTAAAGCTAGGCGAAGCCGAATGGCTCGACGACAAAGACTCAATAATAGTAACCGTAACTGTACGAGATATAGCACTCGAAGATAATCTGAATGTTGTAGAATATAATGTCTGTGGTGACCATCTGCATATGCTTCTGGTATGCGAAGAAGAGGAACTAACGAAAATAGTAGGGAAAATAAAATCGGTAACCGCGAAAATACGAAACCGTAAGCGAGGATATACGACTGCGACTGACGCAGGAACAAGGGCATGCCCCTTGTCGGATACTAACGATGAAGTAGAAACCGATAGAAGAGGAAAAACGCAGCACTCGCTATGGAAGCAAAAGTTCAGGAAATCGGAAATAAAAGACGATGAATACCTCTCGAATAGGATAAACTATATACGCAACAACCGTAAAAAGCACGAACTCCCCGAAATAAAGGAGATAGAAAAACTAAAAAAAGAGTTTCTATACAATGCTGAACACGCCATGCGTGAGGAATATTCTGGTGGTTTCGATGTAGTGATTGGGAATCCTCCGTATGTAAGGGCTGAATTATTAACTACTAGTATTGAATACTTAAAAAAAGGATACAAAGTTTTTAATCCATCAGCCGATTTGTTCTCTTATTTCTACGAAAAATCATTTAATATACTAAAGAAAGATACAGGCTTATTTGGTTTTATTTCAAATACCTTTGATAAAACAACGGCAGGCATAACTCTACGAGAATATCTTAAAAACAATATTGTTATAGAGAAATACATTGATTTTACAGAGGTGCAGATATTTGAAGGAGCTACTACATATCCAGTTATAATAACAGCTATTAATAAGTTGCGTAAAAATGAAAGCTTTGATTATATAAAAATTCCTAAAGCAAGTCAATCCAAAACAATTGATATTAATTCGCACTCTATTGTTGATGTAGAGCAATCATCGCTTGATGGGAATAGTTGGAGCTTTAAGAGTAAAAGGGCAGTTTTATTAATTGAAAAATTGAAAAAGAATAATACGGTTAAAGATATATATGGGAAATGTTATCGAGGTCTATTAACTGGATTAAATGATGCATTTATTATTCCTAAGGCATTTACCCCTAACGAGCATGTAAAACCTATTTACGAAGGGAAAGAATTAAGTAAATGGATTGCACCTGAGTGTCAACAACAGCTTATTTTATTTCAAAGTAAATGGACACGACTTACCTATGGAGAAAGTATTGAAGAAGCAGAAGCTTTATACAAGTTGCAAGAAGATTATCCAGAGCTTATTTGTCAAATATTAAATTTTGAAGATAGAGCAAAGAAGAGATATGATAAGGGTGAATTCTTTTGGGAATTGCGTAATTGTGCATATTACAATCTATTCGAAGTTCCTAAAATTGTTTTTCCAAATCTTCAAAATAGTAATAAATTTGCTTACGACAAAACAGGAGCCTATATAAATGCACCAGCAGTAATACTACCAACAGAAGGTGAATTTTTAACAGCTTTATTAAACTCTAAGCTAGTTTGGTATTTCTTAACCAATATTTGTGTAGTTCGTAGTGGTGGCTACATTGAAGTGAAACCTCAGTATTTTGAGCAAATTCCAATACCAGAGTTGTCTGATAAAGCTAAAGATGATTTGTCGATTTTAACTCAAAAAAATATTAATGCAACCAAAGCATTACAAGAAAAATCCACACGCTTTTTAAATCGCATACAAAGCAACCTAGAAGTTGCAAAAATCAGTAAAAAGTTAGAGCAGTTTTACGACTACGATTTTAAAACCTTTGTAGCCGAGCTTAAAAAACAAAAGGTAAAACTTAGCTTGGTTCAGCAAGACGAATGGGAAAATTATTTCAATGCATACAAAAGCGAAATAAACGCCCTACAAACACAAATAGCCACAACCGACAAGGAGATAGACCAAATGGTGTATGAATTGTATGGTTTGAGCGATGAAGAAATTGCTATTGTAGAAAATGTCTGAACCATGATTTTATGGATATGCAGGATTATTTGATTAAAAATAGTAGATTAAGGAAATAACAGAAAATGAAATACGAAGAACTAACACATAAAATAATTGACTGTGCTATGCGAGTTCATTCGGCTTTAGGAAATGGTTTCCAAGAAGTCATATATCAGCGAGTACTACAAATAGAGATGACTGATTGCGGAATAACCTTCTCTAGAGAATACGAAATGCCTGTTTATTATAAAAATCAACAAATAGGAACACGAAGGGTAGATTTTTTAGTTGAAGAAAACATATCAGTAGAATTAAAAGCAATTACAACTTTAGAAGATGTCCATTTAGCACAGGCACTTAACGATTTGGAAGTTGGGTTATTAATAAATTTTGGGGCAAAAAGCCTGTTTTTTAAACGACTCAATAATAAAAAGTAGAAGCAAAAAAATCAAGGCAATCCAAAAATCACATAAATCAAGGTTCTGACAATGGGTAACGAACAACAAAATATAATTATATAAAACACCGCTGATGGTAAAGCATCGGTAGCTTTGTATGCCAAAGATGGTGATATTTGGATGAACCAAAATCAACTTACCGAACTTTTTGCCACCTTTAAGCAAAATGTAGGTTAGCATATATCTAATATACTGGCTGAGGGTGAGTTAGAACGAAATTCAGTTGTAAAGAATTACTTTACAAGTACCGATGATGGAAAAGATTACAATGTAACTTTTTACTCATTGGATATGATTTTGGCCATTGGCTTTAGGGTGCGTAGCAAGCGAGATACCCAGTTTAGAATTTGGGCAAATAAAAATCTAGAGGATTATATGGTAAAAGGCTTTGTAGTGGATGACGAACGCCTTAAAAATCCAGATGGCAGGCCAGATTATTTTGATGAATTACTGGAGCAAATACGCGATATCCGTGCATAGGGAAAGCGTTTTTATCAGAAGATAAAAGACCTTTTTCAGGACAAAAAAATATTGACTAATGCAGGTTCGGTTAGCAAGTCTCAAATAGAAGAACAGGTAGCAAAAATATATGCTAGTTTTGACAGACGCAGAAAAGAGTTTAATGCATTACAGGCTGATAACGAAGATTTAGAAGAATTGAAAAAGTTAGAACAAGAAATTAAAAGTAAAAAGAAGTAGTAAATAGCAACGCTTCACAGCCATGCACATTATTGTGCTTCGCACTCTGGATATTTTGATAGAACTACATCGGAAATCTCACAAAAAAACTTTGGACTTTTGATAACTGAGGATTCTGCCTGTTTTTACAACACCTGTTTAATTCATCAATGTGTTGGTATAATACAAATAATTTAGTAGTGATTTCTGCAGCTTAATATTCAACTCGATTAACTTTAGTTGCCCGCTGATGTATTTCTCTTGTCTTTTATTTAACAAAAAAACAGAGCTTTCTCCGTAGCGAAATTTTTCATTTTCAGCTTCTAACAACTGCTTGTAGCCTGCTGTATTGACTCGCTGCAAAGCGATTTGTTCTCTCAAAATAGCTTGTGTCTGCAAAGTATTTTCAATCTTATTTTGCAATTCGTTTTTTTTGTTGATAATATCGAAGGATATGTTTTCTAGTTTTATCTTTCCTCGCCAAACAGCCGCCCTCTCACTCCTTATAAACAAGGGATAAGAAAACTTGAATCCCCACTTATAGTCCGACCTTGAATAGTGGGGTGCAAATCCATCTTCGGAAGTAGCTATTAAAGGATTTAGTTTGGCTTTTAGTTTTGGTTTAAGTTTTTCTCGTTTTAGTCGCTGCTCCCATGTTAGCATAGATTGCTTATTGATTTTTTCTAAAATAACCGGGTGATTATTTATCAAATCGGGTATAGCTGCTTGGTTAGAAATATTAAATATTGGGTTTTCGTATGGCTGAGGCTGTACGTGTGACTGTATGATTAGCGGCAGATCGTTGTACCACAGATAATTTTCTAACTGCTGGCGAGATTTAACTAACTTGGTTTCATTAGTTTGCAAAAAAATAGTTACATCTTGTAATAGAATAAATGCTTCTAAAGTGTCCATAGTTGTTTTCTCCCCATTTTCAAATGCTTGCTTAGTATTTTCAAAATATTTTTGAGCAATTTTCATATTTTCTCTAATAGCTTTGGCAAAAAAATAATATTGCTGCCATTCCATATAAGCAATGGAAGCAGCATATACAAGTGCATTGAGGAGTACTTGTTGCTGATTTTTAGCTAATTGGCGGAATATTCTAGCCTTTTTAAGTGCTACTCTCCTTTCATTTATCCACAGACCTTGTAGCAAATTAATTTCCAAGCCAATATTCCACAAACCAAATTCATCAGTTGTTTCGGCAGGGTTTAGAAAAATACCCTGAGCATCTTCATAACCGGCAATAATGTCTATCCCCAATCGAGTAGGTATGGTCAGCTTAGCCTTAATTTCTTGGTAATACAGTTTATCATCAAAATTCTTTTCGTTCCAGCTTGAAATAATTACCGGATCGAAGTTTCCTTTAGCAGCTTGCCATTCGGCCTCGGCATTGTTGAGCTTTAGTTGGGCTTGCTTAACAATCGGATGAAAGCGCAAAATATTTTCCAAATACTCCTTATAGCTGAGCAGCGTGGTGTCGCTTTGGGCATTGCAAAGCGTACGCACACTTAAGCAGGTCAAAAAATATACTATTTTCCAATTCATGCTACTTAACCGATTTTAAAGGGTCTTTGCGCTTCATTTTATCTTTTTCAGCAGATTCTTTCTGATAGAAATCAGGAGGAAATCCATTCAATTGCCGCCATACCTCGTACCATATTGGCACATCTTTCAGTAAAATAAACGCATTGGCACCCGTCCCAACTCTCAGCTGTGCAGGCCATACTTTTCTATTAGTGTCAGGGCTTACTAGAATCCGATAATATCCGTTATCGCTAATAAAACGATCAATAACGACTACGTAACCTGAAAAAACGCCAGTAGAAGTCTGTGGCCAACCACTAATTACTATAGCCGGCCAACCGTCAAACCTCAACTGTACGTGGTTGCCCGTACTGAGCAAAGGCAAATCTTGTGGTTTCATATATAATTCGACAGCCAAATCGTAGCTCGCTGGAACAATAGTAGCGATATCGGCACCATCTTTTATTACTTCTCCAATGCCTTTTTTGATAGCCTTAGTGATATAGCCAGACTGAGGGGCAGTAATTCTATAAAAATTCCTGCGTTTACTGTAATTGCTCAACTGATTCTGAAGTTTTGAAGCCGCTACAATACTTTCTAATTTGGCTGCAAGAGCGGACTGTCGGTCAGACTGCGATTTTGCCAGCTTATCATCATACTCTTTTTCCACTGTTGAACGCTGTAAAATTAAGTTTACCAATGCATTCCTTTGGTTAAGTAACTTATTTTGTTGTACAGTAGCTTTCGCTTTCGACTGTTGTAGTTTCAGTTCTTTTTCCTGAAATTCAGTCAGTGTTTTTAAGCCTTTAGCATGTAATTCTTTAGTCCTTAATAACTGGTTTTCGGCAATTTTTAGGTTAATTTCATAAGCCACAAGATCGATACTATCTATCTTAATCTTATTATGTGCTTGTAGTATTTTATTATTGGTTTGCTCAATTTTCAAAGACAGAGCAGCTCGTAATGCTAGATACTGGCGTTGGAGAGCTTTTACTTTATCATCATAAGACTGAATACTCTGCGACTTGGCTTGTACTTGTTCGGATGTTCTGCTGATCAGATTGGGGTCAAAATACTCACTTTTTATTTCCGAGAGCGCAATAATCGTATCGCCGGCTTCGACAAAATCCCCCTCTCGAACATACCATCTATCTAACCTTCCAGAAATTACTGACTGTATCGATTGAGGGCGTTGCTCTGGCAGCAGGGTAGTTACATAACCTCTGGTTTGAATATTTTGTGTCCATGGAAGATATAGAGAAAGCAATGAGACTAGCACGAATCCTACAATGAGGGATAAGGGTATGGGCCGCAAACGACCTCTTCTTAGCAAACGAAATGAGATAAATTTTTTAGTGTTGAGCAGTACAGTATTATGTTCTGATAAGTTCAGCATACTCTTTTTAGCGTTGTTTAGAATATATTTTAAGGCAGTATAATAATATTTGTACTCTTTTCTCTCCAATAAGCATAATCTGCTACCACAATTACTGTCCAACTTTGCTTCTCGTCCATAATGTAATCAATAATTCTCTTTTTCTCTCGGTCTTGCATAAACTGAAGTGGGTCTTCGAGCAATAGTAAGCCGGGCTTAACCACTAATATGCGTGCAATCAATAGTTTCTGAATAATACTTCTGGGTAGTCGCCTGCCACCACTATCAACTGAAGTATCAATTCCCATCGTCTGATGAGCGAAATAGTCAGTTAAATTCATTACTTCAATAATTTCAGTAATGTCTTTATCAGAAATTTCTCTTCCCATTGTAATATTTTCTCTGAATGTTGCTTCAAATAACTGATTAGAAGGAAAAGCCATTCCAATGTTTTCATACAACTTATCGCGCTGACAATTGGCAAAAGGAATTTTGTTGATGTATAGCTCCCCCTCTTCAATGGTATGCAATCCGGCAATTAACTGAAGTAACATCGTTTTTCCAGATCCGGACGTCCCAGCAATCACGGTTTTTGATCCTGCGGGTATTTCAAAGGATAAGTCGGTAAAAATTTTCTTTTCCTCAGGAAAACCGAAGTGAATATCTACTCCCTGAACGGACAAAGCGTCTGTGGTTTCTAATTCGATAAGCCCGTGGCTTTTGTCCAAGGTCAGGTCTGTAACATAACCTATCTTTTCTAATGCGGTTAATACAAGGTAAATATTTTCGATGGTTCCTAAAATCTTCTCAATAGAGTTGATAATCAGGATAATAATAATTTCTGCAGCGACAAATTGGCCTAAGTTCATTTGCTCTTGAAAAACCAAAATTCCACCCAAGAGCAACAAAGAGGCAGCAACAAAAACTTTAAAGCCAATAAAAATCTTAAACTGACTGATTAGTACCTGAAAGTGCTTTTCTCTGGCAGATAAGTAATCAAAAGTAATTTCGTCGGTTTTGGTCAAGTGCAAGTCGCTGGAGGTGTTCAGTTTAAAACTTCCGTTGAGGCGAGCTATTTCTTCTAACCAATGAGCAAGTTGGTATTTATATTGACTTGCTTTTAAGCTAGTTCTTAAACCCTTAGGTCCTGTTATTTGAACAATAAGCCAAACAATAAGAATCAAGGCAAAACCCAGGATAATAAAATAAAAACTGTAAATTGCTAATAAGACCAAACCGAAAATAACCTGAAAAGCCGACAGAGAAAAATCGATTAAAATTTTGGGCAAACCTTTTTGAATGGTTATTGTATCAAAAAAGCGATTGACCAATTCAGGGGCGTGAACTTTGTCTAACTGAAGAAAAGTTATTTTAGGAAAACGAAAAGCAAATTCAAAAGCAGAACGAGTGAATAAATCTTGTTGTATGTTCTCTACTACTCTTAATTGTAGTAGCTGAATTACCCCTGTAGCAAACATACCCAACAGTACGAAGCAAACAAGTACTACCCAAGAGGATGTGAGTTCTCCGGTCTGTATGTAATTAATAATAGCCTGTATACCCAGTGGTAGGGTCAAGTTCACAATACCATTGAGGAAAGCGTAGACATATATCCGCCTTAACTCTGTGTTATATTGCCCTAGTAAACGCAAGAACCTTCGAATCGGTGTTGTTGCCATCTGTTTAGTTTTTTGCTCCTTTGCAAAGCCTAACCCTACAATAATTGTTCTTCATTAGTAAGATTATTAAAAAAATGTATCTGTATGTTTTTTTGAACCCTAGCAGTTTGGTACTTGTAGTCAAACAGCGCTCAGTGTCCCGGAGTTATTATTCTTTGTTTAGTTGTAAAAAATCTGTATACTTTTTTGAAGTTTATCTATTTCTACCAGAAAGCCATCATGCCCATAATGAGAGTTAAACTGTTCGTAGGTAGTATTCGGGATATAACGGGCAAGCAGGCGTTGCTCAGCAATTACAAATAGCATGTCGGAAGTAATACCCAAAACATGCGTATGAGCCTTGATACTGTTCAACGCTTTTTCTATCCCTCCTCTACCGCGTCCGACATTGTGCGAATCCATTGCCAAAGAAAGTGTCCAATAAGAATAAGCGTTGAAACGCTTGTTTAGTTTTTTACCCTGATACCTCTGATATAAAGCAGCTTTAAAATCTTTTATCTTCTCGCGATCCTTGTCAAACTGCGTGCGTTGATAAGTATGATAGTTACGATAAGAAAGCATAGCTATAGCTCGGGCAGCTTTTAAACCTTCTCTTCCCGCATTACACCCGCCTTGTTGCCAAGTACTATCGGCAAAAATCGCCATGCGTTGTGCTTCATTAAAGGCAATTCCCCAAGGAGAATGATAGGCATTAGAAGCAATAATAATCATATGCTCAATGAGTTGGGATTCCATAATTGCCCATTCCAAAGCCTGCTGACCACCCATAGATCCTCCTAAAATAGTGTGAATATGAGGTATATCTAAGTGCTTTCTCAGAAGAATTAAAGACTTTACAATATCTCTTATGGTGAGTAACGGAAAATCGTGGTAATACATCTTTCCGGTAGCAGGATTTTCCGAAAGGGCGTTAGTAGATCCATAGCAAGAACCAAGCATATTGGCGCAAACTACAAAATGCTTTTTGGGGTTAAAGAAACACCCTTCTCCAAATAGACCTCTCCACCACTGAGTTACGTCAGCACTGCCAGTAAGCGCATGACAAACCCATATCACGTTAGAACTATCTGATTTCATCGTACCAAAAGTACAATATTTAAGCTGAAAGCCTTCCAGTACTTTCCCCGACTCTAAGGTAAAAGAATCATCATAATGAAAAACATGCTCCTGCATGGATAAACTATTAATATAATAAATCAACTCAATTGCTGAAAGGCAGCGTGGTTTTGGTTACTTCTCACAAGTAAATCTCAATAGAAAATAAATATTTAGGGAATTAGCGTATACAAAATACAACAACAAAAGAAAAAACGAGAAGATCTTTTCAGATGTAGATAGGTGAAATAAGCAGTAAGCCGTGTTTATTTTGCATTACTATAAGATTTGGTATGACATATGGCAAAAATAAGATAATATATAAAAAAACAAAAATTGGGTTAATCATATTAACTTATAATAATTCTATGTAAAGCATTTGATTTTTATACTTTTTTTGAATGTTTTTTTCACTTTAATTACTTTTGATTTTTACTAAATTTTACTATCAAATTAAATAAAATTATTTCACTATGGCCTACGTAGTAATAGACAATTGCAAGAAGTGTAAATATACCGACTGCGTAACGGTTTGCCCGGTTGATTGTTTTTATGAATTAGAAGACCAATTAGTTATAAATCCCGAAGAATGCATTGACTGCGGTGCTTGCGAGCCTGAGTGCCCCGTGGAAGCAATATTTGATGAGTCAGAAATTCCTGATAATCAGCAACATAATATTGAATTTAATGCCAATCAAGCAGCCAAAATACTAGCCGAAGGCGGCGAACCAATAATAGAAAAAAAAGACGAGCTACCTACTGCCGAAGAAAGGAGCAAAGAATTAGGATTTTAATTTTCTGCTTTTGCTTTCTTTTATCTTTTACGCGTAAAAAATGGCAGGTGCTGTGCAGCCCAAGAAGTATTACGCAGTCTCTGGTCTATATAATAATAAGTGATAATAGTAATGAGCATACCCAAGATAGAACCCGCATAAATATCTTCAAAAAAGTGCTGTGAAAGATATACGCGACTATACCCGGCAAATAGGGCTAATAGCGCAAAAACTACCCCCCACTTTTTATTATTGATAAACAAAAGTAAAACTAACATCAAACTGAAAGCAGAAGCAGTGTGTCCAGAAGGAAAACTTCTGTAGGAGTGTTGTGTAACACCTGCTACCAAATTCAACGTAACAGTTTCGTCAAAAAAAGCCGTAGGCCTTAAAGCCTCTGAAAAAACAGTTCGTTTTAGTAATTGTACAGTTAGAGAAGTAGACAAAAAGCAAGCGAGACTAATAACTGCCCAACGATACCTGACAAATAAAAATGAAATAATTAACGATATATACATTAATCCATCACCCACCCTATTCGTTGCTAAAAACAAAAAATCATAGCGTGCATGATTAAAGCTATTCATGTACAAAAAAAGCTCGGCTTTGTCATAATTGGTGAGTAGCCATGCGCCTCCTATTAGAAAGGAAATATAAATGAAATTAAAATATCGGAGTTGTGCGAAGATTATCTTGAATTTAGATTTTGTTAGGTAGATAATTTATAAATTTAGCGTGGTATTTTACTCTAAAAAAAATCTGTGTCTACCAACTTATTCGCCAAAGGTAAACAATATTTACTATAAGTGAAACACCTAGCCCATGTAATCCCAGAGCTAATATTCAATTATAACAATACCGCCTCCACTACTACTACCTATGCCACCTCCTCCAGCAGAGGAAGAAGAACGCCTTACATTGTACCAAGCTCCTTTCCAACTACTACAAACTCCGCAGTCATTGCAAGCTCTTACCCTGATGTATATCTGGGTGTCTCTATTAATATTTGGGCGGAAATTAACATAAGAATACTTAGGATGTGTTTGCCTTACCGTGTTTTGAGGCACTTGCCACTCCCAAGTAAAATTTTAGGTATCCAGCTGACCCTCATAAGTCGCTCCTAAAAGATTCCAACGCCTATCATTAAATGTGTAATGACTTGGTTTGTTGAAATAGTATTTTCGAAGATACCGAAGTGCCTAATACACTTACGTTCTTTCTTGGGCAAACCACTAAAGTTCCTGTGCCTAAGTCTTGAATATTTGCCTGAACCCAACCACGCTGCCCTAACTTGAATTAGCTTTAATAATAGATGTGTTACTTCCCTGACCGCTGATTATTCGCAAATTACTACTTGTTACCCAAGTAACAGGGACATTATCACACAAGAAATTTTCATTTATATGCAAAGTAAAATTACTGTTATTACAATTAACCTTACGAGAGCCAAAGAGAGAAGCACTACTCACTTGGGAAATATGTAAAAAAGGCTCAAAGTCATTGCATAACTCATTTTTAGAGTCTATTGCTATTGCGATGTCCTTATGGGCTTCAAAACCTAATGTTATCATACGTTCGTATTGTCCGGGTGTTAATTTCATATTCTCATAGCACTTCCAATAAGACATTATATTTTCCATCTGAGGCCTTCTTCATCTAAAACAGTTCCTATGTAATTACAATAAGCATCTCTGAGGGAAGACCATTCAGTTTTTTGAAAGGATCAGCTGGCATATCGCATATCTCATCCCCTGTTTCTTGACAATCAGGTATTCCATTAGGTACTTGAGTAGTTGTTCCGCCTGAATGAAGTGTAATTTTATCTACTGTCCTACTGACTAATTCATCTGTTCTTACATCTCCATTTGATTTCCCAAATGTATGCCATAAACAAAACAGGTGTCCCATTTCATGAGTCAAAGTAAAACCCCCTAAAAGAGATATAACAATGAATTTTACATTATGAAATCTTGTATAACTAAATGGTCCATCCACATAGTAAATATTTATTGCCCCAGCGTTATTATTACTCACTAAAGCATTCTCATCTGAAAGTTGATAATCATATAATTCTGTATTATCAATGTAGTTTACCTGTTCATCAGAAATAAATATGATACCTATATCATCAAAGTAGTTATTTAGTGCTTCTATATCTTCATTGATGTGTTTCCTTAATTTACTATCAATAGTCCAAGTCCTTCTTGTTCCATCATTTCTTCTCATAATATGGACTTGGAGTTTGAAAGCATATTTTAAAGTATTATCTTGGATTCCTGAAATTCTTCCAGCAGCTTCTGATGAAGACATACTTTGTTTTAAACTTTGTGTATAAACTATTTCTTCCTCTGTTGGATAGGTATTACACTTGTTGTGAGAAACTTTGGAGCATAAGTCCAAATATAAATGTAGGAACCATTAATAGTTTCGAATAAAGCTTGTTTTTCATATCGTTTTATTTTGTTAATGATAAGTTTGTTTGCTCAGCAATTAAAACATACTTGTAGTCGCCAAAAGATTGACTTACTCTTCCCGGAAAATGCGTCCTAAGGTCTATATCAACCCAACTTATAAAAATTGTACTGCCTGATGAGACTGTCATAGGGTCTTCGCTAACTTGACTTTGAAAAGATAAACCATCAGCAGAAAAAAAGGTAAGTAAATGTCCTTCAAGTGACCAAGTTCCAGCATCAGTGGCAGGCATGGGAGCATCATTTGGATTAGTAATAGTATATGATTTAGTGCCATTAGCGGATATAATAAAAGTAATTTTAAAACCATTAAGAGCAGCCTGAAGATCTGAAGGTAAGGAAATGCCCCCCAAGATACTACTGTTAGCGTCTACTGTAAAAACTACTCTGGTTTCTTCTACCATTTTTTCTCCACTGTCATTATTACACCCCCCAAGAACAGCCACGCAGGCAAGCATCAGGGGAAGTTTTAAATATTTATTTATTTTCATAATTTTAGTTGTTTAAGGTTTACTAATCAACACTGCTTTTACAAGGTATTAACAGAGAATTAAAAAAATACAATAATTCAAATCTTTTTAAGGTAGGTTTGATATAATCAGCTATCTTTCAAATTTTTACAATGCTTTATTCACAAAGCCTCACCACTAACCACAGCAATTTATGCCACCTTTCTATCAACTAAAAACCCAACTCAGCGGTGAATTACATACCGATATTGCTACGCGTGCCTTGTATGCTACCGATGCTTCTGCCTATCGTGAAATTCCGCTGGCAGTGGTTATCCCAGAAGATAAGAAAGATATAAAAAAACTGATTGCTTTTGCTAGACAGCATAAAACTTCTCTAATTCCGCGTACTGCCGGAACTTCCTTAGCTGGGCAGGTGGTAGGTAAAGGCATTATTGTAGATGTTTCGCGTACTAAAAATTTTACCCAAATTCTTGAAGTTAATACCCAAGAAAAATGGGTGCGAGTCCAACCAGGCGTAGTTCGCGACGAACTGAATATGTACCTGAAAACACATGGACTATTCTTCGGGCCGGAAACTTCTACGGCTAATCGTGCGATGATAGGCGGCATGGTTGGCAATAATTCTTGCGGCTCAAATTCCGTAGTATACGGCAGCACCAGAGACCAATTGCTCGAAGCAGAAGTTATTTTATCTGACGGTACTGAAGTTACTTTGCGAGCATTGAGCAAAACAGAGTTTATGGAAAAAGTACAAAGTCAGTCTAATGATTTAGAAAGTCAGTTATATAGGCGGATTTACGAAATGTTAAAAGAACCTGAGCGTCAAGATGAAATTAGAAAAGAATTTCCCAAAGCCAGCATTCCCCGCCGCAATACAGGCTATGCTATTGATTTATTATTGGAAACTAATCCATTTACAGCAACGGCTGAAGACTTTAATTTTTGTAAACTTTTAGCGGGTTCAGAAGGAACATTAGCTTTTACTTATAGTGTGAAATTACGCTGCCACCCATTACCTCCTCGCCATAAAACGCTGGTATGCGCACATTTCGATACGGTAGGCGAGTCCTTACAAGCCAATTTAATTGCTCTTGAATATCAGCCTACTGCTTGCGAATTAATGGATCATTATATTTTGGAGTGTACTAAATCTAATATCGAGCAGAACAAAAATAGATTTTTTGTAAAAGGCAATCCGGCGGCTATTTTAATCATAGAGTTATCGGGAGAAAAGCAGGAAGAAGTAGAAGAGCATGCCAAAAAACTAATTGATGCCATGCAAGCAGCAGGTTTGGGAAATCATTACCCATTGGTGAGGGGAGAAAACATTAAAAAAGTATGGAATTTAAGAAAAGCAGGTTTGGGTTTATTGTCTAACCTCCCTGGCGATGCCAAGCCAGTACCCGTAATTGAAGATACTGCAGTAGATGTAAAAAACTTACCAGCTTATATTAAAGAGTTCAATCAAATACTAAAAAAATACGGGTTATATTCCGTACACTATGCCCATGCCAGTTCGGGAGAACTACACCTACGTCCAATTTTGAATCTAAAAACACATCAAGGCAATCAGATGTTCCGAACTATTGCGGAGGAAATAGCCCTATTGGTCAAAAAATATAAAGGTTCTTTGAGTGGAGAACACGGTGATGGCAGGCTAAGGGGCGAATTTATCAAACAGATGATCGGGGAGAAAAATTACACACTTATTAAGGCAATTAAAAAAACTTGGGACGCGGACAATATTTTTAATCCAAATAAAATTGTCGATACGCCACCGATGAATCAGTATTTGCGCTATACGGCTGGGCAATCAACGCCAAAAATCAAAACGACCTACAATTTCGAAGCAAGTCAAGGCATCATACGAGCGGCAGAACTGTGCAATGGTTCGGGCGATTGCCGCAAAAGCCACCTTAGTGGCGGGACTATGTGTCCGAGCTACATGGCTACGCGCAACGAAAAAGATACCACTAGGGCAAGAGCAAATATTCTGCGAGAGTTTCTCACACACTCCGACAAAAAAAACCGCTTCGACCACAAAGAAATATACGAGGTCATGGATTTATGCCTTTCCTGCAAAGCCTGTAAATCAGAATGCCCTTCCAATGTGGATATTGCCAAACTAAAAGGCGAGTTTTTGCAAAACTACCAAGATGCCAATGGCGTTAGCTTGAGAAACAGACTAATTACAGCATTTAATTTTCTCAACACACTGGCATCACTTGCCCCTGGCCTTTACAATCTGTTATTGAGGAATCGGTTGACAGGAAGATTATTCAAACAAGCTATGGGTATTGCCGAAGAACGCTCTATGCCGGCTCTACATACAAATACTTTTTACAAGTGGTACAGTAAGCATAAAAGTAAGCGACAAACGAAAAGTTTCCCACAAGGAAAGGTTTATCTTTTTTGCGACGAATTTACCAATTTTAACGATGTTCCTATTGGTATTGCGGCAGTGCAGCTACTAGAAAATCTTGGTTATGAAGTTATTATCCCGAAACATATCGAAAGCGGGCGAATCTATCTCTCAAAAGGTTTTATTAAAAAAGCTAAAAACATAGCCGTCAGAAATATTGATTTATTATCAAAAATCGTCACCGCAGAAACTCCGTTAATAGGGATAGAGCCTTCAGCCATTTTATCTTTACGCGACGAGTACTTAGGTTTAGCATACAAACACCAGAGAGAATCGGCTAAAAGCATAGCCCAAAATACTTTTTTAATAGAAGAATTTATCAGTAGAGAAATCGACAAGGGAAATATCAGTAAAGTACAATTTACGCCAAGTAAAAAAAAGGTGCAAATACATGGTCATTGCCACCAAAAAACTCTTTCTTCACTCGGTCATACCCAAAAAGCATTGGCTTTGGCCTACGACGAAGTAAGTATTATTCCTTCAGGATGTTGTGGTATGGCGGGTTCTTTCGGCTATGAAAAAGAACACTACCAACTTTCTATGGACATTGGTGAGTTGGTATTATTTCCAGCGGTAAGAAAAGCAAATAAGCAAACCATTCTGGTAGCTTCAGGTACTAGTTGCCGCCACCAAATTGCAGATGGCACAAGGAAGAAGGCTTTACATATTGCAGAAGTTTTAAGTGGCGATGTAAAATCTATAGTAGATTAACTAATTGACAGTGAAGGTATTAACATATTTATATTTAACTTTTTTGGGGCATTAGCTTCGGTCTTGTCTACTGACAAATTAAGACCCTCCTTGAAAATATCGATCATTGTAAAATCTCGCATTATTTTCTAAGCTGTACTTGCTGTTGCTCTTCGATAGGTACTCTGAACGTAATACCTCTAACTTTCACCCGTATAAAACCTCGATAACGCAAATTGACTGTTTTTCTCGATAGTAGTGCAAACATGTCTCCGACATTTTCAAAAAATTTATCGGTAGGAAGAGAGAGAGCTAAAGGTAAGCTAAATTTTTTGGAAGCCTCAATGGATATATTTTCGAGTACGGCTACTTTGCCGAGCCACCTGTCATCGAGGGCTACTTGTATGTCGGTTTCTACTAACTCTAGTGGAAATGTATTTGGGTTATAAAATACGGCACTCCCATGGATGTTGATATTCTGGGGCGAAATTTCAGAAAATTTTATGTTTTCCAAATAGCGAAATATGGGTTGCTTGGGTGGTTCGCAAGATAACAGTAACCCAAAGACTAATGTGAAGGCTAATGATTTTTTTAATATTGAACGTGTCAAATAGCGCATAGTAAATTCGGTTACTTTTTTTAAATATAATAAAATTTACAAACAAAAAATGATTACCTTATCGGCATACGCGTGCATCCTCGCTAAAATATTAACAAACTTAGCTAAGTATTAGGTAACATTTCTCAAATCAGATACCTTGACGCATAGAGGTGTTGATTTGAGGTGAGTATACTCCTTCATCAGTAAAAATAATCAAATTTTCTTATAAAAAGCTAGAACGGCCTCGGCTCTCTTTTTACCCACTACTTCAGACAGCTCTTTGAGAGGTACTTTTTTGATAGCTGTTACTGACTTAAAAGTACGGAGCAATTTTTCAATAGTGGTACGCCCTATTCCAGGAATATCTTCCAAAGAGGTTTTTAAACTATTATTGCTACGGCGATTGCGGTGGAATGTAATAGCAAAACGGTGTGCTTCGTCTCTAGCTCTTTGTAGTAGGGTTAGCGACTGCGATTTTTTACTAATATGCAAAGGGAGCTGATCGTTGGGAAAATAGATTTCCTCCAGCCTTTTGGCAATACCTACTACGGACATCTTTCCATAAATATTTAGATCTTTTAAGGCTCTACAAGCGGCACTGAGCTGCCCCTTTCCGCCATCAATCACCACTAAGTTGGGTAAACATTTTCCTTCTTCGATGAGGCGTTTGTAGCGGCGTGTTACGATTTCATACATAGAAGAAAAATCATCAGGGCCTACTACAGTTTTGATATGAAATTTCCTGTATTCACTTTTGGCAGGTTTACCGTCTCTAAAACAAACCACTGCAGCCACCGGGTTTGTGCCTTGCATATTAGAATTATCGAAACACTCCATGTGGCGAGGTAAGACCGGAAGGTTTAAGTCGGCTTTTAATTGCAATAGCGCATGGCTTTTATTTCGAGCGTTTTTACGCTCTAGCTTTTCTCTTTCTTTGTCACGCTTAAAAAATAGGGCATTTTTCAGGGAAAGATCGACTAGCTTTTTTAGATCGCCGATTTTTGGTACGCTGAAGGCAATTCCTAACAATGATATAGAAAAATCGACATTACTAATAATTTTTGGGGCTGGGTCTCCGTATTTTTCTCTGAGATTTAGGATGACATACAATAATATATCTTCTACGGATTCATGTAATTTTTGCATAACCTGCACGGTTTCAGTTTGAATGATAGCACCATTGGTAATTTTCATGAAATTGATATAAGTTTGCTGATCGCTGTTGGCAGCAGTGTACACTTCTATATTCGAAATATTGGGGTTTACAATGGTAGATTTATGCTGAAAACGACAGAGGAGTTCATATTTTTGTTTCATCTCAGCAGCTAATTCGTAAGCCATGCTTTGGGCAGCTTCTGTCATTTTTTCTTTAAAATACTGTTTTGCTACAGCTACATTTCCTTTCAAGAGATGCTCAATTTGATCAATGGCTACTTGGTAGTCTTGCTCTTTTTGTAAACCTTCACAAGGTCCTTGGCAGTTTTTGATGTGATACTCTAAGCATACTTTGTATTTCTTCTGCACAATGTATCTTTCAGACAAATTATATTTGCAAGTACGCAGGGTATACAACCGCTTGAAAAGGGCCAAAAGCGCATGCATTATGCTAATATTTGCATAAGGTCCGTAGTATTTGTGTTGCTTGTTACTAACTTCACGCGTAGAAAAAACCTGCGGAAAGCACTCACGCGTAACGCATATATAGGGGTAGCTTTTACCATCTTTAAGTAGAATGTTGTATTTGGGTTGGCTCTTTTTGATGAGGTTATTTTCCAATAGCAAAGCATCAAATTCAGTATTAACAACCGTATACTGGATGTCGGCTATTTCTTTCACCAGTCGGTAGGTTTTTTGGTCTTGCCGATGGTTTTTGCTAAAATAGCTACTCACTCTCTTCTTCAGGTCTTTGGCTTTGCCAATGTAAATAATTTCTTTCGCCGTATTATAATAACGATACACGCCGGGTTCGTGCGGTAGTTGTCTGACAATTCGGGCAATATATTCGGAAGAAATGGGCAAAGGCAGTTATGTATTAAGCATCAATTACGCTTGTATTTTTTCTTTTAAATATCTCAGGCATAAAGATACCCATTCTTGCAAGAAAATGCTGCGATGATACGTTTAACACGCCTAAACCATATATAATACTTCTTTTGAAGTTAATAGAGGAAGCCTGCTCAAAATATTTTGTAGGGCAAGTGATTTCTGCAATTGCAAAGTGCCGATAAATGATTTGTGAGAGTATTTGGTTATCAAATACAAAATCGTTGGAGTTACTGTGATAGTCGATACTTTTTAGCACTTCAGCGGAAAAAGCGCGGTAGCCTGTATGATATTCCGATAATTTTTGACCGGTTAATATATTCTGAACCAGTGTAAGCAGCCGATTAGCTAGGTATTTATACATCGGCATGCCGCCTTTGAGTGCACCATTGCCTAATATCCTGGAACCTAATACGAGAGAATATACATTGTTTGCAATTAAATAGGCCATAGGTGCAATTAATTTGGGCGTATACTGATAGTCAGGATGAAGCATAATCACAATATCGGCATTTATTTCGAGTGCTTTATCATAGCAGGTTTTTTGGTTGCCGCCATAGCCCAAATTCTTACGGTGTCTTATAACATGATTCACTCCAATATCTTTAGCAATAGCCGAAGTATTGTCACTGCTATGGTCATCAACCAAAATGACTTCATCCACCACGTCGAAAGGGATTTCTTGAAAAGTTTTTTCCAAAGTTTGCGCTGCATTATAAGCAGGCATTACTACAACTATTTTTTTATTGTTAACCATTGCTGTAAGTTTGCACTAGCGCAATTTTCAGTTTTTAAGAAATGCAAAGTTAGCAGAATTATGAAAACAGGTTTATTTTTTGGCTCGTTTAATCCTATTCATATCGGTCATTTAATCATTGCTGAGGCTATGGTAGCATATACGGACTTAAAGCAGCTCTGGTTTGTCGTCTCTCCACATAATCCTTTCAAAAAAGCGAATACCCTATTACACCAATTCGACCGCTATGATATGATCAAAATCGCTATTGACAATAACCCACATTTTAAAGTAAGCGATATAGAGTTTAATATGCCAAGACCCAATTATACTATTGATACACTCGCTTACCTTTCAGAGAAAAACCCCGACAGAAAATTCTGCCTCATTATGGGAGAAGACAACCTAAAGACTTTACCTAAATGGAAAAACTACCGACACATCCTCGAAAACTTTCCTATTTTTGTGTATCCCAGAAATAATCATAGCAACACATCGCTTATTAAGCACGCACATATCACTGTAGTGAATGCTCCTAAAGTGGATATTTCAGCTACCTTTGTTCGAAAGGCGATTCAAGAAGGAAAGTCGGTGAGATACCTCTTAACAGAACCTTTGCTCGATTTTATCCGAATGAAAAAATTTTATGGTACTTAACCTTAATTAACAGTTTACGGGACAGTTAATCTTTACATTTCCACTTTTTTTTAATAATGTAAATTAATCGTCGAAATATATGTTTTCAGTAAGAAAAAGCTATTTTAGTTCTATTTTTTTGCTCCCTGCCCGTGTGCATTGCATTTTTAGGCTAATTTTTTTAATTTAATTCTTTGATATGCATTAATAATTTATTCAAATCCTTACAGGCTATTGATCTTTGTACTGGCAAACTAATTGATTCACTGCTTATGGACTACACTATTAGAAAGGGCAATCCGGATGATGTACCTGCCGCATACCGCTTGATTGAGGAATTGGCTGAGTATGAGAAAGCAGGTCATGAGGTAGAAAACAGCCCCGAACAAATGCTCGAGGATGCATTTGGAAAAAAGTCTTTTTTTGAATTTTTTGTAGCCGAACATCAAAAGCAAGTCGTTGGCATGGCTTTGTATTACATCAACTATTCTACCTGGAAAGGAAAGTGTATATATCTGGATGATTTGGTAGTTAGTGAAAAACACAGAAGAAAAGGCATTGGTAAACTGCTCTTCGACGCATTAATAACAAAGGCACGCGATATGCAAGTGAAAAGGCTTATATGGCAAGTGCTTACTTGGAACGAGCCAGCAATTGAGTTTTATAAAAAAATTAATGCCAAATTTGATCGCGAATGGTATACATGCCGCTTGACAGAGGAAGATATTAAACACTATAAACAGAGTATTTCTAAATCACCAAATTATGATCAAAGATCAAAAACAAATTGATGCGAAAAGCCTTTTCAACGCTAGTTGTATGGCATTGATAGTTACGGCAATGACTTTTGCCATCCGTGCCCGCCTCGAGGCAGTTTTTGGTTCGGAAGGTTATAAGCTTTCTTTGGAGGATATAGGACTTGCATTTGCTCCAGCATTTTGGGGCTTTACTTTAGCTATGGTATTGGGAGGGTCTCTGGTAGACGTTTTTGGTATGAAACGTATTGTATTGATTGCATTTTTAGGGCATCTTATCGGTATTATCGTTACACTTGTAGCTGGAGATTTTTGGATGTTATTTCTGGGTACACTGGCTATAGGAATTGGCAATGGCATGGTAGAAGCAGCTTTAAACCCGCTGGTTACCACGCTTTATCCGAATGATAAAACTAAAATGCTCAATAGATTTCACGTATGGTTCCCAGGAGGCATTGTTATTGGGAGTGTTATAGCCTACGTTACCATGGACATACTCAGACTTAACTGGCAATTGATGGTATCTACGCTGTTTATACCTTTGGGTATCTATGGATATATGTTCTTGAAGAACACTCTGCCACAAACCGAGCGGGTAGCGTCCGGTGTTTCCACCAATCAGATGTGGCTTGCTATTTTAAAACCTTTGTTTTTATTTATTGCGTTTTGTATGGTTCTGACTGCCGCTACTGAGCTTGGCACGAACCAACGAATTGTCAGTTTGCTAAAAGAAACAGGCGTTTCAGGTATTCTGGTATTAGCCTTTATTAATGGTATTATGGCAGTGGGCAGAACTTTTGCAGGGACCGTGGTACGCCACCTCAGTACTACGGGTATGCTGTTGTTCAGTGCTTTTTTTTCCTTCCTAGGACTGTATATGCTCAGTTGGTCTGCAGGTTATATGGTGTTTGTTGCTGCTACTATTTTTGCTGTGGGTATTTGCTTTTTTTGGCCGACCATGTTAGGTTTTGTAGCAGAAAAAATACCTGCATCAGGTGCATTGGGACTTTCTATTATGGGCGGTATTGGTATGTTTTCTGTCTCTATTATTCTGCCTGTTATGGGACGTTTCATGGATTTGTCGGACTCAGGCACTGAAGTTTTGCGGTACATATCTACTCTTCCCCTTTTACTGGTCTTTTTATTTTTGGTTTTGCACTTATACATAAAGAAAACAGAAAAGATATGACCCGTGCTGTTTAGGTGAGTCCTAAGCTGAACAAAATATTTATCAAAGAGTTTAAAATATGAATTTAGTTATTTCTTTTATACCGCTATTTTCATGAAGCTGACCGAAGCATATCCCCTGATGAGTTCGCACCGCGATAAATGTTTACTCGCGACAGGTGTAGGTACGCTTGTTTTTTTATTTTTATTAGTTTTCCAACCTTTTGGCTTATCAACTATTACGGAACAAAAGTTTATAATTATTTCAGGATACGGTATCATCAGTGCTGTGGTGGCTTTGCTTCATATGTTTCTTGTTGAAAGAATATTTAAAGAATCTACATGGACCGTATGGAAAGATATCTCTTTCCTACTTTGGGTAGCTCTTGCCGTTACTTGTGCTAACTATTTTTATACCGTGCATGTCATAAGCCCTTCGTCTGGTCAGCCATTCAGCTTTATCAGCTTTATTTTTTATACCTACTCGGTTAGCATATTTCCGAACGTGGCTCTGGTATTAGTCAATCAGAATAGACTTTACTTAAAACATTTCAAAGTAGCCGAGCTAATTAATAAAGAGGTACATAAGGAAAATAAAACCAATACCTCTAGTAATATAATTGATCAAACCCTAACCCTGTCGGGCATCTACAATACGGCAGTAAATCTCACCCCTTTCCAGATACTTTACATCGAGTCTTTAGGCAACTACGTCATTATACACTATGAAAAAAATCGCTCGGAACAATCTATCAAAATACGCAATACACTAAAAAGCATTCGAGATCAACTCAATAATGAAGAAATTTTCTTCCAAACCCATCGCGCATTTATCGTGAATTTAAGCCAAATCAAACATATTACTGGTAATGCACAGGGCTTGAAATTACAAGTAAAATTTAGCTCCTCTTTAGTACCCGTATCAAGAAACTTTGTACAAAAGTTCAATGATATATTCAAAAAATAATTTTTGAATCCCCCCCCTTACTTCTAATTACTTGTTACTCGTCCCTGCTTAGTGTAGAATATCCCTATTAATTTGAAAAACGGAGCTACCCTCCTTACTTAGTGGTCTCTACAACTAGCAAAGATGGGGCAAATAATCTTTTTTTCGATTTTAGCAGATTTAATTAGTTTTTTGTACTAAAAAAGTATGATAGAACAGATTATTCAATATTCGATTTTGATTCACGCAGGACTGGGAAGTACTGCCCTTGTAAGCGGCACTGTCTCAATAATAGCTAAAAAAGGCAACCTCACACATAAGCGGTTTGGGAAAGTATTTTATTATGCAATGATTTGGTCGACCGCTCTTTCGATGCTTATAGCTTTGTTGCCCAAACACGAGAATCCTTTTTTATTTTCTATCGGACTATTTAGCTTGTACTTGCTCATCAGCGGATACAGGGCTATAAAATTTAAAAACCTTAAATACCACATAAAATATGACAAGCTGATGGCAGGCAGTGTGATTATTATTGGGTTTTTTATGATAATGCACACACTCATCAAAGGCAGTTCATTCGATCTGGTATCTATCTTTTTCGGCTTGGGTGCTGTGATACTAGGCACGAGAGACCTAATATTATTTTACAAGCCAATGCAAGTAAAAGACCGATGGCTTGCTATGCATATAGCAAAAATAACGGGAGGATATATTGCGTCAGTAACCGCTTTTTTTGTTGTCAATCAAGTACTTCCCGGAAAATTCAATTGGTTTGTAACTACTATCGTGGGAAGTGTTTATATTACTTACCACTTGCAAAGACTTCAAAATGAAAGCAAAAGATAGTATTTTTTAATAGCAAAACAAAGGCAGCCACCTAGTTGTTAATTACTCGTTATTATAGAATAATCAACCTTTAAAACAAATATTTTGGTATGGCTGCCTATCTGCTCATTACGATTGCTACCTTCTTTTTTATGGAATTTGTAGCTTGGTTTACTCACAAGTATATTATGCACGGCTTCCTATGGACACTACACGAAGACCATCACCTGAAAGATTCGGGATTCTTTGAAAAAAATGACACTTTCTTTCTGATATTTGCTGTTCCGAGTTTCTTTGGATTGTTAGTCGGTATACAGCAAGAAATTTACTGGCTTGCCTGTATAGGCAGTGGCATCGCACTATATGGCGTAGCTTATTTTTTTGTACATGACTTGTTTATTCATCAGCGGCTTAAAATACTCAGACGCACCAAAAGCCCCTACTTGAAAGCACTTAGAAGGGCACATAAAATACACCATAAGAATCTGGGAAGAGAAAAAGGGGAGTGTTTTGGTATGCTAGTAGTGCCTTATAAATATTGGCTAGAGGCAAAAAAAATAAAAAAGTGAACACTAAACGGATAAAAAACTGTTAAGAGGCGGCCTACTTTTAAAACAAATTCCATAATTTTCACAGACCCAACCTCAATTGATTCTGATGCTACCATATGAACCGAATTTTAGAATTTATCCTGACCTAGTCTTTTGTCAGGAAAAATCAATAATTCGTCAGCTTATCTTTTAGCACTCGATTACTTTCTCTTTCCTTGATAGTCTCACGTTTATCGTAGAGTTTTTTGCCTTTTGCCAAAGCAATATCTAGTTTTGCCAAACCCTCATCATTGATAAAAAGGCGCATAGGAATGATGGTACTTCCTCTATCTTTTGTCTTATTAAATAATCGTCTCAGTTCCCTTTTTTTCAACAGCAGTTTTCTGTCTGCTCGTGCCTCATGGTTCTGAAAATTTCCCATATCATAAGGACTAATATACATTTTTCTCGCCCACAATTCTTCATTTACAAACAAGCAATAGGCTTCTGATAAAGATACTTTGCCCATTCTAATGGACTTGATCTCTGTTCCCTTTAAAACAATACCTGTTGTGTATTTATCCAATAAGTGATATTCATAAGCAGCTTTTCGATTCTGAATACTAACAGTTTTTTGAATTTTTTTATCTTTCTGCATAGCCATACTTATTAATTTTACTACAATATTTCTAGGACTGTTTTGCTCATTATGCCTCTGAGGTTCGGTATGCCTAAATCTCGCTAAAGAGCGTAAAGTGAGCATTTTTGAGCAAAAATACAAAAAGCCGAGCATATTACCGTACTCGGCTTTTTCTCATTTCCCTACTTATTTTTTGTATTCAACAGCAAAACAGCTAATCCTTGGTACAGCTAAATTTGCAGAATAATTTGATCGTTTTGTTAAAGCTAACAAAATGAATTATCGAGCGGCTATGGGTGAATCTTATGAAATCATCAATGGATATTGTATATGTTTTCTTACAAAACCTATCAAGATTTTAATATT
The DNA here is from genome assembly GCA_965199745.1 of Flammeovirgaceae bacterium. GTDB lineage: Bacteria > Bacteroidota > Bacteroidia > Cytophagales > Flammeovirgaceae > CBDATB01. The sequence continues at coordinate 153,364 of CBDATB010000013.1, read as the reverse complement.
TAATTATTTTATTGTAAGGATAATGCTACAATATATCTCGGAAAATGAAGTATTCAACCACTCAAGACAGAGTATAAGAAGAAGAATAAATACAATAAAATTAATTAACATATTGTAAAAGTAAAGAATAAAACATTGTATTTGCTGCTATATAAACAAGTTATGCAAAATAAAATGAACTCGTTAATAAGATTAGGGAATTTCTTGATTGACTCAGTCGTCATTGTAATTTTTATAATGTTTTCATCTTATTTACTCAAGGATGTTGTCAGTCAAGAGCAAATGAAAATTGGTGGTATAATCTTTTACTACGTCTATTACTTTGTAATGGAATATGCTTTAGGGCAGACAATTGGAAAAATTTTCACAAAATCTAAAAAAGATGGTAGTGGGTTGACTTATGGTGAAGAACTTTATATATGTCTTGGATATTGGTATGATAATTATTTAGAAAAAGTAGGAAAACTTTTAGACCGTGAAAACATTTCTTACGAAAATGCACTCAGGTATCTGTCCGATAATCAAAACAAGATTTAAATGTAGCTGGGATAATCCTACCATTCTTCTAAGAAAAAGATAAGAACCTTTTGTTTTCTGTGAAAAATATTTTTAACGACAATTCTCATTTAAAAAAATAGATACAACAGAATTAATTAAAATATGCTAAAAGCAAAAAATAAAATATTGTATTTGTTGCTATATAAATAAGTTAGTGGTAATTTATAAAACAAAATAAAAATAGAGAATTTGAAGCAAAGGCAAAAGCCCTTACAGAAGGGACGACTCATATTGCGAAGGGAGTAGTAGGCGGATTTGAAGACGGAACATTTAAGAATTTGAGATTAATGGTAGGTATGAGAACTTTTAACGAAGTTATAGATGAAGACGGTAATAAACTAAAATCATATGCTTTGGATTTAATCACCCACGAATTAGGAATTGGAGCAAGAGGAGGATGATTTTCAATGGGTGCTGGCTTTGGAGAAGACCGTTACACTGTTGTTTTAGGTTTTTATTGGAATACGATAAGAGGAATAGTACATATTAATAATAAGAGTTTTCTACCTCTAGGATTTTTAGTTGAGGGAGGGTATGCTAATTATGATAATTCTCCTGATTATCCTAACACTCCAAATAATAAAGATATTAATACATCCGAAGACTTAGGTTATTTTGCTCCAGGAATTTATATGACTTTAGTGAATGATATTTTATATTTTTCTTACAGTTATGGACGGACAGTAGGTAAAAAAAATCAATCACAATGTTGTGGAAGTAACTTTGATAAAGGAAGAAATGATCTTAGTAGCACTTATACTAAACTAGGGCTTGGAATAAATATAAAAATTTAATCTAAAAACTTTACCCTTGTAGAATAAATCATACTAATTATGAAAGTATTATTAGACATCAAAGATGAGAAAGCACCATTTTTTATGGAGGTACTTAAAAACTTCAAGTTTGTAAAGGCAGAGCCTTTAACAGAAAAAGAAGAAATTATAGAGGATATTAAGCAAGCTGTAGATGAGCTAAACTTGATTAAGGCAGGTAAAAAACAAGCAAGAGACGCCGAAGACTTTATACATGAGCTACAAGGTTAAGACCATTGAGCCTTTTGAGAGAAAAGCACGAAAATTATTCAAGAAATATTACTCTTTAGCGGACGATATTTTAGAGTTGATCTGGTCTCTTAAAGAAAATCCGAGACAAGGGAATGCCATAGGTCAAAGTTGTTACAAAGTCCGTCTAGCAATAAAATCAAAGAGAAAAGAGAAATCAGGCGGAGCAAGAGTGATTACCTATGTGGCAGTGATAGAAGAAACAGTTTATCTACTTGCGATATATGACAAGTCAGATATGGTAAATATTTCTGAAAACGAATTGAGCGAATTATTAAAAATGATAAAGTAAAAAACTACTGGCAACAAAAGATATAAAGTAATAGGCTCATACCTCGCCTACTACTCATATCCAGACCGTTAGCAAACACTAAAAACCAAAATCAAATAGAGTAAATTATGAAAAAAATTATTGCCGTAATAACAATATCAACACTTTTATTTTCTTGCTCGTCTGGGCCTGAAAATGCTGCCAAAAATTTTACTGAAAATTTAGCAAAAGGGAAAGTAGATGAAGCGAAAAAATATGCAACCGAATCCACTGGAAAAATGATTGATTTTGCAAGTCAATTTGGCGGATTTACAGTTGACCCAAATTTTGAATTTGAAATGATCAAAGACTCAATAGTTGAAAATAGAGCTTGGGTTACTTTTACAAATCAAAAAGGAAAAAAGAAAACTGCTACTGTTGAAGTTGTTAAAATTGATGGAGACTGGCTTGTACATATGGAATCTATGGGCAGATTCAAGCAAATATTGATACAATTCTCGGCTGTTACTGCCAGTAAAATCACGTATACTGTATGACATACAGTGTAGTTTTTGAGTGTTGAAATATCATTGATATAATTATCGAAAAAAAATAGACTTAATTTCTTAGTTTTTTAGTTTTGTTTATTGGTTGCGATTTACAGAAAGAAAATAAAGAGAAAAAAATTGAATTTAATATTAAAAAAATCGAAAACGGTTTTTTGATATGCAGATTGGGAAATGGTTACTTTTCCAACTATTTTAGAAAATACGCGTCGGAAGAACAGAAATATTCTCATATAGGCATCGTTTCAAAGGAAAATGATTCGATTTATATTTATCATTCTGAAGCAAGTGAATTTACTGGCGTTGGATATGTGAAAAAAGAAAGTTTAAATTTATTTCTCAAAGAAATTCAGGTTTTTGATTTTTTCAAACTTAGCCTTTCAGATTCTATAAAAACTAATATTTTAAATACAGTAAAAGATTATTACGATAGGAAGACACCTTTTGACTTAAACTTTAACAGTTATAATGATAATGAACTTTATTGTACTGAATTAATAGCTACATCAATAAATAATAATGTAATTGATTCTATTAAAATTAGACCAAATCTTTTTTTAAATGGAAAGAAGCTATATTCTTTAGACGATATATATTTAAACAAAATTGTAAAAAAAATAACATTTGCTAATAATGTATATAAGTAATTACTTGTTCTCGCCTACTTTGGAAATTCCTGCGGAATTTCCAACTTGGTGTGTACTTGTAAAGTTAAGTGCTAACCCAAGCAACTACTCATAGCCGAGACCATTATGGGCATACTGAACCCCATAGCGGTCGGAATAAGCCGAAGAGACTTGAAATCAGAAGTAGGCATTATATTAAACAACATGAATATGAATAGAAAAATAAGTTTTACTGGGGAATTTGGATAGTATTTTATTATGTCTCTTGGCTTGTTAGTACTATCTGCAATTACTTTTGGATTTGCATTTCCATATTGGACTTATTGGAATTTCAAATACTTGTTCACCAAAATGGAAGTTCAAGATTAGTCGGATTGTAAATTTCTTTAGAAAGTATTATTTTTACCAAAAAGACAATCAAGGCCTGAGACAAGTAGATTTTATGGAATAGTAGTTTATATGTTTTTCAATGACCATAACCCACCTCACTTCAAAGCGAAATATGGTGAGTTTGAAGCAAACATAAGGATTCAAAATGGCAATATCTTAAATGGAGATTTACCTATAAGTAAGTTAAAATTGCTTGGTGCTTGGGCTGAGATACACAAAAATGAACTAATGGAAATGTGGAAATCTAAAGAGTTTCATAAAATTGAGCCACTAAGATAATAATGAATAGAGTAACAAAAATATCAGTTAGAGAACCTTACAAGCTTTTATGCTTTTTCAGTAATGGAGAACAAAGAATACTCGATTTAGAAAAAGTTTTAGACCCAAAGAAAAAGTTTGTAAGTAAGGTTCTTAACCATGCAATTTTCGATAAGGTGAAGATTGATTCTTTTGGAGGAATATATTGGGAAGGTATAGCAGAAATGAAAGGTACAGATGGAAGTACAATACCTTGTCAATATGACATTTGTCCTGATTTTACATACCTAAATTCTAATCCAGTATAAAAAAGCCCATAACAAAAGATATAAGTAATAGGCTCGTGCCTCGCCTACTGGTCATATTTTTAGGTTCAAGATAATTTAAGATACGATATTTTATTGTAACTTACTGATTATCCATGAAGAATAAGTATGTTTATCGTTCCCGAATTTCGGAGAAGAAATTCAGAGAAATTTTAAAGCTATTTTGCTTGGATATACAGGCTACTAAGGTCAGTGATTTAAGTGGCATAAGCAGAATGACTATCAACAAACTGATTTGATGCTATTCGCCAAAGAATTAGTGAACATTGTGAAACAAGTAGTCTCCTTTCTTCAGGAGAGATAGCGTTGGATGAGAGTTATTTTGGAGCAAGAAGAGTGAGAGGGAAAAGAGGTAGAGGTGCTAGTGGTAAGATTCCAGTATTTAGAATGCTAAAAAGAGAGGGTAAAGTTTATACCCAAGTAATTAAAAACTGTATAATAGCCCAAATATTACCTATTATAGAACAACAAGCGGATAGAGAAGCAACTATTTATACAGACGGATTTAAGGTATATGACGGGCTAGTTGATTATGGGTATAAGCAGCATTTTAGAATCAAACATAGTAAGAATGAGTTTGCTAATCAACAGAATCATATTCATGGTATAGAAAACTTTTGGGAACTTTGTAAGGTAAGGCTAACAAGATTTAGAGGGATTCATAAACATAAGTTTAATCACCACCTTAAAGAATGTGAATTTAGATTTAATAATAGAGATAAAAATTTGTATCATTTGCTTAACGAAATTAATAAGAAATAAACCCCTTAAATTATCTTGAACCTTTATTAATAGTAAATTTCCAAAAAGATATTCCAAAAATTTGACATAAGGTGGGTTTCCAACAATAACTTTAAATTTAGTTGACCAATCTGCCTTCAAGCTATCTTGGTTGTAAATATTAAAGTCTGATTCTTCTATTATTTCGTTGCTTAAAAGTCCGTAAAGCGATAAAATTATTCTTGATCGTTTTACATTGTAATTCAATATGTCAGAGCCATAAATATTTTCTTTGATGGTTGCTTTTATACTTTTTTCAAAAGTCTTTTGGTAATATTCCACTAACGGAATTTAAAAATGCTCCACAACCACAGCTTGGGTCTAAACATTTATTAGAGAACGGTGGATATAAGAAGCGTAGCCTTGTGTTGCGCCTGTGGCAAGGATATGATTTCTATATATTGTTGTATGCTAGCATTCCATCTTATCGTTAACATTGTCTCAGATTTTCATTCGAAGCACAAATTTATTTTGTTTTCGTGCCTTGGCTGTTAGGGTTGGCTTTGCAAGCTCTTCGATATAGCTTTGGTTTAAGTGCTGGCTCGTGGGGCTTTGGCAATGTGCTTGCAAATAGGGTCGGCACGATTCATTTTACTTTCCTTTAAACTTTTCTACAAAAGCTGAAATCTTTTGTAGGACATGCTGTTTTTTGGGGAGATACTGCCGATTTAAGGGACTCATTTTGGGGAGGATTGAACACAACTCTGTACCATTTTCACTAGCATATTCTCGCTTTAATGAATTTGCAATATAACATTTTGCAGCCTATTCGTTTAAGTTTTCATCTTTGATGAGTTTGTTAGCTTCTTCTTGCCGCTTTTCTTGCGCAAAGCCAAAGAAGGCTTCAATAATACTTGGTTTATCCTCTATAGCATCAAGGTCGGTATTACTGATAAAATCTACCACCAAGCCCTCTTTTGTTCTATTGCCTACACTTGCACGAATAGTGCGGCATATCTCATCAATTAAATCCGCTTTGTTTTTCGTCTTTTTATTATGCTCGAAGACAAGTTCAAGAATGTAATCTAGGTTGATTTCTTGTAATTTGAGTAGTTCTACTTCAAATCCGACATCTGACCAATCGACGTCTGACTCTTCGGCTTCTTTGCCTTGTTTTTCTCGACGAACCCAATCACGAATATCATTGTAGGTAGAGCGATAATCTTGCACAGTACGCTCGGCAGGCATTTCAATGTCTTGCATTGCTGCCATATATTCGTCAGTTACAAAGTGAGCTTCTTTAAATGCTTCTAGCACTTCAGTATCGTTTAGGTCAATTTTTTGCAACTCTTTTAGGTGTGTAAACTCATCGTAGTTTCGCAAGATATTTTCTACACGTAAATATTCACCAAAGAGCTTTACGAACTCCTTTTTATCCTTTTCGGTATATATTTCGTCTGAGTTAGGAAATTTATTGTTCAATTCCTTTACCACTTTAATATAATCACGGTGTGCCATACCTGTGGCAGTATCGGTAAAACCTTTAAGGTATTCTTTATAGCTTTTTTCAAGCACTACATTTTTGGTTTTACTATTGCCAAAAAGCTTGATGGCATCAACCGTGGCTGTCTCTAAATCACGGAAGGTGACGATATTGCCGAAAGTTTTGCTGTCGTCATAAATACGATTGGTGCGTGAATAAGCCTAAATTAAGCCATGATACCGCAGGTTTTTATCCACAAAAAGGGTGTTGAGCGTAGGCGCATCAAACCCCGTTAGAAACATACCTACCACAATGAGCAAATCAATTTCCTTATTTTTTACTCGTTTGGCTAAATCACAATAGTAATTCTGAAATTCGCGACTATCTACACTGAAATTTGTTTTAAAAAACTCATTATAATTCTTAATCGCCGCGCTCAAAAACTCCTTTGCACTGCTATCCATGGCAGAGACATCAAAAGTTTCATCTACAATTTCACCTACAGCGTTTTGCTGTTCGTTGGCTGCAAAAGAGAAAATAGTGGCAATTTTCAACGGTTTGTCACGATCTTGTTGTAATTTATTGATAGCCTCATAATAGCATTTGGCAGCATCTACACTGCTCACGGCAAACATTGCATTGAAGCCACTTTGACCGCCTTGAGTTCTATGCGTTTTAAGTCGAAAATTAATTTAGAATATACTGTGAAATCTCATTGATACGTGTAGGATGCAGAAACGCTTTTTTGTTCTCCGCAGCGTTCAGTTTCCCTACGTCTTGTTCGGCTTCTACGCCTTTAAACTGTGGACGAACGTCATTGTAATCTACCTTAAATTTCAATACTTTTTTATCACGAATAGCATCGGTAATAACGTAGGAGCACAATTTATGACCAAATACACTTGCTGTAGTCTCTGAACCTAAAGCATTTTGAGGGAAAATGGGCGTACCCGTAAATCCAAATTGACAATACTTTTTAAACTTCTTTTTCAGATTTTTCTGTGCTTCGCCAAATTGCGAGCGGTGACATTCATCAAAAATAAACACCACTTGTTTGTCGAATACTGGCAAGCGACCTTCACCTTTCATTAGGTTATTCAACTTCTGAATGGTGGTAACTATAATTTTATTATCTTCTTTCTCGATATTGCGTTTTAACCCTGCGGTGCTATCAGAGCCATTCACACTATCGGGCGAAAAGCGTTGATATTCTTTCAGTCGAGGTCTTTACGGTCGACCACAAAAAACACCTTATCGACAAACTTCAAGCTTGTAGCCAAACGAGCTGCTTTGAAACTGGTCAGTGTTTTACCCGAACCTGTGGCGTGCCATATAAAACCACCACTTTCAGGTTTGCTCCAATTTTTAGCTTGAAAAGCAGAGTTTATTTTCCATAAAATACGCTCGGTGGCTGCAATCTGGTATGGATGCATTATTCAAAAGCGTATTGTCTGCATCAAATACCGAATAGTTAAGCAATACATTGAGAATGGTATTCTTCTGGAAGAATGTAGCTGTAAAATCTTTTAAATCTTTGATGAGTGTATTATCAGCTTTTGCCCAATTCATTGTAAAATCGTAAGAGTTTTTGTCTCGTTTTACGGTATTGGCAAAGTAACGGCTATCGGTTCCGTTGGAAATCACAAATATTTGCAGATATTTAAACAGTGAGTTTTCGCTATTGAAGCTCTCTTTTCTGTAGCGGTGAATCTGGTTAAAAGCTTCACGGATCTTAACCCCACGTTTTTCAAGTTCAATCTGTACCAAAGGCAAACCATTAACCAAAACCGCTACGATGTTGCGGTTGGCGTGTGTGCCTGTTTGTTTAAATTGTGAAATCACCTGTAGCTTGTTGCGAGCAATGTTCTTTTTATCGACTAAATAGATGTTTTGAATATGCCCATCGTCAAACACAAAATCGTAAATGTGATTGTTCTGTATTTTGTCGGTTTTATCAATGATTGTATTGCTGGCTCTGTCTAAATATTCCTCTACAAAACGATTCCACTCAGCATCGGAAAATACACAATCATTAAGCTTTTGCAATTGCACGCGTACATTAGAAAGCATAGCCTGCGGAGTAGTGAGCTGTAGTACATATACGTAGCCTTGATTGCAAAGGTCTTCGATAAATTCTTTTTCTAAACCTGATTCGCTCTGATAATTTACTACAGGCTCGTGTACTTCATTGTATTTCTTGTAATTGTCTAAAACAATGAAATTGTTGGATTATGCTATTGGTTTATATGTTGTCATACTTTATTCTGCTTTTGTTTCTCGTCATTGCGAGGGCTATGCCCGAAGCAATCCAGTAGTATTACCATTCTTTTATTTCGTAGCATAAATCACTCCACCCTAAGTTCAATGTTTTTATTAGTTTTAATTTATTTTTTCTATTGCCTCCTTTTATTCTTTTTTCTTCGGCTATTGCTTCTTCAATACTGTGAAAGCCTTTGTAGTAAACCAACAAATTGCAAGCGTATTTTGCGGTAAAGCTCTTAGGATTATACTTTGTTTTATGCTCGTAAACACGTCTTTTTAAATCGGCTGTAACTCCTGTATAAAGAGTTCCGTTTCGTTTAGCTTGCCATTATACACGCTCCTCCTCCTCGTATCATAATGTTGTGTTTCTTCTCTAGATTGCTTCGCCTTCGGCTCGTAATAACGGAAAGCTTAATAATTTATCTCGATAATACGCATATTGCTTCTGCCTTAATGCAATTTCCTTAGGTAATCCCTCGCTGATGGAATTGGTCAGCGTATCGAATTTGTCGAGAATCCGCACAATCTCTGCCTGTATCTCTAGGGATTTTTTTGGGTCATCAGGGCAGGGGATGGGGATTTGCAGCTTTTTAACAATCCCAGCATTTATTGGTTTGAGATCCAGATCCAAGCGACTTTATATATTCATACTGCATAGCCAAAAAATGGAACACGTAACGATAATTTGCCGTTTTTTCATCTAACTGAATGTTGGCACAGGCTTGATTGGTTGCCATTGGGATTTTGTTAATTCCGATTTTACCTACCGTTGCGCCGTACATAGCTATGATAACACAATTTTCAGGTATCCATTTGGCACTAGAGTTTTTTAAACCTGCTTCGGTTATTTTGACGCCAGTATCCCAAATTTCATCAAAGTCGACTTCTTGCGTTCTTAACCAAGGAATGTCGCCATCATAATACTCAGCCACACCAGTTTTAGGCGTGCCACCAGAAGATATTTTTACAGAAATATCTTCCAAGGTTTTCCACGTCACCTTAGCCCCGCCCAGCAGTTTTTCTAAATAGGGTATTTTACTACCTTCCTCAAAATTAAGAAGCTGATCACGATAATAGTTGTATTGTTTTTTGCGGGCGGTAAGCTCAGCGGTAAGGGAGGTGAATGCATCCAAAAATCCGCACTATTTCTTCTTGAACTGACAGTGGTGGAATGGGGATTTGGAGTTTTTCTATATTTTTTTTATCCAATGCTGGAATACCTGCACGAAACTTAAAATTCATTAATATATTTTGTTTATTTTTTAAAAAATAAAATACATATTTCTTTGTAACTAATTTTAAATCAGGTTCTAAATAGTAGCAATGTGCGTTTGCCCAAAATTTTGTTGCGATATATTGAACAAATCCAGCAGATGCACCACCTTGACTAATAATTACAGTATTTTCTTCAACATTATATTTATCTGTAAATCCGGAATAACTAGTGCCGCCATTGTAAGCAGGATAGTCACCAACTTCTAATAGTTCTGTTTTATTTAGTTACTTTCCTTTTAAAACATTGCATATTTCCTCCAACGGCACCCACGCCACCTCTGCCCCATCTAGTAGCTTTTCTATATAGCTCTCATTGCTCATGCCTCAATCTCTGTAATGATGCTATCAATATCGGTGCGGAGCTGGTCAATTTTGCCAACCGTGGTTTTGATCTCGGCATTCAGCTTAGTAATATCAATTACCTGGCGGTTATCCTTCGCCTCTACATACGAGCTGACCGAAAGGTTGTAATCATTCGCCGCCACCTTTTCTTGTGGCACGGTCTGTGCCACAAGCGGCTCATTCTGTTTACTGTCAAACAGGGTTATGATGCGTTTGATGTGTTCATCCAACATCACATTGTTGTTGGTTTCTTTTTTGAAGAACTCTTCACTGCTGGCGTCAATAAACTGGATGTTGGTATCTGGTTTATTTTTCGCCAGCACCAGAATGGTCACGGTGATGTTGGTGCCATAAAACAGGTTGGGTGCAAGGAAAATCACTGTTTCCACGTAATTGTTATCCACCAAATATTTGCGGATTTTCTGCTCTGCACCGCCACGGTAAAAAATACCGGGGAAGCAGACAATCGCTGCGCGACCTTTGCTAGAAAGGTAGCTGAGTGCATGCAGCACAAAGGCAAAGTCAGCCCTGTGTTTTAGGGCGAACGCGCCAGCAGGTGCAAAGCACTCATCATTGATTAGCGTTGGATCATCCGAGCCAATCCACTTTATTGAAGAGACAATCGCATCAAAGGGCTTGTCATCGCCAAAATATGGCTGGGTCAGCGTATCGCCCAGCTGGATGTTGAACTTGTCGTAGTTGATATTGTGCAGAAACATGTTCATGCGGGCAAGGTTGTAGGTGGTGCGGTTGATATCTTGCCCGAAGAAACCTCCTTCAATGCTATGCGCATTGCAATGTTTGACACATTGAAGCATTAACGAGCCAGAGCCACACGCTGGATCGTATACCTTGTTGACACTTGTCTGCCCGTGCATGGCTATCTGGACAATCAGCTTTGATACATGCTGAGGCGTGAAAAACTCACCGCCCGACTTAATGATGTATTTCGGAGTAAGAAATTCATAAATGTCGCCGAACAGATCAATCTGGCTACCGTGAAAATCACCAAACTCTAGCCCTGCGACACCTTTGAGCACTTTTGCCAATCGGTCGTTTTTATCTTTAACCGTATTACCGAGGCGGTTGCTGGTTGTATCAAAGTCAGCAAAGAGTCCTTTAATATTGCTTTCCGAAGCAAAGCCATTGGCTGAGTTTTCTATATCAGAAAATATCTTTGCTAAGTCCGTATTTAGATTTTTGTTGTCGTTTGCTTTCTCAGCAATATTCACAAAGAGTTGCGAAGGGTAAATGAAATAACCTTTTTCTTTAATGACGGTTTCTTTAGTGGTTTTTATTCTTTCATCACTATCATGAAGCTTAGCATAATTGACACTATCGTCATCGGTAAATTTTTCGCTAATGAAACGGTAAAACAGCGTACCTAAGACAAAGTGTTTGAAATCTCATCCATCTACCGAGCCACATACTTGGGTGGCCATTTTCCATATTTGAGCTTGTAATTCAGCTCTTTGATTTGTGCCTGTCATTTATTTATGCTTTAATAAAAAATGTACTTAATTTTATTTCTTTTTCAGTTTCGTTTATCAGTTTCATTATGTCCTTTAAAATGTACTACCTACTCGTAATGAGTGCCACTGCATAAGCAGCGATGCCTTCCTCTCGACCCACGAAACCTAAATATTCTGTGGTTGTTGCCTTAATAGAAATATCTTCTTCATCGATTTCCATTACTTCTGCTAGGCATGTTTTCATATTCGAAATATGAGGATTTATTTTGGGGCTTTGCAGGCATACTGTAGCATCAATATTCATAATACTATACTGTTTTGAGGCAACCAAATACACTACTTTTTTGAGTAATATTTTACTGTCTATATTTTTAAAAGCAGTGTCCGTGTCAGAAAAATGATAGCCTATATCGCGCATGTTAGCTGCTCCTAATAGGGCATCGCATATTACGTGGATGAGTACATCAGCGTCTGAGTGTCCAACAGTGCCGTGTGTGTGTGAAATTTTAATACCACCCAACCAAAAATCAGCTCCTTTTTTCAGCTGATGTACGTCATAGCCCTGGCCTACTCGTATTTTCATTAATTTACTGTTTTTTAGTTCACGATTATTGCTTGATATACACTTCCACCATATCTATTCTGGCATTAGCCATTTTCTTTATTTCAAAACGGAAAAGGTCATTTTCTATCACTTCACCTGACTTAGGAATATCGTGATTGATTGCCAGAATATAACCTCCTAAGGTCTCGTAATCGCCTTCTGGAATATTAAAACCGTACTGCTCGTTGAGTATATCCACCTCAAATCGAGCACTCAGCTGATAGACTTTATTTTTAATTTGGCTAATGGTCAGTTCATCTTCATCATACTCATCGGCTATCTCTCCGAATATCTCTTCGATAATATCTTCTATGGTTACAATGCCTGAAGTACCACCGAACTCGTCTACGACCAAAGCGATACTTTTGCGCTCTGCAATGAAACGAACCATTAATTTGCTAACAAGCATTGTTTCGGTTACAATAATAATTCTGTTGAGCATACCGCGAATATTATCGGGTTTGGTAAATAGGTCGTGTATATGGCAATAGCCTATAATATTGTCAATAGAATTTTCATAAACTAATATTTTTGAATGACCCTTTTTAATAGAGGTTTGTAAGAGTTTTTCCGTATCTTCTGCTACGTCAATGGCAACAATTTCTTTTCGAGGAATCATGCATTCCCTTATTTTCACAGACTTAAAGGCGAGTGCATTACTAAAAATTTTTTGGTTTACTACTGCTGCTAGAGGCTTACCCTTTTCATGCTCTTTTACGCTATTTCCCGTGATATAGTGCTTTAGGTCAATCAGTCCAAAACTTTGCTTTTCTTCAACGTATTTGACGGCCAATATTCTATTGAATAAAAATTTACAAAGCCAAATGACAATATAAGTGGCAGGATAGAAAACAATATAAATTATTTTCATCGGAAAGGCACTTATCTTTAATAAGCGATAGGGATTAATCAGTGCAAAACTTTTAGGCAAAAACTCTGCCAAGGCAAGTACAAACACAGTGGCAAGTAGTGTTTGAACCGGTAATGAAATAATATCGACAGTGACTTTTTGAAGTAATGGAAACGTACTTGAAATTAGTTCTTTCATGAAAGGCTCCAGCAGATTAGCCATAAATATGCTATAAAGTGCTAAAGCAATGGTGTTACCGATGAGAATGCTAGCAATAAAAAAAGAACTTTTATCAGAAAAACTAAGTAATATCTTATCTGTAATTGTTTGCTTACTTTGCAAACGAATATGGAGTCGGTTGACTGAAATAAAGGCTATTTCAACGGCAGAGAAAAAAGCAGAAAAAAGCAAAGAAACGAGTATGAAAACTAATTCTTTCTCCATCGGGTACGAAGAAGGGGGACATTCCTTTTATTTGATGAAATTTTTTCGTTTTAAAATCATATCGACACGCTTGATTTCACGTTCATTCTTAAAAATTTCATGGGGAAGATAAATAAACTGAGCTTTACTGATAATTAATAGAAAATAGCTCGATTTTTTATTTACCTGCTTAACCATGCTCCAGTCCATAGGCATTGCCTGTTTGGTATTAATTTTTATCAGAATTTTCTGGCTATCAATTTCATAAGAAAGCCTATCGAAAAATATTTTGCTTTGTTCCATTTGTGTGAATCCAGCAAATTGTATTAACCAAAAAAGTGCATACAGCACACTCAAGGTAATAGCAATACCAACACACCAGCCTACAGCAGGTAGATAAAACACGGGAATAAGTAATGTAACCAAAGGAATAAGCCAAACCCACCAATATTGTTTCATTACGTTACGCATAGCAATTTTGATGTAAGTTCCCGGTTTAAGTTGATATTTTTTTGTTTTTATAACCATACCAAAAAGACAATTTCAAAAATAATTTACAACCTAGCAAAGTTACTTTGGAAAAGGTAACAAAATATATATTTAACTACTTCGGAATACGATAAAAAAGGATAAAATAATAGATGAGCCAGCCCAAAAAGGCAGCCAATATCAAGTATAATACCCAATGTATCGGCAGAGTACTTTCGACGTAAGGTTCATAGGCCACAACAACAGCATAGGCAAGTAGGACATTACAAAGCAAACCGAAGCCTTTCAACCACCCATCGTAATAAATAAAAATTTTTTTTTCAAGCACTTGGTTACCGAGCCAATCTTTCCTGCGCGGAGCAATAATAAGTGAAAATGGTGCTATTTTGAGCAGAGAAGAGAAAGATACTAAGACAACGTTATAGGTAATAAGTAATATAAAAACTCCGTAAAAGAAAACTTCTTTACTAACATAAAAAGCACTGAACTTTCGACTAATATTAATAGCAAAAGTAGCGGGAAGATTAGCGTATACCAATAGAGTAATAGCAAATACTACTGCAAATGACAGCAGCCAAAGTCGCCTAATTATTTTCATATATCAACTTTTTTTTATGAATTACTTTTTTCACTGCTGATACAATATTACTAGATTTTAGTCCATATTTTTCCATGAGTGCCGCCGGCGTTCCACTTTCGCCAAAAGTATCCTGTACAGCTACAAATTCTATTGGGGTGGGGTTGTTTTGCGCTAAAACTCGTGCAATACTTTCACCAAGCCCGCCATGAAATTGATGTTCTTCAGCGGTTACTACTGCTCTTGTTTTCGCTGCTGACTGTAATACTGCCGCCTCATCTAGAGGCTTAATAGTATGTACGTTGATAATTTCCGTGCTGATGCCTTGTTGTTCAAGCAACTGCCCAGCCTGAATAGCTTCCCACACCAAATGGCCGGTGGCAACAACTGTAACGTCTTCTCCTTCGTTAAGTATGAGTGCTTTACCGATATGAAAGGCTTCGTCCTTAGGGATAAAGACAGGCATTTTGGGTCTGCCAAAGCGCAGGTATACCGGTCCTGGGTGTTCAGAGATGGCAATAGTTGCTGCCTTGGTTTGGTTGTAATCGCAGGTATTGATAACAGTCATGTGCGGCAACATCTTCATCATACCAATATCTTCTAGCATTTGGTGGGTAGCACCGTCTTCCCCCAGAGTAATGCCTGAGTGTGAGGCACAAATTTTCACATTTTTGCCTGAATAGGCAATAGATTGGCGTATTTGATCGTAAACCCTCCCAGTAGAAAAATTAGCAAAAGTGCCTGTATAAGGTATTTTATCACCGATAGTAAGCCCTGCTGCCAGCCCCATCATGTTGGCTTCAGCAATACCTACCTGAAAAAAGCGGTGGGGAAAAGCCTGCTTAAAAGCACCCATCTTCAAAGAGCCAGTGAGGTCGGCGCAAAGACCAACCACCCGATCGTTTTTTTGGGCTACTTCTAACAAGCCGTCTCCAAAACCAGAGCGAGTATCTTTTTGCTCCGTATAAATGTACTTTTTCATGTGTTTAATAATCACCCAAAGTTTCTGTTAATTGACTCAAAGCTATAGATAGTTGCTTGTCATTGGGTGCTACTCCGTGCCATTTGTGGTTGTTCATCATAAAGTCTACACCATAACCCATAGCAGTTTGCATCAGATTAATTACAGGCTTACCTTGATTAGCTAAATCTTGTGCTTTTCTAATAGTTGCTATGAGTTCTTCAAAATCATTGCCACGGCAAGTAATTACCTCCCATCCGAAAGCACGCCACTTGTCAGCGAGATTTTTTAAAGACATTGTTTTTTCTACAGGACCGTCGATTTGTTGCCCGTTTACATCTACGGTTGCAATAAGATTATCGACCTGATGGTAGGCAGCAAACATAGCAGCTTCCCATATTTGTCCTTCCTGAAGTTCTCCATCTCCGAGTAACACATACACACGCTTACTATCTTGATTAAGTTTTTTGGTCAAAGCAGCACCAGTTGCCACCGATAAGCCCTGTCCCAAAGAACCGGATGCCACCCTTATACCGGGCAAATCTTTCTCTGTGGCGGGGTGTCCCTGAAGCCTACTATTGATTTTCCTAAAATCTGCCAGTTCTTTTATATCAAAATAACCAACTCGTGCCAAAGTGCTATACCACACGGGTGAAATATGACCGTTTGATACAAAAAATAAATCTTCGTTTGCCCCATTGGGGTTAAAACCCGTGTCATGCTCCATTATTTCCCAATACATAGCCACAAAATATTCAGTACATCCCAAAGACCCGCCAGGATGGCCAGAATTAGCACCGTATACCATTCTGAGAATATCTCTCCTAATTTGTGTTGCAATTGCCTGGAGTTCTCTCAATTTATTTTTCATACAAATAGATTTTATTAACGCAGGTAGCGTACCGCGACCCTTCTGAACGCAATCCCGAAATTATTTGAAGGCAATAATGCCCATAAGTAAGTGTGTAAATACAAATTTAGTATTGCGATTTTTGTCTTTAATGCTCCTTTTAACGCACGGAAGGGCGACATATTCAGTGGGTAAACATCAAGTAGATATTATTTTTTTGAAAACAAATTTAACCATTTTTAACAGTAACTAAAATTAGGCACTAAGTAATTACAATTTCTTTTCTTTGTGTCTTTCCCATGCGCTTTAGCTAATTTATTCTTCAGATAAAGAAGGGTTCAACAAATTGAGTTGATCGAGTAATACTGTCATGCTTTTTGCCATAAAATGATATGATTTGGGTTTTGTGGCTACATAAATAATCGCCAGATAAGAGAGGGACTTAAGCGTGTTGTCTCGCTTAGCCAGTAAGTGCTTGTGTAGCCGATAGATTTCTTTTATCTGTCTTCTGATTCGGTTTCTTTGAACAGCAGTTTTAATTTTCTTTTTGGGTATGGAAAAAAGTACCTGCGGGAAGGGTTTCGACGGGCAGGATATATTTTCCATATAAACCAATTTAAAGGGGTAATTAAAAGTTGATTTACCCTTTTTGAAAAGCTGCTGGATAATATTTTTTTTGTTCAGCCGTTCCTCTTTAGCAAGATATTTTCTCATTGGGATTTATCCCATAAGTTGTATTTAAATAGTCTTTATTTTAATTTGCAAAGGCTATTTGAAAAGAACTATACTGATTTGCTTTGCCGCTTGACCATTGCTTCAGCTTTCTGAAGTTGATGCTTATTGTACTGAAGTTTATCTTGTTTTTTTAAGACCTTCTTAGCTACTCTTAATTTCATGATTTGGATTGATTTTTATTGAAAAATTGGCATCATGCAGTTCTACGATTTGACGTTTATAAGCATTTTTGCAAATTTACTTACTTTATCTGTACTTCCACAATAGCCGTCCTCATTTTCATTTTGTAGTCTTTTATTGCTGTACGATAAAAGTATTCATTTACTGGTTTTTTATTGCATAGCTGGGTAAAGACAACAATTTGATTCATCATTCGGGCATCGAACTTGTCTGCCTATTTTTTCGTTAATGGCAACCTAAGTAGCTGTTTTTGCCTTAATTCAAACTCAAAATATTCCCAAGCATAGTGTAGAATAGCCGCCCATATGCCGAAAAGTTACACACATCAGAGAAAGAAAATTGACCTACACTGAAATGAAATTAATTTTCGTATTAACAAAAAATATTTTCAAAAGTTTGCAATTCAAACCCAACGCATTTGGCTAAATCATGCTTATACGATTGAATATTTTGGCAAAAATCGATAATAACCTCAGTGAGTCAGAAATTTTATGTATTCCCTATAATTGACATGAATCTTTGCCGAGAATATACTTAGAATATGTTGTTCTATGATATTCTTTTACTTTATTTGTTTTTTCAAAAAAATCCATTCTCCCAATGAAAATTAGGCAAAAACAACACTATATAAAAATTTACATATTGTTAATTTTTATATTCAATTTTTTTCCGAGCTATTGCCAGCAACTATCTACTAATGGCATAGTACTAGACGATGTGAGTAATTTCCCCGTACCGCAAGATGAAAGCATACTTTTTTATGTGCAAAGGAATAGTAATATCAATACAATCGTGTATTGCGCCAACTTGCTAACTGACGGAGAGCTAGACCCTAAGCAGCCCATAGATATATTCTGGAGATCATATACTAGTAAAGGAGAAAAGTCCAAATTAAATTTCATACAAAAAGTCTTTGCATACGGATTAAAACTAGAGAAAAAAGATATTTCTGGCTATATTTTATCTTTCAGAGCCAAGAGTAACAGAAAAATAAAAGTTATTCTCAATGAAAATAAACAGGCTTTAGCCTTAATGGATATATCTCAACAAACTGCCAAACTTGACAGAATATTTGTAAAAGTTTCAGGAAACAGATTTTGGCCAAACGTTAATTATATAGATTTGATAGGTCAAGACCTAAAAACAGGTCAGCTAATTACAGAAAGAATCACCCCATAAATAACTGTCAAATTTCGATCAGGACTCAAAAATACATGCATTTTTCAGGAAAATAAGGCTATTTTTATTGGAGAGAATGGTTCGTAAACAGTGTCTTACTTTCTTCATCAATGTGTCTTTTGAGGGCTGGGTAGCGAATTAGCTCATAGGCTTTGGCATCAATGCTCAGTCCGATTTTGCTTTCATCAAAAAGGGTATTAAGGCGTTTGATTTCGCTCTGGTCGATTTGACCGTAGACAACCAGGTCAATGTCTGAATATTCTTGATAGTTACCATTTGCACGAGAGCCAAAAATGGCTACCTTTTCAATTTTCTGCTTATAAAGATTAAGAATACTTTTTAGGCTAAGTAGTTCTGCTTCAGACAGTCTATAGTCAAGTTTTTTAGCACTCATCGTTCATCAATTGTTCAAGTAGTTTTTGATATAGCGTATCAAAAATAGCTAAGTATTTTTGTTCAATATTATCACAAACCTGTTTAAAACTAGCATGGTCATAGACATGACTCATTTGGTTTCTATCATCTAAGGCTTGCATCCAAGTTTCTCTATCTGTAGTTATTTTTGCTTCAATCGATTTAATAAGTACTGCTTTTGGAGTGATTTTATCGAGAATAACTCCCTCATTTTCTAGGTAATCTTTCAGAGTTTTCCAAGCAAGCTCCCAAGTATATTCAAATCTTTGAATCATTCCTTCTAATTCTAAATCAGATAATGCATGTTCACTTTCTCTTTCAGTGGCTTCTCTTAGTAAGGTAAAGGCTCGCTTATAATTGTTAAAGCGGTATTGCCATTTTGGTTTTCTATTCATTATAATTTCTCTGTTTTGGACTGGCTGTAACCTTCGTAGTAATAGCTAAGATCGAATGAAATTACGCTTGACTTTTTTCATTATTTTCAATGTTTTTTCTTAGGTCTTTTTCATCCCAAATTTGTAGTTTCCACGGAAAGTAAAAATTACTTCTATTTTTAGAATAAACATGTAGACCTTTGTAACCTTGTTTATCTCGCAGGTACCATTTTTTTAGGTGAAGTTCATTTTGCCAGTCGTCTTTACAAACCTATGCCACAACGGGTTTTAGGTATTCAAAGGAGAATTTTTTTCTTTTTTCAACACTTTGTAAACAATTTTATCCATTACTGCCGGCAGCCATTTATTCATAAAAACAGTGAGCTTACCTTGTGTAGTTAATATCAATTCTCTTTTGCGTTTGATGGTAGCACGGTAAATGTGCGAGGCACACTTTTGGGCACTCATCATTTTCACTTCGTCGCGCGGCGACTCATCCTGCTTACTACCGTCCTTGGTGAGTGATACTTTTCGGATATTAGAAGTAGTAAAGCCCGGACACACCGTGAGTACGTGTACATTTTTATACAAAAGTTCGGTTCTCAAACTTTCTAAAAAACCCTGTAGAGCAAATTTTGAAGCCGAATAACCGGTGCGTGCAGGCAAGCCACGGCAGCCGGCTATGGAAGAAATACCCAATATAGAACCTTTGGATTCCAGAATAGCAGGCAGGCAATGCTTAGTGGCATAAATAGCACCATAAAAATTAATATCCATGAGTTGCCTAATCACGGATAATTCTACATCTTCAAATAAAGCACGCATGGAAACCCCCGCATTGTTGATGAGTACATCTATTTGTCCGAAATGGGCGAGTGTTTTTTCTGCCATTGTTTTATTGTCTTCTTCTTTACTTACATCACTTTGTATGGCAAGTGTTTCGATATTTTTTTGCTCCAAATAGGTTTTTGCTGTTTCTAGTGCCTGCTTATTTCTGCCGGTAATTACAATTTTGTAACCCTGAAGACCAAATTTTTCGGCGAGTGCTTTGCCAATGCCGGAACTTCCTCCAGTAATAACGGCTACTTTATCCTTCATTTTTTGAGTAAAAAAGTGAAATAAAATTGATAACTTTTTTGTAATTACTTAGTAGGTACTGTTTGTTAATATGCTGTAAAATTATTTCCCAGCTAAGTGTCGTTAAAGCGTGCTTGTTGGTGTATGTCAAAAGCCAAAATGTACTAAGTACATTTACCAAATCTGTTGAGTAGACTTCTCTTTTTAGTGGCTCTGCCATGTCTTTTCTGTTGAGAAAAAAATAGAAATTAGTATTTCTTAATTCTATATTTGCATTCCGATTCCTTACACCAAAAATATCTGGTATATGTCTGGGCTTACCCAGTTAATCAAAAATTTCAGATTTGTTCTAGCTGTAGATTGTCTGATCGCTAATCTAATATTTTATTTTTGTTGTAAAGACCTGCAAGCTACCAAATTGATAGCTATAACTCACGGACACGTTGCACTTAGTCTATTGTGGCTTATCTACAGTTTTACTTTCCGCTTATACTATTCCACTTACGTGAGGAACATTAATTATACGATTAAATTTACCACTACAACCATTATACTCTCCATTTTTTCATATGTTCTTTTACTAAACTACCTGCAAACACCTGCCATAAATGTTTACCTATTTTTAGGATATAGCTTGCCTATTATTTCCGTGTGGAGAATTGCCTATTCAGAATTACTAAACTCCTATTTCTTCACTAAAAGAATAGTGATATTAGGCTTGACAGAAGTAGCCAAGGATTTCATTAGTTCTGTTCATAAACTCAATATCAGCGATGATAAACATAAAAATGTTTCAGGATATAAAATACAGCTGATTATAGACAAAGATATTAAAAGTGAGTGTTATAAAAATATTAAGGTAAGGAGTGAGTTACACTTATTGACAAAGATAACCAAGAAGCTCAAAATAGATGCTGTCGTCATTGGTACTTCCAAAATACAAAACCTCAACAGTTCTTCATATAATACGCTAACAAAACTAAGGTCTAGTGGTGTTAATGTAGAAACAATGATTAACTTATATGAAAAGATCAATAAAAGGATACCCGTAGAACATACTGAAGAGGATTATTACCTTAACTACGAGTTTTTACAGCCTATCATTGGCAGCAGTCACCGTTTAAAACGAATTAGTGATATTATTTTTAGTATGCTGGGTTGTATTGCTTTAGCTGTGTCCATACCTTTTGTACTTATATTGAATTTACTCGGCAATAAAGGTCCTTTATTCTACCGACAGCAAAGAATCGGTAAAAACGGGAAGGTATTTACAATTATCAAGTTCAGGTCAATGAGAGTTGGCACTGAAAAAAACGGTGCTGTCTGGGCAAATAGCAATGATTCCAGAGCTACCAAAGTAGGCAAGTTTTTGCGAAAAACAAGAATAGATGAAATCCCTCAGTTTATTAACTTGCTAAGAGGTGATATGAGTTTGGTAGGTCCCAGACCGGAAAGACCTATCTTTGTGGAAAAGTTAAATAAAAGTATTCCTTTTTACGACCTTAGGCATAGAGTGAAGCCGGGTATTACTGGCTGGGCACAAGTGATGTATAAGTATGGTGCTTCACAAGAAGATGCTTTGGTCAAGCTAGAGTATGATTTGTATTATATCAAGAATCAATCTTTTATATTGGATGCTGGCATTATTCTCAGGACAATCAGGGTGGTTTTGAGCATGAAAGGAAATTAAACGTATATGAATACACCAGAACTCGCTAGTATAAAGGGTACTACTCAAAATTACGCTTGGGGAGGCAAGTGTTTTATTGCCGACCTACTCGGTATTGCAAACCATGCGAATATCCCTTTTGCTGAACTTTGGTTAGGAGCACATTATAAAGCATCGGCTATAGTAAAAGAAAATGCACAAAGATTAAACGAGCTTATATCAGTGGCTCCTAAGCAACTTTTAGGAATAAGTGTTGCCACGCGATTTAACCGAGAGCTGCCTTATCTGCTCAAAATTTTGGATGTAGAACAAATGCTCTCCATTCAGGTGCATCCCACAAAAGCAGGGGCAATAAGTGGCTACCGCTACGAAAACACAAAGAGAATTCCTCTCAATGCTGCTCACAGAAACTATAAGGACAAAAACCACAAACCTGAACTAATGGTAGCGCTGAGCGATTTTTGGCTATTACACGGGTTTGTATCACCTGATAAGTTAGCAGGGGAGTGCGAGCGTCGAGAGGAACTATCCTTTATGGTAAATTTTTTGCAGCAGAAAAAAAACTATGAGCTACTCTACAAATACCTGATGAATTTGCCCCAAAAAACAACAGATAAAATACTCATGCCACTTTTATCACGTATTGTCCCATTATATAAAAAAGGTAAACTGGCACGCTCAAACCCCGACTTTTGGGCTGCGCGTGCTGCTCTTACACTTAGTTCGACTACTGGGAAATGCGATAAAGGAATATTTTCTATTTATCTATTCAATTTACTTAAATTAAAAAAAGGGCAGGGAGTTTTTCAAGCTCCCATGGTACCTCATGCCTACTTGGAAGGAGTTAGTATAGAGTTAATGGCAAACTCAGACAATGTGTTGAGAGGAGGGCTAACACCGAAACATATCGACACTGGTGAGCTGATCAAAAATATAGTTTTTGAAGCCTGCACTCCGCAAATATTGACCGGTAAATACATCACTGAAACAGAAAAATTATATGCAGTCCCATCGTACCCTGATTTTATTTTGAGTAAAATTGTTACCAGCCGACTGCATAGTCATCATAATACTACACATTCTTTGGCGATATTTATTGTTTTGGAAGGAAATAATGTTTGGGTAAAGACTTCAAAAAAAAGCCTTTTGGTGAATAAAGGAGAATCTTTTATCATTGTTGCAAATAAAGATTACAGTATCACTTCCGAACAACCAGCTTGCTTGTTTAAAGCAGACGTACCTGAATAATAAAGCAGGAAGGGTGCGGGCAAATGTGAACTTTGATCCAATCACGGTAAATGGCGTTAATATAAAAAATTTGTTGTAACATAAAAAAATATAATATAAGAACCTTTTCTATTTTCTTATGTATAAGAAAGTGCTATTGCGACCGAAAACATAAAAATCAATGTTTTTGACATAAAACATTAAAAACATTATTTTGAATCTACTAAATGAATAATAGCTTTGTCTCGCCAGCTAAGAACCTGTACTAAGTCCTTACACCTAAACTAAAAAATCATGATAAAATATTTTTTACTGTGTTTAACTACCTATTGTGGTATTTTTTCTGCTCATGCACAAAAACAAATTACTATTGAAGACATCTACGGAAAGGATACTTTTACGGACGAAAGTGTGCAATCGGTCAACTGGATGTGCAACGGGCGTTATTATTCGGCACTTGAGAAAAATAGTATTGTCCAATACGATGTTACTACTGGCGTACAGGTAGCAACCTTAGTAGCTGGTAAGGTGCTTGAGCCTCAAATTAATATCAGCGGCTATAGCTTTAGTAAAGATGAGCAAAAACTCCTGCTCACAACCCAAAGAGCGTACATTTACAGACGTTCTTACCTCACAGAATATTATATTTACGATTTATCCACTAAAAAACTACAGAAGCTCTCGCCTAGTGGCAAGCAATCTAATGCTACTTTTTCACCACAAGGCGATAAGGTTGCTTTTACACGTAATAATAATCTTTTCTATGTTGAGCTTACTAACATGGATGAGAAACAAATTACGCAAGACGGTAAGTTCAACGAACTCATTCATGGAAGTACGGACTGGGTTTATGAAGAAGAATTTTATATGGTTAAGGCTTTCTGGTGGTCGCCTGATGGCAAAAAAATTGCCTACCTCAGTTTTGACGAAAGTCAAGTGAAAGAGTACAACATGCAGGTTTGGAATAAAAATCCTTTGTATCCGCAGGACTATCGCTTTAAATATCCCAAAGCCGGAGAAAATAACTCTGTCTTACAACTCAGCATTTATCATTTAGATACAAAAGAAAATATCGCCGTTGATATGGGTGAAGAAACAGATATATATATTCCTAGGGTGGGCTGGACAAAAAATGCAGATCTTTTATATTTCAAAAAACTCAACCGCTGGCAAAACGAACTTGAAATATACCATGCCAATGCAAATACGGGTCGTTCGCATTGTATCCTCAAGGAAAAATCCAATACTTATGTGGATGTTAATTATTGCGATGATTTGATGTATTTAAACGATGGTAAACATTTTTTGCGTACTTCCGAAAAAGACGGCTTTAAGCATGTTTATATGTACAATATGAAGGGTAAAAAAGAAGAGCAAATTACGAGAGGCTCTTGGGAAGTAACAACATTAATAGGCGTAAACCAAAACCGTAGAAAGCCAGTGCTTTATTATATTTCTACGGCATCCTCCCCGCTCGAAAGAGATTTTTACCGTATCGGGCTTGATGGTAAGCGCAAGGTAAAACTTTCTGAAATAAAAGGGACAACAAATATTAATATGAGTAAAGATTTCCAGTTTTATATCCGTTATCAAAGTACAGCCAATGAGCCTTTGGTGGTAGATTTGCTAAAAGTAACAACCAACGAACGTGTCAAAAATCTCAAGGATAATGCAAGACTTAAAGCAACTATTGAAGAATACGGGCTTAGCCAAACAGAATTTTTTACCATTTCTACCACGGATGGTACCGAGCTGAATGCTTATATGATTAAACCTAAAGATTTTAATGCTGCCAAAAAATACCCAGTATTGATGTTTCAGTATAGCGGACCACAGTCACAGCAGGTAGCCGATCGCTGGCAAAGAAGTAATTATTATTGGCACCAGATGCTGGTACAAAAAGGTTATATCATTGCTTGTGTAGATAGCAGGGGTACTGGCTACCGGGGTGCAGGTTTTACAAAAATGACTTATCAGCAGTTGGGTAAGTACGAGGTGATAGATAATGTTGAGGCAGCTAAATATTTAGGTAAACTTTCCTATGTCGATAAAGACCGTATCGGCATCTGGGGTTGGAGCTATGGAGGATATATGTCTTCCTTACTAATGATGATAGGAGCAGATTATTTTAAAACAGGGATTGCCGTAGCTCCCGTGTCTAGCTGGCGTTTTTACGATACTATTTATACCGAAAGGTATTTGCGCCGCCCAAAAGACAACCCTGATGGCTATGATAATAACTCCCCATTAGCACACGTCGATAAACTCAAAGGAAACTTTCTCCTCATTCATGGCACTGGCGATGATAATGTTCATTTTCAGCATGCCGTTGCTTTGCAAAATGCTTTGATTAAGGCAGGCAAACAATTCCAATCTTTTTATTATCCGGATAAAACACACGGCATTGGTGGGCTTAAAACCAGACAACATTTATACACGATGATGACCGAGTTTATTTTGGAGAATTTGTGATTTCCTAAAAAAAACGTAGCTGATGGGTAGGTAGTTATGTATGGGAATGGTGCCGAGACTCGTATGGCGGCTATAGCTCAGACCCTTCAGTGAACTACCCAAAAACTAAAGATTTTTGGGTAGTTCACTAAAAGATATGTTCATTATCAATTGACATAACTGGCTACTTCATCCTTTTTAACGTCTTTGAATAGACCTTCCTCACACATAAACACGCGGGCGGGCATCTTTTTAATAAAGCTGTGGTAGTGTGTAGCCATAAGTACTGCTGTACCTTTTTTATTGATTTCTACAAAAAGATTGAGTATTTCTGTGGCAACATATGGATCTAAGTTACCAGTCGGCTCATCAGCAATTAAGAGTTCAGGATTGTTGAGTAAGGCTCTGGCAATCACTACGCGCTGTTGCTCACCGGCCGATAGTTGGTGCGGCATTTTTGCCCTGCTGCCTACTAATTCTACAGCTTCCAGCACTTCGTCAATACGCTGATCAGTTCTATAAGGATTATTCCACCCAGTGGCTTTTAATACAAATAGTAAGTTTGCTTCTACAGTCCTGTCAGTGAAAAGCTCAAAATCCTGGAAAACAATACCTAAACGCCGCCTCAAATAGGCAATATCTTTCTGCTTAATTTTTGCTAGATTATATCCCAACACTTGCGCTTTTCCATTTTCTAAGTCTAAATCGGCGTAGAGCGTACGCAAAATAGATGATTTACCACTACCCGTTTTACCAACCAAATATATGAATTCCCCTTTGTCTATGGTGAACGAGACATTATCGACAATGACTTGACCATTTTGTAAAATACTGATATTTTCAAAAGCAGCTACCATAGATACACTGTATGTAATTTACATTTTTTTAGCATCTTCTAAAAACTTAGCTAGCCCCGAATCAGTCAAAGGATGTTTTAATAGTGCTAAGATTACATCTAAAGGACAGGTAACTACATCAGTGCCTAGCTCTGCACATTCTATCAAGTGCATGGTATGTCGGATAGAGGCTGCCAGCACTTGAGTTTCAAAATCATAGTTTCGATAAATAGATACAATTTGCCCAGCCAGTGCTAGTCCGTCGCTACAAACATCGTCGAGCCTGCCGATAAAGGGCGACACATAAGAAGCACCTGCTTTGGCAGCCAGAAGTGCCTGACCTGACGAAAATACAAGCGTACAGTTGGTATGTATACCATTTTCTGAAAAATACTTAATTGCTTTTACTCCTTCTTTAATCATTGGCACTTTTACAACAATTTTATTATCAATAGCGGCTAATTCTTCTCCTTCTCTCACCATCCCTTTAAAGTCAGTAGCAATTACTTCAGCACTTACATCTCCTTCAACAATATCGCATATGGCCTTATAATGCTTAAAAATATTATCTTTACCTTTAATGCCTTGTTTTGCCATTAAAGACGGATTGGTTGTTACGCCATCTAATACACCTAAATCATGTGCTTGTTTAATTTCGTCTAAATTGGCTGTGTCAATAAAAAATTTCATTTTCAACGTGTTTGAATATAAAACTATTACTGCGTAAAGGTAGCAAATGTACATGAGATAGCAGCAAGAGCAGCACTATGAATTTTTAGCATATATTTAAAAAAGCAAGTACATTTTATAGCTTTGCGATGGCTGAATATCGTAACCCCTATACTTATGCCCTATGCTAAGACAGAATGGTTTGACCTTTGGTTTAATTCGCCTTATTACCATATCCTCTATAAAAACAGAAATGAAAAAGAAGCACAAAATTTCATAGATAAACTCACTGTTTATCTCGGTATGAATCAGCGGCATAAAGTCATGGATTTAGCTTGCGGCAAAGGCAGACACGCTATCTATCTGAACAGCAAAGGGTTTGACGTGGAGGGTATTGATTTGTCTGAAAAAAATATCCGACATGCTCAGCAATTTGGTAATGCTAGGCTGCACTTCAAGCGGCATGATATGCGCCAAGTATACCGATATCATACTTTTGACTATGTGCTGAATATGTTTACCAGCTTTGGCTATTTTGATAGTGAACGAGAAAATATTCAGGCTATCCAAGCCGTTGCGAAATCGTTGAAACCACAAGGTAGGTTAATACTAGATTTTCTCAATACACAAAGAGCCATTAGTGAATTACAGCCAGTTAGTGAGTTTCAGTCAGAAAATATTACTTTCCATATCAAAAGGTTTGTTCAAACTCCATACATCATTAAAGATATTACTGTTAATGACCAAGAGCAGAATTACCATTTTCAAGAGAAAGTTATGGCACTAGAAAAAAAGCATTTTTTGCACTATTTTGAAAAAAGCGGGCTAGAAGCTCTCCATATATTCGGAGATTATCATCTAAACCCCTACGACGCTCAGCTATCTGAACGGATGATATTTGTGGCAAGCCTGAGTGCTTGACCATATTATCGTCAAGAAACAGTAGTCTTTTCAAGATCGAACAGATTGTTTAGTACATCAAGCAGTGTTTCGGCCTCACCTCTTTGGCAGGCGGCTTTTAGCTGGATAACAGGTAGGTTGATAATTTTTTGTGTAATATTTTTAGTAATTTTTTCCACTTCCCTCAATTCATTTTGGTCGAGTTTTTTCATGTATTTGGCAATTTCTTGTCTGCGTATTTCCTCCAGTGTATTTTTAAGTTTTTGGATAGTAGGAGAGAAGAGCATTTCTTTTGTCCATTGGTCAAATTCTGCGACAGATTCTTGTATGATACGTTCAACTTGCGGAGTAGCTTTTTTCCTCTTTTCTATCACGGAAGCAGTACGCATGTGAATATTATCTATATTGTAAACTAGTACATGATTTATTTCTTCTATTGATTTATCAATACTTCTGGGTACGGCCAGGTCAATAAAATATTTGTAGGACGCAGCAGAAATATTTGACAATCTTTCTTTGGTGAAAAAAGGGGTTGGCTGGCTTATAGCACTCACAATAATATCTGCATGGTCAATTACTTGGTAATAGCTCTCGAGAGGTGCGTTTTCAAAGCCATTGGCTTCTGCTAGTTCAATAGCTTTTTCTCTCGTCCGATTACTAATAGTTACATTCTTGATATCTGATTCAGCGAGGTTTTTTACTAAGTCTGTACCAATTTTACCTAAGCCAATAACGGCTATTTTAGGGTTTTGAATAGTTGCTGCCAACTCTTCTATTAGCTTGTAAGTAGCATAAGACACTGAAGCGGTGCCATCTCTAAAACTCGTTTCCTGAATAACTCTTTTATTTGTAAAAAAAATAGTGTGTAATAAGCGATGCATAAAAGGACCGGAATACCCTAAATCGGCAGACCACTGGTAGGCTTTTTTTATTTGATTCGATATTTGAATGTCTCCTATTACTTGCGATTCTAAGCCCATAGCTATGCGAAAAATATACCTGACAGCCTCATCGTGGTTGCTGAGGTAAATAAAATTTTTATCACTAAAATATTTGGCAGCTAATCCTTGTTCTAAAATCAGTATTTTTATTAGTGCAGGACCGAGGTTTTTTTCGCTACAGTAGTATATTTCAGTGCGGTTGCAAGTAGATAGTACGAGTATTTCAGAAATATTGAAAATCTCTTTGTATTTATTCATTAGGCTCTTGACCTGATGCTCGTTTAAAGCGAGTTGCTCTCTTAGTTGTAGGGGTGCTGTTTTGTGTGAAATGGAAACTAACTTGAAGTGTCGTTGCATTTTTGTTTATATTTATAATTATTGATTAAGCAATTGGCTTATGGCCTACTAAATTAGTGCTGATTAAAAGAAAAATATACTCATCTATTTATTAACTACTTAGTTTACAAACATTCACTCTACAAATATAATTTCCTAGATCGTGTAAAAATTATATTTTCCACATGAAAAAACCTCTTCTAGCTATATGTTGAACTACCTCCATTCTACTATTGTTCCCCGATTAGGGTCAAGCATGTACTGAGGCAGGCAAGATCGTATATGTTCACCGATAGTGCTGAGTAGTTTTTCTTTTACAAAATTATTCACATGTACTAGGCTGACTTGCCTGAGTAAATTGGTTTCTTTAAAACTTTTTACTCTGTCGGTATTATTTTCACAAAGCTCGTCAATAGCTAGCTCAGGTAATAAGGTGAACCCTCCTTCCACGTCTACCATTTTTTTGAGTGTACTCAAAGAGCCGCTTTCATACTGAAAAGGCAGGCGCGACTTTTCCTGCGAATGATAAGAACACAAGTTGATCACCTGATTTCTAAAGCAATGCTCTTTACTTAACAACCAGAGGTCAGGAGAGACGATTTCGTTGGTTCCAATCTTTTCTTTTTTTGAAAAAGGATGTGCTTGATGCGTGTATAACTTGATTTCTTCATAAAAAAGGGGTTCCTCAACAATGTCTTCTTCGTGAATAGGTGTTACCAAAATACCTATATCTATCAGGTCTTTTTTGAGTTCATTAATAATTTTGTCGCTAAATATTTCTTCTACTTTAATGCTTAATTCCGGATGGCTCTTGGCAAAACCACTTATAAAGCGTGGTAAAAGATAGGGGGCAAGCGTGGGGATAATACCGATTTTAATTTCGCCCGAGAGTATATTTTGGTGGTTTTTTATCACTTCATTGAGTTTATAGTATTCTCGCAGAATAATTCTTGCCTGTCTGATTATTACTTGTCCTATATCGGTAGGTACCACTGGTTGGCGAGTTCTGTCGAAGATATTTATATTTAGTAGGTCTTCCATTTTTTTTATTTGCATACTAAGCGTGGGTTGTGTTATAAAGCACTTTTCTGCTGCTGTGACAAAGTGGCGGTAGGTGTCTACAGCGATGATATATTCTAACTGAACGATCGTTATCATGATTAAACTAATTAAGATTGTAAATTCTCCCCAAATGTATTTTAAAAATTTATTCAAAACGTAAAAGTATTTATTTTTGCCTGAAGTTTTTAGTGAGAAACTATTTGCATATTTTTTCAGCTATTAATTTTTATGATTTATTTTTTCGCTTAATACGTCATAAAGTCTTTAAAATAGTATTTCTTTAAATCCATAAAAATAATACGACAAATTTTAAGTCTATCGAACTATGTCTGTACACACTGATATTAGGCGTATTACTACGCACCAATTGCAGGCAATGAAAGCTAGAGGAGAGAAAATTGCTATGCTCACTGCCTATGATTATTCGACGGCAAGAATACTAGATGAAGCCGGCATAGATGTTATATTGGTCGGTGATTCTGCCTCCAATGTGATGGCGGGAAATGAGACGACTTTACCTATTACCTTAGATCAGATTGTTTACCATGCTAGCTCGGTAGTGAAAGCCGTGAAAAGAGCTTTGGTTATTGTAGATATTCCTTTTGGGTATTACCAAGGTAGCTCTTCGGAAGCTTTGCGTTCTGCTATAAGAATTATGAAGGAGGCAGGAGCACACGCTGTTAAAATGGAAGGCGGTGAAGAAATTAAAGAATCGGTTTTACGGGTGCTGAGTGCTGGAGTCCCTGTAATGGGGCATTTGGGCTTGACCCCCCAGTCTATTTACAGGTTTGGTACTTATGCGGTAAGAGCCAAAGAAGTAAATGAAGCAAAAAAACTATTGGAAGACGCTCGCATACTCGAATCCTGCGGTTGTTTTAGTATTGTGTTAGAAAAAATTCCTGCTAGCTTAGCCCAAAAAGTTGCCCATGCTGTCGGCATACCGACCATAGGAATCGGGGCTGGGCTAAGGGTAGATGGGCAGGTGTTAGTGCTACATGATATGCTCGGCATTACAAAAGACTTCAAACCGCGCTTCTTGAGACGTTATGCTGATTTGTTTCACAGTATCACAGAAGCAGTAAAAACCTACATTACTGACGTGAAGGGTAGAGATTTTCCCAACGAAAAAGAATCTTATTAGCACATGTTTTCACCACAGTGGTATCTTTAAATCATTGATATGCCATTTGTCTATCACAACGCCGTCCTCAAGGTATATGATACCTGGGTTAGAGCGAATCATAGCTTTCAATACGGTAGCATCTGCTAGGTAATAGGGTAGGTTAATTTTTGTTTTTTGCCCGAACGTCGCAAAGCGATAGCTGTCAGAGGTAATAAGCATAAGGTCTGTATCACTTTTCGTGGCTG
The DNA here is from genome assembly GCA_965199745.1 of Flammeovirgaceae bacterium. Taxonomy (GTDB): domain Bacteria; phylum Bacteroidota; class Bacteroidia; order Cytophagales; family Flammeovirgaceae; genus CBDATB01. Next base: position 121,603 of record CBDATB010000013.1, on the reverse strand, counting down.
CGAATTGTTTTAAGACTCTGAGCTTCTTTATTTGCAAAGCACTTATACCTGCTTGTTTTTGAATAATGATAAAAATTTTTTTTCCTGATAAACTCATGTTTGTTAAATCATTGCCCAAGGTATCGGAGATATAATAGTCGGTTATTTTAGGTTGGCATTCTTGTGCATTAAGTACTTTTTGCCCTTTGTATTGGTACGATTTATCTTTAGGGTATTGAGAAAGCTCCACCCTTCTACCGTCCTTTTCCATAATATATACAAATTCACAGGGTATACCCGGATCCATCATCTTGCCAATATTATTACCCTTTTTGTAGTCTCTAAAATCCTTAATGGGTAAATGATTTGTTCCGATATAGGCAATAATTATACTGAAAACCACACTTGCCCCAAGCAGTAGAGCAGATAGTTTAGATGCATGATTGTGAAAACTTTTTAGCTGAAAAGCCAACACGCTGATGCATAGCAGTAATACCAAGTCTTTATAAAAAGACTGCCAAGGGCTTAGCGGAATAGCATCGCCAAAGCAGCCACAGTCGGTTACTTTATTAAAGTAAGCCGAGTAGAAGGTAAGAAAAGTAAAAAATACAATCATCAACAGCAGTGCAACAATGGTATTGCGCTTTCTGAAACCGGCAACTATTGCAACACCTAATACAACTTCTAATACACACAAAAATATAGCAATAGCCAAGGAGAGCGGAGTGAAATAATGAAATAGTACGGTAAAGTCTTCTGAAAACACTTCAAAGTATTCCTCCAGCTTGATAGCAGTCCCTATAGGGTCATTAATTTTGATAAGTCCTGAAAAAATGAATAATGCTCCTACGAGAATGCTTATAAGGGTATTGATTTTCCTCATGGGTTTAGTCAGTTTGAATGCCTATAACATTATTATAAATGCAGTTGAGTTAATCTCCACTAAAGTAGCACTTTTAATGCAAAAGCTGATGTTACAGGCTATTAATTTGCAGCAATTATGTTTATAGATTGTAACGAATTATCAAAACACCTACAATTTTACCGTCATCACTCAAAGCATGCGCGTTAAAATACTTATCTATGTTGTCATTAAAATCTAAAAAAAGTACAGGTAAGCTATTTTATCTCTTTTAGCCTTGTTTGAACGCCTCAGATGCGTATTTTCTAGTCTAAAACTGAATGGAATCTATTCGAGGATGATTATTTTTAGTAATCGGGGGAGGAGTGAAATAGATATTAGGCGATAAAATAGATTTGTTTTCAATCTTTCTATTTGAGTGAGTGTGGTCATGGACTATAACGGTCTCATATATGCAACGTACCCAGTAAAAGCTGGACACGATCATAATATACATTGCTTTATACTGGGTTTTATTACTTGAATTAGATCTTCTTTATGATTAATCCCAAAATAATATGATGTTTTCTCGTCAAAATAATCTGAATTTTCCAATATCTTCAATTTAAATCCTACTTGTTTCAAGTCTTTTAAGAAATGATTCTCACTAAATATCCTAAAATGATCTGTTTCACTATAAAAGAACAATTTTTCTTTATCAGTGTTAATATTTTTATCCTCGAAATTTTGATTTAAAAGTTTAGAGTAAGGTGTTTGTAGTATGGCAATACCATTAGGTTTTAGAACTCTGAAAATCTCTTTGATTGCCTTATAATATTCAGGTACATGCTCCAAAACGTGATTACATATTACTAAATCAAAAGCATTATCGCCATAAGGTATATTCGCCACATCAATTTTATCAATGTTTTCTTTTTTAGGATACAGATCTGCTTTGATATATTTAGTAGGATTAAGTAAATTAATTTTTTTTGATAAATTTATCTCCGGAGCAAAGTGTAAGATATTAAAGTTAAGCATCCTTTTCCATAAATCTATTTTATCAAAGAACATAAATAAGTGTCTTTCTCTATCATGGGAGCTACAATAAGGACAGCCAAAATTATCAATATCACTTCCTACCATATTCAGTCTTGTGTAAAACTCAGGTTTGTTTTTCCATCCTCCATGATATTTTGAAAAATGATTAAAAGTATTCTCACATACATAGCATTTGCGTTTGTTGCCCCTTTTGTTTAGAACATCTCGAATTTTCCTGATTGGTCTTTTAAAAAAGAATCGATAAATACTTTTTAATAATGCAATCATTTTTAATTTTCTTTTTGTTGTTAAAGTCTTAGTTAACCTTGCAACGGTATCGTGTAAATGCCTGTGCGTAACATGTATTTTAACCATTGTTTTTAAGTAGTTTTTATTTCAAGCGTACATCAATTTCGCTTTGGATTTTGGGATTGGTCGATTTTTCAACTTTGCAATTTCTAACCATTCGTCAATCACAACATGCACATTTTCTACAGCCTCTTTATGTGTTTCTCCATCTGCCATACACCCAGCCAATTCGGGAACTTCTGCAATAAAAGCCTCGTCCTCTTGGCTCGAGTAAATGATAATTTCATACTTATGTTCTATAACTGTCGAGGTGAAATGCGTTTTAATGTAGGTTTATATTTTGTGGTGATTCGTTTAACTTATCAATTACTATATAGGTGAAATCTTTCCTTTTTTGACCTCCTTTTAGATGCCGAGGATCTCTAAAGTTTTCATCACCATACAAGTTATGAAAATCATATACAGAAATTAAGGGTACATTCTTTATTATATTCTCTTTTACACGTTCGTAATACTTTTCGGGATCGTAGCATTTTGACCGTTGAAAATAGTAGCTTTTAGTAATGGGAAACCTGATTAATATAAGCTCGTTGAGGGTGTTTCAAACACATTCTCTTCTCCAAGCACTTCTTGGCACTTTACTTTCTTTGGCATTATGAAATCGAAAACACCAACTTCTCCATCTTTAAAGCTAATTATATTTATACTGAAGTCTATCGTGTTATCACTAAACTGGATAAGTTTACCTTTGTTTTCATGCTGATTCCAGTAGTATTGATACGGTTGATTATCGACGTCTGTTTTTTGCAAAAAACCTAAATCATATGAAAAAATAGTATTAAAACTGCTAGAAAAAAGACAATAAACTGGCTTGAATTAAATAACATTTTTATTCTGTAATTAATCAGAACAAGCTGTATAAAAGTACTTAGCTGTTTTCTGTGGGGCAGATAATTAAATTTTATATAATGTTAGGCAAAGTTATTTTTCCCAAATTATACGTTTTACTTTCAAATCTTTTGCAAAATCATATGAAACTTTGGGGTTTTCGAAATCAAAATTATCTGGAAAAGCATGTACTATGCCTAATTCATACTTCAATTTGCTACCAACTATAGTTACATATAAATGTTCGTGATAATTCACATAATGAGAAACTTTTGATCCGTGTAGTTCTTTTATCTCAGAGTATTTAATTCCTTTTTTTATGCCATCAATATCTTCAAACCCTTTTGCTTCAAAATAAATACTCTCGATTATCAATGTATCTTCTGTAGACATAAATATATTAAACACCTTCTGACTTTCTTTATAAGCTGAAATGATTATAAAATCAGGGCCATCCTGTTCCCCTATTTCTTTTTTGAAATTAAATTTTGGAAATTTTTTTTCAAGACTATTAATCAATTGCTCATGATTTATATTATCGGTTATTACCCAATATCCTATCTTATTATTATCAATCACAATATTTTGCGATTGAGAATAAATCGAATTCAAAATAAAGTATGATATTATTATTGATTTAATCTTCATTAAAGTTTCAGATTATTTTCATTCGTAAAAATTCTTCTTACAACAAAAGAACAAAATTTTGCCTAACGGTTTGGCTATAAGTAGTAAGTGAGGTACGAGCCTATTACTTATATCTTTTGGGTGGTGATGTAAAATCTATGACGAACTAAATAGTTGACATTGAGGGGGGTCAACGCATATTTGTACATGATACAAATACAAATCACATTAACTTGTCTTCAACGCAACTCGGCAAATGTAGTAAACAATGGCATAAGTGCCACTGATAAGCAAAATTATCTGTGCAATGACTGTAAACACCAAAAAATCAGAATCAAGTGTCAGCGTATATCTTTCACTTGGGTTAATTTGTCTATTTGGTATAAAATAAGAAAGTTCGGTCGCTAAACTTTCAATAGAATCAATCTTATGTAATTTATCTTGATAGAAGTAAAGTGCAGATAGTGAAAGCAAAACGTCATTTATGTTGTAGTTATTCCATAAAATCTCGTAATTGTTGTATTTCTTACTTTTAATATCATTAACTCTTTCTGCAATCCGATATGCTAATATGAGTTTATAGAATTGGTCATCTTCGTTTTTAGACATGTCAAAGATTTTATCATAGTATAAATCAGAGAATACTAATTTGCGCCTTCCTACAGTTGAAATAGGTAATTGCAAGTAAAATGACAAGTAAGAAACGCCTAAGTCTAAATTTCTAATTTTAAGGTGCATAGGACTTTTGCCAAATTGCATATACGAAGGATTTCTATATTTCTTTTTGTTGACCGTTGCCCATTCTCCGTCTTTTTTGTCATAGAATACTCCAACTCTGTCAAGGTGTTCAAAAATCTTGTTTTGTATTCTGTCTCCCGAATGTAAATCTCTTGCACTAATTGCATTTTGACTGTTACTTGCAACCGCTATGTCCATTGATATTTTAGAAATTCTTGTTTTGTCCTTCACTTTGGTTAATCGAAGTAAAATTTGAACGTTATCTGGCAGGTCATTTACAATTCTCGTTAGAGTTTTTGCTGTCTGCCCACCATTTACAATTTGAAAGTTTTTAATTGTCAAAGTGTTGTTGTCATTAATTTCAAAGTCTTGGCAGACACCATTTATTCCGTTATTTAGAATCCAAAAGTTTGATTTCTCTCCTTTGGAATACTCTTTTTTTATTTTCGAGTTTATTTCATTTTCGCCTTTGTAGTATCTTACATTTAATGCAAGTATTAGCTCTTTTTTCTCTTCAATTATTGGCTTTAATGAGTTGGCATATATTGAAGTTACTACGGTTTCTAATTCTGTTTCTTCATTGTGGTAATACGTAAGTTTTTTGGAAAAAATTTCGTTTTCTACGAATCTTAATTCCACTTCATTTTTGGGAATTTCAATATCGTCATATAGTTCTTCTAATTCTTGGTAATTGTAATATCGAATGTCAAAATTGACATTTTTATCCCTGTAATTAGTGCGAAGTGTATTAATGTCTGTCTTTATATTTCCAACAAAATCTGAGTCTATGTAATAAAAAGTAATATAGAAATTGTTGTCTTTAATATTTTGTTGCGTTAGAATTTGTGATAGTTCTTTGTTTATGACTTTTTGTAGTTTGGGATTAGCTGATAAATTTTCATCAGTTGAACGAATTAACCAATCAATAAATCGTTTATTTTTCTTTATCTCGTTCGTATTCAGTAATTGGTTTTTAGAGTACTTGAATTGAAAGACTAAAATTTCATTATTTGTTTGATTTGTAAAAATGGCATCATTTCCCAAGTCATTAGCCATATCTACAATGTGGTCTTTTATAAATTGGTCAAAATCATTTCCGTCATACTGAAAGTCGATAATTTTGTTAAAACACTCTTTAATGATAAAATGTCCGAATGCAGTTCCATCATTCTGATATTCTTCACTTGTTGCCAATTCAGCAACTTGTTCTTTTATCCTATCGTAAAATTCCATTTTTCGATTTTCTTTTTTAGGATTAATTTTCTTGCTCATTTAAATAAAATTTTAATGTTAAAAAATAAGTTTACCAATTATACAAACCTTTTCGTTCTGTAAATTTTTCTTTACGAACTGTTACTTGTTGTCTTGCTTTTTCAAATCCGACTTTCAAAATTGGGTCGCTATAACGATATTTACCCTCTAAATTATCATAGAACCTGCCTTGTGGGTCAATCATTAAATAACTCCCAGTCATCAAATTATTATCTTCGGGAACAATTTTTATATTAAATTCTTCAACTCGTTTATGTCGATTAATATAGCTTTTGAATTCATTACTTGAAATCAAAAACTCTTCAATATAATTATCATTTTGCCTTGAGATAGGTAAAACCTGAAATATCTTCCAACGTTCAGGCTTTATCGAAATAACGAAGTCAGATATATCTTCCAAAGAATTAGAAGAACAAACAACAGTATTAAGTTTAAATCTAATTCCATTACGCTTGATAGCCTCTACCTTTTGAAGGTATTCGTCTCGGCTAACAACTTTTTTTCCGTTAGAACGCCCAATATTGAGTTGATTTTCTGCATCAATACTATCAATACTAAGCGTTATCCAATCTAAATCACTACTCTGCTCTTTAATCCACTTTTCTGTAAGCAGATAGCCGTTAGTAACGATCATTGTAGTTAAACCGACTTCTTTTGCGTGCTTAATAAGATTTGGTAACCATTTACATAACATAGGCTCACCTCCTGCAAATGTTATTTTACCAATACCTTGCTTTGAGATTTCGTCAATTATACCCAACATCTCCTTTTCAGAGAGATAAGATTTTTGTCTATAAAGTGAATTTTCATCTTCATAGGTAGCAAAGCAAAATTTACATTTGAAATTACAATACTTCCAAATATGAAAATTTATTGCTGGGATTGTTTCTTTTTTCATTTTCTTTAATTGGCTACAACGGTCTCGGCTATGAGTAGTTGCGTGGTTTAGCACTTAACTTTACAAGTAAACACAAAGTTAGAAGTTCCTGCGAAATTTCCAAAGTAGGCGAGAACAAGCAATTACTTATAGCTATTGTTGCAAACAGTTTTTTATTCGTTATCGTAATATTCTATCGTCTTCAAAAGTTGCTTTTCAAATCAATAAATATCATCGATTGTTTCTATTTTTTATTTTGTCTCGTTTTTATCCACATCGAACAGACTTAAGTATTTAACTCCACCGTTTAAGTGAAATCTGCAAATTGGTTTTCTATTGTTGTCATCCAATAAAATTCCGAAATAAGATTGTGTGTCTCGAGGTACAATTCTTTCTTTTCCGATTTTTCTGCGAAGAATTGCTACAACGATTTAATAGGCCTCTAATTCTTCTTCGGTAGTATCACAGCCTTGCTTTTTGGTTCGTCAACGACTTCTCCTTCCGCTTGTTGTTTTTCTTGTTCCTTGTTTAGTGCCGAGTTAAGTCTGTCATTTACTTTTTCGCTAATGGTTTGGTTAAATGCGTTTGATGCAATTTCGGTAAATTCCTCCATCACTTTTGATGTTAAACGCCCGCTATAAGCTCGATTGGCGAATAGTTTTACAAAATCCTGTGATGGTTCGTTTAGTTCTTGCTCAATCAGCGACTTTATTTCACGAGTGTATTTTAGAGTACTTGCATTGTCCACAATTTTTGAAACATCAAATTTTGACTTGTGGAATTTCTCAATTTCTTTTACCGTACTTTCCTTTAGATTTGTAATGTCAAATTCCAAAAATTGCTGCTTATAATCCTGACATCACCGTGTCTTGATTGCTTGTCGAAATTATAAACTCTGTAAATAAATGTAGAATCTGCGTATTCTTCAAAAAATCTTCTTTCGTTTTCGCTCCCCAAGCTGTGTTGCCCATTACGACATCGTCAAGGCCAATATTTGACGGTTTCCATTCTGCTCCGATACGAAGCACAAAAATCTGTTCCTATTCGTTGCCTTATAAATCAGATCGACCTTTGCTTGCTAACAAACAGACAATTTCTTGTCCGAGAACATAAGGAAATTCAGAGTTGAATTGGTTTAGCGGATAAGCTGAAACAGATTTGTTAACTGTTCTTAATCTTGGTGATTTACGTTTTGCCATTAACTCGGATTGTAATGTAAATCATATTCTCTCAAAACCATAGTGCTTAGTCCAAATTCGTTGCAACATATGGCAGAAGTTTCTGTGCGACGGCTTTAATCACATTCACGGGGACAGCATTTCCAGCCTGTTTTTTGGCTTGTGCGTTGCTCACAATAATTTTATACCAATCTGGAAAGCCTTGTAGCCTAAACATTTCTCTCGGTGTTAATCTTCTCTCGCCATTTACTAAAAGGTAATTGTGTGATGCCCCAGAACGTAGTGTACAGGAATATGGGTAAGAACAAATGTTACCCGATTTGTTTTCGTGCCATATCGATGGATAAAACGAAGATTTATGTTTGTCCTTTCTTTTCTGTTTTATATAATCGGATGCGAAGTACTTTTCATCAACCTTTCTTTCTAAAATTTCGTTTAATGGTTTATAAGGTTTTTCGGGATTTAGAAAAGTGAACATAATCGGCTCACGATGACCAACAATTACAACACACTCTTTTTTTGAAATCCGTAATCCAATGCATTTAGAGTGCTATACTGAACGTGATAGCCTAATTCTTTTAAAGATTTAACTATAACTTTTAGCGTTTTTCCTTTGTCGTGTCCAACAAGTTGTTTGACGTTCTCTAAAATAAATGCCTTTGGCTTTTTCTCTTTGAGTATTCGAGCAGTATCGAAGAACAAAGTTCCTCTTGTATCGTTCAAGCCTTTCATTTGTCCGATTATACTGAAAAGTTGGCAAGGAAAACCAGCGAACAAAATATCGTGGTCTGGAATTTTTGTCTCATCAATTCAAGTTATATCGCCAAAGTTCGCCTCGTAACTTTCTTGGGTATATTTGTCGATATCCGAAGAAAAAACGCATTCGGGTTGGATGTCATTTTCCCCACAAGCTTCTTCAAAAGCTACTCGAAAACCTCCAATTCCACAAAAGATGTCTATAAATTTTAGTTTTTCTCTATACATAATTGTAAAGTTAAATATCTATTCCAAAAACTTGGCGAAATTCCAAATTTTTAATCAACAGCCGAATGTTAATCAAAGTTGCGTAGAACGGTTTGAATATGAGTAGTAGCTGACGATAGGAAGCTATTACTTATATTTTTTGTTGGTGGTAGTTATCCTTCTTCAGTTACTTTTTTTATTTGATTTAGAACATCTGGAATTTTGTTAATTACTACATCCCAAACTATTGAATAGTTTACTCCTATATAATCGTGAATTAGTCTATCTATCTCTCATTCCAGCCATATTTTTCCATTGGATAGTTGGAAATTTTAACTTTTCATCAATGGGTATTTTCTTGGTTGCCTCTCCAATAATTTCTAAACTTCTTACAATAGCCCTTTTCAGTGTTTCATTGTCAATAAAATCACTTTTTATTACCTCTCTATCTTGAATTACAGAAATTATGTACTCACATTCATCTTGGATATGTCTTAAATATTCAATTGGGTCTTTAGACATAAATTACCTCGTTTAATATTTTAGGACCAACGTATGGGCTTAATCTATTTTTAGTTACTACTTCTACTTTATTTCCTTTGAAAATTCGTTCAAGAAAGTTGTAAACGGATATGAAATTATCATAAGTTTCATTTGTTGAGTTAAAGTCAATCAAAATATCAATATCACTGTTAGTTGTTTGTTCATTTCTTACATACGAACCGAACAAACCAATATTGATAACTCCAAAACTTAGGAATTTTTCTTTATTAGATTTTAATTTAGCCAATATTTGCTTTCTTGTCTGCATAATACAAAGTTACGGTTTTTCTAAATAAAATTCTTCTTCACATTTTAATCCATCTAATTCTCTGCTTGATAGAAAATTTTTAATTTTTAAACCATTAAAAGTTCCTTTATTTGTCAAAGTCTCAAAATTTTCATTCTGATTTTCCGAATTTAGATTATCAAATGATTTTGAGTATCCTTTGCATACATATATTGAATTCTCATCTGATTTATAATTAATGTAACTCATTTTCGTTAGTCTGTCTTAATTATAAGTAAATATTTTTGTTGCAACTTTGGGAAATCCTTTTAATAAAAATTGTTTAGTGTAATAATTTATTAATCCCAGATTACCTTTGTTGAAAGTATATACTTTTTTAGAAGGATTTGTAGTTCTTTGATTAATTATTTTCAGATTACATGTTTGAAGCAACCGACGAATCGAATCTTGGGGAATAAAAATTGACGTGTCCAACACGCGTAAATTCAAAGTTCCGAGATAACCTAATATTATCTTCCAGCGGTACTTCAATAAATATATTTTTTGCTACACGGGATGCTTCATAGATCACTTGTCGAGGGAATTCTATATGTTCGATAACACGACTCAGAATTGCAATGTCAAATTTTTCGTTGTCATATGGTATGTGACAACCATCAAATAATTTACATTCAACTAATTGAGTAATATTTTTCTTCTTTATCATTTCAATACCAGACGATGAAATTTCAAGAGCATAGAGTTTGTTGCCGAAATTTAAATCAGATAGTCTTTTTAGTATAGAGCCTTCCCCTGCTCCAATTTCAAGAATTGAATTATGAGTCATGTTTTCACATAGCGAAATGATGTTTTCAACTTTATCTATGGCACCTAATCGTCTCCATTCAGAATATCCATCTTTGTAATAGTCAGAATAGTTGCTTATAGGATATTCACTTATTTTGTTCATAGGTGTTAATATTTAAGTACTTAATAGTTTTTAGTATTGCTTTTATCTAATCTTACCGATAACGGTCTCGTATAAGAATAGTAGCGGATTTTATGCACTTACTATTCTGTTTATGTTTATTACTGTTGTTTGGTTTATACACTTCGCTTTCGTTTTAGCGATTGAACCGCTGTTATTTTTATACAATGTTCGCAGTAGTGATTTATGCTAAAGCTAAATCGTCTTTACTCAACTTCAACTTAGGATTATCAAGTTTTTTAATAGTTGTCCTAATTTTTAATCTTTCGGATTGTGGTAAAAAAGTCGGTACTAAATCTGTCAATTCAATTTTTAAAAGTCGATTGATAAATATCAAATCCTTTAATGAAAAAGGACTTAATCCATTCATCAACTCGGAAATCTAGGATTTACTTGTATGCCCTAAAATTTTCCCAAAATCCTGTTGTGTTAGGTTTAAGCTCTTTATTTTTTTCGGATAAGCCCTTTCCTTCGTTGGATAAACAATCGTTCTTTTTCAGCAATTAATTCGGCAATATCGCTTTCACGAAGTTTTGTGTCAGATATTCTTGAGTCAGAACTCCAATTTTTGTTTTCGTACTGTACGCTCTGAATAAAAGACGAAATAATAGTTTTCCCTTAACTCATGATTAATTGCTGCAAATAGAGCAGCATCACCAAAAGCTACTTCTTTTGAACGTGCTTTAATTTGAATTTCAATAAATTCACCTGTCGGTTTTCTAACAACAGCATCTATTCCAAAATCATCAACTAGGGGGAGGTAAACATCTAACCTTTCCTTTAGCATTAAACCTACTATCCAATATTCAATTCTCTACTAAACCCAGCTGCATGTCGAAATGAGATAGCCATACTAATTGTTATATACTAAATAAACAAGATATTTATTTGAGTCAGTCATTTCTCCACCACCAATTTGTTCATTATCACAGTTGTCCAAATCCATAAACCTCTCTATCATATATTCTGCAAAACGGTCAATCGTGCTTTTATCTTCCGAACTTCCAATAATCTCGTACTTGTCGTACGTATCAGAATATTCCTCGTCATAGCGTTCCTTTATGGTCTGCCCTGTTTTTCCAATTTTAAAGTTTGAAATAGAGTTTAATTTATTTTCCAACTTGATTCTCCTAATTGTTTAAATGTCGCCATGTCAATTATTTATAAGGTTAATAATTTCTTCTCTTAATGTGCTACAACGGTCTCGGCTATGAGTAGTTGCGTGGTTTAGCGGTTAACTTTGCAAGTACAAACCAAACTGAAAATCCGCGAGGATTTTCAGAAGTAGGCGAGAGCCAGCAATTACTTATAGCCATTGTTGTACCCAGTTTTTATTTCCGTTCAATTATAGCCCAAGATTTGTCGAATCCAATTGCTTCAAGAATTTTTTCTTTGTCAAGCGTTTCAGGTTGTTTGATTTTCAAAATCAAAGTTTCTTCGGGTACTTTCTCTATAATCGTAAACTGTGAGCCGTGAGGTTGCCAAACGAATTGTTTGTCACGAGTTCCCTTTACAAAACCCTCTAAATTCCCTCTTTTATTCCATTCAAAGTCGAAAAGTTCTGCGTCGTAACGGATTGTATCAAATTCAAATACTGCTGCCTGTGAAAGGTCATTTGATTTTACTAAAACAACTGTTCGCAAGTGTTTATATTTTTCTCTTATCGCGGAAACTCTCTCATTCCAAATTTCTAATACTTGTTCTCCAATCTCATTTGGGTCAGCAGAAGTGTCAATTGTTCCGCCATACGAATAAACAGGTGAGTTTCGCCCAGAAATCAGTCTTACTTGCTCTAAATCTTTGAAGTTTTTTATTCCAGATTTTACTGTTTTTGCGCCCCAAGCTGTATTTCCCATCACAACATCATCTAAACCAACATTGGAAGGTTTCCAGTCCGCACCAATACACAAGGCAAAAATTTGTTCCCATTCATTTCCTTGTAAATCCGCTCTTCCTTTACTTGCGAGAAGATAGACAATTTCTTGACCGAGAGTATACGGGAAGTCAGAATTGAATTTGTTTAGTGGGTAAGCCGAAACAGATTTGCTTACGGTTCTTAATTTCGGTGATTTTCTTTTTGCCATTAACTTGCATTGTATTTTAAATCATACTCTCTCAATACCAATGCTTGGTCAATAGTTGTGGCAACATATGGTAGTAGCTTTTGTGAAACAGCTTTAATCATATTTACAGGAACTGCATTGCCAGCCTGTTTTTTGGCTTGTGCATCACTAACGACAATTTTATACCAATCTGGGAAACCTTGTAATCTGAACATTTCACGAGGTGTCAATCTTCTTTCTCCGTTTACCAATAAATAATTATGAGAAGCTCCTGAACGTAGTGCGCAAGAATAAGGGTATGAACAAATATTGCCTGATTTATTCTCGTGCCAAATTGATGGATAATAAGATGAAGTGTGTTTTTCTTTTCGTTTATTTCTTATGTAGTCAGAGGCATAGTACTTTTCATCAACTTTGTTTTCCAAAATTTCGGTTAATGATTTATAAGGCTTTTCAGGACTTGGAAAAGTAAATAAAATAGGTTCTTTGTGTCCAACAATTACAACTCGTTCACGTTTTTGAGGAAGTCCAAAATCTAAAGTATTCAAAACACTATACTGAACTTGATAACCTAATTCTTGAAGAGATTTTACAATAACCTTGAATGTTTTTCCTTTATCGTGTCCGACAAGATGTTTTACATTCTCTAAAATAAATGCTTTTGGTTCTTTTTCTTTAAGAATTCGAGCAATGTCAAAAAACAATGTTCCTCTTGTATCATTTAGTCCTTTCATTTGTCCGATTATGCTAAATGGTTGACACGGAAAACCTGCAAACAATATGTCATGGTCAGGAATATCTTTTTCGTTAATTTTAGTAATATCTCCTGCTAGTCTTTCTCCGAAGTTGGTTTCGTAACTTTCTTGGGCATATTTATCTATATCTGATGAAAACACGCATTCAGCATGGATTTCGTTTTCCTCACAGGCTTCTTCAAATGCTACTCTGAAACCTCCTATTCCACAAAAGAGGTCGATAAATTTTAGTCTTTCTTTATACATATCGTAAAAGCAAAAATATGTTCTAAAAATTGAGTATAGAACGAAAAATTTTAATGAACAACTGAATGTTAATCAAATTGGGCACAACGTTTGGAATATGAGTAGTAGGCGAGGCACGAGCCTATTACTTATATCTTTTGTTGCCAGTAGTTTTTATTCCAGTGGCACTTGTTTTATAAGTTCACTCAATTTTTTGTCTGTTATGTTTTCTTCTTCAGGTTTATCATAAATAGCGAGTAGGTACACAGTAGTTTCCGAAACCAAAATTGGTAATCACTCTCGCTCCACCACTTTTGCCCTTGCCTTTCGATTTGATAGCCAGCCTGATTTTGTAGCAGTTTCTTCCAATAGCAATACCTTGTTTGGGTTCAGTTTGCAAACTATTGAGTAGAGCAGAAAACTCAGGTTTTAGCGAAGGATATTTTTTAGCCAATCGCTTTAATTGCCTATCAAAAGGCGGTATGGAAAGAATATTAAATTTCATCCAGTAATTCATTTGGCGGGTTGAGCTTTTAGCTTGCCTTGTCTTACCAATTTTAGATTTTCAACAGCTTCTCTAATCTCATCTACTAAATGTGGTTTTTCATCAGTAAGTGGTTTAGCCTTTACAAACTCAAAATGTTTAAGCACCTCCATCACAAAAGGCACTTTTTCATCTTTGATGTCTAATAATACTTTCATAACTAACGTGTTTATGATTTTACAAAATTACCATTTTTTTATAGCTTCTTTAAATTCTTTATATCCTCTGTGCCTTTCCAATATACCATTTATTTTTTGAGAAATCTGCTTGAGCGTTGCTTGGGTCTTACTTAGCTTTTCTTTTAAGTTTTTGTCAACCTCAACATTATGTTTATACAGTTCTCTTAATGCACCTTTTAATTTAGATTCAGCAAGTGTTAAGCGATTTTTAATATTCTGTTCTCTATCGATTCGTTTTGGTGAAGCAATTCCAAGTAGATAGAGAATGTATAATGAAGGGGCAATCAAAAGGCAACAGAATACAATTGTCAGAACTGTTAATACTACCTATTGCGATATTGCTTGTTTCATAAAGCATTTCACCAGAATCATTAAAATAAGCCTCTTCACAGTGTTTTTTTCCATCCTTTGGCCAAAAAGATAAATCAATAAGCCATTTTAAGAACTCCCATATAAAAGGAACTTTACTAGATTTATAGTAGACTTTAGTATAATAACCTACTATCGATGATACGGTGTTATCGGGGTTACCACCAGCCAAGACATTTCCTAGTTGATCTAATGAAACGAAAAAGTTAAAAATATTACGTTTGATTCTCATAATTTCTATTTTGATTTTAATGTCCTTGTTGAGTTCTTCTTTTAGTTTCTTTTTTTGTTCCTCCAATTTTTCTATCACAATCGTAAAGCCAATCCCCTTCTTTACCTAGTCCTGCTACACCGCCTGACCAACCTTGCGGATTAGCAATTCCTCTGCCACATTTACCTCTGGCTGTCCTATACCTTTGTAGTGATTACGGGTAATATCCTTGATTAAGATATTTATACGATTTGTTATTTTTTAGCCTTTGATTTTTGAAGTTGTTCTTTGTAATTCACTAAACCATCCATTACGTCCTTAGATTTGTTTAAATTATCTCTTCTAGTGATGATTTTCTTTTTTGTCTCATCTATTTGAACTATAAATTCTTTTACTTTTGCTAAATCAAACATAGCATTATATTTATTTTCAGATTTGACTTCTTTAATATCGGTAATATAGCCATTTAATAATTTTTCAGTGTTATTAAGATAATCGATTACAATGTCATCTCGTTCAACTAAATAAGATTTAAATTGTAACAATATGATATTCCAATTAGAAGTATATTTGGAGATTTTAGTTATTTCTTCTTTTGCTAAGACACTACCGTATGGTATATTATTTCCTTTATTCCTTTTAAATAATTTATTAAAGCAGTCAAGTTCTTCTTTAGATTCTTTGCAACCTGTAGCAGTCATGAAGTCCAAATATAAAGTCTTTGAAGAAATAGTAAAATTCTCAAACGTTATATCAAACTGTTCTTTATCTAAATCATATATGCGTGATGCCTCATCTAACTCATAGTAATATGTAAGAAAGGGCTTGAGTCTGTTTTGAAATTTTATAATTTCATCTCTGATAAAAACCTCTTTGACTTTTTGATTGTTCTTAAGTTTCAAATCATTGTCAATAAAAAATGCTGCAGATGTAATAATGCTAGATATGGTACTTGTAATCGGATTTGATTTCAGTACTACATTAATAATATCATTATTTACTATTTTATCTACAATAGAATTCCATATATTTTTTGCGTTATCTGGATTTTTAAAGCGACTGGCTGAAAACATATTCTTGGCTTGCTCTGTGATAATATCAATAAAAGATTTTCCAAAAGAATCGTTTGTTGGAGATCTCTTGTCACCTATATTTTTGATAGTCTGTTTGACTAGGTCATCTTCTTTAGTGATATTAACAACAGCTCCTATGGCAAGTCCCTTCATAAGAATTTGAGTAGCAGAATTGTAAATTTTATAATAGTCTATACTATCTCTTTTTCTCAATTTAGATTTCATTTTTTGATATCGCATTTCAATATTTTGAGTCCTTTTCATTAGTAAAATACTATCACTTATTGTTTTGGACTTTAAATTATCTGCGATACTATCCATTCTCGTCTGAAACTTTAGTTCCATTTCTTTTAATTTAATCATTGTCAAACTCTCTTGAGCAAATATTGAATTAAAGATCGTTATTAGTAAAAATAAACAACCAAAAGATACCGTATTTTTCATATCTATTTGTTTAAAAATTTGAATCCTACTCCTGTTTAACGTCTCTTTTCGGCTTATTCCGACTGTTTGTGAAAAGTTTTAATTCTATATTTTTCTTTTAAGGTAAGTAGTTGCAATATTGCCCAACTACCCCCTCCATCTAAAGATAATATTTTATACATGATTATTTGAGTTTTTTCCTCTTACTCTGTTTTATAAATTGACCATTCTCGTATTTCTTTGATACTACTAATTTTCCAAACGCATCATACTGGTGTATTACTCCTGTCCCTTTTTCAAGTGTGTCCGCATCAAGTGGATTCCCATCTTTGTCAAAAAATGAGATAACTTCATAAGGTGCGTATTTAGAATATAACATTTCACTTGCTAATTGACCATTCGAATAGTATGATTTATGTAAAGAATAATCATTTTGTAGTTTGTTAGTCTCGTACTGCAAATTACCTTCTTTGTCATAAAATTTTGCAATTTCAACGTTGTTATCTATTCTTTCAAATGAGGACTGAATATTACCATTTTCATAATACTCTCTATAGAAACCATCCTCTGTCAAATTAGGTAGCTCTCGTTTTTGATTTTCATCCAGTGTTAAAAATGGGGCTTCTCTATCATTGACAGATAAATTATGCAAATTTTCTATCAATTTTTGTTGAACTTTATCAATCTCCTCACTCTGTTTGCTTCGAGATTTTTTAATACTACTTTTCAGTTTTTCTAAATCACAAAAGTCTCCTTTTTCAATGAGGTAGTCCACATTGTTTAAAATATTACCCTCTATATCCAGTAACTGTTTATGAGAGTTTAACAATGCAATATCATCGTCTTCTTCTACCGCATCTTGAAAAATTTTGTAGGCTTCGATATGCTTATCAAGGTTGATTTTTAGCCTCTCTGCCTTACTGTTTAGTTTTCTTATTTTATCCTGCTTAGCTTGTTGGATAATGCCTATTTTATAAACACGAGTATAGTGCTTCTAGTATGCGTCAATTTGTAGCAGCAGTAAGGGAAACAAAGATAGAACATACCATTAGGCAATGCTTTAAAACAACTATTGCGACAGTATTATGTCCAATATAGACCTAAATATTATTTGTTTGAGGGTACTAGCGGAGGAGCATATACGGCATCAAGTATCAATCAAATATTAAAAAAATGTGCTGCTAAAGCAAGGATTCCTCTTTCTGTTTCAGCTCATGTATTAAGGCACAGTTACACAACCCATTTAATGGAAAGTGGTATAAATATTAGGTATATTCAAGAATTGCTAGGTCACAAAAGTATTAAAACAACAGAAATTTATACTGAGGTTAGTAACAACTCTTTACAAAATATAAAAAACCCTTTAGACATATTGTTTGAGGTGACCAATCCTGACTTACCTTTTTAGACTTGATTCTTTATGATAGAACCGTGTTTTAAGTTTGCGATAGCCTGTAATATTTTAAAAAAAATACATAATATTAAAAACATGTAAAATTTAGTAAGGGACTAGGTTAAATTCCAAGTCTACATCCTCTGAGTATTCCTCACCGCTTTCCAACATGTCAATATCATTATGCTCGTAATACCAGTTCACTCTGATGCGACCGTCTTTAGTATTCTGATATTCTTCCAGCATTGTCAATATTTCTAGGAATCTTCTTGCTGAAGAAGTATTGAAATAATACATTTTGAAATTAAGTGTAACAACTCTGTTGGGTTCTAAAAGATATTTTTTGAGCCAATCGAAAATAGGCTGAAAGAACTCTTTAGTATACTCATGATAAGACTCGCCTTCAATTTCCAACACACCTGTTTCAGCGTTAAAATCTATGGTAGGTTCAAAGCTTGATCCTTTATAGAAAAAATTTTTCATTCTAATACTTTTATCTACTCTTACTGATAAAATAAAAAACACTCTGTTTTGGTCATTTGAATGTATGAATTCGATTTCTAGTGGGTTGCCCGATTTTCTTTTCACATCAATAAAGCCCAAGTTAGCACCCGGCTTATTTCCTATTTGGGGTTCTTTTCTTTGTTTTAAGTAAAAATCGCGCAATTCATTCGTAGATAATGCATTGATAATATTTACCCGTTCTATAATGATTTTTTTTAAGTCTTTGTCAATATAATTACCAGAGAAAATCATGTGATGACTCTCACTTTTGCCGAAAGCAATTGTTCCAATTCCTATTTCTTTTTGTTCCTTATCTGAACATGAGCGTTCTGATGAATAATGATGTATATTCTGACAAACTTCCACTGCAATGGCAAAAAGTCTTTTGCTTACCAAACGGTTGGAAAGAGAATTTTTTAACTGTTGACCTATCAGTGTGAGAATTTCTTGAGATAGCATCCCCCTATATACCATGTTAATATGATTCTCTGTTAGTCTAGCCTTAATTTCTGTAACACTAAAATTATCATTATCCACTTGCATGTGATACTACAAAAATTTTTCTATTAAAAACGGTTAAAAGTGTGCTGACTAAATCGTGTTACGCATCGGAAACTTAGACGCGACTTTTGAGGCAAAATACCCTTACTTGTAGTAAGGGGCCGGCAAGCCAGCTTGCATAAGATCTTCCTACCTTGTGCAGTTATTCATATCAAAAACATCATAAGTTTGATTTATTTCGTAAGGCAATAAACTATCTCCAAATTGGATAAGAATAGCCCTTTTCCCATTCAAAAAGTCACCTAAGAATACAGAAAATAAGGTTTTTTTATTGCAAAAGACGCCGTGAGAAGATCTTGACATATTTTTTATTTTTAAACAACATCTAGGCAGCCTAGTTTTTGTCACAAAAACAAGCAGGACTTTGCAAAGATGTTTTTATGTCTATTGTAGAAAATCTACGGACAGGACAGTTAAAAGAAACAGATGCGAGTTTAATAAAAAATTCTTTAAAAATATTACTAAAAAATAAAGAAATTTTGAAAATTGACTAATTAGTATTTATCTTGCTCTAATTAACCTGATGCAATATACATTTCTAATATTTTGATTTAAATATAATGAACACCTTATGTAGTGTTTTACTTGTTTCTCTTGCTTTTGGCATACGTCCGCAACATAACTATACATGGAATACATCCATGTACCAAAACTTTAATTTTGAATCTTTTTCCAGGTATGCGCCTACACATAAAAAAATAAATATTCGGGCAATAGACTATCCCCTGCTCAACGCAGCTATTTTTTATGAAACCAACCGACAGAGAAAGAAGAACCGGCTGCCTGTATTTAAACACGCGCCTGCATTGGAAAAATCATCTATGAATCACTCATCCGATATGGTGGTATACAGTTTTTTTAGCCATACCAGTCGGATTGCTAATAAAAAAAGACTTTCCGATAGACTCCAGCAAGTAGGCTTAACAAATATTTCCTCTGCGGAAAATATTGCAAAGACTTTTGCTCTTGACCTAATCGCTAATAAACCTTATTATCGTCCCTCACAAAATGGCGGCTATTTTAGCTACAGATATAAGGGTACTCCTATCCAAGCGCATACCTATTTGAGCTTTGCCAAACAAGTGCTTAAAGTATGGATGAAATCACCGGGACACAGACGCAATATCTTAAACCCTGAATATATTTATCTTGGCTGTGGTGCTGTGCTAGAAAATATAAAAAATACAAATGAAGTACCCCACATATTTAGTACACAAAATTTTTCTTCGAAGGATGCCGATTATAAGCAATATCCTAACCTTATTGATTATAGTACTTATTAGGTAGAAACACGATTTCTGCCTAATAAGTACTTTTGTAGTGAAAAACAGACATTTTTATTATTTTTGGACAGACAAAAAGTATACATTAACACTATTATTGTATTTAAGACCTATTGACAAATATGGCACTTACACCCTCTAATATGCTTCCTTTAGGTACAAAGGGACCCAACTTTACACTACCAGATACCATCAGCGGACGAGAACTTTCGTTATACAAAAAACTTCGAGGAGAAAAAGGTACACTCATTATTTTTTCTTGCAATCACTGCCCTTTTGTAATTCATGTAATTGAAGAAATAGTCAATATTGCTAAAATATATGCCTCGAAAGGAATTTCTTCTGTAATGATTAGTGCCAACGATGTAATAACACACCCGCAAGATAGTCCTGAAAATATGAAAATATTTGCCCAAAAATATGTTTTTACTTTTCCGTATTTATACGACGAGTCGCAGCAGGTTGCCAAAGCGTACGATGCCGCCTGCACACCTGATTTCTACTTGTTCGATGAGCAAATGCAATGTATATATCGCGGACAGCTCGATGAAGCAAGACCGGGCAACGATATTGCCATAACAGGAAAAGATTTGAGAAAAGCAATGGACTATCTGTTGGCACATAAAACGCTTGACTTTAACCAAAAGCCCAGCCTGGGCTGTAGCATCAAATGGAAAACAAAAAAGCAATTACCGAAACACTTTTACTAAATCCTTTTGCCTAATCAATTTTCTTATGAAGAATATTGCCTTTTTTTTAGTGTTCACAATAGGTAACTCATATGGGCAATCTTTCAAAAATATCTTGTTAGACTCTTCTACACTGCACAGACCGCCGTGTGAGCCTACTATTGCTATTAATCCTACCAATACTAGAAATATTGTTGCCGGTTCGATACTTGATAAAGTATATTATACTTTCAATGGCGGCAAAAAATGGTATACCCAACGTCTAACCTCGTCCTATGGCGTTTGGGGAGACCCAGTAATTATTGCCGACCCGCAAGGTAGTTTTTATTTTTTTCACCTTTCAGATCCTACCGGAAAAAACTGGGCAAGTCAAGAAGTCTTAGATCGCATTGTTTGCCAAAAATCTACCGACAAGGGTAAAAGCTGGAGCAATGGCAGCTATATGGGTTTGCATCATCCCAAAGATCAGGACAAGGAATGGGCAGTCGTAGATCCGCATAACCAGCATTTATATGTTACTTGGACACAGTTTGACGAGTACGGCAGTAAAATACCCAAACATCAGAGTAATATTTTATTTTCCAGATCTATTGACGGGGGCAGTAGCTGGTCACAAGCAATAGCCATTAATGAAAAACCCGGTAACTGTCTCGATGATAGTCGTACTACCGAGGGTGCTGTACCTACAGTAGGTACTAAGGGCGAAATATATGTAGCATGGTCTTATGATGAAGTGATTTATTTTGACAAATCTCTAGACGGAGGAAATACTTGGTTAGCACAAGATATAGCAGCTGTAGATCAACCGGGCGGATGGGATATTGCTATTCCCGGTATCAATAGGAGCAACGGGATGCCTGTTATCACGTGCGATTTAAGCAGCGGCCCGCACAGAGGTACTATATATATTAATTGGGCTGACCAACGCAACGGTCAGGATGATACAGACATCTGGCTAATCAAATCAGAGGATGGCGGCCATACCTGGTCTGCACCCAAGAGGGTGAATGATGATGCTGTAAAAAATGGCAGACACCAATTTCTCACTTGGATGGATTTAGACCAAAAAACAGGCTATCTGTATTTTATTTTTTATGATAGAAGAAATTATAGTGACTTACAAACAGACGTGTACCTTGCTTATTCAACCGATGGCGGCGAATCGTTTTTCAACATAAAAATATCAGAAAAGCCTTTCACGCCCTATGCAGCGGTGTTTTTCGGAGATTATAATCAAATTGCAGCTACAAAAGGCGTTATTTGTCCAATATGGACAAGAATGGATAGAGGGAAAAATTCGGTTTGGACAGCTGTTATTAAGCAAAAAAAGTTGATTAAGCAATAACGCACTTTAATGAATTAACGGTTAGCTAGCCTCCGCCAATTATCGTCTGCTTTTTGTTTCAAATTATCTTCGTCTTTGTTCCACCATTCAAGTGTGTTCCACTTTCTACTATTGTAAAAAAGATAGAGCTTTCCGTCAATGATTTTAAAATTTTCAGGGTTAATAGCCACCTTTTTTCCTTTAGCACCCATAGCATAAGCACACCAGCCACCGTAGGTTATAGGATAATTCAGAGGGTTTGCCTTAAAAGCTACTTTATTTTCTTTATTGGCAAAATAATAAGTAATACCATTGCTTGTACTGGCAATAGATTTTTTGCCTTTTAGAGCCTTTCCATCAAAATAACTGACCACGTCATAGCCCTTAGCAATCACGCCATCAGCTAAATTCAAGTGCTTTGTCTCTTGGGCATATGTTATAGAACTGATGGATAAAAATAAAAAACATAGATAATATAAAATATTTTTTCTCATCGTAATCTTCACAGATGTTTATTTAGAAATACTAAAACTATCTTTGTGACAGCACAAAACAAACAAATGTTCAGCAACAAATCATCGAAATAATTATGAAAATATTAGCAATTGGAAGAAATTATGCTGCTCATATTGAAGAGTTGAATAATGCAAAGCCTGCCTCACCCATTATTTTTACAAAACCCGATACAGCTATTATTAAAAATAATGCACCTTTTTATTACCCCTATTTTACTAAAGAAATTCATTACGAAACAGAAATTATTATTAAAATTAGTAAAGAAGGCAAATACATTCAAGAAAAATTTGCACATAAATACTATAATGAAGTAGGTTTAGGCATAGATTTTACGGCTAGAGATTTACAGCAAATCGCTAAAGAGAAAGGCTTGCCCTGGGACTTGGCGAAAGGTTTTAATGGCTCAGCACCTATTTCCGAGTTTATTCCCTTATCGCAAATAAAAGATATAAGCCGCTTGAATTTTAGCTTGCAATTAAACGGCATACTCAAGCAGTCAGGCAATACCCAAAACATGCTCTACACAATTGAGCAAATTATCGCCTATATTTCTTGTTTTATTACCCTAAAAAAAGGTGATATTATTTTTACTGGCACGCCCGAAGGAGTAGGTCCTATTCAAACAGGTGACCGATTGGAAGGTTTTATAGAAGAAAGAAAAATGCTGAATTTTGAAATTAAGTAATACCGTATTTGAAAATAATTTTTAACTGTTACAAAGTAATATTTTTACGGTTTATGAAATTCCTTTGTTTTGTTTTTAATTATCTGTTTTTTTTTTCCGTACTCTTAGGGCAGTCTAAAAAGCAATACCTGTTAGTGATAGATCCGGGACACGGAGGAAAAGACCCAGGACAGCTAAGTAGCCACTCCAAATATCAGCACGAAAAAGATTTGAATTTAGCCCTTGCCCTTAAATTGGGCAAATATGTAGCAGAAAAACTCAATACTCAGGTCATTTACACGCGAAAAAAAGATACCCATGTTACACTAGACCAGCGCGTAAATATTGCTAATAAAAACAAAGCCGATTTTTTCATCAGTATCCACTGTAATTCTAACCCTAATAAGAAAATTTATGGTACTGCTGTACACATACATAGCCGAGTTTTTAAAACTAGCAAACAATTAGCACTTGAGATCGATAAACAACTTCATACAAGGGCTGTACGTCGAAGCAGAGGTATTAGAGACAAACTTCATAGGGGCATGAACTTACAAGTATTGCAATATACAGATATGCCGGGTGTGCTGGTAGAGGCGGGTTTTCTTTCTAATACTGAAGAAGAAAAGTACTTAAATTCAGAATACGGCCAGGACATTATTGCCTCTGCTATCTTTAGGGCTTTTAGATCATTTCTTGACTTGCAGCACGCAGATGAAAACCACGCAACTTACTATAAAGTACAGATATTTGCCTCTAAAACCTCACAGAAAAATAACGCTGACTTCTCTGGCAGTTTACCCATGCGTATTGACGAACACACTAGAGAAAACCATGCTTTTAAATATTATTATAGCATAGGCAGGGAATATGAGTATAAAACAGCCAGAAAACTACTGCGCAAGGCTAAGGATGCCGGCTTTAAAGATGCTTTTATTATTAAGTTTTTCAACGGTAAGCGGGTGTACAAAAAATAAATACTTTGCTATCCAGTCAGGAAGTTATTTACAACTGCCGCACCGTTAGTAATAGCGTTACTCGTACTGTTTCCGTTGCTGCCATTGATGGCGGTGAGCGTGGGGGTTACTCCCCTTTTGGGGTGTAGGTATGGGTAGGGCTTTTGTGTGTGGAAGTATTATTAAATACTACTGCCCTGTTTTCATTGCTACTCACTTCAATCCTAGCCACAAGCTTAGGTGAGGTTCTTCTTTTTTTTATTACACGTGGCTAAAAGTCCCATCGCGAGTAGTAGGCAAATGCAGCGTGCTTGTTTCAAATAATTAACAATATATACGGAGAAATACTTAACGTTCATGACAATTATTATCTAGCCCTTTGTTTTTGTTTAAACCTACGGATTTGCAAAACCTGATATGTTTGTTACGTTTTAGATAGAAAAACTATTTCTTTGCGGTAGGGAAGTAATTATTACTAATATTTTAGCATAAGTGCTAGGTAGTTATGATTTTTTCGTACCACTTTTTTTAGTATTCTAAAAATGTGGCCTCTATATTTTTTCCTTCTATGGTTGGGTTTTGTTCGATGCCGTGCAAGCTGCGGGCGTGATACGGAACACCACTGCTTTTGTCTGCAATAAACTCAAAAATCTCTCTAAAGCTGAGCTTGTCATCTTTATCGTAATCTGCATTTTTATTGTGAATAGCTTTTAGGAAGAAATAGGTAAACAGCCCATGTTTTTTCTCATCATACCATGAAGAAACCTGATCGCCAGTAGAAGAAGATAGAAGTACCCCATTGGTCAAATTTGAGGATTTTCTGGGAACGGTTTTGAAGCCAGAAACGCCGGAAAATACATTAGCACCCGAAAAGCAAGCATCGAGAACTACAGCGATGGATTTAGCTGGCAACTGTGCCAAGTTTTTGTTAAATAGTTCTATTGAATAGCCATTTAATGAAATATAATTTGGATCGCTTTCTACAGGTACGAAATAGTTTTTTCCATTTTTCAGGCTTGGTGCACCGTGTCCGGCGTAGAAAAGAAATACGTCACTTTTCTTGGGTTTAACACTATTAAACAGTTTTCCCTTGTAATCATTTTCTCCACCAAAAAGAGTTTGAAAATCACTCTTGGAAGCATTTTCATAGTAAAGAATATTACCTTCTTTGAACCCCATGACGTCAATTAGATATCTTTTAATACTTCTGGCGTCGTTTATGGCGTAGTCTACATTTTGGGTTTGCTCATAATCTCGATTACCTATTACAACAGCAAAGGCATCAGGCCTGCTATTATTGGTTTTTGGTAAATTAACATCTACATCTGCTACATTGAAGTTTGTGCCATTATTTCTAGTTGTAGTAAAATCAAATATCTTCTCTGTTAGGAGTTTATCTATATTTAGTCGAAAAGTTGTTTTGATACCATATTGCTGTGATTTTTCCAGAACCAAACATTCAATGAGGACTTCCTTTGCTTTGTATCGATTATTCGGCACAAAACTGAAATTTACTAATTGAGATTTTCCTGCCTCTATATCACGTAATTCAAATTCAGTTTTGTTGGTCGGAAATACGTCTGCAGGTAGTTGAAAAGAAACTTTAACATCTTCAGCAAAGCCCTGTCCGACATTTTCTAATTGCACTTCAAGCGTTACTTCTGTACCTAATGCGATGGTATTAGTTTGGGTCGTAAATTGGTGGTTAGACACTCGCAATGCTGGTGCAATAAAGCCTTTGGTAGACACTTTCACAGTCGTACTGACATCGAATCCTCTACCTTCAGAGACTCTTATAACAAAATCAGCTTTGCCATCTTCTAGTGCTTCGGAGCCTGCAATAGGGATACTGACTTCACGCCGCAGCCCGGCATCTATATCACCGATTTTGAGTTTTTCAGTGAATCTAATGCCACTAACATAATTCTTTTCTTTTACACTGATGCCAATATCTTTTGCCTTTCCTTGCCCGTTATTTTTCAGAAAAAAAACAATCTCAGCCTCTTCGTTGTAGTCGAGCTGATTATTATTATAGGTTTGTGCATTTTTATAACTATCGACAAATGTTATTTCTTCAATAACTAAACTAGGTGGAGCAAAATTGTCATCGGAATTATCTATTGGCTTATAATTTTGGT
The DNA here is from genome assembly GCA_965199745.1 of Flammeovirgaceae bacterium. Lineage (GTDB taxonomy): Bacteria > Bacteroidota > Bacteroidia > Cytophagales > Flammeovirgaceae > CBDATB01. The sequence continues at coordinate 95,263 of CBDATB010000013.1, read as the reverse complement.
CGAGATAGGCTAAAACCTCATCCAAGCTTTTTTCTTTTTGGATATTGCCATTCAGCCAAGTACCTGCTTTAGTAATTTTACCGCCTTCATAATATCTGACTCCTTCGCCAGTCATTTGGTTATTTTTCCACTCACCGACATATCTTGTACCTGATGCAAAGGTGTACTCTCCTTTACCATTTCTTTTGTCGTCTTTCCATTCTCCCGTATACTTCTGCCCGCCTGCCCAGGTATAGGTTCCAAAGCCACTTTTCAAGCCTGCTATCCACTGCCCGTCGTATGTAAATTTGGGTTCTCTGCGTATACCGGAGAATGTGAGTTTTCCGCGTCCTTCATAATAATTATTTTTCCATCGTCCAGTGTATTTTCTTTCAATAAGCCTGTTACCCTTTTTAATGATATGGGTTTGAACACCGTCTCCGTCTCTTTTTCCATCTTTCCACTGACCTTTGTAAGTAAATCCTTTTGGTTTTGTAAAAGTGCCGTAGCCAGAGCGTTTTCCATTTTCCCAGCTACCCTCATAAACCGATTTATCTTCGTAAGTATACTTGCCTTTGCCATGACACTTATCAGCTTTCCATTCTCCCTGATAACTCATTTTCCCATGAGTGTAGGTTCCATAGCCTTCCCTTTCGTCGGCAGCCCATTGCCCATCGTATTTCGCTTTGTTTTTCCAATAGCAAGTACCTTTGCCATATTTCATGCCTTCTTTCCAAGACCCTTTGTAGACATATATTCCTTTTACCTCTAATTGCCCAAACCCACTATATAAATCGTTTTTAAAAGTACCTTTATATGAAAAATAGCCCGGTGCAATATACTTCCCTTTGCTGTCTTTTTTTCCGTATTTAAAATAGCCAGAATAGGTATATTTTCCTTTGGCAGTACCTTTACCGTGAGCTTCATCATCTTTACATTCTCCTCTGTATCTGCCCTTTAAATTCGGGTCGTCTACATCACAGTTTGATTGAGCAAATACGCAATGAGCAAATAATAAAAAATTCAATCCTAAACATAAAAACAGGTTTTTATTTTTTATGAAAATATATTTTTTCGATTTTAACATGATGATTTGAAGGTAGTTTTAGACACTAATTTAAGTTCATTATCGAACACCAAAACGTGTATTAAATATCGTTTGTTCATTTTCTATTGCTATTTTGTTGGTTTATTTTTCAAAATAACTGTGTCTTCTAAAGATTTTTTTACCTGTTTTGCAAAAATTTCCCACTGCAACAGTTGAATTCTTTTTTTATTTTTTGCAATAATTTGCCGACGGATTTTCGGGTTGTTTAATAGTTTATTAATTATATAAGCAAAAGTTTCTACTGCATAATAATCGGCTTGATAAGTAGTATCTAGTATTTCACCAATACCTGTTTGTTTAGAAATTACTACTGGTGTATCAGCTTGTATTGCCTCGAATACTGCCATGCCAAATGGCTCTGAGATAGCAGGTAAAAATAGTATGTCTACTGCTCTCAATATCTTTTGGACATAGTATGGGTTTTGAAAACCCAGAAAGTGAAAATGAGGTATAATTGAACGCCGCTTTACTTCAGTAATCATGCTGCGTAGTTGTACTCCTTCTCCTACTATCCAAAATTTGATATCTTTTCGATTTTTGAGTAATTTTTCTGCTGTTGCAACAAACTGCATGACACCTTTCTGAAGAGTTATTCTTCCCAGAAAGAGAATTTTTTTGTCGGATGATTCAAAAAAGGCAGGTTCAAGTAATTGTGTACGCGGGTTGTCTTCATATTTTGGTTTAGCCTGTTTAATTTTTCCTCCCGGATACAAAGTACGAATTTTGTCAGTATCTGCCCCATAATAATCGACAATAGTTTTTTTTAATCGTTCGCTTACAGTTAAAATATTATCAGCTTTTCTAACAGCCTTTTGTTCAATAGCGATAATATTTTTATCTAAAGATAATCTTTGCCTTCGGTCGTATTCTGTGGCGTGTACATGTATAAGCAGTGGCTTTTGGCTTAGTTCTTTCAATTGCACTGCTGCGGGAAATGTCAGCCAGTCATGTGCATAGATAATATCAAATTTTTTTTCTTTGGCTAGATACAATATTTTTCGGGTAAATTTTTGAATTTTTTGATTGGCATCTGGTAATTTTTCCGCCCGATGATGCTTGTATATTTTTTCGTAAGCTCTTGGCACATGTTCGCTGCTGAGCCTATGGACAGCTACGTTGCTTGGTTGGTAGGGTGTAGTTTTTATATTTTCTTTTTCAGGGGTGTTTTTAGGTACTTCGGTGCTAACTTGCTCAGGTGTTATCCAAATTAAGCTCACGCGTTTTGCTAATTTTTTCTTCAAATAATTATTAACTAAACCCAAGCCGCTGTTGTGCTGCGGGATATTTTCCCAACCAAGCATTAGAACGGTAATTTTATTTTTCTCCATAAGTTTCTTCATTCCAACATTTACCAAAGTTAATAGTATTACGGATCTTAGGAAATATAGAAAACTAAAATCATGGTTGCTTTTCTAAAAAAGACTGTAAAATAATTACTGCACTAATTTTATCCACGTTACCTTTATTTCGCCTATTTTTCTTTTTCATACCGCCCCTTAGCATTGCATCTAGGGCTATTTTAGAGGTGTAGCGTTCGTCGATTAGTTCAATTTTTTTATCGGGAAAATTTTTTTGTAATTGCAGATGATATTGGCGTACTTTCGCTGTAATGTCGGTATCTTGATTATTTAGATGTTTGGGCATGCCCATAACGAAAGTACTTACCTCTTTGCTCTTGATGTAGGCTTTGAGATAATCTGTCAAATCTTTGGTAGGTACAGTATGTAGTCCTGTTGCGATAATTTGTAGGGGGTCTGTTACTGCCAGCCCTGTTCGTTTCAATCCATAATCTATTGCAATAATTCTCGCCATACTGCTGATTTTTGGAAATTATTTTGTATTAAAAAAGACTGCCTTTTTGGATAGGCAGTCTTTTTGGTCTCATGTGCATGCAGTGTGCAATTTATTACATCATTCCAGGCATACCACCACCCATGCCGCCACCCATTGGAGGGGCAGGAGCTTCCTTTTCTTCTGGGTCGTCTGTTACCACACATTCTGTAGTTAGCAGCAGCGAAGCAATAGATGCAGCATTTTCTAAAGCCAAGCGTGTTACTTTAGTTGGGTCAATAACACCCGCTTTCGTCAGTTCACCGTATTCATCGGTGCGGGCATTATAGCCGTAGTCGCCTTTTGCTTCTTTTACTTTCTGCACGATAACAGAGGCTTCTAATCCAGCGTTAGAAATAATAGTACGCAAAGGAGATTCTAAGGCAGTTTTGATAATATTGATACCTGTGGTTTCATCTTCGTTTTCGCCTTCTAAGTTTTCGATGCTAGCAGTAGCTCTAATAAGTGCTACGCCACCACCTGCCACTACGCCTTCCTCCACGGCAGCTCTGGTTGCGTGAAGTGCATCATCTACGCGGTCTTTTTTCTCTTTCATTTCTACTTCAGTGGAAGCACCGACATAAAGAATTGCTACACCACCTGCGAGTTTCGCCAGGCGCTCTTGTAGTTTTTCTTTGTCGTAGTCAGAGGTAGTAGTTTCAATTTGGGCCTTAATTTGCGCAATCCTAGCTTTGATGTCTTTTTCTTTGCCAGCACCATTTACTACCGTAGTATTATCTTTATCGATAATTACTTTTTCGGCAGTACCAAGATAATCCAGTGTTGCGTTTTCTAGTTTATAGCCCCTTTCTTCAGAGATAACCGTACCACCTGTCAGGACGGCAATATCTTCGAGCATAGCCTTTCTTCTATCACCAAAACCAGGTGCTTTTACGGCAGCAATTTTCAGCGAACCTCTGATTTTGTTTACTACCAAAGTAGCCAGTGCTTCACCATCTATATCTTCGGCAATAATCAGCAAAGGCTTTCCAGTTTGTGCTGCTGCTTCTAAAATAGGGAGCAAGTCCTTCATTGCAGATATTTTCTTATCGTAAATTAAGATATAGGGCGTTTCCAGGTCGGCCTCCATTTTATCAGTATTAGTTACGAAGTAGGGAGAGAGATAGCCTCTATCAAATTGCATACCCTCGACGGTTTTTACTTCGGTTTCTGTACCTTTAGCTTCTTCTACCGTAATTACGCCATCTTTACCTACTTTATTCATTGCTTCGGCAATCATTGCGCCAATTTCTCTATCGTTATTGGCAGAGATAGTACCTACCTGTGCGATTTCTGTGTTGTCTTTGATTTGCTTAGAATCTGATTTCAATGCGCCGACCACAGTGCCTACTGCTTTGTCAATACCTCGTTTCAGATCCATAGGGTTAGCACCAGCAGCCACATTTTTTAGACCCACCGTAAAGATGGACTGTGCCAACACGCTAGCTGTGGTAGTCCCATCACCAGCAGAATCGGCAGTTTTAGAAGCTACTTCTTTGACGAGCTGTGCACCCATGTTTTCAATAGGGTCTTTCAATTCTATTTCTTTGGCTACGGTTACACCGTCTTTAGTAACGCTAGGTGCACCGAATTTCTTGTCGATAATTACGTTTTTACCCTTTGGTCCTAAGGTAACTTTTACTGCATCAGCCAATTGATTAACGCCTTTGGATAGGCTTTCTCTGGCTTTGGTATCAAAAGAGATTAATTTTGCCATTTCTATTTAATTTATTAATTGATTTTATTAGTGAATATTTGAATAAAGTGAAACATCGCCCGAGCCTAGACGATAGCAAAAATATCGGACTCGCGCATGATTAAATAATCTTGTCCGCCAACAGATAATTCTGTGCCTGAGTACTTGCCATAAAGCACAGTGTCACCGAATTTTACTGTAATAGGTTCATCTTTCTTACCCGGACCGACCGCCACTACTGTACCTCTTTGAGGTTTCTCTTTGGCCGTGTCGGGAATGATAATACCTGAAGCTGTTTTCTCTTCGGCAGGTGCAGGTGTGATAAGTACCCTATCTGCCAAGGGTTTAATGTTTGCTGACATTTTCTTTGAAATTTTAAACTTTAATAAATTGGACTAGTGTGGTATTTGAAAATTGCGAAAATATGCCTCAAGTCAAAACGTTTAATCAAACATAAATACAATTTCGATTGGAAAAGCTATTTTCATCAAATACAACTCAGGTTAAGCATTTCTTATGCCACTCATATTTTATGACATTTTGCTGACATTTTTACTGACATTTTTTCAGCCTCTGCCATCTTGCACGACAGTATTTTTATATTTACACTGTTTTTGCTATTTTTAATAACTTACTATTGTTTATTGCACTCGCAACTGGCGGTGGTAATTTATACCTGACGAAGTATTATCACTGCGTAAGAACGCAGCCGACAAGTTGGGAAAGGCTGAAAATCAAAAAAAATTGCCTACGCCTTAATTTTCTTTGACTAATTGGTCAATTTAACAACCCTACACAGATAAAATCGAGCTGAAAGCAGGCTTTTTATCTCAAAATGCGGTTTCCAAGTGTGTGCTTATTACTTTTGCCTCAAAGTGTTTTAAAATATTTTTGCAATAAAATAAGAAAATAAATTCAAGCAATCATGACACTGAAAGAAATTGTTTCTGTATCGGGAAAGCCAGGGCTTTTTTTTATTCTTAAAAAAACCAGGACAGGAGCCATAGTATCATCTATTGATGAAGACAAGAAAAAAGAAGTAATTCACGCTACACAGCGTGCTTCTATTCTTGAAAATATTACTGTTTTTGCCAATGGTGGACAAGAAAATATACCGCTTAGCACTGTATTAAAATCAATGGACGAGCAGTATGAGCAAGGGCTAAAGCTAAAAGGAAATACTGATGAAGATTATTTTTCATTTTTTGCAAGCGTGTTGCCCGACTTTAGCAAAGAGAAGGTATATATTTCTGACATTAAAAAGATAGTTAAATGGTATAATATACTGAAAAAATACTGCCCAGATTTAATACAGTCTTTGGGCAAAGGAGAAGAGAATGAAAATACCAAAGTGCAGGATGAAAGAAAAAAAGACAAATAATTAAAGCGTAACTAATGTTCTGTAAAAAGAATGAAAAAAATACTCTCACTCACATATTTATATGCAATTTGTTGTGTTCTTACTGCTCAAAATATTCAATCCCCAAAAGATTTTTTAGGCTACGACTTGGGCGATAATTTCACCTATCACCACCGTATGGTAGACTACTTTGAGCATATTGCCACACAGTCAGGAAAAGTTGTGTATCAAAATTATGGGCAAGCCAACGAAGGTAGACCTTTAGGCGTGGCATTTGTTTCTTCAGAGGAAAACATTCAAAGATTAGAGCAAATAAGACAAAATAACCGCATTAACACAAGACTTGAGACAGGAGCCATTCAGGGAAAAGAAGTACCCATTGTCTGGGTAAGCTATAATATTCATGGCGATGAAGCAGCGAGCATGGAGGCAGCGATGAAGGTACTTTATTATTTGGTTAGCAGTACGGATAATATGCAGGAGCAACTCAGTGAATTAGTAGTGGTGATAGACCCTTGTCAAAACCCTGATGGCAGAGATCGCTACACGAATTGGTATCGCCAAAAGATGAATACCTTACTCAACACCCACCCCGATACTTGGGAGCATCAGCAGCCCTGGCCTACGGGAAGATTTAATCATTATCTTTTTGATCTGAACAGAGACTGGGCTTGGCTAACACAATTAGAAAGCCAGCAGCGTGTTAAAATTTATCAACAATGGATGCCACAAATACATGTTGATTTACACGAAATGGATCTTAACTCTCCCTACTTTATCGGCGTTGGGGCAGAGCCTATTCATGAGGAAATAACTGGTTGGCAAAGAAAATTTCAGCGAATAGTTGGCAGTAGCAATGCAAAATATTTTGACGAAAATTGCTGGTTGTATTTTTCCAGAGAAGTCTATGATTTATTCTATCCTGGCTATGGTGATACTTGGCCCCTACTTAACGGTGCTATCGGTCTTACCTACGAACAGGGTGGCAGTGGCAAGGCAGGTCTGGGGGTACAAACTCAGACCGATGACACACTTACACTTAAATATCGGATAGCACATCACTACACTGCTAGCCTATCTACCATAGCCACTGCGTATGAGCATAAAGTGCAGCTTCTCTCCTCATTTAAGCAGTATTTTACCAATGCCACGCAAAAGTATTTAGGAAAGTACAAAAGTTACTTGATTAGTACCTCGAACAATTCAGAATCTCTTCATGCTTTGTTACAATTGCTTGACCGGCAACAGATACAATATAGCTATGCGAAGTCACCTTCCAAAGTGGCGTTTTCCGGTTTTGATTATCTTAACAATAAAAATATTACTAACATTCAGTTAAAGAGTGAATACATTATTATTAACACGCGCCAACCGATGGCTGCTATGGTTAGAATACTCTTTGACCCCAGTCCAAAGTTTTCAGACTCGGTCACTTACGATCTCACCGCTTGGGCTTTACCTTATGTGTATCAACTGGAGGCTTATGCCATTAACGAAGAAATTCCTTTAGGAAAGGCAGTAACTATTGAACAGCCTGTTAATAAGACACCCCAACAGCCTACCTACGCCTACTATGCAGCTTGGGAAAATGTAAAAGATGTCCGCTTATTAAGTGCTTTGTTTGAGCAAAAAATAAAAGTTCGCATCGCTCATCAGGATTTTAGTGCCAATAAGAAGGATTTTCCCAGAGGAACACTAGTGATTACTCGCTCAGATAATCGACAGATAATGACAGATTTTGATAAAAAAATAACTGCCATCGCTAACCGTATTGGTGTAAATGTACACGCATCATATACAGGTTTGGTAGAAAAAGGAAAAGATCTAGGTTCGAGGCATGTCAGGTATATAAAGGCACCTAATGTTGCATTATTAGCTGGCGATGGCGTTAGCCCTACGGCTTTCGGCGAACTCTGGTATTTCTTTGAACAACAGATAAATTACCCGATTAGCGTATTCAATATCGAGCAGCCTAACTGGGCTAATTTAAGTGACATAGACATTTTAATTGTACCCCACGGCAAATACACCAACATAAAAGATAAACTGTTGGAATTTGTAAAAGCAGGCGGCAGGCTTATTTTGTTGGAAGGAGCAATCAGGATAGTTGCCCAAGATAAGCACTTGAAAATTACGACCTATAAAAAGAAGCCAAGCCAAAAAGCAAGATTAAAAACATATGGCGAAGAACAAAAGCGAAGAATTTCTGAAAGTGTTCAAGGAAGTATATATAAAGTTACACTTGATGATACCCATCCTCTTGCTTTCGGTTTGTTAAGAGGTCTACATTTAGTAAAAAGAAATCCTCAGGTGTATCAATACATAGAAGGGGCTTGGAATGTGGGTGTTTTTGCAGAGAAAAGCCATATTAGTGGCTTTACGGGAGCCGTGCTAAAAGAACAAATACCCAATAGTCTGGCTATTGGTACAGAAAGTTATGGTCATGGTCAGATAGTATATATCGTAGAATCTCCTCTTTTTAGGGCATTTTGGTATGCTGGAAGTATTGCTATGGCCAATGCTGTATTTGTGAGTTGGTAAAAAAATATTGACTAAAATATGCTTAAAATAGGTCTTTTTGGTGCAGGGCATTTAGGAAAAATACACCTACAGTGTATACAAAATATTGAAAACTACCGCCTAGTTGGTTTCTACGACCCCGACGATAAGCGGGCTTCAGACGCTATTAATCATTATGGTATCAAACGCTACACATCCCCCCACGAATTGATACGAGCCGTTGATGTAGTAGACATTGTTAGTACCACTCTGTCTCATTACGAAATAGCTATGCAAGCCATCGAAATGAGTAAGCATTGTTTTATTGAAAAACCTATTGCTGCCAATGTAGAAGAGGCCACAACTCTGGAAAGCTGTGCTGAGAAAAAATCTGTAAAAATTCAGATCGGTCACGTCGAACGCTTTAACCCTGCCTTTACGGCAGCACACCCTTTTATTACACACCCGATGTTTATTGAATCTCATCGATTAGCACAATTCAATCCGCGCGGCAGCGATGTTTCAGTCATATTAGATTTAATGATACATGATATTGACATTGTCCTGCATGTTGTAGACACTGAAATAGCAGATATACATGCCAGTGGCGTAGCAGTGGTGAGCGATACGCCCGATATTGCCAACGCGCGCATTTCTTTCAAAAACGGCTGTGTTGCCAATTTGACTGCCAGCAGAATCTCAATAAAAAATATGCGTAAAACGCGTTTCTTTCAAAAAGATACTTACATTTCAGTAGATTTTTTGGATAAACAGGCAGAAATTATTCGTTTGCAGAAATGGTCTGGTCAATCGGTAAATCCTTTGGCAATGACGATAGATTTAGGCGAGCAAAAAGGTAAAAAAGAAATTATTTTTGAAAAAGCAAATATTCAATCCGTCAACGCCATAAAAGAAGAGTTACGTGCTTTCTACAAAAGTATTATCAAAGATACAAGACCCCGAGTAAACATACAAGATGGCGTTGCCGCCTTGATTGCTGCCCACCTTGTAGTGGATAAAGTTCAGCAGTTTAAAAAAAATATTAAACCCTAAAATCTGTTTTTAATGTCTGAAAACCTTTTTTAACATGCGCGTGTTTTGTACTCTCAGATGATAATAAGCAGTTGACTACATAAAACCACACTAAAAAAATGAGTATTCATGTTGAGCAAATTAGAAAAGATTTTCCTATTCTTTATCAGCAAGTCAATGGGCATCCTTTAATTTATTTGGATAATGCTGCCACTTCACAAAAGCCACAGGTTGTTATTGATGCCTTATCAGATTACTATACCCAAACAAATTCCAACGTGCACCGCGGTGTCCATACGCTAGCTGCCACAGCTACCGAACAGTTTGAAGCAACCCGAGAGACTGCTAGGGCTTTTATTCAGGCAAACAGTGCAGAAGAAATTATAATCACCAAAGGTACCACTGAAAGTATTAATCTGGTAGCTAATACTTTTGGCTGGAGTCAGGTTCAGGCTGGTGATGAGGTGATTATCAGCACGATGGAACACCATGCCAATATCGTACCTTGGCAAATACTTTGCGAGCGCAAAGGAGCTACTTTAAAAATTATCCCTATGAATGATACGGGTGAGCTGCTATTAGAAGAGTATGAAAAATTACTATCGGAACGTACAAAAATTGTAGCGGTAGTACACACTTCTAATGTTTTGGGAACGGTAAATGATATTGAGTATATTATTAAAAAAGCACGTGAATATGGTGCCTATGTGTTAGTTGACGGGGCACAGTCAGCACCGCGTTTTGAGGTGAATGTCAAAAAAATTGATTGCGATTTTTACGTTTTTTCTTCTCATAAAGTGTATGGTCCTACCGGCATTGGTATTTTGTACGGTAAGAAAGAAATTCTTGAACAAATGCCACCGTTTTTGGTGGGAGGAGAGATGATTAAGGATGTTAGCTTTAAAAAGACAACCTATAATGAGCTGCCCTATAAATTTGAAGCCGGCACGCCCAATATCGCCGATACTATCGCTTTTAAGACAGCCATGGACTACATGAATTTGCTTGGAAAAGCCAATATAGCTACTCACGAACAAGAGCTGCTATATTACGCCACGGAAAAACTATCTGCTATAAAAAAAATAAAGATTATAGGCACTTCCAAAAGCAAAGTTAGCCTGATTTCTTTCGTAGTGGATGGTGTGCATCATTTTGACCTGGGTATGATGCTCGATGCCAAAGGTATTGCTATCCGAACCGGTCATCACTGCGCACAGCCCTTAATGAGTCGCTACCGTATCGACGGTACCGCCAGAGTGTCTTTTGCTATTTATAACACCAAAGAAGAAATAGATAGCTTGACCAAAAGTATTGAGGAAATTATTCATGTCCTTTAAGTAGTACCTAATGGATGTACAAGAGAAAATTATCGCAGAATTTGCACTTTTTGATAATAAACAAGATATATACAACTATATCATAGAACTCGGCAAAGCATTGCCATTGCTCGACAGTGAGTATAAAACTGAAAAAAACATCATTAAGGCTTGCCAGTCAAAAGTATGGCTTGCCAGCCGACTTAACAACGGTAAGGTATATTTTTACAGCGATAGCGATTCTGTTTTGGTAAAAGGTTTAATCAGTCTATTTCTCAGAATTTACTCTGGACAAACCCCACAGCAAATTCTCGATACTGATGCGTTCTGTATCGAAAGTATAGGATTGAAACAGATGCTCTCTATGACTCGCGCTAATGGGCTGGCTGCTATGGACAAACAGATTAAACTGTATGCCTTAGCTTATAAAATAAAAGAGAGATAAAAGCATTTCCTTGAGAGTTGAGAAAAACTCACCGTAACAGATGGATTACCCCCCGAAGAGTAGCTGTATTATTTTCCTCATCCAAAACATTATAGGTAACTACTGCTGCATAATAATAAACACCATCGGGTACATCACCTCCGCTACTGTTTTTGCCGTCCCAATTAATGTCCAAGTTATCTGTACTGGCGTACACCACCTCTCCCCAACGATTCAAAATAGTGAAATCTACATTTTCAACAAATAGTCGGCAAATGGGTTTGAGCAAATCGTTTCTTCCATCACTGTTAGGCGTAAATACATTGGGCATATAAAATTCAGGACAATTTTCTACACAAATAATATTACTGGCATCGCTTTCATTGTCACTGCTATCTACGGCAGTAATGAAATAACAACCAGCTAAAGAGCTTAAATTATCGTGTACAAAGCTCGTACTAGTTAGGTTTTGGGCTATTAACTCGTAAGATCCATTTCTTTTAGGTGCATAATAGATACTATAGGAAGCAATATCGGCATCGCAATTTGCATCATTGTCATCTGCCCAAGATAAGTTATTGGAAAAACTATTAATACTACAAGAGAAGTCTCCTACCTGAATTTGACTTCTCCTACTCTCGATAAACGCCTGCGTACACTGCCCATTTGTATTATCTACACTCAAAAACGGTGAGCAAGGCGGCACAGTATCCGACACAAACACACACGTGACTTGAGAATTATTCACTAAAGGCTCACGAATAGCTATGTTATTATAAGTTCCTACAGTAGCGACCTGATAGCAATAAGTTTGTCGCTGTATGAGTGGAAAGCCCGAGATACCACCGTCATCCAAATAAGTTAAACCGTTTGCAGTAACTGCCACACTGTCTATTAGCACCAGTGTTCCATCTCCAGGAGAGGCTTCCCTAAAAATATAGTGGTATGGATGATCTGTTGACTGATTACTCCAAGGTACATCAGCTTGCCAGGTCAGGCTTACATTATCAGCCGCAGTGCCTCGTAAATATACAGAAGAAGCTGTCGCCGAAGTATCTATTGGGTTATTTTCAGAGAAAATAATCAAATCGTAACGATAGGGTCGTTCTTCTGTATTGAGCCCTGTATCTATATAAGTAGTATCTTCTTCTTGAAAAGAAGCAATTACTGTCGCTGCACCTCCTTGTAACCCAGAGTATCGCCTTAGTTGATAGGTAATTGGTTTAGGAAATCCTACCGTCTGTGACGAAAGTTTTGTCCATTCTACGGCAATACGACCTTGTGTAAGGTCTGTATCGAGTACGTCTACCTTAGTCATATAGGGAGCTATAGTGGGCAAAAAAGTGCATTGCTCTTGCGAGGCAATACTCTCTCCTCCGGAAGGCTCGGGAAAAATAGCATAAATACGATAGCAATAAGTAACACCACGCCGAGCTGTACGGTCGACAAAACTGTTTTCGGAAATGTCTACCATTCCGACTTGCTCGTAACCGGCCTCAGGCGGTAATCCGGTTTGACAAACATTAGGGGTAAAATCAAAATTACCAACTCTTCTCAAAATCTTTATACTTTGAGCATTTTGGCACTGGTAAGTGTCCCAATTCAATGTGATGGTTCGTTGGGAAGCATTAGGATTTGCCTGCGTGAGATTGGGTGGCGGTCCTACTACCCTGATATGCCACGCACCCACATCGACAAGCCTATTTGAGCTAGGAATCGGTCGATCCTCTGCCTTGAAAACAACTTGATAAGACTCTCTTCTCGCATCCTGACAGGTAGTCAACCATGAGAAAAAGCCACTAGCCACACCGGGTACATTTTGGGTTTGTATAAAGTTAGCAGAGTTCCTAGGGGGCGGTAGGCTAAAAATTCCTCCTTGGTTTTCTTCTGTTAAGATAATCTGATTATTATTTCCATCATTCGCTGTTATAATACCAGTAATAGAATTACCAGCGATTACGCAAGTATCTTGTGGCACGGTAACTCTCGGTCGATCGTTATCATGGTCTTTAATAGTGATTTGCATATCTCTGTTAATTCTGCCAATCTCTATTCCATTACGGTATTCGCACACAAAAAAAGCCACGTTATACTCACCTGGTTGTGTAGGGGCATCCCACGTTAAATCTCCGGTGATGGGGTCTATAGCAAAGGTGGGAGGGGTATTTCCAAGTTCGTCAGAGGTACTAAATTCAGAAGTTTCAAGACTTCGGTAATTAACTACATTTTGCCCTTCGTTTTGTCTGGGTATAGTGAGTTTGTAAGCTAGGCTATCGCCTTCGGGGTCAAAGGCACCAGGGTTATGAATAAATTTTTGCCCTATCGCTCCCATATCTATGGGCGAGATGGTTAATACGGGTGAAGAATTGCAGCCTAGCACAGGGTCAACCCTAAAAGTAGATTCGATGTAAAAAGGCGTTTGGCCAGAAACATCCATATTGGCTATATTTTCGTTTCTGTTGCGTTCAAAATAACCTACACTGTAATTGCCCGGAGAAGGGAAGGTGTATTCTACCATATATTCATATACCTCCGTCTCAGCATTGGGTATGACAGCTATTAGCACAGGAGACACATTAGTAATATCTTCACCGTCTATGCCAAAAGTAAAAATTCCATCACTTTTTACGGGTATTCCCTGTGTGTCTCTGTATAAGGTTAATTTAAAGCGATAGGTCAACTGTGTTTTACTGGTGCGTACTCCTGTGAGGTCTGCTGCTCGGATATGAGTGGCTAGGGTTTCATAGAAAGTAAGTGAGCAAATGGCTATTGATAGATAAAAAATCCTGAATTTCATTATTTTTTTCCTGTTTACTCAATGAATAATATTATCGGACTTTGCATAGTGTGTAGATAGTAGAAAAATCAAGATATGTAGCTTTGGACAGTACATACTTTCAAGACTACCAAAGTTAATATTTTGCCTTCAAATATGACAACCATATCTACGGTTTTAATTACAAATTAAAAGCAAATGATGATATATTCGGAAAAATTCTATGTTTAACCTCTCAGGCTTACTCAGCCGATATACTATTATAATGATTCACGATTTTTATCATGTCTGTTCTCTTTTCTAGTTTCAGGCGATTTTTCTTATAAAATTCTTGCATTTCTTTTTCTTTATCTGCCATAAACTTCATCAAGTCCTTTAAACTGTTGTCGCAGGCAGTCATTTCTGAGTCATCAGAAATAAAAAAATAGTTCTCTTTTAAAACTGTAATGTTTGCCCATACATAACGCCCACCGTTATACACACTTCTGTACTCTTCAGTGGGGATTTGCCTTGAGAATAGTGTTAGTTTACCTTCGGTAAGTAATTCAAAGATAAGATCTCTGTAAAAGCCATGATTGACCTGATAGGGTAGTGAAAAGAAGAATTTTGTTTTATGTGTTATTTTATCAAAAGCCTGAAAAGATTCTACGCTAGTAATATCATAACCTTTGATCTTATTATCTAAAACAATTTGCAAACTGTTATTTTTCAAATCGTAATCAAGCACACCTTTCAAGGTTTGTCCGTTTTTCAAATCTACTTCACCATAAAGAACATTTTTCTGGTTGGACGATTGTGCTATTAGCTGGGTAAGAGGCAATATGTAAGAAGTTGTCAGTAAATGACTCAACAATAATAAACGATGGAATGAAACTCTGTTATTTTTCATGTCTGTATATTTAAAAGTTAATAATTAAATAGATAAATTAGCCGAGTAGCTGTTTAAAACAAATGAATAATGAAAAGTAACTTTGAATTCCATTTAAAATCGTTTGAGGTTTAAGTATCTTTTTGTGTTAAATTTTGCTTTTTTATTTATTGTTTATCAAAATCAAGCAAAAAGAGCTATATTGCAGATTGATAAGCAACAAACTTGTATTCTATACGACAAGAAGATAATAGATTATGTTGCTTGCTCAGTTTTTGAAAAGCCGTGGTTACATATCTTTCGTGTTAGTGAAAAAAATAAAACATTAAAAAAATATCAATGTTTTTGTGTGAAGATGTTATAAAATAATCAGTTTGAAAAAAGTATACGAAATATTAAATATAACTTTGTATATCTTGTTGTCTTATATTTATGCATATACTATTGTAATTAGATGCACATAGCTATTATCGGAAATGGCATATCTGGGATTACCGTAGCTCGCCACATCAGAAAACGCAGCGATTATCGAATTAGTGTTATTTCGTCGGAAACAAAATACTTTTTCTCAAGAACAGCACTCATGTATATTTACATGGGGCATATGAAGTTTGAAAATACCCAGCCTTACGAAAGTTGGTTTTGGCAGAAAAACCGCATTGAGCTGATACATGACCATGTTGAGCGGGTAAATACTACTAATAGGCAATTAGTTTTTTCCGATGGTAAGACACTCGATTATGATGTATTGGTTATTGCCGCCGGATCAAAATCTAATAGATTCGGCTGGCCGGGTCAAGATTTAAAAGGTGTACAAGGCTTGTACAAATACCAAGATGTAGAATCTATGGAGCGATATTCCAAAGATTTGCAACATGCGGTTATTGTAGGCGGGGGGTTGATTGGTATCGAAATGGCAGAAATGTTTCATAGCAGGCACATAACCGTAACCTTTCTGGTAAGAGAAAGCAGTTTCTGGAACGGCGTGTTGCCCAAAGGTGAATCCGAAATGGTTAATAGGGAGATTTTTCGCAGCGGTATTGACTTACGCCTAAATACAGAGCTAAAAGAAATATTACCCGACGAAAATGGAAGAGCCAAAGCAGTCATCACCAATACAGGAGAAGAAATTGCTTGCCAGTTTGTAGGACTCACAGCAGGAGTAAGCCCGAACGTAGATTTTCTTAAGGAAAGCGGCATGGAAATACAAAGAGGTGTAATGATTAATGAGTATTTTGAAACCAATATAAAAGATGTGTATGCCATCGGTGATTGTGCTCAATTTCGGCAGGCTTTACCGGGAAGAAGACCCATTGAACAGGTATGGTATACGGGCAGAATGCACGGTGAAACAGTAGCAAAAACCATTTGCGGTACACGCAGTTCCTACCAGCCCGACCTTTGGTTTAACTCCGCCAAGTTCATAGATATAGAGTATCAAACTTACGGTATCGTGCTTGCCCAAAACCCTGAAGGACAAACCTCTTTCTATTGGGAACACTCGGGCGGTAATAAATGTGTGCATATCGTATACGAAATATCTAACGGCATTGTCAAAGGCTTTAACTTGTTTGGCATACGTTATCGCCATGAGGTTTGCAACCGATGGCTCAATGAAAAAAGAACTATCCGATACGTGATGGAACACTTGGCAGAAGCCAATTTCGATCCAGAATTTTTCAAAACATACGAACATGAAATTGTGGATCAGTACAATCGTGAACACCCTGACAAAGCAGTAAAACATATCAGAAAAAAACGACTGCTCGACTGGATTGGGATATAACTGCTTTTGTTCAAAACAGAATAATTTTTTATAATACTACTAAAACATACTATGAAATATATTAGAAAAACAGGATTGATATTATTTCTATTTGCTCTGGCGGTCTTTACCCTTTCGGTGACTTTGGGTGAATACAAGCTCACAGAGGAGGTGCTGCAAAAAACAGTATCTGACAAACATCTGGCACTATTATCATCTGAGTTAAGCCACATGATTGACAAGACCTACACTTCGTGTTTTAGCTTTGTTGTAGACTTTCAGTCTGCTTTTAATGCACTCAATGAAGGCTTCAAAAAAAACCAGCAATGGGATAAAGTCATTTGGACAGACTACACTTTCAGTTTGACTAAAGCTGCCAGCATCGGTATATTTGTTGATAATCAGAGGTTATTTTTCTTTTTAAGCATTGTGTTAGGAATTGTTAGTGCTTTAATGTACATCATTCCGCAGTATAAGTTAGCTGGGAAGCCAGGAATTAAGCATAACAATATTTTTCACGAGTCGCTGAGTAGTAATGGCTTGATTGGTACTATACTAGGTATTTACCTCATCGCCTTTTACATATTTTTGTATTGGTATCCTCAGTATATTGTCAATTGGGTAATATTGGTTGATCCTATCAGCATGGCACTGAGTGGTAATCCTGCTAGTCAGTGGTTTTTATACGGTTTTCTTTACACAGTTGTGATGGGTGTGATGGGTGTTAGAATGTTTATTAAATACCGCCATAGCCGCTATCAATTGGCGCGTACATGCTCTGTTGTTTTCTTTCAAGCAGCCTTTGCTTTTCTTATACCTGAAATTCTTATCAGGCTCAACAAACCTTATTTCGATTTTAAAAATATGTGGCCACTGGATTATGATTTTTTCTTCCAGTGGCATTTAGATGGATTAATGCAATCAGGTGGCTTGGGTTTATTTATGCTATTTTGGGGTATTTCCTTGTTTGTTATAGGTGTTCCGTTATTTGTATTTTTCTTCGGTAAGAGGTGGTATTGCTCGTGGGTATGCGGCTGTGGTGGCTTAGCCGAAACTCTGGGCGATCCTTTTCGTCAGCTCTCCAATAAATCATTAAAGGCTTGGAAAATTGAGCGTTGGCTCATACATGGCGTTTTGGTTTTTGCCGTAGTAATGACGGCCGTTACGTTAGTTAACTTTTTCTCAAAAGGACAATTGCTGGGTCAATATACGGGCAACATACAAAAGACTTACGGGTTTTTAATCGGCTCAGCTTTTGCTGGTGTGGTAGGCACTGGCTTCTACCCGCTAATGGGCAACCGGGTTTGGTGTCGTTTTGGTTGCCCGCTGGCAGCCTACTTGGGTTTGGTGCAGCACTTTAAGTCTCGTTTCAGAATTACTACCAATGGCGGTCAATGTATTTCCTGTGGTAATTGTTCTACTTATTGTGAAATGGGTATCGATGTACGTTACTATGCACAAAAAGGTCAAAATATCGTTCGTTCATCTTGTGTAGGTTGTGGCGTGTGTTCGGCAGTGTGTCCACGCGGGGTGCTAAATCTTGAAAATTTTGGCAATACAGGTAAGGACCGAATGGAAGAGCCTGAGGTAATTCTTGGCAGACTTGGATAGAATACATGTTTATCTATCAAAATTTGGTAGATTTTAAAATTAAAAATCTGAAAGATTTATCCCACTTCAGTAATAACTAAAATACTGGAATGGCAACTAAAAAATTAAACCAGAAAATATTTTTTCTGCCAGTTAAGTTTTTTTCTATTGTTTGGTCGGTATATCGCTCAACTAAACAATAACAGCGAAAACAGGTAGAGGCTTGCCCTACTTCGTAGAAGTCTTTGATGGTACGAGCTAAAGTAAAGTCGTTTAGTTGGAAAATTTATTCTTTTTCTAAGAAAGAGGAGCAATACAACAAGTCTACCCGATGGTTCTTTTGGCAGCTAAATCTAGAGAAAAAAAGCATTATCTCAGAAACACCGCCAAACATCTTTGCAAAATTTGTGAAAACAGTGCATGAGCGAGCATAATTCAAACTACAAAAGCGGTTCGTCTTAAAACGGTTTCTGTGAAATAATTTTATCATTACTGAAAAATCCATAAAACTACTGGCTACTCAAACGCTATTGATTAGATTAAATACTAATATTATGCAATAGTCTTCATACAAACATATACTCAATGACTATTCACAAAGAAGGGTATAGTATCCTGATAGCTTTTTTAGTTATACTAGCTGCTACTAATGTAACCATAGTCTATTTTTTTAAAACATACCCTTGGGTATATACTACTACTGCGACAGCTAGCATAATTTTTTACCTACTCATATTACAGTTCTTCAGGAGTCCTAAAGTAAATACCCCTGTTGATGCCAATAATGTAATTGCTCCGGCTGATGGTAAAGTTGTTGTAATTGAACAGATAACAGAAAATGAATATTTTCATGCCCCCCGCAAACAAGTCTCCATTTTTATGTCGCCGCTGAACGTGCATGTCAATCGTAATCCTATATCAGGTAATGTGCAATATGTTAAATACCATGAGGGTAAATATTTGGTAGCTTGGCATCCTAAGTCGAGCATGCAAAATGAACGAAATACGGTTGTGATTAAAAATGAAAATGGCTTTGAAATATTATCGCGTCAAATTGCAGGTGCTTTAGCTAAACGTATTAAGTGTTATATTAAAGCAGGAGATCAAGTAAAGCAAGGTACTGAAATGGGTTTTATTAAATTTGGCTCTAGAGTAGATATATTTTTACCGACCGATGTTAAAATACATGTGACTTTGGGGCAAAAGACCATAGGCGGAGAGACCACAATTGCTACTTTCAATCAGTGAAAAACAAAAATGAAAAGTGATTTTTTTAACTGTATATTTCTATTTTTTCTGTAAAAAGAAAATTTTCCTTATTATTTACTGTTCGCTTCTTAGTATTCATCTGTTTCTACCTCTTTCGGCACAGACACTCTCCTTATTATACACAAAAGCTATTCCTCCGTTTCAAGTTGTCAGTACAGATACCTACCGGCTATTTGCCTGCGATGTGCAGGGTGCGGTTTACCTTTATGAGCTTAATGGAAAAGAAGCTACTGCCAAATTTTACAGCGATCCTCCCGCACAAATACACCACCTAGAAGCACAGTTTTTTATACAAACTTTTGCCTTTTATAGAGATTTTCAGGAATATGCTATTATTGACCGCCAGCTAGGCAAAGCAGAAAGATACACTTTTAACCCTGCCTTAATAGGCTTTGCCAAACAAGCAACGCTGTCTGTTGATGGTAACATATGGATATTTGATGACACAGATCTCAGTGTGAAAAAATATAACCCTGTTACTGAAGAACTGGTATTATCTTCACCACTCACACTTATCTTTCCCGATACTTTTTTCAGAGTTAATTTTCTGAAAGAGTACCAAAACGAACTTTTTATGTGTGAAGAAAGCAAAGGCATCTTAGTTTTTGATTTGTTTGGTAATTTTCGAAAAAAGTTAACGTTTCCCAACGTACAAAAAATTGAATTTTATCGTGAATATATGTATTTTACAGATAAAAAAAACTTAACCATGCATCATCTATACAACGGTCAAACATATACCAAAGCATTACCCGAAAACAATACTCAAAACATTATTTTACTGCAAAATCACCTGCTGTCAATCAGCCAAGACAGTATAAAAGTATATTCATTTACAAAAGATTGGTTGGAAAAATAGTTATTTTATTAAGCACTCATGATTTAGAGAGCAAAACCTTACGTTTTGTGAACTACCCACCCACGCTCTTTGAAAAGAACTCTAGAAGCGATGGGTTGGGCTTCGGAAGTCAGCACTCCTATCTTTAGCAACTGCTAATAATGTGGGCAGTTCGTTCCGAGTTTTAGTATCCGTCCCAGATACATAATTTCTTAAAGCAAAGTTCTTAATGTTTACAGCAGCATTTATATCTCTGTCGTATTTAGTATTACACTTAACACAAGTCCATTCCCTATCTTTTAAAGTTAGTCCTTTGTTTACAGTGCCACAGTTGGAACAAGTCTTTGATGATGGCTCAAATCTTCCTATCTTCAATAGATTCACCCCATACCATTCACATTTATACTCTAACATTGTAGTAAACATCGACCAGCACACATCAGTTATTGATTTGGCTAAACAATGATTCTTCAACATACCTTGCACATTTAAATCCTCAATTGCAATTGCTTGATTCTCGCTAACTAATTGGAAAGATTATTTGTGTAAAAAGTCTTTACGTTGATTGGCTAACCTCTCGTGTAACTTTGCTAATTTATTTTTTGTTCTTTTTCCTTTGTGTTTTGAATATTTACCTTGAACATACTTCAATCTTGATTCTGCTTTACGTAAATGCTTTGGGGCATTACTCACTTCATTATCAGATGTAATTAAGAAATCTTTAATCCCTAAGTCAATACCAACAGTAGTTTCTTTATTTATTTTAGATTTTGGTTTACATTTTTCACCCGTATCACACAATATTGAAGCACAGTATTTACCCGTTGGCGTCCTTGATATAGTCGCTGACTTAATCACGCCTTTTGTTTCTCTATGTAACACAATATCAATCCCTTCTTTAAACTTAGCAAAAATTAACTTACCATTCTCTAGTAGTACATTTTGTGGTATGTGAAAAGATTGTTTACCTTTTCTCTTTGACTTGTACTTAGGGAAGTTCCCTTGTCCTTTGTGAAATCTTGTAAAAGCGTTATCTAAATTTCTAATAGGTGCTTGTAATGATTGTGAATTGATTTCTTTCAACCAAGTACACTCTTTCTTCAAATCAGGTAATTGTTTGGTTAAATCGAAACAAGATAGGTTAACTTGATTACCAGCGTAAGCCATTGTTTTAGTCTCCAATGCAAGATTATATACAAATCTTGAACTACCAATGTGTTTATGGATAAGTTCTTCTTGATTCGCATTTGGAGTTAAACGATATTTAAATGACTTTAGCATATATTATTAATTTACATATCTTAGAGCAGCGACCGCCATCAAATATACAAAAAATTGCTTTCATTTTAAAGCTTTTTGTTTTTTCTGTAAAATATCGTTCAAAACATTTTCACAAATAGTACGTAGGCTAAAAGACCAATGACGAATCAAAAATCTACTCGTCAATTAATATCTTCAGATATGGTTATTACACCATTCTACATTACGTCAGTAACGTATGTTTACCATACTATTGGTATCGTAAAATCTTGTGGTCAGATGGATTCTTTGTATGTTCTATTGGTGAGGCATCACCAGAAATAAACGGTAAACATTTATAATACGTCAATATATCCTTTCTCAAGGTTAGTGGTCGCTTACATCCCACCAAGCCCATTTCTTTGAAATTCTTTAGGAATCAGTGGGTTTTACGCTCCGTTTTATAAAAGAATAAACTACTACGGTAAGTAATATCAACAGGGTACCCAAATAAAATCCCGGAGTCATACGTTCCTTTTCACCAAAAAAAATAAAAGCCAGTACGATTCCGTAGACAGGCTCAAGGTTGATGATGAGATTGATGTAAAACGCAGAAAGTCGCTTGAGTAACTCTACGCTGGCATAAAAGGGATATACTGTACAAACAAGTGCCAATATAGGAATATAAATCCAATCCATACCCGACCAACTCGTTGGTAAATAGTCGCCTTCTGGTGAAATGAGTTGTGTGTAAAAAGGGAAAAAAAGTAGGCAAATAATGGTAGCACCGCTCATTTCATAAAAAGTAATTATCTGTGGGTCAACTTTTTTGATAAATAAGCTATTAAGTGCTGAAAATATAGCAGCTAACAACGCTGAACCCAAAGCTAGTAACAAGCCTTTCAGATGATCGAACTCAAAGCGAAAAATGGTATACAAGCCTACAATAACCAACAAACCAGCCAGTACTTCGGGGTATTTTGGTCTTTTTTTATGTACCCAAGGTTCTATAAAAGCTGTAAACAAAGAAGTAGTAGCAATACCTGCTAAGCAAATACTTACTTTAGAAATACGAGCAGAGGCAAAAAATAAAACCCAATGTGTACCTATGACAGATCCCGTAAGCAAAAGCCTGATAATTGTCGAGCGGTCTAAAAAAAAGTTTTTTTGAAAATAATAAAGCATCAACAACAATACGCCTGCCGATATTAGTGATCGATAAAGAACAATTTCTACTGAGGGAATCGTGGTTAAAACACCTATGATAGAGGTAAAACCCCAAATAAATACCATAAAATGAAGTTTTATTTGATCGCGCCACATATCTTTAAAGTTTTTAAAAATGTACTTCTAGGAAAGAATCGGCAATAGCTTATACAAAGGGTAAGACTCCAAAAAAATAGGATAGTGTTAGTTTAGTATGCGATAGTGTATTTCAATTACAAAAATAAGCCCATAAATAATCACCCCCTTATGTGTTTAAAAATTAAACCATGAAGGTTTTATTTTACGTTGCTGAAAGCTAAACCACATTGTGTGTTGGTTATTTATCATAAACAATGGTGTATCCTCTGATACCGTGTTCGTGGCTATCTAAACCTTCTAACTCATGTTTTTCGGAAACTCTGATGCCCATTGTTTTTTTAAGTACAATAAATATGATAAATGCAAGAGCAAAAGCAGAAAGACCACAAATAAACACTCCCTTTAATTGGTTCAGAAAGGAATGATCGGGGTTTGAAGAAAATATTCCCACTGCCAAAGTACCCCATATACCACAAGTCAAATGAACCGACACAGCACCTACGACGTCATCAAGTCTAAATTTATCTAAAGTGACTGCAGAAAATACAACTAAAATACCAGCTACTAAGCCTACCAACAGGGACCAACCCGGGTTAATAACATCAGCACCAGCTGTAATACCCACCAAACCAGCTAATATGCCGTTGAGTACCATACCTAAATCTAAGCGCCTAAATACAATCCAAGAGGCGATAAGCCCGCCAATTCCCCCCGTAGAAGCTGCCAGGGAAGTAGTTACTAATACAATAGATGTGGCACCGGGTTCTCCTGATAATACAGATCCACCATTGAAACCAAACCAACCGAACCAAAGTAAAAATACTCCTATGACTGCCAAAGACACATTAGCACCAGGCTTATCAACTACTTTTCCATCAATATATTTACCTAATCTAGGGCCTAATACGATAACTCCCGCCAAAGCACCCCATCCACCAACAGAATGCACTAAAGTGGACCCCGCAAAATCGTAGAATCCCATAGCATCTAAAGCTCCCCCACCCCACTTCCAACTACCTATCCATGGGTAAACAGTACCAACAAATAGTAGCGTGAAAAGCAAGTAAGCAGAAATTTTAACTCTTTCTGCTATTGCCCCCGATACGATAGTGGCAGCAGTAGCAGCAAACATGGCTTGAAACAAAAAATTTGTCCAGTAAGTGTAAGCACCATCTGCATAAGCCACTCCAAGCCCGTTTTTGGGAAGTGTAAGGAAAAAACCAGCAAACTTAAACCAACCAGAGTCTGCTTCGACAAAGCCGGGATACATTAAATTGAAACCCAAAACATAATAGGTAAGAATACCGATGATGGGGGTTAATGTATTTTTAAACAAAATATTGACCGTATTTTTTGCCTGACTAAAGCCAGCTTCAACCCCAGCAAAACCCAAGTGCATGATAAATACAAGCATGGTAGCAAGCATCATCCATATATTATTGGCAGTAAGTAGGCTATCAGCAATTTGCACAGAGTTGTTTTGCAATGCTACATTATCTATTAATGAACTTACTTTATCTGTATTTTCCGAAATACTGCTGCCCATTAGAACAATCAAATTCGCAAGTGATAGTGTCGTGTTTATCATTTAATATTAAAGTTTTAATTTTTCGAGTACTGATGTCATTTGAGATTACAATATTATATAATAATTCTTTTATAAAAATATAGGGTAAAATTTTTATGTATTTTTTTTAAAAAATACAAAAATTTTAATTTTAATAATCAAATTTTAACTTAAAAATATATTTTAATATATTTATTTCAAATAATAAGTTAAATTTTTCAATAAGTTATATTAGGATAAAAGTGCTACAAATGATAATTGCAGTATCATGACTAACGATGTGAAATACGATGTAGAGCAGTTTTAGCTTTAATATCAAGACTGCTCTTATATTCATGCTTTTTGTAAGAAAGAACCTTCTTAAAATATCTAGTCGCCTTTTTCAAATCTCGGTATTGGTCTTTGAAAATATAACCCAATTGCAAATAAGCATTGGCAGCAAAATAATAATTCTCATGCTGATGTAGTTCAATGGTACGTAAATAAAATCGTTCTGCCTCTCGGTACTTCCCTTGCTTATGTTTTAATCTCGCTAGGCGATAATAGTAGGCTAACTTATCTTTCTTATTTGTTAGGGTCTGTACGTCTACCCGCGCTAAGGCCTGTGCTGCTTTATCAAAAAAATGCCCATCAGTAAATAATCTAGCCTGCATTATCTGCTGGTGGGGTAAAGAAGTATAATAGGTAAACTTCTCTGCATAAGCATCTAACACAGTTCTAATAGTGCCGCTCTTCCTAATATTTTGTAAATAAGCCTTTGCCTCAGGCAAGCCAGAAAACCAAGAGGCTAAAAATAACCTGTAATAAGTATCCTTTATATAGTTTTCGCCCCGGTAGATAGCCAAAAAACGTTTAGCACTGCTAATACTTTTTGCATAATCTCCATACTCTAAATATAAAATAGCTTTCAAATAATGGGTAGGAACCAAAAGGTGTTCTCTCTCTTTAGTAGTCATGCCTTCCAGCAAGCAAATCGCAAGAAGCGTTTGACCTGCTTTTGCAGCTGCTAAAGCACAAACAAACTGTAACCCGATATGCCGAGGTCGTTCAAGATGCAGTTGATATAATATTTTAAAAGGCTCTTGGCATTGATTCAAAAAGTAAATTTGCAGACACGCTTTAACAATAGCTGCTTCCCAAGCCAAAGGTTCTTTACCACGAGCAGCCTGCTCCATATTTTTTAGCCCGGCACTAACATTAGGATTCATGCCAAACAGTCGCATCGCCCAATGATATTGCGCCGGCATCGAGGAGAAGAATACTTTAAAGGCACCCAAAGATTTTTTATTGGGTAGAAAATTCGGAAATTTCTTTACATTGAGTTTTAACAAATTATAAGCCTGGCGTATGCGCCAAAAAGCACTCCATTGATGCCCAAGTTTTGCATTGATAATCGCCCAGTGCAATTTTATCTCAGCCTGAATAAATAGGTAATACGGAGAGGTTTTGTCTAGCTTTTTAATCTTATCGAGACGAAATTGTTCCTGCTCATTGAGCTGTTCATAGCGAGAGCGATTTTCTGTTATGAGTAATTCCAGGAAATCAATATAGTCTGATACTAATACGTCAATGCCGTTTAGCTTGCTGGAAGGTACTTTTAGTAGTTTTTTTGCTTGTTGGTAGTCAAGTGCTGAGGCGGCGTAATAGGCACGAGTATTTTCCTCGGTCCACTCAAAAGTTTGACCCAGAACAACTTTACATAAAAAGATATAGCAGAGGAAGCAATTAATAAATCTCGTATAAAATATCTTGCCCATATATAAAGTCCATCCAAACTAAAGGCATCAATAGGCTTTGCGCGGTGCGGTAAAAAAGCAGTACTAGAGGAATGCGTCTTTTAGCGTACTTCATCATTCAAGATTATGAAATACTGAACGCAAACGTACACAATTTTTTTAATACTATTTGCGAAGCCTAACAAAAAAATCAGCCTGGCGTATGAGACTCGCCAATAAACAACAAAAAACTACCTACTATTTTTAACCAACACCAGATATTTTCACTATTTTTGACCCGACAAACAATATGCCCGGATGGCGGAATTGGTAGACGCGCTGGATTCAAAATCCAGTGGTAGCGATATCGTGCCGGTTCGACCCCGGCTCCGGGTACATGTTCTTCTTCTATTCCCGCCTATTAGCTTGCACTGAAATTCTCTACAAAAAAGCATCATGATGGCAAATATATACAAGGGTTTCACGGCACTGAAACTAACTAGGCAGTTTTTGAATGCCTTAGAAGACCTCGGTTTTAGCGAACCGACACCCATACAGCAAAGAACTATTCCCCTAGCCCTAGCAGGACATGATATATTAGGCATTGCACAAACGGGTACAGGTAAAACCGCTGCATTCATATTACCTGTGCTAATGAAGATTAAATATGCTCAGGGGCAATACCCACGTGCCCTAATCGTTGCCCCTACTAGAGAACTGTCCATGCAGATCAGTGAGCAGGTCGGCCTACTAACAAAATATACAGACATCCGCCATACCTGTGTGTACGGCGGAATAGGACCTAAAAAACAAATTCAAGCCATCACAGCAGGTATCGACCTACTGGTAGGCACACCTGGACGCATCAAAGATATTTATTTCCGAGAGGCTCTTGTACTCAAACAAATTAATATCATGGTACTTGATGAAGCTGATAAAGTGATGGATATGGGTTTTATGCCCCAAATTCGAGACCTGCTCGAAATACTACCTGTGAAGCGCCAAAACCTGCTTTTTTCGGCCACAATGCCGCTAAAAGTAGTAAGTCTATCGGAAGAGTTTTTAGCATTTCCTGAAAGAGTCGAGGTTGCCCCCCAAGCAACACCTGCTGATAGGATAACACAATCAGTATATTTTGTCCCTAATTTTAGGACAAAAATCGAGTTATTAGCCTTTTTAATTACTCAAGAGCCGCGAGCATTCAGTCGAGTAATTATTTTCACTCGTACCCGTAAAACAGCAGAAAATATTACCCGTTTTTTAAACCGAAAGATTGATAGTAATACCCGTACAATTCATTCCAACAAATCACAAAATACCCGTACTAATGCCATGAATTTATTTAAGTCTGGCAAGCTTCGCTTCTTGGTAGCTACCGATGTGGCAGCACGAGGTATTGATGTTAAGCAGGTAAGTCATGTGATTAGCTTCGATGTCCCTTTAATTTATGAAGACTATGTCCACCGCATCGGGCGTACTGCAAGATTACAATATGGCGGTACGGCAATTACTTTCTGCAACCCAGCAGAAGTATATCATTTGAAGAAGATAGAAAAGTTAATCGCTATGAAAATTCCTTTAGCTGACATACCCCAAGCAGTAACTATGGCACCAACCGATTTTGACGAACAACAAACTGTAGCAAGAGCCATCGACGAACAAAAACGAAGAGAAAACCCTGATTTTAAAGGAGCTTTTCACAGAAAAAAACAAAACAAAATAAAAAAAACAAAAGGGTGGAGAAATAAAAGAAAAAACTAATAATTGTGCTTGTAGAAAAATTTATATTGTCAACCTAACTCAAAAGATCCGTGTCCAACCGCTTAATAAAAGAAAAAAGCCCTTATTTACTACAACACGCCTGTAATCCGGTCAATTGGTATGCGTGGGGAAAAGAAGCTTTACAGCAAGCTAAAACAGAAAATAAACCGATCATTGTAAGTATTGGATACTCAGCATGTCATTGGTGCCATGTTATGAGGAGAGAATCTTTTGAAAACCAAAAAATTGCACAACTGATGAACGCCTATTTTGTGTGCATTAAAGTCGATAGAGAAGAACGCCCCGACATAGATCAGGTGTATATGGAAGCTATTCAGATTATGGGTATACAAGGAGGTTGGCCTCTAAATATTTTCCTCATGCCCGATGCCAAACCTTTTTACGGCGGTACTTATTTTCACCCAAAGCAATGGAAAAATATGCTCTGGCAAATTAATCGGGCTTTTCAAAAAAGCTATGCCGAAATTGCAGAATCCTCTGAAAACTTTGCCCGTGAAATTGCTACCAGCAAACTGCAGTACTACGGGCTTAATAATGATGTCCCGAGAGTAGATTTTTCAACACTAAAAACTATGTATAAAAACCTGTCAGCACAGTTTGACACCCAACATGGAGGTATCGGAAATGCACCCAAATTTCCTCTGCCCGTTATTTATACCTTTTTACTGCGCTACTATACGCTAACTAAAAATCGAGAAGCATTAGATCACACTATTTTAACATTGAATAGAATATCCGTGGGAGGTATTTATGATCAAATTGGCGGTGGCTTTGCTCGTTATTCAGTTGACGAATATTGGTTTGTCCCGCATTTTGAAAAAATGCTTTATGACAACGGGCAGCTAATTAGTTTGTACGCCGAAGCTTACCAAATAACCAAAATCCCGTACTACCGCCAAATTATTGAAGGGTCGGTCACTTGCCTAAAAGAAGAATTTCTAAATCCACAAGGAAGTTTTTATGCGGCACTTGACGCTGATAGTGAAGGGATGGAAGGAAAATTTTATGTTTGGAAAGCAGACGAAATTAAAGATCTTTTAAAAGAAGACACCAGCATTTTTAATGACTTTTACCACGTGAAACAACAGGGCAATTGGGAAAACGGATACAATATTTTATTTGCACGACCAATTGATGAAAGCTTATCTGAAAAATACAAGATTGATCAAGAGCAGCTAAAAACTCAACTCCAAGCCTACAAAAAAATATTAAAAACCGAAAGACAAAAGCGAGTGAAACCAGCATTAGATAATAAAATCCTTGCTGCCTGGAATGGTATTGTACTTAAAGGCTTAGCAAATATTTACGCAGCATTAGGAAAACCCGAATACTTGGAACTTGCCAAAAAAAATGCCTACTTTCTTTCAGAAAACATGACACATCCCAATGGCAGACTCTTCCGAAATTACCATAAAAACCAAGCCAACTTAAGGGCGTATCTGGAAGATTATGCCAATGTAATACAAGGATATATATCTCTGTACGAAGTTTGTTTTGAAGAAAAATGGCTCAAAGAAGCAGGAAAATTAATTGACTACGCTATGAAAAATCTTTACGATGCAAGAGAAAATATGTTTTTCTTTACAGATAGTACAGCTCCCGCCCTAATTGCCAGAACAAAAGAACTTTTCGATCAGGCGATCCCATCTTCTAACTCTGTTATGGCAACTAACTTGTATCGTTTTGGTACTATGATGAATAAAGATAGTTACATAAAGGTAGCACAGCAAATGCTGGGTAGAATAGAAAAAATATTGCCGAAAGCAATAAAAGACCTTGCCAATTGGGCTTGTCTGTATACATACTTACTCGAAGAGAGTTTAACAATCATTATTATAGGAAAAGATTACCAGCAATACGCCCTAAATATCAACGCATATTTCATCCCTAATAAAATCATCATGGCCAGTGCCACAGCAAATGACCTACCCTTACTAAAAGGAAAACAAGCTATTGACGGAAAAACAACTGTTTATGTTTGCCGAAATCGCACCTGTTTATTACCTGTACATACTGTTGAAGAAGCTATAGATCAAGTTTTTAATAAAAATTACTCCCACTAAATAAGCAATAACGACCAAAAACCTTTACTTTTGAAAAGTTTTGACCTAATAAACTCTGAATAGCTCACCACTTATATGAAAAGTGTAGAAGATTTTAATTTTCATGGAAGAAAAGCACTCGTTAGGGTAGATTTTAACGTACCACTAAACGACCAATTTAAAGTAACTGACGACACGCGTATTCTTGCTGCCATGCCAACAATCCGAAAGATTTTAAACGACGGAGGGTCAGTGGTATTGACATCGCATTTGGGCAGACCAAAAAACGGCGGAGAAGAAAAATTTTCTCTACGTCATATTATTCCCAAACTATCTGAGTACCTGGGTCTAGGTATTATTTTTGGCGGGGATTGTGTTAGTGAGAACGCAGCAGCAATTTCTGGCTCATTACAAGCTGGACAAGTTATGCTGCTCGATAACCTGCGCTTTCATCAACAAGAAATAAAGGGCGATAAATCATTTGCTAAAAAACTAGCACAACATGGTGATATTTATGTCAATGATGCCTTTGGCACTGCTCATCGGGTACATGCTTCTACAGTAACTATTGCTCAATTTTTTAAAGAAAAATGTTGTGGCTACGTGATGAAGGCAGAATTGGAAAATGTTCATAAAATACTTGAAAATCCTGAAAAACCCTTTACAGCAATTATGGGTGGGGCGAAAATTTCCGATAAAATAATTGTCGTAGAGCGTATGTTAGACAAAGTAGACAACCTGATTATTGGCGGGGGAATGTCTTATACTTTTACCAAAGCTCTAGGTGGACAAATTGGCAACTCTCTATTGGAAGAAAGCAAACTCACTTTGGCAACTTCTTTGTTAGAGCAAGCGAAGCAAAAACAGGTAAACCTACTGCTCCCAGTAGACGCTCTCTGTACAGAGGCTTTTAGTAATGAGGCGAAAACAAAAATATGCCCCAATAACGCTATCCCTGCTGGTTGGATGGGTCTAGATATTGGAACGAAAACACGCCAGCTATTTCATGAAACGATTATTAATTCAAAGACACTGCTGTGGAACGGGCCAATGGGTGTTTTTGAGATGAGTAATTTTGCACAAGGCACTAAACATATTTCACATTCAGTAGTGAAAGCTACACAAAAAGGAGGTTTCTCCCTGATCGGTGGTGGCGATTCTGCTGCAGCAGTCAATATGCTGGGCTTTGGCAAGCAAGTGTCTTATATTTCCACAGGCGGAGGTGCTCTATTAGAATATATAGAAGGAAAAATATTGCCCGCTGTAGCAGCACTTTAGCTTGGCTTGGCATCATAATTGGTAATACAACAAGATTAATCCTCAATCATTTTTAGACGCATGTTATGGAAGAATCTATTACTAACAAAGTAGCTAATAGCAAATTAATTACTCTAAATATCGAAGATTATTACCCACAAATACAGGGTGTTTTATACGATATAAAAGACAATTTGCATCAAGGCTTAGTGTTGAAAGAAAAAGACTTTAGAACATTTCTTAAAAATCATTCTTGGCAAGACTATCGCGGTAAAGATGTAGCTATCACTTGTAGTGCAGATGCTATTGTGCCCACTTGGGCATATATGCTACTGGTAGTACACTTGCAACCCCACGCAAGTCAGGTGGTTTTTGGTACCTTAGAAGACCTAGAAAAGGCAGCTTTCCTGAATATCTTGGATAAAACAGACTTTACAATTTTTCGAGATCAAAAAGTAATTATCAAAGGATGTAGCCACAGGCAAATACCAACCTTTGCCTATGTAGAGTTTACACATCGTTTATACCCATACGTAGCCAGCATGATGTACGGTGAAGCGTGTAGCACCGTTATTTTACATAAAAGGAAAAAAATCAGTAGATTTGTTTGTTGTAAACATTGTGTTTCAGCCAAATAACCTCCTCAAAACACACGCTAAAATCTGAAATAATTATGAAACTACTAGTAAGCGCCCTTTTAGGAATTGTTTACCAAGCCGAAGCTTTGTCAGCGCAAGGTCATCCCTTATTTGATGATATACCCGGCTACGTTTTGATACATCAAGAACAAAAACAAGACGCTTTAAATATTCCTCTAAATCAGACAAACACAAAGACAGTAAAAGGCTTGAAAACGCTTTTGCAATACGAATACCAAAGCGAAAAAACTGAATATAGCTCAGCCAGCATACTAAACTATTATTACAATCAGATAAAAAACTTGCAAGGAAAACCCCTTTTCAAGGGAAAAAATTTCGGTGCTTTTTCTTTAGTAAAAAAGGATAAAGAGTTTTGGATAGTAGTAGAAGCTTATGAGCAAGGTAAAAAATATTCTCTTGTTATTTTAGAAAAAACTATCGCAGCAGACGTCTACCCTGATCTGCTGACAAAATTCAAAAAAGAAGGTCATATAGCATTGTATATCAACTTTAGTCCTAACTCTACCCAAATACCAGAAGAAGACAAGCAAAAAATTGGGCAAATGGCGCAAATTATCAGAACTTTTCCCAGCCTTAATTTTACCATTGAAGGACACACTGATAATATTGGGGCGGCTGACGCTAATAAAAACCTGTCTTTAAAAAGGGCAAATGCCTTAAAACGAGAGTTGATTAAACTAGGGGTAAGCCCTAAAAGGCTAACACCAGTAGGCGTAGGACAAGAAAAACCCATTGCCGACAACAATACCGAAGACGGACGTGAAAAAAACCGAAGGGTTGAATTGGTTAAAAACTGATAATACCATTATTCATAACAACATTAATTATTTAACTTAAAAACCTATTCGTATGAAAAAAAATTCAGCAAAACTTACATTCTTTTGCTCTACTATCGCTCTATGCCTATTCCTTACCCAAGAAACAACTGCTCAGGTGGATGATAAAGACGCAGACGTACAAGTGGAGGTTGAAGGTAGCCTTGAAGACCTCTCCCCATTAGCAGATCCATTGAGCTTTCAAAATGCACTCGCTGGTAATTTTGGTTGGATAAATATTGATGGGGATAATCATATTGGTTTTCGCTTACAGCCCGAATTTACCATCGGGAAGGTAGGTATTGGTGTGGACGTGCCACTATACTACAACGTCAGTAAAGGAGCATTGCGCGCCGAGCTGTATAATGATGGCATTGCAGAAGCTATCCTGCGCACAATACGCTACGTTAGGTACGGCAGGAAAAAGCGAGATAAAGTTTACGCAAGAGTTGGCGACCTGACCGGTGCTTATATTGGCTATGGCTTATTGCTAAACAACTATTCTAACACCTACAGTGAAGAAAAAAGAAAAATAGGAGTTGAGTTTGACATACGTTTCAACGAACTTGTAGGTCTGGAAGCACTATACAGCGACATTGCAGGCGGATCATTTAATTTGCTCGCTGTTAGACCTTACTTCCGCCCCTTTGGTCGTACAGATATTCCCATTATAAAAACAGTAGAAATTGGAGGTACTTTTATTAGCGACAGAGACCAAACCGAAAACTTCTACGAACCAGCAACTACTCAGTATAATAGTTTTCTATCGAAAGGAATAATATCTTTTGGTGCCGACTTTGGGGTAACGTTTGTAAGAAATTCGTTTTTGACTGTCCTCGCCTCAGCACAATATGGAAGAATTAATGCTATTAGTGGCAACACTGCCTTTGACACTTTCCTTACCAGTATTCCTAACCAAGCCTCAGCAGCTAATTATGGCGCAGGTGATGGTATTAGTGTGGGAGCCGTGGCTAATTTTAGATTGATTGCTGATGTATTTAGCTTGGGTATAAAAATTGACAGGGTTTGGTATTCTAATAATTTTATCCCACAGTTTTTCGATACTTCCTATGAAATCGATAAAGATACCCGCATCAGTTCCTTGGCAATTGCCGAAAAAAAAGGGGGTATCTACGGAACTATCAGCGGGCAAATTATCAATACCATCATCATTAGCGGCTCTTTAGTTATACCCGACCAAATTAGTGAGAACAACCCCGCTGCCCTGAGAATTGCTGCCAATATTGACAATCTAGGCGATAAGTTCATTGTTAGAGGTTACTATTACAAAGGAAACCTATCCAGCCTCAGCGACGCGTTTGACCCCGATAATGCAGTAGCAAATCTAAGATTGGGCTATAGATTCAATAAATTATTTGTCGGCGGTGTAGATTATTACCGAACCTTCGTTCGCCTTAGCGATGGTAGCTACGGCTCTACTGACCAGGTAATGCCCTACATCGGCATCAATATCCGGCTTGGCGATAGCACAGACAAGGAGGAGTACTGAAAATAACCATAAAGCAAAATATCTGAATGCAACTTCTAAAACAACTCTGCCAAATCTGTGCACCTTCCGGCAATGAGGGTAAGATCAAGGATTTTATTTTGAATTATATCAGCGAAAACTGTAATAAATGGAAAACAAAACCTAAAATTATCAGCGGACAAAACTTCCAAGACTGTATTATATTAGTCTTCGGAGAAAAACCCAAAACAGCTATTTTTGCCCATATGGATAGTGTTGGTTTTACTGTCAAATACGACAGAGAAATAGTGAAAATAGGCGGTGTTCAGGCAAAAGAAAATTGGACTTTGGTAGGAGAAGACTCACAAGGAGCTATTGAATGTCGTATTAAACTAGGCAAAAAAAGCAATATCATTAAATATGAATCTAAAAGAAAAATTGATTTGGGAACAAATTTGGTCTTTAAATGCAATTTTCGTAAAACAGATAAATTTGTTCAATCTTGTTACCTCGATAATCGTTTGGGTGTGTGGAACGCACTGAAAGTGGCTGAAACCTTAGCACAAGGCATTATCTGCTTCTCTTGCTGGGAAGAACACGGCGGTGGTTCGGTAGGATATTTGGCGCGGCATATTTATGAAAAACACCGTGTAAAACAAGCCTTAATATCAGACATCACGTGGGTAACAGCAGGAGTAAAACACGGCAAAGGTGTCGCTATTTCTATGCGCGATAAAGGTATACCCAGAAGAAAATATGTAAACAAAATTATTGAAATAGCAAAAAATTCGGGTATTGATTTCCAGTTGGAAGTAGAAGATGCCGGCGGTAGTGACGGAAATGCTTTGCAGTCTTCTCCCTACCCTTTCGATTGGTGCTTCATAGGAGCACCTGAAGACCATGTACACAGTCCCAATGAGAAAGTACACCGCCATGATATTACTTGTATGTTATCGCTTTACACTCACCTGATGAAACATTTATGACAGATGACAAAAGAAATGAGAATATTTTCAAAAAAACCTAAAAAACTTAGTTAGTTATTATCGGATAATATTTTGTTTTACTATCTTTGCGGGCTAATATTTCCTACACACTCCCACAAATCCCAATCATGGCTTTCAAAAGAAACAAGAGAATCAGCAATGACTTCACCAAAGTCACTGTTAGTTTGGCTTCGCCAGAATCTATCCTAGAAACATCTCACGGAGAAGTTACTCAGCCCGAAACTATTAATTATAGGACTTATAAACCTGAAATGGGTGGTTTGTTTTGTGAACGTATTTTCGGTCCTCAGAAAGATTGGGAATGCCATTGTGGTAAATACAAACGTATCCGTTATAGAAACATCGTCTGTGACCGTTGCGGTGTAGAGGTAACAGAGAAAAAAGTACGCAGAGAACGCATGGGACACATTCAGTTGGTCGTACCTGTTGCACATATCTGGTATTTCAAGTCTTTGCCAAATAAAATAGGCTATCTGTTGGGGCTAGCTACCAAAAAACTCGATCAAATTATTTACTATGAAAGATATGTAGTAATCCAACCAGGTCTGAAGGAAGAAGACGGTATTAACTACCTTGACTTCCTGACCGAAGACGAATACTTGGATATTTTAGATAAACTACCTAGAGAAAATCAACAATTAGAAGACAATCACCCTGATAAGTTCATTGCTAAAATGGGGTCTGAGGCTCTGCAAATGCTCTTGTCAAAACTCGATCTGGACGAGCTGTCTTATGAGCTGAGAAATAGTGTGGACAACGATTCCTCACAACAACGAAAAGCAGAGGCACTCAAGCGGCTGAAAGTGGTAGAAGCATTCAGAAATGCCAACAAACACATGAATAATAACCCAGAGTGGATGATTATTCGAATGGTACCAGTCATCCCTCCCGAGTTACGACCATTAGTACCTCTCGATGGTGGTCGTTTCGCCACCTCTGACCTTAATGACCTATACAGACGAGTCATTATTAGAAATAATCGCTTGAAAAGACTCATCGATATCAAAGCACCCGAAGTAATTCTGCGAAACGAAAAAAGGATGCTGCAAGAAGCAGTAGACTCTTTGTTTGACAACTCTAGAAAAGTGAATGCCGTAAGAGCTGATGGCAATAGACCGCTGAAATCTTTGAGTGATATGCTCAAAGGTAAGCAAGGTCGTTTTCGCCAAAACTTACTCGGCAAGCGAGTCGACTATTCAGGGCGTTCTGTTATCGTTGTCGGGCCCGAACTGAAATTGCATGAATGCGGATTGCCGAAAGATATGGCTGCAGAACTTTTTAAACCTTTTATTATCAGAAAACTGATTGAACGCGGTATTGTCAAAACGGTAAAATCTGCTAAGAAAATAGTAGATAAAAAAGAACCTGTCGTATGGGATATTCTCGAAAATGTATTAAAAGGACACCCAATATTGCTCAATCGTGCGCCTACACTACACCGTCTGGGCATTCAGTCTTTTCAGCCTAAATTAATTGAAGGCAAAGCCATTCAACTACACCCCCTAGTTTGTACTGCTTTCAATGCCGACTTCGACGGCGACCAAATGGCAGTGCACGTACCTTTAGGACACAAGGCTATTTTAGAGGCTTCTCTACTCATGTTGGCTTCTCATAACATTTTGAACCCTGCCAATGGTGCTCCTATCACTGTTCCATCGCAAGATATGGTGTTGGGGCTTTATTATCTGACGAAAGGAAGAAAATCTACTCCCACACACAAAGTGCATGGCGAAGGTATGGTTTTTTATAGCGACGAAGAAGTAGTCATCGCTATTAATGAGGGTGCTATATCTAAGCAGGCTCATATTAAAGTAAGGGCGAAAGTGAGAAACAATAAAACAGGTGAACTCGAAGAAGCCATTGTAGATACTGTGGCAGGAAGGGTGATTTTTAATCAAAATATCCCTGAAGAAGTAGGTTTCGTTAATGAATTACTAACTAAAAAGAAATTACAGTTAATTATTTCGCATGTCTTCAAGATAGTAGGCATGGCAAAAACTGCTCGTTTTCTTGACGACATCAAACATCTCGGTTTTCAGTCGGCATATAGTGGAGGTTTATCTTTTGGCTTAGATGAAGTGATTATTCCTTCGGAGAAAAACTCTCTGACAGAAGAAGCTAAAAAAGATAGAGACGCTGTATTAAGCAACTACCAAATGGGGCTGATTACTGACAAGGAACGATACAATCAAATAATTGATATATGGACGAGAGTGAATTCTAACCTCACTGATATATTAATGGAACAAATGAAAGGAGACAACCAAGGGTTCAATTCTATTTATATGATGATGCACTCAGGTGCGAGAGGTTCAAGAGAGCAAATTCGCCAGCTAGGAGGCATGAGAGGATTAATGGCAAAACCACAAAAAAGTTTACAAGGTTCTATTGGCGAAATCATTGAAAATCCAATCCTTTCCAACTTTAAAGAGGGACTCGATGTGTTAGAGTATTTTATTTCTACGCACGGTGCCAGAAAAGGCTTAGCAGACACAGCACTCAAAACTGCTGATGCCGGTTATCTAACAAGACGCCTAGTAGACGTTGCACAAGACATGGTAGTGAATGAGAGCGATTGTGGCACTCTGAGAGGCATTACAGTAGAAGCACTCAAAGATAATGATGAAATCATTGAAAACTTAGGTGAAAGAATATTAGGTAGGGTAAGTCTCAACGATATTTACTATCCCGACAGCGACAAAATTATCCTGTCCGCAGGGGAGGAAATTTCAGAAGATGTCGTATCAATAATAGAAGAAACCACCATAGAACAAGTGGATATTCGCTCTTCTTTGACTTGTGAAACCAAGCAGGGAATATGTGCTAAATGCTATGGTAGAAACCTCTCTTCAGGAAAAATAGCGCAACAAGGTGATTCGGTCGGTGTGATTGCTGCACAGTCTATTGGAGAACCCGGCACACAGCTAACCTTACGCACCTTTCACGTGGGAGGTGCAGCCTCCAATATTGCCATAGAAGCCTCTATAAAAGCTAAGTTTTCAGGTATTATTAATTTTGAAGGGATGCGTTGCGTACCCATAGAAAAAAGAGCTGATGACAAGGTGGCAGTAGACGTAGTTATTGCCCGAACCGCAGAAGTAAAAATTATTAATGATGAAGGAAAAGTAGTATTTACCAATAATATTCCTTACGGTGCTTATTTACAAGTAAAAGACAAGCAAAAAGTAACAAAGGGAGACTCAATTTGC
Organism: Flammeovirgaceae bacterium; assembly: GCA_965199745.1. Classification (GTDB taxonomy): domain Bacteria; phylum Bacteroidota; class Bacteroidia; order Cytophagales; family Flammeovirgaceae; genus CBDATB01. Next base: position 56,848 of record CBDATB010000013.1, on the reverse strand, counting down.
TCGTGGGATCCATTTAATGCAGTTATCCTCTCTCAGTATGAAGGAGTTGTAGCTTTTGAATCTATTGAAAAAGATGTTACTTATAAAGAAGTAGCTGACGAACAAACAAGATATATTGAAAAAGTAATTGTAGAAAACAAAGATAAAACAAAGAACCCTACTATTTTTGTTCGCTCAGAAGATGGTAATGTTATTAGCGCAAATATACCAGTTGATGCCCGCCTTGCAGTGGAAGACGGAGATAGGGTAAAAGCTGGGGAAGTTTTAGCAAAGATACCTCGATCGGTAGGAAATAGCGGGGATATTACAGGTGGTTTGCCTAGAGTCACTGAACTTTTTGAAGCGCGAAACCCGTCTAACCCAGCCGTTGTTAGCGAAATTGACGGAGTGGTCTCTTACGGTGGTATTAAGCGTGGCAACCAAGAGATATTTGTGGAATCTAAAGACGGTATTAAGAAGAAATATATGGTTTACTTATCAAAACATATTTTGGTACAAGAAAATGATTTTGTTAAAGCAGGCATGCCACTCTCTGATGGCTCTACCGCACCCGCAGACATCCTCTCTATTAAAGGACCTACAGCCGTGCAAGAGTACCTCGTCAATGAAATTCAGGACGTATACCGCCTACAAGGCGTAAAAATTAACGACAAACACATCGAAGTCATTGTACGTCAGATGATGCAAAAAGTAATCATCATGGACAGTGGAGATACCACCTTCTTACCAAACCAAGTGGTAGGTAAATTTGAACTTAGAGAAGCCAACGATGAAATTCTCAACATGAAAGTCATTACTGATAATGGCGATTCTGAATCAATGAAACCAGGAAAAATTATTTCCCCGAGAGAACTTAGAGATGAAAATTCAACTCTCAGAAGAAAAGATATGAAACTTGTTCAGGTAAGAGACGCACAACCTGCTGTCTCTAAGCCAATTCTACAAGGCATTACACAGGCCTCTTTGGACACAAGTAGTTTTATATCAGCAGCCTCATTCCAAGAGACTACTAAAGTATTAAGCGAATCGGCAATACGTGCTAAAATAGACGGACTAAAAGGCTTAAAGGAAAACGTAATTGTCGGACACCTGATACCAGCAGGTACAGGACAAAGAGCATTCCAAGAGCTTAAGGTTGGTTCTACGGAAGAATATCAAGCATTAAAGGAATCTAAAGAACGCCTTGATCATGAAAAAGCTGTTGAAGTATGATTTTAAGTTAGTACATAATGAAAATATATACTAAAACAGGAGACAAAGGAAAAACATCGCTATTTGGAGGAAAACGAGTATCGAAAGCACACCCTCGCATAGAATCCTACGGTACTATAGACGAATTAAATGTACACACCGGTTTATTGAGAGATCATCTGACTGACCCGCGTGTGTGCAACATATTACTAGAAATTCAAGATAGATTATTTACAATAGGTAGTTGCCTTGCTGCCGATCCTGACAAACCACATTTAATAAAACCCGACTTAATCCCTGATGATATACTTACCTTAGAGCGTGAAATAGATGACATGAATAAATCTCTGCCCGAAATGCACGCTTTTGTCCTACCTGGAGGACACCCATCTGTATGCTATTGTCATTTAGCCAGAGTAGTATGCAGGCGAGCCGAGCGATTGGTAATTACACTCCATGAGCAAGAAAAAATAGATGACTTAATTATTCAATATTTAAATCGCCTTTCAGACTATTTTTTTGTATTATCGAGACTAGTTGGTCAGCGGCTTAATGCAAAAGAGATTTTATGGAGAAGCCGAAAATGAGAATCTATAAATAGATAAATAACCTCTCAGCTATCACCTTATCATCTGGAAAAACCCCTCAGAAATCTATAGTGCAATAGATATCTCTTATACTAAATTAACTTAGGCAAAACAACCTTTAAGAGAGATGCTCTGTCTCAATAAGTAATTCGTTTACTTTAATCTAATTTAACCCACGCTAGTGTTTAATGAGTACTATCAAGCATTAATGCAAGAGACAACATTAAAATTAGCAAAATCACATAGTTATGACTAATTTACTAAATAAAAATCACGTTAATGATTCTAAAAACACTACATTTGAGCATGAGTTTATGCCTCACTTGAAAGCCCTGTATAATTTCGCATTTAAACTTACTCGTGAAGAAGAAGAAGCCAAAGATCTTGTGCAAGATACTTACATGAAAGCCTACCGCTTCATGCATTCTTTCCAAAAAGGAACTAATGCGAAAGCATGGTTGTTCAAGATATTGAAGAATAGTTTTATCAACGAGTATCGTAAAAAAAATAAGGTTCCTTCGCACGTAGACTATAAGGAAATTGAGAACTATTACGATGCAAAAAATGTCGACAAAAAGATTATCATCGACTTGCGTTCGGAAATGATACAGAATAAAATAGGGGATGAAATTACCCACGCAATTAACTCTCTAGCCGTTGATTTTAGAATAGCTATCATTCTTTGTGATTTAGAAGGATTTACTTACGAAGAAATGGCCAAAATACTTGATATTCCTATTGGTACAGTAAGATCTAGACTGCACCGTGCGAGAAATATCCTGAAAGAAAAGCTCTGTGGGTATGCTACTAGAATGGGTTATAGCGTCTGAAAACATTTGTTTTTTGTTTAATGAATTTTTACCCAAAGAAATCGAATGAAAAATTTTCTGCATAACCCTCCAAAGTTAGAAATTGACAACAGAGATATTGCTTGTGAAGAGTTTGTAAACCTTATGCAAGCGATTATTGACGGCGAAGCTACCAAAGAAGAGGAAGAGTTTTTTAACCAACACTACAGCACCTGCAATCCATGTCACGAGTACTTTACATTTAGCAAATCTTTCTTTGAGTTTGTAAAAAGTAAAATTAAAGTAGAACCCCTACCTAACGATTTAGCCTCATCAATTCTTCAGAAAGTAAAAGAATTAGATGAACAATAATTACTTAAGCCAATGTGTATTTTCTGAAATACCTAAAACCAATGATGCACCAAAGCAAAGTAATTATTTTCTCTGCTCCTTCAGGTGCCGGAAAAACTACTATTGTTAAGCACCTCCTCGAAAAAAATAATTATTTGGCATTTTCTATCTCTGCTACTACCCGCCCAAAACGCACGGGTGAAAAAAATGGGAAAGATTACTATTTTTTAAGTCCTGAAGTGTTTAGAGAAAAAATTAGCCAAGACGAATTTATTGAATACGAACAGGTTTACGAAGACCTTTACTACGGGACACTAAAAAGTGAAGTGGTGCGTATATCGAAAAACAGAAAACATTTGGTAGCAGATGTTGATGTGAAGGGAGGACTAGCACTGAAAAGATTTTTTAAGCACAATGCATTAGCTGTTTTCATTAGACCCCCAAGTATTAAAATACTCAGAGAGCGACTGGCAGCAAGAAATACTGAATCGGAAATGCTCATCTATAAGCGCATGAAAAAGGTCTCCTATGAGTTGAGTTTTGAAGAAAGCTTCGATGCAACGATTGTTAATAATCAGCTTACGAAAACCTTTGATAAAGCACAGCAGTTACTAAATAGTTTTATTGAGTGAACAGCTTATATAAGAAAATGCTATTCATTACCCGTAATTAAAACCAATTATGAAACCCACACCCAAAGCCGACTATCCTATTCTGAATCATATTCTTAATCGTTGGAGTCCTAGGGCGTTTGACAGCCGTCTCGTCTCTGAAGAAGACCTCATGTCATTATTTGAAGCAGCTCGCTGGGCATCTTCCTGCTACAACGAACAGCCCTGGTATTTTATTATTACCCGACGAGGAAAAGCAAGTCATGAAAAATTGCTGGAAACTCTGGTTGAGCCTAACCAAATATGGGCCAAATACGCACCCATATTGATGCTTACAGTGATAAAAACTTCTTTTACACATGACGCAAAGAACAACGCTCATGCGATGCATGACTTAGGACTGGCAGTAGGCAATCTTAGTATACAGGCTACATCGCTCGGTATAAGTTTGCACCAAATGGCAGGTTTTGATGCAAAGAATGCTGAGAAATCCTTCAAAATACCAAAAGGATACCACGCAGTTACTGCCATAGCTTTAGGGTACGTTAATGAAGATTCAAGCCAATTACCAGAAAAACTTCGCAATGTTGAACATGCATATCAAAGTAGAAAGAAAATATCTGAGTTTATTTTCTCAGGAGAGTGGAAAAGCTGAATAAAAAAAGCAAATATAACTGGCTTTCTTGATCGAAGAAATAAGCATCGTTCTATCAATAAACTTATCCCTTAACGGTAGAAATTTTAGAAGATAAAATTGATATTGGCGTTCAATAACAAAGCAGGCAACTTGCAAAATTTGTTTTTAACAAATGAGCAGTTCAGTTTCAGTATTTACTACTGTTTACTCAATAATTTTAATATATTTGCAGTCCCGATGGGGAATTAGCTCAGTTGGCTAGAGCATTTGGCTGGCAGCCAAAAGGTCACCGGTTCGAATCCGGTATTCTCCACAGGAACGTTATTTTCTGCAAAAAACGACCTAGAAATAATTTCTAGGTTGCTTTTAATAAAAAACTCCTGGCATGTCATAAAAAAATTGCTTTTTAAATTTTTCTACGTATACTCCTTATACTATCAGGTTGTATGCAATTATGGAGCGGCTTGCCAGAGGTTGAATATATGGGCATGTTAGCGAACTGGCGTTTAAGCAACTAATTGAAAAAAACGAGACCCTTTACGGTGTGCGTACGCCTCAGGAGATTACCAAGGTTTATACTATGTATACCAAAGCCGTTGACCCTTACGATAAGGCAGGCAAAGTTGTAGAAGGAAGGGGGTTTTGCTTATTTGTGATGAGTGCTGTGTTAATTGAGACAGTCTTCAGTTACACAACCAAACTTTATCATATTGTTCTTATTCTTTAATAACTGTTCGCTTCTTTTTTGAAGTAACTTTGTCTCTACCTCACTTATAGCCAAGTGGTTACAAATTTTATTAATCTCTGCTACAGCTTTTTGGATACTCGAGCAAAAAATCCGTCTGGCAAATATATCATTAATAACGTCTTTTCTAACTCTTTGTATCTGACTTTTAAATAATGAATTATGTTCGTTGCACAGCTGTGCAAGTTCGAGTACTTTGTAATGTAGTCCACTGCCGAGCCGCGAGCAGCCCTTGTACTCTGAAATAGGCTTTACCCATTTGGGGAAAAACGAGTGATCGAGATAGCTCATCTCCAATAAACGAATAAAATCATCATCGGCACTACCTTCTGTCTTGTCAGCATGATCGTGGAAATCTTGATAATCAAAAAATACTTCATAAGTTAAGTTATTATGCACAATAGCTATATCCATACCCTCGGCTAGTTCTTCAAACCAATCAATAGGATGTAAACGACCATTCAACGCCCTGATTTTCTGTGCATGCTTTTTGAGCTTATCTGAAAGGGCTTTTTTCAACGTAAAAGCATTACGATAGAAGTAGTAAAAGTCTTCTTGGCTGTTCAAATTCTCATGATTATTTTTATACCTTTTAATAAGGTCTATTTCTAAAGGACTAAAGTACTTTTCTAAACTGTCTTTATATTTTATAAACAGAGGATCTTGTTCTTCTTGGTAAAATTGTTCAAACTCCTTGATATTCTTCTCCTCTAATCTGCGTTTTTCTTCTTCAGACATATTACAAGAGCTCAGTAAAAGAATGATTGACAAAAGAACAATATTAGTGATTTTTTTCTTGTACATATCACAATAAATTTATTTTTTTAACTGGAATTGCGCATTCAAATTTACATTTTCTCTACTGGTCAATACCTCATAAAGGACTGTGGCTTTTTTGATAAACTCAAAATCAACAAAGGTATGAGGCGATCCAGCGTTGTTGAAGTGGGTGTGGTAAAAGGTGCTGAACATATTGATACTATAGTTTTTTAATAGTTCGTATACTCTTTTCAAAACATTTACTTCATAGTGCTTCTAATTTGAAACATCAGTAGATCTTGATGACTTACGTTGTTTTGTCGATATAGTCAATATATAATCGCACTTTTTTGAAAACTACATGAACTATTGTGGTTTTTCATAGTCACCTCATCAAGCATGAGGCGTAATGCGCTGTTGACCTACTGACTGGCTAATAGTCCTGTGTAGCCTCACAGCATATTGCCTGCAAATTCATTGTCTGGATAAGAAAACACACACGACAGTATGGTGAGCGAGTTTCCTAACTTACCTAAATAATCGAGTCAAGCATGTTGGGCTAATTTGACCAAAGCGACCAAGCAATTGACCTATCGATCTACACTATAATTATAGTGTAGTATTTTACAAAAAACACTCAACAGTCAACTTTGGTTATAAAGGTAAGCAACCTAGATTTCTAAGTTTGAAAAACAGCTAAAGTCATTGCAAATATAGTGTACATATTTTAATTAATACAATAATAGTAGTAACAAATCCTTAATTCAACCCATCACTCGTTGAGGTATATAAATTTATAAAATGTGCTGTAAAACGTACAAACATTTAACTTTTGGAATATAAAATACAAGGTTTTTTTTACACCTCTTATTTTCCTTTACCTTCGCACTTGTCAGTATAATAATTAAAAAACATTTTGATAGATTTAGCTTTCCTGCATGAACAAACTTTTCAAATCAGTAAGCAGCCTGTTTGCTCCGTGCTATCATACTAAACTAATAAACTACCCGCTAACTAAAAACTTTTATGTATTTTTCCAATAATAGCGATACGATTATTGCTCTGGCTACACCATCCGGAAAAGGTGCTATTGCTGTTGTCAGGCTTTCGGGGAAAAAAGCTGTCGAAGTAGTCAATTATTTTTTCAAAAGCAAGGACTTGGCAAAAGTAGCCAGTCATACTATTCACTGGGGTTTGCTGCGAAATAATGGCAAGCTAATAGATGAAATTTTAGTATCAGTTTTTATAGCACCTCGATCTTACACGGGCGAGAACATGGTGGAAATTTCCTGCCATGGCTCTGCTTATATTGTAGAAAGTATTATTAGACTTTTTGTAGCTCACGGAGTACGTTATGCCAAAGCCGGTGAATTTACTCAGCGCGCATTTCTGAATGGAAAACTAGATTTAACACAAGCCGAAGCCGTTGCCGACTTAATTGCCTCCGATTCTGAAATAACTCATCAAACAGCACTCAAACAGATGCGTGGCGGTTTTTCCAAAGAAATAAAAACGCTCCGTGAAAAGCTTATTCATTTTGCTTCTTTGATAGAGTTGGAGTTAGACTTTGCTGAAGAAGATGTAGAGTTTGCTGACAGAAGTTCTCTGCGCCAGCTTATCAAAGAATTGCAGCAACTCGTCTCTCGCTTAGTTGAGTCATTTGCTTTGGGAAATGTTATTAAAAACGGTGTGGCAACGGTTATCGTAGGCAAACCCAATACCGGTAAGTCTACCCTACTCAATACACTTCTTAACGAAGAAAAAGCCATCGTTTCTGACATCGCTGGCACCACTCGCGACGTAATAGAAGATGAAATGGTTATTTGCGGTATTACTTTTCGGTTTATCGACACGGCAGGCCTGCGCGACACCACAGATGAAATTGAAGCTATTGGCGTACAAAAAACTTATGAACAAATGAAACAAGCTGCACTGATTATCTACCTATTCGATATTTCTACTGAAACTCTTAGCACTGTTCAGGAAAAAATAGATGAGTTAAAAGTTTTCAATACACCTCTTCTATGCGTAGCTAATAAAATAGACCTTGTAGATACAAATACAACAGATGATTTTAAAACTAAAAATATGGTTGCTATATCGGCTACAAAACAAATGCATATTGCAACATTAAAACAAAAACTCATATCCACGGTTTATAGTGAATCTTTTGAAAGCACTAACACTATCGTTACAAATGCTCGCCACCACGAGAGCCTCAGTCAAACCCAAAAATCTCTCTATGATGTGCTTGCAGGTATCAATAAGCAAGTCAGCACAGATTTGCTTGCTCTCGATATGCGCACAGCCCTGCGTCATCTGGGTGAAATTATGGGAGAAATTACCACAGAAGACCTATTAGACAATATTTTTTCTAAATTTTGTATTGGGAAGTAATGTTAGTTTCTTGTACTTTCTTATAGTGCTTAAAATAAGCTATTTACAAACATATTGATTTAGATATTTTCTTTTAGTATATTGATGTTTTGCTTATTTTTGTTCCCATATTGTCTCTTAAAATAAAATGAGGGATAAAAGGGACAAATTAATTGATAGTTTTATGAAAACTAAAAAGCAAAATATCAGGGTAAGACAAAAGGAGTTAGCCAATAGTAACAAAAGCCTCTTTTTGGATATTTATTGGAATGGCAAGAGAACCAAAGAATATTTAAAACTTTACTTAGTCAAACCAAAATCAGCTTTGGATAGGGATAACAATAAACAGACCCTTGCCCTTGCTGAAAATATCAGAGCCAAGAGACAAACCGAGTTACAAAATGATAATTGGGGATTTGCCAATGACTTTAAACAGGATACCAATTTTATAGAATACTTTAAACTCCTGACAGAAAAGAGGAAAGAGAGTACAGGGAATTATGGTAATTGGGACAGTACATTAAAACACTTGATTAGGTTTTGTGATGAGAATACAACTTTTAGGGATGTGGATATAGATTTTGTTGAACGCTTTAAAGACTATTTACAGAATACAGCCAGAACAAAAAGCAATAACCCTCTTTCTCAAAATAGCCAAAATTCCTATTTCAATAAGTTTAGAGCCTGTATAAACCAAGCCTTTGAGGATAGAATAATACCAGATAATCCAGTAAGGAGGGTAAAAGCAATTAAAGCAGGAGAACCCAAAAGAGAATATTTGACCCTATCAGAACTCAAAGAACTGGTAAAAGTAGATTGTAGATACCCTATGCTAAAAAATGCCTTTCTATTCTCTTGCATTACTGGTATGAGGTGGTCAGATATTAATAAAATGGTTTGGTCAGAAGTGAGAAAACAAGGAGAGGGATATAGAATAGTTTTTAAGCAAAAAAAGACTGGAGGGCAAGAGTATTTAGATATAAACCAACAAGCAAGAGATTATTTAGGAGAGGAGGGCAACCCAGAGGATAGAGTTTTTAAGGGTTTAAAATATTCAGCTTGGCACAATGTAGAACTGCAAAAATGGATCATGAGAGCAGGGATAACCAAAGACATAACTTTTCATTGTGCAAGACACACCTTTGCCGTTCTGCAATTAGAGTTCGGGACAGGGATATATACTGTTTCTAAGTTACTGGGACATAAAGAGATTAAGACTACCCAGATATATGCTAAGATTATGGATGCCAAAAAAAAGGAGGCAATGGATAAGATACCTAATATTAGTATGATAGCAGAAAAGAACACAATAATTAATCTAAGACCTCATAATGGAAGGAGTTTAGAGCAAGTGATAATTGGGTTGAATTTTTTTAAAAACCAAAAAAAGACAATCAGTAACTTTATAAGTGGTTTTTTAGATTTTTTGAGTAAGAAAAAATCTGAACACGACTATTTTTTATCAGAATATTTTTTTCCAAAAGAAATACTATCTGAACCATATGGTATTAAGAGATTAAAAATATCTAAACCTATTAATTTACCTACTAAGGCAATTGATATTTTAGAGAAAGAAATATTAATCAACCCTTTCATTGGTGAAGAAAAACAACAAGTAATTAAAAAACAACTTACCAATATTTTAAAATCTTCATTTTCTAATAAAGGGAGATTATATGGAACTTATGAAAATAGAGAGAAACAGGTTTTCCCAAAACAATGCTTGGATTGTTTTGCTAATCCTGAATAACATAATTTGGGCGTTAAAAAAAATAAATGATTTTGCTTTGTCTGAGCAAGCTATAAATAGTATTTACAAAACAAAGTCTATTTCTAAATTCAGAATTTTACCAACAGCTATGCCAGAAGATAATGAGAGATACCATTTTATAGATAATGAAGGACTTGGAGTTAGTTATTGTAACTCTGATGTAATAGACTTTGAACCTGTATTTGAAGAAAAAGAATTTGAGTTCAGTAGTGAAATAAAAGAGTTAAACACAAAAAAGTTAAAATCCCTAAGTAAAATGACAAGAAATGAAAAATAAAATTAGATGAGTTTGAGCAAGAACATGAATTTGATACCTATCGAAATCGATTAGGTGATTCAGTACTATTACCAAGGGGTACTAATCAATCCCACGGAGCTAAACCATTCTCAGATAAGATTGAACATTATTTAAAGGAAAACCTCTTAGTTCAGTCTTTATGTGAAATATCATAATAAGAATAATCCTAATTTTTTAAATATGAAAAATGAGTTGGGATTGCCTTTTAATCCTCACCCAAAGTTTAAAAAATTAGATATTGACGAAAGACAAAACCTGTACTTAGAAATCTCAAAGAAAATATGGAAACTCAAAACATAGACTCTGAACTATCAAAAGCATTAAGGAGAAATGAGTATTTGTATAGAAAAGCCATAGAGACAGAAGATTACAAATTAGCCCTATTGGTCAATAGAGAAATTACTCAACTTCAAGGCTTACACAAAATCAAAGTAGAGCATAGCGGAAACATTGAGTTTATTTCAAACATTCCTGATTGATGAAAATAGACTTTTCACAATACTACCAACCTAAGCCCAAACAATCCCTTGCCCATTTCAATAGGGCTAAATATCTTTTGTATGGTGGCAGTATGGGGAGCGGTAAGAGTTGGTTTTTATGTACAGAAGCTATCAAAAACGCTATGATGTTTGAGGGTAACAGGCTGGTAATAATCAGAAAAGAATTATCCGTTTTGAGGAGAACTATACTTGTCTCCTTTTAATTTGAGGTCTCAAATGTATTATGAGTTGAGGAGAGAGAGTTTGTAAATGGAAACATAGGCAACCTCAACAACCAAACCCTAAAACTGGAATTAGCCAGTATTCAATATGATATATCAGCAGAGCGGACAGTGAAGGTAGTAAAGGATGTGATTAAAAGAACATTGGGCAAGTAGTCAGAACTTGCAGATGCCCTATGCTATGCCAATTGGGCAAAAAATAACTATGATATTTCAGATTATTAGTTGCCCATTTGTGGAGGGGTGTAGAAAAAAAGTAACTTTGCAATTATTTCAGTAAATGAAAAAGTTACTTTTAATATTTTATATTTTATTAACTATTTGTTCAAACTTAGTGTATGGTCATAGTGGGGGGACAGATAGCAAGGGAGGACACCACGATAGAATTAATGGAGGGTATCACTATCATCACGGTATGAGTGTACACCAGCATAGAAATGGGGTTTGTTCTTATAGAGATAATGAAAGTTCATCAAGTTCAAATATTTTATGGTTTTTAGTAGGTGGGATTTGTGCTACATTATTATTTTTCTTTTCGTTGATTAGAGAAGAGAAAGAGTCAAAAGAAAAATTAAAATCTATCCTGTTTATTGTAGGAATGGGTATTGTATTAGGGTTTATTATTTGGTTAATTTTTGGGTAGTATCAATGTTTAAAAAGTTACTTTTCTTATTTCTCTTTTTTGGGTTAAATTTGATATGTTTACTATATATATGCTTACCATATCAGTTAGGTGTTGCCCAAGATGGTAAACATCTAAAATACATACCAAAATCTAATGGAGAGGTGGTTAAGCATTCTTATTACACGCTCTCCTATTTAGAGAATTTTGAACAAGCTGAATGGGTTTATTATGTACTTACCCCTGAAATGCTAAAAGGAAATGCCACTCGTAAAGATAACTTTAGAGCAGACCTTAAAATTTCAACAGGTTCAGCACAATTAACAGACTATACAAATTCTGGCTTTGATAGAGGACATCTTGTACCAGCAGCAGATATGAAAGTCAATAATCTTGCTATGAGTGAGAGTTTTTATATGTCTAATATGTCGCCTCAATATGCTTCTTTCAATAGGGGTATATGGAAAAAATTAGAAACACTTATTAGGGAATGGGCAGGTAAAGAAAAAATACATATTACAACAGGTGGAATACTTGTAAATGGACTGCAAGAAATTGGCTTTAATGAGGTTGATGTACCAAAATATTTTTACAAAGTTGTTTATGCTCCTGAAAAAGGCAAAATGATGGCTTTTGTACTGCCCAATGAGAAAGGGCAACGAACATTAAGGGAGTATGTTGTAAGTGTTGATAAAGTTGAGGAATTAACAAATATTGATTTTTTTCCTCAACTTACGGATGAGATTGAGGAAAGACTTGAAAGCAAAATAAACCTTTCTGATTGGGTATTTTCAGTAAGTAAATCATATAAAACCTCAACAAGTGATAATACTGTTTCATCTTCACAATGTAGAGGTATTGCAAAATCAACAGGGGTAAGATGTAAGAACAGAACCAAAAAAGAAAATGGTTATTGCTATGCTCATCAAAGCCAGTCCCCTGACTATGTTAAGCCAATCAAAAAAGGACAAGAACCAAGCGGATATGTTGGCAGGTGTAATGCAACCACTCAAATGTGAAGAAGAAGTATACATACATAAAGATAGGTCTACAAAATGAGAAAATATAAAAGTTAAAATGTCGAAAATAGCTCCATTTCGTAGTTTTCGAGAATTTGATTTGTCTATTGTCGAAACACTAAAGTCAAACTCAATAGTTTGTGGAATAAGTAGCATTTCTCTAATGTATAACCCAATACAAAAGCATATTCATAAAAATACTCTGTAATCAAGTCGTACGACAACGTTTTTCGGCAAAACTTAATTAGGCGACAAGTCTGAATTGAATCATATTTTTTCTATCAAACTAATGGCAATTCCTCCTCCCTCGGCCAAGTCAAACGATTGAGATGAATTCTTTGTGACAATTGCCTGCTCAATTTTGATAGCAGTTGGGTTGCTTTTGTAGTTTGCCTCAGCACCATCGCAGTAAATATTGGCTTGATATGTTTTTCCTTCTGGCAGAAAGTCGAAGTCAATAGTCAATTTTCTGGCATTCTCGTCGGTAATGCCCCCGACAAACCAGTTGTCACTTTTGCGTTCTTGCCTAGCAATAGTAACAAAATCACCTACTTCACCATTTAAGACAACGGTCTGTTCCCAATCGACCCCCACCTCTTTGATGAATTGAAAAGCAGGATGATTTACATAATTCTCGGGCAAGTCGCAAGCCATTTGGATAGGGCTATAAATCACTACATATAGGGCAAGTTGGTGGGCTAAGGTAGTATTTATTTGGTTATTGGGTTTTGTAGGTAAACCAATATCGAATACGCCGGGTGTGAAATCAATAGGCCCTGATAACATTCTGGTAAAAGCGACGATAGACAAATGCTCTGGGGGATTACCTCCGTCTGCTGCCCAAGCATTAAATTCTTGACCTCTCAGCCCTTCTCTGGTAATGGCATTGGGATAAGTACGTCTGATGCCAGTAGCTTTAATGGGTTCATGAGCGTTGATAGCTACTTGATATTTTGCAGCCGTTTCGAGTACTTTTCTGTAATGATTCACCATCCACTGCCCATGGTGATATTCCCCTTTGGGTATGATTTTTCCTACATACCCAGTTTTTACCGAATGGATACCCAATTTGTTCATAAGTCGGTAAGCCGTATCCATTTGCTGCTCGTAAGTTTGCGGAGCAGCGGAAGTCTCGTGGTGCATAATAATTTCCACACCTTTTGATTGGGCGTATTTCGATAAGACAGCAAGGTCGTAGTCGGGATAGGGAGTAACAAAATCGAAAACGCCCTCTCGGTCTTCAAAACCTATCCATCGTTCCCAACCAGTATTCCAGCCTTCTACCAACAGACCCTTAATATTATTGGCAGCGGCAAAATCAATATAGCGTTTAGTGTTTTGATTGGTAGCACCATGTCTGCCGTGTGCTTTGCCAGTATCCACCCATTTTTTGTTTTCATTCATAGTCATACCGTAATCCCATGACGCTTTGTCGATGTGCATTTCCCACCAGATACCGATATACTTTTTAGGTTCAAACCAGCTCACATCGTCTAGTAAATTGGGTTCATTCAGATTGACAATGAGTTTGGAGTCAATGAGCTGCGTAGCTTTATCGGCAATTTGTATCGTTCGCCAGGGGGTTTTAAAAGGCAAAGCTCTTTTTACTTTATAACCCCACCTGTCTGAGCCGACTAGTTCGCTGGTTAATTTTAATGCGTTGGTATCTACTTTTAAGGTCATGCCTGCATAGTTAGTAAGGTTAGCTTCGTGAAAACTTAAGTGCAAGCCCGAAGCTGTTTTCATCGTAACGGGGGTGTTTACAGCATTTTCAGGAATATAGCTTTGTGCTAAGTTAGACTTGTTGCTGTGGGCAATCGCATCAATTGCAGAGACTTTGCTCGTATTGTATAAGTGTTCATAAATATCCCAATCACCAGGTATCCACCAGGCGGTGTGGTTGCCGCTCAATTGGAATTCGGTATTTTCGTCCATAATAATTACGCTGTCGGCATTTTGTTGCACTAAAAATTCATAACGAAAACCAATGCCGTCTTCGTATGCTCTAAACACAATATTGAATTGTCGATTCGGGCTGGCTATTTCTTCGAGTTTGACGGTCAGTTCATTATACTGATTCTTGATGTTCCTTTGTTCTCCCCAGGGCATTTCCCAGGTTTCATTTTTGCTTAATGAGGTAATTTCAATAATTTTTAGTGCGTTTTTCAGAGATTTTTGGTCTTTAAAATCAAAGCTCATCGAAGAGGGTTTAATAACGAAAGCACCTTTGTGCTTTACTGAATACTTAGGTACCCCTTGCTCCGACAACTCAAAGATGATACTATTTGTGCGATTGGGTGAAGAAATACTCAGTTTTTTACTTCCACAAGAGGCTAATACACTCATTAGCACGACGAAAAATAAAGTATTTATTGTTTGTATTTTTATTGAGTTTATTTGGCTATAAATTGATTAAGTATTTTTTAGTAAAGTTAGTACTGTTCTTGTTTTTTTACAAGCAATGCTGATAAAGGACAAAAAAATACACGTTTTTGAGCAGTAATAAGGTATTTTTTAATTCAACATAATTTTGAAATTATTGCAAAAAATGAATCATTACAATAAGAATACTACCCATTTTTTACTTTGCATTTATTTTTTTTTTGTTGAGTTTTATTTTTAGACTTTGGACATAAAGATGGTATTTTATCATATACATAATTTAAGAAGAACACAACAATACAAAAATCTTTGTACCTTGCTTTTTCCCCTTGCAACAACACCACTTTTAGCTTAGCTGTCGATTAATAAACTATGCTTTACAAAACCAAAGGTATTGTATTACATTTCATAAAATACAAAGAAAGTTCTATCATCACGAAAATATACACCGAATTGCTGGGACTTCAATCTTATATTGTTAATAGCGTAAGAAGCCATAGTAAGCAAAATAAAATAGCACTTTATCAGCCACTCAATTTAGTTGATTTGGTAGTATATTACAAAGAAAATAAGAATATCCACAGAATTTTGGAAATCCGTATCGATCATGCCTATGGCAACATCCATACAAATGCTAAAAAAAATCTTATTGCCAGTTTTCTACTAGAAATTCTAAATAAAACCGTCAGAGAAGAAACCCATCATAGTGATTTTTTTAGCTTCATCCGAAAAAGCTGCATTACTTTTGACTTGATGGATAGCCAGTACGAAAATTTTCCTGTGCAGTTTATGCTCAAGCTAAGTCAACATCTCGGTCTGGCAATTCGCTGTCATCGCTTACTGACAGATTTTTCATCAGAAAAAATCAGTAATACGCAGGAGACCTATCGAGTAATTGACAAACTTATAAGCGCGAACTACACCGAACATATTAGGGCTGACCATCAAATAAGAAGAAATATTTTGGAAATATTGATTAATTTTTATAAATTTCATGTAGAAAATTTTGGTATTGTACATTCTTTGCCAATACTGCGGCAATTGCAATAACAACATACATTATTACAACACTTATTTAAGCCTAAATCAAGTCTATCGAAGAATTATTATCAACAGTATTAAAAAGTAAAGTGCCGCTAAACGAGGCATTAATTAAATTTATTACTGTCTATTTTATTTATCAATTCAAATTTTAGCACTGCGTAGTGCCAGATAAGCATATAGATTATTTTTTGGTGGTGAAACGATGAAACTACTACATTTTATAATAACCATTATCGTCATAAACAGCTATTTACTTCGGGTATTTGGGCAGGATAATCAACACGATGCCGACAGCAACGCCATTATTTTAAAAAACAAAAAAGGAAATATTTATTTGGGAGGTAATTTCGCTTTAGGGGTAGGTTATAGAAATACAAACGCAGGCTTTGGAAATGCTATCGTTTTGGTAGATATAGTTGTTAATCCTATTATTGGTTATCATGTAAAAGAAAAATGGCTTGTCGCTTTTTCAGTAAATATTTTAAATTCACAAACTTTTATAGATCAGCGCAATCGCAACCAAATTAATTATACGGCTTTCATGAGTTTAGGTAGGTATTATACTAGTAAAAATTCTCTTTTTATTGAGGCAAGTGCGGGCTATGGTTTAGGGATGGAAGCAAACTTTTCTGATGGCGGTGATATCAAACAAAGATTTGCCGGCTATAATTATTCATTGGGTGTTGGTATAGATAATTTCTGGAGCAAACATATTAAATTTAATGTACTAGTCAAATTTAGTGGTGCAGCTGGGCGGAATAACTTTTCCTTATACGGACTTAATGTATCTGCTGGCATCGCTTATATCAGGTAGTTTGATCAGCACTACAACAGAAAATAAATTTCAAAATACCAATGCTGATCATTATAAGTAACATACTACTGTACATATTATTAATTACTGCTATCGTGCAGTTGATTTATTGGCTTGGTATTTTCGCAAAACTTGCCTTTTATCAGCCAGACAGCAATAAACACACTACAAATAAGCCCTTTTCTATTATCATATGTTCGCATAATGAGTGCGAAAATCTCCAGCGGCTTATTCCTGCTCTTTTAAGACAAAAATATCCTTGTTTTGAAGTTATTGTGGTAGATGACCGCTCGGTAGATAACACAATAGTTTATTTACAAAAAATCTATCAAACAAATAAAACACTATTTAACTATCTTCAAATTAAACAAACACCTGTGGGTTTTAATGCTAAAAAATATGCCTTGATGAAAGGAATTGAGGCAGCAAAATTTGATTATATCCTATTAACAGATGCAGATTGTTACAATAAAAGTGATACTTGGGTACATGAAATAAATCAGGCATATCAACACAATAGCATAGAAATAGTGCTAGGGTTTAGCCCTTACGAAAAAAAAGCGAGTTTTTTAAATGCCCTTATCAGATTTGAAACTTTAATGACTGCTATACAATATCTTTCTATGGCTATCGGCGGCAAGGCCTATATGGGCGTAGGACGAAATTTGTCTTATAAAAAAATAATATTTAAAAAAAATAAAGGTTTCCAAGGTATAGAAAATATAATTGGAGGAGATGACGACTTGTTTATTAATAAGGTTAGCAATAAAAACAATGTAAATATAGTTATCGCAGAAAATGCACAAATGGTTTCCTTACCAAAAATTAGTTGGAAAAATTGGTTCAGGCAAAAAATCAGGCATTTGTCGGTAAGCCGACATTATGCTAGCAAAATAAAATCGATTTTAGCAGTATTTTATCTTTCTTATGGCATATATTATATATGCTTATTATCATTATTTTTTTTTAATTGCCACCTTTTTGCCATGCTAGCTGTCTATATAATAAGAATACTTTTAATAGGATATATTTTACACCGGTGTAACAAAAAATTAATACAAAGCTACAATGTCCTGTTGTTTCCCATAATGGATGTAATTTACATTATGTGCTTATCATTGTTGGCATTTTGCGCATATTTTATCAAAAGAACATCATGGACTTAAGAGTGCATTTTTCAGAAAAAGCTTTAAATGACTTCCAACTTATTGATGAGGCGATTTCTGGCGATGAGAAAGCCTACGCTAGGCTAATGAAAAAATACCGCAAGCCGGTATTTCATACCGTATTGAGAATGGTACGGAACACAGATGATGCTGAAGACTTGACTATCGAGACTTTTGGTAAAGCTTTTAAAAATCTATCTAAGTTTCAAAAAAGTTATACTTTCAGCGCATGGTTGTTCAGAATAGCTACCAATAATTGTATTGATTTTATTAGAAAGAGAAAATTAAAGACCTTAAGTGTACATGCTGCGCAAACCCTAAAAGACGGCAGATCTATAAGAGTAGATATAAGAGATGATGGCTTAAGCCCCCATGACAAAACTATCAGAAATCAAAAAATAAAAATTATCAGAGAGTTTGTCAAATTGCTTCCTACAAAA
Organism: Flammeovirgaceae bacterium; assembly: GCA_965199745.1. GTDB lineage: Bacteria > Bacteroidota > Bacteroidia > Cytophagales > Flammeovirgaceae > CBDATB01. The sequence continues at coordinate 38,526 of CBDATB010000013.1, read as the reverse complement.
TATCAAAAACTAGTTAAACTAAGATATTTCCAAGAGCTGTCTTATAAAGAAATAGCCCGAGAGGTTGATCTACCTTTGGGTACAATAAAAGCACAACTTCACCGAGCAAAAAATTTACTGTATGATTTGGTAAAAAAATCTAAGGATGTAATATAAAAATTCACAGACTCAAAGATGAAAAGCTCTTTTTGGGTCAGCGAATTAACATAACACTACCCTCTCCTCTGACTGTTTCTTTATCTCTGTTGTTAGTGTATCGATAATGGTAAGGATAAACACCTGAGGGCAGCAACTTTCCATTCAGCTCTCCATTCCACCTAATACCATTGAGGTTATCTCCCTCTCCATGAAACACTACCTCTCCCCAGCGATTATAGATAATAAGTTCAAAGTCATCAACATCTAACCCAATAGGACCGAAGAATCCGTTTTGTGAACCTAAATTAGGTATAAACACATTAGGAAAACAAACCAGTGTGTTACACCCTTGCTGTACAACAAATGTATCCGTTATTGTGCAATTACTTTTAGTAGCAGTAACAACATAAGTTCCCGCAGTATTGACGCTAACGCTATTCGTATTAGCACTGGAAGAGATTACACCATCATTCGTATTCCATGTATAAGTGTAGCCAGGTAGATTATCTAAAGATAAAGTAACTGTACGAGAGGGGTTGGAAAGCGGCTGATCTTGAAAACACTGTAAATTTTCATCGTCATATGAACACAGAACCGTATCAAAAGGATTGCTCATAGGAATAGGGGTAAACCCTACCTGTGTACTACTGGTGTAACTACAGGTTTGCCCGTCAGGATAAGTAATATCAACAGCTACGGTGTAAGTACCCGGCTGGTCGATATCTAGTACGGCCGTTGTATCGTTTGTAGGCGACCAGCGGTAGGTAGCAGTAAAACCGCTGGGCAGCAAAGGACTGGCATCAATCGATAAATTAATAGGGTTATTGACACAAAACTCATAAAGTGGGGCCACGTCATTACTACGAAAAACAAAGACTAATACACTATCATTAATCAGACATCCACCACTAGAACTATTCAAAGTAGCTTCTACCTGATAAGTGGTAGAAACAGTTGGACTTACGTTAATGGATGATGTAGTTTCACCACCAGGACTCCATAGATAGGTTGCAGTGCTAATACTTGCAGCGTTTAGTGTAGCCATATCTCCTACGCAAATAAATATAGTATCTTCGGCAAGGAGTTGGGACACATCGCCAGGGTTTACAGTTATGTTTTGAGAAATACTATTACTACAACCTACTGCATTACTTGCTGTTAGAGTTACGGTGTACGTTCCAAGGTTGGTATAAACATGTGTGGGGTTTTGCTCTGCAGAAGTGTTACCGTCGCCAAAATTCCAGCGCCAGCCGGAAATAGGACTTGAAATGCCTACATTACTAGTATCGGTAAAAAGCACTGAATAACAATTAGGAAAACTACTCAATACTGCATATTCAAAACCGGCTTCAGGTTCATCTAAAGGCGGAATATTCAGCGTATCAGGAACAATAATAGTAGAATCACAATTATTTAAGTCTATAAAAGTCAAACTTGCTATTACTTGATAGGCGGTATCTCTCTGTGTAAATATAAAGCCATCATCTGTAGAATTAGGTGAACCGTTAACCGGACTTCCGTTAGGCTCATTAAAATCCCAGGTAGGCGTAATACGAGACAATCCACTGGTTTCATCAATACTGTCGGTCAAAAATATTTCATATCCCAAGCAACTTGAATTTTGTTCTCCATTTAAAATATGCATAGGAACAGGCTCTGAGGCGCGTATTTTCATAGAAGTTGAGTCAACACACCCATTGACATCTTCTACAAATAACCTCAACTCAAAATGTTGCTCTTGCTGCAACTGCCCCCATCTAGTGGAAGTATCAAAAAAATACTCACTTACGTCCAAAGCAATATCACGCCGATAAGGTTGGGGATCATCTGCGGCATCAACAACGTCTACTAAATTACCGTCCATGTCGTAAATACGCCATGCCCTATTGACAATGCTGTCAACAGAAGCTGTTCTATCACTAATATTGACTGTACCATCTTTACAAGTACCAGCATCACAGGCTTTAAAATTAGCAACGGGTCCTCGCACAATAATAGCATCAGTGTAAGTATGCGAAAACTCACAACCTTGATCTGTTGCAATGACCAGTCGTGGGCTGTAGTATCCGGGTTCTTCATAAATATTATCGGCTACACCATCTGTACTAACATTCGACCGCCCGTTGCCGAAATTCCAAAAGTAGCTGCTAATTGTTTGTTCACTTACGGCAATAGAAGACGCATCAAAATTATAGCGAACAGGATAACAATCGGAGCCACCAGCGTTAGTGAAGGGGTTTGGTGTAAAAGTAGGCATGGCATTGCTAGGAACCGTATCACTCATTATAAAAGTATCGGTGCAGCCTGTACCCGTATTATCAACTACCAGTGTAGCTTGCCATCGGTCTCCGGGGCTAACAGACAAGGGTGCTGATAGTTCTCTGGTGTTTTCTGTCAGAATATTAGTACCATTTCTGGTAACTAGCCAATCATAAGTATCAGCATCAATAGAGGTATTTGAAAAATATATTTGCGTCGGGTTACACATCTGAGCATATACGTCAAAGTTAGCTCTTGGGGAGAGTATATTTACTGACTCAGAGGTACTTTCTTCACAACCATTTGATACAACATAAAGTGTTACAGTATATGCACCTGGGTCTAAGTTGTTGTAAGTAAATGTGGTATTACCATTGACTTGATCGGCCGGCACACGTGTGCCATCACCAGTATAATCCCAAAAATAACTTACATCAGGGGCATCAGGATGGACAGTTGTATTAGTAAAATTAACTGTAGTACCATTACAAATACTATTTAAGGCGGCATCAGATGAAAAACCAATGGTATTAGCAACATTGCCCACATTAAGGTAGTCTGCTCGCAGAAGTGTATCGCTGCATCCTTGTGTACCGACAATAATTAATTCTACATCGTAAGTACCTGCATTTAGAGTACTCACGTTCACAGTACTCCCTGTATAGGTTTGAACAACCGAAGCGGTAGCAGAATTAATGATACGCCAACTATGAGAAGATAAGGGTACGTCTGGCGTACTACTAGCACTAAGGCTGGTCATGAAAGGAGCACACCCTGAGTTTCTTAAAGAGACAAAGTTTGCTTGCAAAGGTTGTGCCTGAATATAATTATTTTTAATCTCCGTGTTGGAGCAGCCGTTGACATCTACAACCGTCAATTGCACATCGTAATTACCAAAGGCAGTGTAATTATTGACAGGGTTGGCTAAGGTGCTAGTATTACCATCACCAAAATCCCACATATAAGAAACCGTGGCGGGAGCGTTGGCGGTAAAACTTACGGAAAAATCACTAACACAATAAGTGGTAGCATTTGCTGTAAAGTCGACGGTAGGCAGAGGAAACACTTCTATCATCACAGAATCAACTCCTACACTGCCATCGGTAAAAATTACTTCTAGGTTAATAGTATAAGTACCCGGCACGGTATAAGTAACAGAATCTGGGTCGGCTTGTGTGTCGGTAGTTCCGTTGCCGAAATCCCAGTTATAAATGCTTGCATTAGTAGGGTTAGTATTATTAGTAATTGCTACATTTAGAGGAGCACAACCACTCGTCACATTTGTAGAAAAATCGACAACTTGAGCATTTACGGCAAAAGACCATATGGATAGCAATAAACATAAAAACCGATGTACTGTATTCAAAATAGATAGAATTTGGTAGACAAAATTACAACTAACAAAGCTGATCTAGGACTTTATAATTACACAAAAACTAAACCACTAGGCACACTAAAAAGTTCTTTTTATGATTTTTTCAACCGAGAAAGACTATCTTGTTCAATTTGAAAGTATAGTGTTTGTATCTTTCCAAAAAAATAATTAAATTCATCACTTGTTTTTTCTCAAATAAATAACTCTATAAGGGGAAAAGCCTATGTAAGTTGCTTTGTGAACTTCCCACTATCTACAGAGAAAGGCATTTATTTGAAAAATTGAGTCTAAATATGAGGTAATCGATTTTTAAATGAAAAAAATATTTGATTTGATAGAAAGCTAAAAATAGCTTTAGCTCTTCCAAAACTAATATAGTGGTGAGTTTGAACTATTTAATTGCATACTGCCTTGTTAAAAGGCAGTGAATATTTTAAAACTGTTGCATAATAACTAAAAAACTCGATAAATCTTTACATTGTTTGATTGTAAAAAGGCAACTGTATGGGTCAGTGAATGGTCTATTATCCATAACAGAGATATTTTCAAGTGTTTAACTTCCTATTTTTATAATCTTATGATAAGCTGTGTCATAATAGAAGACGAAGAATTTTCAAGAACTATCGTCAAAAGTTTTATCAGACGTATCGGTAAATTAAAACTAATCGCAGAGTATGATAGTGCTATCGATGGACTTCAAATGGTAAAGCAAGGTGGTGTTGATATTGTATTTCTTGATATAGAAATGCCACGTATGAACGGTATCGACTTCGTTCGCTCTTTGAGCAGTCTGCCCCAAGTTATATTAATTACTGGAAGAAACGATTTTGCAACAGAAGCCTTTGAGCATGGTATTACGGACTATCTAAAAAAGCCTATCAGTTACAAACGCTTTGAAAAAGCCATTAAAAAAGCCTCTAACAACCTATACTCACCTATATCAACTATCAATACACGAAAGGATATTTACATCAGAGCAGAAGGAAAAATTATCCGTCTTATATTAGAAGATATTATCTATGTTGAAGCATTATCTGATTATGTAAAAATCAACACTGCAGATAAGCAGTATGTGGTGTATGCTACGATGAAGAGTCTGGAGAAAAAACTTGACTCAAGAAGCTTTATTCGAGTACATCGCTCCTATATTATCAACACCGGTAAGGTAGATATTATAGAAAACACTTTGATTATCACTTCAAAAAAACATATTCCTATAGGTGCTTCTTATAAAGAAAATCTTTTTAGTAAACTCAACTTACTTTAAAGCATATCACAAAACAATGGATAGTTAACAATGGTTTTCACTTCGATGGTTATAAACCATACCCCTGCTGCTTAATTCCATGTTTTGATGCTTAAAATTTCATCTTTTACTAGTTTTATTTCTGAGCGGATTGGTAACAATCCGGGGAGCTTCTCTACCATTATTGTAAGGATAGCGATGGGAAGCATCGCTATAGGTTTGGCAGTAATGCTCATTGCCTTTATGGTATTTAAGGGCTTCAAAACTGAAATTCAAGAAAAAATATTTGGCTTTTATCCCCATATCAATATCGTCAAATATGATTTGAATAACTCTTATAAAACCAACCCCATATCCATACGCGAAGAAATATATACCCAGGCGGCAAGTATTGAAAATGTTAGCAAAGTAGAAGTCTATGCTGAAAAACCTGCCCTGCTCAAAAGCGGTAAAAATATTTGCGGAGTGGTTCTAAGGGGTCTTGCCCCTGATTTTGACACGCTTGGCTTTGCCAAAAATATTATATCTGGCAGTTTTATCAATTGGTCTGCCCAAAAGTATGCTAAGGAAATTATCATTAGCCAAGAAATTGCCAATAAGCTGGAGCTTGAGGCAGGTAACGAAATATTATTATTTTTTAATGAAGGAAATACTAAAACTAGAATACGCAAAGTTACTGTCAAAGGCATTTACTTTACAGGTATTGAAGACTTTGACAAACAGGTAATCTTAGGAGATATTCGCTTAATTAGGCAGCTAAATGGGTGGAGTAATGAATTAGTCGGAGGTTTTGGGCTATATATTCACGATTTTGAGAAACTTGAACAAACACACCGACAAGTTTACCAACAAATGAATTACGACTTACAGAGTAATACGGTAAAAGATAGATTTGTTCATTTGTTTGATTGGTTTATTATGTTGAACAGAAACGTATACGTACTTTTATTTATTATTTTGAGCGTTGTTTCTTTCAATATTATCGCTATCGTGCTCATACTCATTATGGAGAGAACCAATATGATAGGGACTCTAAAGGCTTTGGGAACTAAAAACACACAAATACAAAGTATATTTATTATTAGCGGACTTAAAATAGCGCAGCGAGGCATGATTTTAGGCAACAGCGTCGCAATCGCTTTTGGGCTTACACAACAATACTTTCGGTGGATACCACTCAACCCAGATACCTACTATATGAGTGCAGTACCAATACAATTTGACTGGTTAAATATTCTGACAATTAATGCGCTAATGATTATTTTAATCTCAGGTATTCTTTCCATACCTACTTTAATTATATCAGGCATTGCTCCTATTAACGCTATTAAATTTGATTGATTATGAAAAAATGCGTGTTCTGTGATAGAGATGGTGTTATTAATCAAGGTTCGTCTGGGTATATATACAACCTCGATAAGTTTCACATGATAGCAGGCGTATCTGAATCACTCAAAGCATTGAAAGCAGCCGAATATTTATTAATTATTCTTACCAATCAGGCGGGTATTTCCAAAGAAATATACTCGAAGGAAGATATACATAAATGTCATCGATATTTACAAAAATCTTGTAACCAAGCAATTGACGGATTATTTTATGCTCCTTACCACCCAGATTATTCAGCTTCTTTATCTCGTAAACCAAACACGCTGATGTTTGAAAGAGCCATTGCAAAGTATCAGGTAGATGTAGCACAGTCGTGGATGGTAGGTGACAGGGAAACTGATATTTTACCTGCCAGAAAGATGGGTATTAAAACTATATTAATTGGGAAGGAAAACCGGGAAACAGCAGCAGACAGACAAGTTTTGGATTTGAAAGAGGCAGTAGAAAAAATTATTTTAAATAATGACATGTACTAAGAAGAGGCTTTTTCACCAGCTTTTATACCTAAAATAGATTTTTGCTTAGCAATCTTCCGCTTGGTAATCTTGGCTAACACAGTAATAGACAATAGGTGAGCTAGTGCGATAGCCATTAGTAGCATAAAAATAATGATTAAATTTTGCTCCACACCACCACACACTAATGAAAAAGCAATAAAGAAAATATTTACAGATGCTAAAATTAGGCTAGTGTGGGCATGGCTAAAGCCACAATTTAAGAGCAGGTGATGAATGTGGCTTTTATCCGGATGAAAAGGAGATTTTCCTTTGAAAAGTCTCAAAACAAAAACCCTTAATGTATCAAAAAGTGGAATAATGGCAATGGCACATGCTACGGCAACGCCATTTTGTATTTTAAAAGTATGATAATCAGGCAGGCTAAAGTTTGCATGGATAAAAGTAATCAACAGAACAGCTTGCAGAAAGCCCAGTAAAAGCGATCCCGTATCTCCCATAAATACCTCAGAGGGAGACCAGTTGAATTTAGTAAAAGCAACGACGCTACCCAGGAGTGTAAAAGCAATGAAATTCATTGTAGTATTTCCTATCAAATAATACCATGTACCCAATACAGTAAGCATAATGATACACACACTTGCAGCCAAACCATCAACGCCATCTATTAGATTAAAGGCATTGGTTATGACAATGATGGTAAATACTGAAATAAAGTAACTAACAAAAATCGGTATTTCGTAAATACCGAGAAGCCCATAGAAAGAATGCAAGCGTATCTGACAAAAATGAACGGCTATCAAAGCGGCAATCAACTGAATGGGTAGTTTTTCTAATGCTTTTACTTGTGTAACATCATCTCTCAAGCCAAGCATAGCGATTAGCGATATAGCACCGTATAAGTAGTTGATGTATTCATACTGAACAGGAATCCAAATTAGTAAAGAAAGCAGTAAGCCCAGAAAAATGGCAATTCCTCCCATAGAAGGCGTCTGCAATCGGTGTATTTTCCTACCTCCAGGCGTATCGAAGATCTCTTGTCTGTGAGAGAAATAAATAAGGAAAGGTAATAAAACGGAGGTTATGACAAAGGAGGTTATAAAACTTGCACCTAGTTCCAACATAACATAAGGGGTACTGGTAATCAAAATCACTTTTCAACAGAAGTTCAAAATTATTGTGAAAAATTGTAAAATAAAAAAAATAACTTCTGCGTGAATGTGTCAAAGACAAAATTTACAGTCAAGTTCATTCTAAGGGATATTTCTCGCGGTGTGATTTTTCATGCTGTTTCACTGTCTTGCAAATAGGTTTTGCATGATTGATTGCCTGTACAACAGATGGATGAGCCGTTTTAGTGTGCTAATTATTAAATATTTTCTTCTCAAAATATTTTGATGTCCAAATATCAAGTGCTTGGTCATTGCGTCAAATAGTGAAGTTCAAAATTTCTGGTCTGCTACTGAATTTTATCACGACAAATTAATGACAACAAGCCTTATATGGTTTTAAACAAGCTCAGAGAGCTACAATTTTTATGAGAAGAACGTTAAAATAGTGGATTTATTTTATAAAGTAAAAAGATGTATTATTACTTTTGCGTTACCGTGAGCTAGTGTATGACTAGTTACGATAGAATAATAGAAAGTAGGCTATTTGCTTTTTATTACTTCTTATTTTGGTATTTGATTCATATTTTTCAACGATAGTTCAACTCAGCAAATTTTATTATAATGGCAAATATTGGCAAAATCACCCAAATTATCGGACCAGTCGTAGACGTGAGTTTTGAGGAAGAAGGTGCTAAACTTCCTAATATTTATAACGCGCTAATTGCAACAAAAGATGGTGGGCAACAAGTCTTTCTTGAAGTGCAGCAGCATTCAGGGGAAGACAGAGTAAGAGCTATCGCCATGGAAGGTACAGAGGGGTTAAAAAGAGGTATGGCAGTAGAAGATACGGGAAGTCCAATTTCAATGCCCACTGGAGAAGATATTAAGGGAAGACTCTTTAACGTAGTCGGTGAAGCTATCGATGGTATGCCCCAGCCCAAGCAAAGTAGTAAGCTGCCTATCCATAGGCAACCACCTGCTTTCCAAGACTTATCTACTTCCACCGAAGTATTACATACTGGTATTAAAGTTATTGACTTGCTAGAACCTTATGCAAAGGGTGGCAAAATCGGACTTTTTGGCGGTGCCGGAGTAGGAAAAACAGTTTTGATTATGGAGCTTATTAACAACATTGCCAAAGCATACTCAGGGCTATCCGTGTTTGCCGGAGTAGGAGAAAGAACTCGTGAAGGAAATGACCTGTTGCGAGAAATGATAGAATCTAATGTGATCAAATACGGTGAGGCCTTCACCGAGGCGATGGAGAGAGGCGACTGGGATCTTTCTAAAGTAGACAGCAGCGCATTAGAAAGCTCACAAGCCACATTGGTCTTCGGACAAATGAACGAACCTCCAGGTGCAAGGGCAAGGGTAGCTCTTTCAGGATTGACAGTAGCAGAATCTTTCCGAGATGGCGACGGACAGGGCAAAGGACGCGATATTCTTTTCTTTATCGATAATATTTTCCGTTTTACACAAGCCGGTTCAGAAGTATCAGCCTTATTGGGACGAATGCCCTCTGCGGTAGGTTATCAGCCTACTTTAGCCACAGAAATGGGCATGATGCAAGAGCGAATTACTTCTACCAAAAGAGGCTCTATTACTTCGGTACAAGCAGTATATGTGCCTGCTGATGATTTAACTGACCCAGCTCCTGCTACTACTTTCTCCCACTTAGATGCTACCACAGTGCTGTCGCGTAAAATTTCCGAGCTAGGTATTTATCCTGCCGTAGATCCACTAGACTCTACCTCGCGTATCCTTAGCCCCGATATATTGGGCGATGAGCATTATAATACAGCACAACGCGTGAAAGAAATTTTACAGCGCTACAAAGAACTACAAGATATTATTGCCATTCTCGGTATGGATGAACTCTCAGATGAAGATAAGCTCGTTGTGTCTAGGGCAAGATATGTGCAGCGTTTTTTATCTCAGCCCTTCCATGTGGCAGAGCAATTTACAGGGCTGCAAGGCAAGCTCGTGGATATCAAAGACACTATCAAAGGTTTTAATGAAATTATGGATGGTAAACACGATCATCTGCCAGAATCAGCATTTAACTTGGTTGGTTCTATTGAAGAAGCAGTGGAAAAAGGAGAAAAATTACTCAAGCAAGCCAAATAATAACTGGTGCCGTTACAGCGTAAGTTTGCCACGCCGTCATTTTTACACTTTATGGCTTTTTTTCACGGCTGCAATACGATCTGTTACAATCAGGAAAATCTAAAAAAAATATTAGCTAGCCAAGCAGAGCAAGAAGATGTAGAGAATAAATATAATCGAATGGGCATTTTAGCTAAAACAAGCCACAAAAAGAAACTTATAAACCTCTCTCACGTTAGGGTGCTATGATACCCTTTCTACAGCAAAATGATAAAGTAGTGCTCATTGCGCCCGCCGGTGCTGTTAACTCGGAAAAATTGCTTCCAGCTATTCATCTTCTCAATAATTGGGGACTCAAAGTGAATGAAGGCACTTATCTTCACGAATCTCATGGTCAATTTGCAGGTACAGATCAGCAGCGTCTCCACGATTTGCAAAATGCTCTTGACAATACTGAAATAAAAGCTGTTTTTTGCGTACGAGGAGGCTACGGCATCTCTAGAATTATTGACCATATTGATTTTACCCAATTTAGCACCTCGCCCAAGTGGTTAGTCGGTTTTAGTGATATCACCCACCTACATCTCAAATTACAACAATTGGGCTTTGAAAGTGTACACGCAATAATGCCAATATTTTTTGGAGCTAAAGGTGCTAAAAAAGCCTGTTTAAAACTAAAATATCTACTGTTTGGAAAAATACCAGAATATCATATCAGTAGTCATGCTGACAACCAAATAGGAAAAATTACTGCTAAGTTGATAGGTGGTAATCTATCCATCTTAATTGACAGTCTTAGTACAAATAACCAACCTGATTACAAGGGTGCGATTTTGTTAATAGAAGAGGTAGGAGAATATCACTATGAACTCGACAGAATGATGACACACCTCAAAAGAGTCGGGGTTTTGTCAGCGATAAGCGGGCTGATTGTGGGTAAAATGACCCGGATGAAAAAACACCGACAGAATTTTGGGGCAAACATTCACGAAATTATACTACAAGCAGTAAGTCCTAATAAATACCCTGTACTCTTTGATTTTCCCGTGGGCCATCAACTACATAATATGCCACTTGTCATGGGGAGAAACTGCACCCTACATATCAACGGTCAAAAAAGTATTGTTACTTTCGAATAAGTTTGGCAAATTTTTCAAGCTATTGCTCACGCTCATAAGCACCAATATCGGGATTAGCTTCTCTTTTTTTTCCTCTAATATCTTTTAATACTCCCAAAGACAAGCCCTGATTTATTGCAGGACTTAAAGTATCTGGTGTGAAAGAAGGTATGAGGCAGGACTCAAAGAGTGGATTCTCATTTAAAATATTACTATTCGTTGCCAGATCCTGCTGGTTTGTTCTGATAATATTGTTTGCTGCAATAAGCTCAAAGCTAAAATCATTGTTGTTTACAAATAATAATTCATTTTGCAGATTACCCCAAATGATAGTGTTTTGTAAACGCACCTGAATATCATCTTGAAAAGCGGTGATGTTTCCCTGCGCATTTGCTACTTCAAAAATATTACTGAAAACTACCGAAGGCTGCTCCCTAAAAAAAGAACTGCAGCTATTGTCGAAGGTGCAATGTGTAATTTCATAATTTCCCCCTGCCCACAGCCCTAAATTTTGGTTCAAGCAGTTTTGAATCAATACATTGGTCAGCTGTAGGTCTGAAGTATAACTTTCTATGCCCGAAACTGCCATATTTTCTATGGCGGTATTGTCCACAGTTAAATCTGGCTCAGTATTCTCATCAGGAGTACCTAAAAATAAGCCAATAGTACCGTTTTTGATGGCAGCCCCTGTGATACTATTATTGTTACTTCCGGGCAGGAATCGAATCGTACCCCATTGTGCTGGCTGGTTTGCAAAAGTTCCATCCGTTCTGAACCCTTGTATAATCACTTTATCTGCGCTGTCGCCCGCAATGATAAGCGTTCCTCTAACTAATAAAGCTGCTTCTGATGCCATATGTATCCTGCTACCCTGTTCTATAGTGAGCATACAGTCGACATCTACTAAATTGGTGTCGTAAAGTAGGTAGGGGCGTACCTTTGTCCATACAGTGTTACAAGTAATTACTTGGTTACGTACCTCACGGGTATCTTGCCCCCAAGCCAATACGGGTACTTGTTGCGTATTACCGTTGACTTCAAAAATAAGTTCGTTAGAAATAAAAATTGGCATATCTTCATCTCGCTCCTCGATACGAATATTCACTAGAATTAATAAACTATCATTGCCCAATAAAATAATATTTTCTGCACTATTCTGTTCCCTGCCATTGATAACGAGGGAATAACTGACGTACTCGGACACACTTTGCAAATAAATATGAGTGATTCTTATGCTCTTATCAGTAGGACTAGAAACTGTCAGACGGCGTGTAATACTCGGAATACCGCTAAATATAGTGTCGAAAGACACCGTGTCGGTCGAAAAGTTCAGCCGTATACTACTGTCTGTACTAATGACATCTTGTTCTCTGCGACAAGAAAAGAGAATACTTAATGCTGAACTGATTAAAACGGTATACACATATACTTTTTCACAGTACAAAATTTTACTGCGAAAGAACGCGGGCGGTTTTATAATTTTTTTTAAATTATCCACTGGCGAAAAGTATTATCTGAAAACGAGACAAAACTCCTATTTTCTTAAACGCAAACCCTTCTTGTAAAATAGGCTTTATGTTCGTTGAGTTTTTCGAGTGTGCAGGTTGTACTCATCACTTTAAAATTTAAAAAGTAAAGAACATTAAAAACATTGTCAAAATTAGTCAACGTATATTCTCAGCTACAAGCCTCCTTATTAAGTACAACAGCCTCCCCGTCAATCGTCTTTTTTCGATTAGCAACATCTATCACTGTGGTACTAATCCATGCCTTCCCTCTGCGCTCATCTATTTTTAATACAGTAAAAACCACTTCATAGGGCTTATCAACAAACATACCTCTGAGGAATTGCATATTTTGGCTTAAATATACACTTCCTTCTCCTGGGAATACTGTACCCAAAATTTTAGAAAAAACACTTGCCGACAAAAAACCGTGTACAATCGGCTGTTTAAATATCGTTTGGGCGGCATAGTCTGCATCGAGATGAATCGGGTTGGTGTCTCCTGTTACTTCAGCAAAATTAATAACATCTTGCTGACTTAAAGAAAAAGAATGCGTGTATACATCGCCTCGTTTGAGCTTTTTCATTATACTTGCTATCATTTAAATAATACAAAAATAATCATGCCTGATAAAACAAACCTAGATAGACGAAAATTTTTACAAGTTTCCGCCTTGGCATCAGTAGCTGCATCGGTTGGGTGTAATCATTCTAACCCAAAATTTCGAGCTTCTTTCAAAGAATTAAGTGCTATCGGTAATGGTTTTACTCCCCGAAAATTGACGCGTAAACCCAATATTCTAATTGCTGTTCTAGACGATATTGGTTTCGCTGACCTAGGGTGTTATGGATCTGATTTGAAAACTTCTTGCATCGATAACTTGGCCTTAGAGGGTACGCGGTTTAATAACTTCCATGTAACTGCCTTATGCGCACCAACTCGAGCTTGCTTATTGACAGGAAGAAATGCCCATGCCGTCGGTGTTGGAAATATTGCAGAGTGGGGGCGCGACCATCCCGGTTATAAAGGTTGGATTCGACAAGACGCAGCAACCCTTGCAGAGATATTACATCTCGAAGGGTATAGTACCTTAGCATTGGGTAAATGGCATTTATCATCTTTGGCAGACCAAAATGGAGCAGGACCCTTTGACCACTGGCCTGTAGGAAGAGGCTTCGACCGTTGGTATGGATTTCATGGAAATGCCATGGATCACTGGCATCCCGAAATGTTTGAAAATACAATTGCTGCCTATCCTGAAAAAACAGATGATTATCATTTGAGTGAGGATTTAGCCAAGCGGGGTATTGCTTACTTACAAGATCATTTTGCAGGGGCTAATGCAAATCCTTTTTTTATGTATTTGGCTTTCGGTGCTTGCCATTTCCCGCTGCACGCTCCTTCAGATGATATTCGCCGACACAAGGGAAAGTATGATGATGGTTACGAAATAGCCAGGCAAAAACGATTTGCCAAGCAAAAAAAAATAGGAATTATTCCACAAAATACAACTTTGTCTCCTTTGAACTCAAATGTCAAGCCTTGGAAAAAAATGACTGCCGGAGAAAAGAAACTAGCAATAAAAGGGCAAGAGGTTTATGCTGCATTTTTAGAACATACCGATTCGCAATTACAAAAAATTATTAACTTTTTAAAGTCAGAAGACCAATATGATGATACTATCATCGTGGTATTGTCGGATAATGGAGCGGCACCGGGTACATCACCCGTTCCAAGCCTAGACGTCCGTCGGGCAGCTTATATGCAAGCGACACCTTTTGAGGAAAAACTGGCAAATATTCATTTGATGGGAACTCAGTATTCTTATGGCGGATCTTCTACGGGTTGGTCACAAGTGAGCAATACACCGTTGAAATGGTACAAAGCAGATACATACGGAGGTGGCACCCGAGCACCTTTAATTGTTACTTGGGCTAATGGAGATACTCCTAAAAATAGAATTTGCAAACAATACACACATGTAATTGATATAGTTCCGACCCTCTTAGATTTAATCAATAAACCATTTCCTACAAAAGTAGATAACAAAGAAATTATGCCTATTCAGGGGACGAGTTTTGCCTACGCATTTGATAATCCCGAAATGCCTACGCGCAAGCAGATTCAGTATTTTGAAACTTTGGGCGACCGTGCTATTTGGCATAAAGGATGGAAAGCCGTCAGCCGACACAACCAGGGCGATCCTTTTGAAAAAGATATTTGGGAATTATACCATGTCGAAAATGATTTTTCAGAAATAAGAAATGTAGCAGAAGCTCAACCCGAAAAATTAGAAGAATTAATCAGTCTTTGGTTTTTGGAAGCCGATCGATATGGGATTTTGCCAATGGCAGATAATACAACAGCATTATATGCTGAGGCAGTTCCTCCACCAAAAGCACGTTATGTTTTTTATCCCGGAATGACTCGTTTAGACAGATTAAGTGCACCGGATATATACCATTTTAATACTAGTTGGCAGATAGTCTTGGATTTGACTAGCTCGAATGCAAATGGAGTCATTTTAGCCTCAGGCGACAGCGGTGCAGGCTATGAATTGTATTTAAAAGACGGCTTTTTAATTTTTAATTACACTTATGTCCGAAACGATATGACAATAATCAAATCAGATCGGCGAATACCTGCCGGAAAACAGGTGGTGCATCTCTTTCTACAAAAGAGAGGGAAGCAATCAAAAAATTTAGATGTTTTTCTGGGAAATGATAAAATAGCTTCGGGAGAATTACCGAGAATGTGGAAAATTCATTTTCCTAATTCGGGGTTGCGATGCGGAGAAAACTATCATTCGCCAATCAGCAGAGACTACCGAGCACCATTTACTTTAAATGGCTTGCAAAAAGTAACAATAGATTGTGAAATGCAGTAATACTAACGAAATAATAAAGAAGCATCTCCGTAGCTTAAAAACCGATAATCTGCTGCCAGTGCTACATCGTATATTTTTTTCCAGTCTTTACCGACAAAGGCTGCTACTAATAAGATGAGCGTGCTGCCGGGTTGGTGAAAGTTAGTAACTAAGCCGTTGCACACTTTAAAGTGATAACCAGGAACAATAAATATCTCGGTAAAACCCGTTATTTTTTCTTGACTACGCACCTGCATCCACTCTCTCACCGCCAACAAAGCATCTTGTAAAGATGGCAGGGCATCATCTGGATACTGATAAGGCATTAATTTCGGAATAAAAAAAGTATCATCTGTCTCCAATAAAATTTTCACTCCAAACCAATAAACACTTTCCAAAGTACGCAAAGAAGTTGTCCCAATAGCAATAACCCACCTGGCACTACGTAGATGTTCAATATTTTGTTTAGTGATAACAATTTGCTCACTATGCATTGGATGGCTCATAACTTGCTCAGTGTGAATTGGACGGAAAGTGCCAGCACCTACATGCAGGGTGAGTTCGTCGATACACACGGTGTGTCGATGAAGTGTTTGCATAAGCGATTCAGTAAAATGTAAGCCGGCAGTAGGTGCTGCCACTGCTCCCGATACCTTACCATACACGGTTTGATAGGCAGTTATATCCGAAACTTCTGCCTTTCTGTTGATATAAGGAGGTAGGGGAATTGTACCCAAAGACTGAATCAATGTAGTAAAATCACACGAATTATTCTCCCAACGTAATGCTACCAACTGCTTTTCACGGTCTACAAGTGTTGCCTGCACAAAGCACTTTCGATTATTGAACATATAAGAAGTTTGGAGTATTTGCCCTACTTTCCATCGTTTCAGGTTGCCAATGGCACACAACCAACTGGTCTGACCAACAGCTGCCATTGCCTCACTCATCATTGCACTAGGGTAGACGGGTTGTAGCAAAAATATTTCTATATGCGCACCAGTATCTTTTTCAAAAGATAAGCGTGCCGGCATAACTTTCGTATTATTGAAAAACAGCGTATCATTGGAGTTAATGTGTTTGAAGATTTGATGAAAAGTATCATGTGTGATAGTGCCTTCATGGTAAACCAGCAATTTAGAAGTATCGCGCACCTGTAAAGGGAATTGAGCGATTTTTGTTTCAGGGAGATTGTAGAAATAATCCGAACGATTAATTGTTTTCATCAATAATTTGAACACTAAAAAAACCTACCCAGCTTTTAGTGTATTTGTCTGAGTAGGTTGATAGGTAGTTTTTGAAAGATTTTTTAGCCATCACGCCACTTAATTGTACAACCAATTGCTTTTGATTGAGTTGTTGAGACGGATTTTCCTGCTAGTAGATTTTCCACAGCATCTTCAACATATTTCTTATCAGCGGCCTTAGCATTTTGTGTATTGTTATCGATAGCACCGATGTAGGCTACTTTTAATCCGTCCGCTTTTTTATCTAGCAGAAATACGTGTGGCGTACGGGTAGCACCGTAAGCTTTGGCTATTTCCTGCGTTTCGTCTAGCAAATACGGAAAAGTAAAACCTTTCTCTTTAGCCCTTTCCTGCATTTTCTCGAAACTGTCTTTAGGCTGCTTACCCGAGTCATTCGGGTTTATGGCTACTACAGGATAGCCTTTATCAGCATATTTCTCATGCAATGCGATAATTCTGTCTTCATAAGCAACAGAATAAGGACATGAATTACAGGTAAAAATAAGGATGAAACCCTTGGCTTCTGTCATACGTCTTAACGATACTTTTTCGCCGTTTACATTTTTAAGTACAAAATCAACTGCCGAATCGCCAATACCTAGGCCTTGCGGCTGTAGTGCGGCAGCACTTGTTAGCAAAACAGATGCCATACAAGAAAAAACAACTTTCATCATGATAATTAGTAAGTTAAAGGTAAAAAATCAGTATTTAGTTATTGGTTTTATTTTTCAAAATTTTTTGTATTGTTTGTTCAAGTTCTCCTTCATGAAATTGTTTTTCGTAAAAAAAATGACCTTCACTACCTGGTTTTTTAATAATAGTTGCTGGTATAGCTCCTGACCATTTTTTATCTAGTCGGTTAATAATCGGATCGTAATCAGTTTCATCGAGCAAATATAAGGCTGACTTTAATTCTTTTTTCCTTATGAAAGGAGAAACACGCGTTTGCAATGTACTCAGAAAATCAAGACTTACCAACATAACTTCTATATTTTCTTTTTTATTCATTTGTTCAAATTGCGGTAGCTCTTCCACACAGGGCTTGCACCAAGTAGCCCAGAAATTGATTATACGCAATTTCTTTGACCGCTCTTCCACCATCTGATACAAATTATCGGCTTTGATAATTTTAATTTCTTGTGCAGACGAAGAGAAGCATACAAATACACACATCCAGATAGGTACAGCTCTGAAATAAATAAAAGAAAAAGTCATTATTAGTAATGTTTACTCAAGTTATGCAGTTCTACTAGAAAACAAATGTAATAATTCACACAATTAAATTAGCTATTAAAATCAAAAATTTATTAATTTGTTTTTTTACTTATAAAATCAAAACTAGTTATGAAAGTTGCACACTGCGTATGTTTATTTATTTATATATTATCTTCCCATCTTTCTGCCCAACATTTAAAATCTTCAGGTTGGCATATTGTTGCAGATGCCATTAATCCGGACAATTATTACGGCATTACGCTCGCCAACGGAATAGATAGGATTAGTTTCTTCACCCAAGCCGCTTAAAGTAAAAGATGTGGTACTCAACGGTGCTTTCGATAATTACGGACGCGGCAAAGTTTCCAATATCCTGAAAGGGTTTAATTTCGCTGATATGGATTTTGACGTGGACGGGCATAGGCTCTATCGAGGTAATATTAATAATTTCAAGCAAACCCTTGATATGCAAAATGCCATTTTCACGACCAGTTTCACACACGAAAAAAAAGTAGCTCTTACGCACGAACTGATGGCTTTAAGGCATTTGCCCTATACTGCCTTAAGTATAATAACAGTTACAGCTATGGAAGATATAACAATTACGCCAGCATCAGTCATCACCTCACCCGATATTTTGTGCAATGTGCACAACTTTTATGCTCTCATTGACCGACCTCATGCACAAATTCCACTCTTGAGTTCTGTGGGAGAAAGCCCAACAGGCAAACACACTGTTGCTGCTTCAAACGCTTTTATTTTTGAAGAACACGACGCGCCTGAGTTGATTCATGAAGACTGGGATCAGGTGAGGCATCTGCTAAAATTTAGAAAAAAGCTAAAAAAAAGACAAAACTATACTTTCAGTGTCGTTGGTTCTGTTTGTTCGAGTGCACAGTTTGACGACCCTGCCAATAAAGCCAAACGCCTAACCGTATATGCTATGCTCGAAGGTAAAGATCGTTTATTAAAACGCCACCGGGCAGCATTATGGCAAAGTGATGTTATTATCGAGGGAGATATTCAGTCACAGCGGGCAGTACACAGTGCCCTATATCATCTCTACTCTTTTGCCAGAAAGGGAACTGCTTACAGTCTCTCGCCAATGGGTTTGTCGGGTTTGGGTTATAATGGTCATGTTTTTTGGGATACCGAAATTTGGATGTATCCTCCTCTATTGGTTTTACAGCCCGAAATTGCTAGGTCCCTGCTCGAGTATCGCTATAAGCACCTGGAGGCTGCCAGACGCAATGCCTTTAGTCACGGATATGGTGGTGCTATGTTTCCGTGGGAATCTGACGATACTGGTCAAGAGGCTACACCAGTGTGGGTACTCACAGGTCCTTTTGAACACCATATAAGCGGCTGCATTGCCCACGCCTTCTGGTCATACTATCAAGTAACAAAAAATAGCAAGTGGTTAGAAAAGAGAGGTTATCCAGTGCTGAAAGAAATAGCTGATTTTTGGACAAGCCGCGTAGAAAAAGCAAAAGATAATAAACTGCACATTAACAACGTGGTCGGTGGAGATGAATGGGCAGAAAATGTGGACGATAATGCCTTTACCAATGGCGTAGCTATTACAGCTCTACGCCATGCAGTGAAGGCGGCAAAAGCACTCGGAGTGAAACCTAATCCCAATTGGTTGGCAACGGCAAACAATATTCCTATCTTGACTTTTGCAGGCGGCACCACGCGCGAACATGCCAGCTATAACGGAGAGCCTGTGAAGCAAGCCGATGTAAATTTATTGGCACACCCACTAAAAATTATCACCGATAAGGAGCAAATTGAAAAAAACCTCAAATACTATGTACCAAAAATTGGTCATGGTCCCGCTATGAGTCATTCAGTATTTTCTACACTTTACAGTCGGCTGGGCGATGCAAAGAAGGCTTTTGAGTTATTTGTAAAAGGCTATCAGCCTAATGAAAATCCGCCGTTTGGAGTATTAGCAGAATCAGCTGGAGGCACTAACCCCTATTTTGCCACTGGCGCAGGAGGTATGTTGCAAGCCGTAGTCTTTGGTTTTGGTGGTCTAGATCTGACCGATGAAGGAATCATTCAGGTAAAAACTCAATTGCCTGAAGCATGGAAATCATTGAAAATTACGGGAGTGGGCGTTGAAAATAAAGTTTTTCAAGTAAAGTGATCTGAGCTATCACCCAGGCTAAAAAACATACGCAAAATAAGAGCAGGAGAAAAGCACTGATTTATAGATACAACCATCGCCGAAACAAAAAGAAGGTTCTTTGTGTGTCAATACAAATATTAATAAAGGTTGATGTTATTAATTATAAAAGAATAAATAATTATCTAAATTAGTAAAAATTCACTGAATAAATTGATTGCCAATAAAATATGATAGACTGTCAAAAACACCTATTCGATTTACCCGAAGAAGTTTCCTACCTCAACTGTGCCTATATGTCTCCGTTAACAAAAAGTGTTATGGCAGCTGGGCAGAAAGCAATCAAGGAAAAAATGGTCCCCTATACAATCAAAACCCAAGATTTTTTCACACCAATTGAGGAGCTCAAAGCAAAATTTGCTCGGATCATTCATCTCAATGACCCCGAACGTATTGCCATTATTCCTTCGGTTTCTTATGGTATGGCTAATGTAGCTGCTAACGTACAATTATCCGGAAAAGACAATATCGTACTTATTGAAGAACAATTTCCTAGCAATGTATATGTATGGATTCAAAAAGCCCAAAGCAGTGGGGCAAGCATTAAGTTTGTAAAAGCACCGCAAAATATCCTTGATCGAGCACGCGCTTGGAATCAAAAAATTTTAGACGCTATCAATGAAAATACCAAACTCATCGCACTAGCACCCTTACATTGGGCTGATGGAACAATATTCAACTTAGAATCTATCCGAAAAAAGACCCGTGCAGTAGGGGCACTGATGGTCATAGATGGTTCACAATCAGTGGGTGCTTTGCCTTTTGACGTTGGTATCCTTGAGCCAGATGCTCTTATTTGCGCAGGATATAAATGGCTAATGGGACCTTATGGCTTGGGGCTAGGCTATTACGGTACTCATTTTGACGAAGGCAAGGCTATTGAGGAAAGTTGGATTAATCGTTTGAACAGCTACCGTTTCGATAAGCTGGTACATTACCAAGAGAAATACAAACCCAAAGCCGCAAGATATTCAGTAGGAGAGCAAAGTAACTTTATTCTCATTCCCATTTTAAGTGCTGCCATCGACCAGCTACTAGCTTGGGAGGTAGAAACAATTCAAAGCTATTGTAGAAAAATAAGCAAAGAATATTTAGCATACTTGAAAACAATCGGGTGTGTCATAGATGCAGAAGATTACCGAGCAGGGCATCTCTTCGGCATCCGATGGAATGATGCTTTCGATACGGAAAAGCTAAAAAATGAATTTGACAAACAAAAGGTCTATGTTTCTTTCAGAGGACAAGCCGTGCGAGTGTCTCCACATATTTACAATAATACAAAAGATTTAGAAAAGCTGGTGAGTTGTTTTGAGCGAGCAAAAAAATAGGTTTAATACTCGGAGAAATTTACCATTTAAAAATTATTTCCTAAGATCCGGAAAGAATTTTTAGTCTTAATAAACTAAGATCAACAAGGTTTTTATCAAACAAACACGATGATATTTGAAGAATATTTTAATAGTTCTGAATGCGGGAAGATTCTTCATAGCTTCGTAAAGATAAAAGATATATGATGATATAATTATAAATATCATTGGGAAAATACTCGCTTTTAAATGTTTTTATTAAAAAAGTGTACATTAGTGAAAAAAAGTATATCAGAATAATATGATTTAAATTACAGAGAAGTATCATAAAAGTTTTACTTCTAGCACAATTTAAATTTTAGTTTAATTTTCTTTAAAATTAACTATAAAAAAGTTCTTAACACTTAAATAAATTTCTTTGCCTATGGTAGAACAAAACGCATTTAAAAAAATATTAAAAGACAAATCCAGAATAAACTTATCAGTGTTATTAATCGGGATAATACTAACCTCATATGCTTTTCTAATCAGTCCTATTTCAGGTATAGAAAGTGTATATTCAATTTCATTTGAAATTATTGTTGCATTACTTGGAGTTATCGGGTACTTCTTAAGTAATAGAGCCAATGCTATGGCGATTATAGGATTAATCTTAGTGCTTATTAGATTATCTTCAATTGTATTTTTATCAGTTGGAGCTGCTTTTTTTTAATACAAATAATTCTTTCTGGATATGTTCGCACCTCGGCATTAAATGTAACTACCCCTTACTGAATAGTTGCATTAAAAGTAACCTCTATATCTGTCTCTCCACCCGCGTTGGTAATATCACCGCTAGCAACATCGGCAGCTGTTTTGTTGGGTTTATGTCTTAACGTAATTTTTAAGGTACCTGTACTCGCCGAAGCGGCGTTAAATTCCCAGGATAAACCCACAGGATTACCGTCATCGTCTTTGTCGTCATAGGTAAAAGTTGCATTCAGACCGTTTGATTTCTCCAAGAAAAACTGATGCTCATCATCTTCTTCTTCTATTTCTTCGGTAACATTCTCTGCTGGAGACTCTGTTTCGTTAAGCAAAGTAATACTTAATTCATAATTAGTGTTAGTAGCTAATGCAGGGCTTGTAATCTCTGGGACACTGCCGCCATCGCCGTCGGTGTCGCGCCATCGCCATACCACATTACTTTCTCCTGTTTGTGGCGTAAAGGTCATAGTAAGTGTAGTGATTACTTCTTCTTCATTGACGGGTTCAGGTATTTTATCTTTGCTACAAGAAGACAAACTTAAAAAGGCAACAGGAGCGATGGCTAATAAAATTTTTTTCATAAGATTTCTTAGTTTTAAGTGTTAAAAAAAAATTAAAAATGATATTTAAGTTTGAGTTTAAAATTTCTCCCTAATTCATCTGCATAATATCGAAAACGATTCAGATAGCTACGGTAAGTAGTATTTAAGAGATTATCTATAGAAAAACTCAAATTAATATAACTCGTTTTTTTCAGTGATATTTTGGCACCTATTGCTGCCCGTAATAAATGGTAGGTGTCCGGAGCAGCCAGAATATCAAAAGCACCCTGTGTTCTCTCTTGGCTAATTTCTTCGCTGGTCATTGTGCTAAGTTGCTCGAGGTCAATAACTCTGGGCAGTTCAGATTGCTTGAAAAAAACTTCCGAAGTGAGTGAAATACGAAAATTCTCTAAAAAGCTCATCTTAGGTAAACGGTAAGTTATGCTATTTTTTAGATTCGGTGCTGGCGTAAATAATAAGGGGGCATCTCTATCCAAATCTTTAAGAGATATGAAAGAAAACTGTCCGATATAATCAAATTGCGAGTTGAGTTGTCGTTCTACATTCAAGTCAATTCCCCAAATTCTTGCAGCGACCTGATGGTAAGTATATGCGGGAAAAGCTCCTCTAATGGTGAGTTCTGTGCCGTTCAAATCAAGAGTAGTATAATTATCGAAATAGTGGTAATAAGCAGTGAGTGAGACAGACAAACCTTTTTGCTGATAGCGCAGTGTATTGAGCCACTTGAAAGATTTTTCGATTTTTAGTAATAAATCGCCATACTCAATGGCTGCTATCCCGTGGTGCAAACCTTCGCTAAAAAGTTCATTGACATTAGGGGTACGGAAAGCAGTAGAAAAATTTGTTTTCAAGGACCATCGACCATTCAAATGGGACACACCACCTAAGGTGGCTGCTATATTGTTAAAAGCAAACGAGGGATTGGCTAATACCTGCGTACGATTATGATTATACATGACAAAAGATTCTGCAAAAGATTCACTATATCGGCTCTGCCAGTCACTGCGCTTAAACCACTTAAAACCTTGCAAAAAACGATAATCATAACGCAAACCGGCCTCTAACAACCAGCGTGGCTGTTTATAACGAGCAATAAGAAAACCAGCAATACCATAGGCAACATAGTCGGGTATGAGGCGACGCACGGCAGCCTGCGTATTATCTATATTAGCTGTATTGTTTTGGTAAAAAGTAGTAATACCGGCATCTGCTTCCCATGCACTAGGTGAAACGGGGGTAAAAATCAGTTCAACAGTATGAGTTTGCAGATCTAAATCTACTGCAGCAATACTGCTGCGACCGCCACGCCTGATGTCAAACTCTAAGCGTCTATTACTTTGCCAGCCATAGTAGAAAACTAACTTCCCAACTCCTTTTAGCAAATAATACGCCTGAAATGTTGCTAAATGGTGGCGCAAATCCTGTTTTGGGCTATTAATCTGATAAGTAAAATCTTTAATAAATAGCGGCTTTCGACTGGCAATAGCATTCTGTAAGTCGGTAAGATTACCAATATGGGCACTGCGCAAAATACCCAAAGTAGTTGTAAAGCGGCTGTAAAAAGCCTGAAAGCCATATTCCTCTTTTCTGTAGGCCAAAGTAGCAGAAAAGTTATCCTCAAGTGCGCCTGTATTAGTCAGTTGGTAATGCGGGGCAGAAGCATCTCCTGCCCTCTTGAGAGTTGCTTGTAAACGCCAAGCTAAAGCTTTAACAGTTGGGACTGCTCCCTCAAAGCGGACTGAGGCAATACCTTCTCTTGCATTGCTATTTGCTAACAAGTAGAAATCACCCGTGAAAGGCGCGGTTTCGGGTAATGTTTCAGTAGCTAGTAATACAACTCCTCCGACGGCATCGCTGCCATAACGCACCGCTGCCGCACCCTTCAATACCGATATTCTACCTGCAGTGAAAGGATCAATATTCGGAGCATGTTCAACACCCCATTGCTGGTCTTCCTGCCTAATGCCATGGTTAATAACGACCAATCGGCTGCTGTGTAGCCCATGCACAACGGGTTTCCATATGTTAACCCCTGTCTGCAAAGTATTCACCCCTGAAAGTTGCTGCAAAGATTCTCCTAAAGTACTTCCGCGTTGGCTATCAATTAAATCACCTTGCAAGCTCACTTGTGTTTGTGATAAGATTTGTGCGGTTCGCTCTGCTTCCAAATCACCATAAATTAGGATAGTATTTAACAGTTTGCTGTGATGTTCGGGATGAAAATCCAAATGAGTAGACCGGTGTAGAGCAATAGCCTGCTCTATCTCAGCACAGTCAATGTGTCGGCAGATAACAGTATAATTTCCGGCACATAAGTCATCGATATGATAGAAGCCCAGGCTATCGGATACTGCCCATAAATTAGTGTTTTTTATCCGTATGGTTGCATAAGCCAAAGGACTTTTGTCATGCTTATCCACTACCATACCTGACAAATGATAACCACACCTTTGAGAAATCTGAGCAGGCACTTTGTAAAAAATACAAAACAAGAGTATGAGAAAAATATGTTTATTCGGATATAGAATCATAAACGTTCTTAAACGTAGCTCTGTCGCAAAGATAATGTAAGGTTATCGAAATATGCAACTATATTGCATGTATTTTAAAATAAATATGTTTCTAAATCAATGATCCTATAATTTGAGGCAAACTAATTGCTGCTTTTAGTGTTATCATTTTGTCGTATTTATAAATTTTTACTTAAGCTATGAAAAAGAAAAAAGAAAATGTTAAAGACATTATCGAGCGTCTTGCTGAGGAGATGACAGAAAAAATGCGAGAAATGCAAAGTAGACATCCGGAGAATGTAGAAGATGTAATTAGTATGTTTCGCGATTTTGTAACACCTCGCGCTACCTCTGCTAATGAAGCTCAGGAAGATCAAAGAGCAGAAGCAACCTTGCAGGAAGAAATCGAAGACCTGAAACAACAAATAGGGCAGCTGAAATCCCAACTTAAAGATAAAGATGAAATCATCAAGCTGTTGAAAAAAGACCTAAAAAATACTAGAAAATAGCACAACTATTTATCTTCTGAGTGGTAAACAAGGGTTGCACTCCCGGTGTACTTTTAAGCTCACCAACTGTGTGTCTTGTTCCTTTACTTCAAAAGATGCATCAGGTGTTGCGAGCCATTGCTCACAACTCTCGCTTTTCAGCTTTACATCTGTTGTCTCTACTTTTTCCCTGAGAAAGAAGTAATAAATTCCCGATGTAAGTTGCATGCTTATTTTTCCCTCTCGGTCGGTGTCTACCATCGTCTTATTGCCTTCTTTGTTTAATTTATCAAATATATAAACCCGCTGGTTGACGAGCTTTTTGGGAGTTGCTAATTTCTCCACGAGATCTTTAGGGGGAGCTGCTCCTTGGCAATAGTCGCTAGTATAAATAATTTCTAACGTAACCGATATAGCAGGATTGCGGCTATTAGATGACTGTTTTTTTGTATTAGTTATACAACTCATCAGTATGAAAGTTATGAAGGTGATATAAGAAACATATTTTAATTTTTTTTTGCTCAACTTTGGTTTTTGCTTCACTACTAAATGATTCATTTTTAATTTTATCAGCGTTATTTACTATTTGAAAACGACATACAATAGTAACTAAACTAGTTGACACAAAAAAAATCTATAAAAAGTATGTATCAATTAATCGAGGATTTTTTTGTCGCCTTTGCCGGTTATGCTTGGGGAATGCCTTTGTTGGTGTTGTTGCTTGGTGGAGGTTTATTTTTTACTATTTACATTCGTTTGATACCCTTCAGGTATTTTGGGCATGCCATTGACGTTTTGCGGGGAAAGTACGATAAAAGTAATGCTCTAGGAGATATCAATCATTTTGAAGCACTTTCAAGTGCTTTGGCAGCCACAGTAGGTATGGGCAATATTGGTGGGGTTGCCTTAGCAATGGTTACGGGCGGTCCCGGTGCTTTATTTTGGATGTGGGTAAGTGCTATTATTGGTATTACTACAAAATTTTTTACCTGTACGTTAGCTGTGATGTATCGGGGCAAAGATAGCTTGGGGCATGTTGAGGGTGGGCCGATGTATGTTATTACTGAAGGTTTGGGTAAAAAGTGGCGACCTTTATCGGTGTTATTTTGCGTGGCAGGTATTTTTGGTTGTTTACCAATCTTTCAGGCTAACCAACTAACAGAAGTTGTGCGTGAAATGATATTGATTCCTAACGACTGGGTAACAAAAGACATATTTTTTACGCATCTAATCATCGGTTTGGTTTTATCGGTGCTGGTCGGCAGTGTGATTCTCGGAGGTATTAAACGCATTGCCCACGTAGCTAGTAAAATGGTACCTTTTATGGTGATTATTTATATGATAGCAGTTATTCATATTTTATTAGCTAATATAGGTCAAATACCTGTATGTTTTGCGCTTATTTTCCGCGATGCTTTCACTGGTGACGCAGTGAAAGGAGGAATGCTAGGGACACTAATCATTGCAGGGGCTAGGAGGGCTGCCTTTTCCAATGAAGCTGGTATTGGCACTGCACCTATGGTACACGGAGCAGCCAAAACCGCTGAACCTGTCCGTGAAGGACTTGTAGCAATGCTCGGACCCATTATTGATACGCTCATTGTTTGTACTGCAACGGCATTAGCCATACTAATTACTGGCTTATGGCAACAATCAGATATTGAAGGCATTGCACTAACGGCAAAAGCTTTTTCCACCGCACTTCCTAATAGCGGACACTACATTCTTTTTATCTGCACACTGATCTTTTCAATTACCTCTATGTTTTCTTTTTCTTATTATGGCACTAAGTGTTTTTCGTTTCTGGCAGGTGCAGAGCATAAATATTACTTCAATTACTTTTATATTGCTGCGATTATATTCGGGACTGTCTCGTCAATTTCTGCTGTTATCAGCCTCATAGATGGTATGTTTGCACTCATGTCTATTCCTACCATGATTTCAACGATTATCCTAGCACCAAAGGTGAAAACTGCAGCAATAGATTATTTTCACAGGCTGAAACAAGGTAGGTTCCATGATAATTAAAACTATTCTACCTCATTAATTATTTGCTTTGCCAAGTACGATGAACATCTGTGAAGTTTTGACAAATAAGCCTCTGATGAAGTCAAAACCTGCAAAAAAAGCGCCGAGAAAAGGGACCAGTGGGTGGTAAATTAACGGTCTTTCTTTCGATAAAAGTACTAATTTTTTTTTAGCTAACCACACCAAAATGCTCCACGACCAAAAGGGAGCACCTTGTGTATAGTAAAAATACTGAACACTTAAAGCAGTACTCTCTAACATTCTTCTGAAACTTCGCTGAGAAAAAAGTACCCAGTGACGTGGGGAGTGAAGTCCTCCCCAGTATCCTTTTCTGAATAAGTACGCATCCCAGCTTTCAATATTGGGTGTTTTTAGTAACACCCTCCCACCCTCTGCCAGTATGTCTTGCACTTTTAACATCACTGATTTTGGGTCGGCTACATGCTCTATCAAATTGAGCATAAGTATGAGATGGAATTTTTTGTCTGTTGCAAAATCTTCTATACCTCCTTGAAAATAAGTATGCCCCTGTTGCTCTGCTTCTTTCCGCGCAGCAGGGTCGATATCTACTACTTGCGATACATGCACACGACTATCCAAAGATTTAATTACACTGAGCAGCCAGCCTGTTCCGCCTCCGATATCTAAAACATTAATTTGTGCTCCCGCAATATCTCTTAAGAGTTTTTTAAACATACGTTTATCAAAGTATTCTTTAATTTTAACGGTCAAGGATTTTTTTCCTTCAACAAAAGAATAGTAGTTGTGTGGGTATATTTTGGCAAGCTGGTCTTTTGGAACAGGATCAATGTAGATAGTTTCGCATCGGTAGCACCGATAAAAAGCGTATAGGGTTTCGGAGGTGAAGTATTCCCAATCGATGCTTTGCGTCCATAAGATAGTGTTCGTATACTGGCATACAGGGCAGGATGGGTTTTGGGTGTTTTTTTGCATACTTGTTTTTTGACATAAATATCTACTCGCCTATGTCAATGAGCAGGCTTAAATAAGGAATATTAATGAAGTTTGTACGCGGCATTTGAATCAAAGCGAAATCAAGAGATAGTTTTTTACTCATAAAACGCACTCCATAAGAAGTAGTGCTATTATCAGCGTTGTCAAACAACAGATAGTTTTCACGGTTTATCATCAAAAGAAATAATTTGGATGTGTAAAGACGAGTAAGCCTAATAGAGTGGTATTAACTACTTATCTAATAGCTAAAAAGTTTAGTAAAAATCTCCCAGTAGGTGGTTTGTGATTTTCGAATAATCGATCTGCATTGTGGGCTGAGTAGCAAAAATTTTTCCACCTCCGCGTAGTTTGTATAAGAAACCTGCGGATCCCAGTGATGAAGCATATGTTTGTTGAAACCTGCTCCTCCAAAAGTATTACTAAAAAAACTGTTTTTAAATATGCGACTGACTTTCCCGTGTGGCACTTTTTCAAAGTCTGTCTCCTGCTTTGCTCCTTCGTCGCGGTGTTCTAAAAGCTGACGTAAAGAGGCAAAAAAGGGAAAGCATACTAACATTGCCAAAAGCCATGTGATACTCGCTTGCCAACAACCCAAAAGAAAAGCTCCTACCAATATGCTTGCGTTTAAAAGTATACCTGCCAATAACATAAGATTTTCTCGTAAACTACTGCTCGAAGCTATTTCTTTTCGGACCCGCTTCTTTCGTGACCACCATACGCGAAAAGCATGTACTCCAGTGAGTGATTCTAGCACTAGCCTTGTGTTGAGTGCATTAAAATAAGAGTGTTCACTGTCTTTTGGTGTACCCAAAAAGCGATGATGATCCCAGTGGATAATTCGGTAGGATTTGATGTGAGTGCCAGTCAACGCACCAAAAAATATATTGGCTAAAAAGTCATTAATCTTTCTATTAGGGTGAATGTTATAATGTGCTGCCTCATGCAAAAACAACTGAAGGTAAGCAATAGAATATCCGATCAAAAAGGCTGCCAGAGGAACGGTGATAAAAAACAGTTGTGGAAAAGTTGTTTCCAGATAAACGATTAAGTACATGATACCCACCAGGGCTAGGTAACCCAAAAGGATGTCTGCCCATACTTTCAGAAAATTAGGGCTGAACTGCTTCTTAAAATCAGTATACTTAATGCCATCGGCACTAGTAACATCACTTTTTTGTATGTTTTCTAGATTATTTTTCATTTTTCCTAGCAATATTAAGGGGTGTATATGCTGATAGCTAACTCTAGATTTATCAATATGTTTTTCAATTAAAGTAATTTCAACTAATTGGCAAAAAAATACTTATCTTAGCCTCTGAAAATTTTTGTTTAAATTAATTACTTAACTATGAACAAACAATTAGTCAATTTCTTACTAATTCTCGGCATGTACTGCTTGAGATTCCACGTTGTTGCTCAGCAACTAGATATGAAAAAGATGAAAGCCCTCAAACCCCGCAGCATCGGTCCTGCTGGCATGAGTGGCAGGGTAACTAGCATTGATGTGGTACATAATAATCCAGAGGTAATGTATATCGGCACGGCCTCGGGCGGCTTGTGGAAATCTGAAAGTAGCGGTATCAGTTGGGAGCCTATTTTTGATAAAGAAAAAGTACTTTCTATCGGTGCGGTAGCTATTCAACAGTCAAATCCAGACGTAGTTTGGGCGGGTACAGGTGAGGGTAACCCACGCAACAGTCAGTCTAGCGGAGCAGGCATTTACAAAAGCCTTGACGCAGGAAAAAATTGGCAACTCATGGGATTAGAAAAAACGCGTACCATTCACCGAATTATTATCCATCCCGATGATCCAAACACGGTGTATGTTGCAGCTTTAGGTTCTGCTTGGGGCGATCATCCTGAAAGAGGGTTATACAAAACAACAGACGGAGGTAAGAGCTGGCGAAAAATACTCTTTGTCAATCTGCGTACAGGCGTGGCTGACGTGGTAATGGATCCGCGCAACCCCGACAAACTCATCGCAGCTACTTGGGAATATAGGCGCTGGCCCTGGTTTTTTAAATCAGGTGGAAAAGGCTCGGGTTTACACATAACTCATGACGGTGGCGAAACATGGCAGCAGCGTACACAAAAAGACGGCTTGCCACAAGGAGAGTTAGGCAGAATTGGCTTAGCCATCGCCCAAAGTAATCCTGAAGTTGTTTATGCGCTAATAGAAGCTAAAAAGAATGCCCTATACCGCTCTGACGATGGTGGAGTAGAATGGAAAAAGATCAACGACGGAAAAAATATTGGCAACCGACCTTTTTATTATGCTGACATATTTGTTGACCCAAAGAATGAAAATCGCCTTTACAGTTTATACTCAGTAGTATCAAAAAGTGAAGATGGTGGACGCTCCTTTCGTGTTATTCTACCATATTCTGGCTTTACAGGCGTACACCCCGACCACCATGCCTGGTGGATACATCCCGATAGGCCCAATTTTATCATTAATGGTAATGACGGAGGTCTGGCAATTACTTACGATCAGGGGGAAAACTGGCGTTTTGTTGAAAACCTACCTTTAGCACAATTTTACCACATTAACATAGACATGCAGACACCTTATAACGTATATGGAGGTATGCAAGACAATGGATCTTGGCAGGGCCCGAGTGCAGTATGGCGATATGGCGGTATTAAAAATGCTTATTGGGAAGAGTTATTCTTCGGAGATGGTTTTGATGTAGTTCCCGACCCAGAGCGATGGTATGCTGGCTATGCTATGGCGCAAGGAGGTTTTCTAGCACGTTATGATTTGCGTACTGGTAGCAGCCAAATTATTCGCCCAGTACACCCCGAAGGGGTGGAATTACGTTTTAACTGGAACGCCGGTATTGCTCAAAATCCTTTTAATGCAACTACTATTTATTACGGTAGTCAGTTCCTGCACAAAACTACAGATAGAGGAGAATCTTGGCAAATTATTTCAAAAGACCTGACCACCGACGACCCCAAGAAACAAAAATACAAAGAAAGTGGCGGTCTTACCGATGATGTAACTAATGCCGAAAATCATACAGCTATCGTTGCTATTGCCCCTAGTCCTGTTAAGCAAGGAGTAATATGGGTGGGTACTGACGACGGCAATGTGCAAGTGACCAAAGACGGCGGTGCCATCTGGACAAATACTGTTGCTAATATTCGCGGTGTACCCTCAGGATCGTGGGTAGCACAGATTCACGCTTCTACTTACCGTGAAAATGAAGCCTTTGTAGTCATTAACAATTATAGGCGGAATGATTGGACACCTTATTTATATCGCACAAAAGATTTTGGCCGCAGTTGGCAAAAAATAGTGGGCGACAAGCAAATATGGGGTTATGTGCTTTCTTTTGTGCAAGACCCCATCGCAGAGAATTTATATTTTCTAGGTACAGAATTTGGGCTGTACGTAAGTATAGACGCAGGAAAAAACTGGACACAATGGAGAGAAGGCTACCCACATGTATCGACAATGGATATGAAAATTCATCCCCGTGATCATGATTTGGTAGTAGGCACTTTTGGTAGGGCAGCTTACATTTTCGATGATATACGCCCCTTGCGTACTATTGCACAGCAGGGAACTGGTATTTTAGCTAATGAGCTAAAACTCTTTGTGCCACCTTCTGCTATTTTAGCTACTTATAAACGCCCTACAGGCACTCGCTTTGCTGCCGATGCCATGTATAGTGGAGAAAATAAACCGTACGGACTAACTCTTAGCTATTGGGTAAAAGCAGGAAAACAAGCACTTAACGAAGATTCAGATAAAAAAATGCCAGCAGATACCTTAAAAGCTGAGGTAATTGATATAAAAGGAGAAATAATCCGTACACTAACACAGGTACCCGATTCAGGTATGAACCGCATTACTTGGGCTTTAAATATGAAAGGAGTTCGTTATCCCAGAGAAGAAAGACCCAAGAAAAACGCCGCCGAACCCAGCGGTCCTCAAGTGCTACCGGGGCAATATAAAATCCGTATGACTTATCGTAAAAATTCAGATTCCGCTATGGTAACAGTACGCCAAGACCCCAGGGTAGAAATAGCACAAACTGACACTGAGCAAATAATGAACTTGAAAAAAAGTCTTCTCAAAAGGGTGGCAGCAGCTACAAAAGCAGTGGATAGACTAAAAGACGCACAGGAAGTAATTAAGATTGTTGAAAAGCAATTAAAAAATACCAACGATACAGCACTTGTTGCTAAGCTAAAAAAAAATGGAAAAGATTTAGAGAAAAATATCAAAGAATTGCTAGAGCGTTTTAATCCTGCCAAAGAGGCCAAAGGGTACAGCTATGACGATCACTTGATGAGCAGTAAGCTAGCACTTTTGAATTATTATCTGAATACTTCAACCAGAGGAGTTAATGCAACTCACCAGCTGCTGATGGAACAAAATAAAAAAGAGTTGCAAAACCTGCTTTCTGAAGTAAATACTTTTTTTGAAACAATTTGGAATACTTATGAAAAAACAGTAAAAAATACAAAACTTTCCCCATTTGAGAGCTATGAACCTTTGCGTTTAGATTAATATTCATCGAATGAAAAAAAAATGCTGTGAAACTTTTAAGTATGGTATTTCGTATACAAACAGAGTGGTAATAGTACCATGAATAAACAACTTTATGAAGAAATCACTATTTTTTGTTAAAAAAGTTTATTTGTAGAGAAATTGATGCTTACTTATGAAAAAAATCAAAAAAAATCTTCTATTTGTTTTATGTCTTATTACTATTTCAGAAGGCTATGCGCAAGAGCAGTTCAAATACGTCGAACAAAAAGCACAAAAAATTATCCCGTATGCAAAAACCGTTATCACAGACGCACACAACGATCTGAATTTCATTGAATTTGAGCAAGGAACAACCCTGAGGAATCTATCAGATTTAACAGAAAGTCTATCACTCTCTCCTGCAAACAATCTTGTACTAAAAAACAGAGAAAAAGACCGGCTGGATTTTGAGCATTTAAAGTATGTTCAAATGTATAATGGGATTGAAATAATTGGTGGAGAATTTATATTGCACTGTAAAGGAAAAACGGTAAATACGGGTATTGGTCATATTTTTAATAATATAACATTAGATATAGAGCCTAGCATATCGGAAGCAGAAGCATTAAAATTTGCTTTGAAGCACATTCGTGCCGACCGGTATATGTGGCAAGACAAAGAGGAAGAACTGATGCTCAAAAGCTTGTCCAAAGGTGAAAAAGTATCTTTTTACCCTAAAGGTAAATTAGTGATAACGAGTGAAAGATATTTGAGAAAAAATGCCCTGAAATTGGCCTATCTATTTGATATATACGCTAAAAAACCTCTCGGCAGATTCAGAGTAGAAGTTGATGCTCATACGGGTCAAGTTATTAACAAATATGATCAAATTCACCATATCGGCATAAAAGGCACGGGTACAACACTCTACGACGGAGATGTTACCCTCAGCATCGACTCTACCAACTTAGGCTACTTTCTCAGCGAAAGTACACGCGGGAATGGCATCAATACTTATGACATGAAAAATCGCACGAGTTATTCTAGTGCAACGATTTTTAGTGAGGTGGATAGTCATTTCGATCAAGCGAATAGCCTAGCAGGTGTAAGTGCTCACTTTGGAGCAGGTGCTACTTACGATTATTTCCTCGATAACTTCGGAAGAAATAGCTTTGACAACAATGGAGCTACTATTAATTCATATGTGCATTACAGCAGAAACTATTCTAATGCTTTCTGGGACGGGTCTAGAATGACTTACGGCGATGGTAATGGTACAAGTCTTACCGCCCTAGTGTCCTTAGATATTGTGGGGCATGAAATTACTCATGCTGTAACACAACACACTGCCAATCTGGTTTACGCCTACGAATCGGGTGCTTTAAATGAGTCGTTTAGCGATATTTTTGGGCAAGCAATTGAATTTGAAAATTTTCCTGCAACAGCCAACTGGGCTTTGGCAGATCAAATATACACCGATGGCACCAGCATGATACGCTCGATAAAAGATCCAAACTCTCAGGGACATCCCGACACGTACAAAGGTAATTTTTGGGAATCTGGCTCTTTAGATAACGGCGGCGTACATATCAATAGCGGCGTGATGAACCATTGGTTTTATTTGCTCACAGATGGCGATACAGGTACTAACGACAACGGTTACGTGTACGACGTACCCAGTATCGGCTTAGAAGCAGCCCAACAAATAGCCTACAGAAATTTATCCGTATACCTAACCACTAACTCCCAATATGTCGATGCAAGAGTAGGAGCAGAACAATCTGCTATAGATTTGTTTGGAGAAAATAGTGCCGAGCATTTAGCTGTTATTGAAGCATGGAACGCAGTAGGCGTACCTACGGCCGACCCACTTTTAGCTATTCGAAAATCAGTTGCATTTGCAGACGTACCTGTGGGTTATCCAAAACAACTGATTGTTAATTTTACAAACCAAGGTGCAGGTATTTTGTTGATAGATACTATTATTTTTAATAATGCCGATTTTAGTGTATCCAACACTAATTTTTCAGTTGAGTCGCTAGACTCAGTGTCGCAAGTATTTACCTTTACGCCTTCTACCTTGGGCAGCACCATAGATACCGTGCTGATCAAAACTAATGCAGGGGAGAACTTAATGGTATTATCGGGCAATGGTGTGCAACCCCCAGTAGTGTCAGCTAGACCCGATAGTTTGCACGAGGCTTTGTTTTCTGGCGGAACTTCTACGCATACGCTTACAGTAAAAAACAGCGGTACAGAAGCTGATTTAGACTTTACTATTGATGTGCGTTATGCTGAAATCACTACCTTTACCTTGGAAAAAAATACCTACACGCTACCTTCTCATCAAGTGAGTATTTCTCATGAAGATATGCCCTCGGCAGCCCCGACACCTGTGTCGATAAAAACCACTACAGCAAATCTTGTAGATTTAACAGATATTACTATCGCTTTTTATTCACAGAGTAATTATAGTGTTATTCTTTCCGACCTAGCACTTAGAGGTGCAGATACTACTCTGCTTGATTTTCCCTTGGCTGCTGCTGACCTTGAAGATATTCATGTTATTGCTGTCGATGATGCCATAGAGTTTGCATCGGCAGAAGATATTGCTGTGCTCAGAGGCTGGATAAACAGTGGTGGAAGTTTGATGCTTCAGGCAGATAATATTGCCTCCAATGATAATATCAACAGTTTACTATTAGGTAGCGGTATAGAAGAAGTGTCTATTGGCCACTTTGAAAGTGCTGATATAGATAGTATTTTGGCTCACCCAATAACAAGAGGTGTGTCGTCCATTTACTCGGTCTCTTACGGCAGTTATTGTACATTAAGCAAACAAGCATTACCTTTAGCATTTGATAATCATGGGCGTGTACACGTAGCTGTTTCAAGCTTAGGTAGGGGAAAAATTGTTGCCGTAGGAAACGAAATTGCTAGTTCGGTAGAAATTGATCGGCTCGATACGCGGCTATTCTGTAACCAGTTATTTGATTGGTTATCAAAGGATATTTTTTTCTGGCTAGAACCCAATATAAATACAGAGAGTGTGTCAGCAGGTGACAGTTTAAGTATTTACTTAACTTTTGATGCAGCTAACTTAGTTGGGGGTAGCTATCAAGCTGATTTGTTGATCAATACCAACGACCCTGCTAACCGCTTGGTACGCATTCCCGTTCAGTTGGATATCACAGGTGCGGCGGATATAAATGTCGACACAGATACACTGTCTTTCGGAACACAACTTACAAACAATACCACTTCAAAAGTACTATTAGTGACCAACAAAGGGACAGATACTTTATTGGTGAGTAATATATTTTCAGATAATCCTGACTATGCCTCAAGTGATAGCAACTTTGCCTTGCTACCTAAATACTCGAAAGAAATTCGGGTAAGCTATTCATCTAGTACTGCTGAAACAGATGATGCGTCCTTGATGCTCTTGAGCAATGACCCCTATCAAGACACTCTGGTAGTAGTACTCATGGGCAAATCAGCAGAACCGCCAGCAATAACAGTCAAGCCTGATAGTTTATACGAATCATTATCGGCAGGAAATAGTTCAGTGCAAATAATGAAGATAGACAATACGCATGGTAGTGGCAGTTTAACTTGGGATGTTAATATTGAAGAGTCGCATGTTACTACCTCATATCAGGCAGGTAGCACCGTAGCATATGAGAAAATCCCGAAAGGCGTATCAAATAGTCGGGTGGATGCAAAAAAGATTTTAAACGTTGGGGGTCCCGATAATTATGGCTATGAGTGGGTAGATAGCGATGACGCAGGAGGTCCTACTTTCCAATGGGAAGATATTTCAAAGACGGGTATAAATATCACCGGAAGTATATCTGATGATAATGTATCAGGGCCTTATCCTTTGGGTTTTAGCTTTGAGTATTACGGAGATACTTATACAGCGTTTTATGTTAGCTCAAATGGATTCATTAGCTTCCAAACAACCCCCTCTGGATGTTGCTCAGGTCAGCCTATTCCAAAAAAAGATGTTGTAAATAATATCGTAGCATGGGCATGGAGAGATGCTTACCCATTTGGTAATACTTACTACCAAAACTTTACGGATAAGACCATTATTCAATTTACCGATTATGGCTTGTTTCCCGACAGAGATCAGGGAAGTATTACTGCCGAGATAATCATTTATAAAACTGGCAAAATAAGGCTCAACTATTTAACTTTAACGGGTAGTTATACCGACGGAAGCCATTCGATAGGCATAGAAAATAAGGATGGAACAGATGGTTTACAAGTAGCTATCAATACTAGCTATCTCCACAATAACTTATCTGTCTTGTTTTACCCTGAACCCAAATGGCTTGTGCTAAATAAATTATCAGGTGCCGTTGGGTCGGGTTCAAACACTGATGTAACAGTAATTTTTGATGCGACCGATCTAAAAGAAGGTACTTACAAACACACTTTATTGATCAATAGTAATGATCCTACTAATCCTTTAATCCGTGTTCCTGTTCAGTTGGATGTAAGGCCTCTCAACCAGCAGCCAACAAATATAGCTATTTCAAAATTAAGCATTGAGGAAAACTCGGCAGTGGGTACGCTAATCGGTCTGTTGACCACTACCGACCCCGATGAAACAGATACTCATGAGTATACCATTTTCGATAGTATACATTTTAAAATAAGTGAGGATAGCCTACTATCTAACACCCTGTTCGATTATGAGTCTCATAGTACATACGCATTCAGTATTACTACTACAGACGCAGGTGGACTAACCTATACCAAAGAATTTAACATCAACTTGATAGATAATAACGATGCACCTAATCATGTTAATCTTTCAAAATCAAGCATTGAGGAAAACTCGGCAGTGGGTACGCTAATCGGTCTGTTGACCACTACCGACCCCGATGAAACAGATACTCATGAGTATACCATTTCCGATAGTATACATTTTAAAATAAGTGAGGATAGCCTACTATCTAACACCCTGTTCGATTATGAGTCTCGTAGTACATACGCATTCAGTATTACTACTACAGACGCAGGTGGACTAACCTATACCAAAGAATTTAACATCAACTTGATAGATAATAACGATGCACCTAATCATGTTAATCTTTCAAAATCAAGCATTGAGGAAAACTCGGTAGTGGGTACGCTAATCGGTCTGTTGACCACTACCGACCCCGATGAAACAGATACTCATGAGTATACC